>NZ_DAMBMM010000001.1:0-63651 GCF_032065005.1 Sphingobacterium sp.
AAAATAATATTCTGTCGATTGATCTCCAATTATACTTTCTCAAACTTACGATGACGAAACGTAGGATAACCGCAGTTAAAGGAAAGTACACCAATGCAATTATTCACAAAAATAGGTTTACAAAGCTCCGAGATCCTTCGGATGAACCTCAGAATGACTCAAAAAACATAACATAACTTCTTTGCCCATTGGGGCAGAAAAAAAAAGAGCTGATTTTTTCAAACCAGCTCTATTTAATATTCTTTAGACTCAATACTATTGAGTAACTTTTTTCAAGATATAATTGTCTTTCAAAGGACCGTCGATAGGTTTTCCATCTTGGTCTAAGGAGAACAATTGGTTTTCACCAACTTTTAGTTTCATGTTTACTTCTTTACCTACTAAATGAACGACACTGCCGTTGTCATGCCACATAAATTTGCCAGTATCTTCAATTTTGGTGTCTCTTTCTTGATATTCACCTTCATAGGTAAAGGTTTCATCGGAGTTTAAGGTCACCGTAGTCTTGATTCCTGGACAATCAGCGCAAGGAAATACACCAGAATAGGTACCCGCCCAATCAAGCGAATTTTGGGATGTATGGGTAGTATCAACGGGATTAGAATCTGTCAATACCGTTTCACTTGAATCTTTAGATTCCAATTGTTTATTAGCGTTTGAAGTACAGGAACCGAAAGTCAATAACGCTGCGGTTCCAGCAAGTAAGCATAGTTGTTTCATATAACATAAATTTTATATTCAAAAATGCCCAAAAACTGCGCCAAAAGCTATTTTTTTGTAGTTTTTTGTAATAATAAATTTCCTTATAAAAAATTTCAGCCGTAAACCCTTTTGGTCTACAGCTGGAAATTAATTATTAACAAAATACTAATATTGATCGATAAAATATTTTAAGAGGTCTGTTGTAGTTACTATCCCTACAAGGTCCTCACCGTCCACGACAGGAATGGAATGGAAGGAAACTTGGGAAAGGGTCTCTGTCACTTCCTTTATGGTCGCTTCAGGATCTACCGTCAATGGTGATTTAGCCATTAACTGCGGAATGCTGTACATATCATAAACGATAGTTTCGATATCATCCTCTTCGTTTACATCCGCATAGCTAATTTTCAATAAATCAGAATAACTGACTACACCTACTAATTTTTTGCCTTCTACAATAGGCAAGTGGCGGATATTATGTTTCTTGAATAGTTTCTCAGCCTCATATAAGCTATCTTTCGGAGTCAATGTGATCAACTCGGTTGTCATAATCTGCGATATTGGAACTCTTTGTTTCATGATATTTGATTTTAATGGTTTGCTTAATCCTTTACTCAAATATCATGTTTGCATTGCTCCTAAAACAGGAGATTTATTACCTTAATATATGATCTTTACCGCGCTAATATTGTATTTTTTTTTGTAACTTAATAGTTGGCTCAAAATTCAAGAATTGGTTACCATTTTATATTTCGATAAGCAGCATCCCAGAAATTAAATTCCAATCTACTTGCGGCAATAAAGGCTTCAAGCATGGCTTTTCTACCTTTATCCGTACTGTTTTCTGCCATGTAATTACTATACTGTAGGGCTTTTTTCACACCTTCGGCAAATTCTTCGCCACTATAGGTTTCAATCCAATTCTTGTAAGGGTTATTCTCTGTATTCTGGTTTTGATAGATATGGTCTCCCACTTCTTTGTAAATCCAAAAGCAAGGTAAGATGGCTGCAGTAGCTACCTCTATCGGATCATAGGCCACCGTACTTTTCAAGAAGTGAATATAATGGTGACAAACGGGCTCTATCGTAATCTCTTGATTGGGTTCTAGCTTGAATTGCTTGAAATAGGCTTCGTGTAAAGCTCTCTCCACGATCAAGGCATTCTTGCCAAATTCAAAGAAGTCCAAGGCCATTTCATTGTCCTCTGCCTTTGAACCGAGTGCCGCTAGGGCCCGTCCATAATGTTCGAGGTATTTGGCATCCTGTAGCATATAGAACTGAAACTTTTCCAATGGAAGGGTTCCGTTTTTCAATTCTTCGATAAAGGGCATTTTCAATATTTCTTGATAGATGGGTTGGATAGCTTCCCAAGCTTGATCAGTCCATTTCATATTTAATGAGTCTTTGAGGGTTAAAAAAGTGATTCAGTGGTCCATTTCCTTTTCCTATCAGCAGATCTTTGCTTCCTTTAATGGCACTGTTGATATATATGAGAGCATTTTCTGTGGATTGTTCCAAGTGATAGCCACGAGCAAGGAATGATGCAATGGCAGAGGAAAGCGAACAGCCTGAGCCATGCGTGTTCTTGGTATTGACACGTTTAGATTCGAAATATTGTGCTGCATGGTTTTTCTGGATCAATATACTGGTGAGTATATCACTTTGAAGGTGTCCACCTTTTAATAGTGCAGCATTACATCCTAAGTTCAAGATTTCATCAGCAACTTCCTCCATCGCATGTACCGTGTTGATTTCTCTACCCACCAATACGGAAACTTCATCAAGATTAGGGGTAATAATTTGAGCTATCGGAAACAATAGTTCTTTTATGGCCGCTATGGTTTCTTCTTGGATCAGTCGATGTCCACTAGTGGAGACCATAACAGGGTCAAAGACGATACTGCCCTTATAATCTTTCAGGGAATAAGCAATGGTTTCGACCAATTTGCTATTATGTACCATCCCAATTTTGATGCTGTCGGGATAGATATCTTCAAAGAGACAATCTAATTGCTCTCTTACAGCCTCAACGGGGATATCGAAAATATTCTTCACCCCTTGGGTATTTTGTACCGGCAAAGCCGTCAATACATTCATGGCATAGCAGCCTAGGGAGGAAATGGTTTTGGTGTCAGCTTGGATGCCGGCACCACCACTGCCATCAAAGCCCGCTATACTGAGAACGGTTGGTACTTTATATTTTTTGTTTTCTTTCATTTTAATAATCCTTTCAGCAGTTCGGCTGCTTTTCTTGGGTCTGTATTGCCGCAAATTGCAGAAACGACAGCAACGGAATTTGCGCCGGATTCAAATGCCTGTCCAGCATTGTCCTGGTTCATACCACCGATAGCGATCAGCGGTTTATCGGTTTTTAGTTTTATTTCTTGTATACCGTGAATACCCCAAGTGGTCACAGTATTGGTCTTTGTCGCTGTCCTAAAAATAGGGCTGAGCCCCAGATGATGGGTTGGGACCATTTGAGGACTTTCCAGTTGATCTTGGTATTCCAATGACCAGCCAATTTTCAGGCTATCTCCATATTTTTCAGCAATGTCCAGGGGCTGTGTATCCGAAAGGCCAACATGAACTCCCCAAGCATGGATTTCAACTGCAATTTCAGGAGCATCGTTGATGATCAGAGGAATCTGGTATTGGTCTGTAATTTTTTTCAGTGCCTTTGCCTTGTTCAAATATTCCGTATGGCTGAGTTCTTTTTCACGCAATTGAATGATATCCACCCCGCCTAATATGGCTTCTTCCGCAACTTGCAGCCAATTCATTTTAACACAATCTTTTTCTGAAATCACCAAATAAAGGGGATAGGGGAAATCAGGATGGATTGGCATATTTTTTTAGTTTTAAGTTGCCTAAAATCTGTTCTTTGGCAAGATTGTATAGGATGTCATAAAAATTGAGCTGAAGGCTACCTGGGCCTTTCGATATTTTGGCAGCCAATTCGCCTGCAAGACTGGTGATGGCAATACCAGCGACAGCTTCTTGGTAGGGGTCTTTTGCTAAGCCAATGAATGCTGCGGTAATTGCGGAAGCCGTACAGCCCATTCCAGTTACCTTGGTCATCACGGCGGTGCCGTTTTTGATTTCGGTGATTTCATCCTTTGAAATGACATAATCAGTGGCACCGGAAATACAAATTATGGATCCCGTTTCCCCTTGCAGTAACTTTCCAGCATCTAGGGCCGAGCTGCTTGATTGGGTGCTGTCCACACCTTTAGCACTTTTGTTGTTAAAGTTCTGAAGGGCGATGATTTCAGAAGCATTCCCACGAATGACCGTTGGTTTTAATTCCAATAGAGATTTTAGGGTCTCATTGCGTAGGGTAGAGATGCCTGCGCCAACCGGATCCAAGACCCAAGGTTTAGCTAATTTGTTGGCCAGCCTTGCTGCCAGGATCATATTTTCTGCCCATGGTTTGCTTAGGGTACCGATGTTGATGACAAGGGCATTGCAAAAACTGAGGACTTCCTCTAATTCCTCTTCGGCGTGGACCATAATTGGAGATGCACCAAGTGCCAGAAGGGCATTTGCGGTATTGTTCATGACCACAAAATTTGTAATGTTTTGAACGAGTGGAGATTTTTCTCGGACTTGAGTCAATAAATGATAAATGTCGTTTTCCATTATTTGAAAAATTAAAAACAATAATGGCTGAAGGGAGGGAATAGGCAATTAGGTTTGCCAAGCAATTTTGCTTTTCCCTACGACGGTTTTAACCGTATCAGGTTCAAAGGGTCTGTCTCAATTCCTATTAGAATACCCCTAAAGCCAATCAAATATAGCCCAAACAATCTGCAAAGACAAATTCTTGGGCTATAGCTTTATTTTTCGTTCAAAAGAATCTTAATTCTTAGGATAGTGTCTCGATCTTTCTGTTTTTCACTTTCGCTCAAGATTTCCCAAGGAATCAGGGAAGGGTGGAGTTTGAGTTCATCATTTCGTACTTCTCCATAGTCCCAACCATTGATATATCGGTGTGCCATCCAGCGGTTATGCTCGATAATGGCCAAGGTTTCCACTTCATCCTCACTGAAAGATATTGCATCCGGCTGGTTTACAGGCCATTCTTTATGGGTCAATAAAAACTTATAGGGGATATGGTCTGCCTGTGCACGGCTGGCATCTTTTGCATCTTCGCTCAGGGTTAACCAATCAGAGGTGTATCGGGCACTTTCTGAACTGGCACCCGAAAGTAATTTTCTATAATCATCATGGATGGCCTGAGCTAATCTATCCAATTTATTGCCCGTGATAAATTCAAGGTTACAGATATCTTCCATTTGACCAAAGAATTTTATCCTATCGCTTTCTTCCGAATAACGGATCAACTTCCGCAAACCTTTTCCTTCAGCATTGAGCACATAGATCGGGAATTTGCTGTTCTGGGCTTTGTCCAAGAGTTCCAAAGCGGAATTCAGATTGGTTTGGTCCTGGTCAAAAGCAGTAATGAACAAAGTCTCATCGCCTTTCTCCAATAATTCTTCCCTCGATATCAGCTCATTGTAAGTTCCTTGAAAATTATGGAATTCAATAGGGAATATCTTATTGGCTTTTGGATATTGCTCGTTGAAGTAATTCCTATCTTTTTCAGCTTGCTCGGAATAAACGGCAATTTTTAGATCATTTTCGACAGAAATATGGAAAATCCTCATGGCTTGGACCATCATGGCTTTTGCGAAATCCCCATAGCCTAAAAATACGATTTTATTGATATCGGAAAGTTTCTTCCCATCTCTTTGGAGATCCAAGGGTAACTGGGAAAAGAACTGCCTTGCCAACATCTTGTGGATATTGAAGAATCGAAGTTGGATTTGGTTGTTATCTAAATGAATTCCGGTATTCTTGACCAAGTCAATCAACCTCGGGTTGCTGATATGTAAAAAGCATAGCAAGTCGTTCTGACATTTTGATCTATCGTAGATATCCTGAACGGATTCAATGATTTCAATTACGGTTTGCTCATTCTCTAGGAATACGATCAGGGAAGAGGCGCGCTTGATCCCTGCTTCCAGTAAGGTACTCTCTTCTTCGGCATTTCCAATAATCACTAAGTGCCCCTGTTTTTTTACAGAATTGATGTCGGCATGGTCCGTTTCTTTTTCAATGGCTATTCCTTTCTGCTTATAGTCTTCCTTTAGGCTCTGGAAAAGTTGCCTACCTTTTTTTGAGATGCCCACAGAGATGACATGGTTCTGCTTGAAAGAAGCCTTTAAGAGATTGAACTGCTCGGAAAATACCTTTTGAATTATCTTGTAGGCACCGAACAGCAGAATACCAATGGCGCATATTTTTGCAAGGATCAATTCCCAGGGTACATTTTCAGCTTCTAAACCTGAGCCTGAAGGGTCGCCACCGAATACAATTTTGATGATGCGATATATCCGATCAGGTAGGTACCTCAAGGAGTTACTCTCTGGAAAAAACTTGGATAAACCGATCCAAGATAATATAATCAAAAAGCATACAAATGCTATTCCCAATAGCCCTTTTTGTCTTCTTGTCAAATTCATTCTTTATTTGCTTAAGTTCTGTTTAGCTTCTTTTAGGAGCGTTTCAACTTCAGATTTCAGTTCTTTGTTTTTGATCTTGATCAATTGTTTTTCTGTAATATCAACCATGCGCTGACCTATCAATTTCGTTTCAGGCTTACTGCTGAAATAATTGGCAACCATTGCCCGGGCCAACGGATGGTAGTCATAGGTCACTGCCAACAATTGAAGGTTCGCCTCATTTTGGATAGGGTAGTTTTTCTTCAAGATATCGGTAATCTTCACGTTGGAGCTAGGGGATACTGACCTGACGAATGGATCTTCAAAATACCAAGTGTCATAGGTGCCAGTCGTATCAATATAGTTCAGGATTGCTCCGGTTTCATTGTCATACTTCTTGCCATAGAATTTTTCCAAATCCCTAGCCAATTGGTCTTTGGACATGCTGACCTGTCCTGGAACCTCCCAAATATTGATGGCGATGCCATTCATGAGTGATTCAATGGTCATTAACCTTTTATCGCCTGGAATAACGTTGATCTGATCAAATCGCTGGTTGATAAAGGGCATGGTTAGGATGTTTCCGGTTTTTGCATCAACCACCTTTGCTGCATAACGCATTCCTTCACCATCATCCTGTACAAAGATTTGCTTGTCATCATCCGAGAAATGGAAGTATTGGGTGTTTTTACTGATGCGGATGGTTTGGCCAAATGATTTTTTGTCCTCCAAATCCCATAGGCGCATGTGGGTGGCGTCCTCAGAAAGGGCCAATGTGTTTCCTGCGTTGTTGAAGACTATAAACGGCGTTGCGATGGTTTTCATTTCCAGTATGGATTTATAGGTTTTAGTTTCTAAAACCTGTGCATCGCCCGTAGAACTGACCTTGATCAAGTATTGCGAATTAGGACTGAAAGCGCCACTGCTCAAAGCGTCCTTTCCTTCGATAAGGACTTTTTTAGAAGCAATATCAACCACCTTCCAGCCATCAGGATTTACTAAAATGACTGATCTGTAATCTGGGCTGACCGTAAAACCCGCGATATCCTGTTCCTGCGTATAATTGATGTTTTGTTTTCCGGTTTCAATATCCCAAGATGCAAAACTGTTCTTACCGGTCCTTGCGAGGACTTGGGTCTCATCCTTATTGAAGATGTAAAGTTTCGCCTGAGAATCAAATGGCTTTCCAACTGGTTTCCCCGAGATGGCATCAAAGAAGTAGGTTTTACCACTTTTGCCCTTAACCAATATTCGTTTTGTTTTGTGGAGGACCAGGTGAACAGTTACCTCTTCGGGTACCTGAATAAAGTCTTTGGTTTTTTCGCCGGTCTTAAGATCCATCTTTTCCACTGACTTCCCTGCTCTGTATCTTAAGAATGCGGAATCATCCGTAATTCCTGGTTCTATATGGGCAAGGTCCTTGGTTTCATAGAACTGTGCCACTCTTAAGGGGTCGCCTTTTTTGTTTTCTATAAAGGTCTGTGAATTTCCACTTACCAAAGATTGGGTCCAATCTGGCGAGTTGGTTTCTGCATTTGTAGCATCTTGTTCCATAATCTTCATCATGTTACTGAAAAAGAAGATGTTTTCTGGCAATTTACTGGTTTTCGCGACGGATCCGTTCGACGTATTGATCTGGTTGATCTGGGAATCATTTCCTTGGAATAGATCACCATTGTCCGTGAAGCCGGTAAACCTGACTAACATGGGCGAAGGGGCAGACCATTGAACGCCATTGGATTTGTTGAAATAATTTGTTCCATCAGCATTGTGAAAGGCAATTTGGTTGCCATCTTTACTGAAGCTGGGTGTCTTGATTCCTGATTTGAAGTGTTTATTAAAGACTGGTTTAGGGTCGATTCCAGCTAGATCATAGATGCTAACTTCAGAATCTTCTGGAAAGAGACGCTCCACAAATAGCGTTTTGGAGCTATTGTCAATATATGCGGAAGATGGAGCGATTTGCTCTGTAGCCGATATGACCTGTTCTTGTTTTGTTTCCGTATTAAAAAGAACGACTTCACGTGATCTTTTGTTGAATACGATATATTTAGCGTCTGGAGAAACAGCAATGATGGCAATAAAGGAGCTGTCAGGATTCAATCGAAGTTCCTCTTTTTGGTCCTTTTCAATGTCGTATCTGACGATATTGCTGTTCGTTGTGGTGACATATGCCCTGTTCTGTCCATCGAACAGTGGGTAGCGGGTTTGGATTGCGGTGATATCATCCCGTTGTTTAATAAGTTTCCGATCCACGGCATCCCAAACTTGGAGTACATTCAAATTGTTTCCGGCACTGGCGAACCCAACCAACCATTTGCCATCAGGGGAGAAGCGTGTTACTCCGTAATTGACATTGGGCATTCTGGTCAGATCATCTTGAACCGACAACATGGAGTGGGCGAAAAGTTCCGCACTTTCATCACCTCTTCGGGTTGCTTCCGCAATATACGCGGCGCCATCACCATATTCGCTTTCGGTCAATTTATTGATTCCTGAAGCATATAATGATTTTGCAAGATTGCGCAAAGCGGAGTTTCTTTGGTTCCAGGCAAAAATACCGGCTATGATGGCTAGGATACCCAAGGCAGCTATGGCCGTTGCAATGCGTTTGATATTTTTGTTCTTCTGTTTTATTTTCTCCAATTGGTAGGCTTGGTCCCTCTTGGTCAATTCACCCAGCGGGACGCCCAATATTCCTGATATGATTTTCAACAAGGCGAGGTCCAACCTTTTCTTGTATTCCTCGACCTGGTTCTTGATAAGGTGGTTTGCTACCCCTTGCTCGTGCAAATACCGACGATAGCCTTCGGCTGTGGTGAATCCTTCGTCCTGTGTATGTGGAATACGGACATCTGCAGCAAGTACTTCCTCCGGTTGATCTTTGATGACCTGTCCATTTTGATCGATGTTATATCGCAGTTCATCAGGAAAACATTGTGCATCGGTATGAGTATCGCCATATTCAGGTTCACCTTTTAAGATCAAAGCCATGATCTGCTTGGATTTGCCCGTCTGTTTGAAATACCGGATTTCGTCCCTTACATAAGTTGATCTGGCTGACTTAGGAGAGCTTAAATAGATCAGGAATTCAGAACGGTCGAGTGCTGAGGTCAGGGAACTGCTCAAGCTAGAACTGGCCGAAAGTTCCTTTTCATCCTGAAAAACGGGATAGATCTGTCTTGGGATTTCCTGACCAGCAGCATTTTTCTTACCGATGAGGTCTTCGGGGATTTCATAGGTTTCTAATGCATGGTGTAGCCAATCTGCCCATTTCCTACCTTCACCCTGATTATCACTATGACTATAACTTATAAAAGCCTTATATTTTTTACTTAGGTCTTGCTCTTGATTTTCCATGTAATAGCTATTTGGTAGTATCTTGATTTTCAAATGACAAAAACCAATCCCTTTTCAAGAGTTTTTAAAAAATTTGAATAAAAACTGGCTTTTAACTTAATTTAATTATTGAATTAACCCAATATTTTGCGCTGCTGCTAATTTTAAGTCATAATATGTAGATTTTAATGAACAGGGGGATGGGCCATTATTTCTGTAAAATATTTGTGGAATAAATATAGAGTACTGTTAATCTTTTATACCTTTAAAAACCTTTTTTAAAACATACGATTATAAACAGATAGAAGTATTTTATTTGATCGTATAGCATGTATAGAAACAAACAAAAGCTCTTTTGGGCTTTAGGCTTATCGCTATTATTTAGCGCGGCATTTCCTGGGACAAGTTTTGTTGCTGCAGGAACATTAAAACAACAAACTCAAGAAGATTCTGTCCGGGTTCAATCGGTGCAGAAGATTAATCCCACTACTGTTCAAATCAAATTCAGTAACGATCAATTACTTATGGTTGATTTTTATGCTGACAATATTTTCAGGTTATTTCAGGACAATAAATCTGCTGTGCTGAGGGATCCGCAGGCAGAGCCAGCTGCGCAGATCTTAGTTGATAATCCTCGGAGAAAGCTGCACGACTTTGAAGTCACGGAGAAAGATAGCTCATGGTTTATTTCCAGTAAGGAAGCTGCGATGGAAATCAGCAAGGGAAATGGCCTATTTAAGATCTACAATATTAAGAATAAGCAATTGGTAACCCAATCGATTGCACCGATAGCCTTCAACAAGAAGAAAGTTAGCCTTCAGTTAGCTGAAGATCCCGCGGAATATTTTTATGGTGGCGGTGTGCAGAACGGTCGTTTTTCGCATAAAGGAAAATCCATCGCCATCGAGAATACCAATAATTGGACAGATGGTGGTGTAGCCTCGCCAACTCCCTTTTATTGGTCAACTAAAGGCTACGGTATGATGTGGTACACCTTTAAGAAAGGGAAGTATGATTTTGGTAATACCGAAAAAGGAAAGGTAAAGCTTAGCCATGATACGGATTATCTGGACTTGTTTTTTATGGTCAGCGATAATCCGGTCGGAATATTGAACGATTTCTATCAGTTGACCGGAAACCCCATATTGTTGCCGAAGTTTGGTTTCTATGAGGGGCATCTGAATGCCTACAACCGCGACTTTTGGAAGGAGGATGAAAAAGGCGTTTTATTCGAAGATGGCAAGCGGTATAAGGAAAGCCAAAAGGATGAAGGGGGTACCAAGGAATCATTGAACGGCGAAAATAATAATTATCAATTTTCAGCAAGAGCGGTGATTGACCGGTATCAACAGCATGATATGCCATTGGGTTGGATATTGCCGAATGATGGGTATGGCGCAGGTTATGGGCAAGAGAAAACATTGGATGGAAATATCCAAAACCTTAAATCATTAGGTGAATATGCCCGTTCAAAAGGCGTGGAGATAGGACTTTGGACGCAATCAGATCTGCATCCAAAGGATAGTATAGATGCCTTGCTGCAAAGGGATATCGTGAAAGAGGTTCGTGATGCTGGGGTTCGGGTTTTAAAAACAGATGTGGCTTGGGTCGGTGCAGGATATTCCTTCGGGTTGAACGGTGTTGCCGATGTGGGCCATATCATGCCATATTATGGCAATGATGCCCGTCCTTTTATTATTTCATTGGATGGTTGGGCAGGTACGCAACGTTATGCTGGTATCTGGTCAGGAGATCAGACCGGTGGACAATGGGAGTATATACGATTCCATATCCCCACCTATATTGGTTCTGGATTGTCGGGGCAACCTAATATCACTTCCGATATGGATGGTATTTTCGGCGGGAAGAACACAAAAGTGAATACCAGGGATTTCCAATGGAAGACCTTTACGCCAATGGAATTGAACATGGATGGCTGGGGTTCGAATGAAAAATACCCACATGCTCTTGGTGAACCTTTTACCTCGATCAACAGAAACTATCTGAAGTTGAAATCCGAGCTTTTGCCCTATGCTTACAGTATAGCAAAGGAGGCCATTGATGGAAAACCAATGGTCCGCGCAATGATGCTAGATTACCCTAACCCTTATACCCTAGGTTCAGCCACGCAATATCAATTCCTGTATGGGCCTTCTATTTTGGTTGCTCCAATCTATCAGGAAACCAAAGTTGATTCCCTAGGGAATGATATCCGTAATGGTATTTACCTTCCGGAAGGAAATTGGATAGATTATTTCTCTGGCGATCTCTATGCTGGGAACACCATCGTGAATAATTTTGATGCTCCGATCTGGAAAACCCCGGTCTTTATTAAGGCTGGAGCAATTATTCCAAGGGTAAACCCTAATAACAATGTTCAGGAAATCAATAAAAAGCACAGGATATATGAAATTTATCCTGCTGGGAAATCGCATTTCTACGAATATGATGATGATGGATTTACTCAAGCTTATTTAAATAAAGAAGGGGTTTATACCTGTATTGAATCGGATGCTGAAAGGAAGGCAAAGCTGAAGATTCTGGTTCATAATGCCGAAGGTGATTTTAAAGGTTTTGAGAAGGAAAAGAGCACTGAATTTTGGGTCAATATGACCAAAAAGCCGAAGAAGATTGCGGTGAAAGTTGGTAAGAAAAACTTAAAACTGAAGGAGGTGAATTCTAGGGCGGAATTTGATCGTTCAAATAATGTGTACTATTATGAGGAAAGGCCGAACTTGAATGCTTTTTCCACCAAAGGGTCCATATTTGAGCAAACAGAGATCATTAAGAATCCGCAGTTATTGGTAAAAGTTGAGGAAACTGATGTTACCATCAATCCGATCAGTTTAACCATACAAAGCTTTGAATATGCGCCTGTAGATCGATTCAAAAAATCGACAGGGGCACTCAGCGCACCGAGTTCTGTTAGCATTTCTGAGGAAAAGACAAAGGCTTATACTTTAGAGCCAACATGGGATCGGGTGGAGCATGCGGACTATTATGAAATAGAATTTGATGGACAGCAGTATAGTTATATCCAAGACAATCATCTCCTTTTTGAGGGACTGAAACCTGAAACCACTTATAATTTCAAGATCAGGTCGGTAAATAAGGAAGGTGTTTCAGATTGGAAGGAATTTGAACAGACTACCAAATCGAATCCATTGCAATTTGCCATAACAGGATTAACTGCTGAAACATCTGTGCCTAATCAAGGGTCAGAGGGAGTTGATAATTTGGTGGATTTTGATGAGGGCAATATGTGGCATACAAAGTGGGGGCAGAAAGCAGTTCCATTTGATTTGATAGTGGACTTGAACAGTTTTAACCAGTTGGATAAGTTCCAATATTTACCAAGATCGGGAAGAGGAAATGGAATCCTGTTGGAAGGTAAGGTGGAATTCAGCAATGATAAGGAGGTGTGGACTGAAGCCGGTGATTTCAAATGGGAGAACAATGATAGCATGAAGGAATTCAGCTTTAAGGACCAGCCGAAAGCAAGGTTTGTGAAGTTGAAAGTTTCTAAAGCTGTTGGCGACTTTGGTTCTGGAAGGGAGTTGTACGTATTTAAGGTTCCTGGAACGGATAGTTACCTTCCTGGTGATATCAATAATGACCGGTTGATCGATATCAATGACCTCACTTCCTATACCAACTATACAGGCTTGAGAATGGGAGATGCCGACTTTGAAGGCTACGTGAGCAATGGAGACATCAATAAAAATGGGTTGATTGATGCGTATGATATTTCAGCTGTTGCTACGAAGTTGGAAGGGGGCGTTGAGATAGATCCTAAGGAAGAGCTTTCGGGATCATTGAAGGTTACTGCTTCTAGATCTAATTACAGCAAGGATGATATCGTGGAAGTTCAGGTGAAAGCCGATAACTTGAAGGATGTCAATGCCTTCTCATTTGCCCTGCCATATAATCCTCAAGATTTTGAATTCGCAGGAATTGACAATCATCTCGCTAAACAGATGAACAATATGACCAATGACAGATTGCATAGCAATGGTCAGAAGGCATTATATCCAACATTTGTGAACCTGGGTGATAAGGAGGTAATCAATTCCAAAGATGGTTTGATCCTAACGATTAAGTTGAAGGCTAAACGTGCCGGTCAGTTTAATTTGAAAGCCAAGGATGTCATGATCGTGAGTAAGGGTATGAAAACACATTTATAGACCTCAGAGATAAGACAATAGACACAGGACATAAGAGCCTTTTTAAAGGGAAAATAGTGGGATTTTAATCTGCTGTTTTAGGACGGCTGAAAATTCTACTGTCTTATGTCTAAATACAAGAAAGGCCAGAGTAATCTGGCCTTTCTTGTTTTTTATAATTCACTTATGCTAGAACGAATTGTAAGTCAGCTTGGAATTTTACGTCTTCACTCACCATTACACCACCAGTTTCAAGGGCAGCATTCCAAGTTAATCCGAAGTCATTACGGTTGATTTTACCAGTAACGGTATAACCAGCTTTTTGGTTGCCCCAAGGGTCTTTACCAATTCCACCGAATTCTACATCGAAAGTAACAGGTTTGGTCACATCTTTTATTGTTAAGTCACCAGTTAATTTGAATTCATCATCATCTACTTTTTCGATTCCAGTGGATACAAATTTGATATCTGGGAATTGAGATACAGCGAAGAAATCTTCACTTTTTAAGTGTTGATCACGTTGGCTGTTTTTAGTGTTGATGGAATCAGCTTTGATTTCTACTGATACATGTTTTGCAGCATCTAGTACATCTTCGCTATTTTCTACACTAACATTGAAGTTTTCAAAATGACCTTTTACAGTGGAGATCATCATGTGTTTTACTTTAAATTCGATTTCGCTGTGTGCGGTATCTAAGTTCCAATTTGCCATAATATTATTCTCTTTATTTATTCTCTATTTGTTTTTGTTCAACAAAGATGAGGGGAAATTTATTCTTGCACATTGATGTATGTTAAGAAATGGAATGTTAATTAAAATATTTAGAATAGTGGGCAAGAATATATCCTCGATTTCCTCTGTTATTCAAATTTCCTCTTTACAGGGATGTTGAACTTGGTCTTTACTCTAGGTTAAATTTACGACAAAAGGCATAATTATCACTAATGGAATGATTGATAATAAAAATTAAATAATTGATAATGAATTACTGACGGAATTATGACGGTTAAAATCTGTTAAAGACATTTGAATTATTATTCCACATAGTATATTTGCCTTCAAATGAAAACGATTGTCACATTCGTACTTTTTTTCTTCTTCCTGTTAATAAGGAGTGGGAATAGTCATGAGGTAATCAATCATTCTGATAGACCCGCTATCAGTTTTATGGAGAAATTTGCTGGCAGTATTACACCAGCTCAGCCTCACGAGTTTCAAAAGTTAAAATACACGCAAACAAATTCTAATGGATTAGGAGGGCATGCAGAGCATATCCTTTTAGAACAAGAATCTGAGGACTTCCAACTGTGGAAGGACTATCATCTTCAGATGGCATTCTTTTCTTGTCTGATTGCGTTTTCCTTCTTGTTGTTTTTTCCAAAAAAAGCACATCAGAAATCTACGGATTATATCCTCGATAATAATCCCAATCCTATTTTCATTTCTCAACGCTCCTTGAGAATTTAATACCCTTGATACTTCAATGGTCATTGGCATTTTATGCTGTTGATTTGATGGTATCTTAATTTTTATATTCTTTAAGCACTAACAATCTTCATTGACTATTGAATGTCCTAATCCCTCATTTGGGTTCAAGCCCATTTTACATTCAAATACTTTAAAAAAATCTTTAAAACAAAATGAAGAGAGTTGTCATGCTCATGAGTTCACTGGCTGTACTGTGCCTAGTGTCTTGCAATGAAAAAAAAGAAGAAAAGGAAGAGGCTTTCAAATACACTGTAACCTCTCCGGCAGAAATTGACACAAGCTTTAACAAAGAGTATGTGTCACAGATTAAATCCGTAAGAAATATTGAATTGCGTGCGCTGGAGAAAGGTTATCTCGAGCAAATCTATGTCGATGAAGGCCAAACGGTCAGAAAGGGGCAATTGTTGTTCCGTATCAAGCCTACTATGTACCAAGCCGAACTGAACAAACAAATGGCAGAAGTTGAAGTTGCGCAGATCGAAGTTCAGAATACCCAAAACCTGTCTGATAAGAATATCGTATCGCCGAATGAACTGGCGATGGCAAAAGCGAAACTGGAGCGAGCAAAGGCTGAGGCAGCGATAGCAAAAATACACTTAAACTTTACAGAGGTTAGAGCTCCATTTGATGGTACTATTGATAGGATTCCATTGAAATTGGGAAGTCTGGTTGATGAAGGGGAGCTATTGACAAGCTTGTCGGATAACTCGCAGATGTTTGCCTATTTCAATGTTTCAGAACCCGAGTATCTGGATTATCAACGCAATGTGGCCAACCGTGCTGATAATCATGTTTCCCTTTTGTTGGCGAATAATGAAGAATTAGAACATAAGGGTATGGTGGAAACCATTGAAGGAGAGTTCGATATCGAAACCGGTAATATCGCTTTCCGTGCTCGATTCCCTAACCCCAATAAATTACTGCGGAACGGGGAGACTGGCAAGGTCTTGATGAAAGTTCCAATGAAGCGTGCCTTATTGATTCCACAAAAGGCAACTTATGAAGTTCAAGATAAAAAGTATGTCTTCATGATCGGCAAGGATGGAAAAGTCGTTTCGCAACCGATCAAGATCAGTGCTTCGCTACCCGATCTATATGTCGTAGCGGGAGGAATTGCGCCGAACGATAAGATCCTTCTGGAAGGATTACAGAAAGTTAAGGATGGCGAAAAGATCAAATATGAGTATGTGGAGCCGAAAGATGCCATCTCTAATCTAAAGATCAGAACAGAATAAGTTGTAAGGAAAAAAATAGAATAACATGTTTAACAGATTTATAAATAGACCGGTACTTTCTATTGTCATATCCCTTATTATCGTATTCTTAGGGGTATTGGCCATGACCCAATTGCCAGTAACACAATTTCCGTCAATCTCTCCACCGAAGGTAAATGTGAAAGCAGAATACCCAGGTGCGAATGGGGAATTGATGATCAAAGCCGTCATCATCCCATTAGAAAGGGCAATCAATGGGGTGCCCGGCATGAAATACATGGCTTCCGATGCCGGAAATGATGGGGAGGCCAGTATTCAGATCGTTTTTGATTTAGGGACCGACCCTAACCAAGCCTCCGTCAATGTACAGAACAGGGTGGCTTCGGTAGTCAATAAGCTTCCATCGATTGTGGTCCGTGAAGGGGTGAAAATAACCCGTGAGGAATCCAATATGCTGATGTACATCAATATGTACAGTGATGAAAAGGATTTGGATGGTAACTTCATGTTCAACTTTGCTGATATCAATGTGGTTTCGGAGTTGAGGCGTGTTCCAGGTGTAGGTGTTGCCGATATCTTGGGAAATAGGGAATATGCCATGCGTATTTGGTTGAAACCCGATCGGATGACAGCCTATAAGGTTTCCTCAGAAGAAGTGATGAAAGCCCTCGAGGAACAGAGCTTAGAAGCTTCTCCAGGTCGTGCCGGTGAATCTTCGGGTATTAAATCCCAATCTTTTGAGTATATCCTGAAGTATTCCGGACGTTTTACCACAGAAGAGGAATACGGCAATATCATCCTGAAGGTAAATCCAAATGGCGAGATCTTGAGATTGAAAGATGTAGCCGATATACATTTCGGTTCTGCCATGTACGATATCTACTCCACCTTGAACGGGAGACCTTCGGCAGCGATTGTTCTGAAACAATCCTATGGAAGTAATGCCTCTCAGGTAATCAAGGATGTCAAGGCCAAAATGGAAGAGCTGCAGCAATCTTTCCCTAAAGGGCTGCATTATGAGATTAGTTACGACGTATCCAAATTCTTGGATGCCTCCATGGAAAAGGTAGTACATACCTTGGTTGAAGCCTTTATTTTGGTGGCTTTGGTGGTATTCCTGTTCTTAGGAGATTTACGGTCGACCTTGATCCCAACGATTGCCGTTCCTGTGTCTTTGATCGGAGCATTCTTGTTTATGCAATTTATTGGAATCAGCATCAACTTGATCACCCTTTTTGCCTTGGTGCTGGCGATTGGGGTGGTCGTTGATGATGCGATCGTCGTCATCGAGGCGGTGCACAAGAAGATGGAGGAACATCATGTATCGGCTTATAAAGCGACCAAAAAGGCTATGCATGAAATAGCAGGTGCAATTATCGCGATTACCTTTTTGATGGCTGCGGTATTTATCCCTGTAGCCTTTATGTCGGGACCTGTCGGGATCTTTTACCGTCAGTTCTCAATTACCATGGCTACCTCCATTATCCTTTCGGGTATTGTGGCATTGACCTTGACTCCGGCATTATGTGCCATCCTATTAAAGAACAACCATGGAAAACCACGTAAGAATTCCATCGTAGATAAATTCCTGGACTCCTTCAACAGAGGATTTGACAAGATGCAGAATCGCTATGTCAAGCTGCTGAGTAAGATGGTGAACAAACGTGCCCTTACCTTCCTGATATTGATCGGTTTTTGTATTGGGGCTTATTTCCTAAATAATAGTGTGCCTTCAGGCTTTATCCCCAATGAAGACCAAGGGATGATTTATGCCATTATACAGACTCCTCCAGGATCAACCTTGGAACGGACAAATAAGGCTGCATTGGATTTACAGAAAGAAGCAGAGGATATCGATGGCGTAGCTTCCGTTTCTTCACTTGCAGGTTATGAAATCCTGAACGAAGGTACAGCAGCAAATACCGGTACCCTTTTGATCAATTTGAAAGGTTGGGAAGAAAGGAAGGAGTCTGCAGTTGAGATCATAGAGCAATTGGAGAAAAGTGCTGAAAACATTCCTGGAGCATCCATTGAGTTCTTTCAACCACCAGCAGTACCAGGTTATGGAGCAGCCGGAGGATTTGAATTGAGGCTGTTGGATAAAACCGGTAACAATGATTTCCAGAAGATGGAACAGGTGAGCAAGGATTTTGTGAAGGAGTTGAACAATAGACCTGAACTGGCATCCGTATTTACATTCTTCAGTGCGAGTTTCCCGCAATACCTTTTAAAAATCGATAATGAAGTGGCTCAACAAAAGGGTATTTCCATAGATAATGCCATGACAACCCTGTCCACCTTGGTAGGATCAAATTATGAAACCAACTTCATCAAGTTCGATAGACAATACAAGGTTATGGTTCAGGCTTTGCCCCAATATAGAGCCTTGCCTGAAGATATCTTAAAGCTATATGCCAAAAATGATAAAGGTGAAATGGTGCCATTTTCTGAGTTTATGCATATGGAAAAGGTATATGGACTTTCAGAGATTACCCGACATAATATGTATTTGGCATCAGAGATTTCCGGATCAGCGAAACAGGGCTTTAGTTCCGGCGAAGCGATCAATGTAGTAAATGAAGTTGCTTTGAAGACCTTACCACGTGGCTATGCCATTGATTGGGCCGGTATTTCTAAGGATGAGGTAGCCCGTGGTAACCAGGCGATTTATATATTCATGATCTGTTTAGGCTTCGTCTATTTGATTTTGGCGGCGCAATATGAGAGTTTTATCCTCCCATTTGCTGTAATTCTTTCCCTACCTGTCGGCATCTTCGGCGCCTTTTTCCTATTGAAACTGCTTCATCTTGAGAATAACATCTATGCGCAGGTTGCACTGGTCATGCTGATCGGTCTGCTGGGTAAGAATGCCGTGCTGATCGTGGAGTTCGCGGTTCAGAAACATCAAGAAGGCATGAGCATTTTTGAAGCAGCGATGGAAGGCGCAAAAGTCCGTTTCAGACCAATCTTGATGACCTCATTTGCATTTATTGCAGGATTAATTCCATTAGTCCTGGCTACGGGTCCAGGTGCTATTGGGAACCGAACGATTGGTACCGCGGCGGCAGGAGGGATGCTGTTCGGTACCATCTTCGGGGTCCTTGTGATCCCGGGATTGTACTTTATTTTCGGGACAATCGCCTCCAAACGTAAATTGATTAAACAAGAAGACGAAAACCCTTTATCTGAAGAAATCGATGGAAAATAAAAAATATAACTACTTCAATTGGTTTGCCGTCGGAATATTGGCACTTTCCGTATCGAGCTGTAAAGTGCCTCAGGCAACGCAGAAGAAAGAAAATAAAATAATGCCAACCAGCTTTGTGGATTCATTGGCCAGCCAAGATACCACAAACTCGGGCAACGTGAAATGGAGGGAGTTCTTTACAGATCCTAACCTGATTTCATTGATCGATACTGCTTTAAAAAATAATCAGGAACTGAACATTACCCTTCAGGAATTGGAGATTGCCAAGAATGATATCATGCTCAGAAAAGGAGCCTTGAAACCCATCGTGGGAATTGGCGCTGGGGGCGGAATCGAAAAAGTAGGTCGATATACCTCGCAAGGTGCAGGTGATGCTTCGACAGAAATTACTCCTGGACATGAAATGCCCGATCCTTTAGGCGATCTAAATGTTTCTGTTTTTGCCCATTGGGAGGTCGATATCTGGCGGAAGTTAAAGGATTCTGAGCAGGCTGCGGTAAACCGTTATTTGGCAACCGTGGAAGGTAAGAACTTTGTGTTGAGCAGCCTGATTGCTGAAGTGGCCAATTCCTATTATGAGTTATTGGCCTTGGATAATCAACTGTCCATCATTCGTCAGAACATTCAGCTGCAGGAAAAAGCCCTGGAGGTCGTGAAGATCCAGAAGGAGGCCACCCGGGTAACGGAATTGGCAGTTAAGAAGTTTGAAGCAGAGGTTGCAAAAACCAAGGGCATGGAATTTTCTACCTTGCAACAGATCAAGGAAACGGAAAACAGGATCAATTTTCTCTTAGGCAGGTATCCGCATGAAATTGCAAGAAACCAAGCTAATTTCATTGATCTAGTTCCTGCGACGGTGAGAACGGGGATTCCAAGTCAGTTGCTGAATAATCGCCCTGATATCCTGCAGGCAGAGCATGAGCTTGCTGCGTCAAAATTGGATGTACAGGTGGCCAGAAAGGAATTCTATCCTTCACTGGATATCTCAGCTGCTTTTGGTCTTCAGGCTTTTAAACCATCCTATCTTTTTAGGTTGCCGGAATCCTTGTTGTATAATTTAGCTGGGGACCTTACTGCACCACTATTGAATAAGAATGCCATCAAGGCAGAATTCAATTCGGCAAATGCAAGGCAGATCCAAGCCATCTATAATTATGAACGGACGCTGTTGAATGCTTTCACCGAAGTCTCTACACAGCTGTCCAATATTGACAATTTGGAGAAAGGATATGTCTATAAGAACCAAGAAGTGGATGCATTGAATAAATCCATTGGTGTATCCAATGAACTCTTTAAGTCTGCAAGGGCGGATTATCTAGAGGTCTTGATGACACAAAGGGATGTATTGGATGCGAAGCTCGAATTAATCGAAACAAAAAAACAACAACTCAATGCAGTTGTTAATGTATATAAAGCTTTAGGAGGGGGCTGGAAATAACCTTCCTTCTAATATTATTAGGGTTAGTTTTCAAGGGAGCGGTTATACTGCTCCCTTTTTATTTTAACTTAATTATGGGTATTGATGATGTAGTTATTTTTATATATTTGGCGATTATTTATTAACTCACTAACAAATCATTATGCTTAAAATTACGAAGTGTCTTTTCTTGTTTGCTCTATTTACTCTTTTCCATTTGCATTCCAATGCCCAGTCTAATCCATTTTCTATCGGAGCACATTTAGAATGGAACATGGAGTCGCCCTCTTATGCCAAGCTATATTCGGTCAATGCTAAATATGATTTCACAGAAAGGCAAGCTATCCAAGCTCAAGTAGGATTAGGTGATTATGATGTTTACTATATAGGTGCCGATTATTTATATACCGTATTGCTCTTGAAAAAGATGCCGAGCGTATTTGTTGGGGCAGGATTAGGATTTGAAGGGATTCGCGGAACTGATGCTAATGATATTATCATAAATGCCCAGGCTGGATTGCAGTTCGACATCAAGAAGTTTTCTCCTTTTGTGGGATACAAACCTAAGTTTTATTTCGAGGCAGAAGGAATCGATCCTTCCACGATTTTTATAGGTTTACGATATAGACTATAAGATAAAATTCCAAACACCTGTACTTTGCTGCAGGTGATTTTGCTTTTAAAGTACTGAAGATTTCCTAGGGATCAATTTAGTCTTTAGTTCAATGGTTTCATATTCCTCAATAGGGTATTTGGCATTGATCAGCTCGACTAACTTCTGGAAGGCCAGCATTCCAATCTCTTCTGTAGGCTGTACCACTGTGGAAAGGGAAGGGTTAAGCGAGTTTGGAATCCTGATATTGGAGAAACCAATGACCGAAACCTCCTCCGGAACCTTGATGTTCATTTCAGCTAATATGCCCAAGGTCAGGGTGGTGATGTCATCCGTTGCACCAAAGATGGCATTGACCATATTTCCTGTAGATTTCAAATAATTCAGTTTTTTGATAATGGAATCTTCGATTTCATCATGTTTGCTGTAGTCACATTCTAAGTAAAAGTTATTATCGAACTCAATCTTATGGTCCTTCAGGCATTTCCGGAAACCTAGTAACCTTGCTTCGGAAACCCCTATGTTTTTACCCGTGATATGTAAAATATTTTTCCTTCCAGAGTTCAGGAGGTGTTCGGTGGCATCATAGGCGCTCAGTTGATTGTCTATTCCAACCTTATGGGTTTGCAGGTCATGGTTTACCCGGTCAAACAGAACCACTGGAACCCCCGATTCCTGTAAACTCTTTAGCTGCTCATAATTTGAATTGAATGAAACGGGGGATATCAACAGACCGTCAATTCCACGCATCTTTAGCACCTCAATGGCATGCTTTTCCAAATTGACATCATCGCGGCTCTGCATAATGATGATATCATATTTGTCAATTTGGGAACCCTTATGGATTCCATCAAGAACTTGGGAGATAAACGTATTGCTGATATTAAAAACGATGACACCAATCGTGTTGGTCTTGCCTGTTTTCAATGTCCGAGCGACCTTGTTAGGGACATAATTATGTTTTTCAGCATAGTCTTTCACCATTTTTTTAGTAGACTCACTGATTTCATAACTGTCTGATAGGGACTTGGAAACGGTAGAAATTGATAGTTTTAAGTCTCTGGCAATATCCTTTAAAGTCTTACGTTCTGACATAATTAGTTCATCCTGAAAATGATTCTGATAGGGAGATTTATAAAAATTTAAATAAACACATTTTTAATGATTTTGGCAATTTATTCTGCCTTTTTAATTAAAAGACATCCAATTTAAGTTAAATTGGATGTCTTTTTTTTGCTCTTACTTGAATATTTTATTTACTTACCTCAAAAGGTAAGACAGCATTTTCAACGATCAGTTTCTCCTTGTCATAGATATCTAAAACCAGGTGTCCCTCGTAATAAGTTCCAAAACTCTCTGGAGGATTTGAATGCTTTTTTAGGGATTGGATTTTTCCCTTGACCTTAAATTTTTTCCACTCTTCTGGATTTATACTATAGTTGTAATTTGCAGTAAAAGGTCCAATGTATTCCATGTATTCGACCCAGTTTTTTTGGTTCTCTTCATCAAGATCAATTTCTTGACCCAAATAGCTGGATATGCCATTTTCTAATTTTAATACCAGATGTTGGCCTGAATTGGAAAAGGTATTATACCTGTAATCATAATATTCATTCGTAACGTTAGAAAGCGATTTACCAGAGGAGCTTATTGTCGAAAAGAATTGAAATTTTGGATTAGTGGTTCTAATATCAAAAATGAGTGCTTCACATCCCACAGATCCAATCTCTTTGGCCTGGATGGATCCCTCGATTTCCCTTTCAGATTTGGCATTAGGAAATTCAAAAACCTTTCCCTTAAATTTAAAAGAGACCGTTTGATTCTGTGGGTCATATTTAAAATCTTCAATAGAAAAGGATTTTTTAGGCTCTATTGTTTGGGAATAGAAAACGCCATGTCCAGTTGGAGTGTTTGTGTTGTACTTTACGGATACCAATTCACCATTAGAGAGTAGGGTAAAGGTAATTTCAGCATATTTTCCTTCCGCAGCTTCTATTTGGGCCGAAACATAAACTTTTCCGCAATTTTCATTTCCACCATTAAAAGATACTTTTCCTTTAATCTCCTTATTGTTCTCAATAAGTTGAAAGGATAGATCTTCGGAATCAATGTTTTCTTCGGTCTTTTCACAGCTAGAAAAAAATAAGCTTAAGCATAGGAATAAGGATAGGAAAGTGAAATTTTTCATAATCTGTTATCAGTTAGTGTGTTGGCATTAAATGCGCATTATTTTAATTTCTTCTAGCGCTAATTGTTTAAAGATAGACAATGGAAATGAGTAAAAGTTTATTCTAGGTTAAGAATATTCTTTAATTTTTTCAAAACTACCAAGTATGACACATGGAAAGACCTAATCCGCAGGGTTTAAAGTCTACAACTGTATTAAAAAAAGGATAGTGGATCAAGGGGTATGCAAAGCTTCTATTAATTTGACGAAATCAATAACCTAATTCAAAAGAGAGAGCAAATCACTTCCTATTTCTTGCGGTCTGTTTGGGGATTTGGAAATCAAGACATTGGAAAATTTTATTAGAACCAGCTAGGAAAGAAGGGTCACGATTGTACAGAGGGAAGTAAGAGCCATGCTAGTAAAATTAATTTTATATTAATACCATACTCTAACCTATAAAAAGGGTTCTAGGTAGGTCATTTGGGTAAATAATATTTCCACAATATATGTTTGAGTTAATTGTTGCGAAACAATAGCAAGAAAACAATTTAAGAATTAATGTGGATTTAAAACTTATGTGGTTTTACATCCAATTTTTGGAATAATTTATGTAGAATTTTTTATTCAGGATTTTGGAATCTAGAAAAAGTATGCAAAAATTAAAAGTGATTATTACTGGGGCAACTGGAATGGTTGGGGAAGGAGTGCTTCAGGAATGTTTAGTCAATCCTGAAGTAGAAAGGGTATTGATTGTCAACAGAAAGGAATATCCACTGCAACACCCCAAATTATCACAAGCAATTCTATCCGATATTCAGGATATTGAAAGCGTAGGGGAGGATCTTTCTTCGTACAATGCCTGTTATTTCTGTGCTGGGGTTTCTTCCGTAGGCATGGATGAGCAAAAATACAGCAGGTTGACTTATGACCTTACATTAGGCTTTGCCAAAAAACTGTTGGCCATTAACCCAGACATGACTTTCTGCTATGTTTCGGGTTCTGGAACCGATAGCTCCGAACAAGGAAGGACCATGTGGGCTAGAGTAAAGGGTAAGACTGAAAATGACCTGATGAAACTTCCTTTTAAAGCTGTGTACAATTTCCGTCCTGCATTTATGCGTCCAACCCCTGGTGCAAAAAATGTCAAGGGTATCTTTAAACTGATTACTGCCCTGTATCCAATCCTGAGGCCATTCAACAAAACCTATTTCCTAACCTTAGAAGAAGTCGCCAAAGCGATGATCGTCGTATCTTTACATGGTTACAATAAGCATGTGCTTGAGGTTGAGGATATTTCATTCCTAGCATCGAAATCCTGAGTCTTAAATGATTTCATATCTCCCCAAAACTTCCATTTATTGTCTTTGAATAAATAATTCCTCTATTTTTTCTGGATTGCATTTTCTAATAATTACTAATTATATAGAAATATATCTACAATTCCGTGTATGTTTTCCATTATTTTCCTGTAAATTTATTAGATAAAATTAACTATTGTGAATCATTAGCTTTGTTATTAGGAGATATTTTAATAGCTAGTTATATCTATTTACATTCCTTAACCATTATTACAAAACACGAAAGAGTTTATAAAATTTTTAAAAAGTATAGCTGAAATCAAATTTATTGCGTTAATTCGTGATGAACTTTAACTATTGAAGAGAACACCTAACACAGTTATTTAATTAGGAAACCTGTATTTGAGATTTTTAGAGCCAAAATTATAAATCGTTTTAGCATTATTTATTATTAACTATATTTTTATGTGGAATTCTGACAATTTTACTCGTAGAGGCAAGAGGCTATGGATTATTCCCTTAGTGCTCCTCGCAACTAGTTACAGTCCGGCTAATGCCAATGTTAGCTTCGGACCGAACGCAGTCCTAACCACTAATTTGCAGCAACAGACCGTTTCAGGCGTTGTCCGTGATGCAGGTACTAACCAGCCTATGGGAGGGGTGACCATCTCTGTCAAAGGCACCAATACCGCCACGCAGACCGACGACAATGGTAACTTCTCCATCGCAGCAAATACCGGTCAGGTAATCGTTGCCAATTTCTTAGGGTTCAAATCCCAAGAGAAAACGGTAAGTTCTACTACCATGAACTTCTCCCTTGAAAGTTCCGATCAACAGATCGAGGAATTGGTAGTCGTAGGTTATGGTACCATGAGAAAGTCTGATGTGACGGGTTCAATCTCCAACGTTAAAGGAGAGGACATGATCAAGGCACAGAGCTTCAGTCCCCTAGAAAACTTAAGGGGTAAAGCACCAGGTGTCAACATCTATTCCAACTCGAGCCAGCCAGGTGCCTATGCCAATAGGGTGATCATCCGTGGTACAAATACCATCAACTCTTCTTCAAACCCACTTTACGTGGTGGATGGAGTGGTGATGCAAGATTTCCATTTGTTGAACCCGAACGATATCCAGAGTATCGAAGTATTGAAGGACGCTTCATCAGCAGCGATCTATGGTGCGCGTGGTGCCAACGGTGTTATCTTGGTTACGACCAAAAGGGGTAACAAGGATGGCAGAAGGACGATCAGCTACCAAGGTTCCGTGAGCAGCAACTCTGTACAGCGCTATATGGATGTTCTGAGCGGTCAGGAATGGGTGGATGCCTTTATGATCGGTCTTGAGAACGAAAACAAATGGCAGGGAAAGAACTGGAACCTGAACAAGACTTCCTGGTTCAATGACCCGAACTACTTCGATGCAAGCGGTAACCCATTGTACAATACGGACTGGCAGAAAGAGGCGACAAGGAACTCCTTGTCCCATAACCACCAGATCGATATCCAACAAGGTGACGAGAATTCTTCGGTAGGTGCGTTCTTGAACTACTCCGAAAACCAAGGGGTGGTAAACAATACCTACAGCAAACGTATCAACGGTAAGTTAGCCTATGATTCTAAAGTTAAGGAATGGTTATCGACCAGTGTAAACTTATTGGCAAACCATACTTGGGGCCAACATACACCAGAGGATGGTGGTGGTCAGGATGCACGTCGTACCATGATCGAGATGCTTCCTTGGTTACCTATCTACCAACCTGATGGTAAATACACTAACTCTTCATCTTCAACGGTTTCAAACGTATTGGCATTTGAAGGTATGGCAAACCCAGTTTCTATCTTGGATTTGCAGAAGAGAATGCGCTACAATACCCAAATCTTCGGTAATGCGGCATTGACTTTCCACATCGCTGATGGTTTAGACCTGAAAACTCAATTCGGTATTGACAACCACAGAAAAGAATACAGGGGATATTCTTCTATTTTATTGAACAACATCTCAAGACCTAACGGTTGGGCTGAAGTGAGCAGCTGGAATGACCTGTATTGGCAAGAAGAAACGTACCTAACCTACAACAAGACTTTCGACAAACATAGGGTAAATGCTATGGCGGGTCTATCTTGGCAGGAACGTACTTATTTCGGTTTCAATACCCGTACGGAAGGATTTACTACCGATGCTTATGAATACAACAACTTAGGTGTTGGTTCTATCCCTGGTTCTCCAGGTTCAGGAACAAACAAATGGGCGATGAACTCGTATTTCGTTCGTGGTAACTATAGCTACGATGACCGTTATTCAGTTACATTGACTGCTCGTGCCGATGGTTCCTCTAAATTTGGACAGGATAAGAAATATGGTTTCTTCCCATCTGCAGGTTTAGCATGGAATGTTTCCAACGAACAGTTCATGAGAGACCAAAATACAGTTAGCAACTTAAAACTTCACACTTCTTACGGTATTACCGGTAACTCGGAGATCGATCCATATTCATCATTGTTCATGATCGGTGCGGGTACTACTTTGATCAATGGTAACCGTGAGCCATCTTATGTAGTCGGAAACCTAGGTAACCCTGGATTACAATGGGAAAAGACCAAAACCTATGATGCGGGTTTTGAATTAGGTTTGTTCGAAAACAAATTGAACTTTGATATCTCTTACTATAATAGAACTACAACAGACCTATTGTTGAGAGCACCGGTTCCTTACTCTACAGGATTCAATGATGTATGGAAAAACATCGGTTCAGTTAGAAACAGTGGGGTAGAGGTATTGGTTACGGCTAATCCGATCCGCAGAGATGACCTAACCTGGAACATCAGCTTGAACGGTAGCTACAACAAGAACAAGGTGTTGAAATTAGGTGAAAACAACGAAGACATCCTATTGAACGGATGGGTTGGTGGACCTAACAGTATCATCCGTGTAGGTGAGAACTTGAACAGTTTCTATGGTTACGAAAGAGAGAAGATCTATACCGTTCAGGATTTCGAAAACGGAGAGATCGATCAGAACAAGATCGGTAGACCAAAACGTTCTACGACCCAAAGGATCTTAGGACAAGGTGTGCCTGATTGGATGGGTAGCTTTATCAACACCGTGAACTACAAGAACTTCGACTTAACCGTTGACCTTCAGTTTGTTTACGGAGTAGAGACCATGCAACAGTTCTTCCACTCGACCTATGACCGTTTCGGTATTACCAATGGTTTGAAAACTATCTTGACCGATGCATACAATGGAACTAATCCAGGTACTATGCAGCAGGCGATATATTTGACAAACAATGGTCACGCTGGACAGGATACCAATGTGGATTCACAATGGGTAGTTGATGGTTCATACCTACGTGTTAACGTATTACAACTGGGTTATTCATTCAAGTCAGACCTAGCTAGCAGAATGGGCTTCTCGGCATTGCGTATCTATGCAAGTGCGAATAACCCATGGTTGTTTACCAACAAGGACTTCCAAGGATACGATCCAGAAAGTACTTCATTGGGTGAAGGAAATAAATTCGGTCAGAACATGACTTTCTTCTCCTATCCAAGAGCTAAGACTTTCACTTTCGGAGTTAACCTGACCTTATAATCTATAGAATTATTATTATGAAAACTAGAAATTTTGCAATCGCTATACTATTGACAGGTGTGCTTGGTCTGAGTTCCTGTGAGAAGTTTTTAGAGGAACAACCTAAGTCCAATGAGACTTTAAATTTCTTCTATAAAACAGAGGCCCAAGCAATAGGAAATGTTAATGCATTATACCGTAGGGGAGCTACTGTAAGATACGGAAATGCAGGAAGTGCATACCTCGGTCCAACGGCTTCCATTCCTACCTTTTTAACGGGGTACTTTACCAACTCTTATGAAAACCAAGAGTTAATCTGTCAATATTCAAGATTATTGAACAGACAGGAAAACACCCGTATCGTATCCAACACCATGAACACGATTTGGAATGATAGTTACAATTCCATCAATATCGCTAATGGTGCCGTGAAACATATCCCTGAGATTCCATTTACGGATGCCAACCAACAGAAGACCTTGATCGCTACTGCTAAGTTCTTCAGAGCCTTCAACTACTTCTATTTGGTGAAAACATTCGGAGATGTGCCTTTGCACTTGGAACCTACTGAAAATCTTGACAACCTTTATCTTGAGCGTTCTCCTGTAGCTACGGTTTATCAAGCGATCGAGAAAGATCTTAAAGATGCGGTCGATGGATTACCAGCAGTGACTTTCACAGAGAACAAAAACCGTATTACAAAGTATGTTGCGGCAATGACACTTGCGAATGTTTATTTGCAACAAGGTAAATTTGCTGAAGCTGCAACCTATTCTAAGATGGTGGTAAATTCTCCGCACAGCTTGACAGCAAATGAGGACTTAAAATTGAAGAGTGCCTACAACAAGTTGCGTACTACAGATAACTTAGCAGAGTCAATCTATGCGTATGAATTTGACGGAACGATCTCTTCAAGTGGATGGTGGCCAACTTATGGATTCAACTCTTCAGCTACTGCTGTATTCGACAAATATGCCATCTTCGAACGCGTTTATGGACCGACCAAAAAGTTCTTGAACGTTTACAAAGCAGATGACTTAAGGATCCAGCCTAACCAATTTTTCCACTGGGAATATAAAAACCCGAACACTGGAAAGATATGGAAATCAGATGATGCTGGTGTTTGGTACTATGTAGATGAGGCTGCTATATTGACTTCTGGTCGTGGTACCAAAGATTTCAATATCTACCGTTATGCTGAG
The DNA here is from genome assembly GCF_032065005.1 of Sphingobacterium sp. Classification (GTDB taxonomy): domain Bacteria; phylum Bacteroidota; class Bacteroidia; order Sphingobacteriales; family Sphingobacteriaceae; genus Sphingobacterium. The sequence goes on from NZ_DAMBMM010000001.1 coordinate 29,893, forward strand.
GCGCTATTGATCGCTGCTGAAAGTACAGCTAAAGCTGCCAATGCGGTTACCGCAGAAGCTGCTGGCTACCTGGCAAGGATCAAAGCTCGTGCAAGCACAACCAATAAGACTGTGGCACAATACACAACGGAACTTCAGGCTCTTTCTCCAACTGCCTTTGTTGAAGAGGTATGGACAGAACGTCTTCGTGAATTGCCACTTGAGTTTAAGATGTGGGACGACTGTTTACGTACCGGTAAATTCCCTGTTATTTCAGATACTGAAAAAGGAAAAGTTACTTACATAAACTTAGTTGGAGGTAAAAATGCTTCTGGAGCTACATTCAAAGATTCTGACATTTTATGGCCAATCTCTTTAGATGAACTTCAACGTAATCCAAAATTGACTCAAAATAAAGATTACCAATCTAAAAATTAAGGCAATAATTTAAAATGGAGAGGCTACCTAATATTTTAGGTAGCCTTTTTTATAAATTCCTTTCGATAAATTGAACCCGCTCCGTTATGGACAATTTGGGGACTTCAATGGTCTCATAACCATATTTCTCATAAACATTTTTCATGGATTCAAAGGTCTTCAATGCCTCGGCCCAAGATTGTTTCCTTTCAGAGTCCGTTACGTAAATTTCCTCCCATGGTGGAAGGATAAATACCTTTTTGTACAAAGCTGAACTCAGGTCAGCCTGAATTTCCTGACTGATCTGGATGTCCTCCATTTCCATATAGCAAATGCTGTCCAACAAGCCGCGGTCAAAGAATACCACCTCATTTTCAAAACGCTGTAGGGTCAATTTATAAGAACACAAAGATTCAGACCACATCCGGTTGGCATAGGCTTCTTTGTCGGCCCAGGGTAGAGCAGAACCTCTGTTCAATACTTGTTCTTTGATGATTTCTCGCGCTACTTCTGGAATACATGGAAACCCCTTTTCTGCAAGCTGTGTTAATAAGCTGGTCTTGCCAGTTCCCGGTCCACCAGTGAGCACATAGTAGTTTCTGGTACTTTTCTTCATTAATAATTTAAAATATTAGCTCCAATATTTCCCCTGGGAGACCATTAAAGTCACGGAATTCCCTAGATTGAAAGCCATTCTTAGTTAAGATCTTTTTGGATGCATAATTTTTAGGGTCAATTATGGCAAAAAGTCCCTTGAGGTTTTTTATAGATTTTGAATATTGGACTAAATGTTCGGCTATTTGACTGGCAATGCCCTTTCCCCAGAATTCAGGAATGATAATGTAGCCTAATTCCGCAATGTCAGCATTGGACTCCGTAATTTCAAGTTTTGCTAAACCAATAAATGAACCTTTATTCTTTTCTATTATTTTAAAGGTACCAAAGTTTGGGGAGATGGAGTTTAATTTCAATAGTTTTTTGAAATCCTCTCTAGCTTCTGCATATTCAAAGGGTCTTTCCGTAATCATTTCCATCACCTTACTGTCGTTTACCAACTTGAAATAGTTGTCAAAGTCCATGCTGGTGTTTACAAACTTCAGCAGTTTATACTGATCTAAATCCATCATAAATCAATAAATTTTAATAAAAGTAAAAATTATTAATGTAAATAGGCTTTACTTTTGACGGATTTATAAAAACTTAAGACAATGGTAACCGCAAATTTATAGTTCGGGATTTTTAATATGTCTTCTCAGCTTCAGGATCTTGTCGCTGAACAAAACGATCAGCAACACATAAAGCATCTGGGAGAATAATCCCAAATAATTTCGGAGCTGAAGATCTGTGATTTTTGGAAATATCAGTTCAGTGACCAGATAGTTTAAGCAGATTCCAAAAAGCGTACCTGCTGCAAAAAATATCAATGCATATTTCCTCGACTTGCTGATTGATTCTTTCTCTGCTTCAATTTTCTCAATCTTTGCCATTACCTTGGCGTCAAAATCATCAAAAGGCATCTCCAATTTTGCCATCTTCATGATCTCTTTGAAGTCATCCCTGTTATCTTCCATAAGGCATGCTGTTTATTTCTTTGTTTAGTTCCAATGCCATTCTTTTGCGAGCTCGAAAAAGAATGATTTTACAGTTGGCAGTGGTCCAGCCTGTGATTTCACATAGCTCCGCCGCTGGCAATTCCTCAAGATAAAACAACCTCAAGGCGAGGGCTTCATTGCTGGGTAGCCTTCTCAGCACTTCGTTTATCATTTGTTTCTGTTCCTCTATCATCAAGTTTTTCAAGGCATGGTCATCAAATTGATGATCATGCAGACCTAGGTCTAATTCCACAAATTGAATGGATTTTTTTTGGATCATTTTGTAAGAGCAATGAACCACGATCTTGTAAAACCAAGTACTGAACTTGGAATTGCCCTTAAAATTTCTGAGTGAAAGATAGGTTTGAACAAACGACTCTTGTGCAACTTCTTCGGCGAGAAGTTCATTTTTTACAATAGAGATAGCAATGGAAAAGGCCATGTCTTTATAGGTACTGATAAAGTAGCTAAAGGCATGGCGATCTCCAGAAAGAACTTTGTCTATGTAAAGACTATCCATCAATGCTGTTCTCTTCTTTTTTGTCCTGTTTATCCGCAATAATTAATGATACTCCTACAGTCAAGGAAATGAGCCCAATAATGATAAAACCATCCCAATCGGAATCATTCAGAATGTGAAAGGCAAATAATAGACCTGACAATAGAGATCCAAGGGCAAACCCAATGACCACAACCCCAATTTTCTTCCAAGAATTTGGTTTACCCGGTCTTCTCGGAATCGGTCCGCCTAATTTGGTTATAGTTTCTGACCTATATTTGCTGATAAAAAATGTACACAGTACAATACAAGCAAAAAATGAAATTGGAATTAATACTTCTAATGCTTCCATAATATTTGATTTTATACATTAGTGGAAGGCTAAGGCGAAAAGGTTACAAAAAATTGGAATTATTTTTTTTGAAATAAAATTATAGCAGTTCTCCTTGCTCCTTTAACTGCTTAAAGATGATCTTATCTACTGCAGAGACACTTTCTAGATCAGAATAGCTCAACCATTTAAGCCATTCTATTTCTGCACTTGCTTTCAACTCCCCAGTATATCCAGCTTTATAGCAAGTCATTTTGACAAGTGTCCCAACTGGATGGCTGTCAGCCTGTGCTTCAAAGGTACCCATATATCGGATGCTGTCTGGAATTAATTGAACTTGTAGTTCTTCTGAAATCTCTCTTGTCAAGGCTTGAACATCCGATTCAGCACCCTCTCTTTTACCACCCGGAATATAATATTTTTCCTTGCCGTATGATTTTGTTGAAAGGATTTTGCCATTCTTTATTTCAATCCAAGCGAGCTTATCGATAATCTTCATGAATTTTCAGGTTATAGTCCTAAATTAATGAAATAACAGAGAACTAGTTCTGGATGACCGGTAAAATTTTCTTTCTGAAATTTTCTTCAACTTCCTTTTCCAATAATATAGCACCACGACGGTTGATATGCCTATCATCATAATAAATCAGGGTGTCCCTGTAATAAGGAGCATCATTATATATGGATGCTTTTGAAATATCCCAGATGAGTACATTTTTGTTTACTCGCGCGATGGAGTCTATGGTATGCAAGCTATGGCTGTTCGCCGTCACTTTAAATTTATAGTCGCTATTTTTCACAAAGCCATGGTTTATCCTTACTGGATTTCGGTCTACAATAGGGTAGGAGTTGATTAAAACTAACTTTTGATTGGGTTTCAAGGCCTTTGCCAGGGAGTCTACAGCTTTGGTCACACTGTGGTATTCATCAAATGAATCTGCAGAAATAATGATGACTTCGCTGGAGGCTATGAGCTCTTTGGTATGCGGAACAAGGGCCCTGGAAAGATTATAAAACAACATTTCTCGCTCTGGAATTTCCCTTTTATCGATTCCTTCCAAAGCAGGAAAGCTATCGGAGGTCAAGGTGTTGATGGAAAAATGAAACTTCTCGCCAAGGATATTGAATAAAGGTTTGATGGAATTAGCATGACTGTTACCCAGCAAAAGCACATGGGGCCTCTTGTCTTTTCGATCGCCTAAGGTATCTACATGGTCCACATTATGCGAGCCGGTTGCAAAGGATGCCTGGGTAAATTCATAAGGTGTTTCGAACTTTTTGGAAAGCCAATGTAAACTATAGGTAGCAATTCCCAATGGAACCACGATACAGGCAAATTTAATCAGGAATTTCTTTGTGTTTCCTTGGCGTATTGAATTTTCGATAAAGGTATAGGATAACCAACTCAATACAAAAGTTAATATGCTGATGATCAAAATTTCTTTCCAGTCAAATTGGTGACCTTCGAAAACACCTTCTCTATATCGTTGGAATGCCATCAAAGGCCAATGCCAAAGATATAAGGAGTAAGATAGTGTACCAATATAGACTAGGGGTTTCGATGCTAGGAGTCGAGTGATGAAATTGTCATTTGAAATAAGGATCAAGCCAATCCCTAAGCATGGCAGGAATGAATTTATACCGGGGAAAGCTGAATTCTCATCTAAACTCATTAGTCCATAGACCAATAATGAAACTCCAGAAAGGGCTAGGGGGAGGCTGTATCTTTTGTTCTTTACCTGACCGTTGCTTAGGACGACGCTCATAAAAGCGCCAATCAAAAACTCTGGAATCCTAGCCAAAAGGCTGTAATAGGTGCCACTTTCTTGACCAAAGACCATGAACCGATACTGGTAATATGCTAAGATGATGCTAATTATTCCGGCAAGGATATAGGGTAGGTATTTCTTTTTAAAGAAAATTAAGATAAACGGCAGGAGAAAATAAAACTGCATTTCTATTCCTAGGGACCAGGTGTGCAACAGTGGGTTTTCCGCCTGTTTTGCTCCAAAGTAGGAGTCTCCGGTAGCAAAAAAGAAATTGGAAACAAAGAGGCCTGCCGTGATCAATGATCGCCGGAGAAGTCCAAGGTCCATGGGTAAATAGATAAAGAAACCCACAATGGATATGACCATGAGCAGGAAATAATAGGCTGGGGCGATTCTTTTTAATCGACCTTCATAAAATTCCAAGATGCTGAACTTGTTTTTCTCTTTCTTGTGAAGGATAATGGAAGTGATCAAATAACCGCTGATCACAAAGAAAATATCTACACCTAGGAATCCTGCGGGAAGCCAACTTGAGTTTAAATGAAATATAAAGACCAAAAGAAATGCAATGGCCCTTAAACCCTGAATATCATTCCTATAACCCATAAAATAAAATTTTATGAAGGTAGAATTTTGATGATTAACTCCATGTAATTGAAATTCTACAAATTGGATATTTTAGTATCGATATCAGTTAATTCTGTCATGGCTTAATTCTTGCAGCCTGTTAAATATGGAAAATCAAGATAAAAATGCTAATGGCAACGTGAATACTAATGTAGAGCCACCTACTCAAGAATATCTTCAACAATTGCAAGAGCAAGCTCTCGCAGCGACGAAGGATGAAGATGCTACATTTGGCGAACAGATTATCCGCGAAGGTTTGCAGACATGGCCACAGCTAATCGATGCGGAGTTGGGAAAATTCAAGGATAAGATTTCGAAAGGTTAATACTATCCCTTCGATTTTATATTTTATTCCGACCAATAAAACTGCCCTTTCCCAATAAAAAGGCAATAGCTTTGTCTGTATTTCGAATAATGCTGTTTTCAGTTTTGAGGGTAGCGATATATCGCACAATTTCTTTCCTTAAACTAGGGCTTAAGGCATCAAAGACGGCTTTGGCTTCTTTATTTTCTTCTAGTGCCAACTGAAGCTTAGGATGCATAGCAATCTTTCGGTCTGAAAAATCCAACTTGATCTTAATTGTCAATTCTTCAGCAATCCTTTTTGGAGAATCTTTCAGCATGCTGGTATTGATGTACAGTCTCCAGTCTCCTTTGTATTTTAATAGTGTTTGCGGATGGTATTTTGATCGGTTTACGGATACTTTCAATGCGATATTCCCTTTTTCTCTGTTCAGGGTCCTAAATAGTTCATGTAGAATGGGCTCAGGAACAAATACAAAAGGATTGATACCAATGATATCAAGAGGTGCCTTAAAGGAATATGAACCTACCTTACTCATTTTAGCTGTTTGCCTGATTGCATGAATCAATTTATAATATAAAAATGGCATTTTTTTTCCTTATTATTTTGTTTATTTCATTCTTAACCAAATCCTTATATCAGAAAGTCATATTTGTTTTCTTTTAATCCTAACATTATTAAAGCCTCTGACCTTTATCTTGGTCAAATCAAATATGCTGATATAAAAAGTATGAGTTGGTTACTCTAGTTACAGACAATGGCGGGTTAGTAATTTTCTTAATGTTTGGTGGTAAATGAAAATAATTCAAGAAATAGAAGTAAGTTTATTGTTCTAGCCTTTGGGACCTACGTTTTAAGTGAGGATAATTTTGAAACAAAAAAGAATAGACCCAATTAATATTAGGTCTATTTTTAGTCTTGTGTTCTAATCTTGTTCGGATAGTATTTGGAAAATTTAGCAACCTACCATTACTATCATTTTGGTCACATTCGAGGCCGAGAATAGGTGCGTCAGGTTAAGCTGGCAAAGAGGTCGGAAAATTCCTCGATATTTTCCAAGTCAATCTCGAATGATTCCCGAATATGTCTCGAATATGTCTCGAATAAACCCCTTCTTTTTCATTCATAAATTACAGGGGGTTTATGAGAGGATATTAGCTCTAAAATTTACCTGTGTTTATCCAGCATCCCGTTCTCCTTTGACCCTCTTGATATTGATAAAGGGACTCTTCATAAGGTAGAGAAAGCTTTGTTTTTCCTCGCTGTCAAATTCAATCAGGCCATATTTCATCTTGTTGAGGGGAAGAGTCTTGAATGTGCCGAAGATGCGGTCCCAAAGAATAAATATATCGGCAAAATTGCTGTCGGTATAAAATTGGTTTTGGTCATGATGTACGCGATGATGGTCGGGCATGACGAATATCAATCCGAAAGATCTGTTGAGCCAATTTGGAAAACGTAGGTTGGAATGTTCCAGAAACAGGAAGATATAGAGAATAAAGTAATAAAGGCCCAAAGCGATGACATCGGTGCCGAATACGGCAGCGGAAAGGATGTTTCCTGTTTCATAGACCAGGATCATTTCGAGCGGGTGAAAGCGGAAACTACTGGATGAATCCATGCTGGTGTCACTATGGTGTACCCGGTGCAATCGCCAGAGCAGAGGAACTTTATGTGCAGCTCGGTGGATCCAATAAGTTGAAAAATCATAAAGCATGACGCTCAGGATAAGCTTTGTCCAAAAAGGAAGTTCTGCAAGGTAGAGAAGTCCTATTTTGTTTTCGTTTAACCATTTTATGCAATAGACCTGGATGACTACGAAAAAGATATTCATCAAGGTCAATAGGAGTTGGAATAGAATGTTCTGGACAAGGTGTTCGCCTCTTTTTTTGAAAGCAAAGGGATTAGAACTGATCTGTTCCAATGTAAAAAAAAGGACAAGTAATCCGATTATTAAATAATTCGGATCAAGACTTAGAATTTTTTCTAATAATTCCATGACTATATTATTTAGGTAAATAGAATAAGGGATTGTTCTTCTCTAAAACTTAAATGGTAACAGGAGAATTTAGGGGAATGAGCATTTACAGTTCCTGAGTGATCCTAAGAATCGGCAGGAGGTTTCGTCAAATTGGGTGAACCGCAAAGTTAGTGTTGAAATGCAAGTAAGGATTGATAATTTTTCTTATCAATTTTAAGTAATATCTATTAAGAATAGATTAAGTTACAAAGAAAAATAATTGAAATTGAGTAATTTCTGAAAAAATAATGGATTGACTACAAATATTTATTTATTCCATGCAAAAGATTGATTTTTAATCCATGGCAAAAAAATATTAGATAAGTCTTCTTACTTTAGTCCTAACTAATTAGTAACACAGTCAATTATTAATTTATTTCTCGATGAATACTCCAGATACACACGGTACTTATGGCGCCTCATTGTTTGATATCAGGTGGAAGCAGAAGCGGAAAGCAATTCTGGAAAGGGACAATAATAAGTGTGTCATCTGTCAGGATGTTCATCAACTGCAGGTCCATCACCGGCAATATCATTTCATCAATCGGCTCAACCAGTTCAAAGAGCCTTGGGACTATCCCAGTAATCTATTGATCACACTTTGTGCGCTGTGCCATAAACGAGGGCACCGTAAATATAAAATACCAACCAAATACATTTAATCTAATGGGTCTATTTAATTTTTTTAAGAAAAAACAATCAGAAAGTTCACCTGAAGATGCTTTGCTCAATGGTCATCTGCCACCAATTCCGGAGGATATCTTTGTGGAAAAGGACATCAATCAAGATTGGACTTCGCCAGTAAGTTCATTCACAGGTATCAATACCATTTATGCCTATCTACAGTCCGATTTTGAGTCCAAAGGTTTCAATGATGCATTGACCAGTCCAGATGAAAAATATAAAGAAGATAATCTAAGGCTAATTAAATTTGATCTTGAAATCATCATTTCAAAGGTCAAGACTTATCATGATTCATTCCTGAAAGAACTGGAATTCCATATAAACTCTCGAAAAAGATCCGGTTTAGTGGATTTAGTTGAGGAGCTCAATTCCAAAAAGGAGGATTTGGAAAACCATATGCGAAAGGTGGGCGATATTGAAGAGTCGCTTAAGACCGACTCTGGCTTATTTGAAAGAGCGATCTTGGCCTATAAAAGAGGTTTTACCAAAGGATTGGCTTCCATAACCCAAAGGACCTTACTAGCTAAAGAGTTTTAACATGAAAAAGAATCCCTGGCTTAAGTTTGGATGTTTCCTGACGGGTTATAACTATTACCTTGTCCAACATTCCAGTGAGCAGAGCTCAAAGGCGGTAAAGAAATTCACCTCTGCAGTATTGTTGATCGTCCTGGTATGGATGTTTATTGCTTATTCCTTTGCTGTTCGATACCTGCATGTGGGTGTCGTGGGCGGAATTCTTGCATCTCTCATTGCTGCATTTGTGGTGATACAGATTGAAAGGATCATCATACTTTCTACGAAAGTCAATAAATGGTCCGTGACCTTCCGTGTTGGTTTGGCATTGGTCATGGCCATATTGGGTTCATTTATTTTGGACCAAATTATCTTTAAGGATGATATTGAGCTGAGGAAAACCCAGGTCATGGAAGACCGCGTGAAAATCGCCATTAATAATTCGGAGAAAGACATCGATGAGCAGGTAAAAAATATAGATGCGAGCATTGAACAATTGGAAGCTAGGCAAAAGGTAGTTTCTGATGATTTACAGAAAAATCCAGTGATCGTTACTTCCTATACCAATACCTCCGTCACCCGGGACAATCAAGGAAACCGGATCAACAGTACAAATTCAACCAATAAAATGGTCAATGAAAATCCTAAGAAAAAGGAGTTGGAGCAGATCAATGAACAGATCAACCTGTTGAATGGTCAGAAATTCAAGACTCTTGGATCCTTGGATTCCATCAAGGCCAATAAGGAAAAAGACCTAAGGAAATCATCAGGATTTATTGATGAACTGAATATTCTGCACGAGGTTATTACCAGTTCTAAAATTGGATTGATAGTCTATCTATTATTCTTTTTCTTTTTCCTTTCAATCGAGCTTTTTGTAGTAACCATAAAGCTTACAGATAAGGCCTCAGATTATGATAAATTAATCCACCATCAGACGGAAGTACGCTTAAAGATGCTGGAGCGGCTAAATGGGTAGATGGATAATCTATTATCTTCTATATCGATAATGTGCTGAAACAAGTTTTTTAAACTGTGCTTTTCATCCTTTAACTGGTCAATTTATATAATTTCGCCACCCAGGTTTTATTAACTGTGATAAATCCTGGGCATATTTGTGTTCATTTGAATAATGTAAGGAAGAATTCCTATCTCAAAATAGGAAGCTTCCAATATTTGAAGCTCACACTATGAAAAGACACAGTTTTACAATTTATTCCCTATTTATTCTGATCGGTACGGTCCTGTTCACATTAAGTTCCTGTAAAAAGGACAAAAAAGAGGATGGGGGTGATTCTCCTGAAAGCTATGATCCAGCTTATGATGGCATGAAGATTTATATGTTTGGCCATAGCACAAATGAAGGGGATGCATTAGGTTCAAGACCGGCATATTGGTATAACGGGAAAATTAATTATCTAGAAGGAGCTGAAAATGGTGGGGCTGTGTTGAGTGCCTATCTTAAAGGAACAGATCTCTATGCTGTTGGGTATGAAGGAAGGGTTGGAGATGATGTTAGCTCTCGGATACCTATGTATTGGTTGAATGGGAAGAAGAATGTCATTGAGCAAAATACCTTTTCTGCAGGCAACCAAATATTTGTATCGGATGCCAAGGATGTTTATGTCAAAAGGACTTGGTACCAAAATGGGAAGGTACATGCTATCGATATCCTGAAAAACGGAAAGCTGTATGATCTGGAAAAGAAAGATGGTAAAAAACCAATTATTGAAAAGGTTACCGGTGTAAATAATGATGTATATGTCATCCAAAGGAGTAGTATCTCCCTCGTTTGGAAAAATGGTAAGATATACACAGAACGGAAATCTCCTGAAATGATTTCAGATATGGCTTTTAATCAGCAGGATATATATTTATTTACCACCATAATCTCTAACAGAGGTACAGATTTACCTTCCTTTTTAGTTTATAAAAACAATAAGATCTTTCAGTCCATCAAATTAAAATCAGATAGGGAGATAGGAAGCATCAGCGGTGTCAAGTTCTTTGTTGAAGGAGCAAATACCTATATCGCTGCAAGTTTTAGCTTAGATGATCAAGGTGAGATCGTGGTTTGGAAAAATGGGAAAGTCCATCAAGAAATCAAACAGCATAAAATTATCGATGATCTATATGTGAAGAATGACCGTGTTTTTATAGGAGCCTATTCCCCAGAATCAGGGAATCATTTTGATACGTACTGGATGGATGGGAAGGAATTGCCCATCGATGGAGGTTGGAATAATGAAATTAGTGTAACGAAGATTGTGGTAGAAGCAACTAATTAAATCAATCTCAATAGATGTTTTATGCGCTGTATTCATTTCTGGTTAAAATGAAGTTTTGCTAGAATTTTGTGAATATCAATATTTTCTTATTAAAAAATAAAAAGTTTAAAAAGTTCGCTTAGGCGAACTTTTTTGTTTTCAAAAGTAGCGGTACAAATGAAAGGCTTATCCAATAATAAAAGGCAAAATTGAAAACATCAAAGTAAATTATCCTTTCAGTCTTCAGTGTATGAAGCTTGTGATTAGTCATAATCATATCCCAATATTCCTTGTTCAAAACTATAAACGGGTGTTTTATTAAAAAAAAATAAATGTATGCTGCGTAAAACATTATTAAGAATGGTTTTGCCTTGATTTTATTAAAAATTTCAATAAATTACTTGTAAGTTTATTTATAATTAATATATTAGTTTCATAATAAAATATAATTCCAACATTATTGTGTATTGATAATGTTGATACTATACCATACCAAACCAATGACCAATAAAACTAAAATGATCCGAGGATCACTCTGTATGCTTATGTTTTGCCTTTTGCTGAATCCGGTCAAGGGTCAGGAAGTCAAAATGCTCGAAGGTTCGAAGCCTGGAAGTTTCAATGTCCGCAGTAATATGCTGGGCTGGCTTTTACTTGTTCCCAATCTGGGGGTGGAATATCGTGCTGCTGATCGAATTGGCATTTTGGCCGATGGGGGACTTTCCCACTGGAACTTCAAGCGTAATGGCAATGACCATTTCTGGCGTAACTGGTATGCCGCTCCTCAACTGCGTTATTACACAAATGATTTGCGGGATGCCTACATAGGCCTGAAAGGTACAATCGGCGACTATAACATCTCCAATGAACAAGGCCACTTTTTGGGAGGGGGATTTACTTTCGGAAAGCAGTATGCTGCTGGGAAAAAGCTGATGATCGATATCGGGCTAACGCTTGGTTTCCTTCAATTTAGCAAAGTGGAAAAGATGCGCCATGTAAATGGAGAGCACTACCGTACAGCAACCATTCCTGACAAAACCTATTGGGGACCAACAGGAATCAGCATTAGCTTTTCAAGACGGACCAATTAAACCTTAAATGAAATGGAGAAAAATTTTCAAAAAACACGAAAAGGACCTTGTCTAGCGAGGTGCCTATATATCGTTATCCTGGTCAGCTTGATGTTTCCTTCCTGTAGTAGGCTAGAACTGACCGAACAGGGGCAGTACCTGTTGCAGACGGATTGGGAAAAAAGAACAGAGGGAATTTCAATCCCTAGCAGTTACCAAGTCATTCTTGATGGCAAAGTACATTCCTTTGGCCAAGGCCAGGCTGATTTGCCGGAACTGTTTCCCGGTACCTATCCCTATCTAGCTCATAACCTTGCTTCCGGATTTAACATTGAAGCTGGGATTGCTAAACAGCATATTGAAAACGGACAATTGATCCCCATGCCTGAATGGCTTTTTTCTGCGACGGGGGAACTTCAATATGCAAATGAATCTAATTTAGAAGCAACCGCTGTCATGCAACAACAGGTTCGGCAATTGACCATTATCCTAGAACCAGAGGGAGGGAGTGCGTCCAACATCAGTTTGATCCAAGCTCAACTATCGGGCATAGCTTCAGCTTGGAACCTACAGGGCAATGTACCCTCAGGGAGTCCGGGTATCGTACCGTTAGCCTTCAAGAAGCAGGCAGACGGCACGTGGAAGGCTGTGGTGCGCATTCTTGGCGTGCAAGGAGGGGAACAGATGATTTCTGGAACCTTGAGTTTTGACCAAGGGGTACCTGAAGATGTATCCATGGAGTCAGACATGACTGAGCTGCTCGCAGATGCAAACACGGACAAACATATCCCACTGGAACTCAAGGCAAAAGTAGAAACCCAAACAGCTGCAGGATTTAAAGTTAGTATCAAGGACTGGGTCAAGCAAAGTGCTTCGGGCCAGGCTTGGTAGCCGTATAAAATCAAATCCTGTTAAAGCCGCGATTTTAATAGGTATTCCTAATAAAACAAATGAAAGTAATGAAAAGAAGAACGATATACTTCCAACCTATGAAAATCATCATGTTTTCCATGGTTCTGCTAATTTTTGGTTGTAGCAAGGTAAAGGATGGACCAACACCACGGGGAGAGAAGATCAATTTTAAGGTTAACATCAATGACGGAAAGGAAAAGAAAGCCACGGTACACCCAACATCCAGTGCTGATTTCACAACTACCTTTAAAGTAGGGGATGAGATTGGGGTGTTTGGTGCTGCTCAAGGAACAAATTTGGTTGCTTCAGGCAATCCGATCCACAACGCTAAACTCACCTACAATGGTACGGGCTGGGATGGAGACATAGCGTGGCCAAGTGGAGCCGCTAATTATGATTTTTATGCATATTACCCATATCAACCTGATGCCTCCGTAGAAAATCCTCTAGATCCATTGCAAATACATTTTTATCCAAGCTCCATAAATGAAGGGTTGAATGGGTTTGCAAAATCAGACTTGATGTCAGGCGCAGTAGGGAGTGTGGTAAAAGGAGGGGATGTTGAATTAGTTCTTACCCATAGGTTGTCTATGCTGCAGATAGAAGTATCTAAGGGAGCGGGGGCAGGAACGGGACCAGATCAAAGTTTGGAGGTTTCAGTGACCTCTAATATAGGAATGGCAATGTTGAATTTATATAATCATAGTTTATTGAATATCAATGGAAATATTTCCTATTACCTGTATAGGGTAGAGCAACCTTCGTCCCCAGATTATTCAACCAAATTTACGTATCGTGCTTATTTGCCAGTTCATAACCTGCCGAATTCAAAAGAAATAATAACATTAACGAGTACCGCCGGTACAAAAAAATATTTACTTCCAAAGGTTGTTCAGCTCAGGGCTGGGGAAGCAAAGATAATAAAACTCGAATTTTTGATTGAGTAATGAATAATACAAACACAATAGAAAAAAGATAATTATTAACAGAACTGAAATTCAAAACAATAAAAGATGAAAACCCAATTATTAACCAGCATTGCTCTTGTGGCATTAATGATCAGCTCGTGTAGTAAGGTCGATAACCTTAAGGAAGAAACCTCTGACCAAGTACGATTTACTGCAGGAATGAAGAAAGCGACTATAAACAATGGAATAACCAGTTCCTGGCAGACCGGAGATCAGATAGGGATATTTATGCTGAATACAGGCACCGCAGATGTTTATGGTGGTATGGCAAATAAGTTATTTGTGACTAGTGACGGAATTGCTTTTGCTCCTCAGCCAGGCCATGAGATCTACTACCCGGTATCTGATAGCAAGGTGGATTTTATTGCATATTATCCGTACAGAGCAAGTATTACTGCATTAGGAGATAATTATGATATTGATCTTTCCACACAGGCCGATCTTGCTGCAAATGATTTGCTTTGGGTAAAAGTGAACAATGGTAACAATGGTTATAATAAAAGTACGGCCGGGCAGGTTCCACTGGAATTTGAACATAAACTGTCCAAGATAGCTATTGTTCCAAATGCTTCAACCGGTATGGACAATACCAGTTTGGATTGGGCTAATATGACAGTACAGGTTACTGGTATGAATACTGCGGCCAATTTTGACCTGTCGACAGGTACCCTAAGTAATCCAAGTGCAGCACTTGCGGTGGAGCCTTTTGCAAAGACAGCAGGAGCACTGTATGAGGCCATCGTGCTTCCAGCAACCTTTGCTGCTGCAGGTGATTTACAGATCAGTTTCACAGTCGGTACAGATGTATTTGTATGGAAAGCGGCAGCTGGAGAGCAATTTGAGGCTGGAAAACAGTATACCATTAGCCTAGATATTGAAAAAACTGGTGTGAACCTGAGTGGTATAACCATCACAGATTGGGAAACAGAAACTAGATCGGGTACAGCAAATTAATGAATAGGTACAGGGGATATTAACCTGTCCTGAACAATATGGTGTTCTTTCTTGCATAAATTGATCTGAACATCAGTTTTTCGCAAGCCCCAGCATTGGGGCTTGTGATAGCTTTGCCGGGATGTAAGCCTGTGGCAATAACATATGGAATAAACAGAATAGTCAATTAAGGAAAAATATAATTCTATAGCAGATGAAAATCCAATTAATAACCTCTATCGCACTTGCAGGGATCCTGATCAGTTCTTGTAGCAAGGTAGACAACCTGAAGGAAGAGACCTCGCAGGTGGTCAACTTCAACGCCGGAATGAAAAAGGCAACAGCCAACAATGGGATCACAACGACTTGGAACACAAATGATCAAATAGGGATATTTATGGTAAACAATGGCACCACGGATATCTATAATGCCATGAGCAACCGATTATACCAAACTGCAGACGGATACAACTTCAACGCTGCAACAGGACAGGAGATTTATTTTCCAGTATCTGGCAGTAAAGTTGACTTTATTGCCTATTATCCTTATCAAGCAGGGATAACCAATCTTGGTAATTTCGCCATCGACCTTTCTTCCCAGACTGATCTTGCGTCTAATGATCTATTATGGACAAAAGTTGATAATGTAGGTGTAGGTTATGATAAAGCTTCTGCAACGATGGTTCCACTGGAATTTGAGCATAAACTGGCAAAGGTAGTCATCCTGACATCGGCAGGTAGCGGAATGGATGATAGCAGCCAGGAATGGGAAGATATGGGAGTATCGATGTCTGGCATGAATACTTTGGCTGACTTTAGTTTGGCCACTGGAGTGATCAGCAATCAAAATACCCCTGCCACTATTGAGCCTTTTGGAAAAACCTTGGGTAGCCGTTATGAGGCGATCGTTCTTCCAGAAACATTTGCAGCTGCTGGAGACTTTTCGGTAAGTTTCAGTATTGGGACTGATGTGTTTGTTTGGAAAGCCAATGCTGGTTTAGCATTTGAAGCTGGTAAGGAGTATACCATAGATCTTGATATTGCAAAAATTGGAATGGTACTCGGGAATGTAACGATTAGAGATTGGCAGCCTGAATCCTTGACAGGAACAGCCAACTAAAATAAAGATATGGACACCTCTGCAGCTTGCAGGGGTGTTTTTTTATGCTCCAAATTTCTAGGCTTACTTCATGTTGAATGCAATTAATTGAGGGAATGTAGATTCTTGTTTTATCTTTGTGTAAACTAATTGTAACCTTGAGGTATCTTATCTGTATATTTTTTGTGCTGTCAACTTTCTGCCTCTCTGCGCAGACAGTTTATAAAACGCCATCCGGCAGTAAATACCATACTGCAACGTGTCGTTATGTCAAGAATGTTTCAAATGCATTGAGCATTGCTGATGCCCAAAAAATGGGTCTTAGTGCCTGTACGCAATGTAATCCTGGGCAAACTAAGCCAAGAGGTTTTGTGGGGACGGCTCATAGTGGGTTAGGGATAAAACCTGGAGAGGCGCAGGGTGAAGTTTCTAGGTCTGTACAGTGCAAAGGGACCACCAAAAAAGGTACTCGTTGTAAGCATATGACAAGAAATGCCAATGGATATTGCCATCAACATGAGCCTAGGTAGGTTTTGTGTGCAATCTTAGTTGCGGATTGGGATGTAATAATGGATAACAGTGCCGGGCTTGAAGATTTCTGTTTTGCGAAGGTTCATGTCAATTCGTTTTTCAATTTTATCAAATAACATCATTCCTGGGCCTGCGATAATGGGGTGAATGCATAGCTGTAGCTCGTCGATCAGGTTTTGATTCAGCAATTGTATGATTAAGCTCCTGCTGCAGATTAATATGTCTTTCCCTTCTCCGTTTTTTAATTCTTTGATCTTTTCGTGTAATGGTTTATCTGACAATTGTGCGGATTCCCAGCCGGTGGACTGCATGCTGTTGGAGAATACGATTTTTGGGACCTTGTCTATGGCTTTTGCAAAATCGTTGTGAGATTGTTGTTCGGAAGGGTTGCTAAGGAGGGTTTGCCAAAATTTCATCAGTTCGAACGTTATCCTTCCATAAAGGAGGGCGTGGGCATTGTTTAGGAGCTGGCTGTAATGGTCATGGATTTCAGCATCGGGATTTGGAACGGTATGATCGCAATTTCCGTCGAGGGTCATGTTAAAGGCGGCGGTTATTTTTCTCATGGTTGTGGGAGTTTGATAAATCAAAGATAAGGATGGGAGGAGGGAATTGGCTTGTCATAGGGCAAGAAATGGAAGGGGGAAAGAGGGGGATGGGGTTGATGTAAATGATGTTTTTTTGAAAAACAGACATTCTTTAAGGGAATAACGAGCTTTCCTTTAGCATTCATAGGATTTCTATCTAGGATCATCGGGTTCTTCTTTAGCTTTCATAGGGGCTATTTTAGCAAACACAGACATTCTTTAAGGGAACAATGAGCTTTCCTTTAGCATTCATAGGAATTCAATCTGGGACCATTGAGCTATCCTTTAGCTTTCATAGGGATTCTTTTAGCAAACATCAAACGGTTATTGGAGGGAGTGCGGGATTGCCTTCGGCGATCCCTGGAGGGGGAGGCTAAAAGATAGTATCAAAACCTTCGCTCGTTACACTCGCTGGTTTTATTTTTTACATCAAATTGCTTCAAGCAAGCTTGGCAATTTGATGTAAAAAATAAAACCCTTCAATTAACATTGAAGGGTTTTGAGGTATCTTTGCGGAGAGGGCGGGATTCGAACCCGCGGTACCGTTTCCAGTACGACAGTTTAGCAAACTGTTCCTTTCGGCCACTCAGGCACCTCTCCGGGTTTCGACAGTGCAAACATAACGCAAAATTTTCACTCTTCAAAGTCGATTTAGCGAAAAATACGCATTTTATGAGCTGCCTACAGCAACCTTTTGAATATCAATTTGTTTTTTTAATTATCTTTCTTCTTACTTAGATCGTAATCAATGCGAACATGGTAAATGCTCTTCAGCATGGCCTTGAAGATCTTGGCCGATTCTGTGATCTCACGCATCGTAATATCCGCATTCTGGAACTGTCTCTGCAATAATTTATGGTCTATGATCTTATCCACTAAATTATTGATCGACTCTTCGGTAGGCTCCTTTAATGCTCTTGAAGCAGCCTCAACAGAGTCTGCCATCATTAAGACAGCGGTCTCCTTTGAAAATGGTACTGGACCAGGGTATTTAAAGATCGACTCATCAATGACCTTGTCAGGATTCGCCTTTACTGCCATGTTGTAGAAGTAATCAACCTTGGTCGTTCCATGGTGCGTTCTGATAAAGTCGATTACCACCTCAGGCATCTGGTTCTTCCTAGCCATTTCAATTCCCTTCAACACGTGCGAGATAATGATCTGTGCACTTTGTTCAGGAGTCAACTCCTCGTGGGGGTTGTCATTGGTTTTCTGGTTTTCGATAAAGTACAGTGGATTGATCATCTTACCAATATCATGGTATAAAGCTCCTGCGCGGACCAATAGGGGATTACCACCAATTTTATAGATTGCGGCTTCAGCAAGGTTAGCAACCTGTAGCGAATGCTGGAATGTACCTGGGGCCTTTAAGGAAAGCTCACGCAGTAACCTGGAGTTACTGTTGGTCAATTCCATTAAGGTTAAGTCAGAAACGATTCCAAATAACTTCTCGAAAGCATAGATCAAAGGATAGGCGAGAAGGGTCAATCCTACACTCACTGTAAATGGAAGGATGTCCTGCCAGTAAATGGAAGAAAAAGATCCGTTACGGGTCAGAACCAATCCCATATAAGCTAAGATGTATGTACCCAAGATCAGCACACTGGATACCAGGAATTGCTCTCTCTTTACCAGTGTACGGATGCTGTAAATGGCAACCATACCGGCCGTGAACTGCAGGAAAACAAAATCAAAACTGTTAGGTACGAACAGTCCTGCTATCAATACCATCAGGATATGGATGTTGAGAGCTATCCGCGTATCGAACAATAATCTGAAGATGATCGGTACACTACAATATGGAATGTAATAAAGACTTGGGATCTTAATCTTGATAGCCCAACTCAATACCCCTAACATCACCAAAATGACGATGAAGATAATGAACAGCAGACGGTTATTGTTGAAGATATCCCTTCTGAAGAAATATAGGAATACCATCAATAGGGCCATGGCTAGCGAAATCAGGATAAAGTGTCCAAAAGTGACAAGGTTCTGTTCGCCACTGATCCTCGATTCGTCCTCGAATACCTTTCGGAGGGACTCTAATTTCTGATAAGTGTCGTTATTGATTATTTTTCCCTGCTCAGCAATCAGTTCGTCCTTTTGCACCATCCCTCGGGTGGTTGAGATATTGGCCAGGGCCGTTTGCTCGACCTTGTTGGTCTGGGACTCATTGAAGACAAAGTTGATGGTGATGTAGTTTTTTAGGACTTCAGACAACCATTTCTTATGCTCGATCAGTTTGTTCTTTTCAAGGGCTCCAACGATATATTGATTTGCAGATTCGATGGTGTAACAATCTACCGTATTCTTCTGCTGGGCGATATTGTCGTGGATCAGGACAAAGTTGTACTCCAACGAAGTAGGGTCATTTCTGGAGGAGTCATTGCCTTTGTTTTGATATCGATTGTTAAGAGAAAGGACACCTCTTTCGTAGATGTAATTCAAGAGGGCAGTCCCTACTTCTCGATAGTCATTTAGGTTCCCAGTTTCGGCAGAATCCAATTGGCTGGATTGCCATTTTTCGTTGAGGTCGGTATTAAACTGATCGATCTGTTCCTTACTGGCCACATCGTTCAGGTTATAGATAGGTTGGACCGTATTCAGGATATACTGTTTATCGCGCTCCATTTCTTCGGCAGTTTTGAGGACTGCGAAGTTGTAGGGGGAGGTCAGGTTTTCATGGTTCCAAGGTTTTCCTTTCTGGTATTCGTACCTAAATCTGGGTTGTTTGGGTAGGAAAATACAGATCAGGACAATGGTTAAGACCACCATTCCATATTTCCACAAACTGGAGTTTTGCTGTAATTTATCCTTAGGGTAATTTATCTTTAATTTCGCCACAATCTAATTTTAGTAATCCTAACTAACAAATGTAATTATTTTACGGCAAACAGTTTGTTTTTAGGCTAAGACAATCTGAAAACATTGTCTTTGTTGTCGGGGAGATTCTCGGCTTTTTGCTTTGGATTGTAAGTTGAATGTAGCAATTCTATGGAAAACCCGTCTATTTTTCAATTAGAGGATAATACTTGTTATCTTTGCAAAAAATTTAAGACATGTCCACACAACAACACTTAATAGCACCTTCGGTATTGGCTGCAGATTTTGCAAACTTACAGCGTGACGTAGAGATGGTCAATGCGAGCGAAGCTGATTGGTTTCATATTGACATCATGGATGGGGTATTTGTCCCAAACATCTCTTTTGGATTCCCGGTAATGAGTGCCATTGCAAAGCATGCGAAAAAGCCTTTGGATGTACATTTGATGATCGTGGATCCAGACCGTTACTTGAAGGTTTGCAAGGATAATGGGGCAGAGGTTATTACTGTTCATTATGAAGCTTGCACACATTTACATCGCACATTAGCAGCGATTAAGGAGTTGGGATGTAAAGCGGGGGTTGCATTGAATCCGCATACACCGGTTTCCTTGTTGAAGGATGTGATCCAGGATATTGACCTCGTTTGTTTAATGTCTGTAAATCCAGGTTTCGGAGGACAGAAATTCATTGAGCGAACATACAGTAAGATTAAAGAATTACGCGCTTTAGCTGCAGAGCAGAACACGGATGTATTGATCGAGATTGACGGAGGTGTTGGGACTTCAAATGCGGGCAAGTTATTGGCAGCTGGAGCTGACGTTTTGGTAGCCGGTAGCTTTGTGTTCTCTTCCGAGAATCCAGTTCAAACGATACAGGAATTGAAGGCTGTAGACCCTTCAGTTCAATTGGTTTAACCCTTTTGTTTAGAATACTTCCAAATTAGCGAGAAGTGGCAGAAATGCGAATAAAACGCAGTTTTTTTTGTATTTTTGCGTAAACAGCTCATAGTATGAGCTTAATAGTATAAAATTTAATAAATCATATTAAACTACAAATAATGGCTTTTGATATAGACATGATCAAAAAGGTTTATTCTCAATATGATGAGCGTGTTAAAGCTGCTCGTCAAGTTGTAAATAAACCATTGACTCTAGCTGAGAAAATTTTATATACGCATCTTTGGGATGGTAATGCCTCTGAGGCATACGAGCGTGGCAAATCATATGTTGATTTCGCACCGGACCGTGTAGCGATGCAGGATGCAACAGCTCAGATGGCTTTATTGCAATTTATGCAAGCAGGCCGTCCGCAAGCAGCAGTTCCTTCAACTGTTCACTGTGACCACTTGATTCAAGCGCGTGATGGAGCAGCAGAGGATTTAAATCGTGCTAAAAATGAAAGCTCAGAAGTATTCAACTTCTTGAGTTCTGTATCGAACAAATACGGTATTGGTTTCTGGAAACCAGGTGCTGGTATTATCCACCAAGTAGTATTGGAAAACTATGCTTTCCCAGGTGGTATGATGATCGGTACTGACTCTCACACAGTAAATGCGGGAGGTTTAGGTATGGTTGCTATCGGTGTTGGTGGTGCAGATGCATGTGATGTGATGGCAGGATTACCATGGGAGCTGAAATTCCCTAAATTGATCGGTGTAAAATTAACAGGTAAACTTTCTGGTTGGGCGGCTCCAAAAGATGTAATCTTGAAAGTTGCTGGTATCTTAACTGTAAAAGGTGGTACAGGTGCTATCGTAGAATACTTTGGCGAAGGTGCTGAATCTTTATCTTGTACAGGTAAAGGTACAATCTGTAACATGGGTGCTGAAATTGGTGCGACGACTTCTACTTTCGGTTATGATGCTTCTATGGAGCGTTACTTGCGTGCTACAGACCGTGCAGAAGTTGCTGATGCGGCGAATGCAATCAAAGAACATTTGACTGCTGACCCTGAAGTTTATGCAAACCCTGAACAATACTTCGATCAATTGATCGAAATCAACCTATCTGAGTTAGAGCCTTCATTGAACGGACCTTTTACTCCAGATTTGTATACTCCAATTTCGCGTATGCGTGAAGAAGCTGGTAAAAACGGCTGGCCTACAAAAGTAGAGTGGGGATTGATCGGTTCATGTACTAACTCTTCATACGAAGATTTATCACGTGCCGCTTCTATCGCTCGCCAAGCTGTTGAAAAAGGACTTGTAACCAAAGCTGAATTTGGTATCAACCCAGGATCAGAGCAAGTTCGTTTCACTGCTGACCGAGATGGACTATTGAAAACTTTCGAAGACCTTAATGCTACTATCTTTACCAATGCATGTGGACCATGTATCGGTATGTGGGATCGTGCTGGATCTGAGAAACAAGAGAAAAACACTATCGTTCACTCCTTCAACCGTAACTTTGCGAAACGTGCTGATGGTAACCCGAACACTTTTGCATTCGTAACATCTCCAGAAATGGTTGCTGCGATCGCTATCTCCGGTGATTTAGGTTTTAACCCGCTTACAGATACGTTGACTAACAAAAACGGTGAGCAAGTAAAATTAGATCCTCCTACTGGTGATGAATTACCAGAAAAAGGATTTGCAGTGGATGATCCAGGATACCAAGCTCCTGCAGCTGATGGATCAAGCGTAACTGTTGATGTGAGTCCTGATTCAGATCGTCTGCAATTATTAGAACCATTTGCAGCATGGGAAGGTACTGACCTTAAAGGCTTGAAATTATTGATCAAAGCTAAAGGAAAATGTACTACTGACCACATCTCTATGGCTGGTCCATGGTTGAAATACCGTGGTCACCTGGACAACATTTCAAACAACATGTTGATCGGTGCGGTTAACTACTTCAACGATAAGACAGATAACGTGAAGAACCAATTGACTGGTGAATACGGTCCGGTTCCTGCAACACAACGTGATTACAAAGCTCACGGTATTGGTTCAATCGTTGTAGGTGATGAAAACTATGGTGAAGGTTCATCTCGTGAACACGCAGCTATGGAGCCTCGTCACTTAGGTGTTCGTGCCGTATTGGTAAAATCATTTGCCCGTATCCACGAAACTAACTTGAAAAAACAAGGTATGCTTGGTCTTACCTTCGCGAATAAAGATGATTACGATAAAATCAACGAAGACGATACTATCGATATCATCGGATTAACTGAATTTGCTCCAAACAAACCGCTTACATTGGTATTGCACCATGCTGACGGTACGTCTGAAGAGATCCTTGCTAACCACACGTACAACGAACAACAAATCGGTTGGTTCAAAGCTGGTGGTGCATTGAATATCATCCGTGCAAATCAGAAATAGTATTTAGTAGTTAGTATCTAGTATTTAGACTCATTTACTGACTTCAGAAGGTGCTGTTCCATTGGGACGGCACCTTTTTTATATAAAGGGATGTCGCATTCTGAACCTAGCAAACAAAAATAATCTCTATCTTTATTCACCTAATAAGCCAAACTAAGCATGAATACAAGTTTATTAAAAAGCATGGCCTTGGCCGCTGTGTTGTTAACTACTGGAATGATGGAAATAAAAGCTCAGAAAATACCCTATGAACTGGATGCCAAAAAGAACACGACGGTAACCTATCAAGAATTGCAGGATTATTATTCTGACTTGCTCAAAGGCAGGAAGGATGTGAAAATGATTGATTATGGATTAACGGATGTTGGAAAGCCCTTGCAATTGATCGTCCTTTCCAAGGATGGTGATTTTGATCCCAAGAGCATTAAGGCAAAGGGAAAGGCAGTGATGTTGATCAACAATGGAATACACCCAGGGGAGCCAGAAGGGATTGATGCTTCCATGATGTTTATCAGGGACATGCTTCAGGCAAATAAATTACCTGATAACTTGGTGCTCTGTGTGATCCCAGTCTATAATATTGCGGGGATGCTAAACCGTGGAGAATCCAGGGTGAACCAAAATGGGCCTAATGAATACGGATTTAGAGGCTCTAGACAGCATTATGATCTCAACAGGGATTTTATAAAAGGCGATACCCGAAATTCTAGGCTCTTCCAAAAGATCTATAGCACTTGGGATCCCGATGTTTTCTTTGATACCCATACCAGTAATGGGGCAGATTACCAATATGTAATGACCCTAATAGAAACCCATAAGGATAAACTACATAAGGACTTGGCGCCCTATATGAAATCCAAATTCACGGATGAGCTATACAGGAGAATGGAAAAAGAAGGTTTTCCGATGGTACCTTATGTGAATTCAAAAGGCGAAACGCCAGAATCGGGACTTGTTTCCTTTCTTGAAAGCCCTAGGTATTCAACTGGATATGCCGCCTTGCACAATAGTATTGGCTACATGCCTGAAACGCATATGTGGAAGCCCTATCAGCAACGTGTAGAATCCACCTATGCCTTGATGAAGAATTTATTTGAAGTTTCTGTAAAGGAGTCCAAGGACCTGGTCGCTTTACGCAAAAACATAAAACAGCAAGTCGCTGCCCAAACCGATTTTCCAGTCAGCTGGACATTGGATACTGAAAAAGTTGATCAAATTGAATTCAAGGGATTTGAGTCCGGGAAAAAGACCAGTGAAGTATCGGGGCAGGATAGGTTATATTATGACAGAAGCAAACCCTTCAGCAAGCAGGTTCCCTATTTCTCGAATTACAAGCCATCCATCAGCATCAAAAAACCTAAAGCTTATATCGTGCCCCAAGCTTATGATAGGTTGATAGAACTGATGCAAACCAATGGAGTCAAAATGCACCAGTTGGCAGCAGACGAAGTCAAGGAAGTGGAAATGTACTATATCACTTCTTATAAAACACAGGGAGCTCCCTATGAAGGGCATTATCCCCATCATTCGGTGGAGCTGAGTCCAAAAATGATGCAGGTTCCATTTTATAAAGGCGATTGGATAATCGAAACCAATCAGGGCATCAATCGTTATATAGTAGAAACATTGGAACCCCAGGCGATGGATTCCTTTTTCAACTGGAATTTCTTTGATGCCATCCTTTCGCAAAAAGAATACTTCTCGGCCTATATCTTTGAGGATACAGCAGCCGAACTATTGAAGAATGATGTTGAATTAAAGAAAAGTTTTGAGGAAGCTAAAAAGCAAGATCCGAAGCTGGCAGAAAGTGGAAGGGCACAATTGGAATGGATCTATAAACGTACGCACCATTATGAGCATAACTACATGCTGTATCCGGTAGGAAGGATACTGTAGGATGGTACGAAACCATATCAAGCTTCCAAGATATTCCTTGGAAGCTTTTTTTATGCTTGGGATTTTAATTTTCTGTTGACAAAAGGCTGTCATTCATCGCACTTAAATTTGAGTATTCAATCATTTAAAAAGAAAATATTATGAGCACTACAGGAATTATTACGAAAGAGAACTTTTTGAACCATTGGCAAGGACATAGAGGCTTAACGAGAAAAACAATTGAGAAATTTCCAGAAAAGGAATTATTCGAATATAGTATAGGAGGGATGCGTCCTTTCAGTGATTTGGTCAAAGAATTATTGACTATTGGGTTACCGGGTCTAGAAGGGATTGACAGCAATACCACAGAGGGTTTCAACCATGATGTTCCATTTAATACCAAAGAAGCCTTATTGGCAGAGTGGGATAGACAGACCCCATTGATTACTGAGTATTACAATAAGATTCCAGTAGAAAGATTTGCAGAAGATTACAATCTATTTGGTCAATTTAATCAGCCTATCATTGAGAACCTTATGTATTTTGTGGATAACGAAATCCACCATAGAGGTCAAGGCTATGTTTACCTCAGGAGTTTAGGAATTGAACCTCCCATGTTCTGGGACAGATAGAAATAGGAAAGGCTGCTCATTTTACCGAGCAGCCTTTTGTATATATGTCGCATCCAATTATTTCTCTTCAAAAACTGAATTTACTTCAGTGATTTTCCAGCCTTCACTGTCCTGCACCATGGTTAGGTAATCAATGCGTTTGAAGTTGGAGAAGTTAAGCGTTACTTTAGCAAGGCTGTATTTGCCAGTTTTCTCCACGATTTGATAGTCGCTATCACAGTTGTAGGTGTTTCCCTTTTGGCTTTTGATCTGTTTGATGTAGTTAGCTCTTGATAGGGGTGCCTGATTGTATTCAGTATTATACTTCAAACTGAAGTCCTTACCCAATAGGTTGTCTAGATGGTCTACATCACCTCTTACTGAAGTGTTGATATAGGCGTCAACAACATTTTCTACCACTGCGCTGTTTAATTTGTCTTTGTCTTTATCGATTGCAAATGCTGTGAAAGATGAAGCGAATAATAGACCTGCGATTGCGAATGTTTTTACTAAATTTTTCATGACTTATTTTTTTAATGATTAATACCTGTTTTATTTTTTCTTGTTATTTCTTATTTGATACTTCAAAGGTATAGCAGAAATACAGGCCATAACAGGCAAAATAGGTCAATTCTGAAGCTTTCTCGGTGAGTGCTGGAGTTTTTTCGGTGAAAATCCCTCAGGGTTTTGCTGAAGAATTCACCGATGGAATTAGGGGTATTTATTGCTCGGTCGATTCAATCTCCTCGACGAAAACCTCTTCAGCACAGAAGCGAATCGTTCTGCCACTCATAAACATAAAGATGTCTCGTTACTTTTGGAGCCCAAAAGTAACCAAACCGACGAAGGAGCTCACGGATACCAATCCTATTGTTACTTTTGGAGCCCAAAAGTAACCAAAAGGCTTCGGCCCATTTAAGGTGGCTTTTCGCACGGGCTCCCACACATGGATAGAATGCCTTGTTGTCGGGAATATCTTTCAGAAGATCATCCCTTTTGATGGGATGATCTTCTGAAAGCATTCCAAGGCCAATCCCATCGCACAAGTCAACGGCATTCTATCCATCTCTCCGCCACTGGAAATGAGCCTAGGGCTAAAGTGCTTCCTTCGGAAGGATTGATGTTTGTTGAGCTAACCCCTTCAAGATTTTGACCTCCATATAAAATGAATTGATTTGGGAGAATCCATAAAAAAACAACCTAAGGTATCCTTAGGTTGTTTCTGTTATAATTTAATTGAGATTAAAAGCTTATTATATGACTGGCATATTCAGCATCCCTATTCTTTAAGGATACTTCTAGATTTTCGCCAGATTTTGTGTTTTCAGGCTTTTTGATTTCAAATACATCACCCACATTGACTTCACCTTGAGCTTTGTCATTGACAAATATGGTCAATGGAGTATTGACTTGGTCGCCAATTACTTTGTATTGATACGTATTGGAATCATCCGCTTGTAGTTCAATTTTGCCCTTAGCTGCAGGCTCTACAAATTCCGTTTGATTCATATTTAATTCTGAAGGAATTTCTTTGGTTTCAGGGTTTCCGAAAAGTAAACTTCCTATAAACAGTGCTGAAAAAAATAGTTCATTCATATGTTCGATCTTTAGTTATATGTTTAATAATCTATTGTAATAACGATGTTACAAATAGGATTATTGCATTTACCATGCCAAAGGGGAGGATTTAAGGTTTTTTAACAGGTTAAGAATTGGCTTAAATGAAAAAATCCTGAGCTGGGGAAGCTCAGGATTTTACCAAACCAATTATTAACCTAAATTATGAAATTACTCTTTATTACTCTTTTGCTTTTCTTTGTTATTATAACGAGACGAATTAAACTTTCGTGTCTTTTTAGTTTTAGATTAACATCTTTTAACAAAGAATTAGCGTAATTCAATAATTATGGGAAGGTCTGCCTATATTTTAATCTTTTGATATGATATTCTTTGCAAAGTAAGCCATTGGGAAGTATGCAAATACCAGGTCCACGAAAGTAAACCAAAGTGGAGAAGGCAACATAAATATAGAAGCCAGTCCTCCTAGGAAAAAGAATACTGCAATAACCATTGCAAAAGTTAATTTATTGTTAGGGGCAATCCATGCTGCCACCAAAGCACCAACGAAGGTACCTAGCGCGTGGGCAAGGAAAGGGAACAGGAAATTTATGGGTTTGAATAGATGCATTCCTGCCTTCAAACCTTCAGCGGTAGTGACGTCAACGCCATCAGGCGGAGGGATCACGGTACCACTTATAGAAACCAAGGCCATATTGACCATGGAGCCAATTACAATGCCCAAAACAACGGCAAGGATCTTACGAAAAATCGGATTCATTTGGATTAATAATATGCACAAATGTAATTCAAAAAGAAATAGGTTGTAGCAGATCGGAAAATTAAATCATGGCAAAATTATTCTGCAAGTTTAATTTTTGCTTGATCAACGGATTCCACAAAATTAACCAATCGGCCTTTGTTGCTTTCGGAAATAAAATCCTTTAGGGTTTGACTGTTATATTTTGAGAAATCTCCTACGATCATCAATCTCACACGATAGGTAGAGAATTTCTGCAGGATTTCACCAGCCATTTTTGTTTTTAGATCAAAGAAATTCGGGTGTATATTCTTTTCGTGAATGATCATCCTGTCGAATCCCTGATAATATACATCACCCATTACATCGGTGCCGTCTTCAACTGTTTTCCAGATATAATCGTCTGCTTGAACTTCTGCAATTTGTTGATTGTTGAGGCTATGTTTTATTAATATCATGGAGTATAGTGGAATATTTTATAAAAATAATAATTCTCTTGGAGAAAGTTTGTCCTTTTCCTAAAGTAATACTTTTGTCGATTTCAGGAAAAAAGAAACCCCACTTAAGGGATTTAAGCGGGGTAAGGTATAAAGATAATAGTTATTGTGATTTTCCTTTTAGTGGTTGGTTGCTTTCTTTTTGCAGGTATTAACCCCCAAGATGCTATATAATGGACAGAATCCAATTAAACTGGTGAGTATAAAAATGCCTGCAACAACCAATAGAACAATTGCCAATGTTCCGGAAATAACTTTTGTGAAGAACAAAACTGCAATAATGACTGCAATGATTATCCTGATTGTTTTGTCTTGTGGGCCCATGTTTGTTTTCATAAGTAAATGATTTAGGGTGATCACTAAAACAAAAATGGCTTATATCCTATAGTTTGTCAGTGACTTTTATCACATTAGGGAGAAAATTTCTACTTTATTTCTAAAAAGTTTCAAAATTCCCTTTTGTTCCAATTGTTTTAACAGTCTTGATATCACTTCCCTTGAGGTAGAAAGGTCATTGGCGATCTCTTGGTGGGTAATGTTTAGGATATTACTTTGTACTGCTTCCGCTTTGGTTTTCAGATAATCCATAAGCCGCTCATCGATTTTCTTAAAGGCCACACTGTCTAGGGCATTGATGATTTCATCGTATCGATTGTCCATGGTTCTCAGAACGAACATGCGCCAGCTCGCATAGGAATCATACCATTTTACCGAAGTTGATGAGGGAATGGCGATGAGTTCCACCTTCTCCTCAGCAATGGCCTTGATATTGCTCAGTTTGTTCATCAACGAGGTAGATAAGGATACCGCACAGCTCTGCCCCGCTTTTATATAGTAGAGGATCAATTCATTCCCATCATTGGTCTCTTGTACGACCTTAACGGTCCCTTTAAGCAGGATAGGGATGACTTTGATATATTTATGTGGTTCAACGATAATATCTCCAGGATTAAATTCAAGTGTGCTGCCTACTTGTTCAAACTCCGTTCTTAAACCCTTTTCCAAGAGAAAATCAAACTCTATGTTACTCATCTGAAATATAGTTGTGTGAATACCAATATTTAAACAATATTAATGTTTAAACAATAAATATAGATAATGGGGAAATCATAAAATGCTAAATTTTCTAAAAAATAAAAATTATTAGGCATTCGGCTACAAATGCTGGCAGGAAATTAGAAATTAATAATTTTTATATTCAATTAGGTCATTTCTTTATCCTGATAATAAAATAAATTTTAGAAGTACTAAATATTTAATTTCCATGGTCGATTATCTGTTAAGTAATATGCATACTAGGTAATAGGCTGAAT
Source organism: Sphingobacterium sp. (assembly GCF_032065005.1). Taxonomy (GTDB): domain Bacteria; phylum Bacteroidota; class Bacteroidia; order Sphingobacteriales; family Sphingobacteriaceae; genus Sphingobacterium. The sequence continues at coordinate 59,759 of NZ_DAMBMM010000001.1, forward strand.
TGGAATAAAGAATATTTCTATACGTTCACGCCAAAAATATAACCCACTAAAGCAGATAACAGCATAGCGATAGTTCCCCAAATGACGATCCTGATCATAGGTTTTAACGGTTTTGCACCGCCAGTCTTTGCAGAGACCGCCCCGAGGATGACCAATGATATAATGGTGAATCCGTAAAGGGCATATACCATATAGTCAACGGGAGCAAAGATTACTACCAAAAGGGGAAGTAAACCACCTGAGGTAAATGCGGCACCAGAAGCCAAGGCAGCTTGGATCGGATTAGCCTGATTGATGTCGGTTATCCCAAGTTCATCGCGAATGTGCGCAGCCAAAGCATCGTGCTCCGTCATTTCCTTGGCAACCAGCATGGCAGTTTCCTTTTTCAATCCGCGTTCTTCATAGATCTTGGCCAACATCTGAAGTTCCAACTCAGGCATTTCTGCCAGTTCCTTTGCTTCTCTTTTTATATCCGCCCTTTCGATATCTGTTTGCGATGAAACCGAAACATATTCCCCCGCAGCCATGGACAGTGCTCCAGCCACCATGCTGGCAACGGTTGCCAACAAAATTGGATCCCTGCTGCTGCTTGCAGTAGCAACCCCGATCGCTAAGCTGGCCACAGAAATAATTCCATCATTGGCACCCAAGACTGCAGCCCTTAACCAATTGCTCCGATGTATATAATGGACCTCAAGATATTTGTCGATTGTTGTCATGGTTATCAGCTATTTGGATACTGTAATTTAAAGAAATTAATCCTAAAAGATTATGCTCCTTTATCTTGGTTTCAATCCATTCTTAAAACTAAATAGGAGAGTATATCGATTTCCCGACAGTTGAACAACTTCCTGAAATAAGCTGTTTAATTGTATGAGGCTATCTGTTAAGGAAACCTTTGCTTTCAAGATCGACTCGACTTTCCTGGTCAAATCCTTAGGTTTCTGATTTGCTTTTTCTAAGATCTCTAAAGCCTGTTTATCTGAGATTGGATAGATTTCATTGATGGCAAAGAGGGCCTGGACAATAGCTTTCAATGTTCGGGTAAAGCAACCAAAGGTATTATAGTAATCATTGCTCTTCGCGAACCTATCAGTATTGATGATGCTAAATTCTGCAGTCCAAAGGGAATCCTGGATGACCTTGTTCTTCAGCGGTTCAGGATATATCTTGACCAATGATTTCAGATATTGTATTACATTTTGGGGATCGAATATGGCCTTGCAGGCTTCAATCTCCGCCAGGTAAAACAAAGAAGTAAACCCATAGGGAGGTTGCTGATCATAATGATTTTCCCAAATACCTTCCATAGCATCCTGAATCGTTCTCCTTACCTGGTTGACATTGCGGTAAAGGAAATCGACCTTCCCAGCTTCCGTCTGTATCCAAGCGCCGCCATTGACCCAAGGGCCCCATTGATAGAAGTCGGTAACGGTAGGATCATTGTCCTTGGCATATTTCTTTGCAATAGATTCAATTTCTTTGATGTCAAAGGGGTTGTTCTCATGGTAATAAATCCCAATATCGATGTCAGAATCTGCATTTGCTCTTCCTGTGGCATAGGAGCCGCCTAAAACCACAGCAGATACATGTTCCACTTTTTCCAGATCCTCGCAGATCGCATCAAATATTTTCTGTTTTTCAGGAGGTAGATTCATACCCATAAATTAAGCATTTTATTGCATTTCCAACTTGACCTTAATAGCTTCCAGCAATCTTGTTTCAAAATCTTTGATGACCAGTTTGGCCCAAAAATTAGCATAGAAATTCATTTTTGAGGTAATCTTATAATCACATGATAAAGTAACCTTGGTTTGATCTGATGAAATGGGCGATAGGTTGTAATATATATTTACAAACTCAAAGTTATTTCCTTTAAGAATATGTTTATCGGTGGGTCTATCTCTTAATTGGGATTTATTAAGGTCTATTTTATAATTTACATACCGATTTTCAACCTGTTTTTCTATGGTTTCGTAAAGCGCTAAGCCGTCCGTAAACTGTCCTATTCTATATTGGGTTCCGTTTTCCTGAAATAAATTAGATTCAATAGGTCGAGGGATTCCGATAAATTGAAAAAAACCTTCCTTATACTCTTGGTCTGTCAAATGAGGAACCTCCACTAAATTGGGGAATATATATTCAGGACTTTTATTGATGATGAGACTATAGGAAACTTTATAATCCTGTGTTCTGTCAGGAAATGACTTTTCCATGGGGAGAAAGATCAGAGGAAGAAACACTAAAGAGAGTAGCTTCTTTCTTTGCTCCCTTTTTTTCAATAAGTTCCCAGCAATAAATCCCACCGTGCCCGTGATCAAAAAATAGGGTAGGCCGATAATAAATATGCAAAAGAGGTCCTCCAATTTTGTGACGATTGCCAATAATAAAAAAAGGAAAACTGAAATTATCGGATATAAAAATGTTTTGAAATCATTTTTATAAACGTTGTTCTTGAGGAATAAAATTGGAATAATTCCAATAATAGCAGGAGTTATGAAAATGAAGGAAATATTAAAGACATTATTCGAAAAAATAATGGAATCTTCCTCAATAAAAAATCTAATTAATAAACCATATAGCGTAGCTATAAGTATTCCAAGATATTGGGAAGGATTTTTAATTGGAATCTGCATAGGTTTATATTTTATATTCAAGGTAAATAAGATAATTTGACCAAGCAAATAAATGTACCATGGAATTGTTTAACGGCAACCTATAGTCTTCGATTCCAGATGGGGAATGGTTTATGAAATCCAAACATCCTCCAAATGCTCTATTTCTTATTTGGGGAATTCTTCTGAAACCTCTGCCACAGAGGAGAATAGGAATTGCCAAATGAAATATATAACGATCAATGAAATAATCAAGACAATGATCCAAATCCATGTGTTTCTAAAATTTTTATCCTCTAACATGCTTATTAAACAGTTAATACTGTGTTTTGGTTGAAAGAAAATACAGCACATAAAAAAAAATCCTAAGCCGGGGAAGCTTAGGATTTTTATTACTAACCAATTATTAACCTAAATTATGAAATTATTTACTCTTTACTCTTTTACTCTGTTTGTACTATATTAAACGCAAAGCCTATGCCTATCTTATATTTGGCATTTCGGATTAACATTTTTTAACGGAAATTTAGCCTGAAGGCCATTCAAGCGGGTTTAGGAGTAAATATACTGTTCAAGAAACAAGCTGTTGGATGGATTAGATCTGGTCAGTTTTCCTGACATTCTTTTCCGAATTTCTATTTAATGCATAGTTGAACATAACTTACTTTCCTTCGGGTCTCATTCGAGACATATTCGGGAAATCCTTTGAAGTTCATGGTAGATTGCCCAAGTATACATTGAATATTATTTTATCCATTTTGCGAAAATTCCGAATGTGTCTCGAATGAGGTTAAGATTATCCCTAAAACAAAAATCCTAAGCTGGGGAAGCTTAGGATTTTTATTACTAACCAATTATTAACCTAAATTATGAAATTATTTACTCATTACTCTTTTACTCTGTTTGTAATATTAAAACGCAAAGCCTGTGCCTATCTTATATGGGACAGTTCGGATTAACATTTTTTAACGAGGGGGCTTTCTTTTCCGGTGTCATTGATACGAAGGAAGAATCTCGGAACTATACAGGCAATAATTGAATTGGCGTACAGTTCCTTTACCTTCGGTAAAGGATGACAGTGCTTGGGAGAGGGGAGCCGTACAGATTCCTCACTGATCGTTCAGAATCGCAAATGGGCAAAGTTCTTTTTTTACTGTGAACCTGAGGCACGAAGGTTCTCGGAACCATGCAAACAATAATTGCATTGGCGTACAGTTCCTTTACCTTCGGTAAAGGATGACAGGGTCTGGGGGAGGGAACCGTACAGATTCCTCACTG
>NZ_DAMBMM010000001.1:63751-474770 GCF_032065005.1 Sphingobacterium sp.
CCTTCGGTAAAGGATGACAGGGTCTGGGGGAGGGAACCGTACAGATTCCTCACTGTTCGTCCAGAATCGCAAATGGGCAATGTTCTTTTCCTCTGTCAACCTGAGGCACGAAGGTTCTCGGGACCATGCAAACAATAGTTGCATTGGCGTACAGTTCCTTTACCTTCGGTAAAGGATGACAGGGTCTGGGGGAAGGTGAACCGTACAGATTCCTCACTGATCGTTCAGAATCGAAAATGGGTAAAGTTTTTTTTACTGTCAACCTTAGGCAAGAAGGTTTTCGGGACCATGCAAACAATAATTTCATTTGCGTACAGTTCCTTTACCGTCGGTAAAGGATGACAGGGTTTGGGGAAGGAGAACCGTACAGATTCCTCACTGATCGTTCAGAATCGCAAATGGGAAATGTTCCTTGATTATTTCTGTATTAAGTACAGGTTTAAGTATTTCATAATCAGTAGGATTTGTTTACATTAGCTCTGTGGATAACCATCCGTTCCCTAGGTCGTTATCTAGATTCCAATAAGATTAAATTGATAGGTTATGTTGTTCCCAATTTCAAAAGAGAGGCACTTCAGTAGGTTCCAAATGCCCAACAAGTGGTTTGTCTATCTATCCATCGGTATTATCTTCATTATGTTGTTGACGGTGTTTCAGGATTTTTTGGAGTCTAGAAGGAGTGGTTATGTGTTCATTTGGTCGGAGTCCTTATTGTTCAATTTATTTTGGGTTCTATGTATCCCAATCCTGATGGCTCTGCAGCAATATTTGAGAAGATATCCAGTTCAGCATTTAACGGTTTTGGTATTATGTGTTGCGGGAGCTATGGCTGTGCATTTAATCTTGTTGCCAATTATTGCCTCAATTATTTCTGTCTTATTCTACAATGGGCAGTATAGCTTTTATAAGTTCCTGACTTATTCCATTAGTCATGATCTATATAAATTGTTCATTATATACACCGGTTTTGTGTTGGGACATTGGTTTATTAGCAAATCCCCACAACAGCTGAATGAGGAGATTCCCTCCGAAATAAAAACAATAGGATCCATTCTTGTCCTTAACGGCAAGGAGAAGGTTTTGGTAAAGATTGAGGATATCTATGCGATAAGTTCAGCCAGTCCTTATGTTTGCCTTCATGTGGAGGACAAAGATTATCTCCATAATGCTACCCTAAAGAGCATGAGCGAAACCCTAAATGACAATCAATTTGTGCGTATCCATAAAGGCGCGCTTATCAATATTTCGAAACTGAGTTCATTTAAATCTAGGCTGAACGGAGATTATGATGTATTTATGTCTAATGGAAAATGCCTTCGTTTGAGCAGGACTTATGCGGCAAATTTTAAGAATCGCTTACACCTGCTTAATCGGGTTGAGCAATAAAGTCCTCAGCTTAGCCTATTTCATTTTAATGCGATTCCAATAGGTTCTAACTTGACGTAAAATTCACAAAACATACGCTGTTATGAACTTAAAGAACAATCTATCAATTTTATTGATGTTGCTGATGTGCACAATATACACATCATGCAAAGGGCAGAATTTACGCATGGTAGGAGGACCATGTGAAGGCTGTGAGGCAATCTATGAGTATGGAAACAAACTGTTGACTTCCGTGGATACCCTTCCCGAATTTGAGAACAATGAGCCTAAGATGAAAGTAACCGGAATTGTTTACAAGAAAGGCACAAGGACCCCAGCGGAGAACGTTATTGTCTATATCTACCATACCAATCGACAGGGAGTCTATCAGACCAAAGGCGATGAAAAGGGCTGGGCGAAAAGGCATGGCTACATCCGTGGCTGGGTTAAGACCGGTAAGGACGGAAAATATACCTTTTATTCCTTCCGCCCTGGATCGTATCCCGACCGAGGCGAACCTGAGCATATACATATTACCATCAAGGAACCAACTACCAACGAATATTATCTGGATGAGTATTTCTTTGCAGATGATCCATTGTTGAAGCAGTCATTTGTTGAAAAATTGCCTAAGCGAGGTGGATCTGGGATTGTTACACCCGTTATGGAAGGAGGGATGTTGGTAATAAAAAGAGATCTATTGTTGGGTGAAAATATTCCAGACTATTAGAAAACAGAAAAGCTCTCTAAGAAGAGAGCTTTTAAGTACGCCAATTAGGGTTCGAACCTAAGACCTACGGTTTAGAAAACCGTTGCTCTATCCAGCTGAGCTATTGGCGCCTGATTTTGTGAAGCAAAAGTAGGTATTTGCTTGATAAAAGCAAAATAAAATCGCTTTTTTTACTGGATTAATCATTAACTAATTGCCTTCCAAGTACATATTTTTAATATTTCGCCGGCCTTTCTTCGATATTATTAATGTGCAATAAAAAATACGGCATTGGATAAAATAATTTCCTGCTCTAATGGGTTAAAAATCAGCTTAATTAGGCTATAAAGGGGATTTTAAACCATATTATTTTCATTTTTTATTTGGAGATCAAGTCAGAATTTGTACTTTTGTCGCGGAGAGTTGGCAGAGTGGTCGAATGCGGCGGTCTTGAAAACCGTTAACTGTCACAGGTTCGGGGGTTCGAATCCCTCACTCTCCGCACAAAAAGCCTTCATCGAAAGATGAGGGCTTTTTTGCGTGAGTGAGGGATCGAACCTTGTGATGGCCGGGGTTCGACCCACAGGGGGTTCAGGGTTTGCGTTGGGGGCATGTGGGGCTGAACCAATCCCTCACGGGTGCTGGTCGAAAATGTTCCTGGAAAACGAAATACAAAAAGCCTTCATCGAAAAGATGAAGGCTTTTTTGCGTAGGTGAGGGATCGAACCTTGTGCCGGGCGGGGTTCGACCCGAAGGGGGTTCAGGGTTTGCGTTGGGGGTACGTGGGGCTGAACCAATCCCTCACGGATGCTGTTCGAAAATGTTCCAGGAAAACGAAATACAAAAAGCCTTCATCGAAAAGATGAAAGCTTTTTTGCGTGAGTGAGTGATCGGACCTTGTGATGGCCGGGGTTCGACCCGCAGGGGGTTCAGGGTTTGCGTTGGGGGCATGTGGGGCTGAACCAATCCCTCACGGGTGCTGGTCGAAAATGTTCCTGGAAAACGATATACAAAAAGCCTTCATCGAAAAGATGAAGGCTTTTTTGCGTGAGTGAGGGATCGAACCTTGTGATGGCCGGGGTTCGACCCGCAGGGGGTTCAGGGTTTGCGTTGGGGGCATGTGGGGCTGAACCAATCCCTCACGGGTGCTGGTCGAAAATGTTCCTGGAAAACGAAATACAAAAAGCCTTCATCGAAAAGATGAAGGCTTTTTTGCGTAGGTGAGGGATCGAACCTTACCATGGTTGATATCTGTTGTTGTGTAAACAAAAATGTTTATATTTGTTTTGTGAATGCAGATTATGAAAAATATAAGGGCATCCATCCAGGGATTGTACTTGATAGGGAATTAAAAAAACGTTCTATCAAGCAACGTCCTTTTGCATTGTCCTTAGAGGAACATCCACAAACGTTTAATGCAATTACCAAAGGTAAAAGAGGTATAAGCACCGCATTGGCATTGAAGATTGAACGAGAACTTGGGTTGGAAGAAGGTACTTTGGTGATATTGCAGGCATATTACGATATTCAAAAAATTAAAGAAAAAGAAACCCAACAAACTCCTGATCTTAATGTCCTGAGTAAGTCTTTGTTTTGGGATACAGATTTTCAAAAAATTAATTGGGAAGAGCAGTATAAAGCCGTTATTCAAAGGGTTTTTGAAAGGGGGGATGAAGAAGAAAAGAACGAAATAATACGTTTTTATGGTATTGAAAAAACTGAAAAAGCCCTGAAAGAATCCAAAATCAGAAAACCTTATACTATAAATAATTTCAAAAATAGCGCTGATTAAGTAAAATGTTTTACTCAACCATCAATGAACATTTAAGAAATGCCTTAATCACAGTTATGAATTCTACTGTGTTTAACTCTTTTCGGTTAGTTGGTGGTACTGCATTAAGTCTTCAATTAGGACATCGAGAGTCTGTAGATATTGATCTGTTCTGTGATGATTCATACGGTTCGATTGATTTTAAGAGTATTGATGAGTTTTGTAGAAAATTCATTTCCTTATCACGTTCATTTTTCAAATCTTAACCCAACTATAGGTAAATCTTACAGCGTAGGCTTAGATAAGCATGATGCTATTAAATTAGATGTGTTTTATACGGATACTTTCATTCAACCTCCATTGATTGAGGATGGAATAAGAATGGCTACTATAGAAGAAATCATTTCAATGAAGGTTGATGTTGTACAGCGAGGAGGTCGTAAAAAGGATTTCTGGGATTTACATGAATTGCTTACGCAATACAATCTTTCCGAAATGATTTCCCTTCATCTGCAACGGTATCCCTATACACATGATGAAGAACTTATTTTGAACAACTTTATCAAGTTTGATCTTGCTGACGATGATTTTGATCCAATCTGTTTGAGGGGCAAATATTGGGAGTTTATTAAAGAGGATATTGTTGATGTAGTAGATGAATATAAAAACTAATCCGTATAATCTGAAAATCATTACTTAATGAGTTATCGAATAAAGTGGTGTAGGATTTCATAATTAATTAATCTTCCTGTTAAGAGATATCTAATCATTCTTTTTGTAGCATTTTCATTTCTTCCTCAATTGAGATTTTCTTTGCTTCCTTTTTAATAATTTTTGGATTTTTAAGATAGTTCAAATTACGGTTTGCCGTAATTAAAAGAGCTTTTATTTGGTTATATTTGTGAAGAAGCGGTTGTTTTAATTAATTGTTGCCCATGTTCTTAGATCATAAAAATAAAGATTTACCAAATCATTTCAACATATTACAGATTTAGTAATAGAAGTTAACAACCATAAAATTATTAAAACAATAAAAAATAGATAGCAAAAATATGTGGGCAGATAACGAAACGTCAGAAGACCTATTGGGATTTAAAGTACACGCAGATTTGTTAATCAATATAATCAATGACGAGTCCGTTTTGCCAATTACAATAGGAGTTTTTGGCGATTGGGGGAGTGGAAAATCCAGTATCTTACAAATAGTAAAAGAAGAATTTGACAAAGAGGATGATAAAGATTCGCTTTGTATATACTTTAATGGATGGACTTTCGAGGGATATGATGATGCTAAAGCAGCATTACTAAATTCAATTCTTAATGAATTGGAGGGCAACAAAAAGATTTCGGAAGAAATAAAGGATACGATAAAAGAAAAGGTAAAGAAACTTTGGAAATCTATTGATTGGATACGTGGAGCAGGTATGGTTATGAAGAATGTTGCCTTACCCGCTGTTTCTGCATACTTTACAGGAGGTATTAGTTTACTTCCTTTTGCCGTTCAAAAGCTAACAGAATGGGGAGATAATCCAGAAAAAATAATAGAAAAACTTAAATCTAAAGAGGGTCAAGAAACATTTAAGGCTTTTATAAAAGAAAGTAATGAAGAAGATAAAAGTTCCACGAATGCAGTAGCAGAATTTAGAAAAGATTTTGCTGAACTCTTAGAAGCTACGAACTTTAAAAGATTGGTTGTAATTATTGATGATTTAGACAGATGTAGCCCCGAAAGAATTATTGAGAACCTTGAAGCAATTAAACTTTTTTTAAATGTACCCAAAACTGCATTCATTATTGGAGCAGACCCTCGAATAGTAAAATATGCCATTGAACATAAATACAAAAGCAATAAAGAAATTGAAGAAGACAACAACCGAATTGTTATTGATTACTTAGAAAAATTAATCCAGCTTCCTTATTCTTTGCCAAGACTTTCGGAATTAGAAGTTGAAACTTATATATCAATGCTCATTTGTAAAAAAGAGATTGGTGAGACCCAATTTAAAAACGTGCTTGCTGAATTTCAAAAATATAGGTTAACGAATAAATATTCTGCATTTGGATTATCAAATTTTGAAAAGATTTTGGAAGCTGAGGAATTTGGAAAAGTTAAAGACAATGTAATTACGATTCCTGCATTAGTACCGTTAATTACAAATAGTTTGTATGGAAATCCCAGACAGATTAAACGATTTTTAAATACTTATACGATTAGAAAAAGACTGGCAGAAGTTGCCTCGTTACAAAGTTTTAATGACGCTGTGCTTGCAAAAATGATGATACTTGAATATTCTGAACCCAAGTTATTTAAAAAATTATTTGAATGGCAAATTTCCCAAGATGGAATGTCAAAAGAAATAGCAGAAATAGAATCCATATGTAAGGATAAACGAATTGAGGATGTTATTTCAGAAATAAAAGATTCTGATTTCAAAGAGTGGAGTAAACCCAAAATTATAAAATGGTTTCAAATAGAACCTTTATTAGCGGGAGTTGATTTACGTGATTATTATTGGATTGCTCGTGATAAGTTAGAAAATTCTATCACTGCAACAAGTATGATTCCACCAATAGTAAGAGCATTGTTTAATGAATTATTACCCGATAATATGACGGCAACAGTTACAAAATCTTTACTTACTCAAAAGTTTCAGCCATTTAGCGATATTGAAAAAGATGCATTTTTCAATCTTCTGTCTTCAAATTTGAAGAGGAATCCTCATCAAAAACGGTTATATGATATTTTCAATGCAATGACAGAAGATAAAATAGAAAATACAGTTTATCACTATATAGAAACTCTTAAAATAGTCAGCGTATCAGATATTGAACCTGCGGTTGCGACAAGATTAGCAGATTTTAAATCAGAGACTGAATTTGGAGATTTCTTGAATGATTATTTCAAAGACGGCAAATCGAAAGCAAGTAAAGCATTTAATATAAAAAAATAGAAATGGGAACATCTAAATCATTTTCTGATGTAAAACACTCAATGGTTCCGAATTGGGGTAAGCTTAGTTCTTCGCTTACCTCAAATTGTGATTCTTCTGTTCTTCCAGCTCAGAAGCTGCAAAACATTATGGGAAATTTTGTTTCTGCATTGGGCGGAGCATCAACAGGAGGACGTGGCGGTTCAAAAGCAGGAGGAAGAAGCAGTATTAGAACTGCAAAGAAAATCGGAGGAGTCTTTTCAAAGTTTATCAGTTCGGGTTACAATATTAGACAAACGCTTGAATCCACAGGTTTAACTAATATTGATAATAAAACGCTTGGCGATGTAATTAATCATTTGATTGAGTATTGTTCTGGTAATGCAACTTCAATTGATGACAATGCGGCAAAAGAAGCTACAAGATTATTATTAGAAGAACTAATGGGACAAGCTGAATCCATTGATGAAGTACAAACTTTATTACAGGAGACTTTTACCATAAATACATTGGAAGATGTAATAGTAAAATATTTTGGATATTACATTAATGAGCTTCTATCAAAGTGGTTCTATGAAAATTTAATAAAAAACAAGAATGAAACTGAATGTAATAATCTTTTCAGTCAGATAAAAAATTTCATAGTTGAAAGAGTTGGCGATATGCACAAAAGAAATCCTTTGCAAAACATTGATTGGAGTTCTGACGAAGCTGATAGGCTTGTAAAAAATATTCAACAAGATGTATTAACCGTATTTGAATAGTTATGAGAGTAGGTATAGTTATTGATAACGCAGATTATGGAAAATTTTCAGACTTACAGCTTTGTTATGCAGATAACGGAGTGAATAGACAAGTTCCGTTATCTTTTTTAGGTTACGAAAGAGTTTTTGATTTTATAACTGATTTTACTTCTGTAAAATTTGATTTCTTTCTTGTATCTGCAATAGTTTACGGTGTGGATAATTTGCTTAGTCGGGCTATTTATTCAAATGATGGTTGGACAAGAGATATAGAAGTAGAGTTTCCAGTGAATAATTTAGATGTTTGGAGTGGTAAAGAAGAAAAATTAAAACAAATTTTAGATTTTCTAACAGGAGATAATTGGCAAATTTCTTTTAGAAAAATTGAGGAAGTTGATTTATTTCAACCACGCACAAATAGAAGGAAAATTCCAAGCTACAACAAAGATTCCATCAAATCTGTAAGTTTGTTTTCGGGTGGTTTAGATTCTTTAATAGGAGTTATAGATGAATTAGAAAAACTTAACAATGATGAAAGAATACTTTTGGTATCTCATTTTGATTCAAAATCCCCAGGTCCGAATGGAGACCAAAGAACATTATTGAGGCGTTTAACGATTCAATATCCCAATAAAATATATTGGGTACAATCAAAATTAGCACTATCAAGAAAAGATACTGATGGAAATAGAGTAACTATAGAAAACAATTACCGTAGTCGATCTCTATTTTTCATTGGCTTAGGTTGCTATCTATCTCCAATTGATGAATTAATAATACCTGAAAATGGTACAATTTCAATCAATTATCCCCTTACACCGTCAAGAGTAAGTTCTTTAAGTACACGAACCACTCATCCTTATGTTTTAAAAAACACTCAGGAACTACTTGCAGATTTAGGGTTGTCAACAAGAATACATAATCCTTATACATTTAAAACTAAAGGAGAAATGTTTGTTGAATGTACAAATCAACCATTTCTGAGGAATATTTATCAAGATTCTGTTTCCTGCGGAAAAAGAGGGAGAAGACAGTTTCATTTTGACAACTCTAATGAGAAACATAATTGTGGAAGATGTATGCCTTGTATTTACAGACGAGCAGCACTGAATAAGGCAGGTTTGGATAATGAAAATCATTATGGAAACTTCATAACAAAAGTATCTTCTTTAGGTAATAATGATTTGCCTGCATTATTCAGCTACTTGAAAAGAAATATTCCTTTGGAAAAAATGAAAAGAGATTTACTTGTGAATGGCAACATTGATATTAACAATCTTACAGATTATGCCGAAATGGTATTAAGAAGTAAAGCAGAAGTTCTAAAATTATTTAGCGACAAAGGAAATAGATTTGTAAAATCCGAGCTGGGTATAAGATGATTATTGATACACATTGCCATATAGATTTATATCAAAATCCAAAAAAGGTTTTGCAAGATTGTGTAAACGCTGATATGACAGTATTAGCAATGACCAACCTGCCAAGCCATTTTGAAATGGGATATATTCATTTTATATCATTGAAAAAAATAAGATTGGCTTTAGGGATGCATCCCTTAATGGCGGATTTCCATAAAAAAGAGTTTGATTTATTTCTAAAGAACTTTAGTAAAACATCATACATAGGAGAAGTCGGATTGGACTTTTCCAAAGAAGGTATCTCTACAAAAGATATTCAGATAGACACTTTTTCTAAAATACTTACAATTATTTCAGGACAGAAAAAAATATTGAGTATTCATTCCCGAAAAGCAGAGAAAGAAGTTTTAGACCTCTTATTAAAAAACAATATACAATCTGCAATTTTTCATTGGTATTCAGGAGGATTAAATTTGATTGATTCCATTGTAGAAGCAGGATATTATTTTTCTGTTAATCCAGCAATGGTGAAATCTATGTCAGGTAGAAAGATAATTTCTAAAATACCAAGACATCTTATTTTGACTGAAACGGATGGTCCTTTCATTGATGAAAAAAATCATCCAATTAAACCAGGACAAATACAGGCTGTCATTACTTTTTTAGCCAATGAATGGCACTTGTCGACTTGGGAAGTTGAAAGAGTCATTTCATTTAACTTTCTGAAATTAATAAATAATTTAAAATAGGAATACATATATCGAGGTTTTCGTCCTTAATTTACTTTATACCATTCAAAAACGTCAAAAACGGTATCAAGTGTTCGACTGTAATCCCTGTCAGCCCGCAAAAAAGCCTTCATCGAAAAGATGAAGGTTTTTTTACGTAGGTGAGGGATCGAACCTTGTGATGGCCGGGGTTTGCCTTGAGGATATCTAATTTTCAGTTTCATTTTTGAAAATACCGTGAAAATGGTGTTGGAGTTTTCCATGGTTCAATTAGAAATTGCATTTGGCTCTCAGGTTTCACAACGTTTTTTGATCCTTTCCTAAAGCGATCTTATCATTAAATACAGTTGATATTTTATTTAATTTTGCAACAGCAATCAATAAATAAATTAGCATGATGCCTTCTGAGAGCTTTGAAATTATTAAATATACCGATACACATAAACAACAAGTTTTGACTGTTTGGGAAAATTCAGTTCTTGCGACACACGATTTCTTGACCTCAAATGATTTTAAAGAAATTAAGGAATTAGTCAATACAACTAATTTCAATGATTTTGAGGTTTTTTGTTTAGTAAATGGAAAAGTAATTTTAGGTTTTATTGGAGTTGCAGAAAAGAAAGTTGAAATGCTCTTTTTAGACCCTAAATATTTCGGACAAGGGCTGGGACAGAAATTATTAAATTTCGCAGTCAAAAAACTAAATGCAGACAAAGTAGATGTAAATGAGCAGAACTCAAAAGCACTGAAATTTTATCAAAAATTTGGATTTGAAATATTTGAAAGAACTGATAAAGATGACCAAGGAAGAAACTACCCTTTGTTGAGACTGAAGTTGGTTGATTAACAAGTTAATACCCATTAAATCAACAGGCAATCTGGTTAAATTATAACCTTCCCATTTCCTTTCCTCTCTCCAAATCTTTAACTTTATACATGGCTATTAAAAAATCCGGAACTCATTCCATTTCTTTTGAAGGCACACAGCTCGACGTCTTCTACAACTCATACCTTCCAAGCTCCGACAAAATATACGGCAGCATCATTGTCCTGCACGGTATGCAGGAACACAGCGGTCGATATGATGAATTTGCTACCTTTCTTTCGAAAAACGGATTTGCAGTCCTATCCTATGACCATCCTGGGCATGGACAAACTGCTAAGGATAAAAAAGACTTAGGTTTCTTCCATGAAAGCAAACCTGGGGAATTTTTGATTCAGGTAGCTATTGGCATGTCGCAGTTTTTGAATTCGCAGTACAAAGATCAGCCTCATTTCATCATAGGACATTCATTAGGTTCCTTTATATCGAGGAATGTCATTCAGGAGATAGGAGAAGAATTTCGGGGAGCTGTCCTGATCGGTTCGGGACATGCGATGAAGGGTAGCTCCCTGGGTACAAAGTTTTTGGGGGTTCTTAACCGAGTAGCTCCAAATTCCAGGTCCAGTTTTATGAACGATAAGTTTGCCCAGATCAATAACAGGAAGTTTAAGGATGAGCCCAACCATGAGGATCTAAATTGGTTGAGCCTAAACTTGGAGAATCGTGATAATTACCTGTCGGATGAGTACTGTGGTATAGACTTTACGGATAATGCTTTTTATGGAGCGGCGCAGGTGACTTTATGGGGCAGTGGGAACGGATGGGGCAAAAAGATTCCAAAAGAGCTATCAGTTCTGTTTTTAAGTGGCGAGGACGATCCGATTGGCGACTTTGGGAAAGGGGTGAAAAAATCTGCTGAGGAGTTGGTCGAACATGGGAACAAGGATGTCAAGTATCAGCTTTATCCAAAAATGAGGCATGAACTGCTGAATGAGGATGTAAAGAAGGAAGTTTATCAGAAAATATTGGACTGGTTATTAATCAAGATTTGATTTTGGGTATGTTGTTGACAGGCTGTTGTCAAGACAATAGTTTTCTTTGTCCTAAATAAATACGAAAAAGATGAGTAGAGAACATATTGAAAGATTTTATGTGATAGGCATTGCTGTCACAACCTGTAATACCGATGGGTCGGCGGCACAGGATATTCCTGCACTTTGGGCAAAATTTGCAGGGGAACGATTGGATTCTAAGATTCCTAATCGAATCGATGACACTGTTTATTGTATCTACACAGATTATGAGAGCGACTATCAACATCCCTATCTAACCTTATTGGGTTGCCGGGTGAGCTCCTTAGATGAAGTTCCTGAGGATATGGTCGGGAAGGAGATTCCGGCCTCGAATTATGAAAAGACCGTTGTGGAAGGTGATATTTCAGGACCTGCCATTTATGGAGCTTGGGAAAAAATTTGGGCTTCTGATCTGGACAGAGCATATAGAGCGGACTTTGAAGTCTATTCAGCTGAAACTTGCCAAGCGGAGGTGCCATCCCTTGAAATCTTTGTTTCGGTGCGTTAATTGTAGATTAGTTAAAGAAATTCTTAATAGGAAAGCTGCCATTGGTGGCTTTTTTTGATTTCTGCTTCATTTTATTTCAGGGTTGATTGTCCTGCCCTTAGGGGATAAGCGGTAAAATCAAGCTTTATTTTACATTAGCAACGGGCTTTTATTGGTATCTTTGTTTTTCATACAAATAAAGGAGGGAACTTTTGGCAAAAATTGGAGTTATAGGTAGTGGAAGTTGGGCTACTGCAATGATCAAAATGTTGACAGATAACCAGCAGACTAAACATATCAATTGGTGGGTTCGCAAGCAGGAAGATATTGATTATATAGAGCAATACCATCATAATCCATCTTACTTAAGTGCTGTTGAAGTTAAATTGGACCATATCAGTCTGTTTTCTGATCCAAAGGAAGTATTCCAAAATTCGGATATCACTATTCTGAATACTCCGGCAGCTTATCTGGAAGACGCCTTGCAGGATCTTCAACCTGATGATTTCAAGGATAAACTTCTGGTATCCGCCATCAAAGGTATTGTGCCATCCATCAAAATGATCGTCGGCGAGTTTTTGAATAAGAAATTCGAGGTGCCATTGGAGGATACGGTTGTCGTAGGTGGTCCATGCCATGCGGAGGAGGTATCGCTTGAAAAACTATCTTACCTGACCTTTGCTTCTAAGAACACTGCAAATGCTGCTGTTGTTGCTCAATTTTTTCAGAACCATTATATAAAAACAGTGGTGTCCAATGATATGTTGGGCGTAGAATATGGCGCTGTCCTTAAAAATATATATGCATTGGCCTGTGGTATCTGCCATGGTCTGGGTTATGGCGATAACTTTCAGGCGGTATTGATATCCAATGCTATCCGCGAAATGGAGTATTTTGTCAATGCCATCGATCCACAGAAACGGGAGATCAATCAATCGGCCTATTTAGGGGATCTATTGGTGACAGCCTATTCGCAATTCAGCCGCAACAGGACCTTCGGGACCATGATCGGCAAGGGCTACAGTGTGAAATCTGCACAGATGGAAATGAATATGGTGGCTGAGGGATATTTTGCTTCTGATTGTATCCAAGATATTATCTTGAACCATCAATTGGATATGCCAATCTGCAACACTGTTTACAATATTTTATATAAAAATCAACCAGCTACATTAGCTGTGAAAGCATTATCGGATAAACTGACGTAATGATTAATAAAGATCAAATCGCTGAAAAATATAAAGAGATCCAAGACGAGATCACCCAAGCGCTAGAGGCATTGGATGGAAAGGCTCGTTTTGAGGAAGAACTGTGGGAACGTGAAGGTGGAGGTGGTGGAAGGACCCGTATCATCCAACATGGAAATATATTGGAAAAAGGTGGGGTAAACTTCTCTGCAGTCCATGGAAAACTTCCTGAGCAGATCAAGAAAGCATTTGGCGTAGATGAAGATGAATTCTTTGCAACAGGTGTTTCCATCGTGATCCACCCCAATAATCCGTGGGTACCGATTATCCATATGAACATTCGGTATTTCGAATTGAATGAAAATATACGTTGGTTTGGTGGTGGTATTGACCTGACTCCGCATTATGTGGATGAAACGGATGCTACTTATTTTCATCAGGAACTGAAGAAAGTCTGTGATCAGTATTCTTCGGAATTCTATCCTAAGTTCAAGGATTGGGCTGACCAGTATTTCTTTATCAAGCATAGGGATGAAACCAGAGGGATCGGTGGTATATTCTACGATAAATTGACTCCTGAAAAGGCGGGCATCTCGGATCAAGAGATCTTTGACTTTTCATGTGATCTTGGCCATCTTTTCCCGAAAGTATACAGTGAATTAGTAAACAGAAGCCGAAATAAACAATTTACAGAAGCTGAAAAGAACTGGCAGTTACTGAGAAGAGGCCGTTATGTGGAATTTAACTTGGTATATGATGCGGGTACTAAATTTGGCTTAGAGACCAATGGAAGGATTGAATCCATATTGATGAGCTTGCCAGAACAAGCGAATTGGTTCTATAATTTCCAAACCGAACAAGATTCTAAAGAAGAAAAAACTTTATCCCTATTGAAAAAGGGGATTAACTGGGTTTAGTGTTTATTGAAATTCAGATTCAATGATAAAATTTGAAAGATTCATTCTTGAGAATGGATTGAAAGTGCTTGTCCATGAGGACCCTCATAGTCCGATGGCTTGCATGAACATTTTGTATAATGTAGGGGCACGGGATGAGCAGGAAGACAAAACTGGCTTCGCCCATCTGTTTGAGCACCTTATGTTCAGTGGTTCGGTAAACATTCCGAACTACGATCAACCTTTACAGAGAGTTGGCGGTGAAAATAATGCGTTTACCTCAAACGATATCACTAATTACTATATCACCTTACCCGCAAACAATATTGAAACTGCCTTTTGGTTGGAATCGGACCGTATGATGGGCTTGGCTTTTAACGAGCAGGGCTTGGAGGTTCAGCGCAATGTGGTGATCGAAGAGTTCAAGCAGCGTTATCTGAATCAACCTTATGGTGATGTTTGGCTGAAGCTGAGGGATTTGGCCTATAAGGTGCACCCTTATAAATGGGCTACCATCGGTAAGGAAGTCAAGCATATCGAGGATGCCAAAATGGAGGATGTAAAGGCTTTCTTTAAGAATTTCTACACCCCTAATAATGCCATAGTAGCCATTACCGGTAACGTAAAGTTAGAGGACATCAAGGCATTGGCTAAAAAATGGTTCGCTGATATTCCGGTTGGGGAAACCAATGACAGAAACCTTCCGCAAGAGCCTAAACAAACTGCAGCCCGTGTGGAAGAGGTGACCGCGGATGTACCGGTGAGCAGTATTTACATTGCTTTCCATTCGGTAGATCGGTTGAATCCAGACTATCAGGTTGTTGACCTGATCACGGATGTGCTGGCAAGGGGAAGCTCCTCGAGACTCTACAGGAGATTGGTAAAGGACCGTAAATTATTCAGCGAGATCAATGCTTATGTGCTCGGAAGCTTGGATAACAACCTTATCGTTGTAGAAGGCAAGCCGGTTGAAGAAGTCTCCCTTCAAGATGCTGAGAAAGCAATCTGGGAGGAGTTGGACAAGCTGAAAACGGAATTGGTTTCTGTGGAGGAACTGACCAAAGTAAAGAACAAGATTGAATCAACCATGGTCTTTGCTGAGCTATCGATCTTAGATAAGGCGATGAACCTGGCATATTATGAATTGCTAGGGGACGCCGAACTATATAATCAAGAAGTAGAAAAATATTTGAACATAACTGCCGAAGATATCATGCGAGTATCTCAGGAGACCTTTCAGCGAGATAACTCATCTACATTAATGTACAATGCAAGAAGTAAGGAGGCTGAACATGCTGAATAGAATACATGCACCATCGATTAATGGAATTGGCGATATCAACCTTGAGCGACCTGAGGAGATCAATTTTTCTAATGGGCTGAAGGTTTTTGTGTTCCATGCGCCTGAACAGGAGTTGGTAAAGGCCGAGTTTGTTTTCAATAATCTCTTTGAAGGTTTTGAAAACCCGGTTAGGAACACCGCACTGAGCTCTATGTTGAAAGAAGGGACGAGTTCGTTGAACAGTGCCCAAATTGCGGAGAAGATTGATTTTTATGGGGCTTACCTGGTTCCTGAATTCAGTTTTGACTATAATGCCCTGACGCTTTATTCATTGGGTAAGCATATTGATGCGGTCCTTCCGATCGTCAATGATATCCTGAATAATTCCATCATTCCTGAACAGGAATTGCAAACCTATGTGAGGAATAACAGTCAAAGTCTGCAGATTTCATTGGAGAAAACTGATTTTATCGCTCGACGTCGTTTTTATGATAGCTTGTTCGGTTCTACTCGTTATGGACAATCGGTAACGGATGAATTGTTAAAGGGATTGGATAGGGAAGATATTGCACGATTATACAGACAGCAGATTCAACCTAAAAACGCGACCTTGTTCCTTTCCGGAAATATTACTCCGGAGGTCTTGTTCAGTTTTCGGAATTATTTTGAAGATCAATGGCAAGGAGATGTTCAGATCAATTATACGCCATTTATCCAAAAGGCTGAACATAATATGGAATTGCTTAAGGTCGATAAACCTGGAGCCTTGCAATCGTCCATCCGGCTAGGAAAGATTGGAATCAAGCGTTCGCATGCGGATTATCCGGCATTACAGTTTGTAAACACTTTGTTTGGTGGTTTCTTTGGTTCCAGATTGATGAGCAATATCCGTGAGGATAAAGGTTATACTTACAGTATTGGTTCGTTGGTGGCAAACTTAAGCCATGCTGGTTTTATTTCCATCGTCACTGATGTTGGTTCTGCATACACGGAAGATACCTTGAAGCAGATCGAGTTGGAGTCCAGGAGACTGCAAGATGAAAAGGTGAGCGAAGAAGAATTGGAACTGGTGCGGAACTATATGCTCGGAGCAATGCTAGGTAGTTTGGAATCTATATTTTCGCATGTCGATAAATTCAAGTCTGTCTACTTTTCAGGATTAGACCTGGATTATTATACCTATTACAGCAATATCGTACGTAATATCAACGCCGACCAAGTTCAAGATATAGCCCAGAATTATTTGGGGGTAGATGATATGGTGAAGGTGGTTGTGGGATAAGTAGTATTTAGTAGTTAGACAAGTGCCTTAGCGCTATATGGTTTTTGTTGCATTTAGTATTTAGACAGTTGAAAGGGTCTAAATACTAAATACTTGATACTAAATACTAGTTTCATGCCATTAAATCCCTGATTGCTACGGAGGCTAAAGTGCCACCGAATGCTGCTGGGAGATAGGACATGGTACCGTAGGCGGATTTTTTGAAATTGCTGCCATCGGTGTACAATAAAGATTCTTTATCTGGGAGTTCAGTTGAGAAAACAACTTTGACTCCTTTTTTTATGCCGTGTTTTTTGAGTTTTTTGCGGATATGCTGTGCAAGCTTACAGTTGAAGGTACTGCCGATATCGGCTACTCGGATTTTAGTAGGGTCGACCTTGCCACCAGCACCCATGGAACTTACAAAAGGTACCTGGGCATCCAATGCTAAACGGATGAAAAACAATTTGGGGGTGATGCTGTCAATAGCTTCTACGCAGTAATCGGGTTTTAGGTCCAATAGACCGGGGATGCTCTGTGGCAGAATAAACTCTTGCACCACATTAAGTTCCAATTCAGGATTGATAGCCAGTAGCCTTTCTTTCATGATCTCAGCCTTTGCTTGGCCATGATTGGTTGCCAAGGCTGGTAACTGCCTGTTTCTATTGCTGGGATCGACGGTGTCACCATCGATAATGGTCATCTTTCCAACACCAGAACGTGCAATAAATTCAGCGGCAAAGGAACCTACACCGCCAAGACCAAGTACCATGACATGGGAGTTAGCCAATTTCTCCAGAGCTTCTCTACCGACAAGTGCTTCGGTACGAGAAAGCCATGATATATCCATCATTCTTTATATACTATAATTAAAAACCTTCTTGAAATTCAGCAAGATCTGCTGCTCCAGTTCCTGCAAAGGCAGTTTTCTGGCGCGGCAAAAATAAGCATAAATTTCAGAGATTTTTGCATTCTTATCGTCACATTCTAAGAAAACACGATCGAGCGGGATATTGCGGATTACCTCCAGCATTCCACCCTGTAGGATGTGTGGACCCAAGGATAGGTAATAACCATTTTTTAGGAGGGTTTCTGCCAAGGCCCAGTTTTTTGCATAGCCATGCATCATGACAGGAACCTGGTTGTGTTTTGCGGTCAAGACGCTGAATACTTCCGAATAGGCTCGGACACAATGGATAATGAGGGGTTTGTTGATTTTATTGGCTAATTCGATCTGTTTTTCAAAAGCCATAACCTGCTTTTCCCATGGAGTAGAGGCCAATTTATCTAAGCCACATTCTCCAACGGCGATTACTCCGTCTTGAGCCTGATAGCGTAGCAAGGTTTCAAACTGCAGATCAAAATTCTCATCTATGTACCAAGGGTGGATGCCTGCGCTGCAGGGTTTTCTGTAGATAGACTCTTTAGAAACAATGACATTGGGCAACGTGAGGACTCCTGGATCAGGTTCTGCATGTTTATGGGTATGGATATCGATCAGCAACATATAGATTTTGATTCTAAACTAATGATATTTTTGGCAAAAACTACTCCATTATTTCTACCCGTTCAAATTCTAGGATGATAATTCCCGAAGTGGTATCTATTTTAAAACGTTTGCGATTGTGGTCATTGACGAAATTCTTTTCGATTTCAGGAACAGTCTCGGAAATCTCGAGGATTACTGGATATCCTTCGTGTGCAATTTCAGAGCGAGAGTAGTGGGTAACCTGATCAAATTTCATTTTTCGCTCATGGCCATGATGGCCGGCATCATCATCCAGCAGTAGGGTTACGAATAGTGTCTGCGACTTGGAGTCTTCTTCTGTTTTTATGATTTCTGCTCCTAATAGAGAATTAATATCTATTACCATAATGCTACATTGTCTAGGTATCTACCTGTATAACAGAAATCGCGTTATTTCGTTTTTATAATGGGTTAATTATTACTAAAAACAAAATTATTGTGCCTAAGGTCCTCCATAATCAACTTCATGATATCCTTCTTTCTTTCAGCTATCAGTTTAGCCTTCAGATTTTTTATAAAAGGATGCTTCCCAGACGACTGGGACTCATTTTTTGAGGAGTTGTTTTTCTTGTTGAACATATTACCTCCTGATGATAAATTGTTTATAATGGTCAAACATTCTAGTAACCAAATGAGATTCAGCTTACTAAGTGTTGTATTAAAGTTAAGGTAATGTGTTGATAATAACAATAGTTGGGAAGATTTTTAAGCAGGGATTTAATTTTGCTAAAGGATTGCATATCTTCGTTTCAAAATCTTGGAATTGCTAAAAATCGCCCATCATACTGCTTATATACAACCTTTGCCGGAAGGACATCGCTTTCCGATGATGAAATATGAGCTGATTCCCGAGCAATTGATTTATGAAGGTTTGGTGGGAAAAGAGTCCTTCTTTGAACCTGAATTGGTTGATAAAGAAATCATCTACCTAGCCCATGACAAGCAATATACTGACGATTTATTGAACCTGACCTTAGATCCGAAAATGGTCCGTCGGATAGGTTTTCCTATGACGGAATCGCTTGTTGCCCGAGAAAGGTACCTGATTGATGGAACCATTAAGGCTTCAATGGAAGCCATGAAAAATGCTGTATCATTTAATACTGCTGGAGGTACGCACCATGCCGGAAGGGATTTCGGCGAAGGATTCTGCCTGCTCAATGACCAGGCTGTAGCTGCGTCCTATCTGTATCATGAAGGGCTAGCAAAGAAGATATTAATTGTCGACCTAGATGTTCATCAAGGCAACGGAACTGCCCATATCTTTGAAAACCATCCCGATATCATTACCTTTTCAATCCACGGTGAGAAGAACTTTCCTTTCAAAAAAGAGAAATCTCATTATGATATCGCATTGCACGATGCTGTCGAAGATGAAGAATATCTTTCCATATTAGCAGAGAGTATTCCCGAGTTATTTAATAAAGTTGAGCCTGATTTTGTGTATTTTCAATCTGGTGTCGATGTATTATCGACCGACAAGCTTGGGAAATTTAACCTGAGCATGGAAGGTTGCCGCCAGAGAGATGCGATTGTCTTTCAAAATTGCAAGAAATTTAAAGTCCCTGTTGAAGTGAGTATGGGTGGCGGATATTCTGTTCACATCAAGGATATCGTCAATGCTCATGTCAACACCTATAGGACTGCCATAGATATTTACGATTTATAAAAAATTATGTTTTTTCACCAAGATGCTAGTTTCCTTAACCTGATAATCCATCATGTAGGAAATAAAAGCCAAGACGAGTATTTTACCTTATCTGAGGAAGAAGTTGATGTTAAATCTGATGAGATATTAGCAGACCTGTTGATGCAATATTTTATGAAGCCATTTGCAAAGGCGAATGAGGTCTATCGATTCTACCATCCTAATGATACCTTGGATCTAAATGAGGTTTTTTACTTTTCCAGACAGTATTTCAAAGGAGAATTGGGATTTGTGGAGTTTTCAAAATCCATTGCTAAGTTCCTGTATGAAGTAACCGAACATCCGAAGATCAAATCTGGAGAGCTGTATGTTGTAGCCCTGGATAATGTGCAATTGGAAGGAGAGGAGCATAAGGCTATCGGGATCTTTAAATCGGAAAATAAGGAGGCTTATTTGAAAGTTTATACCGAGGCTTCAGGCTTAGGGGTGAATTACGAAGAAAAAGCAATCAACATCAATAAACTTGATAAAGGGGTGGTCATCGTGAATGTTGAAGAGGAGGAAGGCTATAAAGTGCTCTGTGTGGATCAGACCAATGGTTCTGAAGCGGTTTACTGGAAGGATGATTTCTTAAAACTGAAGACCAGAAATGATAACTACCAACAGACTGGAAACCTGATGAAAGTCTACAAGAACTTTGTCAATGACAAGATAGATGAGGTTTTTGATATGGACAAAGCGGATAAAATTGACCTGATGAACCGTTCCATGAACTATTTCAAGACAAAGGAAACCTTTGTGGAGGATGAGTTCAATGAGGAAGTGATCGGTAACCCGGATGCAATTTCTTTATTCAAGGATTATAAGAGCAATTTTGAGGATGAATTTGAAACTCCTTTCCAATCGAACTTCGATATTGCCGCACCTGCAGTGAAGAAAATGGCAAGCAGCTATAAATCCGTCCTTAAACTGGATAAAAACTTCCATATCTACGTGCATGGCAAGCGAGAGCTCCTTGAAAAGGGTTATGATGAGGATAAGGGAATGAATTATTATAAACTGTATTTCGAAAACGAAGATTAGTCATGGCAAGACCTAAGTCAAATAAACAGTATTACAAATGGATAGGCATCTGTATTTTGCTGATATTGGGCTTGCAGATCTTTCAATCAAACTCGAATTGGGTAGAAACTGCTTATAGCCGTGGTTTCTACCCCATTTACGCTTATATCCCCAAGTTTCTTTTTGGCTGGTTACCCATTAGTATCGGAGACCTGATCTATGCTTTTATCTTTATCCTTCTTGCATGGACACTCATTAAAGCCATTGTTTTGCTCTTCAAAAAGCAATATGCTCAGTCAGGAAAACGATTTTTAAAGTTTATTGGCCTGCTCTTGACTTTCTATATTTTCTTCTATGCTGCTTGGGCATTGAACTATTATAGGATCCCCATGAGTAAGCAATTGGATATCAAAGTCGATACCATTAAGTTAGAAGACCATCTATCCGTATTGGAGGCACATATTGCCAAGGCAAATGCCCTTCGGGAACAGATAAATATTACAGATCAGGGTAGGGATAAGGCCGATGGGCAGATTCAGGAATTGATGTTAGCTGATCAAACATTTCCTATGCTCAGTAAGTCGCAGGTCAAGATTAAGACCCCATTTATTGGCCCTATGGCTTCATACTTTGGAGTGTCGGGATATTTCAATCCTTTCAGCAATGAGGCACATGTGAATGCAGAGATGCCAAAAACGAGCTATCCTTTCACGGTAGCCCATGAACTCTCTCATCAGATGGGGATTGGATTTGAAGACGAATGTAATTTTATCGCTTTTGTTAAGCTGAAGGACCATGCAGATCCTTGGTTTCAATATGCAGCCTATTATGAAAGTGTGACCTACTTGCTGAGGACCTTGTATTTGGTCGATAAAGCTAAGTTTGAGGTGTATAAGGAGCAGCTTTCCCCAATAGTTAAAGCCGATATCAAGGAAGACCAAGATTATTGGCTGCGCTATTCCGGTTGGATATCGGATGTTTCAGGCTTGTTTTACAACCAATATTTGAAACATAACAATCAGATTGAAGGGATGGCAAGATATGGGATGGTCAGTAGGTTGATCATTGCCTGGGAAATAAAAAAGGCTAACTGAAACAGCTAGCCTTATATCGATTTTATCTTTTCTTATACAGAGAAACTTTCTCCGCATGCACAAGTTCTAGAAGCGTTAGGGTTATGGAATTCAAAACCTTTACCTGTCAGACCATCTGAGTAATCCAATTCTGTTCCGGCTAAATAAAGGTAAGATTTGATATCTAAACAAATCTTTACTCCATTGTCTTCGAAGAACTGATCTCCTTTTTTCTCTTCATTGTCGAAGTTCAATTTGTAAGATAGTCCAGAGCAACCACCGCTTTCCACAGCAACACGTACGAAATAAGTGTTATCGTAGTTCTCTTCCTTAATAATTGCGCTTATACGTTCTTTTGCTTTATCAGTAACGGTAACCATGCTTTCTCCTTTAAATAATTCTACAAAAATACATAAAACAAATATGAAATATGATTTCAATCATCTTTCTTCTGTCAAATTAATCCTTCCTTGTACATCTCCCAAATTGGTGAATCCTTCCTAATGCTTTCACAGGCTGCTTTTATGAGTGGAATCGCATAGTCTATTTCTTCCTTGCTATTGTATTTGCTAAAGCTGAAGCGAAGGCTGCAATAGGCTTCGTCATCGGTATAGCCCATGGCCTTTAATACGTGAGAAGGATCTCGGTCTCCTGAGACACAGGCCGACCCAGAGGAAATAGCTATAGTTGGAAGCTTGGTCATTAATTCTGTTGCCTTTACATGTTTGATATGTATATTGCTGCTGTTGGGTAATCTATTGCTTCCCAGTGTTTTGATTTCACTCTCCTCAATCTCTTCAAGAAGCCTTTTTTCAAAATAATCTCTTACCTCTTCCACTTGATCCTCATCGAAATCAACCTGTTTTGCAGCTTCTCCCAAACCTACAATTTGATGGACAGCATAGGTGCCGCCACGAAATCCGGACTCCTGTTTACCTCCTACAATCAGGGCTGGAATCTGTGTAGGTTTGGTCTTCCTGCGGATAAATAATGCGCCAATTCCATTCGGTCCATGGATCTTGTGGGCACTCATACAAATAATATCGATAGGGATCTTGCTGAGGTCCAATGGCAGCTTTCCGATCCATTGGGTGGCATCACAGAAAAAAAGAACATCTTTTTCTAAACAGATCTTGGCAATCTCTTCAATAGGCTGAAGAACTCCGGTCTCATTATTGGCCGCCATAATGCTTATCAAGACCGTTTTGTCAGTGATTGTGTTCTTTAATTCTTCCAAATCGATAACACCGAATTTGTTTACCTTCAGGTAGCTAACCTGCATACCTTCTTTCTCTACAGCTTGGCAACTGCTCAATACAGCTTTATGCTCCGCAATGGAAGTGATGATATGATTGCCTTTGGATTGATAGGCTTTGCTGATTCCCTTGATGACGGTGTTAATGGATTCTGTAGCTCCAGAACTGAAATAAATTTCCTTAGGGTTTACATTCAATAATTCTGCGACCTGCAAACGTGCTTTTTCTACAGCATGATTGGCTTGTCTTCCTAATTTATGCTGTATGCTGGAGGCATTTCCATAAGAGTCCCTTAGATAGGGCAGCATGGCCTCAAAGACCTGATTGTCTATCTTCGTTGTGGCATTATTATCAAAATAGCAGTAGTCCATATGTTAAAGTTATTTAAAATATTAAGCCATCTACTGAATAAAAGACTATTTTTTTATTTTTGGGCTAAATTATCACAGCAAGAAAATGAACTTTGCAAATTTAGAATCAAGCCTAGAGAAGTTGTTCGACGTAATCCTTCTTAAAATCCCGAGTATAGCCGTTGGTTTTTTCATCTTAATTGTTGGCCGTTACATCATAAAATTCGTCCTGAAATTTATCGATAAGCGCTTTGTCAAAAAAGATGTTGACATTTCGATCCGCTCCTTTATCAAGAGCCTCTTAAAATTTGCGATGTATGCCTTATTGATCCTGACGGTAGCTAATACCATGGGGATTGAAACCACCTCCTTTATCGCAGCATTATCTGCCTTCGGTCTAGCGGTTGGTATGGCCTTGCAGGGTAGCTTGTCAAACTTTGCGGGCGGGGTGTTGATCTTGGTGTTCAGACCATTTGACGTAGGCGATTATATATCGAGTGCCAATGGTTCTTCTGGCTCTGTGGAAAGGATTGATCTATTGTATACCACCATTATTGATGATGATGGTATCCGCGTATTTAGTCCTAACGGTACCTTAGCGAATTCGGTCATTAAGAACTACACGAAGATCACGGCGCGAAGAATGCAGTTCACTTTCATTGTTTCCTATGATACGAACATAAAAGTGGCCCGTGAGGCAATCCTTTCAGTCTTAAATACTGATGAACGTATTTTGGATGCACCAAAGAAAGAGGTAATCGTGGGTGATTTAAAGGAATCGGGAATCAGTTTAGTGGTAAGGGCATGGGCGAACCGCGAAGTCTTCTGGGCAACGAAAAACCAGATCAGCGAGGAAATCAAGAATGTTTTGGATGGAAAGAATGTAATATTCCCTTCCAATATAGTGAAGATCATAGATGAAACTCCAGGCGATGAAGAAAAGGACAAGGCCGTTTCCTAATCCATTGAGTTTATCAAAACATAATATCGGTAAGCTACAACAGCCTGTTGTAGCTTACTTAGTTTAGAAGGGTCCTCCTTACTATACTTTGGAAGTACTTTCTGGTTGATTTTGTTCAAAATCCTAAAGAATCCCTTTTTCATATCTTTTTAGTGAATCAATATATTCAAACCTACTGCTAATAATGCTCCAATAATTGGACCAAGAACAGGCACCCAAGCATAACCAGCATCAAATCCAGCTTTATTTCTTATCGGAAGGATGGCATGTATGATCCTTGGGCCTAAATCCCTGGCAGGGTTAATCGCATAACCCGTAGTTCCACCAAGGGACAGCCCGATTACCCACACCAAAAAGGCAACAGGAATTGCCCCTATAGAACCCAAACCTACCACAGAATCATCCGAAAGCTTGGCATCCGTAAAATGAAGGATAGTAAAGATCAAGACAAAGGTTCCCACAGCCTCCGAGATCAGATTGATGGGCAGGTTCCTGATGGCAGGTTCCGTACAGAATACAGCTTGCTTTGCACCAGGGTCTTCCGTAGCATCAAAATGACTCTTATAGACTAACCATACCACGGTCGCTCCGATCATGGCTCCCAAAAACTGAGCAGCAATGTAAGATAGGGAAGTAGCAAGGTCCAATTTGCCCAATGCCAGG
The DNA here is from genome assembly GCF_032065005.1 of Sphingobacterium sp. Classification (GTDB taxonomy): domain Bacteria; phylum Bacteroidota; class Bacteroidia; order Sphingobacteriales; family Sphingobacteriaceae; genus Sphingobacterium. Next base: position 88,909 of record NZ_DAMBMM010000001.1, read on the forward strand.
TTCGCAATGGTAACAGCACAGTTCAAGTGGGCTCCTGAATAGGGAGCAGCAATGCTGACCCCTACAAATACAGCCAATGCCCAGGCGGTTGTGATCACGATCCATCCCGAATCATTTCCTTTAGTTTTATTCAATACAACATTGGCCACAACTCCGCCTCCTAGGAGAATCATAACGGCGGTGCCAACAAGTTCAGCTATAAATGGTGTCATTTTTAGGTTTTATAGTAATATGTTTTCAATTAGGTGTTAGTGGTTATTATGCGTTATCTGACCAATAGATCACCGCATTTACCGCGCGTTTCCATTGTTCCAGATTCTTGTCCAGCTTTGCGGACTTATTGTTTTCAATGCGTTTATCTTCTTGCCATAGCTCTTGTAGTTCCGAAAGGTCTTTCCAGAATCCAACAGCTAGACCCGCTAGAAAGGCCGCTCCCATAGCAGTAGTTTCTGTGATCTTAGGTTTTACCACCGTAGACTTTAATATATCAGCCTGGAACTGTAAAAGGAATTGGTTTTGAGTCGCACCGCCATCCACGCGCAATTCTTTGATCTTCGTCTTAGAATCCGCTTCCATAGCTTTCAGGATATCATGGGTTTGGTAAGCGATACTCTCGATGGCTGCCCTAGCAATATGGGCATCGGTAGTTCCTCTTGAGATTCCAAAGATGGTTCCTCTGGCGTTTGGGTTCCAGTGTGGAGCACCCAATCCCGCAAAGGCAGGGACTAAATAAACCCCATCGGTGGTATCAACGCTGGTTGCCAAGGCTTCTATATCGCTTGATTTTTTGATGATCTTTAACTCATCCCTTAGCCATTGTACAACAGCTCCACCAATAAAAATACTTCCTTCCAAAGCGTAGACTACCTCTTTTCCGATTTTCCAGCCAATGGTGGTTACCAATTTGTTTTCCGATTTGACAGGTTTGTTTCCAATGTTCATCAATAAGAAACAGCCGGTGCCATAGGTGTTCTTGGCCATTCCCTTTTTCAAGCACATCTGCCCAAAAAGAGCTGCTTGTTGATCACCGGCAATACCGGCGATAGGAATAGGTCGGCTGCCCAGTTCAGTGGAAGTTTCACCATAAACCTCAGAAGAGCTCTTCACTTCAGGTAACAGGGACTCCGGAATGTCAAATAATTCCAATAGTTCTTTATCCCATTCCAGATCATTGATATTATAGAGCATGGTTCGTGATGCGTTGGTCACATCCGTAACATGTTTTTCTCCATTTGTCAAGTTCCAGATCAACCAGGAGTCAATGGTTCCAAAAGCAAGTTCCTTGCGTTCAGCCAGCTTTCTAGCACCTTTCACATTGTCCAAGATCCATTTGATTTTGGTGGCAGAGAAGTAAGAATCGATCAATAGACCAGTTTTCTCCTGTACCATGTCCAAGTGACCATCTTTGATCAGCTTGGCACAATAGTCAGCAGTCCTGCGGTCTTGCCATACGATTGCATTATAGATAGGTTCGCCAGTTCTACGGTTCCATACGACGGTGGTCTCTCTTTGGTTGGTAATACCGATACCTTTGATGGATTCCAATTTAGTCTTGGACTTCGCCAAAGCTTCCGTGAATACGGCCATCTGGCTAGACCAGATTTCCTGCGGATCATGTTCCACCCATCCCGATTTGGGATAGATCTGCTGAAATTCCTTTTGGGCTATGTTGACGATATCACCCTTTTTGTTAAATAAAATTGCTCTTGAGCTTGTCGTTCCTTGATCTAATGCAACAATATATTCTTTCATTCTCTACGGTTTATATAGTCTTGAATTATAGTGTGTAGCGTTTCGCTAATTCAATGTATTGCTTAACTTCTTCTTGTGCCCAACCTTCAGGTTTTCCCAATTCCTTGGCCATAATCTCGGCCACTTTAGGAGCGGCTTTCATCGACGCCTCGGCATCTAAAAGCAGGAGGCGACAACGTCTGGCAAGGAAGTCTTCAACCTTGCGGACCATCTCGTAACGGCATGCCCAAACCACTTCAGCGGCATTATATTCATAGCCATCCACCAGCAGGTCGCGTAAGGATTCATCCTCTTGGATCAATTGCTGTATCGCTTGATAATCCTTACCATACAGGTTCCAATGTGCATGATAGACATCCGGTGTAGAACCGTGGATTGCTAGGTTTTTGGTCCTACATGGTACATCTTTCAATTTCCCGATCTCAATGGCCATATTGACGGTGTCTTCTGCCATTTTTCGGTAGGTGGTCCATTTGCCTCCCGTAATCGTGATCAAGTCAGATTCCGAATGAATAAGCTTATGGTCCCTTGAAATTTCCTTGGTGCTTTCATCATCGTCTTTTGGAGCGGCCAAAGGCCTTAATCCAGCATAAATAGCTAGAATATCTTCACGCTTTGGTGCAGGATTCAAATAGCTATCTGCGGTTTCCAAAATAAAATTGATTTCATCCTCCATTGGTCGTGGCTCGATCATATGGTCCTTGATAGGGATATCGGTTGTGCCGAGCAGGACTTTCCCATGCCAAGGCACACCAAAGAGGACACGCCCATCACTCGTCTCGGGAATCATCAATGCATCGATCCCGTCGAGGAACTTCTGGTCAATCACGATATGCGATCCTTGACTAGGACGCACTAAATTCTTATGGGAAGGGGAGTCCATCTTCAGGATATCGTCCACAAACACGCCGGTAGCATTGATAACCGTCTTAGCTTGAATGCGATATGATTCGTTGGTTTCAGTATCCCTTACGGTAATTCCATTGACTTTTCCTTGCTCATTCTTATGGATTTCCATGGCTTCCATATAGTTCAGAACCGTTGCGCCATGTTCAAAAGCCGTCTGACCTAAGTTCACAGCAAGTCTGGCATCGTCGAATTGACCATCATAGTACAAAATCCCACCTTTCAGGCTTTTTGTCTTGATATGAGGGAGTTTCTGTACCACCTCTTCTTTGGAGAGGCCTTCCGAATTTCCGATGCGTAGGCTGCCTGCAAGCCAATCATAGAGTTTCAGGCCAATTAAGTATTTTAATTTGCTAAAAGTCGAATAGACAGGGATAACAAAGGATTGTACGGATGAAACGTGTGGGGCATTCTTAAATATCAGGCCTCTTTCTCTCAAGGCACCCATTACTAATTTGATATCACCATTGGCCAAGTAACGGACACCACCATGTACCAATTTGGTACTCTTACTGGATGTTCCTTTGGCGAAGTCATATTTTTCGATCAATAGGACTTTAAACCCTCTACTGGCAGCATCTACTGCCGTTCCTAGGCCGGTAGCACCGCCTCCGATGACTACCATATCCCAAATGGTTGATTCTTTTAGTTTATTGAGTTGATCTGATCTGTTGATTCCAGCGAGCATGTAAATGTGTTTTATGCTAAATGTAAGAATTTTTAAGAAGAAATTAAATCCATGAAGAGGACTTTACATAAAATTAACGCCTTTAATATTCCCTAAAAAAAGGCGTATCTCCTTCTTTTTTAAAGGAATTTTATTCTTATTTTTGATGTTAAGCCAATATAAATAAATCTTGAATATTATAAAAACCATGATTTATTTATCTTAAATTACCTTTAATAATGTTTTAAAGTAATAGCCGCATCTATAGATATGATACTTAGTAATAATTCATTTACGCAAACGTTTGACTAATTCCTACTGACCAGAAATAAAAGTATATGACTTAAATTAATAAAGTTATGACTGAATGTGATAAACGAAAACTGAAAAGTTTTCCTACACTTGTGAAACTAAATCTATTTATACAATTTTTATGATACAATAATCTTCTTTTTTGCTGAATCAATTTCCGAGGATGGAAGCTGTTCGTGGCAAGGAAAGAGTTTGTTATATCCAGTTGAATCATAAATTTTATGAAAGAAAACAATAATACTTCTAGGCGCGATTTTATCAAGAAATCGTTGATTGGGGCAGCAGCATTTACTATTGTGCCTCGTTTTGTACTTGGAAAAGGCTATCTAGCACCCAGCGATCACTTGACAAAAGGGGTAATCGGTGTCGGCTCCATGGGCCGTGGACACTTTGAATACGCCGGTACCAAGACAGTAGCTATCTGTGACGTGGATACCCGCCACTTGGCAATAGCACAAAAAGCATTGGGTGGAGGTGTCAAAGAACACCATGACTTCCGTGATTTGATCTCAAATCCTGAAGTAGATATTGTACACATCGCCACGCCACCACACTGGCACGGATTGATGGCGGTCGAGGCTGCCCGTTCTGGAAAAGATATCTGGTGTGAGAAACCAATGACAAGAACCATCGGTGAAGGTAAAAGAGTGAAAGAAGCTGTTAAACAGCATGGTAATATTTTCCGTTTAAATACATGGTTCCGTTTTGATGCCAATTTCTATGGCATGAATGTACCGGTTAAGAAAATCAAGAAATTAGTTGATACAGGTATGCTGGGATGGCCGTTGAAAGTGACCATCAGCAAGCATACTGGATTTGACTGGAAATTCTACTGGGTAGGAAAAACCAACCTTCCGGTGGAGCAGGTTCCAAAAGAACTAGACTATGATATGTGGTTAGGTCCAGCGCCATACAAACCATACAGTACCCACCGTACACACTTGACCTTTAGAGGTTATTGGGATTATGATGGGGGTGGCCTAGGGGATATGGGACAACATTATATGGACCCAGTTCAATATTTCTTAGGAAAGGACAATGAATCACCGGTTAAGATTGAGGTGGATGCTCCGCAACAGCATTCAGATGCGGTAGGAACTTGGAGAAAGATTACCTATACCTACGCAGATGGTTGTCAAATTATCTTGGACGGTGAAGGAACGGAAGAAGGAAAAGCGTATATAGAAGGGCCTAATGGAAAACTATATAGAGGATTTGTGTCAGATATTCCAGACTTGGAACGCAAGCTGGCTCAATATCCAGACCCAGCCCCTCAAGTTACAGACTTCGTAGAGGCGGTTCGTACGCGTCAGAAATTTGCATTGAATGAAGAGAATGGTTATTACTCCTGTACCTTGATCAACTTAGGCCTTGCAGCCCTTAGATTGAACAGGACTTTACATTATGATTCCGCGAAACAGGAATTTGTCAATGATGAAGCAGCTAACAGATTAATTCACCAGCCGATGAGAGGACCTTGGTCTTTCTAAACCAACGAAACATGAAAAAAGTATTTAACACCATAGCCGCATTATTATTTTTACAAGTTGCCGCTTACGCACAGCAACCAACGGGACGCACCACTGCGACCAAGATTGCCGATGTATTGGCTCAACAACCTGCAGAAGAACAAGCAAAGTTCCTGATGGCGATGAAAGAATTGGAAGGGTTTACTTCCGAGGATGTTTCAGCGCTATTGCTAGGATTGAAACCTCAAGGGGGAAATAATGCACCAATCGAATATGCCACAAACTCATATGCGTTTTTTGTGATGCAACCCAACATGGAGGGCCAACGTGCAACCTATGTGAAGGGCTTATTAGAGGCATTGGATAAATTGACCGATAAAAACAACAAAGGATACGTATTTGAACTGCTTAAATTCTGTGCTAAAAACGATGCTATTGAAAAGGTAGCTCCGTACTTGGCAGATGAAGACTTAGCTGAAAAAGCAGCTCGCGTTTTGAATGCTATCCATACTCCTGAAGCTGCTAGCGCATTAAATGCTGCTTTAAACAGCTCAGCCACTGAAAAAACGGCTACTGCAATCGTAACGGCTCTTGGTGAGCTGGAATCTACCGAAGCGGAAGCGAAGATTATCGAGCTGATCGGGAAATATTCTTCAGATAATTTCCAAGTTGCAGGTTTAACGGCATTGAGTAAAATTGCTGGCCCTAATTCCGCAGAACTTTTCTTAAAGAAAGCAGAAGAAAAAAGCTATCAGTACGATAAGACCAATGCGGCAAGTTTAGCGGTTGACTATGCGGAAGGTTTAGCTAAAAAAGACAAGGATGCGGAAGCAACCAGATTTGCTACCACCTTATACAAGAATGCTACGGCTTTCAAAGCGCCAACCATCCAAGCTGGAGCTATTTCGGTATTGACAGCCATCAACCCAGCCAAGCAGAAGAAACAATTGATCAAATTGGCTTCTAATGAAGATAAACTACTTCGTAATGTAGCTTTAGGCCTATTGGCTGATGAAGCGAAAGCAAGCGACTTGGTAAAACTAGCTGGTTCATTGAGAAAGTTTGATGGCGATGCCCAAGAGAGCTTATTAAATTTCTTGGCCACCGAAGATGCAACGGGTTCAGTAAAGGCTATTGAAAAAAGCTTTCCTGCATTGAAGGATGAGGAAGCTAAAATCGCCGCTTTAAATGCACTTTCTGTATTGACCAAAGGAGCAAATTCAGATTTCTTGATCAAGCAGATACCAAATGCCTCAGAAAAGGAATTGGCCGTTATCAAAACATTGCTTTTATCCTCAAAAGATAAAGGAACAATGGATGTTGTGAATGGAGCTTTAGCCAATGCGGATGCAAAAACCCAAGTGGCTTTATTGGATGTTCTATCACATAGAACCAATCCATCATCATCTGCTGCGGTATTGCCCTTAACGGCTTCAACGGATGCTGCAGTGAAATTGGCGGCTTTCAAGGCCTTGTCCAACACTGTAAATCCAGATAACCTTGAAGCTGTCATCCAATTGATGGACAATGCTTCGGGAGAAGAATTAAAATATGCACAGCAAGCAGCAATTGATGCAATTAATGCCAGCCCAGATAAGGATGCTAAAATCCAACGTTTGGCAGCCAATATTTCACGTTCTGCGGCTCCTTCCGCAGCGAAATATTTTCCAATATTCGCAGGTGTTGGTGGTGCAGATGCTTTAAAAGCTGTTGAAAACTATGTGGGGAGCAATGGACCGTTGAAAGCTGAATCTATCCAAGCTTTGGCAAACTGGTCAAACTCGGAATCTCTCCCAGTCTTGATCCGTCTTTCCAAAACGGAAAAGGATCCTGCGCTATTCAATACCATTTTCAATGGCCTTATCAAACAGCTGAATGCAAGTACTGTCAATGCTGATCAGAAAACCTTATTGCTGAAAGATGCTTTTGAACTTGCTCAAGATAGCAAGCAAAAAAGAGCCGCTTTAGCAAACCTTCAGTCTACTGGTACTTACCAAGCCTTGATGTTTGCTGCACATTATATGAATGACAAAGATTTAGGTGGCACAGCAACAAACGTAGCCATGAATATCGCTATGGACCATAAGGACTATATTGGTGCTGATGTTCGCAAGATCCTAAACGATGCAGCAACTAGACTATCAGGAAGCGAAAGTTCTTACCTGAAAGAAGCTATCGTCCGTCATCTAGCAGAAATGCCAAGTGGTGAAGGCTTTGTTTCCATGTTCAATGGTAAAGATTTGACAGGATGGCAAGGATTGGTGGAAAATCCAATCAAACGCGCCAATATGTCGAAAGCTGAATTAGCGAAGAAACAAGTGGAAGCTGACAAAAAGATGCGCGAAAGCTGGACTGCAGAGAATGGTGATCTTGTTTTCAGCGGTCATGGAGACAATATCGCTACGATCAAGAAATATGGCGATTTTGAAATGTTGGTGGATTGGAAATTAGATCCTAATGGTAAAGAACCAGATGCTGGTATTTACTTGAGAGGAACTCCACAAGTTCAGATTTGGGATATCTCTCGTACCGAGGTAGGGGCTCAAGTAGGTTCTGGGGGTCTATACAACAATGCTAAAAATGCCAAAGATCCTATTAAAGTTGCAGATAATGCCTTAGGTGAATGGAATACCTTCAAGATCAAAATGGTAGGTGAGGATGTATCCGTTTGGTTGAATGGCGAATTGGTCGTTGATAATGTTCCATTGGAAAACTATTGGGACCGTAATCAATCGATCTTCCCAACGGAGCAGATCGAACTTCAAGCTCATGGATCAAGAGTATGGTACCGCGATATCTTTATCAAGGAAATTCCTCGTAAGGAAATCTCTACTTTGAGCAATCAAGAGAAACAAGAAGGTTTTGAATTGCTTTTTGATGGTACTAACCTTGATAAATGGACGAGTACTTCAGCTTATGAGATCACTCCGGAAGGCTATATTCGTTCAAACCCAGATGCTAAATTTGGAAAGAACCTTTATACCAAGGATCAATATGGCGATTTCGTATACAGATTTGAGTTTAAATTGACGCCAGGAGCAAACAACGGTGTGGGTATCCGTACCCCATTGGAAGGCGATGCAGCATACCAAGGTATGGAAATCCAAATCTTGGATGATGGGGCTGATGTGTACAAAGACCTTAAACCTTACCAATATCACGGTTCGGTCTATGGAATTATCGCTGCTAAACGCGGAGCCTTAAACCCAGTTGGTGAATGGAATACAGAAGAGATCCGTATCCAAGGTGATAAGATCAAGATAACCGTTAATGGTAAAGTTATTGTAGACGGTGATTTGAAACAGGCGACCAAAAACGGTCCAGCTGATGGAAAAAGTCACCCAGGTCTAAGCAATAGCACTGGCCATATCGGTTTCTTGGGCCATGGTACCGAAGTTTTCCTTCGTAACATCCGAGTGAAAAAATTGTAAATAGATTTTAATAGAATGAAAGAGGGGCTGTCCAAATTAGGATAGTCCCTTTTTTTATCCCGAGTTTTTTATCGTAAAATAAAGCTGACAGTTCCGCATATTCCTCCCGAATCTCGTATACTTGCCATAGTAAAAACAACAATCAATTATTCATGCATAAGATTAACCTCATCATCTCTTGTTTGGTCCTTGGAGCTGTTTCTAGCAGCTTTGCCCAGCTATCTCCTTTAACGGTTGAAAAGATCATGCGAGATCCAAAATGGATGGGTACTTCACCCTCAAATTATCGCTGGTCTGACAACAGTAAATTTCTGTATTTCGATTGGAATCCAGAAGGCAAGGATAAGGCCCAAGTTTACCGCTTGGATATTGCCTCCAAGAAATATGTGTTAAGTTCGGATAGCATTGCAAATCTGGATGAAGCTCCACAATATATTTTTAATAAGGACAAGAGCATTGCCGTATTCGAAAGGGAAGGAGACCTCTATGTCAAGAACAAGGATAAGGTCACGCGTCTTACCGAAACCATAGAAAGGGAAAATCCATTATCCTTTTTGTTGAATGATGAATTGGTATTCCAAAGGAATGAAAATGTCTATACCCTAGACCTGAACAATAATACAGTTCGTCAATTGACTAACTTTCAACGCGGTGCTGCTCCAAAATCCGACCAAAAGCTTTCCGAGCAGGACGAATGGTTGAAGAAAGATCAAGAACAGCTGTTTGAAGTCTTTAAGGAAGAGGATCGATTAAAAGATAAACAGAAAAGGAAGGAGAATAAAAAAGCATTATATCTTGGTGACGCTTTTTTGGGAGGTTTGTCGGTTAGTCCTGATGGCCAATATATCACTTACCGTCTGATCTATCCTGCCAAAGGAAATAGAAATACCATTGTTCCTGACTTCATTACCCGTTCGGGATATGTGGAAGACCTCAATATGCGTACTAAAGTGGGAAATGCACTCACACAGTTTAAGGCCTACGTTTATAAAGTGAAACAAGATACTGCTTTAGAGGTTAAGGCTGCCAATATTCCGGGAATCAAAGACCTGCCAGCTTATTTATCTGACTATCCAGAACGTCTTGCAGAGCTACAAAAAGCTAATAAAGATCGTCAAATCACCTGGGGTGTAGCTTCATGGTCACCTAATGCAAAATATGTGGTTATGACGGCAAAAGCGCAGGACAACAAGGATTTCTGGATCCTGAAAGTAAACCCTGAAGATGCGAGTGTGACCCAATTGGATAGGCAGCATGATGATGCTTGGATATCAGGACCTGGAATCGGAAGGGATGTCAAATGGTTGAATGAACATACTTTTTATTTTAATAGTGAAGCCTCTGGGTATTCTCACCTGTATAGTTATGACCTCAATAGCAACAGTAAAAAGCAATTGACCGAAGGGAATTGGGAGGTGCAATCCGTGCAGTTGTCAAAAGATGGAAAGAATTTCTATATCTCAGGCAACAAAGAGCATCCAGGTATTACCCATTTTTATAGCTTACCTGTTCAAGGAGGAAATTTATCGCAGATTACTTCAATGAAGGGTGGGAATGAAGTCACGCTTTCACCGGATGAAAAATACTTGGCGATCAGCCATTCTACCATGAACAAGCCTTGGGAACTGTTCTTGCAGAATAACAAAGCCCAGGCGAATGCCAGCCAAATTACCAAATCGACCAGCGCAGAATTTGACAGCTATGCTTGGCGCGAGCCGGATATGGTTAAATTCCAAAACCGCTATGGCGATGATGTGTATGCTCGCGTTTATCCAGCCAAGAATCCGCATCCAAATAAACCGGCTGTGGTATTTGTCCATGGAGCTGGTTATCTGCAGAATGTACATTATTGGTGGAGCCAATATTTCAGGGAATATATGTTCAATAATATGTTGGCCGACAATGGCTATACCGTAATTGATATTGATTATACGGCAAGCTCAGGTTATGGGCGAAATCACCGTACAGGCATTTACAGGCATATGGGCGGGAAGGATCTTACCGATCAGGTCGATGGTGTAAAGTATTTGGTAGACCATTATGGAGTTAACCCTGCCAATGTAGGCCTATATGGAGGCTCATACGGAGGTTTCATTACTTTGATGGGCCTATTTACCGAACCAAAGGTATTCAAGTCTGGTGCGGCGCTAAGGTCTGTTACGGATTGGGCACATTATAACCATGGCTATACTGCCAATATATTGAATACGCCAGTAGAGGATCCGATCGCCTTCAAGAGAAGTTCACCAATCTATTTTGCAGATAAATTAGAAGGCAATCTATTGATGTTGCATGGTATGGTAGATGTCAATGTACAATTTCAGGATATCGTCAGGCTTAACCAACGATTGATAGAATTAGGAAAAGAAAATTGGGATTTAGCGGTTTATCCAGTTGAAGATCATGGATTCGTACAGCCAAGCAGTTGGACCGATGAATATAAGAGGATATTTAAGTTGTTTGAAAACACCTTGAAGAAATAAAAAGCAGTTTGATAAAAACCAAGGAGGGGGCAAGAGTAATTTGCCCCTCCTTGGTTTTTTACCGGTGTCAGGCTGAGGAACGAAGGTTTTCGGAACCATACAAAGGGTGGGGTATTGGTGTCCAGTAACTTAACCTTCGGTTTCCCCCAACCTTTCATCCTGACGCAGAAAGGATCTCGGTACCATACAAACCATAATTGGATTGGCGTACAGGTCCTTAATCGAAGATTGACGATGACAAGCAGTTTGTGAGGAAAACCGTACAGATTCCTCACTGCTCGTTCAGAATCAACATGCGCTCAAGAGGGATTCAGAGTGCAGCGAAGAATCTATTTTTAATTTCATTGTGAAGGGTTTGTCATTACTAATCGTAAGATGAGAAAACCATTTCAAGTGAAGTATGGATAGTTCCGAGACCCTTCGGCGGTGCCCTCAGGGTGACACAGAAAAGGTATAGAAAAATATTTCACCCACGCTGTGGGTTGGCCATTTCCAAAAATCTAATTTCTACAAAGATGCCACCCCCGCTGGTTTTTTTACAAACACTTATGCTTCCGAAGGAAGCCCTTTATCCCCGGCTCATTTCCAATGGCGGAAAAATGGAAAGAATGCCGGTGCCCTGTGGGATGGGAATGGCCTTGGATGCTTTCAAGAAATTCTCCCATCGAAGGGGAGAATTTAGAAGAACGGCATCCTCGACATCCAGGCATTCTTTTCATGTGCGGATGATTGTGCGAAAAGCCATCTTAAATGAGCCGAAGGTTTTTGGTTACTTTTGGGCTCCAAAAGTAACAATAGAATTGGGGTCCGTGAGCTCCTTTGTCAGTTTGGTTACTGTTGGGCTCCAAAAGTAACGAAGAATCTAAATTTTGGTTTTTTCTTAATTTAATGACATTGCCCATTGGGGGTTATTCAGCTGTTTACCATTTCTTCAATTTTTCTTCTTATCTTCAAGGAGTTACTAACCAATTAACCAATTTGTTATGAATTATAATCGACTTCTGTTGCTGATTATATCATTAACGGCAGCGGCGACCATGTTCTTCTTCTTATTTGGGCCAAATAAGGAAAATAAATCACTTGGCTATTTCGCTTTGATCATACTGATCGGAACCAATGCCATCTACTTCTTGTTTTCCAAGGATTGGATCAATCGTAAACCCAGGTAATTCCTATCTTATTCGAGACATATTCCGAATTTTGGCAAAATGTTCAATATTTTAAGGAAGGTGTTCCCGAAGCCTTCCCGAAGATGCCTCGAACAAGGGTAAAAGGAAAGGGCTAATAAAATATGCTTGCTCTGGAACTTGATTAAAAAAATAAAGGATAAAAAAATCCACCTAAGATTCAGTTCATAGGTGGATTCCATCTTTATTTGGGTATTAATTTTTTAAGCAACATCTCTTAAATCTACCGCCACAACTCGTGATACACCTTGTTCTACCATGGTTACACCGTAGATAATATCGGTGCTGGCAATCGTACGTTTATTATGGGATACCACAATAAATTGGGATTGGTTGGAGAATTCACGGATGATGTTATTGAACTTATCAATATTGGTGTCATCCAATGGAGCATCGACCTCATCGAAAATACAGAACGGTGCTGGTTTCAATAGGTATAAAGAGAACAATAGGGCAGTGGAGGTCAATGTTTTCTCACCACCTGAAAGCTGGTTGATAGATAAAGGACGTTTCCCTTTAGGACGTGCAACAATATCGATATCAGATTCCAAAGGATTGTTTGGGTCACTTAATACGATATCACAGGAGTCTTCTTCATTGAACAGGGATCGGAATACCTTGATGAAGTTTTCACGAACGGTGGTAAAGGCGTACATGAATTTATCATTGGCAGACTGATCAATCTCTTGGATAGTGCTTAACAAAGACGCTTTGGCTTCCATTAGGTCTGTTTTTTCCTTTTGTATAAAACCATGGCGTTCATCCATTTCATCGTATGCTTCCTTGGCCATTGGATTGATGCTTCCATAGTCATCCAATTGCTTTTTAAGCTTTCTGCAAGCAGTCTCTAGATCGGCCATTGCCAATCTTTCCTCTGGGATTTCAGCTTCCAATAAATCTTGTAACTCGATATTGAATTCAACTGAAAGCCTTTCCTTCAGCGCATTCAAGTCAATCTGTAAAGCTGTTTTCTTATCCTTCAACTCAGAGATCAAAGCGTCAGAAATATCCTTGGATTTGCGAAGTTGATTGATTTCATCTTCTAGGTCGTTGATCACCTTTCTGGATTTAAAAAAATTCTCCTCAACTTCCTGCAATCCCTTTTCAAGCAATTCCTTTTGTTCATACATCGAACCTAAGTCTGTATCGTTGTTGTCTACAAAACTCAAGGCTTCTTTCAGGTCATTTTTTACCGTTTCGAACTCTTGTGTGAATTTTTCAATCCTTTCTTCTAGGTTCTCACGTTGTGTTTCCCTGTATTCTACATCCCTTTGCAGGGTGTTCACTTTGTTCTGCTGTTGGTGGAACTTGATGTTTTCCTGATTATAGACGGTTGATTTCTCGTTCAGGATCTCGGTCAGTTCATGGTAGGAGTCCTCCAGACGGCTTAATACCGATTGGTTTTCGGTAGCCGTTTCTTTGAAAGTAGCCAATTCAGGCTCAGATTTCTCTAATTGAGCGACGATATTGGCAACCTTGGTCTCAATATCCTGTTTTCTGTTCTGGCTGCTATTGATGAAAGTTTGATATTGCTCCTGTTTTGTCTTTACGGTAGTCAGTTCATTGTTCAGGCGATTCAATTGCATTCGCTGTTCGTCGATAAATTCCTTTTGGGAACTGCCTTTCAATCCGATCAGTTGACCATTCAATGCCTCTTGGGTTTCTTGTATGATATCAATCTGTTCGTTCAAATCCTTGATTTCCTTTTCCAGGATTTCTAAGTTCTTTGCTCTACCAATACGTTTGCCTTCAAATAAACCTACAGAGCCACCAGAGATTCCCAATTTATTTTTAGCGTATTTTCCCTCTTTTTGAAGAAGGACCATATTATCGCCTGGTAGGTTGGCATCGATGTCAATTTCAGCTTCCGAGTCAATTAAATACACATCCTGTAATAGGATATTACAAAGGTTTCGGTATTTTTCGTCAACCTTAATGATATCCATGGCCGGAATAAGAGCCTTATTGTTTTCCTTTGCGGGGCTATTGGGTTTTTGTTCGTTAATTGCTTCTAAAACAAAGAAGTTAGCTCTTCCTCTTGAAGAATCACTTAACAATTTTATGGCCTGTACAGCATCCTCTTTGGTCTCTACCACATAATGGTTCATGATAGGCTCCAAGAAGTTCTCAACAGCCACACGGTAATCTTCCTTACAGAATAGGATATCAGAAAACAAAGGTGGGTTTTTCTTCCAGCCAGCATGTTTTCTAAGGAACTTAATGGACTCTGGAAAACCTTCCAGGTTATCCACCAAAGATTTTGTAAGGTTGTATTCGTTCTGTTTGGAATCTACGGACCGTGCTTTTCTGCTCAGGTCATCTGCTGATTCTTTGAGCTTGGTTTCACAGTGGGCAATCTGTCTTTGGATTTCCTCTTCTGTCCGTAATGCTTCATCAAATTGATCCTGTTGGATCGCTACACGTTCTTCCAATTCGGCAACTGCATGATTGAACTGTTGAAGTTCCAGTTCTTTTGATTCCGAATCATGACTGGTTCGCAAGGATTCTTGTTCCAAAGCTTCCTTTTGTATGCCTAAAACTGCCAATTCCTTTTCCAAAGCATAGATTTGGCTTTGTAGAGCCTGGCTATTTTTGGAGAATTCGTCCAGCTTCGTTTTCGCTGAGGATTGTTGTGCTCGCAGTTCTTCAACCTCGATTTTATTCGTATCTAGGTCCTGCTTTAAGACATCTAAGCTGTTCTGTTCTTCAAAAAGCTCTTCGTTCAATCGCTTTATTTGATATTGCACATGGTTCAATTGCTGTTTGTCGTTCTGCAGGTCATTGTTAAGACGAGTTTCCTTTTCCTGCAGATGTTGCAATTGCGCATTTTTGATTTTCTTTTCAGATTCATAAGACCTGATCTTATTGATATATTCCTGGGTAGCCTTTTGTTGGGCAGACAGGTTCTGTTCTTTGGCAAGGATATCCGTTTTGGACTCTTGCAAGGTTTTTTCCTTGCTTTCCATTTTGGAAAGCACATTGCTCAGTTTTTCCTGTTGCTCGGCTTCCTGATCGGTAATCCTTTCAAGATCCGTTTGAAAACCCTCAAGTTTATAGTAAGCTAAACCAATGCTTGCTTCTTTATATTCATCCTTGAGTTTGAAGTATTTCTCGGCCTTTTTTGCTTGGTTTTCAAGTGATTTTAAGTTCTTGTTGATTTCAAACAAAAGGTCATCAACCCTGGAAAGATCGGATTCGGTATCTTTTAGTTTCGATAGGGTCTGTTTTTTGCGGACTTTGTATTTCGAGATCCCTGATGCTTCCTCAAAGAGGTTTCTTCTGGAATTGTCTTTATTGGCGATGATTTCATCGATCATCTTTAATTCTATGATCGAATAGGTATCAGAACCAATTCCCGTATCCAGGAAAAGATCCGTAATATCCTTTAATCTACATTTTACATCGTTAAGTCTATATTCACTTTCACCGGTTCGGAACAATTTTCTGGTGATTGTAACAGTTGCAAACTCGGTTGGTAATATGTTTTTGGTATTGTCAAAGGTCAATGAAACTTCAGCCAGATTAGCAGCTTTACGGTTTTTGGTACCGTTAAAGATGATATTCTCCATTTTGTCCGAGCGCAGGTTCTTGGTGCTCTGTTCACCTAGTACCCAGCGCATTGCATCAACAACATTAGACTTGCCACAACCATTCGGTCCAACGATGGCTGTTACCCCTTCATTGAAGTTGATTGTTACTTTGTCACCAAAACTTTTAAACCCTCTAATCTCTAATTTTGTTAATTGCATTAGCTCTTATAAGTAAAAAATGTGTGCGAAATTAAGGAATTTCAACAATGAATGAAATACCCTAATAATGGTCAGGGTACTCCTATATATTTTAAGGTGTTAGGCTAACACTTCCTTAAAGTATACAAAATGGGCTTCAGTGTCTTTTTGAATCCTGAAGATTCCTTTGGAAATGCGGAGGTAACCGGAAATTGCGGTCAAAGCCCAAGCGATAGGGGTGTCGATTTCCAGTTTTGGGTTGCTGAGGTATCCAAAATCATAGAATTCACCATAATTTTTGATGATATCCAATTCTTCTTTTTCAGCCTCAGAGATTTCAGTATTATCCCATCTCCAGGTCCAAATCGATTTCTCAGGATCAAGACTACCCACAATCTGAAACGCTAGATTTAAGTTTGAATTGTCCTCATTTGAAAAGCTGATGATATTATTTTCCCAATCTACGGTATAGCTGGAGAATTGGCCAAAGGCATGCTGTTCTTCAAGAAGTTCTTGTTGATCCGTAATGTATTCATGCGCTTTAGCGTGAAGTACACGAAAAGATTCGTCTATTTTGGGTTTCTCAAGGCTCATAGGCCATAAATATAGCAAAACCTTAAAAATAAGAAAAGCCCAAATCATTGGGCCTTTCCGTTTTTATGGATGTATTGTAAAGCTGCCTTGTTGTAAGTCGTTAATCTGTAATGTTATAAAAGCTGTATACAAGCTCTAAAGGAAATTCACTGTTGTCCTTACTTCCGATTAACATGAAGTTATAATGTTTATTGTTCTCCAAATTGATTTCATCAATTTTGGCGATTACCTTTCCTTGTTCATTCGTCACGGTAACAGCGGTTTTTCCCGTAGTAGACTCTCTGAAGATTTGTGTCTGGGCTACAGTGTTAGGGTTTTCCTTCACACGGTTGGTCGATCCGACGATATCCTGACTGCCTACCTTGAAATTTACTTTGCCTACTTGATTGGCCAAATGGAAGAACCTAACCCCAGTCTTAGTCCCTGCATTTTTCAACTCTACATCTGGAACCCTGATAAATTCAGGTTTTTCTTCCGTTCCATAGACCATACAACTGTATACTACTGAATCGGCAAAGGTGAAAGTCGTATCAATGATAGGTTGATTATTTAAACGATCGACAACCTGTATCTTTTTGTTTCCCGGAATAGCGAAGAACATAGAGATACCTTTGTATCGCGGATCTATCTGATTTAAAAGGTTTCCATTGACTGCGTATAGTATTCCCGAACTTTTTGGATAGAAGTTAAATAGGGAAACAGCAGGGTAGTTTAAATCTGGATAATCATCATTATCCTTTAGACAACTACTTAATGTTAATATACTTAGTACAATGACTAATAGAAGACTATGTTTTTTCATCTGTTCAGTAAATTCTTTTTAGGATTCAATTTTTGAACGTTCAATAAAAAAACGGTAATGTTTACAGATATGCTACAGTGTTAGGGAAAAAATCTTTTTTTGTTGGATTCAAGCTTGTTAAGGCGGATTTAAATGAAGGAAGACCTTATAGTGGTTTTCGTTTAGGGTCTGTTTTGGATTTGCCGAGTTGCTTGATGAAATTATCCAATCCTAATTTTTGGATATTATATACTTCCTGTTCATAAATAGGAAGCAATTCAAGCAATTGAACGGTTGATTTCCGCCCATCCTTCACTTTTTGGGGAATATCATGTTGAACAGGAATCACCACGAAAGCGTTTAGATCGGAGTCTTGGCTGACCTTTTGTCCAAGCCGGATTATTTCGCCACTATTGAAAGGGCAATCCCCACGGAGCTGATTGGTTAAGTATCCAACGACATGTGCCCAGGTCATATCTTCAGAATCCATCTGCAGGCATAATTCAACCCTATTGTGTTGATCAGGATGACTAGCGAATGAAAGACCATAGGAGAAGGTTATCATGGGGCTGTCTTCATTTCTGTGAAAAACCAATGTATAGACGAATGGAAGTTTTTTCTTTACGCTTTTCTCCCGAAAAATAGCTGCTTTTGCCTGAAGGGAATCTTCCAATTGGCTGCGATAATGTTCCAAAGGAGACTTAAGGAAATCTGGTTTTTTAAATATCATCTGAAGAATTAACCTGTTTTTTCAGTCAAAAATAGCCAATTGTGTAAAAATTTCAGCACAAGCTGTCAATTTGACTTAAAAATAACATTGGAATATAAGTTGATTACGGAAATATATAAATCTTAAAAAAATAAATTAACAAACATATGCAAGAAGAGAAAGGTACTATTTCAATTCATACCGAGAATATATTTCCGGTGATTAAGAAGTTCTTATACTCAGATAACGAAATATTTTTACGCGAGCTTGTTTCCAATGCGGTCGATGCCTCGCAAAAGATCAAAAGATTAGCTTCATTAGGCCAATATAATGGTGAAGTGGGCGATCTAACGGTACAAGTGAAAGTTGATGAAGATGCAAAGACCATTACCATTTCGGATAATGGAATCGGTATGACTGCTGAGGAGATCAAGAAATACATCAACCAGATTGCCTTTTCAGGAGCTACAGAATTCATGGAGAAATTTAAAGAAGCTAACGATGCCAATGAGATCATTGGTCGATTTGGTCTTGGTTTCTACTCGGCATTCATGGTGGCTGATCAGGTTGAAATTGACTCTTTGTCTTACCAAGAAGGGGCAGAGGCAGCCCATTGGGTATGTGATGGATCTACCTCCTATGAGATTTCTGCAGGTACCAGAACTACCCGTGGTACCGATGTAATCTTACATATCAATGAAGAGTCTTTGGAATTCCTTCAAAAACAAAGAATTCAACAAATCCTTAATAAATATTGTAAGTTCTTGCCGGTTCCTATTCAGTTTGGAATGAAATCAGAGTCTGAGCCAGATGGTGAAGATGAAGAAGGTAAGCCGAAATACAAGACCGTAGAGGTTCCAAATATTATCAACAATACGCATCCAGCTTGGACAAAATCGCCATCAGAATTGACTGATGAGGATTATTTGAAGTTCTACCATGAACTTTATCCACATTCCATGGATGAGCCTTTGTTCTGGATTCACTTAAACGTGGATTATCCTTTTAATCTGACCGGAATCCTGTATTTCCCGAAAATCAAGAATGAATTGGAAATCCAACGCAATAAGATCCAATTGTATTCTAGACAGGTATTCATTACCGATGAGGTAAAAGATATCGTTCCAGAATTCCTGATGTTATTGCAAGGGGTGATCGATTCCCCAGATATTCCTCTGAACGTTTCAAGATCTTTCTTACAGGCGGATAGCAATGTGAAGAAGATCAATAACTATATCACCAAAAAGGTAGCGGACAAATTGAACGAGATCTTTAAATCAGACCGTAAAGGTTTTGAGGAAAAATGGTCTGATATCAGTTTGTTCATTAAATACGGTATGTTGAGCGATGAGAAATTTGCTGAAAAAGCAAATGATTTCTGCTTGCTTCAGAATGTGAACAATGAATATTATACGTTCAAGGAGTACTACGAAAAGGTTAAGGATATCCAGGTAGACAAAGATGGCAACATCATTTACCTGTATACCCAAGATAAAGCCCAGCAAGATGGCTACATTGCAGCAGCCTTGGCAAAAGGATATGATGTCCTGAATTTCAATGGTCCTTTGGATACGCATTTTGCAGGCTATGTGGAGCAACATGCTGGCGAGAAAGTTCAGTTGAAACGTGTTGACTCGGATGTAATCGATAAATTGATCCCTAAAGACGAGAAAATCGAACAGACCCTGACTGAAGATGAGAGCAAGAAAGCAACTGGAATTTTTGAGAAAGCGATCTCTCGTCCAGATATGAAAGTTGAAGTGGATGCCTTGAATGCCAATAATCTCCCAGTTGCGGTAACTATCGATGAGTTTATGCGTCGTATGAAAGATATGGCTAAAACTGGTGGTGGTATGGGATTCTATGGTACCTTGCCTGATAACTATAAGGTAACGGTTAATGGAAACCATCCATTAGTGAAACGCATCGTTGAATCTTCCGAAGAAGAAGGTGAAAAACTAGCCAAACAAGCCTTTGATCTTGCGCTATTGTCAAGAGGTCTATTGACAGGTGCTGAATTGACAGCTTTTGTAAAAAGAAGCGTGGATTTGATTTAGAGTAGATAGGAGATGTGAGATTTGAGATTTTGCTGATGTTTCAAGAGGAATATTTCATGTTTCAGGAAATATATACGTAGATAAAAAAGCAACCCCAAAAGGGGTTGTTTTTTTTTGAAATGGGATTGGGGTTCACAGGCTCAGCCACCGGATGCACCAGGATCATCATCCATGTTAGGGGCGAATTGAATTCGCCTGCTGGTTTTGAACCAGGATTGGGGTTCGGCTCCGCTCACCCTCCGAGGATGAGAGGATGGACCAAGATCAGGGAATGAACTATCTTTTCGCTAAAAAGGTAGCAGGTGTTGTAGGGGCGAATTGAATTCGCCCGCCGCATGCAATCTTAACATCCATATTACCCTTTAGGGTGATTATCTCTTAAATTCATTTAGATCAGCTAATAAAAACCCCTAGCGGGGGTGGAATCTTTTTCCATACCCTTTTTTTTGTCACCCTGAGGGTTTCCCCGAAGGGTCTCGGAACTAACCATAATCCTTTGAAATAGGTTCCTCATCTTACGATTTCGGAATGACTAACACTACTAAATAAAAACAAAATAGATTCTTCGTTTCACTCTGAATCCCTCTTAGCGCATTTTGATTCTGAACGGGTAGTGAAGAATCTGTACGGTTCTCCACCAAAAGATCATGTCATCCTTTACCGAAGGTAAAGGAACTGTACGCCAGTCAAAAAAGATGATGGTCTGTCATGTTCCGAGATACTTCGGATGAACCTCAGTATGACATAAAAAACCAATAATCACTGTCATTGTCTGCTATGTTTAAAATGAATACATATCACTGCGGAAAGATACGCTCAAAAAAAAATGGGACTTAATTAAGTCCCAAGTTTTTATCATCCATGTATTTTAACATCTTTTTGAGTTCTGGATCGTTGAAATAGGCTAAGCTTTCGCTGGCGATCTTTCTGGCAATCCTGAATTCTTTCTTTTCAAGTTGGTCCGTTGCTAGGCTAACGGCAAATGAAATTAGATCTTTATTGTCTTTCAATCCTAGGTCCTGATTTTTTGATAATTCTTCAATTACCAGATCATGGTAGGCTAGGGATTTTTCGATATTCTTTTCCTGGAAGCTAAGGAATGCTAATTGATTAGCATTGATCGTATATAGCTTACGGACTTGTTTGTCATTTTGTAGGAAAGGAAACTTGGCAGTCCATGAATCAATGCTATCCAAAGAACCTTGTAAGTTGTTCTGGTCAGATGCAATACTGATCAATGATGCAGAGATCATGGTTTGTACCTCTTTATCTTCCATGTTCTCTTGGTAACATGAAGTGAGAAGGGGCAATGCAGCATTGATGTTTTTGTTGACAGCAAATTTGATTGCCTTTTCTTTGTTCTCTTTATATACTACTGAATCTGAATCTTGTGCTAATGCATTTCCTGAAATGCTTAATCCTAATATAACGGCTGATAATTTTAAATACATATGTTTAATCATGGAAGCAAATCTATAAGAATTGCAAGCAAATTTTAAAGTCTTAACTTTTCTTAACAAGTGAATCTGTATTGAGATTCAATAAAGGGCGATTTTTTGTTTTTGATTGTAACAATATTTAAACATTTCGTTACAATAGCAGTGGAATCCTGCTCTAAATAGCATTGGGAGGTCATTGAAAAAGAAGGTCAAGTTGAGATTGACCTTCTTTTAATTAAAAAACAATACTAAATTATTATTACGTATCGGCTCGAAATCAATTTATTATAGCTTTAGCAAATCATATCTAAACCATGGTTTTTCTGATCTGAAATTCTTCTTTTATTTCGTTGATTGCTTTCACGTTCAAAATCAGGATAGGGAAGGAAATGATGCTGAAGAGCCAGACATACATATGTTCGACGACTATGCCTAATGCAAGTGAAGAAACCCAATAAAGACCTAGTGCAATAACATGAATTGAGGTTAAGGTCTTCAATCTGCTCAACCGTCTCAGTAATTCGGCTTCGCTTAATTCTTGAATCTTATGTGTCATGATATTTATCTATCTATCTGATTACTAGTATAAATCTAGCAATAGATTTGCTTCATTTTATCATGGTTCAGAAAGTTAATATAAACTTAATAATTGGGCAATATGCTGATAGATTATCGAATTGAAAGTGCACAGCATATTATGAGGTACGATAAGCAAAAATTGTAGTTATTGCAGACTTTTCCCACTTTAAAAAAAATTTGTTTTGCTGAATTGTTCTTTTTCAATTTCTACTCACAACAACCGCTGTTTTTTGGTGTTAACCATATGGTAATATCTCTTTGCTTATCATAATCAATAGAACTGATGGTAAGATGGAAGTAATGCCTGTCTTCCTAAAAACGATACATTTTTAGTATATTAAACTTATTGCATAAAAAACCTATTCAACATGAAGATCTTCATAAATAAGCTTATCCCTGAAGGCGGTATGAAAATGCTGGCTAGACCTGATATCGATCTAATAATGCCTGAAAATCCAGAAATATCCTATGATGAGTGGATTTCCTATTGTCAACAATGTGATGCGATCCTCAATATTGGAGCCTATAAGATAGATGCAAAGTTCTTTGACCTTTGCCCTTCGGTAAAGGCCGTGTCGCTATTCTCTGTTGGCTATGATCAAGTAGATTTAGAAGAAGCTACCCGGAGAGGGATACCGGTTTCCAATACCCCAGATGTTCTGAGTAAAGCAACCTCGGATATTTCCTTTATGTTGATGTTAATGGTTTCTCGATTGGCGTCATTCCATAGTAATCAAGTACGTGTAGGGGTTCGGTTTAAGTATTTCAATCCAATTGCAAACTTGGGCCAAGAACTTTATGGTAAGACCTTGGGTGTATTTGGATTGGGAAGGATAGGTTATGAGATGGCCTTAAAATGCAAAGCAGCTTATGGGATGCCGGTCATATACCATAACAGGAATAGAAATGAAGAATTGGAAGAAAAGTTAGGCGCAAAGTATGTCAGTTTTGAAGAGCTCTTGGCGCAATCTGATGTATTATCTATACATGCCAATTATGCTCCGGAATATAGAGGATTGTTCAATAAGGAAGTATTTGAGCAGATGAAGGATACTTCGATTATTGTAAATACGGCCAGAGGAGGCTTTATCAATGAAAAGGATTTGGATGAAGCGCTAAATGGGGGCAAAGTTTGGGGTGCAGGTTTGGATGTGACAGATCCTGAACCGATGTTGCCTGATAATCCGCTTTTAAAACATGAACGGGTCTGCGTATTACCGCATATAGGTTCAGCAACCATTGAGGCTAGAGGAGGGATGGCAAGGATTGCGGCAGAGAATATTGTTGCCTTTGTGGAAGGAGAAAAATTGAAAACTTGTTTGAATCCAGAAGTCTATTCTTAATGCTCAACATATTAATATCACCCAATAGTTTCAAAAATAGCCTAAAGGCTGATAAAGTCGCCGATGCGATTGAAAAAGGTTTGAAAGCCAGTGGGATCCAGGCTAATATTTCCAAATTCCCTATTGGAGATGGCGGTGACTATAGCTCCTTTCTCATCAGTAAACAATTGAACGGAGAAATTAAGAGCATGGAGGTTGCCGGTGCCTATCTCAGGAAAACAAAAGCTAGTTATGGTCTGATTGACTCTGGCAAATGTGCGGTTATTGAGGTGGCAGAAACCTCAGGGTTTAAATCTATCCAGAACAAACTGAAAAGTCCATTGAAATCAAGTAGTAAAGGGTTAGGACAATTGATTTCAGCATTGATTGATTCAGGTATCAAGGATTTTGTTATCTGTTTGGGAGGTTCAGTTACCGTTGATGCTGGAATAGGTATGCTGCAAGCTCTGGGTTTAGAATTTCGGGATAAAAGAGGGGAGGTGATTGAGTCCTTAGCACATAATTTTGAAAAGGTGGATTCTATGGACATTTCGAAATTCAAGGAAAGAACCTTAGGTTGTCAGTTTACGGTTCTTTGCGATGTGGAGAATAAATTGTTGGGAATAAATGGGGCGGCAAGGGTTTTTGGTCCGCAAAAGGGAGCAAGTGAAGAGGATATCGAAAAATTGGAGGAGTTTTTGAAAAGCTTTGACCGGTTGACTAAAAAAACGGTTCAAAAATCACTGAACAGTATGAAAGGTGGGGGCGCTGCTGGAGGACTTGGAGCTGCATTTTCCATATTCTTGAATGCTGAACTAAAAAAAGGAGCGTCCTATTTCTGTGAGATAACTGGTTTTGATGCAGCTTTGGCGCAGGTAGATTTACTGGTCACTGGGGAAGGGAGCATAGATAGTCAATCATTAGAAGGGAAAGCGCCAGTCGTAGTCGCTGCCAAAGCAAAGGATAGGCAAATTCCTTGTATTGGATTGGCCGGAAAAGTCCCCCTAAAGATTCCAAAAGAACTGCAGGATTATTTCCTGATGTTGCTGCCTATTGGAAATCAACCGGAGGAATTAGAGTTGTCCATCAAGCATACTAAAAAGAACCTTGTTCGAACAGCCCTGCAATTGGGCAAGATGCTTGGACAGGTAAAATAACAATAGAATTATTATTAAGATAAATCCATGTTTTTAAAAACCATAGTTTCCGTAATTTTTGTAAGCTTGGCCATCACTGTTGAAGCGCAATCTCCAGTTGGCGTTTCAAGATATGTGAATCCATTTATTGGGGCGAGTACCAATACGGCGAGTTCTTACCATGGACTTGGGAAAACTTTTCCAGGTGCTGCCACTCCATTTGGTATGACTCAGGTCAGTCCCAATACCGTTACGGGCGGTGACAATGGTTCTGGATATAGCTATGAGCATAAAACCATTGAAGGTTTTGCCTTTACACAGATGAGTGGTGTGGGATGGTATGGAGATTTGGGAAATTTTTTGGTAATGCCCAGTACGGGACCATTACATGTTATTGCAGGAAAAGAAGGTTCAGATGAGCTCCAAGGTTATAGATCTACATATGATAAGAGCTCAGAAACGGCTACGGCTGGTTATTATTCTGTGTTCTTAGATCGCTATCAGATCAAGGCGGAGGCTACAGCATCGCCTTATGGCGGTATGCTTCGGTTTACATTTCCTGAAAATGATTCCTCAAGGATTCAAATAGATTTGGCGAGGAGGGTCGGTGGAACCTCTACCCGGCAGTCAGTGGAAGTTGTAGATGGAAATACCATCAAAGGTTGGATTAAATGTGACTCAACTGGAGGAGGTTGGGGGGATGGGGATGGGCATCCCGATTATACGGTTTACTTTTATGCGGAATTTAGCAAACCCTTGTTAAATTATGGGTTCTGGGCACAGGATGTGCCCGATGGACAGGACCGCAAAAATAAGGATGTAGCGAGCCTTGATTATCAGCGTATGCTGGAGAGGGCAAAGATCATTCCCGGAGCTTCTGCTGTTGAGGCCGACCATGTTGGGTTTTATCTGGAGTTTCCTACGAGAGATCAAGAACAGGTATTGCTGAAGGTTGGGATTTCTTTCACAGATATGGAAGGTGCTGAAAACAATTTCTTTGCCGATGTGAAAGGGAAGAACTTTAGGACCATGCAGGAGTTGGCTCAAAAGGCTTGGGATGATGCCTTAGGTAAAATAGATGTCAAAGGGGCTACAGATGACGAAAAATCTGTATTCTATACGGCACTTTACCATACCATGATTGATCCAAGGAACATTACGGATGTCGATGGGCGATATCCAAGACCAAATGGAAAGGTGCATGCATCGGAAGGTTTTACCAAAAGGACCATTTTTAGTGGTTGGGATGTTTTCAGGAGTCAATTTCCATTGCAGACGATTATCAATCCAAAGATGGTCAATGAAGAAATCAACTCCTTGATTAGCCTAGCTCAGCAAAGCAATAAGAATTATTTAGAGCGTTGGGAGTTTTTCAATGCTTATAGTGGTTGTATGATCGGAAATCCGGCTCTATCGGTGATTGCGGATGCCTATGCAAAGGGTATCCGTGGATTTAACCAAGAGGAAGCCTTGGACCTGATGATCAAAACCTCGGAAAAGTTTGGGAATTCTGACCTAGGATATGTTCCGGTGGAAACAGGATTTAGTATTTCTGAAACCTTGGAATATGCCTATACGGATTGGTGTATTGCCCAAATGGCCAAAAGCATGGGCAAGAAGGATATTTATGAGAAATACATGAAACGTGGGCAGTTCTACAGGAATATATTTGATTCTCGAAAGAATTGGTTTAGACCCAAACATAAGGATGGTTCTTGGGAGAAATGGCCGGAGGAAGGACGCTTGAAGGAATGGTACGGCAGTATTGAAGCGAATGCATATCAGCAAGGTTGGTTTGTACCGCATGATGTCGAAGGAATGGTTGAGTTAATGGGGGGCAGGGAAAAAGTATTGGCGGACCTGACGGCATTCTTTGAAAATACGCCAAAGGATTTCTTGTGGAATAAGTATTATAACCATGCCAATGAACCCGTGCATCATGTACCCTTTCTGTTCAATAGGTTAGGGGCGCCGGAGCTGACCCAAAAATGGACCCGGTACATCTGTGAGCATGCCTATAAAAATGAGGTGGAGGGCTTGACAGGTAACGAGGATGTGGGTCAAATGTCGGCTTGGTATGTCCTTGCGGCTTCAGGTATTCATCCTATTGCGCCAGGTGATCCGGTCTATGAGATCACAAGTCCGGTTTTTGAGGAAATAACTTTCAAGCTTGACAATGGGAAACAGTTCAATATTGTGGCGAGCGGAAATTCTAAAGAAAATATCTATATACAATCTGCAAGCTTAAATGGAAAACCTTTGGAAGCAATGCAGATCAGCCATGCGGACCTCTTGAAAGGAGGTACATTGAAACTTGAAATGGGGGCAATGCCGAAGCTGAAGAATTAAGGGCTCATCCTTATTTCCTCGTATCCATGGTAGAGATATAATGCTCCATAGGTCCAGTTTGGACCTTTCAGATCAGGGTAATTAAATCGGTCCATCATCAAGGCGATATATTTTGTTGGATATCCCTCAGGAAGTTCAATAACATTTGGCCAAACCCTACTGTTGCTGGTTTCGTCCCAAGGTGGAAGGTCGATGTTTAAGTGGCCCAATTCTTTAAGGTCAGGATAGGAATAGATAAAGATTTCCTTTTCGGAGCTGCCTGAAAAGCAGTAAAGTTTACCGTTGATTCTTTGAATGGAGGTTCCGGTAGAATTATGCTTTACAGGACCTGCAATTTTTTTATAGCCCTTGTCCCAATCATCGGATTCCAGTATGATGGCTTTATATCCATCGCTATTTTCACAGGTCAATATTCGCCATTTATTGGCGTCTTTGTCAAATATTATGTGCGGATCTTCAATATCTCCGACCTGGCCCATTGGTTTAGCTTTCATAATGGAGAAACCAAATCTTGGGTCTTGTCTTGACTCTACCGCTAGTAATTGTTTCTTCTCGTTTTTGTTGGCATAAGCACTGAACCCCGTCGTGATCCCTCTCCAAATGGAGTCCCTGCGGTCAAAGATGATATGGGAGGCGACCTCATTTCGCCATAAACCATCCCCTCGATCAAATACCACAATGCCCTCAAACTTGATGTCAAATACTGAAGGGTCCATGCTAAAGATCCCTTGGAGATGATGCGGTAATGCCCTTCCGCGCACGCTCATGCTAAACCATAGACGACCTTGATCCATAATGGGTTCGCCAGTTTCGTAGGTCAGAGCGCGGATATCTGCAAGACCCATTCCGGCATTTAATTGGATGTCCACTGATTTTATAGCTATGATCCCTTTTTGCTGCTGAGCATATAATGAGGTCTGGTATTTGCGGATTTTTTCAACTTCCCGTAGGTCTGTGTGTTCCGCAAAATCCATTTGGGCAATGACAGTAGGTAGGCCCTCATTTTGAAGGTAAAGGGTCAATCCACTGCCAAGCATCTGTAAGATGAGCTTGCCTTTTAAAGGAATATCTTTTTTCTCTGGAATATAAATAGATTGATTGAAATTAATGTGCTCTGCTGGTTTTTGATGGTCAAATTCAATGTTAGCAATAAGTCCTGCTGCATAAGAAATGGAGAGTCGGACAATTTCCTTCTTTTTCGGATCGGCAAATTGAAAGCCCAGTTTCCCTTCTCCAGTGATATCGCCCAGGTCCATGATATAGGTGGCAAAAGGATTAAATCCTGCCAACCAAATCGTTGATTCAGATGCCGA
Source organism: Sphingobacterium sp. (assembly GCF_032065005.1). Taxonomy (GTDB): domain Bacteria; phylum Bacteroidota; class Bacteroidia; order Sphingobacteriales; family Sphingobacteriaceae; genus Sphingobacterium. The sequence goes on from NZ_DAMBMM010000001.1 coordinate 117,123, forward strand.
TTCTGCAGTAATGTTTAATAGTCCATTTTCAATACTGATCCTTGCTGAGTCTTTTCCATATTGTTGGCTAGGATGCATAAGATGTAATCCTATAATTTTTTCAGGCTTCAGGCTTGCCAATGGGATAGATTGGTCCTGGTCAAAGATAATGCGCTTTACTCCTTGACGGACAAATTGTATTGCTGTTGGAGCAGTCTGGGAATAAGCTGCTAACGTAAAGAATAGGGTTACAAAGAATGTACTGCTTAGTTTTATCATGATAGGTTTAGCGATGATACAATTTACAAAATTCTTGGAAGTTAATTAGCATCCTAAAAAAGCCTTCTTTAAATATTATTGGTATCTAATTATGGTAACCCGTAAGAATGAGCCATTTGTTCGTTTTAACTTTGAATTAGTTAGTGATTTAGAAGTCTCAATCGATCAGATTTTGAGGGCTCTGTAATCAATTTTGATAGATTTAAAAATGCTGCTGAAGGAGTAATAGGCTGTTTTTACTATTCAGGCTGAAGTGCTATGAACTGAATCTATCCGGATGCAATGCCGATAATAATATTTTCTATACCTAAATGATGAACCCTTTCCAAAGGGCTACATATGGGGATAGCTATGCACTAAAACCAAACTAATTATTAAATAAAAATGCTTAGGAAAAAGATCGGAATAATTCAGCCTTATTTCTTTCCGTATTTAGGGTATATCAGCCTATTGAAACATACGGATCGATTTATTTTATTGGATACCGTGCAATACATTCAACGAGGTTGGATCGAACGGAACCGTATTTTGAAACAGGATGATGGATGGTTATATATACAGGTCCCTGTGAAAAAACCAAACGGAAGAGCTTCCTTGATCAAGGAATGTGTTTTGGACAACAGTCAGCCCTGGAAGGATAAAATATTTTCACAAATGGCCATCTATAAAAAGATTGCTCCTTATTATAAACCGACCCTAGATTTTGTGAAAGGAACTTTGTCCAAGGACTTTGATGATATAACTTCCCTGAACAGGCATGTGCTGACTGAAATCTGTAATTATCTGGATATGCCAAGGGAGATAGTTGCCTTTTCAGAGATGGAATTGATAATCGAGCAACCGAAGGATTCTGATGAGTGGGCATTAAATATCTGTAAGTCGATAGGGCAGAAAGTTACTTATGTTAATCCAATCGGCGGAATGAGTTTTTATAATCGGGAAAAATATACTCAGTCGGATATTGATATTTTCTTTCATGAAATAAAGCTTCGGGATTATCAGCAAGGAGGTCGGGTGTTTGAGCCAGGCCTATCTATTCTAGATGCTTTGATGTTCAATAGCAAGGAGGAGGTACATGAGATGTTAGATCAGTATAAATTGAATTAGGAGAGTAAAACGGGTTGATAGATTTCAATCCGTTTTTTTGTTTAGGATTTTTGGATAAGGATAATGTTGGAGTGTTTATTACACAAAAAAAGGAGGTCATTTTGACCTCCTTTAACCGGGTAAGTAATGGGGCTCGAACCCACGACCCCTAGAACCACAATCTAGTGCTCTAACCAACTGAGCTATACCTACCGTGTTTTTGTGATACAAAAGTAGGATTAATCTATATATACTCCAAATGTTTTTACGCTAATCATTGCTTTAAACAGTGAAAAAGCTCATTTCTAATGAGATATTTTTATTTGCTGGAGGAAAATCTCCTTTTGCTGCATTAATTATGCTTCGAAAATCAATCTATTCTTTTTAAATCTAAGTCATGGAAGTCAAAAGAAAAGTCTGTTAATGGGGAAACGGCTTTCATTTTTATGCTTTCAGCCTTGGCATTTTCATCCAGGTTGAACATAACATACGAGTCTGCATTCATGCTGCGGTCATTCCATGCTGCAACGAAGGTGTTGCCTTGGTAATAGTACATTTTGCCCTGCAGCTGTGGAGATCTTGCTGATGTAAAATATAGTTGACCATTTCGGTTACTGATTTCGATTTCTCCGAACCATGCATCTTTATATTTACCAACGAAAGGAGAGAAGTCTATTTTTTGGTCTTGGGACTTGATCTTGGCCCAGACCTCATTGGTAACTTTGTCGCCTTCGCTTTCGTTTTTGGATTCCCTAGCTTTAAGTTCTGTCAGGCGGTCGGTTCCTTTGATACCGAAATAGGAATCTTTGATCTGATTGGTAATCGTGGTAAAAGCATAGCCGGACTGTTGGTTGGTCAGCACGATAATTCCGAGTTTCAGTTCAGGAATCAAAGTCATTTGAGTAACCATGCCACCTAAGCCACCGGTATGTTCGGCAACAAAGTATCCATTCTGATCACTGAGAAAGAAGCCCAAACCATATCCTGTAAAGTGTGCATTATAAGGTCCTGAACCTCCGATAACAGTCTGTAGGGTTAGGATCTGCGCAAGCCTTCTTTCGGAAATGAGTTGCTTTTCCAGGTTGTTCCCGTATTTTCCTTTGTTCAAAAGCATGGTTGCCCATTTGCTCATATCTTCTATACTGCTATTTATTCCGCCCGCTGCATTGGTTGTTTCGCTTAGGTATCGGGCAATGGTTATCAATTTGCCATCTACAGGGACATGGGCATCGATTACATTGTTTTTGGACTTCATCCGGCTCAGTGAGGCAGCACTATTCGTCATGCCAAGAGGAGCCATGATCCTTTTCTCTATAAAGTCTTCCCAGCTCATTCCCGACGCTCTTTTCAAGACCTCGCCAGCAACGATATAAAGTAGGTTGTCATAATCGAATTTTGTTCTAAAGCTGGATACCGGTTTAAGGTACCTCAGGTTATGGATCACTTCTTCGGTATTGAAATTTGCAGAATCAGGCCAAAACATGAGGTCACCAGCACCGAGACCTAATCCTGAGCGGTGGGTCAATAGATCCCTAACAGTAAATTCTGAAGTGACATAAGGGTCATGCATCTTGAATTCTGGAATAAACTCGGTGACTTTGCTATCCCAAGTTAGTTTTCCCTCGTCCATGAGCATGCCCAAGGCAAATGCCGTAAAGGCCTTGCTATTTGATGCGATTGCAAAGGCAGTTTGATTGTCAACGGGTTTTTTACTGTTTATTGATCTTTCCCCATATCCTTTTAGGTGGATGGTTTTTCCATCTTTTATGATCCCTAAAGCTATTCCCGGCACATTGAAGCTCTTCATGGTTTTTTCTACAAGTTGGTCCAGGTCTTTTTCAGGAAGTCCCTGAGCAACGGACTTGAAGGAAAAGGATAATAGAAAAAGTATTGCCAATAAGTGACTGAAAGAAGATTTGTAATTGTTCATGATTTCCAAATTAGGTTTCAATTGCAAAACGTTCAACTTTTCTGATGAAAATTGCGATTTCTCGATAAATGTAGCTTGTATTTTTAGGAATATAAAATCCGGTTCTATTTATTTTAAAATACTGGAGTAGAGGGTTTTCTACAAAATTAAAAATACTGCATTTCCACCTTTTGGCTAAAATTAATCGTTGATAAAATGAATGATGAGGTTTCAGAAAAAAGTTTCCATGGATTCATTTTTCAGAAGAAAAAGATTATCTGTCATTGTAATTTATTTAATACAAATCAAAAATTAACTTATAAAAATGAATTTAATTTGAACGAATTAATTGAGAAAGTGTTAACTTGATGGGTATCAATGCTAAAGCTATTGAGCTCAGTTTTATTATTAGCAATAAAAAGGATAAGCAAATGGAACAAGATCAATTGATAAAGAATTGTATAGATGCGTGTCAGCAATGTGTAGTTGCTTGTTTAAAATGTGCACAAGCATGTTTGAAAGAGGAGAAGCTGGAGATGATGCGTAAGTGCATTCAAACAGATTTGGAATGTGCAGAAATCTGTGAGTCTACCTATAAACTGTTGATTATGGACAGTAAGCCTAAGTTGGAGATCGTCAAGATTTGTTTGGACTTATGTGAGGCCTGTGCGGAAGAATGTGAAAAACATGCTGCCCACGGAATGGAACACTGTCGTGAATGTGCCGAAGCCTGTAGGTCTTGTGCTGAAGCTTGTAGGAAATTGGTAGCATAATCTGCTGACAATTAAGTATTGATAAAAAGCATTAAGAGTTAGATTTTCAAAGAATTAATAATAAGATAATCTAAATCTCCACTGCTATTGCCTTGAAAAAGAGTAAATTAACCAATAAATGGATAATTAAGGGTTTTCCTGATAGATCTTTAATCATCTCTTATCACTAACACATAAATTATGAAGCTATGGTTACTAAAAACATACTGGTAGATTCGGCATTGATAGGCACTATCCACTTTTATGCTTATGTATTCAACACTGATAATGGTGTTATAGGGTTTGGCTTATTTCCAAATAATAGTCCTAGACCCATATTTTATCTTTTGAATTCCCAAGGCACGAAAATTTCTCTACATTTTGATGAGGAGCTGATCCTAAAAGTTTGCCAGCAAAGTAATTTCACTACCCATGAACGTCGGATGCTTTTCCGAGAATTCCTAGATTTTGCAACAAAAATGGAAAAAAAGGCCGCTCAGTTGGTCTTTAGGGATACAAAGATGAATTATCTGGCGGATTCTAGGGATATGGTGAAATATAAACGCATGTATGTCCATTTTAAAGACTCTCAACCTAAAGAAAGCAGGACAATCTTTGCAGACTAAAATATTAGATTTCCGATAGGCTAAATTTTAAGATTTGGATAGCTTTATCCATTTCTTCTAGGTTTAGATTGCCAAACCCCATTCGCATGGCCTGTAGGTCCTTTTGCTGGTAAAGCAAGGTCTTGGGGATAAATAAGTTGTTCTTTGCCGCTTGCTGACTGAGTTTGAGTAGGTTGATGGGCTTTTTCCATTTCAACCAAAATGCAAGGCCACCATTGGGGATATTAAATTCCAGCAGGTCACCTAATTCTTTTTCAAGTAGAATTGCCATGTAGTCCCTTCTTTCTTTGTAAACCTTCAGCGACTTTTTGAGATGCCTATGTATCGCACCTTCCTCGATCATTTCACCCAAAGCCTGTTCCATTAGGATGTCTCCCTGCCTGTCAATGATCCCGAGATGTTTTCTCATTTCAACCATCAGGTTTTCAGGAGCAACGATAAAGCTTGTTCGGAAGCCGGGAGCCAAGGATTTCCCAAAGGAACCCACATAGATCAACATCCCGTTCTGGTCTGATGTAGCAAGAGGGAGAAGTGGTTGCTTGTCGAATTGGAAGTCATAGTCATGGTCATCTTCAACGATGATGAAGCCGTATTGATTTGCCAGCTGCAGGATTTTCATTCGCTTATGCGCACTTAAGCTAACCGTGGTTGGGTAATGTTGCTGGGCTGTGAGGTAAAGCATCCTTACGGTCTGCTTTTGACAGATCCTTTCCAGTGCTTCCACGTCGATTCCATCATCCTCCAATGGGATAGACATGATTTTGCTGCCAGACTTCTGAAAGATCATATTCGCGGCGAAGTAACTCAATTCAGCGACCAGCACGGTATCATCCTCCGTGAGCAAGATTTCCGAGATGATGTAAAGGCTCATCTCGATACTCCTGCTGATAAGGAGGTTGTTCTTGTTGATCTTCAAGGCACGGCTGCTCTGCAGGTAATCGAGCATCTGTTCCTTAAAATATTCGCTCCCTTCCTGATTGTAATAACCCATCTTTGACCGGTTGCTCTTGCGTTTCATGTTGGAGCTATAGAATCTAGAGAGGTCTTCAAATTGTGTCAATCGGATATCGGGACTGCCATCATTGAAGATGTAATCGCAGTTGGTGTGTTCAAAAGGACTGTCCAAGAGAATTGATTTTTTGAAGGTATAGCCAGTTTCCTTTGGATATTGGAAACTTGAAAGGTCTTGCTGTTCCTGCAGAGGAAGTTGTGAGGCGACGTATGTCCCTTTATTGGGATGGATTTCTACCCAGCCTTGTCCGAAGAGTTCCTCATAAACTGCAGTTATCGTGTTCCGGTGCACTTCGAGCAAGTCCCCCATGGCCCGAGTACCTAATAATTTGGTTCCCGGCTTAAGCTTCCCCTGTGCGATGGCTTGGATAAATTGATTCGCTACCTGCAAGTAGATGGGGGTAGCGGAATTTCTTTCAATGTGGATAAAACTTTTAAAGGGTATACTAACCGGACTAATCATATTCTTTAAACTGGCACCTTTGAACCATCCGGCAAGGTAGTACTTTTGGGCCAATTAGAAAAATATGAAAGCAATCCTGAATCAAATCGTGGCGGATGCCACGGTTCACGCCAAATGGCTGAATACCCTTTCTTTTATGGAAAATGCTGGTGCCAGAAAAATCTCAGCATGCGAAGACCCCGTGCGAACGGATCTCCTCCAATTGAAGCATGCTGCCGAAGAACATAGACATGCTTATTATCTCAAGAAGCAAATCGCCAAGTTGGCTGTGTCTGGCTTTGAGTATTATGATGAAGATTCATTGTTAGGAGGTAAATCTTCCATTCAATATTTACATCGTCTGGACGTGAAAACCAGCCGATATCTAAAACAACAGTTTAGCTTATCTGGTCAAGTTTTACGCTATGCAGCCTATTTATTTGTGACCTATGCCATCGAGGTTAGAGCAGATGAATTGTATCCGATCTATCAAGATGCGTTAAATGAAGCTGGTTCAAAGGTAATGGTGAAATCCATTATCCTGGAGGAAGAGGGGCATCTAGAAGAGATGGTCAGCCAATTGAAAGGTTTTGACACAGAATGGGAAAGACATGCTCAGAAAATCTTACAGATCGAGGCAGACTTATTTCAAGATTGGATAGCCGCGCTGTCGAATGAAGTTTCTTGTTGTGATGTCAATAATTGATGGATTATTCCTAGAGCTCCAGAATAGAAAGCGAGAAGGCCGGTACAGGCAATTGAAGAAACAAAAACAAGGTGTTGACTTCTTTTCCAATGATTACTTAGGTTTTGCAAGGAGTGAAGGTTTTAAATCCAGGTTACATGATATTTTACTGCAGTATCCATATTCCATATTGGGAGCGACAGGTTCCAGGTTAATTTCTGGAAATTCAGACTTACACATGGAGATAGAGCAGTCTGTCGCAAGTCAGCATGGTTTTGAATCAGCCCTATTATTTCCCTCTGGCTATAATGCAAACTTATCCTTGTTCTCGACATTGCCGAAGAGAGGGGATACCATCATCTTGGATGAAAAGGTCCATCGATCTGTTTATGATGGCTGTAGGCTTTCAGCGGCGGTTCGCTGGAAGTTTCGGCATAACGACCTTGCACAACTGGAGGATTTACTGAAGAAGGCCAAGGGCAGAATCTGGGTGGGGATAGAAAGTCTTTATTCCATGGATGGGGATTTCGCGTCGATCCAAGAGATAGCAGCCCTCTGCAAGCAATATGCTGCAGCCTTGATCGTGGATGAAGCCCATGCCATTGGAACATGTGGATTGGGTCTTGTTGATCATTATAATCTGCAAGATCAGGTTTTTGTAACTGTCATCACGTACGGCAAAGCGATGGGCTTATCAGGTGCTTCTGTTTTAGGGTCTTCATGCCTTATTGATTATCTGATCAACTATTCTACAACCTTTATCTACAGTACTGGTCTTCCTGATTTTCATGCCTTAGGTATTCAGGCTTCTTATGAATTTTTAAGAGATAACAGGCTCTTAGTTAATAGTCTGCAAGAGAACATTAAACAATACAATCATATTAAGACGTCGGATTCTATTCCATTTAGAAGTCCTATCATACCGGTTAGATTTTCAGAACCAAGAAATTTGGATAGGGCAATTGGTCTCTTGGAAAACCAAGGGATCTTAGGCTATGCAATCAAGTATCCTACAGTGCCCAAAGGCGAGGAGATGTTGCGCATTTCGATGCATGCCTTTAACACAAGAGAAGAAATAGAATTATTGAAAAACTGTCTAAAGGAAGTAAATAATGAATAAGAAATATTTTGTAACAGGAATTGGAACCTCGGTGGGGAAAACCATAGTGTCAGCCGTCCTGGTAAAACTTTGGAATGCGGAGTACTGGAAGCCGATTCAGTCAGGAGACCTTGAAAGCAGCGATAGCCAAATGCTCAGAACATTGGTAGGAGCTGAGCTGGTAGTTCATCCAGAGCGATTTAAATTAAATACAGCGGCTTCCCCGCATTATGCCGCGGAAGTTGATGGAGTGGAGATCAAGCTCCAAGATTTCCAACTTCCTGCATGCAGTGGAAACCTCATCGTTGAAGGTGCGGGAGGAATGTTTGTCCCCATAAATGATCAGCATTTTATCCTAGATCTTGTAGTGTATCTGGACTTGCCGGTAATCTTGGTCTGTTCAGACTATTTAGGAAGCATCAACCATAGTTTGCTTTCCTTTCACAGTTTAAATGAGCGAGGAATAGCAGTGGATTATATTGTGCTGAATGGAGAATTCAAGGAGGCAAGCAAAAGGATATTGATCAAAAACAGACCGGCTGGCAGCAAGATCATCGAGATCCCCCAATTGGAATCATTAGATGCAGTAGGGCTAGAAAAAGCAATTTTAAAAATTAGAATAGAAAATTAAGAAAATGAGTGCTAATAAAACATTAAAACACGATTGGACGAAAGAAGAGTTATTAGAGATCTATAACAGACCATTATTGGAATTGGTATATGAAGCTGCTACTGTACATAGGCAGTGGCATAATCCACAAGAAGTCCAGATTTCAACTTTGTTGTCAGTCAAGACGGGAGGTTGTCCAGAAGATTGTTCCTATTGTGGGCAGGCCGCACGGTACCATACCGATATCAAGGTGCAGGCCTTATTGCCAACAGAGACCGTTTTGGCCCATGCCAAGAAAGCAAAAGACAGTGGTTCTTCCAGGTTCTGTATGGCTGCCGCTTGGCGAGAGGTAAGGGACAATCGAGATTTTGACAGGATCATTGAAATGGTTCAGGGGGTCAATGAAATGGGCTTGGAAGTGTGCTGTACGCTAGGGATGTTGACCGAGGAGCAAGCCAATAGGCTTCAGGAAGCCGGTCTTTATGCCTATAACCATAACTTGGATACTTCCGAGGAGTTTTATGATGAGATAATCTCCACTAGAAAGTTTGACAATAGGATAGAAACCATTAAAAATGTCAGGAAAGCAGGGATTACCGTCTGTTCAGGAGGTATCATAGGTTTGGGAGAGAAAGCTGAAGATAGGATTTCGATGCTCCGCACTTTGGCCAATATGGAAAAACATCCAGAATCTGTGCCTATCAACGCATTGGCGAGGGTAGCCGGAACGCCTTTAGAGCATTTGCCAAAAATTGATGTGTGGGAAATGGTCAGGATGATTGCTACGGCGAGGATAGTTTTGCCATCTTCTATGGTCAGGTTAAGTGCGGGACGTATAGAAATGAATGAGGAAGAGCAGGCATGGTGTTTTATGGCTGGGGCAAACTCGATATTTACGGGTGAAAGACAGACCCTGTTGGTGACACCCAATCCTGGCGTGGATGAAGATATGCAGATGTTGAAGAACTTGGGCTTAAAACCAATGGAATTGAAAAAGGAGGGCTTTTGCAAAAGCAATGCATAGATCGTGATATAGCGGTCAATTGGCATCCTTATTCGCAGATGAAGACCAGTAAGCACCTTCCCATCGTACGTGGAAAAGATGCTTATCTTTTCGATATGGAAGGAAATCGCTATCTAGATATGGTAAGTTCGTGGTGGGTTACCCTCCATGGCCATTCAAATTCGTATATTGCGGATAAAGTCTATGAACAGCTTAATACTTTAGAGCAGGTCATCTTTGCTGGCTTCACGCACCTGCCGGCAATTACTCTTTCAGAACGGTTATTAGAATTGCTTCCTTCCAACCAGAAGAAGGTATTTTATTCTGACAACGGTTCTACGGCAGTGGAAGTTGCCTTGAAGATGTGCATACAGTTTGCCTTCAACCAAGGCAAACGCAAGAATAAGATTGTTGCTCTAAAGAACGGATACCATGGGGATACCTTTGGTGCGATGTCGGTTAGTGCTCGTGGACAGTGGACTGCTCCTTTTGCAGATTTGTTATTTGATGTCATATTTTTTGATGCTCCTACAGCGGAAAACCTGGAAGCGAACAAAAAGATCATTGCTGAGCATGCCGATCAGATAGCCTGTTTCATTTACGAACCTTTGGTCCAAGGGGCAGGAGGGATGCTGATGCATCAGGCCGAACATTTATCGGACTTAATGGTTTATTGTAAGTCGCAAGGGATCATGTTGATTCAGGACGAAGTCTTTGTGGGCTTCGGAAGGACAGGGACTTTGTTTGCTGCAGATCAATTGACCGAAAAACCCGATGTCATGTGTTTTTCAAAGGGATTGACCGGCGGAACGATGCCCATGGGGATTACGACTTGTACGGAGGAACTTTATCAAGCATTCTATTCGGATGAAAAAAAGATGGCTCTATTCCATGGCCATTCCTTTACTGCGAGTCCGATAGCATGTGCAGCTTCTTTGGCTAGCTTGGATTTATTACTGCTTGATTCTACTCAGGCAAAAATAAAGGCCATTACGGAATGGCATAGCCAATTTGCCAAAGAATTAAAGGGATATGAAAATGCAAAAAATATCCGCCAGACAGGGACCATCCTAGCATTTGAGTGGGAAACCCAAACCGAGACCTCATATTTTAATAAGGTTCAGGAAAAGTTGTTCAATGAATTTATGGCGAGGGGGGTCTTATTGAGACCAATGGGCAATGTGCTGTATATCCTGCCGCCATATTGCACGGAGAAAGAAGATTTAGAATATACCTATCAACAGATCTTGGAGCTGTTGAAGAACAACGATATTTAAGGAACTATTTGATAATAGTAGTGTGACTAAAAAGGCTTGCTGAGTTTACTCAAGCAAGCCGTTTTTATTTTTGTATGGTCCTTTCAGAAACCTTCACATAGGCATTGCCATTTCGTTGATAGGTTTCTTCCTTTTTCGAGATCTTAAACCTGATTTCATCTTCAGGATTGGCCTCTTCCTCAAATTCAGCTTCTCCTTCCTCAGATATCTTCAGGATAACATCATTCCCAAGCTTATGCTTTTTAGGGAAAACCAACTCTTCGGCATAATAAAAAACACCGGCATCCGAAACCGAAGTAGTTTTCGGTAGGGTCGTGAATTGTTCTCCATCCCAAGCAAAGTAGTTTTCTTCGGAGGCTATTCCACAGGCCTCTCCTAGGAATTTGATGGCATAGATGCATTTCGCATAATTCAAACCAGGTTTGGTATTTAATTCACCTAAGGTATAGGATTGCTCACCTGGGTAGTATGGAAAACTTTTAGAAGCCAGCAATTCTTTGTTCTTGTTTAATATTTTGGCTTCTACCCAATAATAGTTTTCAAGCTCTTCATTGGATTTCCATGCAAAACCATACATGAAGGTTTCCCCGGAATTCTTATTCTGCTCATGGTCCAGGCTCAAAAGTCCTAACCAGATATATCCAGTTCTTTTCTGTCTGTCCTTCTGATATTCAATTTTATGCCAAGGCAGGTACATACCTCGTAAAGAGATCGGGTTTAATGATAATTCATCCATAAATTTTACTTCAGTCCCTAAGGGAATGGAATCCAGCAATTCAGCTTTCGAGCTTGGCTCACTTCTGACATAGGCCATATTCACAAAAACCAAAGCTGAGCTATCCTTACTTGTATGGTAAAGGTTAAAATCATCATAAACAAGGTAAGCAGCCGCTTCTTGTGATTTTGCCAGCTGAATGTTAAGTGTAAATAATGGAAAAATAATAAGAAGCGCGCTGATCAATTTCATAGTGTGATTTTAAGACTATACAAAAATAACAAGATCCTACTCGACAAATATAGCTGAAATCAGCTATTATTGTTCATTTTAAGGAAGAAGCTTAAAATTATTTGATTAAGGTTATGTAGGTTTATATGATTGAATATCAGTAACATGAAAGACTTAAGGTTATAAACTCAAACAATGTCTAGTAAAAAAGTATAGATTTTTCCAATAATGTAATCTACTAATTAGGTAGATTTTATATATTTGCAGCAGAATTTATTCAATATGTATATTAAATCAACCCATAACAGTTTTCGAATGTGCGTAGGAGGTAGGTAAGCTAAGGAAGACTATCTCCAATAATTTCTATTCCATTTTATTAATCCATTTCAAATTATTTACATGAACAGAACGATATATTTTTATCTCGTAGGGCTATTCTTTGCCATAGGAATTGGTCAAACACAAGCCCAAAATATCATTAAAGGCAAGGTTTTGAATGAGCTGAATCAAGTGATTTCAGGAGCTACCGTTATTGATAAAACAACGCAGAAGCAAACCCAAACCAATGCTTTAGGGGAATTTACATTAGACTCTTCCAATCCGAAGACCCAGATCAAGGTTAGTTTTCTTGGATATCAAGATCAGGATCTAGAGGTAAATGCCTCGGAGCCCATTACGGTACGTTTAGTACCTAGCAATGATGTCTTGGAGGAAGTGGTTGTGACCGCTTTGGGTATTTCAAGAGAAAAGAAAGCATTGGGCTATGCTGTGCAAGAAGTGAAATCAACAGAATTACAGACCAGACCTACCAATGCAATGGCTGCATTATCAGGAAAGGTAGCAGGTCTACAGATTGTCTCATCCGGGGGGAATATGGGTGGATCAACCCGTACGCTATTAAGAGGGATCAATTCCATTGCAGGTAGCAATCAACCTCTTTATGTGGTAGACGGAACACCAATCGATAACTCCGATCTAAACTCCTCTTCCACCATCAACGGGTCGGCGGGAAAGGATGTTGGAAACATGATCCAAGATCTAAACCCAGATGATATCGAGAATATTTCAGTCCTTAAGGGGCCATCTGCAGCGGCATTATATGGCTCCAGAGCATCCAATGGCGTGATTTTGATCACGACCAAACGTGCAGGAAAAGGCGAGCAGGTCAGTATCGATTTAAATACAGGTCTGGAATTCGAAAACATTGTCAGACTCCCAAAACGCCAGCATCTATATGGGCAAGGCTATAGCCAAAACTTTCAAACGGTCAATATTGAAGGGAAAGACTATAAAATAGTGGATTACGCTGCTGATGAAAGCTGGGGACCAAAATTAGATGGAACGCCAGTATTGCAATGGTATAATTTAAATCCAGAAGATGCTGCAGATTATTTAAACCCATCTCCTTGGTTATATCCAGAGCATGATGTCAGTTATTTCTTCAATACCGGTTTGGCAAATACCAACAATATCGCTATTGCTGGAAATTCAGGAAATACGAATTATAGATTTTCTTACACCAATAAGAACGTAAAAGGAACAGTTCCCAACTCTACCTTGGGACGTAATACCCTAAATTTCTCTGGAGGAACCAAGTTAGGTAAGTTGAGCATCAATTCCAGTATCAATTATATCCACAATACCTCCTTGGGAAAACCATGGACAGGAGCATCCAACAGAAACATTATTCTGGAGGCTTTCCAATGGGGAGCGGTGCAGGTAGATTACAAACTCTTAGAAAACTACAAACGCCCAGATGGAACTCCATTGGCATGGAATAGAACAGGCTGGCAAAACACTCCAGCAGCAGAAGCGACCCGTTTTATCGACAACCCTTATTGGTCGGCTTATGAGAGCTATCTTGAAGAAAAAAGAGACCGATTCTATGGTAATATTGGCGCGCAATATGAAGTGACCGATTGGTTACAGATCGGGGCTAAAGTCCATGGCGATATCTACCAGTTCGGGACTCAAGATCGTATTGCGGTATACTCACGCAGTGCTTCCCAATACGAGGAGACCAGCAATAAATTAAACGAATACAACTATGAATTCTTGGCTACTGCCAAAAAGAATTGGGATAAGATTTCTTTGGTGGCCAATGTAGGAGCAAACTTAAGGGATCAACACAGAAAAGTTGATTATGCCATCACCCAAGGTGGTCTAATTGTACCTAACTATTACAATTTAAAGAATGCATCCAGCGTAAAGATTGAAAACTTCACCTACAATCGTCGCATTGCTTCCTTGTATGGTAGTGCTTCCTTAGGTTACAATGACCTATTGTTTTTGGATGCTACGGTACGTAATGATTGGTCTTCGACCTTACCGAGCCATGCAAATTCCTTTATCTATCCATCATTTACCGGCAGTTTTGTGTTTTCACAATTGCCAGCTATCCAAAGTCTAGATTGGTTGTCTTTCGGAAAGGTCAGGTTAGGTTGGGCGCAAGTTGGTAATGATACGGACCCATACCAATTGAACAAGGTTTATGATGTGGAACAATCATTTGATGGCAAGCCATCCAATAAACTGCCTTCCACCCTGAACAATGCTGATCTTAAACCAGAGATTACCAGTTCTTGGGAGACAGGCCTAAACTTGCAGTTCTTTAAAAATAGATTGGGTTTTGATGTGACCTACTATCACAACACCTCCAGAAACCAGATTCTTCCCATTCCCGTATCATCAGCTTTTGGCTATGAAGCAAAGGTGCTGAATGCCGGAAAAGTGGAGAATAAAGGTATTGAGGTAATTTTGAATGCAACACCGGTTCGCTCTGAAAATTTTGAATGGAACTCTAGCATCAACTGGGCCAGAAACAGAAATAAAGTCCTTAAACTGGATGAACTCGTAAATACCTTAACCTTAAGTTCTTCCTTGATCAACTTGGTGGCTAGAGAGGGGCAACCATACGGACAGCTATTAGGTTATGATTTTGTCTATGCAGATGGGCAACGCGTAATCAAAGAAGATGGAAGCTACCAAAGGACCTCTCAATTGGTTCCTCTCGGGTCTGTATTACCAGATTATCTATTTGGTTTCCAAAACAGTTTCCGTTATAAAAACTTCAACTTTGGATTCTTGATCGATGGTCGCGTAGGTGGAAGCTTCTATTCGCAGACCTATAATGTCGGTATGTATTCCGGAATCTTGGAGCGCACCGCTGAAAATAATGTCCGTGAAGATGGTATTGTCCTAGAGGGTGTAAAGACTGATGTCGTATTTAATGCAGATGGAACCTATTCAACTAGCAATATCAGACCCAATGATACACGGATTACCGCTCAACAATGGGGAAGGAATGAGTCCAGTGGACCAACTACATTCTCCATATTTGATGGCACTTTCATCAAGCTTAGGGAAGTTACCTTAGGCTATACCATCCCCTTAAACAATCCTAAGGTGGTAAAAGGAGTGCGATTATCAGCCTATGCGAGAAATGTTTGGAATATCTATACCAAGAGTAAATACATCGATCCGGAATTCACCAACAGTAGTGGGAATGTTCAAGGGATAGAGGGTGGAAATATTCCAACACCACTGACCTATGGATTTAATGTTAACCTTAAATTTTAATGCTAGAAAAAATGAAAATTAAACATATCCTATATACATCTTTGCTGTCCTTGAGTTTTATCTCTTGTTCCAAAGATACCTTGCAAGAGATTAATGTAGACCCAAATAGGCCTTCCAATGTACCTACACCCAGTCTTTTTCTGTCTGCAGAAAGGCAGGTAGTCAATGCCCTGAGAAGCGAGAGCATTCATTTCAGAGGGGCTCAGCTCTTTGCCCAATATTTTAGCCAGAATATCTATACCGATCAATCCAGGTATTTGGTTTCGGCAGGATATTCCGATGAATATTGGACCAATACCTACAAGGCCCTCAGCAACCTGAATGAAATTATCCTGCTGAACGAAGATGAAGCGACGAAAATACAGGCACAAGCAAATGGTGCCGGGGCGAATTCTACACAGATAGCTATTGCTAGGATCTTGAAATCCTTTGCATTCCATTCCCTAACGGATGTTTTCGGAGATATCCCTTATGAGTCCTATGGGAACAAGGATCCTGATTTTGAAGCGCTGAAGAGAAATCCAGATGTCCTGACACCTAAATATGCTTCTCAGGAGAAAGTTTACAAGGATATCCTAAATGAGCTTAAGATTGCAGCCGATACATTGGCGAAATATAAGTCAGGAGTGACCTTCGGAACTTCAGATATCGTTTATCAAGGGAAGAATGAGAAATGGTTCAAGTTTGCCAATTCATTAAGGTTGAGGCTGGCGAATCGCATCTTGACCAAAGATAAGGCATTGGCGACCCAGCATATTGAAGACGCCTTGAAAAGAGGCGTGTTTACCTCGAATGCTGACAATGCCGGCTTTACCTATTCCAGTGCGTCTCCATATGAAGCTCCGTTGTTTAGGGCTACAGTAACAGCCAATAGAAAGGATTTTGCTGTGTCTCATGTTCTTATTGATGTATTGAAAGGGGACAGAGGGCCATTTAAGATAGAAGATCCAAGGTTGAGCAAGTATGCAAAGCCAAACAGTAAAAATATTTACAAGGGTCAGCCTTATGGCTTACCATTAGCAGCTGGAAATCTATTCCCACTAGACAGTATCTCTTTGCCAGGAGACTTGGTCAATAGAGCAAATGCTTTTGAGGTTTTGCAGGAATATTCCGAGGTAGAATTCTTGATTTCAGAATATAAAGGTTGGGAACAGGCTAGCTATGAAAATGGGGTCAAAGCTTCCTTAGAACGCTGGGGAGCCAGTCCGGCTGAAGTCACGGCCTATCTAACGAAAGTTCCTAAAGCAAATAAGGAAAATGTCCTATCTCAAAAATACTTGGCTTTGTATGGACAAGGTATTGAATCCTGGACAGAGATCCGGAGAACAGGATACCCATTGTTCCTGGTTAAAAAAGGAGAGCTGGTATGGTCAGGAACGGTTGAAGGAAAACCAGTATCCTATTCTTTTGTGCCTGAGATAGGGGATTCCATTCCAAGCAGGTTGGTTTATCCTTTGAAGGAACAAAGTACCAACAAGACTAACTATCAATCCGCATTGAGCAATCAAGGTGATGATGTACAATTCACGAAAATTTGGTGGAATAAGTAAAATGTAATCAATAATTGTAAGCGGAGATCATTTATGGTCTCCGTTTTTTTTTTGCCAAGGACAGAAAGAGAAAAGTTATATCCCTTATTGAAAAATTAATATAAAGAATTTGATATTAAAATTCTAATATCGTAATATTGCGATGTTATTATCCTTCTTCTCTCTCGGAAGTATGATCAACAGCAGTTTTAAATATTTATTTCTTTACTACAATTTATGAATGCCCATTTAAAAAACAGCATAAACCAATTAAACTGGGGAGGCTTTGACAACACAGAACGAAGGGAAACCCTGAAACCACTAATCGATTTCATTCAGCATAAATTAAATGCTCAGGAAAAAATCAATCTTAATTTCATTTGTACCCATAATTCGCGTCGCAGCCATTTGTCTCAAATTTGGGCGCAGACAGCAGCTTCCTATTTTAACATTTCCAAGGTAAACTGTTATTCGGGAGGGACCGAAGAAACAAGATTGTTTCCAGCTGTCATTGATACCCTGCTGGCGCAAGGTTTTGAGGTCCTGCAATTATCCGATTCGGAAAATCCCATCTATGCAATAAAGTACTCGAGAACGGATTCTCCAATTATTGGTTTTTCTAAAAAACATGAGCATGCATTTAATCCTGACGCGGGGTTTGCTGCCATTATGACTTGTTCCCAAGCAGATGCAGGCTGTCCATTTATTGCGGGTGCCGAAAAAAGAATTCCGGTGACCTATGAAGACCCTAAGATTTCAGATGGCACGCCTGAACAAGCAGAAGTCTATGCCAAACGCAGTCTGCAGATTGCTGAAGAAATGTTCTACATATTTTCACAGATCAAATCCGAATAGATGAATTCAAAATTAAAATTCCTTGATCGCTATCTAACCCTTTGGATATTTTTAGCGATGGCAATTGGAGTAGGGATTGGTAAAATTATTCCTTCCTCTTCCCAATGGATTAACCATTTCCAAACGGGCTCGACGAATATTCCTTTGGCCATTGGGCTTATTCTCATGATGTACCCACCATTAGCCAAGGTGAAATATGAACATATCGGGAAAGTATTCCGGAATATTAAAGTATTGATGACTTCGTTGGTCCTTAATTGGGTTATTGGGCCTGTTTTGATGTTTGCCTTGGCCATTCTTTTCCTCCATGATCTCCCCGAATATATGACCGGGCTGATTTTGATCGGTTTGGCTCGTTGTATTGCCATGGTGGTCGTTTGGAATGAGCTTGCAGAAGGCAACCGTGAATATGCGGCCGGTTTGATTGCCTTGAATAGCATCTTCCAAGTAATCTTATATAGCCTTTATGCTTATTTTTTTATCACTGTTTTGCCAGCATATTTTGGAGTTTCTGGTTTATCTATAGATATTTCTATCCTAGAAATTGCCAAGAGTGTGGGTATCTATCTGGGAATTCCATTTCTGATGGGTATTAGCAGTCGATATGCATTGATTGCCTTAAAAGGGGAAGATTGGTTTCAAAATAAATTTATTCCGTTTATCTCACCAATTACTCTTATTTCACTACTCTTTACCATCCTTGTCATGTTCAGTCTCAAAGGGGAAATGATCGTGCAATTACCTCTTGATGTACTAAGGGTAGCTATTCCATTAGTCATTTACTTTGCCATCATGTTTGTCGTAAGCTTTTTGGCAGGTAAAAGGGTAGGTGCAGATTATTCGCAAAGCACAGCAATAGCCTTTACAGCTGCTGGTAATAATTTTGAATTGGCAATTGCAGTTGCTATTGCTGTCTTCGGAATTAATAGTGGACAGGCATTTGTTGGGGTGATAGGACCATTGGTAGAGGTGCCGGCTTTGATAGCCTTGGTCAATCTGGCCTTTTGGTTCCGGAAAAAATATTTTAATTCTAGACCCGTATGATGAAAAAGCGTCCAGTTGAATTATCTTCATCTGGATTCTTTTTTATCTTACTAACTATTCTTCCTTGCAGTAATGGCGTACAACATTGGGATTATCTTTTCTAAGCCTTTGATTTGATATTTGCCAGCTTCAATTTCCACTGTATTTTTAAAACAATTGTACGGTGAATGATCATATTCAGAGAAAGATTCAATCTGCAATCCAATGTTCAATAAACCTTGAAAGACTTCAGATAGGGAATGGTTCCAGGAAACTTCTTCAGCAACAATGTCTGCATTCCGGTCAGCATAAGTTCCCTCTTGCACTTCTACAATGGCCCCATCGTTAAAATAGGAATATTGGAACTTGCTGAAATCATGGTCGAACATCCAGACCACAGGATGGAATTCAACAAATACCAGTTTTCCACCGGGTTTTAAGCATCTAGAAATCACTTCTGCCCAACGGTTCAGGTCTGGTAACCAACCAATAGTTCCGTAACTGGTAAAGACGATATCAAACTTTCCGTTCAGTGTAGCTGGGGCTTCATAGACATCCGAGCAAATAAATTCAGCATTTAGACCTAGTTGATTGTTCAATTTTTGAGCTTGTTCGATTGCTCGATCAGAAAGGTCCAGTCCCGTTACACTAGCGCCTAAGCGAGCTAAGGAAAGGCTATCTTGCCCAAAATGACATTGTAGGTGAAGGATTTCCTTGCCTTTAACATCTCCCAATAGCTCAATTTCAATAGGATTTAAGGAACTGTTGCCCTTTAAAAATCCTTCGTTGTCATAAAAGTCACTGTCAACGTGCGCTGCGGTTTTTTGATTCCACAGAATTTTGTTGATCTCCTTGTAATTAGGTTGTTCTTTCATTGTTTATTGGTCATCTGATGTGTCTGCATTCCGTTTCTCTGCAGCGACTTCTTTATCTTCTTGGTTTGCTTCCAATTGATTGTCTTCTTGCTCTTCTTCAGCTCTTTCCTCAAATTGTATATGTACGAATATAGGAAAGTGATCGGAGTTATAGTTGTCCAATTTCTTTAATTCCCTCAATTTAAAATCGGCAGAGATAAATGCATGGTCCAAGGGGAATTGCATCAAAGGTTGTTTGGCGTGGAAGGTATTATAAAAACCTCTTCCTCTACGCGGATCGAGCAATTCACTCATCTTAAGGAATAATTCGGTAGTATAGCTCCAGGCAACATCATTCAAGTCGCCAATAACTATCACCGGTAAATTACATTCCTTAGCTTTCTTTGCCACGATCAATAATTCCTTATCCCTTTCTGTTGATCTTGGGTTTTCATTTGGAACAGGTGGAGTAGGGTGTACAGCATATACCTGAACAGGTTGTCCGGAAGGAAGCTCGATCTGGCAATCAATACTGGGTATTTCATCTTCGACAAGGTATTTCACTTCCGCATTATGGATGGGAAATTTAGAGTAAAATAACATCCCATAGGTATTGTCAATTGGAACCCTTACATGGTATTTGTATTCCGTTTCCAATGCTTGCGTTTGTCGGTCCCATTCGTGGCTCGTTTCTAATAGCAGCAAAAGATCAGGATTATTGTTATGGACAACACTTAGGCAGCCTTTATAGTCATCGTTGTCCTCATATACATTGGAAATCATGACTTTCAGGCTGTTCTTGTCATCAATTTTATCCGCCTTATAGACTTGTTTTTTCCAAACTGGAGTAAAGGGAAGGATTTGTTTGAGGAGATAAATGATATTGATGAGGATTAATATGCCAAAAACCAGCAGGACGGTATTTTGAAAATCTGCATGAATCAAATATATGATCAACCAAAGTATAGATAGGGCAAGTTTCTGGATTCTAGGGTATTCAAATACGCGAAAGGTCCAATGATCCTGACGGATCAGTGGCAGAAATGTGAAAATTAAAAGTAAACTCCCAAAGGCAATTAGTGCGATTTCCATTTTACTAAAATAAGATAAAATTATTTTTGTTTGCTAAAGACTGAAAATGGCCGTTAGGGCGTGATCCTTTTCCCCATGATGATGAGTCCCCTTTCCGTGTTATCCAATTGCGCAATATTGGGCAGGTTGGCCCATTCCTCAAAACCAAAGTGCCTGAAAAGTTTCAGGCTAGGTTCATTATGCGAGAATATAAAGCCTAGCAGGGTTTTAATACCCAATGTTGGAGCCTCGTTAATGGCATGTTCCAAAGCTTTTTTCCCCAATCCCATTCCCCTTATGCTAGGGTCCAAATAAATGCTGATCTCCGCTGTAGCATTATAGGCCGGTCTGCCATAAAAGGATTGAAAACTGAGCCAACCAATAGTTTTATCCTCCATTTCCAAAATCCATAAAGGTCGATGTTTGGCGTTATGTTCATAGAACCAATTGTTTCTGCTCTCAACGGATACAGGTTCCAGATCGGCGGTAACCATCCTCGAAGCAATCGTGCTATTGTATATTTCTACAATTCGGTTAAGGTCAGCATAGATGGCTTCTCTGAATTTAATGTTAGTCATGTGGATTTCTTTGGACAAATATAAGGTTTTGGGAGAGGTTTTGAACCAGGGGACTTTTCCATCGAGCAATTACAAAATGGATCTTGGCCCATCCTCTCATCCTGTACCCTGAGCGGCGACGAAGGGCATCCCGGTTCATTTCCAGATCTTTGTCCATCTTCGAATCCTGTACCCTGAGCGGCGTCGAAGGGCATCCTGGTTCAAACAGAAACGGATCAATCCCAGCATCCTCTTTTATTTATTGACTTTAAGATGTCCATTGTTTTCGAATATTTTATTAAATTTCAATAATCTGAAAATCAGGGTTGTTACAATAAATCAATATACTATGGAACCAAGAAATAGGAAGAGTTACGATACGTTGAGTGAAGCGGTCAATGACTTGCAAAACATGGGTTATGTAGAGGATTTTGTGATTCAGGAAGATGGAGAGTGCTTGTTTTGCGTGGGGCGATCAAAGGAGCTTTCTCCAGAACAATTTGTGATTGATGAAATCTACCGTTTTGAGGGGATGACCGATCCGGGGGATGAAAGCATCTTGTTTGCTATTTCCTCGACGGATAATCTTATTAAAGGTCTTGTGATCAATAGCTTTGGTGCGGACTTTAGCTTTACGGCTTCAAGATTGGTGGAAGAATTGAACCGAAGAAGGAGAAATGATTAAACGATTTGGTTTATTGTTTCTTTTCAATCTTGTACACACAACGATTATCATCTGCTAAAATATGTTTGACCCGATTCACTTCGAGGTCTTCACCCAACAATGCCCTAAAATTCTTGAGTTCTGCCCGACAGAACTGCTGACATTCCGTTGCCGCAGCACAAATGGGACAATGGTTTTCAATCAAGTAATAAGTCTGGCCTTCCTTCTTCCATTCTGCCATATAGCCTTCTTCGGACCTGATTTCAACCAGCTTCTTTAATTTATCACTGATGCTCTTGGAACCCTTTAGTTTTTCCTCATAGCGCAAGTATGAACTTTTCTCACGATCGCTGATCAACAGATCTAAGGCATTTTCACCTAAGAGTGACTTGATGGATTGTAGGAGCTGTACCGTAATATCGGCGTGGTTATCTGGAAACTTGGCTAAGCCGGTCTGACTTAAGGAATAATAGGTAAAGGGCCTGCCGACACCCGATTTCTTGCATACGCCATGAACCAAACCCTCCTCAGATAGCTTCAATAATTGTTGCCTTGCACCTTCTTTTGTGATGCCTAATTCCTCAGCGATGCTAGCGGCATCAATTTCACCGCGCATCTTCATCAACATAATTATTTTGTCTGAATTGTTCTTTTTCATTAGCCAAGTTATTTCTTGCTTTATTCTAACAAATATAAATAAATAATTCCAATAGATTTTTTCTAAGCAGAATAGGGAAAATCTATAATTATACCATTTTCAATGTTTAATGCAGTTGTATTGATTATTTTATTATTAATCCTTCATTAATTCTGCTTTAATAAAACAAGTGTATACTTGTTTTATTAAAGCTATTTTTTAACTTTGGTTCATACAATCTAGAATCGATTGTCAACTATTACTTCAATTAATACAACCTTATCATGGAGAACTACATATTATCCTTTCGAGCTCCGTTAAACGCACTTTTGCAAAGGCAACAGATCTTTGAAAAGTTAGCTCAAGAATATCCTCAATTGGGTCCCATATCGATCGATATGGATGATAAACAATATGTCATGAACGTACATGCTCCTGGGCGGCTAGAGAACGAAATTCAAAACAGCCTGTTGAGCTATGGATTTCGCATCGCTTTCTTAAAAGCCGATCTGATTAAAGTACTTGATCCAAAGGTCAAGATTGCTTAATATTTTTTCATTTCTATTTGTCAGGCGGGTCTTTCTAGAGAGGGATCCGCTTTTTTGTTTGGCTAAAAAGCAGACTTTTCGGACGAAACTGAGTACTGCCAACCTAACTTTATAAAAATTTTTAATAATTATTAAGCGGTTTTTTTAATGAAATATGTGGCTAGATTTCGATTGAAGCAAGAAAACGCCTTTTAAACAAGAAATTTTGCAGGATGGTACAGGATGGATCAAAAATGGAATCTTTTTAGATTTGGAACAAGGGCATTGGTACTGCTTTAAAAATAAAACCTAAACTCAACCTTGTGAAGGGTTATAATTACAATAGGATGGGCCTTGCATAATTATAACCCCTTACTTTATAAAAAATCATTGAATAAAGACAAAAACAATATACAAGATCATCATTAATTAAATTGGTTCATAAGGGTTATCAAAACCCGTTTCTGTAAATTCCCCAAAGCCCTTTGGGGAATTTTTTTTTACCTTTTCTGGGCCGATAAAGTTTTGAAAATTTATGGATTTCCAGTGGTCAAAATTGTAACTGAAATTCTTTGTTGCATTTTGACCAACACTCGGTTTAGCCTGGCTCTTATTCGAGACATATTTTGAAATTTCCGAATATGTCTCGAACAAGACCAAAAGGAGGGTCGAAGGGTCAATTCCATGAAAATTTTTATTCTTGAAAAATTTAGACAAAATTTTATCCTGAAATCTTATCGTTAGTAGAAAACAGAATCTGATTAAAAAATGTATTTTTGGTTATGTCAAAAGAACAATTTTCGGGATTTACTTTTAGAAAAGCTCTGCCAGAAGAGGCAGAGTTGATTTGGTCCATTATGCAGGAGGCTATAGATAAGAGACGTGAGGAGGGGAGTCAGCAATGGCAAGATGGATATCCTAACTTGGATGTCGTGAAAACGGATATTGAAAAAGGATATGGATATGTGAGCATTGATCCTAACGGCCAATTGACGGGCTATTTAGCCTTAATTTTCGACGGTGAGCCGGCCTATGAGGCCATTGCCGATCAATGGTTGACCAATAGGCCTTTCTCCGTGGTGCATAGGATAGCCGTTTCCCAATCCAATTATGTGAAGGGACAGGCAACCTGGATGCTGGAGGAAGCACAACAAGTGAGTTTGGAAAATGGGTACTTGAGCATGAAGGTCGATACCAATTTTGATAATACGGGGATGTTGCGGGTATTGGACAAGTTAGGTTATGTATATTGTGGGGAAGTATACTTCCGTGGAAGTGCAAGGAAAGCTTTTGAAAAGAAATTGGATGAATAAAAAGGGAAAAATAAAATCTTTAAATAAAATAGAAAGAGGTTCTTAGGAACCTCTTTTTTTGATGAAATACTTTTTTTCTGTCACCAAACCCAAGAAATAAACAGGATTTATTTAATAAAGTTTGTTAGGAAGATTAAAAAATTAACTCGGTAGTTTTCCCACACGCATAATGATCTTCCATGTTACCTGTTTAGCCTCTTCTTCATCGGTCCAAAAAGGCTGTAATTCTTCTTTCAATTTAAAGAGAGGATTCCTTTCTTCTTGCTGTATATACCGTTGGGTGGCCGACCAGCTCAACAGATGGCCTAAAAAGTCCTGAAGTTTATATTTTTTACGGATATAGAATTCAGGAGGCTCGATTTCCCGGAAAGGGAAGGGTATGGTGGTGTATCCTTGTTGCAGTAATTTGATTTCAGAAGGCCAGTAAGGTCCGACGGTTTTATCATGGAAATTTTGGGTAATGGGGTCGATGTTCTTGTCGACCTGAGGGACAGCATAGGCCCATACCGCAATGATTCCATCTTTTTTAAGGACTCTTTTTGCAGCTTCGTAAAATTTATCGATATCGAACCAATGTATGGCCTGTGCTACGGTAATTATATCGACAGCATGCGCAGGAAGACTAGGTTCTTCTGCTCTTTCCACATGGTAGGTAACCTTTTCATGTTGAAAAGCATTTTTGATCTGGGCCTCACTTGGGTCCGAAGCATAGACTTGGTCATAGAAATCGGCTAAATGTATGGCAGATTGCCCGTTTCCCGTACCACAGTCCCATGCCAAGGCATGCGCAGGAGTTAAGTTGCTGAGATAATCATACAGTTCATGTGGGTATGATGGTCTAAACTGAGCATAAATAGATGCTTGTTTAGAGAAGTTGTCGCTAAAAGTTGCCATAGTACCTTTTTATTACATCTATTTGTCTCTTAAATTTACGAATAATTGATGAGCAAAAAAGCTATTGTCTGAGATAATTTTTATTGATTATTAAGAGGATACGGTTTTAGTAGATTTTTGTTGACAGAAGATTTGACAGACAGGTCTTTCTTAAAAAATGAATTTATCGAGATCTAATTCACAGAAAAAAGAAGGGGATCCTTCGTGATCAAAACTTTCTCCGATTTCGAAGCCCATTTTTTTGAGAATGTTCTGCGACCCAAAGTTTTCAGGATGTACGGTGGCATACAGCTTTTTAAGGTTCATGACTTCTTTTGCATATTTGACGGTCGCAATGCAGGCTTCTGAAGCGTATCCATTGCCCCAATGTTTTCTTTTCAATCTGTAGCCCAGATCATAAAATTCGCTCCTACCGTTTAAGGGATAGTCGATGTACTTTAACCCGCACCATCCAATCATTTCCATATTGTCCTTTTTGATGACTGCCCAGCGTGCTATTCCATTTTCTTGGTATTGCTTTTGGATAAATTGAATAGCTTCATCGATTTCTTGTAAGGATTTTACGGGTTGGTTGAAGATGTACCGATGTACTTCATGGTCTGCGTCCATTTCAAACATATCGTTTCGGTCTGTTAATGAAATTTGCCGGAGAATAAGCCTTTTGGTTTCAAGAATTGGAGACATGGTTGTTTTCAGTTTAATTTTTGGCCACTTGAAAGTACAAAAATATAGTTGTTGGCGCAATTTTTAATTTATTTGTCGAAATAATCTGACAAAAAACGGCAAAAACTACAAATTATATTTGGCTATTTATGGCTTAATTATCTAATTTAGACGCTTAATAAATCAAAAAAAAGTTTAATAAATCGTATTTTAACTACCTAAGAAAATCATAGTCAAAAGTCATCAGCCTTGATGACTTTTTTTTTGGTTGCTGCTCAGGATTCTGAGCGTATCCTGTAAGGGTCTTCATAGCCAACAGGATAAGTTGTGATTTCCATCCTTAACAATTAACAAATACTTAATGTTTTTATATCAAAATTTTATCTAACAATGCTATGTTTTATAAAAAATTCAATTTATAAAATAATGAAAGAAATGATTTTTAGATAAGTCTGAAAAGGTTAATGTCTTGGTTTTTAGTTTAGTGAAAAAATATTTGCAAAGAGTTATTTATTGTGAATCAATAATTCCAGCCTTTTCTCTTTATTAAAAATATAATAAAAAATATGTTTTAATATTAAATTAATTTAAATATAGTTACTTTTGCAGAGGTAATTCCTTTGGGTAGTAGTTAAAATTTATTGCTGATTAAAAGTGTTAATCGCAGTGAACTGAACTGTATATGTACATACGATTCGGTTGAGTAGTTTATGGACTAAGAGCGATTACGAACATGATTGGGGAGGAGTAATAAGCTTTTGAAATATCTTAATTATTTTAATATGGAAATACCAAACAACACCTTGGAAGGGCAGGATCTTGAAAGGAAACTACAGGATGTCGCTGCGAATTGTTTTACCACATCAAAAAACTTGGAGAACTTGAGTGTTGAGCAACGGTCGCAGATTGTTGATTTATTTGATCGCATTAAATATAAGGACATAATCGATCAAGGATTTTGGAGTTTAGGCGGTGGATTGAACCATTATAAACTCAGTTTAAACGAGATCAAATTGACTTTATTGGAAGTTTTGTCTTCGCGGTCAGACGATAAGGAAAGACTGATCCTTAAGGAGATGTTTCTATTCTTAAATATTCTTGATGAACCTAGTTTCTATCAGTTATTTGCCTTGAGACAATTGATACACTGTCCAGAAGAAATCTTTGACGAGAAAGTAAAAGAAATCTCGGGAAATTATTTTGAATAATCATTCAACCTTTTTAGGCATCGGCGGCTAGGGCAAACCCTCCGGTTCCCCTGGTCTTCTGCTTGTTTTGAACCAGGGTAAATAAAAATCCTCTTATTTAGGGTGGGATTTGCCAGCTGGCTGATGCCTTTTGTTTTAACGGATAATTCATGGAAAATTGACCAAGATTTCCTAAATTTATCCCTAAAGGAGCATTAATTTATTTCTGTTTAATTAGATGCTCTGCAAAACCAAATAAACTTATATGTTTTTGACACCAATTAGCCCTGAGCACCAGTTTTTCAGGGAGAGTTTACGTTCATTTATTAAAAAAGAGATCCTCCCACATATTGATCAATGGGAGAGTGAAGGTAAAATTGATAAAGCCATCTGGCGAAAAATGGGTGAGATGGGCTATTTAGGCCTAAATTTGCCTGAGGAATATGGCGGATTGGACCTTGATTTTTTTTACTCCCTTATCTTCTGTGAAGAACTATCCTATTGCTTTTCTGGTGGATTTGCCATTTCAGTCTTGGTTACAGAATATATGTCTGCACCATATTTATTGAAATATGGCTCAGCTTTCCTGAAAGAGAAATACCTCAGTAAGGTCATTTCAGGCGAATTGGTCAGCGCAATAGCGATTACAGAACCTGGAGCAGGATCCGATGTGCAAAATATAAAAACTACAGCAACAGATGAAGGTGATTATTTCTTGGTCAATGGTTCCAAGACTTTCATTACCAATGGATATTATGGGGACTTTTTTATCACCGTGGTCAAAACAGATCCCAAAGCTGGTGCTTCAGGGATCAGCTTGCTTTTAATCGATCGAGAATCAGAAGGCCTAACAACCAATAAAATCCAGAAATTGGGTTGGCATGCTTCCGATACAGCTGAACTGGCGTTTGATAATGTAAAAGTTCCTAAGGACCACTTGCTCGGTGAATTGGGCAAGGGTTTTAAGTATTTGATGGGAGGCTTGCAGCTGGAGCGTCTGACCGCTGCCATACATAGCCTCGCAACTGCGGAATCTGCAGTCGATTATACCCTAAAGTATCTCAAAGAAAGGTCGGCTTTTAACAAACAATTGAAGGATTTTCAAGTTATTCGTCATAGGGTGTCGCAGATGATGGCAGATATTGAGGTATTAAAAAGCTTTGTCTATCACTGCTGTGACCTGGAGAATCAGAAAAAATATGCCGTAAAGGAGTGTTCCATTGCAAAACTGCAATGCAGTGAACTGGCCGTCAAGGTCGTAGGCGAATGTTTGCAGCTGTTTGGTGGATATGGCTTTACAGAAGATTATAAAATTTCCAGGTTATACCGAGATGTTCGCGTAGGTACGATCATTGGCGGTACCTCGGAAATTATGCTTGAAATTCTGTCGAAAATATTCATTGATGAAGTGGATTATGAAAAACGTTAAATAACCGATGTAAATAAGAGGATAATGAGTAAAATTAAGGAGAGAATCAAAGAGCAAATCAGTGTCAGTAAAAATGCTGATGGGGTCTATCAATTGAGATGGATCAACGTAAGGTCGCGCCCACATGATCTTTCATTGGATGAATTTAAGTTCTGTATCGAACTACTGCTTTCTGTCCTTAAAAAAAGTGATTGTACCAGTCTACAATTGATCTTGGAGGGAAAGTTTAGGGATGCAGACTATGAGGAATTGATCTATACGGCCGGAAAGGAAGGCTTTCTGACAAAGTTGGAGCATATCGATGAAATGATCATCGAGCTTTCGGAAATTGATAAACCAACGGTTGTATTATTTGATAAAGCCTGTACTGGCTTGGCAGCAGCTTTTTTGTTGCTGTTTGATCGACGTATTGGGATCGGTCCTAAAGCCAAGATGGGATTCCCAGAAGGTGCCTTCGGTATGCTGACTGGAAATGGAAGCTTCAGCAAGCTATTAGGGCTTGTGGATGCAGAGTTGGTTTTTGACCTGTTGAACTCGGGTCGGATGATAAAACCTGAGGAAGCCGAAAAAGCCGGTCTGCTCCAGGATAGGATCAGTTCTTGGGAACAGGTCCAGGCTTGGCTTCAGGAAAATTCAACCCTCCATACTGAGGATAAATTCAAATGGAAGGTAGATCCTGATCAGTTATCAGCAACTATACAGCAATTAAATGCCAAATCGATAAAGCCTTTGTTGATGACAGAGGTGTTGTTGAGTTTGATCCAGAATTCGGAGGGACAGAGTTTTAAAGACTTATTGACTAAGGAGCATTTAGCTTATTTAGGTCTATTGACTGCCAAGGAAACCATGGCAAGGGTAAGGACCTTCCATTATGCTGTAGAGGATGCAATTGCCATGTGCAAGGAGGTTGAAGAGGAAGAAATCAATAAAGTCGCTGTCATTGGCGCAGGGATGATGGGATCTGGCATTGCGTATGAGGTTGCAAAAGCAGGGATTGACGTGATCCTAAAGGATGTTGATCTGCAAAACGCAGAAAGGGGAAGAGCCTATTCCGAAAAGCTGTGCAACAAACTGATCGAATTAAATAAAATGAAGGAGGATGATAAGCCTAAGATTTTGGAGCGAATTCTTCCTACGGATCAATTAGAGGATTTGGATGGTGCTGAAATCATTGTTGAAGCGGTCTTTGAAGATAAACGGTTAAAGGCGGAGGTCATCAATGAAAGCAAGCGGTTTCTAGCGCAGAGCGGTTTATTTGCTTCCAATACAACTTCACTTCCCATCAGTAAATTATCTAAATCATTTGATGATCCGAGTAGGTTTATTGGTCTGCACTTTTTCTCGCCCGTGGACCGAATGGCCCTGGTAGAGGTTATTCGGGGCAAGGAAACGTCGGAGGAAACCTTGGACAAAGCTTTGAGCTTTGTTGGCAAATTGAAAAAGATACCCATTGTGGTGAATGATGGTCCTGCTTTCTTTACCTCGCGGATATTTTTCTATTATCTTTTGGAAGGAATTACCATGTTATTGGAAGGTGTTCCTGCGGAAAGAATTGAAGAAGCTGCCAAAAACGCGGGTTTTGGCGTTGGGCCATTAGCGGTTCTGGATGAGATATCATTGCCATTGATGGTGCATGTATATGAGCAGCTTCCTGATATGAGCTTCAGCCAGAAAAGAGTTTATAACTATCTGCAAAGGATGATCAAGAAAGGGAGGACTGGCAGAAAATCTAGTCGTGGATTCTATGATTACCCTGATAATAAACCTAAAAAATACTATACCGATCCAGAGTTAAAGGATCTCGATAGCCAAATCTCGGCAAAGGATATTCAAGATCGATTATTGGCCGTCTTAGCCTTGGATAGTTACCGCTG
Source organism: Sphingobacterium sp. (assembly GCF_032065005.1). GTDB lineage: Bacteria > Bacteroidota > Bacteroidia > Sphingobacteriales > Sphingobacteriaceae > Sphingobacterium. The sequence continues at coordinate 147,483 of NZ_DAMBMM010000001.1, forward strand.
TTTAGAGGAAGGAATTTTATTTAGCCCAATAGACGGTGATCTAGGTTCGGTTATGGGATTGGGATATCCTGTCCAGACCGGAGGTGTATTTGGATATTTCGATATGATCGGATTGGATGAATTTATCAAGATCTGCGAGAATTTTGGACAGTATGGTGATGAATGGGAAATTCCAGATTCATTGATCAAATTAAGAGACGAAGGATTCCAGTTCTATGATGGATTTGAATCCAATTGGGTAGATGAATAGGGGGATGTTCAGAAAACTTTCAGATAAAGATAGTAGGATTGGGCTTATGAAAATAAGCCCAATTTTTATTTAATGTGAGGGAGAGTCATCCCACCAATTCTCTTCGTTACTTTTGAAGCCCAAATTAACCAAAACCGACGAAGGAGCTCATGGATACCAATTCTCTTCGTTACTTTTGAAGCCCAAATTAACCAAACCGACGAAGGAGCTCACGGATACCAATTCTCTTCGTTACTTTTGAGGCCCAAATTAACCAAACCGACGAAGGAGCTCAGGGATACCAATTCTCTTCGATACTTTTGATGCGCAAAAGTAACCAAACCGACGAAGGAGCTCACGGATACCAATTCTCTTCGTTACTTTTGAAGCCCAAAAGTAACCAAAAGGCTTCGGCTCATTTAAGATGGCTTTTCGCGCCATCCAACACACATGAAAAGAATGCCTTGTTGTCGGGAATATCTTTCAAAATATCATCCCTTTTGATGGAATGATCTTTTGAAAGCATTCCAAGGCCAATCCCATCGCACAGGGCAACGGCATTCTTTCCATTTTTCCGCCATTGGAAATGAGCCGGGGGCTAAAGGGCTTCCTTCGGAAGGATGATGTTTGTATTGAGAAACCCCTGGAAGGGGGTAAAATCTTTGTAGAACCTGGATGTTTGAAATGGTGAACCCACAGCGTGGGTGAAATGTTTGTAGAACCTGAATGTTTGAAATGGCTTACCCACAGCGTGGGTGAAATGTTTGAAGAAAAATTGTACAGTCAGAAAGACAACCCCTAGCGGGGGTGGAATCTTTGTAGAAATTGGATGTTTGAAATGGTGAACCCACAGCGTGGGTGTAATGTTTGTAGAAGGGAGTTTTGTTCTTCGGCTAACCCACAGCGTGGGTGAAATGTTTTTCTATACTCTTTCTGTGTCACCCTGAGGGCTCGCCGAAGGGTCTCGGAACTATCCATACTTCACTTGAAATGGTTTTCTCATCTTACGATTTCGAAATGACAAACCCCTCTAAATAAAATAAAAAATAGATTCTTCGTTGCACTCTGAATCCCTCTTTAGCGCATTGTGATTCTGAACGATCAGTGAAGAATCTGTACGGTTCTCCCTCCCATGACCTTGTCATTCTCAATCGAAGATTGAGGACCTGTACGCCAGTACAATCCTAAAGATTTTAATCGATTAGGTCTGCAATATTCCGAGATCCTTCCTTTGTCAGGACGACAGGAAGGGCGAAACCGAAGGTTAAGGAACTGTACGCCAATACATTTATGGATTGAATGGTTCCGAGATTCTTCGTACCTAGCAATGACAAGTTTGATAGAACTGTGTTTTTAGGTATTTAGACCTATATTTATTTCCTGATGAATTTTTCTTTTGGCGGACTACTGCCCTGGAAGGGCAGAATTTTTTTAGCAATGGTATCGAACAATATAGCGCTAATGCAAAAACGATGTTCGATTAATCGAACATTGTTTTTGCGCGACTTACAGGCTAACGTGCCATGCCAGCTAAAATAATGGAACCCCAAAAGGGGTTCTAAATTTAAAAAATAAAAGAGCTAATAGATTTTTATTGCCTACATGCTGTCATCAAATGGGGTTAAATTTGGTCGAGAAAGCTATATTCAAACCCCAAATCTTGGTCTATCCTCTCATCCCTTTCATCCTGGTTCAAAACCCAAATCTTGGTCTTACAGTTGGGTGAGCGGCGTCGAACCCCCATCCCGTAGCCTGAGCTGCATCGAAGGGCATCCTGGTTCAAAAAAAAGCGGCCTGTTCAGCCGCTTCTTTATTTATACCATTAAATCCACTAATTCATGGACTGGGATATCTTTAATCTTATCGAAATCCAGGGTGTTTTCAAGAATTGTTTTCTGTTGTTTTTCAGCGAAGACCCTTGCAAGATTGATTTTATATTTTTCGATCAGTTTCGGGATTCCTTCATCGCGACGTCTACGGTGACCGATAGGATATTCCACAACCACCTCTTCCAATATGCTTCCGTCATTCAATTCAATGGTCAAGGCGTTAGCAATTGATCTTTTTTCAGGATCGTGGTAGTCTTTGGTAAATTGAGGGTCCTCAAAACAGGTTATTTTTTCCCTAAGGGCATCGATTCTAGGATCAGCAGCAACATTGTCTTCGTAGTCAGCAGCTGTCAGTCGACCAAAGATTAAAGGAACGGCTACCATATATTGGATAGCATGATCACGATCCGCAGGATTATGTAGTGGTCCTTTTTTATCAATGATGCGGATGGCAGCTTCATGGGTCCTGATTTTGATACCCTTGATGTCATCGGATGATTTTCCGGCATCTTTTAATTGCTGATGTAAGGTCATAGCAGCTTCCACAGCAGTTTGGGAGTGGAACTCAGCTGGGAATGAAATCTTGAACAGCACGTTTTCCATAACATAAGTGCCGTAAGGGCGTTGGAATTTAAATGCATTTCCTTTAAAGGAGACATCATAGAATCCCCATACCGGTGCGGTCAATACGGAAGGATATCCCATTTCACCTTTTTGGGCGATCAAGGCCAAGCGAACTGCTCTGGAAGTTGCATCTCCAGCGGCCCAAGATTTACGGCTACCCGTATTCGGTGCATGTCGGTAGGTCCGGAGTGACTGCCCATCTACAAAGGCAAGCGAAAGGGCATTGATCAATTCCTCTTTGTTCAATCCCAATAGTTTGCTCACCACGGCTGTTGAAGCGACCTTTACCAAGATTACGTGATCAAGGCCAACCTTGTTAAAGGAGTTTTCCAATGCCAGGACACCTTGAACTTCATGGGCCATGATCATGGATTCCAAAACGTCTAACATGATCAACGGTTTTTTGCCGGCAGCAATCCTGTTTCTGGAAATCCAATCGGCAACAGCGAGGATTCCGCCCAGGTTATCTGAAGGATGTCCCCATTCAGCGGCTAACCAGGTGTCATTGAAATCTAGCCAACGGACCATCGCGCCAATATTAAATGCGGCTTGGATAGGGTCTAATTGAAAGGGCGTTCCTGGGACCTTTGCACCATTTGGAACAACCGTTCCTGGGACAATGGGTCCCATAAGTTTTGTGCAAGCAGGATAGGTTAGGGCTTCGAAGCCACAACCGATGGTGTCAAGGAAACAATAGTGAGCAGTTTTTAAGGCTAAGTCGCTATTGATTTTAAAATCAAGGATATAATCTGCAATATCAACCAATACCTGGTCAGGATTTGGTCTGTTGTTTGGAATATGTGATGACATTCTAATATATAAGTGTTTTTGTGTTAATTTTTTCTTTCTGCTATTGGAATAAATTCTCTGTTTTCTGGGCCTGTATAATTGGCGCTAGGCCTAATAATTTTACCATCTTGGCGTTGTTCGATCACATGGGCACCCCAACCTGAAATCCTGGACATGACAAACAGAGGCGTGAACATATCGGTAGGGATTCCCATTAAATGGTAAGCAACTGCAGAGAACCAATCCAGGTTCGGGAACATACGTTTTTCATCCCACATGACGGTTTCTATCCGTTCTGCGATATCGAATAAGCGCATGTCGCCACTTTCTTCGGAGAGTCTTTTGGCAATTTTCTTGATGACCTGATTTCTCGGGTCGGCGATGGTATAGACTGGATGCCCAAATCCGATGATGACTTCTTTATTCGCCAATCTCTTTTTGATATCGGCTTCGGCTTCATCTGCGTTGGCATAGCGTTCCTGGATTTCATAGGCTACCTCATTTGCACCGCCATGTTTTGGACCACGAAGGGCGCCAATTGCCCCAGCAATACAGGAATAGATATCAGAACCTGTACCGGCTATGACCCTAGCAGTAAAAGTCGATGCATTGAATTCGTGCTCAGCATAGAGGTTTAGGGAAACCTGCATGGCCCCTACCCAGGAATCACTTGGTTTTTTTCCATGTAATAGATGAAGGAAATGTCCGCCGATTGTCGCATCATCCGTTTTTACATTGATTTCTTTTTGGTTATGGCTGTAATGGTACCAATAGAGGAGAGCCGAGCCCATGCTAGCCATTAATCGATCGATAATATTTCTGGTTGTTTCAACTTCATGTTGGAGGGGCTCGGGCTCAAGGTTTCCAAAAACCGAAACGGAAGTCCGCAGTAAATCCATGGGATGTGCAAATTCTGGGATTAATTTCAGCACCTCTTTTAAAGGTTCTGGAAGTCCACGGTCCTTGATCAGTTTTTGCTGATATGTTTCCAATTCCTTTTGAATTGGAAGATGTTCATGGATCAACAGGTAGGCTACTTCTTCAAAGCTAGCTTTTTCTGCAAGGTCCAAGATGTCATAACCTCTATAATGAAGGTCATTGCCACTTTTACCAACGGTACAAAGGCTTGTATTACCAGCAGGAACACCCGAAAGGGCAACGCTTTTTTTAGGTTTGAAACCTGATTCATTTGCTTCTTTCATATTATTTGTTTTTAAACAATTGGTCTAGTTCGTTTTCATAACGATAATAGTCGATACTCTGATAAAGTTCTTCCCGAGTTTGCATGCTGTCTATCACCTGCGCTTGAGAACCATCCTTTCTGATATGCTGATAGACATTCAGGGCAGCTTTGTTGGCCGCACGAAAAGCTGATAGCGGATACAGAACGATGGAGACGCGCACATCCTTCAATTGCTGAACAGTGTACAAGTCTGTTTTTCCAAATTCGGTTATGTTGGCTAGGATCGGTAGGCCTGTAGCTTCAGCGAATCGTAGATAATCCTCCAAATTGGTCACGGCTTCTGCAAAAATGAAATCAGCCCCAGCAATTTGATAGGCAACGGCACGTTCCAAGGCCTTGTCCAACCCTTCGGAGGCAATGGCATCTGTCCTTGCTCCAATTTGAAAATCAGTGTCTGTACGTGCATGGACTGCTGCCTTGATCCTATCAACCATCTCTTCAGTAGAGACCAGTTCCTTGCCGGGTCTATGGCCACAGCGTTTGGCACCGACCTGGTCTTCCATGTGGATACCGGCGGCACCTGCCTTTTCCAAGGATTTGATCGTTCTGGCGATATTGAATGCCGAGGGGCCAAAGCCAGTGTCGATATCGACCAATAGGGGAAGCGAACACACGTTGGTAATTCGTTGAACATCGATCAGGACATCCTCTAACGTGGTGATCCCTAGATCAGGAATACCTAATGAACCAGCTGCTACACCACCACCGGATAGGTAAATGGCTTTAAATCCAGATTGTTCTGCCAATAATGCATGGTTAGCATTAATAGCGCCTACGACCTGTAATGGGGTTTCAGATTGAATAGCTTCTTTAAATTTACGACCTGCAGAATCCTTCATATATGTGACGGGATAAATAGTTTATAAAATGATAATGGGAAGGGAAAATGAACTAAGGTAACGTCAATTTGCCTCTCTCTTAAAGGTAGGAAAATTTATGGGTTATCGGAATTTTTATGCTGGAAAAGATGAATAAGAAAATGGCCTTAAAAGATAGGTATTAGACTGATTTTGAAAGCGATTGAATTAGGGGTATAGCCTTCTGGTTTCAATAAACAGATCGATTTGGTTCAGGACTTTTTTCAGATCCTTTATCACTTCATGAGACCAGAACCTGAATACCGTATAGCCCAATTCCCGCAAGGCTTTGTTGTTAAAGAAATCCTTTTGCATATTTCTTTCAATTTTTGGAATCCAAAATGCTTGGTTGCTCTTTATCTTAGTTTTTACATTTTCCCAATCATAGCCATGCCAAAATTCACCATCCACAAAGATGGCCAATTTGTATCGCTGGATGACGATATCTGGACTTCCTGGAAGTTTCTTTTGATGGATTCGGTATCGGATGTTTTTATTCCAAAGAGCTTTGCGCAATATAAGTTCGGGTTTAGAATTTTTGCCTTTAATCTTAGACATTATCTTACTACGCTTCTTACTGGTGTAAAAACCTTTCGACTCCTCAAAGCGAGGAACTTGAATTGGGCTGTCATTGTAAAACTTATTAACCATCTACTAAATTTAAAGAAAATGTGTGATTTCTGAAGTAATAAGAAAGGTTTTAAAAGAATAGTTATACTTATACTGGCTTGACTTTTCCTAATAATATTTAATTTGAAGCAAAATTTGTTAAGTGTTGTTTTTTTTCTATTTTGAGCTACAGTAAACCTAGATTTCTAACAAAACCTACTTAACTAATGAAAAAACAGAAGAGTTATTTTAGGACCCTGACCAAGATTCTATTGTTCAGTGGCTCCCTTAGTATGGTTCCCATTTCTCCATTATTTGCGAGTCCGGCAGTCTATACCGCCCCTCAGCAAAAAATTACGGGAACGGTCAAAGACTCAAAAGGGGAAGCCCTTTCCGGTGCAACAATCACCTTGAAAGGAAGCAGAATTAAGACCCAGACGGATGTCAACGGGAATTTTGAATTGTCTGATGTGCCAGCAGGATCAACCTTGACGGTCACCATGATCGGCTATTTGAACCAGGATGTTCCTGTAACAGGGAATTCGGTGAATGTAGTCCTATCAGAAGATGCGCAAGGCCTGGATGAAGTGGTGGTGGTTGGTTATGGTTCCTTGGACAAAAAGGAACTGACCAGTGCCGTAACTACCATCAAACCTAAGGATTTTGTTCCAGGTACAGTTTCGCCGTTACTTTCGATGCAAGGCAAGGTTGCAGGCCTGAATGTTTCATCAAACAACGGTAGCGACCCGAACTCATCAGTCAGTGTACAATTGCGCGGAGTAAACTCCGTTAACGCCTCACAAGGTCCATTGGTGGTTATTGATGGGGTGCCCGGAGGTGATGTGAACTCGGTTGCCAAAGAAGATATCGAATCGATTTCGGTTCTTCGAGATGCATCCGCAGCTGCCATTTACGGTACACGTGCATCCGGGGGTGTTATCTTGATTACCACCAAAAGGCCACAGATCGGAAAACCAACTGTAAACTTTACATCCGAGTACTTTATGGAAACGGTCCGCAAGCGACCACAAGTTTTATCACCAGAGAAATTTGTGGAAGTTGGTCTTGGAGATGATCTAGGCCATAGAACCGATTGGTATGATGAAGTCACCAATAAAAACCCATTCAGTCACCGTCAAGTGCTGAATGTTAGTGGAGGTTCGGAAGATGCAAACGTCTATGCTACTTTCGTAAAAAGAGATGCCAAAGGTATTGCCCTAGGTTCCAAAAGAGGGGAGATAGGTGGTCGTGTGAATACCAATTTCAGGTTTTTTGATGGATTTGCAGAATTGTCAACCAATGCCAGTTATAATCAAGTAGATGCCGATTTTACCAATAATGACATCTTCAATATGGCCATGGTATTAAATCCAACCGAAACGCCATACAATGCAAATGACCTGACCGGCTATAATGTTTTGGTCGGAGGTTATGATTATTGGAATCCTGTTGCTGAAGTTATGTTAAGAGATGATAGAAGGCAATATCGCTACCTATTAGCGAATTCAACCTTGAAATTGAATCTTACTGACTATTTAAGCACCAGTGCCACCGTTGGTATCAAAAGTAATTCAGAGCATGGAAGTTTCTTCCGTTCGGCACAACATCGCTTATCCAGACAGGACGGAATCGATGGATATGCAAGTCAGGCATTCCAACGTAATTTGGATCGCGTTTTTGAATGGACGGTAAATTATACTAGACGTTGGGACGAACATTCGGTCAATGCAGTTGGAGGGTATAGTTATCAAGATTTCAATGGCCGTGGCTTTGATATGAATAACTCTGATTTTCCAGTTGATGGTATCAAGGAAAACGATATGGGAACAGGTTCGTTTTTGCCGGATGGACGTGCAGGAATGGGTTCATGGAGAAATCCATGGGTGAAATTGGCGGCATTCTTTGGACGTGTTAATTATTCCTATCTAGACCGATATATCGTGACAGCTACTGCTCGTTATGAGGGGTCTTCGAAGTTTGCTCCAGAAAACCGTTGGGGATTCTTCCCTGGTCTATCCCTAGGCTGGAGAATGTCTCAGGAACCGTTTATGAAAGATGTCACCTTTATTGATGACTTGAAATTCAGAGCGGGATACGGTGAGACAGGAAATGAGGGCTTCGGTGCCGAGGTGTCAACACGGATGTATTCAGCAGATACTTGGTTCTTGCAAAACGGACAATGGTTCCGTACCTATGGGGTGAAACATAACCAGAACCCAGGCATTAAGTGGGAAGTGAAGAAGGAATATAACTTGGGAATGGACTTTACCATCCTGAACAATAGGTTGAGTGGTCGATTTGATATCTACAAACGTAAGATTGATGACCTGATCTATGATATTTCTGTTTCACAACCTCCTGCAATCCACGATAAAACAACGATGAACGTGGGTAGTATGGAGAATAACGGTTTTGAATTTGAGTTGAATTACAATGCAGTTCAAAAAGAGAATTTCAGTTACAGAACTTCCGTTGTTGCATCGCACAATACCAGTAAATTAAATTCATTGTGGGGAAGCCAGACCTTTTCCGATCGTAAGGGGTTCCCAGCTCCAGGTTCTCCGGGATCTGCTGTTAGGTTGTATCCAGGGGAGGAAATCGGAAGGTTCTTCTTATGGCAGTTTGCTGGATTTACCGATGATGGCTATTGGATGTTATATGATAAGGACGGCAACGCCTTTGACGTACGCGACAAGAACAAAACTGTAGGCGATAAGAAATTTGTCGGACAAGCTATTCCTACCATTCAGTTGTCATGGAACAATGAGTTTACCTATAAAAATTGGGATGCCAATATTTATATGAGAAGCTGGATCGGTCATGATGTTTTCAATATGATCAATATGTATTACAGCTTACCAAATGTAAAAGGACAGAATGTATTGGATGAGGCTTATGAAAAACATAAGGATATCAAGGGAGAAAAAGAACTATCTGATTACTGGTTGGAAAAAGGGACTTTCTTGAAGGTTGATGCAATCAATATTGGTTAAACGTTCAACAGGGAAATGATAAAGCCATTTAAGAGCCTGAGAGTTTATGCAACAGGAAGAGATCTTTTTGTATTCACCAAATACAGCGGATTGGATCCTGAGGTGAACATCAATGGATTGGATCCAGGTTTTGAGGAAAGGAATGTTTATCCAAAGACAAGAACCTTTATGATGGGCTTACAACTTAATTTTTAATGAAAACGACCATGAAAAAATATATAATATTTCTATGTGCAGGTTTTGGTTTGTTGACAACAAACAGTTGTACCAAGCTTGATCAAGAGTTTTACAGCTCGGTAACACCAGAGACCTTTTTTAAGAGTGAGAAAGATATTCAAGCGGCCTTATTCCGCCCGTTTACCCATGCTAAATGGTATATGGGGGAAGACCGTTGGCGCTTGCAAGAATATACAGCAGATAATTTTGCCATTACCACCAAAGGTAGGCACTGGTATAATGGGGGTGAGAATGAAAGATTTCACTACCACCGTTGGACACCGGATGATGGATGGATTTGGGGTAGCTGGAGAGGCACGCTCATGGGTGTAGCTTTGGCATTGGATGCGAAAAGCGATTTAGAGAAATTAGATTATACGCAATTTGCATTGACCGATGAAATTAAAGCATCGCATTTAAGTCAATTGGATGCCTTGATTGCGTATTTCTATTTACGGGGTTTGGATTATTTCGGGGGGATGCCAATTTTCGAATCACTTGAAGGCGAGGCATTACCAAGGAATACAGATGTGGAACTGTTCAACCATATTGAAAAATTGTTGAAAGCAGCTTTGGAAAACATTCCAGCTAAAAAGGCAGGTGAGCAGGAAGACGGTGCCATTACCAAGGGAGCGGTTGCAGCTATGCTGGCTCAGCTTTATTTCAATGCGGAGTCGTATATCAATAAACCGATGTACAATGAGGCGAAAACCTTGGCTCAGGCCATCATCAATAATCAATATGGCAGTTATTCCTTAGATACGCAATGGAATGGTCCGCATACTTTTACCAATGATAAATCGCCAGAAATTTTATGGTCTATGCCATCGGAATTCAAAAAACTGGAATATAATTGGTTCTATGCTGATTTTTATCATTATAACACCCGTCAATATTTCAACCAAGATATGGGGGCGAACAATGGTGCCCACTTGACACCATCGCGCAAGCCAGACGGAAGTCTGTATACCACAGACTTCAAATTAGGTGCTCCATATGAGAAGTATGCAGCTGGCGATTTCAGAAAGAAGCCATACAAATACAATGGAAGTGGAAATTATGAAGGTATGTTTATCATTGGTCCACACCTAACTCCAGATGGAAAAGCAATAGTTGGAGGAGAGGAGTATAAGGATAAACCATTGAACTTTGTGGATCAGGTAGGGAGGTTTACGGAAGTAGGAGCAGGCAAGAAATATTCGAATGTCAGTCAATTACCATCCAAAATGTCGGAGGGAGAAGAAAATACGGGTGTTCGATTGGTTAAAGTTCCGATTCCAAATCTGAACGACAATAGCTTGAGATGGGGCGCAGATATGCCTATCATTCGTTTGGCAGAGGTCTATTACATGCTTGCCGAGTGTAATTTCCGTGCAGGGAATGCTGCAGAAGCGGCAAATCTGATCAACCAAGTGCGTAAGCGTAATTTTGAAGGTGGAAAAGACCCTAATCCGGTGACTGTTGCTAACCTTGACAAATACCGCTTGCTGGATGAGTGGAGTATTGAGTTCCTGGGTGAGGGAAGAAGAAGGACCGATTTAGTACGCTGGAAAGCCTTTACTACGGAGAAATGGTGGGATCATGTGGCCAGTAATTCTGCCCATTTAAACAGATTTCCTGTTCCGAATGAAGCTATTGCAGGTAATAATAACTTAAAACAGAATCCAGGTTACGAATAATCATATTTGGATGAAAAGTAGAAAGAGTGACTGCATCAGTCACTCTTTTTTTATGATCTACTGTAGATGTCCTTTTGTAAATTAAGAAGGTTGTACTTATGGAGGAAGTAAGCCCTAAAGGTCATGTAGTAGTATTGATGGATAGCCGTGAATAACAGATTCAAGTTGTCGTCATGATAGGTTGTTCCTTCAAAATATACCAAGTCTTTATTGATAAACCCGGTCAAATCATCCAATATATCCTTTGCGAGTTCTCCGGTCAAAACTGAATTGCTCAGGAGCGTTGAGATTTCGGTCTTTAATTTCGTTTCTAGGGATTTGTTTTTCATAAATTGACTGATAATATCAGAATACTCAACCTGGTCATAAACAAAAGCATATCTTTGGGTCAGGTCATAATAGAATTGGATACGATTCTCAAAGCTTGCTTCCATATCCTTCATCAGCTCATAACTCTTCTTTAATTGGCTTTTTGTCAAATCGCTATCCGCAAGGCTATAAAAGGTTTCAAATGATCTTTTGATTATTTCATTTATCTGTGCCTGTTTAGCTTGAATTTCAATTTCTACGGATTTCAGGATTTGATTGGCATCGGAGCTTTTATATTTTACCCCATCATAATCAAAAGATTTGATCTTATAGGTTTTGTTTTTGATATCAGTTAAGGTCTGTTTATCATTCAATAAGGAATTAAGATCAAATGATAGATCTCGATTTTGATCGGAAAACAGTTCAGCGATTGGGATTGGCTCAGCATGATAATCCAGCTTTGAGAAATCTTCAATTATTGGATTGATGAAGAAATAAAAGTCATTATACATTTCATCAAAATCATTTTTTTCAAAATCCTTCACAAAGTTTAGTTGGAATTCTGGAGTATCTAACTGTTTAATGGGGCCTTGGTGATTGAGGTTGACAAATAGATGGTTTTTTATTTTTTGAAATAGGTTGTCCTTATTCCTGAGCATCTCGATAGCAGGGGATTGATTAGCGTAATCAACCTGAATATTCATTTTTGCAATGGCCTGTATGCGGTCTTGGGTCGATGGATGCGACTGCCATTGGTTTTCTATATTCAATTTTGATTTATTGTATTTTGATTCAGCATCCAAGGGCACCAAAGGGAAGCCATTGTTGATTTCATATTTGTTCTTTTTAGCAAGAAATAAATTAACTGCATGCTGGTTTTCATAGATGTCTTTTGGCAACCAGTTTTGGTTATGGTTCTTTTCATAAAAAGAGATGACACTTTCTAGGGAATGGTTTGCGAAGCTCAATCTTTGTAAACTATCTGACATGGCTTTTGATCCAGCCACATTGGCTGCAATTTCATCAGCATGAAATTCCATTTCTCTGGAAAGGGCCAGATAATTAATGTTGATATATTCATAAAGTTTTTGGAGGATCTTTTGGATGCCATTTATGGAGAAAACGGAAATATATAATGGTAAGGCAAGATAGGAGCTCAGTCCAGCAATTTTTTCATGCATCTTTCTCAAGGATTCATTGTTGTAGAGCATGTTGAAAATAACATTGTTCACATTATATACATAGCTACCGACTTTCATGCTTCGTTGCGAAAAATGACCGAATTCATGGGCTAGGATGGCCCTCAATTCTTGGTTTGTCAATGAATTTATTAATCCAACCCCAATCTGAAGGTTTTTTCTAACCGGGAAAAACATACTCCAAAAGCTAGAATTATAGAATACGGAAGCATTAACGTTGTAGGTTAAAAATACTTTTTTTGGGAAGTCAGTTTTTATTTCATTTACTAAATCATGGATCATGGCGAACAATTCAGGTTGTTCTTCTTGGGTGACTTCGATGAACTCACTGGTGTCGGTCTTATTCGTTCCGAAAATAAATTTGATCAAGAAAAACAAGATCATAAACCCTGCTGCAATCAAACCTAATCCTAAAGTGATCGTCAAGAAATTTGGATAATTCACAATCGCCCAGATTCCGAAATAAGAGAAAGAAGCCGTGATCGCTATTGCGGTTAGCAAAAGGATGCAATAGACTAAAATAAATACCAAAATTGAAAAAAGAGTTTTTTTGACCCGGGATTGAAAAGCTTGGGAAACTTGGATGTCCATAAATGTTAATTAGTTAAGACTAATATAGAAATTTATACTAAACAAAATTGAAGCTTTGTTTTTTTAGGTTCCTGTCATTGAGTTGTTTGCTGTTCCATATCGTTTCAAATTGATTCAAACTGTGCCAAACTGTGTCAACATGTTTTAATGGGCAAATAAAACTAGAGTTTAGCTGTCGATATCAAAACAGTATTGCATGCAATCGAATGGTTAAATTTTAAAAATTAAAAGAAATGGCAATTATTTCAAACGGAATTTTAGGGAGTTTTTCAGGAAAGGTAGGTTCAGTAGTTGGTGGAAGTTGGAGAGGGATACAATATATCCGCTCAATTCCAAAAAAGATCAAACGAGTACCTACCGAAAAGATGTTGAACCAACAAGCTAAATTTAGCTTAGTGATGGCTTTTGTAAATCCATTGCGCGAATTTTTGAAGGAAAATTATGAGGATGAAAAAATTAGGCACATGACATCGGCCAACCTTTTGACCAGTCATATTTTAAGGAATGCTGTACAAGGAAATTTACCAGAAATCAAATTGGATTATTCAAAAATTATTATCAGCAAAGGGACTGTAGAACAGATCATTGATTTAAGTGCAAGCCAGACAGATAGCTCTATTTTGCTGAAATGGGCTTCAGAGTCGAAGTATTTGGTCCCATTATCGGAAGTTGAGGTTAGAGGGGTCATTTATAATGAGAAAAAAAAGCATTTCCATCACCTGGAATTAGGGACTCGAAAAACATTAACTGGAGAAGTTCCATTGAAACTATTTGAGAAAGGCGATAAATTGGCCATGTGGGTATATTCCATTGATAAAAAAACCAGAAGGATTTCGGAAAGTCAATTTGTAAATGAATTTATTGTCTAATGATCGAGTTGGTCCGCGTGTACAGTGCTGAAAACAGTACTTTATCCCATCTCTATATCGACGGTTTGTTTGCTTGTTATATATTGGAGGATAAGATCAGGTCATCAAAAGTTTTTGGAAAAACCTGTATCCCTGAGGGGAATTATCCACTTGAGCTAAATAGCACAGCAGGAATGAACAGTCAATATGCGCCTAAATTTGGCAGACGTCATCAAGGGATGCTGGAGATCCGAAAGATTCCTGACTTTTCACTTGTGTTTTTCCATATCGGCAATTACCATAGCGATACAAAAGACTGTCCGTTGATGGGAAGTTATTTCAGGAAGGAAGGTCAAGATTTTATGGTTGTTCAATCTGCCTTGGCCTATAAAACTTGGTATCCCGTTTTAGTAGAAAAGATAAGGATGGGGTCGGGAAGAATCAAAATTGTTAACCGCTTGAAGGAATTTAATTATGATTAATCCTCAGAGCAAAATTGGAAAATGAATGAAATTAATTTTAGAAGCATTGTCCCAGATCCTATTGATGGTCAGATCATCATCGATCAAGTTTCCAGGGAAGGTCATGATACTGATCAAATACTTAGGTTTGTTGCTTGATATCTTGAAGCAATGGATTTATGCCAACCGAGATGTTAAAAAAGACGTTAAAGTAAAAAGATTTGTATTTAGATAATTGATGGTATAATTAAAATGAGATTGGCAGTCCTTCATTGGGCTGCCAATTTTATTTTTTTAGTTAAGGTGATAGCTTTGGTTTTGAAATTCCATGGATGCATAATAGTTGTATTTCTCTTTATTCAGAGGGTAGTCCCAACAACCCATACGGTGATACACTTGTCCACCAAATCCTGATTTGAATCGATATAATCCATACATAGGATGTGATTCATCCGCTTGTGGTGATATTCCAAAGAAATCATATTCCGTACAGCCATTTTCCTTAGCTAATTGCATTGCTTTCCATTGTAGAGCATAAGTGGCCATATAATTTCTGTTTTCGGTAGCAGAAGCGCCATAGAGGTAAGTTCCTCTATTGCCTGCAAGGACTAAAAACATGGCTGCAAGAGGTTGTTCATCCACTTCAGCTACCAACAGAAAGACCTGCGCAGGTGATTGGGTATCATTTGCCCGAGCACTTAAAACCACTTTAAAATAGTTGATATCGTGCAGGAAGAAATTGTTTCTCTGCGCTGTTTGGCGATAGAGTTCATACCAAACATCTAGGTTTTCTATGCCTAAGGATCGGATTTGTACCCCTTTTCTTTTTGAGAGATTGATGTTATAACGGGTCTTGGACTTCATGTTTGCCAAGATATCTTCTTCATTTTTTTTGAGATCCATGAAGATCGTATTGGAAGGGAGAATGTCTGTATTCGCTTTTCGAAGATTCCAATTTTCGGTATTGAAGTTAAACCTTAGTTCTTGAATTCTTTTTTCTGGAACACCGATCCAGTTTCCATGAATGTCATAGCAATCATCTTCTTTTGCCCATAAGGATTCCCATGATAGGTCATAACGGATCATGATACAGGATGGGGGAAGATAACTCCTGAGGCTTTCGGAAAGTTGTTCCAGGAAATAGCCTTGGTTTTCTGCTTCTGGTTCAATTTCAGGGCCATAAGGAACATAGGCAATACAGTGATCGGCATCAAGGTGCTGAATGATGATCAGCAGGTCGCCAATGATATAGGTGTCATCAGCTGGATGATTGAACAAATCGGATGACTTTACCTTAAAGTTATAGGCTACGCTTTGAACCCCTTGCATTTTCTTGACTTCAGACCAATAAGCGGTCTGTTGGATAATAGAGGTTCTGTAGATTTCTTTTATCTGTTTATCTTCTAAATCTGCGATCATGATGCTCTTTATTCTATAGGAAAGGCTGGCGAGAATAAATAAATCACCGGTCTTTGCGCCAAAAAGAGGCAAACATAACCAATAAAAGTTGGCTAAACGAATTTAATTGTCACGTTGTTGTTAGAAAGCGCTATTTAGTCCTCGTCGATAATTTCAGCGACTCTACCAATCTGACCATCAGTGAGCCTAACTTTGATTCCACGGCTATGATAAGGAGCAGAAGTAAGGATGTCTTTCACAATTCCTTCGGTGAGATTTCCAGATCTTTGGTCTTTTTTCAGGATGATATTAACCAAGATACCTGGTTTGATGTTGCTTCTAGAATTTGGATCACTCATTTTTTTGCATTGTTTATAGAGTTGCGAATTTAGCCATTCTATTGGACTTAGTCGATTAACTTTCCTGCTTTATAATTTTTGAATCATTTTGGATGGATCGTGTGTATTCATATTTTCCATTTTTGTCCAATAATATGATGGGTTGTTTGATGAGGTTGTAATATTCCACTTGAAAGGTTTGGGGGTCCAATCCAATCTCGAAATCGTAATGGAAAATTCGGAATCGATCTTTAATAAATCCTCATTGATCCAGGGAATAATCATTGACGTCTATTGGAAGGATTTGGTCTTCATAATATATATGTTGATCGTCCTTTCCATAAAGAAAATTGAGGTATTGAAAGGATTTGGGATCCACATTTTCTAGTGCTTTCAGGTCGCCATTTTTTCTGATGTATATTCCGTTTTTATCTTTCCAATAAACAGTGTCGTATTTATCTTGGATATAATTAAAGGACTTGCCGTCTAGGCCATCCACTATTACAATCTGCCATTTTGCCTCGGGGTTATTCATTCGGTGCCCATAAGCATTAACAATGGTATTTACAGGGGAATCATCTTGAAGGCATTCTCGATAGACATGGTTTTTGTCAGCAAAAAATCCCGAAACTTTTCTGAAAGTATCAGGGTCAGCTTTAGGGACTTCAAAGACTTGCTTTGTGTAGTCCCTAAATTGTAAGACTTTATCTCTATACTGATAAAAATTATCGAATAGTCTTTTGAGGTCTTCTCTTTTTAATGTTGTGAAGAGTTCCATTGGTAAATTGTTTACATGGTTAGAGGATAAAGATGTAAAAATAAATATACCAAAAAATACCTGTTCTAGGACTGTTCTATTTAATTCGCTATTTAACTATTTCAGCCATAAAAACTTCTTCAAAATTATCAAATGTTTGGTTGGCAATATCAATTGCTGACTTTTCTTGAGCAGGGTCTGAAGCAAATTTGTTCAATACATCGGTATATTTTTTCCACATTTCTTCACTTTGATCCCCATAGCCCTCAAAAAATGAAAAGCCATTCGTGATACCATTTTTCTTTAACATTTGAACGATATATGGGCCGCCCATGATGGATCCTTCTAATACGTAGAATGAACTTAATGCCTGCAGCGTATTTTCAACTTTTGGTGCTTCTGCAGGAGGTAGACTGCTTAAATCGAACCCAAGGGTTTGGATATCTGCTAGAATATAGGATGAGTCTCTGCGCAAGGCTTTGTCCGGTAATATTTCGGTGTTGATGAATTTTCCAGTTTCTTGTTCGACAGCATTGAAATAAGCATAGAAACTTTTCAAAAAGGTCGCATATTCAGCATCTGTTTTTATTTTTTTGATTATTCTAACCATTTTGGCTTCCAGCCTTTGGTGAGACCCTTTAGTTTCTTCCTTGATGATTTTACTTAGCATGATTTTTATGTGTTTTATAAATAAACCAATTTTTAGGTTAATAATTGTACTTAGGATGTAAAAAAAGGATTACGGAGGTACCGCAAGCTGCAGTTTTGATGCGGAAACCCTGTCCGATACAAATCTTTCATAGTATTCATATCTAGATGGCTTAAACAATTTAGCTAAACCTTGATTGGCTTTGAATTATTTGCTATTTTGCAGTTAATCAATACAAACCTTATGAATTACGAACTAACTTTTCAAAGAATATTAGGAGGTATTTTCCTGATTGTTGCTGTTTTCTTTTCTTCGTCTTTAAGGGCACAGAACCAGGCAAGAATAATCGGTGATTTTGCAGACCCTAGCGTCATATCAGCCAATGGAAAATATTATGCAGTGGGAACCTCCAGTGAATGGGCTCCCCATTTGCCCATTTATACTTCGACAGATTTAAGGGACTGGAAACAGGTGGGGTTTATTTTTGAAAAAACTCCTGACTGGATTGCCTCTTCCTTCTGGGCGCCGGAATACTTTTATCAGAATGGAACTTACTACGTGTATTACTCCGCAAAGCGTAAGACCGATGGAGTTTCCTGTATTGGAGTGGCAACTTCAAAGTTTCCAGATCGAGGTTTTGTCGATCAAGGGATTGTTGTAGATTATGGAACTGAGTCAATCGATGCATTTGTTGTCAGGGATGGCAAGGATCTATACATGACCTGGAAAGCCTATGGCCTTGATAAGCGACCTATAGAGTTACTGGGCAGTAAACTTTCAGCGGATGGTATGAAGCTTGAAGGGGAACCCTTTTCTATATTACAAGATACGGCAAAAATTGGCATAGAGGGGCAGAGCTTTATCAAGAAAGATGGGTATTACTATATGTTTTATTCTGCAGGTGCATGTTGCGGTCCAGGATGTGATTACCATGTACAGGCGGTTCGTTCAAAAACTATTAGAGGACCATATGAAGATGTAGGTGAGTCTGTGCTATTAGGAAGCAACGAAAGATGGAAATGCATGGGGCATGGTACTTTTGTAACTGATAAAAAAGGAGATTATTATTACCTATTTCATGGTTATAGCCAAGATGGGACGGTCTTTACTGGAAGGCAAGGGTTATTGGCGAAATTGGAATGGTCAGATCAAAATAAACCAGTCTTTGATTTCATAAAAAATGATACTGAGGATGCAGCATCAAGTTTCAGTTTGGATTTCAAGAATATTAAACGATCAGCTTTATTTGGGCAATGGGATTTCAGGAATTCGATTCCTAAAATAGAATTGAATTTAATGGGCTTGCAACTTTCTCCGGGAGAGATAAAAGCTAATGAAGTTGGGTCTGTATTAACTTGGAGGCCTGCAAGCAAGAAATACGATCTAACAGCCAAATTGGATTTATTGAAGTCAGGTCAAGAACTTTTGAAAGGAGTAGTGATCTATGGAGATAAAGATCGTGCTCTTGGTCTATCAGTTCAAGGAAAGAAAGTTATAGTGTGGCAGGTAAGTGGGGAAGAGTACAAGATCCTTTCTAGCCAAGAAATTCCAGGAAATGCGAAAGAAATTTCCCTCAGGCTTCAAACAAAAGATGATCTAAGCTGTACGGCATCCTTCTCGGTTCAGGAAGGAAATTGGAAAGTTATGGAAATAAACGATGCAAGCAGCTTTAACCTGAAGGAACTTGCGCCTTGGGACCGTAGTCCAAGACCGGGCTTGCAAGTCAAAGGTGGCTCCAATGAAAAGGCAGTATTTACTGAGCTATCCTTAACATATTAAAACATATAAAAACGCCATTCTATCAAAAAAAGTAAAATGGCGTTTTTGTATTCAGATACTGCACCATTAATTAAAATATTGACGATTAACTATTCTGGAAAGAGGGTCTAATTTTATCATTTTTCTTTATCTTAGAATAGCTTAAACGTTTAATATATTAGTAAACAGTAGTTTAAATTCTAAATCCATTACCATGAAAAGAGCTTTGTACCTTTCAATTTTGGCCATTACTTTTATTGTTTTGAACATTCATCCGGCATTTTCGCAAAAAACGCCGTATAGTTATATTGAGGAGTTGGATAATTTAATCCGTCCAGATTTACTTCCATCCTATAGGACCGGTGAATATATAGAACAAATATCAAGTTATGATCGGACAGGGAAAAATGATGATGGATTTGGAGGGGCTTATTCTTTTATCCGTAAGGAAGGAAATCATTTGGTCATTGCAGATTTTAAGGGATCTGGCGTTGTCAATCGAATTTGGACACCGACCCCAACCGATGATACCCTGTCCTTCTATTTTGATGGTGAAAAAGAAGCTAGATTGAGGATTCGTTTTTCAGATCTGTTTTCAGGGCATGTTTTTCCATTTGTGAAGGGAATTTCTGGAAATGAGGTCGGGGGCTATTTCACCTATCTTCCCATTCCCTATAAGAAGTCTTTGAAAATTGTTTTTGAAGGCGAGAAAATCCTGTTCTTACAGATCCAGAATAGGCAAATTCCTGATAGAAAAGTTGAATCCTATACTGGAAACTTTTCGCCAATAGAAAAGGCCAAGATTGAAGAGCTAAGTAAAATTTATACGGATATGGCTCCTAGTGCCAATGGATTTGCTAAAGGTAAGTCAGCGGGTATTCAGGCCATAGAAAAGACATTTGTAATCAACCCAGGCGAAGAGCTCGACTTTTATAAAGCAAATAAGGGAGGAAGGATTGTAGGGCTTGAAGTAGATGCAGGAACATCGTTTGAAGGGATGGAAAAGGATATTATATTCTCTGCAAAATGGGATGATGAAAAGGTTGAAGCTGTTTATGCTCCGGTTGCCGATTACTTTGGATACGCCTATGGCAAAAAAGCTATGCGGGGTCTATTAATGGGGAGCAAGGGAAATCTGAACTATAGCTATATGCCGATGCCTTTTGACCGATCTGCTGAACTGAAAATGATCTATAAAAAAAGAGGTAATCTGGAACAAGCTCCCATATCAATCAAAACTAAGGTTTACTATACAGATGAGGCAAGAGATAAGAAGAACGAAGGGAAGTTTTATGCAGTATGGCGAAGGGAAAAGCCTGAGACAGGTAAATATTATGAATTTTTAAAAACGAATGGCAAGGGTCATTATGTAGGTACCATTCATTTGGCACAAGGCTTACGGCCGGGTATGACCTTGTTCTTCGAGGGCGATGATGTCACCCATATCGATGGGAAACAAAGGTTGCATGGAACAGGTTCGGAAGATTATTATAATGGAGGCTGGTATGCATTGTTGGACAGATGGGACCGTGGGATAAGTTTACCCATACATGGATCATTGGATTATAGTTTGCCAATGGGAAGGACAGGGGCATATCGTTTTTTCATGACGGATAAAATGCCATTTGAAAAGGAAATTGACCATGTTATCGAGCATGGGCCAGAGGGTAATGAATTTCCGGTTGACTACACATCGATCGCCATGTATTATGGCGCCCAACCTTTGCCTTCTAAAATTGAGCCTACAGATGAGCTTCGTCAAGTTTATTTGCCAACGGTTCATGAGTATTTCCCCCAGTTGATGGAAGTAACACTTGGTGTTGGGGCAGAAGTCAAGCAAGACCGTGGATTACGAATGCGTTCTGATGGGCATCATACTGTTCGAGTTATGCTCAATGATGTTCCAGAAGGCGAGTATAAATTGTCGATTTCCTATTTTGAGAAGGATAATGGTGCTGAATTCGCGATTTGGCAAAGGCAAAAATTGATTTCAGATTGGAAATCCAGCAATGCTGCCCAAGAGAAATTGAATGAGAAAGTAGCAATGGGAACTATTAAGATTACGAAACAAACCAATTCCATTACCTTTCATGTCCGGAAACTAGGTGAGAAAGGTAATGAATTTGAGCTCGATCGAATATTCTTGGAGAAAATCGGCGATTAACCTTTTTTTCTAATACATCGGATACAGGCATTCCAGGTTGCCGTATATGTTCCTGTATTGATATAATCGTTGGAATTTATGCTGAAGTTGACGCGAGCAAATACTGAAGGGTCCGTTGTTCGCCAATATCCTTTGGTTTCCCTGAATCGACTACTACTGGGGAAATATTGGCTGAAATCTTCAGTACTGGTTCTTTTGTAGCCAATAGGGACTAAATTTAAATATCCATCAACATATCCAATGGATAAGGGGACTGAGTTATATGGGATAAACCTTAAGTACCAATTTCCTGGTTCTCGTATGATTTCTTTATTTGAATACCTATCTAATTCATTGAAATCCTCTCTAGTAGGAAGATCCCATACACCTTCAGGGTAAATCCTTTCACAGATATTTTTGCCGCCAATACTGTAAATGTCATTGGTAAACATTTCAGTCATTGGTGGAACAACACTTGTTGAAATGTACAAAGGGTTGTCATATCGGAATCTGTATTCCCAAAAATTCCCTGGGAGTCTAGGTCCTTTAGCATTTCGATATACATTTGCTCTTGCCCACATGGTATTACCAATAGGAATAGCAGATTCCACCAGTTTTATTGAAATAAAATAGCTTTTTCCAGCTTGAGGGGTGAAATTGGGAAAAATGAAATTCCGGCCAAAGAAATTTCTTTCAACAAAGTATGAAGTTCCATCGAATTCAGAAATCCGTTCACTTGATATTCTTAAAGTGTCCAAGGATACGACTAGGTTAACCGGCGCCGATCCATTAGCAACGGTATAAAAGGTGTACCTTCTTTTCCAATCTGCTTCTGGAACAGAATCAGTTCCCTCCGGTACGGAATAACCGGATCCATGATGGTTATAGACATTGAAGGCATTGATCATATTACTGGGGCTTTGGTAACTGCTATCGATTAGCCTAAAGTCAGCTTTGGCAAGACCAGAGTTGTCTTTAAATCGAGGACTGGCATAACTTACTGCTCCAAACATCCCTCTTGAATTGATCTCCAATATTATCTGAGCTGTTTTTCTGGTCAGTACAATATTATTGATACTACTGTTGCCACCAATGACATTTCCTGTCCTTATTATGCCTGTTGCATAAGCGAAATCCTGTCTCAGCAAATTATTGTTTCCAGATGGTTTAACGGGAAGGCTGGTTTGATTTGCTACAAATACCTCTAAAGGACTGTTGTTGTTGTAAGAATATGCATACCATCGATAATTCGTGTTTCTGTAAGCTTCAATGGAAACATCAGTACCGCCTACCTGACCATCAGCTTGGTCAACAAATTCGATTGGTTTGCCATTTGAATCAGCTTTATATAGCACAATTTTATAACGCACTCCATTTTTCAGTTGAGAGATTGCTCGGGCCAAATTTCCATTGCCGGAAGTTCTGGACTGATTGTTCTTTACCGTATATGATTTCTTTTCAAGCTTATCTGGGTATTGGCTAGGTGCATCTTCCGTTACCGTCATGATGGCATCAATGCCATCTAAGCTCACGATTTCACTTTCAGCGGCAATCTTTCGCCTCCTTGCGGGACCGCTTTTTGAAGCTTTTATATTGTCATGATTCAATTCAGGTTCGCTGACGTCTTGCACACCTTGAATTCTAAAATGAAGTGAATTTTCCTTGGTAGGGTTCGGTTTCTCTGTTTCTCCAGTATGCTTTTTGCAAGCTAGTATAGTTAAGATAAAAATCAGGAAAATAGCATGAAATAAATAGGTCTTATTAACTGTTGTCATGTTAAATTAAGTATTGGTTTAATTTTGGCTTTGTTCTTAATGGTTTTTAGAAATAACCTATAGGTCAAAATTCTTGAATTTACCATCGGTATTCATGTCCCAATCTTCTACTTTTGGTTCATTTGAAGGTCCTCCTGTCTTAATGTTATAAGATCCGACTGCAATCCCTTCCTCTAATTCGAATTCTTCGATGAGGATAATAGGCTTGACATAAACTTTCTTTTTGTTAGTTCTGTAGTCCATGTTTTTTGTTTACAAAGAAATAGTTATTGTGTGTTTATTAACTAAATAATTAAAAATGTGAGCGAAAATATATTGTATTGTTTAAATAAATAAGTAAATGTATTTTCAACATATATTTATGTTAATAAAATTAACTTTTATGTAGTAAGCTTTATTTGGTTTATTAGGATATTATCGTGGTTTTTAAGGAATTGTAGGGTTGAAAACAATTTTTTGGAATTATTTTATTTTGTAACAAAGGTAAGTTCTGCAACTACTAAGTAGTTGCAGATTTTATTTGTCAAGCGTGTATTTTAATAGGGAAAGGTAGGGTGGGGTTATTTTAAAAGCCAGATATTGCTTTTGCCTTCCAGTGCTTCATAAGGTCTGGAGTTACCATTCAGTAGGTCTGTTTCATGGCCTTCTAAATGCCAATTGAGGTCTTCTTCATTTACTTTTTTCATCTGGAAAATAGCGTCAGGGTCCTTGAAGCTTATGTCACTTTTTAGCATGTTGATTTTGTTGTCTGCAAAAAGCTGTTCTGCCTCATCTTTGCTAACCTGTATTAAGTTATTGGCTTTTTGGTCAAAATCTGCTAATTCCCGATCCATTTCCCTTGAGTGATTATCGGCTAGGTAAGAAGCGTATAAGTCCCTATTTTTGGTTCTTAAGGCTTCATTTTTATAAGCAATGCGTTCAGGGTTCAGTTCAAAGTTAAAGTCTTCGGGATGTTCCCTAAATCCAAATTGTCTGTTCAGTTCTTCAATTCTTTGTTCCAATGTCGGCATAAGTTTGATTTATTGTTTCCTAATTAACGCTTTAAGCGCTGTTTTGTTATTTTTATTATGGCAAATGGCTTTTGAAAACCAAGATGATTCTTTCTTCTTCAAGGTCAATTTGATAGATCTGCTGACGAATCAATTCCTCATCATACTTTTCATCTTTATTTAAGTTGGTCAAATATATCCTTTGTTCGGCAAAGATTTCCAGTAAGGTCTGCATGCTTACTCCATTCATCCAACTGTGTTCTTGAACTTTGGATTGATCTTCCCAGTATTTCAAGATCCTTTCAACAGCTGCATCGCCTTGGTGATGGTTTTCATATTTATCCTTGACGAAGTTATAGACATGGGATTTTAGTCCGAGCTTCATGTTCCGCCTATTTTCCTCCTCCATTTCTTCTTCATTTTTATAGCCTTTGAAGGGTTGTGTTTTAGCGATCAAATAAGGCAGGGTTAGCCCTTGTATGACCAAGGTCAATAGGATGGCGACAAAGGTGATAAACAAAATAAGATTTCGATGTGGGAATGCTTCGCCATTAGGGAGTGTTAAAGGGATGGCCAATGCCGCAGCTAGGGAGACCACGCCGCGCATACCGGTCCAGCCCATCAATAGCGGTGTGTACCATCTTCGGGTACTAAATTGTTGTTGATGGGCAATCTGAGGTCTAAAAACGATGGTAGCTATCATGGCTGCAAAAGCAGAGATCATCCGGGCAGCAATTAATACGAGGGTGATGATGACTGCATAACCAATCGCTGTTCCCAAAGGAGTGCCATGAGACCGGATTCCGGCCACTATTTCGGGGAGGTCCAGTCCAATTAATAAAAAGACCATGCCATTCAGTAAAAAGACAAAGCTTTCCCATACGGAAGCACCCTTGATCCTGCTACTTGCTGCCAAGTACTTGAGCCTTTGTGAGGACATGTAAAGACCTCCGGCAACAACCGCCAGCACCCCTGAACAATGGGCCTGCTCCGCAAGCCAATACATGAAATAGGGGCTGATCAGGCTCAGGGCAATATCAGAAGCTGCTTCAGTGCGCAGATGTTTATGTATCCAAATAAAGACCTGAGCCACCAGAAGACCAATCCCAACTCCTCCAAACAGCATCCAAAGGAATTGTGTTCCTGCTTCCTGCCAAATAAATTGTCCCGTTCCTACTGCTACCAAAGCAAAACGGAAGATTATTAATGAGGATGCGTCGTTCAAAAGGCTTTCGCCTTCTAGAATGGCAGTTGTAGATTTGGGGATTTTGACGAATTTGGTGATTGCCCCTGTGCTGACGGCATCAGGAGGGGAGACAATTCCCCCTAGGACAAAACCTAATGCCAAACTGAATCCAGGGATAATCTGATTGGATATGATTGCAACTAGAAATGCCGTGAAGAATACCACCAAAAATGCAAAGCTTCCAATGATCCGCCACCATTTTTTCATTTCCTTGAAGGAGACACCCCAAGCGGCTTCATAGAGGAGCGGCGGTAGAAAGACAAAGAAGATAAGGTCTGGGTCAATCTTTAAAAGGGGCAGACCCGGAACAAAGCTAATGGCCAAACCTGCCAAAACCAAAAGAATTGGATAGGCTATTTTGAGCTGATTGGCGAAAATGGTTAAGAATACGATCAGAAGTATTAATACCAAGATAAAGGGTAGTAGGGTATGCATGGCAGATAAGTATTTAGTAGTTAGTAGTTAGTATTTAGACTGGGAAATGGGATTTTGGGTGTGATTTAATTGATTTAAGAAATTTTGATATTTTAAACAATAAAAAAAGGATAGTGTTTTGTGACACTATCCTTTTTTTGAAGCTTTTATATCTGATTTATTTCTTTATTCCTTGGTAAATTGTTGAAGCGCCAAAAAATTGCGGCAATATCTTTACGTCGGTGAATCCGGCTTGTTCGAAGCGTTTTTTTAGGGCTTCGCCATAAGGGAAGTTTAATGCGGATTTTGAAAGGTACTTGTAGGCGGTTTTGTCCTTGCTAAACATACGGCTCAATAATGGCATTACCCATTTGGTGTAGATTAAATGGCCGGACTTCAGGATGAAATTTTGAGGTACGGAGGTTTCAAGGACAATAAGTTGACCTCCTGCTGCTGTTACACGATAGATTTCTTGTAAGCACTTGTCAAGGTTTTCAAAGTTTCGGATCCCATAGGTAATACTGATGGCATCAAAATTATTGTCTGGAAAGGCAAGGTTCTCAGCGTCTTGCTGATCCAGTTTAATTCTGTTTTCCAGGCCCAATTGTTTTACTTTTTCTTCCGCTACGGCAAGCATACCTTCTGAAATATCCGTTCCGATAATTTCCGAGGCTTTGCTATTGGCGAAAAGCAGGAGCATGTCGCCGGTTCCGGTTGCAATGTCCAAGATCTTATTGGGGCTTTTTGCTGCGACAAGATTATAGACGTTTTTCTTCCAACCTTTTTCCATGCCAAAAGTAATGACCTTGTTGAGTTTGTCGTAATTCCCGGAAATGGAATTGAACATTTTTCTCACCTGTACATGTTTTTGCTCTTGAGATGCCTGATCTGGAAGAATAATCTTGTTGTCGCTCATTCTTAAATTTTTAATATCTGCCAAAGGTAAGTTAATTCGGGGATAAAACAGACTTTTTAGAGGGAAAATCT
The DNA here is from genome assembly GCF_032065005.1 of Sphingobacterium sp. GTDB lineage: Bacteria > Bacteroidota > Bacteroidia > Sphingobacteriales > Sphingobacteriaceae > Sphingobacterium. The sequence goes on from NZ_DAMBMM010000001.1 coordinate 174,413, forward strand.
AAGGGTAAAGAAGGGGAGGAACGTGCATTGACATGCCCTAAGAATCAAAAAAACAGCAGTAACCATTTGGTTACTGCTGATCTTCTTTTATACTCTTAATCTGATTAACTCAGATTGCTTGTACTAATTAATTCACGTCCCAGAAAATTTTGCTGGTCTGTGGATTGATGTCGCCCTGAGCAGTTACATTAGCATTGTTGTAACTGAATTCACTTTGAGGATACATCAAACGAAGAGGGATTTTACGTCCTTGAATATTAGGATTGGCAGACAAAGGTACATCTGTTGGGAATCCCAATCTTCTGTAATCCACCCAAGCTTCGAAGTTGTTGATACTAGGAAGTGATAGATATTTTTGATTGATGATCAATTCCAATTTGTTGGATGCATTATCCCAATTTGCTGAATTGGCTAGTAAATCAGTTGCTTCAGCTTGAGCATTGGTCACATTTAGCCATTTAAAGGATTCCGATACGGCGTTTTCATAAGCTGTCTTAGCGTTTCCAGGTAGCCATCCGCGTTGAGTTGCTTCAGCTTGAAGAAATAAGCTCTCCACAGATGTAAAGAACCACATTGGATCAGAACCAGAAGAAACGATGCCTGGGCCAACTACCCTAGATTGGTTCGAGGAATACAATCCTTGGACGGTAGGTCCGCCGAAAATTGCGCCTACATATTCAATGGTAGGGTCTGCAGGATCATCAGCCTTATCGAAAAGGTATTGATGGCGGATATCATTGTTAGATACATATCTGTCTAATAAATATGCGCTTACTCTATTGAATGCATCAGTTTCAATTCCACTTTGGTCTGCAACATAAGCCATGTAAACAGGGTTTACTTGGCCATCGTTATTGGCAAAGCTCAAGGTTAAATTCGCTGAATTACCGGCTTCAATAAATCCGCTGCCATCAGCCGTAATTTTTGCTATTTCAGCAGTAGGGTTTTGTGCAAACTCTGATTGGTGGATCAATAATTTAAGGGATTGGGTATTTGCCAGCTTTCTCCACATGGTTAGATCGCCTCCAAAAAGGACATCTGCTGTCGCTGTTGCATCTGAAATTTCGGGATTAGCCTTGAAAATTTGGCGGGCTTCCTCAAGTTGAACAAGTAAATCTGCATAGATATCTTGTCCCTTTTCGTATGCAGGAGCAATATTCGCATCACCTTTTAATGCGTCTTTATAAGGAACATTATTGTACATGTCAACAAGGTACATAAAACCAATAGCCTTAATTACCTTGGATACACCTAAGAAAAATGTTTCATTGGTTTCTTCCGCTTTTTGAGCCATTAATTCGGCGTCGTTTAAGACATCAAACCAAGTGGTGGTACTGTTTGCCCATTGAGTTTGCTGGAATGCAGGCGTGATGCTGTAGTTTTCCAAAGGTAGACTTGGACCATAATTAGCTCCACGACCATAATAACCAGTCCAAGATGCTGCAAAGGAGTATTGAGTTCCCATTCTTGTTGCTGTCTGCTTCAATACCATCGGTAAGATGTATTGCGGGGTGACAGAGGCAATCGTAGGTCTGTTTGGGTTGGTGTTGATGTCAAAGAAACTATCTTTACAACCCGACAATACTAAAGAAGTTGCTAGTATTGCCAATAATATTTTTTGTTTCATTTTCTTCTCTATTAAATTAGAACCTAGCATTTATTGTAAATCCAAAATTTCTAACAGGTGGGTTTGATGTGTCATTGACATTACCATAAGCGTTCGGATAATCAGAAGCCATGCTGTCAAAATCAGGGTCCATGAATTTGTTTTCTTTAGGAAGCCATAAAGCTAAATTTCTTCCAACAAGTGCGATAGAAAGACCTTTCAAGGTTTTCTGTCTTGCTGAAAGCCATGCTTCAGGGATATCATACGATAATGCCAATTCCCTAAATCTCCAATGGTTTGCACTTACAATAAAGTTAGATGCAGTATTTCCGAATTCTCCTGTATAGTAGTTGTAAATAGGTTCGTTTTCACCAATTTTAGCAGTGGTGTTAGGTATATATGAACCTGGATTGTTCGGATCTTCAATCACGGAGTTAGGAAGGATAAAAGGCTCGCGGTTGTTGTAAGCTGTAGCTTCAGATACACCGGTCCATGCCATTGCAGAACCTAATCCAAAGAATGAAGTTACGTGGCCACCTTTGTATTCAAATAACGCTGAAAGGTTGAAGTTTTTGTAGTTTACAGATGGGTTCAATCCGATGATCCATTTTGGAAGGGTTCTTCCAAAGTTTACATTGGTTGATGATTGAAAAGGGCGACCATCAGCTTCACTTACAATGATACGTCCTTGGTCATCTCTAATGTAGTCGGTACCACGCATAACAAAAGCTGGTTCACCCACGATTGCATAGTTTCCTGCAGCAATATATCCACCGATAGCAAGTTCTGTTTGGTTCAATCCTTGAGCCTCATAGATGCTTGTTACTTCTGAATCATTCCAAAGGAAATTACCTCTGAAGTTGATACCACCATCGTTAAATTTAATTAATGGAGATAAGTTGAAGTCAAAATCAACGCCTTTACTGTTGAATGAAGCGGCATTGGTATTTGTTCTTGAATAACCAGAAGCTTCTGAGGTACTCACCCTGATGATTTGGTCAGTATTTTTTGAGAAGAAGTAAGTTGCTTCTAAAGTTAATCTGTTGTTCCAGAATCCTGCTTCAAAACCAGCTTCAGTCGTATTGATACGCTCTGGTTTAAGGTTGTAGTTGTAGGATTCATTGTTAGCAGTTAAACCAGAAACTACACCAAATGGGAATCCGTTGGCTTGAGAGAAAGTTGCCTCAAGGAAGTAAGGGCTAATGTCTGAATTGGCAGTATTGGTCCAAGCACCTCTAACTTTCAAATAATTAAAGAAATCAGAAGTGATGTCAAGAGCATCTGAAACCACTACTGCAGCATTAACCCCAGGGTAGAAGTATGAATTGTTTCCTGGAGCTAAAGTTGAAGTTTTGTCCCAACGGCCTGTGAATTCTAAATTAGCCCAATTTTTGTAATTAAGACCGGCACTTCCGTAGGTAGAAAACAATCTAGTTTTATAGCCGTCGGAGTTTCCAGTTAAGTTTCCGGTTCTTATGCTGATGTTATATAGTTCTGGTATTACAAGGTTGCCTGCACCAACAGTTGTCGCTCTGTATTCGTTCTGTCTTACAAAGGTTCCTAGGATACCGTTGAATTTGAAATCATCATTGATTTGTTTAGTGACATTAGCAAAGAATTCAGAAGTCAAGATAGTTTGGTTATAGCTATATTCTTCTAATGAAGAAGGAATCGGGGTCTTGCCACGAGATTCACCGAAAGGTGTAGACTTATTACCTACGGTAAGATCGCGTTCTGCAATTCCTCTTGAAGTTAAACTAGCACGGTAGGTGAAGTCTAACCAATCGAAAGGTTTGAAACCAAGATCGATATTAGTAATCAAATCCTGCTTTTTACCAGAAGTACGCCAATTATCAATGGTGAAATATGGATTTAATCCATAGTTTGTAAACCAATTCTCGTAAGTCGCGAATTTATCGTTTTTGTAATCTTTGTATTTGGTAAGCGGAATATGCGCCGGTGTATTGATCAATTGGCTGAATAGACCGTCATTACCACCTGTACCTTGGGCTGTGAAGTAATCTTCAGGACCTGATTGGTTAAATGTGTTGTAGTTCTGTTGCGAGTAGTTGAAGTTAGCCCCTGCTCTGAACATACCAAATTCACGTTTTGCGTTTAAGCGAATACCGTTTCTTCTGTTTTTATCACCCGGTACTATACCTTTGATATCAGAGTTTTCTAAACTTAAGAAGAAGTCTTTCGCGTTAATAGATACATTAGTTTGGTTGGTAACACCAGTATCGTAGAATTTTTCGCGTTCATCTGTTCCTACATAAGGAGTAGTCTGTTGACTACCATCTGGAAGTTGCGGGCCAATGTCTGCAATTCGTCCATCATAAGCTGGTCCCCAAGACCAGTTTTCTACTGGATCGATGACATCATTTGCACCCTGTCCAAATTGTTTTTGCAATTTTGGAAAGAAGGAGATGTTTTGCCATTGGGTGGAGTGGCTTACATTAATGTCAGTTTTTTCAGATCCGCTCTTGGTATTGACCAAAATAACCCCGTTACGAGCATCAGGACCGTAGATGGCAGCTGCTGCAGCACCTTTTAACACAGATACATTTTCAACATCATTCGGGTTTAGGGAAGATAGATATTTGATATCCATCTGAACACCATTCAAAACCAATAATGGGTTGTTGTTACCTGTCAATGATCTGATACCGCGCAAATTGATGCGGACATCTTCAAAAACGCCAGAATTGTAGGTCGTTACATTCAACCCTGAAACTTTACCTTGTAAACCATTGGCGATGTTTACAGCACTGGCTTTGTTAACGGTTTTGCTATCTACTTGTTCAGCAGAATAGCCTAATTCTCTTTTTTCTCTCTTAACCCCTAATGCCGTTACGATAACTTCTTCAAGCTCGTTGTCGGAGGAGGTTAATTGCACATTTACAGTAGATTGGGTGCCTACTGCTACTCTTTGTGTTGCATATCCAATGTAAGAAAATACAAGGGTTGCATTTCCTCTAGATACATCGATGGTGTAGTTACCATCACCATCAGACTGGCTTGCAGTATTCGTTCCATCAACACGGATTGAAACTCCACTTAGGGAGCTGCCATCCGAGGCCGAAGTCACTTTACCGCTTACCTGCCTTAGTTGTGCGTTTGCTACTCCTACGAATAGCATGCACAGCAGAATAACGCTGAGTAATCTTTGTTTCATAATACTTCGTTGTTCGTAAATAAATTTTGTTAGTAATACTATTTGTTAAACATTTTCAATAAGTGAAGGCTTATTGATTTCATAATTATTGATTGTGTCAAATATAGAAAAACTTTAACATTTATAAACAAATTGTAATTTTTCTAAGAAAATATAATACTCTAATTGATAATTCAATTAATAAATAAAAGAATATAATCCTTTTTGGTAAAAGTTGGAAAATATGGGGTTTATATTAGTTAAAACTGAATCTTTTGTTATTAAAAGCTCGTTGGTCTTTCAGTTTTTTGGGGTTTATTAAAGTTTTGATAAAAAACACGGAGTTGGTCAGTAAAAATATTAATTAATTAAAAATCAATAAGTTAATTATTTGAATATTTTTTTGTAACAAGTTTGATTGATTTTTCAAATTTGCCACTAGATAATGGCTTAATTACCAATACTATTTCATGGAAAGTGTTCAGTTTGAGGATTATTGGGAACAGAGATTTCTGAGGAAACAATGCCTTCCTTAAATCTGAAAATTTTCTTGAATTAAAAACCTCTATTTTGATCAAGTCAGAGTTTCACTCCATTTGAACTGAATATTTCTTATATTGAGGATTGAAATAATCAACTCTAAACTCAAAACCACTCAAATGCACTTTCCATTAAAACTATTTTCAAAAGTTCTTTGGCTTGCTATGACAATGATCTTGATCATTCCTATGGCAAGTGCACAACCAAACACCATTTCATTTTTTGTTTCAAAACAGGGTTCTGATAAGAACGAGGGTAGAACCAAGGACAAATCCTTTGCTTCTGCTGAATATGCCTTGGAACAAATTAGAAAATATAAAAGTTCACATCCAGATCATTTAGTTGAAATGCTTATCAACGATGGTCAATATTATCTATCAAAACCATTGGAAATAAACTTTGATGGCATTACGATAAAAGCCATTAATGAAAGGAAGGTGACTTTTTCAGGAGCAAATAAACTGAATCTGAAGTGGACAAAATCCAAGAATAACCTATGGACAGCTAAGGTGCCAACAGGCTTAAAATTTCAACGGCTTTTTGCAAGCGGAGAATTATTAAATCGAGCAAGATATCCCAATTATGACCCTAAAATTCTCCCTTTCAATGGCTATGCGGAAGACGCAATCAGCCCTGAAAGAGTTAAAGGTTGGAGGAATCCTAAGGGAGCGATTGTGCATGCCTTACATATAGGTAGATGGGGTGGATTTCATTATTTGGTAACAGGTAAAGATGAAAATGGAGAATTAAAATTAGAAGGTGGGTTACAAAATAATCGGCCTAGCAAAATGCATGAAACTTATCGGTTTGTGGAAAATGTATTCGAGGAATTGGATACGTTGAATGAATGGTATTTAGATCAATCAAGTTCAACGCTATATTTAAATTTTGGAGATCAGGATCCAAATAGTTTTGTTTTTGAGGCTCCTCAGCTTGAATCCTTGATATCGATAAAAGGATCAATGGAAAAACCAGTTCGAGAGGTACATATAATCGGGATCCGTTTTGTGCAAACAGATCCAACCTTTATGAAAACGGAAGAACCATTATTGAGAAGTGATTGGACCATTTATAGGCAGGCTGCGGTCCGTTTTGAAGGTGCAGAAAATTGTAGTGTATCCAATTCTGATTTTATCGATCTGGGTGGGAATGCCGTTTTCTTGAGCAATTATAATAGAGGAGTAAAAGTGAGCGGGAATTTAATGGAAAGGATAGGCGGCGGTGCTATAAATTTTGTTGGGGATCCTCAGGCAGTTCGAAGTCCTTCCTTTAGATATGAGAATTTTGTTCCTGAAAATGAAATAGACAGCATTCCAGGTCCAAAAACAGAAAATTATACAGCAGATTGTGAAGCGAGCGATAATGTGATCAGAAATATTGGACTGATTGAAAAACAAGTTGCGGGGGTACAGATTTCGATGTCAGCAAGAATCTCTGTACTGCACAACAGTATTTATGATGTCCCAAGAGCGGGGATTAATGTAGGCGATGGAACATGGGGAGGACATCAGATTTCATTTAACGATGTATTCAACACCGTTCTGGAAACTAGCGACCATGGTGCTTTTAACTCCTGGGGAAGAGATCGTTTTTGGCATCCCGATAGAAAAGAGATGGACCGAATTGTGGAAGCCCATCCAAACTGGGTTAAATTGGATGCGATTGAAACAACGATCATCAGTAACAATAGATTTAGTTGTGATCATGGATGGGATATTGACCTTGATGATGGTTCTTCGAATTATGAAATCTTTAATAACCTCTGTCTTAGTGGTGGATTGAAATTGCGAGAAGGTTTCTATAGAACGGTCTATAATAATATCATGATCAATAATGGGTTTCATCCTCATGTATGGTTCAAAAACAGTCATGACGTTTTTAGAAATAATATTGTGATGCATTCTCATCAAGATATACAGGTTAACTTTTGGGGAGATAAGGTTGATGAAAACTATTATACCAGTTTAAAAGACCTGCAAGCGGACCAAGCCAAATCGGTGGATGCTAATTCATCGGTTGTGGATATAAAATTCATAGATGTAGCGACCGGAAAATTTGATTTAATTTCTGGCAACATGAATTTTCATCCATTGAAATTAAATGATGTAGGAGTAAGAAATACCAGATTAAAAAGTTTTTTGGATTCACCTCATATCCCTGAAATTCATAAAGAAGGTAATGTTTCGAAAGGTGCAGTTTTTGAATGGAAAGGAGCTAAGTTAAAATCCATTGAATCTTTAGGGGAACAATCTGCTGCTGGTTTACCAACGATGGAAGGAGTTTTGGTTTTAGAGCTTGAAGAAAATTCTCCATTGGCAAAAGCTGGGATTCAAAAATCTGATGTAATTGTTGGATGTCAATCAGTGGATATCAAGGAACTGAAAGACCTTCAACTTGTATTGAAGAGGGATCAGTATATGAATAAATTGAATATTGAAGTTTTCAGAAACCAGGAGAGAAAAACTATGCTGGTTAATTTATAATGCAGGTCAAATTCCTTGCATAGATTTTATGATCTTAATAAATTCTGCAGGATGTTCATCATGAAAACCATGACCAGAATCGACGGTTATCAGTTTGCAATCTGGGATTAAGCCTGCAGATTTATGGGCATCCTCATCTGACATAGCAGCCATGAGGATGCCATTTTCATCATATTGCTTCCACTTAGAGTTCTTGGTGAAAATTAATCTTGTTGGACAGTAAATCTTTTTTAAAGTTTCTGCCTGATCAAAGTTTTCAAACCAGGAACAGTCATAAAAACTATCAGCAAATCTTTTATCATACCGGTTATCTGATGCCGATTCCCAGATCTTATTAATGGTTAATGGTATAAAACCTATTCTGAATATTCGATTAGGATACTTTGCTCGGAATTTGTTGGCTTTTGAAATAATGATTTTCCAGAGTCCTTTAAACTTATTTTTCCAATAGCTTCGAGGAAGATAAAAGGTTAAATAATCTTTTATTTCAGTTTGTTGAAGAAATTCATGAGCTATACGAAAGCTGTCTTGCCAGGCGAATGTTTTCTGACAACGGTCTTTCTCAGTGGAAAACAAGGGAGGGTCTTCAAGGACCGTACTTTGAATCCGAATATGATTTGCAGAAATCCAAGCTGCCAGAAGACCTCCAGAGGAATGCCCTGATAGATAGACAGGTTCTTTTATGACATGATCAATGAACCAGATAAAATCTGTGCCCATTTTTTCTGCGGTGTAACTATGTGTTGCATGGCTAGATTTCCCATGTCCGTGACAATCAACAGCGAATACATGCCAATCTTGCGATAATTCCGGAAGTACTTTTGCGTAATTTTTCCAATCTACCCCTTGACCATGGATCAACATCAGTGCTGGGCCGTTATCAGGTCCCTCTCCATAATTAAGAACAGTTCCATTTTCTAAGCTGACCTGTTTTTCTTCATAGCCAAATTCGGAAATTTTTAACCGTTCTCTATTTTCTGAATGCAGATTATGCTCTACATATATAAAATATAGAATGATTAAGAGGGCCAAGATGCTAATCAGGATTATTAAGAGGTTCATCATGATTGGTTTTCAATTAAATAGGTTAAAATTTCGACCAAATTTAAATAAATATTTTTACCGATTGTTGGTAAATTATTCATTGTTATCAGAAACAATTCTAATGCCATCATGTTCAATAATTATAATAGCTTGTATATAAAGATTTAAACGTAATAAAATGAATATCAATAAATTGATTGAACACCTAGGATCTGAGGATTTGTTAAAATATCAAAGTAAGACAGTAAATAAAGAACTGCTTCATTTACCCTCTCCATCCTTTATTGATGATGTATATGGACTGACTGACAGAAATCCGCAGGTCTTAAGGAGTCTAGGAAATATTTTCGGTCACGGAAGGTTAGCTGGAACTGGCTATCTTTCCATTCTTCCGGTAGATCAGGGCATCGAACATAGTGCTGGCGCTTCATTTGCTGCAAACCCTATTTATTTTGATCCTGAGAATATTGTCAAACTGGCAATAGAGGGTGGCTGTAATGTTGTGGCATCAACATTCGGCGTGCTAGGCGCTGTATCTAGAAAATATGCGCATAAGATTCCCTTTGTTGTCAAGATCAATCACAACGAGTTATTGTCCTATCCCAATAAAAGTGATCAGATTCTCTATGGGACAGTTCGCGAAGCTTGGAACATGGGAGCTGCTGCAGTAGGAGCGACCATCTATTTTGGTTCTGAGGAATCAGGGAGACAGATTGTTGAAGTGAGCAAAGCCTTTCAAGAAGCCCATAGCTTGGGCATGGCAACCATCCTATGGTGTTATTTGAGAAATGATGCGTTTAAAAAGGATGGCGTGGATTATCATTTATCTGCTGATTTGACGGGGCAAGCTAACCATTTAGGGGTGACCATAGAAGCAGATATAATAAAGCAGAAGTTGCCAGAAGTCAACGGTGGCTATAAAGCCTTAAATTTAGGGAACAGTAGTTATGGTAAGCTTGATGAAAGAATGTACAGTGAATTGAGTTCGGACCATCCTATTGACCTTTGCCGCTATCAGGTATTAAATTGCTTTGCGGGCAGATCAGGTTTGATCAATTCAGGCGGCGCTTCAGGTAAAAACGATCTTCGGGATGCTTTGCAAACAGCCGTAATCAATAAAAGGGCTGGGGGAACAGGCTTGATCAGTGGAAGAAAAGCTTTTCAAAAGCCAATGAAAGAAGGTGTAGAACTGCTTCAGGGAATTCAAGATATCTATTTGATGAAGGAAGTAGATATCGCTTAATATTGAAAAGGATAAATGGGCAACCTATCTATTTGCCCATTTACTCTTCATTTTTACTGGTATCTGGTTCTTCGCCCATTGCATATTTTCGGATAATATATTCACTGGCCAGTTTTAGTCCACGTTCGCTATGTTCAGGATGCAATCCAGCCGTCGTGAAAAACTCAATTTCATTATTGACCTTAGAATACCAAATTCTATTTACATCCTTAAGACCTAAAGTATCATATCTCGTGATTTTTCTAAAGTTTTTTAACCTTTCTTCATCCAGAGCAATCACCTTTTGATTCCACATGTTATTGTCTAAACAGTCTACCACAATGTATCGGTCCTTAAACCAAACCATGCACTCCTTTTTATCCTTGAGGGTAATATACCCTAAACTTGCAGCAATCAGTCCGGCAGATCCCACCCACATTATTGCCTTTTTGTTGAATTTCGAAGTATTTGTTCCAGATTCCCGCGACGAGGAACCTACTACAGAGCTTTGTCTACTTGAATCAGGAAATTTCGGATGCTCTTTTTCAGCGGGTTGATTTAAAGGTAATATGGAAGCCTCCTTTAATTTAGGTTTTATATCTACTATCCAATCATCGATCCTAAATGGTCTTGGTTGAAAGTCAATCAGTACTGCTAAAAGCTTTACAATAGTTTCATCGGGATTGCTGGTTTTACCATCAATAAAATATCGTACAGGTTTTAATTTGTCGATGTCAATTCCGGCAATTGATTTTTCTAGATCTCCTAGTTCGTCCTTTAAGATAAAGAAATCTCTCAGCGTTTTTCTGTCATCAGGATTCATACCTTCATTCAAAAGGAATAGGGCATAGTCTCTTAGATTAGCAGAAGTTGGATTTGCTAATCGGTCATGTAATTCATTGTTTTTGTGTTTTTCCCAATAGCTGGCAAGAACGCGTTCTTTAAATTTATTGAATGCTGACATTCCTTTAATAAAATATTTTCCTCCCCAAGATTTACGAATCCGTAATTCTAATTAATAATACATTTCGTAGCCAAAACAGTTTCACAGCAGAGTGCTTTGGAAAAACCGGAATTCAAATGGAATTACCGGAAATATCGGAAATGGTTGATTATGAGCAGCTTTTAGTGCTTTAGTTTTGCTTTTGAAATCAGCGGTTAATTCTGTTTGTGCTTTCAAGGAAAGATACAAAAGAGATTTCAATATTGAGGAATTCATGCCCCTCAATTCCAAAAAATTCAGAAGGCCTTCTGGAAAATTTTCTAGCAATCCCATACAAGGTGTATGAGGACCTAGCAGGCTTTTACCTTCTAATTTTTTGAAAAATGTGGTACTTAATCCTTTACCATTTAATGAACACCGGCAACCCAACGATGCCTATTGAACCGATTGATAATGATGCGATAATAATACAAGCCAGCTCGGCTTCGGGAGATGATGACCCAGTATATGGAGATCAGGGTCAGGTGCGACCTCCACGACCTAAAAAATAACACAATCAGTATATTTGGTTGCCCATTTGGGCAACCAAATTATTCCCTTTTTATTGCTACTGCTTTTGTCCAATTTATTCTGCACCTATGGTAATTGATTTTTTGTTTAATTTTTATGTATCTTAATCTTCACATGCTGAGTGATCAGCTTATGATGCTACAATAACTTAAACCCAACATTTCTTAAATCAAATGCTTAAAAGTACTAATCTGCCATTCGCAATAGCTTCGATTTCTATTGTTATCAGCTTAATTTTCTTTCCTTATTCCAATTCTTTTTCTCAAAATGCTGTGAGAAGCAATACCGCAAAGGATACTTTTTTTGACCTGCCAGATGAGAATCTGCAGAGATCAATGGCACTAGTTGATAGCACTATTGCAGCATATTTTGAACCGAATTCCTTTAAGATGAGTAGGTTTTACAATCCTTTCAATAAAGTGAAATCTGAAGAGACTGCTAGTGTATGGATGTATTCAGCTGGGATAGAAGCGGTGAATGCAATTTTATCAGGTTTAAGAGCAAACAAAGAATATGGCAGCCAAAAGCTTTATCTGGAGAATTATGCTAAATATGAAAAGCTACTTTCAAAATTATATGAGAACCTAGATTATTATTTGGGAACCTTTGAATTAGTATCCTATACTCAAACAAAAACTTGGTCCGTTTATGCAGTTGATCGGGTGGAGGAAAAAGGGAAAGCCAATGTGACTGGCATTTTAAATGTCTATGATGATCAAATGTGGTTATTGCGGGAATTGATCCATTCATATAAATTGACAGGAAATAAGAGTTACCTGGATAAGGCAGAATATTTAGCGGCCTATGTTCTGGATGGATGGGACTCAACTTTAGATGAAAATGGAAAGGAAATCGGTGGAATTCCATGGGGGCCAGGTTATACGACAAAACATGCCTGTAGTAATTCTCCTTTGATCAGTTCTTTGGTATGGCTCCATGAAATTTATAAAACCAAAAAGGATCAGATTGAACATAGGTTTATTGATATTAAGGATGGCAAAACCAGACTTTCGAAAATGGAACCTAAGCATGTTTATTATTTGAATTTTGCAAAAGCTATTTACAAATGGCAAAAGGAAAACTTATTAAACCAAGACGGCGTATATACTGATATGATGGGCGGTTGTGATCCTGATTGCAAAATCCGTTATGAGGAAATAAACGGTATAAAATATCGTGCGAATACAAAATTGACCAAGGCAGTCGGGGAATCATATTCCTACAATTCCGGGACAATGCTTTCTGGAGCTGTTGATTTATTCCGGGTCACAGCAAATGAACAATATGACAAGGAAGCCAAAGAACTGGCCAAGAACAGTTTTTCTTTCTTTGCAAAAGAAGGAAAGGAGATTCCTGATTATTATTCCTTTGGAACAGAGGGCTTCAAGAACTGGTTTAATGGAATATTATTGCGAGGGTTTAAGGATTTGGCCATGAGCGACAGTAATTACGGACAATATATACAACCCTTTCAGAAGAATCTAGACTATGGTTATCAACATGCCAATAAAGATGGCTTCTTGGCAACCAATCTCTTAAAAGGATGGGGTGAGGGAAAGGATAAGCATGGTTTGGAGGGAATGTTCATGTTTACCTATGCAGCAGAGTATGCCTTACTAGCAGAGTATTATTACGGACTATAGGCTAATCTTCCTTGTTATTTATCAACTAAATCTCACATTTGAAGCCATAAACACATTTTTTGTACAAAATCCTTAACTTTATGTTTCAAATCTTAGAGCCATGAAAAAATTAGCAGTAATTGCTTCAACAGTCCTAGTCACTGTAATCATCATGACCATGGGCTTTACGGAAGGAAATCAAAAGGAAGAAAAATCAGAAACAAATAGCACAATGAGTTTAACAGGAAAAGAAAAAGAGATATATTTTGCCGGCGGATGTTTTTGGGGAACCGAACATTTTTTCAAATTGGTAAGAGGGGTAGTGGGTACAGAAGTTGGTTATGCCAATGGAAACAAAACCAATCCTACTTACGAAGAAGTTTGCTCAGGCAGTACCGGAGCGACTGAAACCGTAAAGGTAATTTACGACCCAGAGGTGATTGATTTAGGACTATTGATAGATCTTTACCTTGAAAGTGTAGATCCAACAACTTTAAATAGACAAGGGAACGATAGAGGAACTCAGTATCGTACTGGAATTTATTATACGGATAAAAATGATGAGCCTCTGATCAAGGATAAACTGCATGCCTTGTCATTATCCATTCAAAGCCCTGTGGTGGTAGAAAATGAACCTTTGAGAAATTTCTATGATGCCGAAACCTATCACCAAGACTATTTAGATAAGAATCCAGGTGGATATTGCCATATAGGTCCTGAGCTTTTTGAGGTTGCCAGAAAAGCAAATCCTAAAAAATAAAAGGTAAGAACTTAAAAATGAGGGAAGCAAATATTATTTTTTGCTTCCCTTTTTTTGTGTTTTACATGAATATAGCTGTTTTCAGGGGGAGTATTTCTGCATTATTTTTCGCTAATTTGAATAATTAGATAAGAAAGAATGGCAAATCCATATTTTATGGAAATTTACATTGACAAATATTTGCCTACATTCAATGTTTTGAATAATAAACAATCAATAATAAGAGTTAATATATAAATTGAATTTCAATAGCTGAAGCCTAATTATTAATGAACGAATTACTGGAAAACACTTTCAATTTCGTGCTCTCGAAATGGTACTACACAAGTGCTTTTTTCTTCATGTTTTTTAGTGTCCTTTACTTTGTAGGAGCCTTTATTACAGAAACCTTTGTACAGTATAAAACCAAGAATGCGAGTTTGAGGAAGATCGTATTTGCTCAAAAACCTGGACAAAGGGCTAAAGAAATTAAGAATTCCCTGCTTTCCATCTTGGTATTTTCACTGCAAGCTATATTATTTCAATATTTATTCTCCATCGGAGTGTTCAAGGTCAGGTTTGACAATAATTGGAATTGCCTCTGGGAAATCCCATTGCTCTTCCTTTGGAACGAAATACACTTTTATGCAGTCCATTGGCTATTGCACAGGCCTTGGTTCTTTAGGAATGTTCATAAGGTCCATCATTGGTCAAAGGAACCTACCGCTTATTCTATTTTTAGCTTCCATTGGATCGAATCCTTTCTGTTAGGGACCGTAATTTTCTTTCCTCTGTTTTTCCATGATTTTCAGGTCTATTCCATTTTGAGTTTGCCAGTTATGAGTTTGGTCATCAATTTGCTTGGACATTGTAACCATGAGATACCAAGTAATAAACCAAGTACGTCATTTTCAAAATATACTTTTAGGCACAGCATGCACCATAAATGGGGTAGAGGCAATTTTGGTTTTATGCTCGGCATTTTTGATAAGATCTTCAATACTCAAATTTCAGATAATAAACACTAAATGAAAAAAGACAATAGACCAGTTTATATAAATGCCATTGGCATGCATCTTCCCAATTCACCAGTTTCTAATGATGAAATGGAAGAATACTTAGGCTTGATTGGCGGGAAACCTTCCAGAGCAAAGGAAAGGATGTTGAAACAGAATGGTATCAAGACAAGATATTATGCCCTTGATAAAAGCCAGAACTCGACGGATTCGGTAGCAGGAATGGCTGATAAAGCAATAAAAAACTGTTTAGCTAAAGCACAGGTCAACAAGGAGGATGTGGAGCTTTTAACAGCTGGTACAACTCAAGGCGATGTGCCTATTCCAGGCTTTGCAAGCATGGTCCATGCAGAAGCAAAAATGCCGGTATGCAATATTGTCTCGCATCAGAGTGTCTGTTCATCAGGAATTATGGCCTTAAAAAGTGCCTATCTGCATATATTGACTGGAGAAAACGAAAATGCCATTTCTTGTGCAGCGGATATGCCCAGTCGTATGTTTAAGGCCTCTCGATTTGAGAATCAACCCGAAATTCAGGAGAAAGGCTTGCCATTGGATACCGATTTTTTGAGATGGATGCTTTCGGATGGCGCAGGAGCCATGTTCTTATCTGATAAACCCAATGCTAAAGGATTGAGCCTTGAGGTTGAATGGATAGACTTAAAATCCTATGCCAATAGTTTTGAGGTCTGCATGTATACTGGTGCCAATAAAATGAGGGACGGCACCATTGATAAGTATTGGTTGGATTATCCAAGTTTTTCAGCCGCGGATGCCGATGCCGCTATTAATCTAAAACAAGATATTAAGTTGGTCAACAATACTGTTAACCTAGGTGTTCAACACCTTTTTCAATTGATTGAAAGCGGAAAAGTTGATCCTAAAAGAATAGACTGGCTAGTATGTCATTATTCTTCAGAATATTTTAAGCAACCTATTGTAGATCTTTTGAAAAAGGGAGGATTAACCATTGATGAAGATAAATGGTTTACCAATTTACATGATAAAGGTAATACAGGGGCAGCCTCCATCTACATAATGTTGGAGGAATTGCTATATAATGGGAAGTTGAAGCCGAATCAGGAAATCCTATGTATGGTTCCCGAGAGTGGCCGCTTCATTACCACCTTTATGAAACTCAAGGTAGTGGGCAATGCTCAGGAAGAGAAAAAACCATTGATCTCAAAGGAAGATGAAATCTTAGCGCCTGAAATCCATATTGATAATAAACCTGTACAGGAGAAACTCGTGCGCGACCTTACGCAGATTTGGGTAGATTTTGAGCTATCTCTACGTAGCACGCCGATTATCGAACGGATTTACAATGGGACGATCAGTCTGGAAGATTATAAACTCTTATTGTTAAATTTAAGGCAACAGGTAATCGATGGGTCGCAATGGATTGCACGGGCTGCTTCCAATGTGAGCATGGATTATTTTGATATCCGTTCTTCCTTTATTTCCCATTCTCGCGACGAACATAAAGATTATCAGATCCTCGAAAAGAACTATATCAATTGTGGTGGAAAGAAAGAAGACCTTTATCAGGGTGAAAAGAACATCGGTTCGGAGGCTCTGAGTGCCTATATGTTCCATAAAGCAAGCCAACCCAATCCTTTCGACCTCTTAGGAGGAATGTTTATCATTGAAGGCTTGGGCAATCGTTTGGCTGGAAAATGGGGCCGTGCTATCCAGCATCAATTGGACCTAAAAGATGATCAGGTTTCTTTCTTTATCTATCATGAAACCTCTGACTCCAACGACAACCATTTTGAGCGTTTTGAAAAGGCACTTAATTCAGAATTGTTAACTGAAGAAATGGCAAAAAGAGTAGCCAAAACGGCGAAAGTTGTGGCAAAACTATATCAATTGCAATTGGCAGAAATCGGAAATTATTAATCAGCTTCTATGTTACATACCAGCGAATATTTCGAACATAAAAAGAACAACCCCAGAGACCCAAGTCATTGGCATGCATTGTTCTTGGACAATAGTGTCCCCTTTAATAAAGATGCTAAGGCTGCTTTCTTATTTGATTCCAATAGAAAGAGTAAGCAATTTATGTTGCCTTTTTTAAGGGTATTTGGTCGATTGACCATAATTATCTTACAGATCTTTAAGGCAATTGCTCCTAATCTGATCAATGCCCCTAAAACCCTGCATCGCTTTCTTTATTGGGGCATGAAGTATTGGGTTTCCCCTGAAGCCAACTTTTTGATCTTGCGGCATTTTTACCTTGGGTCTGAAGTCTTGCGATTTATCAAGGACAATGTGAAGGGAGCCGAGGATATTCCAATGAATCCCTTAAAGCCATTGTCTTTAGAAGTGGTCAAGGATAACTTGTTCTTGGAACATGATCTTAACCTTTACAATTTCATTATCAATTTAAATACAGCAATTCAGGAAAAAGGATTGAAAATTGAACCAGTTTCCAGTCCAGATTTCTCTGCAGTCTCTGCAGGGCCAATTCCCTTTGAAGAATTTCCGAAACGTTGGACCAACATGATGGACCTCTCTTCGGCGATTGAGGTATTCACACCAGTCTATCAATTCTTTTTAACGGATAATGATTTTTGGAGGGCATCTAACTCCTTGCAATTGGATGAGGTCATTGGAGTATATGCAGCAACGATAATGAGCTGCCCTGAAAAACTCATTGCCTTGAACAATAAACATCCCATGATTCCATTGCCTACTTATGGAGCAGGATTTAGGCTAACCCTGCATGGTTTATCTACCGAGGTCCTACATCATCTGATTTCACAACAGAAGCTGCATTCCGAGGAGACTCCGGTCGTTGTTTAAATTAAGGAATATTCATAAATAGAAAAAGGGTTAACACGATAAATGTTAACCCTTTTTCATTAATATCTGAAGATTTATTTCTCTATCTCTTTCAAGCTATTCATCTTCTTGTATTCCAAGAAGCCTTTGATGTCCTCAAAATGCTCACGTACGCGTTTGTTTCCGAATTCAAAAACTTTGGTTGCCAATCCATCCAAGAAATCGCGGTCGTGGGAAACCAAGATCAAGGTGCCATCAAAATCCTGTAGGGCATCTTTGATGATATCCTTTGTTTTCATGTCCAGATGGTTGGTTGGCTCATCCAGAATCAATACATTCACGGGCTCCAGCAACAATTTGATCATGGCTAATCTCGTTTTTTCACCGCCTGAAAGAACCTTTACCTTTTTCGTCGTATCATCACCGCTAAACATAAATGCTCCCAGAAGATCCTTGATCTTAACCCGTACATCACCAACTGCAATCTGATCGATAGTTTCAAATACGGTCAGATCTTCATCCAATAAAGCAGCCTGATTTTGGGCAAAATAACCGATTTTTGCATTGTGGCCTACTTTTAAGGTGCCTTCAAAGTCGATTTCACCCATGATCGCTTTGATCATCGTGGATTTACCCTCACCATTTTTACCGACAAAGGCTACCTTCTGTCCACGCTCTATGACCATATTTGCCTTTTGGAATACCAAATGGTCGCCATAGGTCTTGGTGAGATCTTCCACAATGACAGGATAAGTTCCTGATCTTGGTGAAGGCGGGAATTTCAGGCGCAAGGCTGAGTTGTCAACTTCATCGATTTCAATGATCTCCAATTTTTCCAACATCTTAACCCTAGACTGAACTTGTAAGGTTTTGGAATAAGTTCCTTTGAAACGGTCTATAAATTCTTGGTTATCGGCGATAAAGCGTTGCTGCTCTTCATAAGCCTTCAACTGGTGCAATCTACGTTCCTTGCGAAGTTCCAAGTAATGGCTGTATTTGGCCTTGTAGTCGTAGATTTTACCCATGGTCACCTCAATGGTCCTGTTGGTAATATTATCTACGAATGCACGGTCATGGGAAATCACGATCACTGCCTTTGCCTGATTGACCAAGAAATCCTCTAACCATTCAATACTCTCGATATCCATATGGTTGGTCGGCTCATCCAACAAGATCAAATCTGGTTTCTTTAATAGGATTTTCGCCAACTCGATCCGCATACGCCATCCTCCTGAAAATTCAGAAGTTTGACGATTGAAGTCTGAACGCTCAAAGCCCAATCCCTTCAATACCTTTTCAACCTCAGCATCGTAATTTGTCTCTTCAATAGAATAGAATTTCTCGCTCAGTTCTGATACGCGTTCGATCAATTTCATGTAATCGTCCGTTTCATAATCGGTACGGATATTCAATTGTTCATTCAGCTCCTCCAGCTCATCACGCATTTTATAGACCTCTTCAAATGCCTTTGAAGTTTCTTCAAAAACGGTCATATTATCCTTGGTCAACAAATGCTGCGGTAAATATGCGATTACGGCATCTTTAGGACCAGAGACATTTCCGGTGGTTGGTTTCCCAACACCAGCAATGATCTTTAATAAAGTGGATTTACCGGCACCATTCTTACCCATTAAGGCGATTTTGTCATTCTCATTGATTGAGAAGGTCACATCGGAAAAAAGAGTTGTTCCCCCAAAGGAAACGGAGATGTTATTTACATTGATCACGATTCGCTCGAATTTATTTTGAGCTGCAAAGATAGAGGAAAAATTCATTCTTTTGACCGAGTTCCTAATTTTAGGATTTTCAAGTGAAGGCCTTTTGTTAAAAATTCTTATCTTACTCTTACCTAATCCATTCGCTATGAAAAAACTTACCCTGCTTATCCTTTCGGTCTTGCTGAGTGCTGGACTTTCTGCAGCTGAAATCACCTTAAAAATCAATAAGAAATACCTCAATTTTCCGATATCCAATGCGCAGGATCGGAAGAAAATGGAATTTAATCCTGATGGACATGATACTTGGTCAGTAGTCGTTAGGCTAGCCCCTGAGCATGCAGATTATTGGGTGTTTTATGATGTTTCCCATCTAATGGGGAAGAATCTAAAAATCTCCTTTGATGGGGATGAGAAGGCCTTAAAGCAGATCTATCAAGCTGATGAGATCAAGGATCAGGAAAGTCTATATCAAGAGCAGAATCGCCCTCAATTCCATTTTTCTACCAAAAGGGGATGGATCAATGATCCTAATGGTTTAGTCTACTATGATGGAGAATACCATTTGTTTTACCAGCACAACCCTATGGAAAGGGAGTGGGAAAACATGCACTGGGGCCATGCAGTCAGTAAAGATTTGCTCCATTGGGAGGAGTTGCCTACGGCCTTATATCCAGATAAATTGGGAACCATGTTTTCAGGTTCTGCAATTATCGACTATAAAAATACTGCAGGTTACAATAAAGGAGGGAAGCCGGCTATGATTGCCTTTTATACAGCAGCTAGTGCCGACAGGCAGGTGCAGTGCATGGCATATAGTCTTGACAATGGAAGAACCTGGACCAAATATGATAAGAATCCGTTGATTGATTCCAAGGAAAAGTGGAACAGTCAGGATACCAGAGACCCCAAAGTATTCTACCATGATCCTTCACAACATTGGGTGATGGTTCTCAATGAGCGAGACGGACATTCCATTTATACTTCCGGTAATTTGAAGGATTGGACCTACCAAAGTCATGTTTCAGGTTTTTGGGAGTGTCCAGAATTATTTGAACTTGCGGTTGACGGGGATCAGAATAATAAAAAATGGGTTATGTATGGAGCTACTGGTACCTATATGATCGGTTCATTTGATGGTAAGAAATTTACGCCTGAGGCTGGCAAGTACTTTTATAATGCAGGACATCTCTATGCCGCGCAGACTTACAGCAATATTCCTGATGAAGATGGCAGAAGGATTCAGATTGGCTGGGGGAGGATCCCTCAAGGCGATATGCCCTTTAACGGGATGATGATGCTACCTACGGAATTGACCTTAAGAAACACCAAAGATGGACCGCGATTATTCAGTGTTCCAATTAAGGAAACCGAGAAACTCTTTAGCAAGGTCGGTTCCTGGAAGAATTTAACGGCAGCGAAAGCAAACGAGTTATTGCGTCAATACAGTGATAAGGACAAACTGCGCATAAAAACAAAGATCAAACTTTCCCACGCCACTGATGCTGGATTCAATCTATATGCCCAAAGGATGATCAGTTACGATATAAATTCCAACATGCTGAATGGTATGTTCTATTCACCACAGGATCCTACAAGCATGGAACTGTCAGCTGATATCTATATCGACAGAACATCCATTGAAGTCTTTTTCGACAACGGAATCTATTCAAGCTACCTAGACCGCAAACCCGATAAAAACAATACGGAAGGCTACCATTTCTGGGGAAATAATATTGAGATATTAGAACTTGAAGTCTATGATGTAAAAGGGATTTGGTAAAAAACTGATGTGCGGCTCTTGAATTTCAAATATAGAACTCTATCGGCAATGTCAATAGGTTAAGGTTTTTTTGTGTCTTGCTGAGGAACGAAGCATCTCGAAACATTGCAAACCTAATTTTTGGAATTATTGTATTGGAGTACAGGTCTTCAATCTTCTTTCCCCAATGCTGTCAACCAGACGAAGGAAGGATCTCCGAATAATACTGTCCTAATCGATTAGTATATTACGGATTGCATTGGCGTACAGTTCCTTGACCTTCGGTCAAGCATGACAGGGTCGGTGGGAGAATTGGAAGTTTCCTGAGAAGGATTCAGAGCGCAGCGAAGAATCTATTTCTTATTTTTTTTAGGATTTTTGTCATCTTGAGCAAAGCGAAAGAACTGTTTTCTATCTTCAAAAATATTCATTGAAAAATATTTCACCCACGCTGTGGGTTCAGTATTCTAAACATCCAAGTTCTACAAATATTCCACCCCCTCTGGGGGTTTGCAAATCTATCAATGTGCAAATTATCTTGGTCCATCCTCTCATCTCCGGTGGGTGAGCATTCTAAGATAAAAGCAAATAATTATGCGGTAATTTTACAAATGGTTCATCTCTTTTTACCACTGCGAATATTCTCAATATAATTTTGTTTGCAATAGCGTTGATTACAGATAGTTTATGTTTTCCTTCCTCCGTTTTCCTTTTATAATAGTTTTTGAGCTGTGGGTCATGTTGTAACGCCGATGAAGCTGCCTTGAACAGGATTGCCTTCATGTTTTTGTCGCTGATGGGACTGGTGCTGGCCCTTTTTCTTACGCTGCTTCCGGATCGATATTCAAACGGGGCAAGACCGCTGTGGCAGGCAAATTTTCTGGGGTCATCAAACTTGCTGAAGTTCTCGGTCTCCACGATACATTTGATTGCAGTAAGTGGTCCCACGCCAATTACCTTTGTGATCTTGCGATAAGAATCGCTGAGTTGGACATTTCCCCGGATGATCTCCAGCATCTGCTTTTCAAGCTTAGCAATTACCTTTTGATGTGCATCGATTAGTTTTTGATTTTCTTTGAGTTCCTTTGCCAGGGAAATATCAGCTGCAACCAACTTAAATGCCTTCAGGCTGTTTTTTTGCTGTACCATAATCTTGACTTGACCATCCCGCATGGCCATAAGGATTTTAAGTCTGCGGATTTCACGGCTGGCCAGGGTGAAGGGCTTTAGGTCAAACCTATTGGCCAGTGCGTATTTGGCAATCCGTAAAGCATCAACAGCATCGTTTTTACCACGTACCAATCCACTGGAAAGTTTCATCTCAAGAGGATTGATGACTGAGAATCTCATCGATGCAGAACTAAATTCCGTCATCAGCAAATAACCATAGAGACCCGTATGTTCCATGCACATATGCGGCTCATAGTCGGTATACTTCTTTACCATGGTCAAAAAGGACTTGATCCCTTTCTTGCTATTGAAATGGATACCTGATGGGATCACTGTTTCACCTGTTTCAGATATACCGTAGAAGTCAAAAACATCTTTTGATATATCGATGCCAATAAATAACTTTTTCATAATTTTACAATTAGGTAAGAGTCTGGAAACCTCAGGGTCAATGCTATCGCTATTAATAAGTCTTAAAACTTGGCATTCTAAATGGCACCAAAACCCAAGAAGAATTGAGGACTAATGCTCACGATAAGTCATGAACTTACGAGTCGAACTAGTTCACCTCAATTCTTCAGGTTTTCAGATATATAAATTTAATATAAATCTCTTTTACAAATCTAATAGCGAAGTCGAACCCCATCCTGGTTCGACCCTCATCCCATCTCCTAAACCACATCTCGACTTCGCTCGATGTTCCTCGAAGGGCATCCTGCTTCAAGCCCATCAAACCTTCCTCTCGATTACACACCCTCAAAAACTCATTATTTTCGTGACAATTAACACCTATTATTCCTATATTTAATTACACTAATTAATGAAAAATGAACAAAAAAACCATTTTATTAGGTATACTGCCGGCATTCCTGACCGTGATGTCCTGTAATAATTCGGCTAATAAAGATGCTGAGACCAATCAAGATAGTGTTACTGCTACAAACGCTGATACAACAGTTAGAACTTCCACCGTTCCAGCCTCAGCTAATTTCAATCCCGAAACTTTAACAGAAGCAACTGCCGATATGGGGCAGTTCCCATATTACTCCATTCCGGAATGGGTGGATGCAAAAA
The DNA here is from genome assembly GCF_032065005.1 of Sphingobacterium sp. Lineage (GTDB taxonomy): Bacteria > Bacteroidota > Bacteroidia > Sphingobacteriales > Sphingobacteriaceae > Sphingobacterium. The sequence goes on from NZ_DAMBMM010000001.1 coordinate 197,857, forward strand.
GCAGCTATGGCTTCGATAGGGAATCAGATTTTGGAAAAATTGAATTCTATACCGGTAATTCATTTTACCCATTGGAGGGAAAGGTCAAGGTGAAGGGGTATGCCATGAATGGAACTTGGGATGAATATAAATTTGTTCAATCCTTTGCCAAACATTTTGAAAGCCTAGGCGCTACAAAGTTATTTGAAGGACAAATTCCACAGGACCAAATTGATGCCTTAAATAAAGCTAAGAACAAGGATAGCTATTATTTCGATTTTGCAACCTCCAATATGGAGAATCTAGTGACCTATGGCCTGAAGAAAGAGGGTAAACTGGTCCTTTTTGCTATCGCTAGCAATTCTGCCTATGCTGCCATCTATACAGGTGAAAGTGAAGCCTTCAAACAGACTGTCGGTATTATCAAAGCCGAGAAAATTGAAAAGGATCTGAATGAAAATGGAAAATCAGTATTACACATTAATTTTGATACCGATAAAGCCACATTAAAAGCCGATGGCAAGGATGTAGTTGCCGAAATTGGCAAGGTATTAAAGTCTAATGAAAGCTTAAAATTGGATATCAATGGATATACAGATAATGTAGGCAATGCAGACCATAACCTAAAATTATCTAAAGATCGTGCTAATACCGTGTTAACTACTCTGGTACAAGCAGGAATCGATAAATCAAGGTTATCAGCTAATGGTTTTGGAGCCAATGATTTTATTGCTGACAACAATACCGATGCTGGAAAAGAACAAAATAGGAGAGTCGAATTGGTGAAAAAATAATCCCTATTTATTTATTTTATCGATAATAGAAACGATCAACATAATCAATCCTCCAACGATATAAATGGACATGGGGACCACAAAGAACCACTTGAATGCCCAGTATTGATATTTGGACATCTTATTGAACATTTTTGGACGTTTCATATATAAAGAACAATCCTGAAAGAAAAAGGGTCCGCATAATTTTATGCAGACCCTTTTTGCTTCTAACTGTTATTTTATTTCAAAACGAATTTAAATCCTAGAGAGAACCTAGAGGCTTCAAAATGTGAACCATGAGATAGGTTCCACCAAGGTTTCCAGTCTACATGCATCGCTAATGGTGTCGAAGGAATTCTGAATTCCATACCTAAAGCTGGACGGATTGCAAAATCTGTATGGGTATCACCATCCCAGTGTTTGTGATCATCATCATCATACCAATCATCGTCCCATTTACCATGGTCGATAAAGGATAATTGAGGACCTACACCTACGTACCATGTTAATCCTCTAGTACCAGAGATACGTTGGTTGTATGAATAATCAACACCTACCACAGTGATGTGGTCTCCAAATAATACTTGTGCATTTCCTGCATCGCGACCACTGAAGCTATGTTTGATCTGTGGTCCAAATAATGATTCTCCATCGCCTACATCTACTCCCAGACCAATGGCAGTACGGTAAGGTGTCTGTGCGTTTGCCTGCTCATTGGCAGCAAACATTAAAATAAAAAGGGTAAGAATAGGTAAAAATACTTTCTTCATGATAATAAATAATTGTTTCAAATTTCAAACCTTCGATATGAAAGTTTCCGCTGTTATAACAAATAGTTTGCCAAAAGACCCCTTTAATCCCCTTTAAAACACTATATGACAGATTTAGAACAAAATAAAAACCTCAAGGTAGAATCCTGAGGTTTTTATCTGGCAAAGTAGGGCATTAGAATAATCTGGTTGAAAAATCTCCTGTATCACTGTCTAACTCGTCATCATCGTCATTAAACAGATCATTTTCTTGAACTTCTTCCTCTTCTTCCTCTTCTTCTTCCTCCTCAGGGTCAGGGTTTTCCTTTAATGGATATTCTTCTCCAATAGGTTCATTGTCATCTTTTAAAGGATCTTCCTTTGGATTTTTTTCTTGAGCACCTTGATCTGAGTCGGGATCATAAAAAGGATTTTGATATTCTGGTTCATTATTTTGTGCATTCTTATTGTCTTCAGGATCTTGAATGATGGAAAAAGCAATTATAAGGCCTAGCTTATGCTTTTCCTGATTGTTTTTTGAGTTCATAACCTAATTTTATTTATTGAACATGTTGATTATGATTTAGTTGTGAAGATTAATACTTGTTCTCCAGTATTAATACCCTTTATCATATTTTGTCCAACTAATGCCAGACTGATGTTTTCAATTAATATTATCAATGAGTTGTTTAAGAATTTCAAAATAACAAATCATGGAAGATCAAAATAAAAACCCGGAATTCAGAGAAGGAGAAATGACAAAGAAAATAGAGGAACGTTCAGCTCGGATTCCTTCCAAATATTTTCTTTGCAGTGCTTTAACTATTATGGGGCTTTCCTTTTTTTTTAAATGCAAAGGACATAAACATATCGCTTTATTTTTGGGGCAATGGGTTTCACCCATCTTAATAATGGGACTTTACAATAAATTAGTAAAAATCCACGGACATGATTAAAATCTTTTGATCATAGAATTGTTTAATTATCCATTTTGCAAAAGACCAGGTTGCTTTGATTTTCTTAAAGGTAACCTGGTTTGTTTTTATGCAATAACTCGTCGGACTTTATTCTTAATCTGCCAACGAATTCACCTGCAATATGTTCTATATTAAAAAAAGTTATGGCGACGAAAAATGAAAGTGCTACTGAAGGATTAAATAATAAGGGCAGGCCAGATAAAAATAAAGATCTGACAGCCTATATGAAACGCAAAGAGAAACATCAAGATGGGGCCGGGGAAGCGGGTGTTGACCCACAGCAGGAACAACTTAACACCATGCCAAACCCAAATGAGTTTCCAAAAGAACATGTAAAAAAGAAAACTAAATAATGATCTCATGAAAAAGTTAATCTTATTGACTCCCGTTGTCTTTACCATATTTATCTTGGGATGTACGAATACGAAAAACATGGACAATCAAAATAAAATTGATCAACCCATTGATACTGCAGATAGACTAGATAGTATGGATAGTGCTAGAATCGATAGTACTTTGACAGAACAGCCGATCAATCCTGTGGATTAAGAAAGTATCCCCACTAAATAAGGGGTATGATGATTTTTTAGCATTGGATTACTTTAGGTTACAGTTTTTCGAAAATTAACCATATTTTTAAGAAAACAATAAACCTATTACCATGCAAAAAATCTTTATAAACACAGTTTTGTTATCGGTTATTATGTCATCGTGCAATAATATAGCTAAGGATCAATCCCAGACCACCTCGCAGGCTGATTCCAGCAGTATTTCAAAAGAATATCCCAAAATAGGAAGGGTGGAAGTGCTTGACGCAGCTATGCTGAATATCGTGGACAGTACTGCTCAAGTAGAGAAATTAGCTGATGGCATGACATGGGCTGAAGGTCCGGTATGGGTGAAGGATGGCAATTTTCTATTATATTCAGACACTAGGCAGAATATTATCTATCAATGGTCGGAGTCTACAGGGCTTCAGGAATTTATTAAACCTGCAGGTTTTGAAGGGGCTGAAGCCTACTCTGAAGAACAGGGGACCAATGGTCTATTGATAAACCAACAGGGTCAATTGGTAGCATGTGATCATGGTAATCGCCGGATTGCGCAAATTGACCTGAAAACTAAGAAAAAAGAAACTCTGGTTGGGAATTGGGAAGGCAAGAAGTTCAACTCACCAAATGATATTGCTCAGCATCCTAATGGGGATTATTATTTTACTGATCCACCTTACGGCTTACCTGGTCGTGAAAGTGATACCGAAACCAGGGAAATCAAAGAAAATGGCGTCTATAAAGCCAACCAAAAAGGAGAGGCAGTTCAGGTTGTATCCAATTTGGCAAGACCTAATGGTATAGCTATTTCTGCAGATGCTAAACAAGTTTTTGTAGCATTGAGCGATGGTAATAACCCTTATATCATGGCCTATGATATCAAAGCGGATGGCTTATTGTCAGAAGGTAAGATTTTCTTTGATTTCAAAAAGAATTTTCCAGAAGAATCCCTTGCAGCAGATGGTATCAAGGTCGATGCAAATGGAATTATGTATGCAGCTGCCGGTGATGGGGTAGTGGTCATTAATTCAACAGGAAAACCTATCGGAAGAATTCGCTCTACCGTGCATACTGCTAACTGTGCTTTTGGAGCTGACGGCTATCTTTATTTGACCTCGACCGATCAATTATTGAGAATTAAGCTAAAGTTCTAAAACTAATGCTGGTCGGCAATTGTCTTAATAAAGAACAATTAATTTTTTAGCTATGGAAGATCAAATCCTCGATTTAGAAAAAAGGTACTGGCAAGGAATGGCCATCCTAGACTATGATACCGTACGAGACCTTACCTATTTCCCCTGTACCGTAGTCAGCAAAGATGGTGTAAAATACTTAGATGAACCGACCTATAAGAAAAACTTTGAAATGGGGAAAGGGATGAAAATGGAAATCAAGGGAATTACTGAAGCTGTCGTGCAGATGTTCAGTAAGAGTTTTGCAACCATTGGTTATTTAATCGAGATTGAAGTTGAAAACCAAGGACAGTTTCGTAAAGCCAAATGTGCATGTAGCTCCGCTTGGATCCAAGAAAACGGAAAATGGAAATGCTCCCTGCATTCTGAAGCAGAATATTCCCCAACTCAACACTAAGAAAATAAGAATTAACAAACAAATAAATAGAAAAAGGACTTATTCAAGTCCTTTTTCTATTTATTTTATCTATTTAATCCGTTTCCATTAATGTTTAAACACTTAATAAATAAGTTGTTGTGTATAGTTTATTGAAATCTTTTTAATTATTAGAGAATAACAATAAAAATATTACGGAATACCGTAATGTTAAATAGTATTTTTGAGATATATTTGCCTTAACCAAATCGTCAAATTATTAACAATTAATTAGTGTCATGCTAAACAAATGCTTCTATTGCGGGTTTAGGGCTTTAAGTAAAAAGCACCTTAAAGAACGCAAATGCCCAAAAAAACCATTTTTCCTGTCTATTTTTTTTAAAAACTGTACTACAGGATTGTTTTAAAATCGCCATTTAAAGTTAAATGGCCTTTTATTGTGGTGAACTAGTCCTTGAAATATTGTTTCTGTATAATAATATTGCTTTTTACGGAAAACCGTAAAATTTTTATTGATTTAAACAATATATTCATAAACCCACAATTACCGGATATCGTTTATTAATTATTGATTATTATGAAATATTTTTGCATTCATTGTGGTTATTGGTCTTTTGTGAAAGGACATCTAAGTATGCGTGAATGTCCAAAAAAGCCATTCTTGCTCAAACTAATTAATAAACATTGTTCAACTAGATTTATTTAAATCATGAATTGGAAGAAAATCTTATTGGGAGAAATTCTAGTATTGGTTCTTTTGAAAGGGGGCATCCTGCTCAATAACCTAGCTGGAAATACTTGGTCCTTTATTATCGGAATAGCTTTCCTGTTGATCTGTATAACCCTGTTCTCCTATGCACGATTCAAAAAGCTGGAACAGCCAGATCTTGTTACCGCATTATTATTGACCATCATCTATATCCCGATGACCCTGATCAATTCTTGGAAGTATATCTTTTAAACAATTATATCTTTATATTTTAAACCCAAGGTTGTCATTTATGGCAACCTTTTTTATTCCCTGTAGGACAAGGGATGTCGGTTTCCGATGGTTTCTTTGGCTGATATGAGTTGGTATATATACCAATACCTCAGCACCTGATGGCTTCGTTCCTGAACTAAAACCTTTCTCAATTTTATTTCTTTGAATAGATCGGAATATTGATTTTCAACGGAAATAAAATTATTGGAGGGAACAATAAAGTAGGCATTTTCACCCTTTTGAATGGGTGGAACGGTCAGGTTTATCCAGGCATATTTATGGATATCTGTCAGTTTTCCTTCAGCTATCATGCGCATTTCCATAGGCCTTGCCAAATAAAAGTATAAGTGGCCAGCAGGGAACCATTTATCTACCAATAATGCATCATGGATGGACATTTCACCTTTGCTGATATCTACTGCCCTTAAAGCTTCAAATTGGCCCTTTAAATCCTTCCAGCCCATCATGTCAAGTGTAATATCTCCCTTGCCCAATTGATCCCTTGTCGAATTTGAAAAAAGGTTGCCGGGATAGAAATTGATCAGGAGAACCCCTAGGGCCATGATTATAAGGGTAAAACTAAGCTGAAAATTTAATAATTTCCTGATTTTCGGAATCCTGTTAAGTTTGATCTGTTGGTCTATCCACATGCTGCTTATTAGCATAATCCCAAAGAAACCTGGACCACTCCAATGTGGCAGGGCTTGTCTGAACAGGGAAATTGCGGTAGTTGCGACGATTATCGGTAGGGAGGTCAGCAACAAGAGGTAAACCATATCTTTTGAAAGCCCTCTTATCTTAAACTTATCCTTGATTAAGGAAAAAAGGACAAATACATACATATAGATCAATAGGGGATTATTATAGAAGATCTGTCCAAAAAATGCCTGGGCAAAATAATCCCATCGGATTCCTGAATCTAATATACTAACGCGCTGACTATGGAACTTCCAGGTGATAAAATCATATTCTTCATTCCAAAGCCAAATGGGAAGTACACAGATCATAAAGAGAACCATCCCTAGATAGAACGATCTATTTTTGAGAAATGGTCTGTGAAAAAGGAGGATATAGGAGATAAAACCTACAGCTAAAAAAATGGAATGCACCTTACTCATGCAGGCTAATCCTATCCATAGACCCAGTAGCAAAAATTGATTGCTTTGCTTTTGTGGGTCTGTTGTGGTCAGAATCAATACTATACTATATATGGCCGCGATCCAAAAAGTATTTGCTATGGAGTCTGGTAGGATAAACAGGCCGGAAATGATACTGGAATAAATGGATGCCGTGTACAGGACGGCCACAATCAATCCCGCTCTTTCACTCATCAGATGCCTTGCTATTGCTGCGATCAACCAAGTGTTGAATGCCGCCATGATAATTGCTCCAAATCGCATGGAAAAATCATTGACCCAATGAAGGTTAAGCGTAAAAAAACGGATCAAAATACCGACCATTGGGGGATGGTCAAAGTGGTTCCAATCTAGATGTTCCGCATAACTGTAGTAGTAGACTTCGTCATTGCCCAGTTCGATAAAAAGGGCGAAGAGGCATCGCATGATGCTGCTAACAACGATTAGCCACCTCAGTTTAATCCTGTATTCATTTTCCATTGTTGAACGTAAAGAGTAGGTTGGCAGAAAAATTCCAGATGAAAACTATCCCAATAGCGATGAGCTTACTGAAGTAGAAGTTTAACCTTAACTTTTGATGAAAGAGATAAAGAAATGTACTGTTGAGTGCCAATCCAATGCTGCTGATCCCTAGGAAATAAAGGAATTGTTCAAAAACCTGCGGGTTTTTGCTGGAAAAGGTCCATATCCTGTTCAAGATATAATTATTGACTACGGCTATTGAAAAACCAATGGCATTGGCGATGAACTTATTTATCTTTAGTTTTTCCTTGCAGAGCCAGGTGAAAAAGAAATCGATGGCCATTCCCAAAAGTCCTACTGCCGCAAATTTGGCAGCACTCAGCGCAATCTTTAGCATAGATTATATTTTAAAGTTATTTGGTATGGAAAGACTGAAGCGGTTTTCAGCATAATAGGAAACCAATAAACCATATAAACAGGAGAAGCTGATTCCCAATAAGGAACCAAACCATACGTCATCAAGATAGTGCTGACCGAGGTAAACCCGTGAATAACCCGTCAAGCAAGCTAGCAGAAATGCAATAATGGCTAAATTTCTGTTTTTTGTATATAGAGCAATACAGGTGGCCAAGGCAAATGCCGAGGTGGTATGGCCAGAAGGAAAAGCATTGTGGTAGGACATGGGCATCCAGGCCAAGGAATGAAAGGAGGGGTCATCATGAAGATTGAATCCCGGTCTATGGGTTTGGAAGGTTCTTTTTAAGAGTGAACAGATCAATCCTGAGCCTATATAGGTTGCTGCAATTGCTACGCCTAGCCTTCTGGACCATACAAAAAAACAAAGTAAGGCTAGGGCAATCACAAAGATTCCATCGCCAAACTGTGTGATGACTGTGAAAAAATAATCAAAGAATAAAGAATGTTGGGAATTGATAAATTCAAAAGACTCTTGTTTCGGAATTGAAAATACAATGCAACTCAAAAAAAAGTACCAGCTTAAAAAACAATTATAAAAATACCTGTTTTCATGATAGAGTTTTAGGATACGTTTCATGAGGTTAATTTGCTTTGATATTTAAAACATAAAATTATGGTTGAAATATTAAGAAAATGTTATCACATATACTTAACTTCATTAAGTTTATATTAATAAATAGATGCTTGTTAAAGGCAGTTCAGTTTAGAGGTTGAGCCATTTCGAATTCTTGGGAATTATCTTTACTTTCAACTACTCTTAATCAATTATTATGAACTGCAAATTTTTTGCTGGCTGTCCAAACTTGTTCCCTAACAGGTCCTTTCTGCTATTCTTTCTATTTTGCTTGTTTTTCCATCCGCTAAGTGCCCAAGAGAATCGACTGATCGGGCGTTGGGTCCTTGACTTTGTCACAGATGCCAATAAGATGATTTCCGATATACATTCGCCCATGTTTTCTAGTGAAACGATTTATGAAATATCAAAAGATCAGCTAAAAATCAACGATCAAGCATTTAAGGCCAGGTATGATGATCTCAGAAATATTGATATGGTTCACCGATCTCTATTTTATTCCTTTGATTCAGATTACCTTGTGGTCCAAGAACGTGGCGATCCTGATCATGTCTTCTATTTTTTAAAAGACTCCATATTCATAAAAACATATCCTGAATTTCAGGCAAAATATGCAGAAAGAAACGGTGAGAGATTACTGATTGAAGATACCTTTAACAAGGTGAGGTTTACCAGCAATATGGATTTTGCAAACAGTATGGAATTTTATTCCTCGGAACTAAAAAAGAAGTCCAGATCCGAATTCTTTTGTGAAGTTGAATTTGTTCTGGATACGAATAATGTAATCAGGGATGTCGTTTTTCTAAATCCACTTGACTTAAAATTGGAAACCGATCTCAGGAAAGCACTCAATAAGATCAGTAGTTTTTTCTTTAACAATCTAAAGGAGAATGTTCTGGTCGTTCAGAGGATCCATTATTCGACTTTCGATAAAAAGGATGTCGGTCAGGAGATCAAGGATGCAATTTCATCGTTCCAACAAGGGGATGACTTATACCAAGAAGGAAAATATGAAGAGGCCTTACCTCATTTAGAGAAAGCGATACAGGTTCCTGTCAATCGAAAACAATTTTTTTACTATAATGATTGCCTTCGAACCTTAGGGATCTGTTACCTGATGCTAAATAGGGGCGAGGATGCCTGTAAAGTTTTTAATGATTGGGGAGGCAGCTCAAATTTTAATGTCCGTAATTATTTAAGGTTCTTTTGTACTAATAAGGTAATTCTCACAGCTCCAGATAAAGAAAGAATGATCGAAAATATCGAAAGATGATTTTAGCAAATAATTTCATATCTTCCAATATGTCAACACGTAAAACTATTGCCATCGATATGGATGGGGTCTTGGCCAATAACATGGCGCATTATTTAGCATATCATTTCCAGGAAACAGGAGTACAGATCAGCGAAGCGGAGATCCAAGGAAAACCAGAAGCTGAATGCTTTGAAGATCCTGCTGCAGTCTACCGCTATTTGGAAAAACCTGATTTCTTTAGGACCCTTCCCCTGAATCCTGATGCCCAAGAAGTGGTCAAACGACTGAATGATAATTTTGATGTTTATATCGTTTCTGCAGCTATGGAATTCCCTTGGAGCCTGGTCGAAAAATTTGATTGGTTACAGGAGCATTTCCCATTTATTACTTGGCATCAAGTGGTATTTTGTGGCAATAAGGGCATCATCAAAGCAGATTATATGATCGATGACCATATCTATAATTTACGTTCTTTTTCAGGGACTGGCCTGATATTTAATTGCTATCACAATATCCATGAAACTGGATTTGAAAGATTGAATGGATGGAAAGATGTGGAGCGATACTTCTTTGGATCATAATCCTTTATTCAGCGATTTCACAAGATTAATTTTTTTATACATAGAAAGAGCAACCTCATCAGGTTGCTCTTTCTATGGTTCTATGTTTTCTCAAGTCTACTAGGAGACCTGAACTTCCTGTGCCGGTTTTATTTTGGAAGGATCTTTCTGAAGGATTACCGTTAAGATACCGTCCTCAAAACTGGCATGTACATTCCCTAACAAAATCTCATCCTGCAATTGGAAAGCTCTTTCAAACTCACCTAATTGCTGTTCTTGGTAGATATATTTTAATCCTGGCTCTAATTCTGCAGCTTTACAGGTGATTGTCAGGACCTGGTCGGTTATATTTACCTGAAATTGTTCCTTCTTCCTGCCTGCCGCATATACCTGAACCTGGTATAATTCTTCATTTTCTGCAATATTCACTGGGATGTTTGCTTTTTGGCTTCTGTTGAAGGGATTTCCTTCATTGAAAAAGTGATTTTGAAAACGGTCAAATTTTCTCTTAAAATTGCTTCTGCAAAAATTTTGCTGAGCTTCTGCGTCTTGGTTATATGTTTCTCTTCTGAACATTTTTATCATTTTTTATTAATTAGTAAATAGGGACAATGCTGGGTTTGCTCGCTCTGTTCACATATTGAACAGGAACTATAGCCTGTGGATTTGCAGTAAGGTAAGGACCGTTTATCGGGTCCTCAAATGCTGCCCTGTAGGCAGGATAGTCTGTATGCTTTCTACGTCTGTTGATTTTGGTATAAACCAAAATTCCGATGGAAAACAAGATGGTTGTAACCAACAGTACTTTAAAGATTGTTCCGATCAACAGTGTTGCAATACCTGCTATGGCTGTTACTACAAGTAATCTTGGGATTATTAATTGAAATTTATTTTTCATGTTTTTCTTATTTTGTTCTATTTAAAGGCCTTTGATGTAGTAGACGCAGGAACCCATCCTTTTACCTTAAATTATTTTGAAAAATTTTCAATTTCCTTTTAGACTACCTTAAAATCCACATTTAGAATCAAAGCGGCGTTTCCATTCTTCCCGCAACCTTTCCTTTTCCTCCTCACTTAGGTCGGAACGATCTAACTCCCTGTGTCTCATTTTACTGCCAAATCCAACCCCTGGCTTTCCAAAACCTCGACCAAATAGGAGCTTAGAAAGGATAAACAATCCGAGTGCCTGCCAGTAATCAATGGTTTTCAGACCGAATATCTCGGGCATGAGCTTGTTCCATAGGAATTGAAGCAATGCAATGACCAGGAGGAAGAAGATAACTATGGCTATACCTATAAATATCTTTTTCCCTTTTCTTTTCGTATTCATTGAGCTATTCATCGTTATTATATTTTTAAGATTTTAATTCATTATAGAGACCGCGCAGCCTTAATCGCAGGTGCTTTACAGCATAGCTTTTTCGGCTGATGATGGTCTTGAGGTTTTCATTTTCAAGATTTGCAATTTCCTGTAGGGTCATCTCTTCGATTTCATTCAGGATATACACTTTGCGCTGTTTTTCGGGCAGTTCATCCAGAGCCTTCATCAGTTCGTCCCAGAAGATATCCTTGAACATCTTGAGTTCGGGATTGTCCGTTTCATCAGCAACCAAGAGATGCGCTATAGGGAAGGAGTCCTCATCGGTAGCTTCGGTAAGCTCGTCGAGCGACTCATCTTTCTTTTTTCGATAACTGTCCGTGATTTTATTTCGGGTAACGGAATATAACCATGCCCCAGCATTACCCAAATCTTCAATATTGGTAACCCTCGAGAATTGATACCAAACCTCCTGCAGGATGTCTTCCGCATCGGCAGTCTTTTTCACCCGCGCCTTGACAAAGCGCAGCAATTGGCCGCCATATTCCTTGACAACCTCCGAAAAAGTTTTGGCGTTTTTTTCCGACATACGTTCTAGCTGTGCCTCGTCCATAAAGACAAAGACGAATCAAAAGTGTTTTTACTTTAAATTATCTAATAAAAATTAAATAAAATATAGACGCGCTTTTTGCATTGGTGTTTTTTGTACGTCTGGAATCCTTTCATGCTGTCGACCTCACGATTGAAGGATCTTGGAATTATACAGACCTGATCAGTTAATTTATTAAGGGATTACATTATTGCTAAAATAATTCTGCCCTTCTAGGGCAGTATATTGCGGGAAAAGCTCTCCTTTTCCGGAGTCACCCTGAGAAGTAAAAATTTGAACTAAATTTATCGGAAGGTGAGGACAGCACGTTGGCCCGAAAGTCGCGCAAAAACGATGTTCGATTAATCGAACATCGTTTTTGCATTAGTCCTATATTGTTTACCATCCATGCTAAAATAATTCATCCCCGCTGGGGATGTATGGCAGATAAAAAATATTCTTCTGGAAAATAAATATAGGTCTAAATACCTAGAAACACAGTTCTATCAAACTTGCCATCGGTAGGAACGATGGGTCTCGGGACTATACATTCCATAAATATATTGGCGTACAGGTCCTTAACCTTCGGTTAAGGATGACAATCGGTTTGTGAGGAGAACCGTACAGATTCCTCACTGATCGTTCAGAATAAAAATGCGCTAAAGAGGAATTCAGAGTGAAACGAAGAATCTATTTTAACTAAATAATGGTTGTTTCGGGACCCATTGAAAAATCCTTTCAGGATGTCATGATCTTGGTCCATCCTCTCATCCTGTCGGGAGAGCGGAGTCGAACCCCCATCCTGGTTCAAAGCATCCTCTAATCCTTCCCATCCCTCCATCCAAATAAAAAGAACTATTTCCTTTCCCAACTGTTCACCCAATGAATACTACCGATAAATAAGCTCGCAAAGGCATTATGAAGAAAGAGTATGGACAGCTTACCTTAAGGCAGAAATAGGTAAAATGTCTAAATAATTGACAGCTCCAAATTGATTTTGGGGCTGTTTTTTCTAAATAAAAAATGCAGACTAAACGCCTGCATTTCGAGGAAAAACTAATTAAAATTTCTTTTTGTTATACAAAGACTCCGAAACTTTTTTGGACCAATTGTGCCAATTTATCCACTGAAATACTAGGTCCAGGATCTTCTGTGCTGGTCCATTCCCGTGTCGCAGGGTTATAGGACAGGATATAATTGATGTTATCGTCCTCAACCACATTGAATGAATGGGTCTTCGGGTCATAAGTCACGCTGAATTGAATCTCACGGCCTTCATGATGATATGCAAATGTTCTGTTTAATTCCATGTAATAAAAACAAAGAACCAATCATTTGGTTTTTGCAATTTTACGGATGATTTGAAAAAAAATAAAACCATTTTGGTTTAGCATTGTTCCTACAATACACACATATTTATTAATTCACTTAAAATAAAAAGCAAATGGATTCATTAGATTTAAAAGGAAGATGGAATATTTTAAAAGGAAAAGTAAAACAGCAATATGCAGATCTAACGGATGACGATTTATTGTATGTTGAAGGAAAAGAAGATGAACTATATGGTAAACTTCAGAAAAAAACGGGTAAAACTCGTGAAGAAGTTCAAACATGGTTAAGAGATTTGGATAAATAATATCCAAAACTCCTATAAAGGAAAATGCCCAGCCATACGGTTGGGCATTTTTCATTCTATCCTAATTGTATGTATTGTTGCAAAGGAGCTAATGTGATGTTGTTCTATACAAAAGTAAGGCTATTCTTACTTTCCATAAATACCAGTTTTTAGGTAATTATTGCACGGAGAAAGGATTTATTTACCATTTAAGAATCAAAAAGATTTTTATTTTTTTTAACTAAATAAAATCCTGATTATGAATTTACTGTTTATCAATATTGGCTCTATCGAGATTGTTTTTTTGTTATTAGGGGTATTACCATTTTTTTATACCCTATTTCATATTATCTACAATAAATCCCTTAACGTCAATCAAAAATACATATGGACTTTCATTATTTTAATTGGAAGTTTACTTGGTATCCTTATTTATTGGTTATGGGGAAGGAAAAATGAACCTATTGGAACTTAAGTTTTCAAGAGCTCAATGATCTTTTCAATAGGCCTGCCGATTGCGGCCTTTCCATCCTTAACTACAATCGGTCTTTCTATCAGGACTGGGTTTGCAAGCATAATATCTATCCATTCCTCATCGGATAGGTTTTTATCTTTATAGTTTTCCTTGAATATAACCTCATTCTTACGGATCAAATCCAACGGCTTCATCTGAAGCATTTTTAAAATTTCCTTTAATTCAGCTTTAGATGGTACCTGTTTCAGGTATTCCTGAACTTCGATTTCCTCCCGTCCCTCCTGTAAAAGTCTTAAAGTAGCCCTACTTTTACTGCACATGTTGTTATGGTATATCTTGATCATAATCTAAATTTTTTGAAAGCATTTATCATTAAACACTTCAAAGTTAATCCATAGGAATTGAAATGAAGGTATGTTTATAATTCTCTTCGTTACTTTTGAAGCCCAAAAGTAACCAAACCGACGAAGGAGCTCATGGATACTAATTCTTCGTTACTTTTGAAGCCCAAAAGTAACCAAACCGACGAAGGAGCTCATGGATACTAATTCTTCGTTACTTTTGAAGCCCAAAAGTAACCAAAAGGCTTCGGCTCATTTAAGATGGCTTTTCGCACCATCCACTACACATGAAAAGAATGCCTTGATGTCGGGAATATCTTTCTCAAGATCATCCCTTTTGGGAGGATGATCTAGAGAAAGCATTCCAAGGCCAATCCCATCGCACAGGGCAACGGCATTCTTTCCATTTTTCCGCCATTGGAAATGAGCCGGGGGGCTAAAGGGCTTCCTTCGGAAAGGATAATGTTTTTTTATATGTTTTGATAAACCCCCAGCGGGGGTAGTATCTTTGTAGAAATATGATTTGTTCTTCGGCCAACCCACAGCGTGGGTGAAATATTTTTCAATACCTTTTCTGTGTCACCCTGAGGGTTTCCCCGAAGGGTCTCGGAACTATCCATACTTCACTTGAAATGGTTTTCTCATCTTACGATTTCGAAATGACTGCATTTCCAAAAAAAAACAACAATAGATTCTTCGTTGCACTCTGAATCCCTCTTTAGCGCATGTCGATTCTGAACGATCAGTAAGGAACCTGTTCGGTTTTCCCCCACATGACCTTTTCATCCTCAATCGAAGATTGAGGACCTGTACGCCAATACAACATGGATATGTATACATTGTTCCGAGATCCTTCCTTCGTCAGGACGACAGCAGGGGTACGAAGGTAAAGGGGCTGTACGCCAATGATATCCATAATCGATTAGGTATGTAAAATTCCGAGATCCTTCCTTCGTCAGGACGACAGCAGTGGAGAAAGAAGATTGAGGACCTGTACGCCAATGCCATCCGTAATCGATTAGGTATGTAAAATTCCGAGATCCTTCCTTCGTCAGGACGACAGCAGTGGAGAAAGTAGATTGAGGACCTGTACGCCAATGCCATCCGTAATCGATTAGGTCTGTAAAATTCCGAGATCCTTCCTTCGTCAGACCGACAGCTGGGGGACGAAGGTAAAGGGCCTGTATGCCAATGACATCCATAATCGATTAGGTCTGTTAAATTCCGAGATCCTTCCTTCGTCAGGACGACAGCAGGGGGGCGAAGGTAAAGGGCCTGTACGCCAATGCCATCCGTAATCGATTATGTCTGTAAAATTCCGAGATCCTTCCTTCGTCAGGACGACAGTAGGAGGGAAAGAAGATTGAGGACCTGTACGCCAATGCCATCCGTAATCGATTATGTCCATCAAATCCCGAAACCCTTCCTTCATCAGGACGACAATCACGTCCAAAAAAAATCGCGATAAAATCTATTTACCGCGATCTTAAAATCTACAAATTATAAAAGCTTGGGTCAAAAGCTTCTTTTAGGTTTTTGGGTTCTACTTTTTTCTTATGATTGAGGGCATGACGACTTGTTGATGAAGTGACATAGGCCTGTTGTCTGGTCCGCTGTAAATTGCCGATTGGGCTATTTTCCTCAATGGTCCTGAATGGGGTAAAGGACAGATTTTCCATGATTTCAAAGTTTCCATCTGCGGGAAGTTCCTGTTGAAAGATGCTAATCTTGGCTACCGTTTGAAAGGGCGATAGCTCTTGATCCCATTCGACTGTCAGGTCATTGATCGGGAGTTTGTCCAGATCATTGCAGAGCTGCACCTGCAGTTCAAAGGTCATTTCGTTTTTAGCGATCTCCTTAATAATTGCAGAACGATAGGGCCAATCTTCGGATTCTATATTCACATCTTTCTGTTGAACCCGCTGTTTGGTCTCCTCGGTAGGTTTTACCCTGACCTTAGCCATGTAATCTCCATGCCTTACCGCGCCCATGCTATAGAATTCATATAGAAAGCTATTGATGGCAGGGATCTTTTCGAAAGTTTTCAAGGCATTCAATTCCTTGAGCGCTTCCCAATTTGGAAAAGCCTTTTTATTTTCAGTGGCCCATAATGCAGCAAATTCCAGTTTACCCAAGGCGCCCTTTTCAAAGAAATCGGTCAGCTTGAGGAATAGCTTGGAGATAAAGACATAATGTTCAGCCGTATTGCAGAAGAATACCGGATTATTGATCAGGTTGTAATCCATATTAGGGGAGTCAGCCTCGTTAGGTGCCAATTTTTTTCCCGGTATATCAAAAACCTTAATGGCCATACCTTGGGCATTGCCACTTAATTTATCGGGCAAGACCCTAGAGGAACCATTAGAAAATCGGATGACAGCCTCGTGCTTTCCGGGCTGTGCATATACGCCCTGCGCGAGCTCGGGCGGAAGATTTCCCAAGATTTCAAACTCTGCCTTGAGCGCGGCATAGCCATTGGCATGTGCATCTCGGGTGTAATGGTTGATATTGCTCAGTTGCTTGGTTTCCTGGATGTAGTTTTGGATATCCTTATTGATGGTAGCCATATATTCTTCGAAATTCTCTGGGATTTCCTCCAAATCAGGGCTATATTTTATATACTCCTTGTTCATGTTCTATAGTTTATCATTTTATTGAATATTATGTGATTATTTATGCCAGTTCACTGATCCATTTCAAGGCAGAAAGGCTTGGGATAAAACAATACACTCCACCTTTTACGATGTTGTAGGTCTGGAGGTTATGGTACCGTTTGACCATGGGGTCAGCAGGGACTGTGAACAGTCCATCTTTTTGAACAGATATCAAAGGGTCGGTCTCGGTTCCCAGGTTTTGGGAATTTCCATCGTTTACCCATTGGGCTTGTAAGAATTCCATGGTACCCATTGCATTGGCACTGATGGCGAGAAAATACTGACCACGTTCCTTGCCATCATTTTTGGTAACCTCAGGAGGGACGATATCTCCAAAGGTGACGCTCTTTCGAATGATGCGGTGCAAGCGAACATCTTCCATCACAAAGTTCTTGGAATCCCGAGGGTTCATCCTGCGGATATGCGAAGAGAAAGGGCATTTCTTGCCATATTCATCCTGCTTGAATGAAAAGTCATTGTTCTTGTGCATATTCTCGCCCAGTTCTTTATCATCTGCATCGGGGCTTAGGACCAAGGGGGCGCCACTTCGCCAACGGCCTACTGTCTTTGCTGCCAGTAGCTCGCCTTCCTCTGGACTGTTGCTATTCTCTAGGATAAACTTATTGAATTCAGCCACCTGGCTTTGGTATTTACGCACTGCTAGAAAAGAACCATTCTTTCCCAGAACTTCCGGTTGAGGAAAAGGGGCGATGACCCCAGCTTCACCCGGATAACCTAAGATAAATTCCCCCGCCTTGATCGGACGGTCATAGCTGGCGGGTAATTCAATGCCACTGCCCTCAATTTCCGGATTGCTGATGCCATCTCTGAATCCAAAGACATTCTTGACCTCCTCCGTTGCACCAAAATCATGCTGAAACAAGATCTCAATGCCGGATTTCTCCTCCAGCTCTTTCCTAAACTGTTGCAATAATTCTTGCCATGCGTCCTCAGAATCGGCAATTACGGCGGCAGCGACATGGATCTCCTGCTTAAATGCTTTTTCCCAATGCTTGGGATCATTGACTTCCACATCCTTTAAAAACTTAGCTCGAGCGGCCATGCCTTCCTTGAAGGATTCCGGAAAGGAATCCAGGGAGTCCTTAGGTAATCCCAATGCTTCCAATCCTTTATAGGTAAAGGTTAAAAATACGGTAGCCCCTTCGTTTTTATCCCAATCTTGGGCAGAATGCACCAAGGGTAGGACGGCCTTGATCATTTCCTTTCCCGCTTTGGGAGTCTTGATACGGATGGCTGCCATCGTCCCATAATAGGGAATGGGTCGGCTACGTAAGATCATGGATTGGATATCCTCCAATTCAATTTCCACCTTGTTCGGATTAAAAATCCTTTTTAAAATCTCAAATGCCATAACCTAACTTTTATTCGCTTCATCAATTACCTTGTTCAGTCCAGATACGATCTTGTCCTGCCTTCGGATATCGTTGACCGTGAGATGCGGCACACCAACATACCAACCCGTTGCGGTAATCTGATGATCAATGATAAATTGTTTGACGCTAGGATCCTTGATGCCAGGCCAGCCTTCCACATTTCCAAAGATGATATCCATCAACTCCGGGATCTTGGTCGCAAAATCATCGATATATGCATCCCAATCGCCATCATAGGCCGTACAGAACAGTATTTTGCTGTCATTGTCCAACAGGACAATCCGCAGATCATGAAGGGTACCTACGCGTGTTGCTCCGCCAAGATTACCATCGGCAATCTCCATGATTTTCTTTAATCGCTCTCCACCACCAGGTTTTAAATCGGCAATAGCTGTCAGTTCAGACACACGCCCTGAACGAAGACCTTTTTTTCCCGCGGACTCGATCGAATGGTCGTAACCATCATTGGCAGCTTCCTTGAAATTGGCAATAATCAGGTCTTTCTTTAGTTTCAAATCTTCTAACATACTCATCGTTTAATCATTTAAATTTTAAAACTCTGTTTCTTATACTCTTAAAAAAAAACAGGTCACATTATTAAATGTTTTAGAAAATACTTAGGGGTATTATTAAAATATTTGTTTAAACAATTAAAAAACAGGGATATAAACGATATTTATATAGATTTTCGGAAAGCAGAACTAAAGAAAGGGAACCTTAAAGATTAAATTTATTTTCTGGCCATGAATTTTTTATTTCCTTCGGTTCATCCGATTGAGCAATTGCAATTATATTGGGATTTTTTAGCAATATTTATCCTATGGAATGGCAACTTAAGTCAAATCTCTAACGATCTAACCACCTTTTAAATTCAGAGACCTTGTTCTTGCTAATAAGGATTGGGGTTTCACTTTTTGCGGTGGTTTCAATTCGCAGTTGATTCCTTCCATACACCCAGATATTGGAGATCGCTCGAATATTAATGATAAACTGTCGGTTGGCTCTATAGAAGACCTCTTGGTCCAGCTCATTGACCAGCTCATCCAAACTTCCATTGACGCTATAGGTGTTTTGATCAAATGTCCTTGCTATTATAGCATTGTTGTTCAATTCAAAATAGGCGATATCCTCGGTATCCAAGGCAATAACCTCATCCCTGATATAGGAGAGGATACGTTTTCGAGTCGGTTTTTTATCGGAGAATTCTTGAGCGATATTGTTCTTTACTGTTTCGAGTTGCTGGTTCATGATCTGTAGGGTATTCACTTGCATGTTGAGTTCTGCAATCTCAGCCTCTTTTTGCTTTTCGTAAGACCTATAGATCAAGCGGATCAATAGGAAGGAAGAGAGGCTAATGAACAAGGTAAAAAGAATTCCACCCACAACAAATTTTAGGAATAGATCCTCTAACTGAGCCTGCACAGCAGCAATATTGGCATGGCTGGCCAGCATCCAATCTGTTCCCTGAACTGGGTAGACACTGACTATTTCGGAACTTCTTTGGCTTTCCGAGGGAAATTCCCGGGTGCCGGAGCGTTCCTTTCCTTCCTTCAAGATCTGGCGAAACGAATTCCGTTGACCGGCTATATTGATGGAAGAATTTGAGGCGTCGATCTTTTGTCCGATCAGGGATGGATCGGGGTGGCATAGCTCAATGCCTTGGGTATTATACATGCAGACAAATTCACTCTGCACATCCGTGTTCAGGATGCTTTTCTGAAGGTTCGCAATCACCGTTTCCTTTGCAATCCCAGCATGGATCTGTTGTTCCAACAAAACGCCCAGTTCCCTGATTTCTCTTTTACCGGCACTTTCTTTCTGTTGCAGCAAGGAAGCCTTGGCTTCTTGGTAGTAATAGCTCAATGAGGCAGCAGAAGCCAGAAAAGCCAGCAAAGTTAGGCCTATAAATGTCCATAAGTAATGTTTGGAGCTTTTCATTTTATTTGTTGAGACATTCAAATGTATAGCTTTTGCAAAGGGAATCAAAAATTCCTGGACTTAAACCTGATTTTAATACTTTCCTTCACGGAACTGGATCCCCTTCAAGGCCAAATATTCACTTTTAACTTCCATTTTATCCCTTTCAAGCTCCTTGAAGCGGCATTGCTTCAGGTTTCAAGCTAATTTTGAGCCATGAACCATCAATCAGTTAAGATGAAAAGATCACTTTATGTCCCCCTAGTTTTATTTGCGGGAATCATTGTTCTGCAATTTTTGCCCTTTGTAAGAGCGGATTCGGTACAGTCGGTTCCAGCAAAACCACTGGCCGGAGTTCCAGAGGAAATCAATGCTATTCTAGAAAAGTCCTGTTTCGATTGTCATTCCTCCCAAAGCAATCTCAGTTGGTATGATAAAATCGTACCCTTAGATTATTTTGTCAATGGCCATATCGCAAAGGGTAGGGCAGCATTGGATTTCTCAAAGTGGGATTCCTTAGAAAACCCAGCCAGAAACAATCTCCTATATTATAGCTTGAATAAAATATTGGAGGGTGAAATGCCCCTGAAATCATATAGCTATATACATGCGGACAACAAACCCACAGAGAATGATATCGCAGTCCTAAAAAGGTATTTGACTGAGCGTACGCCTAGGAAAGCATTTGATCCCGAGCTGGTTTTAGATAGCAACGAAAACCTCAATTCCCCAAAAGCGGTGGAAAAGATAATCGTTGCAGCGAATGCCAATGGGATCGAGTATATCCCTGAATATAAAGATTGGAAGCTGATCAGTTTTTCAGATCGTTTTGATAATGCTACGATGCGGCTCATCTATGCCAATGATATCGCCGTAAAGGCCATTGAGGAGAATCGGGTTAAACCTTGGCCTGATGGAGCCATTTTTGCAAAAGCAGCATGGAAATCAAGGAGCAATGCGGACGGAACGCTATCAACCGGGGAGTTCTTTCAGGTGGAATTTATGATCAAGGATGCCCAGAAATTCAAAAGTAGCTTGGGTTGGGGCTGGGCAAGATGGCGGGGGAAAGACCTGAAACCTTATGGTGGAAAAGCAATTTTAACGACGGAATGTACAAACTGCCATAAACCACTGAAAGAAAACGATTATGTCTTTACAAAACCCTTTCTGCTAAAGAACCTTAATTAAACCCTACCATGAAAAATATCCTATACATCTTGATTTCCTTCTTGTCTGGCCTTCAAATTAGCTGTAAGGACCATGCAGATCATTTGCTGAACCGGGAAGCTTCCATAATAAGTCTTGAGAAACTGCCCGAAAACCCTTTGCTTTTGCATGCCTTAACCCTTTCAAATAATCCAAAGGACAGCTGTATGTCAGTAATTTATGCCAATGACTTAGCTTGGCAAGAAATAAAAAATTCCAATCGTCATAAATTTCCTGAAAAAGCTAGCATTTATCAAGTATCTTGGACAGTAGAAAATGACAAGGAATGGTTCGGCGCCCTAACACCCAAAAGAATAGTACAGGTCGAACAGATTGAATTCCTTAAAGATTTTAAGTATCAGTACCGGCAATATCGGGAGGAAGATCTAGATTCAAAATCGGAGTCCGGAAAGAAAAATAGGGCCGAAATAATACTTGAAAAACTCAAAAACTTAGAAGAATAATCTTTCGATAAAAAATTTCAATTCCTATCAGAATTTCTTGAACCCTTCCCAGTCTTATTCGAGACACATTCCGAATTTTCCGAATGTGTCTCGAATGAGAGTAAAACAAAATCAAAATAAAATGGCTGATCAAAAACCATTTTTTAACGAAAAATTGCAACGCTTCAAGCGTAATTCCATTTGTTAATTGAAGAATTCATCTTTTTATCATTCCCTGGACCAATCAAGTATATATTCTGAAATCAATGGTCATTTCTAAATAGCCCATCAGAAGAAAATACTGCAATAAAGTCTGAGTTTTGTTAATTGTTTAAAAAATTTAAAAAAGATATTTAAATAATATTGGAGAATTGGTCAGCATAGCTTTGGGCCGTTTTGGTGCAATGGATATGAGCAAAAATCAGCATTCGTTTTGTTTTATTTACCGCTATAATAGACATGGGCATCTGAAGGAACATTCCCTGATCTAAGAGCTGCGGGAAATAATGGTTCTTTCTGGTAAGTCTCGCATGCATCGCTTGGACATTGAAGTCAAAAATATCGATTGATACCTAGGCTCGATGGGCCAAATGGTTGGAAATTAATATACTACTAGGTAGCAGCATGCAGAAAAGATAAAGTAATTGCTGCAATGATAGCTGCGTGCAATAAGTACTTAATACATTTATTTCAATTTCTTAACGTAAAAGCCACGCAATGTGTTTAATTAAAAATTAAATTTGGCCCATTAGGATAGAGTAGCGAGGGGTTAGTACATGATAGTAATCAAATCATAATATATGAACGAAAATCCATCCAGACCAAGATTCAATGAATTGCTGCGGGTGAGAAGGTTGTTGGAAAAAATGTATGAAACGCTAGTCGATCATACCGAGATTTCCCGAACAAACAGTGAATTTTTTAAAAGTGCCCAACTTTTTAACTCCCAAACCAAAAACATTAAACCAATTCCTGATAACTCACTTATTGATGTTGATGATCTGATTAAACTGCTAAAGATAAGTAAATCAACCTATTATAGGATGAAAAATGACCATATTATTAAACCCATTAAAATCGGTGGAAGAGATTATTTTACAATTGAAGAAATCAATAGATTACTGGGAAGAAAGAGATAGGAGAATTAATGATAATTTTGTTACCAAAAGTGGCCATTTTTTTATGGTCATTAATTTAACATACAATATTATATTAAAATGAATTGAAATAGTGCCAAATTCTATGATCCTTCAATGATTTGTAAGGGTATAAAAAGAATCTTCTTCAAAATACAAATATCATCGACAGTTGTTTCCTCAATTTAATTCATTAAATTAGTTTAAGCTAACCAAAACACATCGCTATGAAACTCAACAATATCAGGTTAATGGTCAGGGACTTTGACAGTTGCTTTAGGTTTTACAAGGAGACTTTAGGTCTGGAATGTTCACATGGGGATGTGGGGGAGGTTTATGCCAGTTTTAACATTGGGATTCCTGGGGGCTTGGCGCTGTTTAAATCGGAGTTGATGAATATGGCCTTGGGTATTTCGGCGATGGAGAACAGGCGCGGGTCGAATGATCAATTTGCCTTGATCTTGGAGGTTGATGATGTTGATGCATCTTTTGAGGACTTAAAGAAGAAGGGCATTGATTTTATTACGGTTCCCATGGATATGGATGACTGGGGGATTCGGGTTGCCCATTTCCGCGACCCTGAGAGCAACCTGATCGAAATCTATACCGAGCTAAAGGGTTAAATATTTCAGAGCTTTTCATTATAGGATCTTAGGCAGTCTATCAGTTTTATAAATTGACTACTGCTAGCTATTGCTATTTCTGCATTTCCTGCGGAAATTTAAGGGATATGTCTTAACGATTCCGATATGAAAGCTGCTGAAGCAAAGTCAGTGGCAAGTCCTGCCAAATCGAGCAGCTCTTTTTTCTCTAAAGGGGCTGATTCTTCATTTTTTTGCGATAGTGCCAGCCATGCTGATTTCTTTCAGAGGAAGTCGGAGAGCTCTTCATTTTTTGTTCAGCCGAAGTTGAATGTTTCTGAGCCGAATGACCGGTATGAGAAGGAGGCTGATGCTACTGCCGATCGTGTAGTGCAGAAGATGGAAGAGAAGGAAAATGCGGGAAAGGAGAAGGATGAGCTGAAACCTTCGATTACGCCATTGGTCCAAAAGAAATGTGAGCATTGTGCACAGGAGGAAAAGCTGCAGCGCAAGGAAACAGGGAATGAAGAGGTTCAGTTGAAGGAGGAGGAAAGGGATAAAATCAAGCGGAAAGAGCAGGACCGTGATGATAAAGCGCTGCAGAAGCAGGCGCATGCCAATGAGAGCCAGATGAGCGTTGTACTGGAAGATGGGAAAAGGCGGGACATGAAACTACGGCTTCAAAATCGGCGGACCTTGAGGAACCAGTCTAGGCATCAGTTACAAAATGAGCCGCAGGGTAGTAGAGCGGTCAACTTGGAACGAAAGGCGGAACAGAAGGAGCGGGATGATGCCGTACAGCGGAAGGTAAACAGTGCGACTGCCATCAGGAATATGCCACAGAATTCGGTAGAGAATAATCTTTCGGCTTCGAAAGGTGCGGGTCGTCCATTGCCGGAGGCTATATTGAGGCAGCTGGAAAATTCCTTTGGGGTTGACTTCTCGCAGGTCCGGATCCATGATCATAGCATGGCGGTTCAAATGAGCAGGGACCTGCATGCGCTGGCCTTCACCCATGGGAATGATATTTATTTTAATACAGGAAAGTTTGATGTGAACAGTCATGCGGGCATGCATCTCTTGGCCCATGAACTGACACATACCATACAGCAGGGCGGGGCAAGACCGAAGCAGGTGCAGCAAAAGTCTGCCCATACTGCTGGCCCTAATCCAGCGCATGCGGCAATAAATCCGAGTTTGAGCAGTACCGAAAAGAAAATTGCCAAGCAGGATGAGGAGGATGGCTTTTTAATGGAGCAGGCCAAAGAGGCCCTTTGGTCCCTCCTGAGGGAGGCATCGCCTGAGGTCTACGACATATTTAGGGTACAAGGTTTTACCAATTGGGCGAAGGGGAAAGTAGCCAACTTTGTGAACAGCACCGTGAATACCTTCAGTGAACCGATTCGGTTGGGGGCTTCCATTATCAGTCTGATCAAGACCAATTTCCATCTTTTCAGGGCATGGATGGTTACGGCCATTGAGCGCTTGAAACAGGGGGACTGTTCGCCATTTGTGGAAGCGACAGAGTTTATCAACAATATTTTGGAAGGGATTGCGGATCCCGTTCTCGATAGGATCAAGACCTTCTTGGCTCCGATCAAGCGTTTTATCGACCATGTATGGAACGATATCGGCAAGCCGATCTGGGATTTTGTCTCTAGGATATTCGGCAGGATCTGGGATGGTATCAAGTGGGTTGCGGAAAGGATATGGAACCATATTCAGACGGTTATTTCGGTTTATGCGGATATATGGCATTGGTTTGCCAGGGCGATAGGTTTTGAAGGTGATGATCAGGATAGTCTCTGGGAACAGGTAAAAAGGAAGGTCCTGAGTCTATGGGAAGATGTCAAGCAGGCCTTGGAGCCCTATAAGACCCAATTGATGATTTTGGGCGGTATTATTCTGCTGTTATCTCCTGCGGGGCCATTTATTGTTGCCGGGGCTATGTTGACCGGAATCATGTATGCGGCATCAAGGATCAGGCACTATATCATACATCGGGATGCCATCATTCGAGAAAGAGGTTTTATCAATGGGGTACTGATACCGGGCCTGTTTCAGGCGATCCAAAGTTTGAGTACTTTCTTGCGCGCTAAGATCGCGATGATCAGCGGTACTTTGCGTACGGCTGTAGTTTCCTTGCAAAGCATTCCGCAGGATGTTTCTGCCTTGATGCTTACGGCTATCAATATGGCGGTGAATTGGTTGACGGAAAAGTTTGTGGAGTTGGAAGCATGGGCGAATGTACAGGCTACCCAGCTGATCGTCAATCTGCAGCTTGCCTTTGCTCGGATCAGGACGTTCTTGCAACCGATCACGAGAATATTGGCCAAGATAGGCCGTGCGATGACCAATTATATTCAATTGGGATTCTTGATCTTGGATGACCTCTTCCATAGGATCCCGAAATGTATACGGGATAAGATAATTGCATTTTTTGTAAAATACATATTTAAGCATATCCCATTGCTCCGGGAGGTTCAGGATGTGGAAGGTGCTTGGACCGCCATGCGGACCCGGTGCATGCTCATACTGAACATGATGTTTGTCCATGGAGATGTAAAGGGAGCATTATGGGAGGTATTTAATCTGTTGCTCGAGGTATTAAGGTTTCCAGCGGAGCTGGCAGTCAGGGTTTTCAATAAAGCCTTCGAAGTATTTGACAGTATCATCGAAAGGCCTAGGGTATTCTTTGTGAATATGCTGCAGACGGTCAAGCTGGGCTTTATCGGTTTCTTTGAGCGTAAATGGACCCATCTAAGGGAAGGATTTACGACTTGGCTGTTTGATGCCGTCCAAGGAAGTCCGATCTATATACCTAGGGCATTTAATTTTACGGAGATCTTCAGGATGTTGGGAAGCCTGTTCAGTGTGGGTATGGAAAAGGTCTATCGGAGCATTGAACGGAAAAGAGGGGCAGAATTGGCCGCAAGGGTAAGGCTGTGGATCAGTAGGATCGGTCGTGCTGCTGGACAGGCCTGGAGTTGGGTTGTTGCCCTGCATGAGCACAGCTTGGATGAGATCATTACGATGATCCGGGATCGTGGAGCTGAACTGCTGCAGACCTTGGTGGATTCGGTTATCGATTGGCTTGTGAGCAATATTATCACGCGGGTAAGTGCAAGGCTGGTCAGCATGTTGGATCCAACGGGTATTATGGCGGTAGTCAATTCCATCGTTACTTTTTACCGGGCAGTCGAAACTGCGATCGATAGGGCAAGGGAGATCTTGGAATTGGTAGAGGGCGTGTTGGATAATGTGGGAGAAGTAATGGCAGGAACCTTTATGAATGCCGCATTGCGTTTTGAAAATAATTTGCAGCGGGCCATACCGTTGTTCTTGGAGTTTTTGTCCAATCAGGTCAGCATGAGTCGGGTCGGAAGAAGGATTAGGGAAATGGCTACCCGAGCTGAGGAATGGATCGATGAGAAAATCGATTGGTTGGTAGACCGACTGTTGGCGGCCGGAGATTGGCTGGTAGACAGGGGTAGGGAAGCCATAGCAGCTCTGGTAGGCTGGTGGACCGCGATGAAATCCTTCAGGGCCAGGGATGGTAGGGACCATGAGCTATATTTTGATGGGGAGGAGGAGAATGCGACCTTGATGGTTGCCAGTAGAAGGGGTACCACATTTGAAAGTTTTATCCGTAATGTGCCTGTTGCCAATGATGATGACAAGCGAAGGGCACAACAGGCAGCATTACCTATAGCCCAAGAAATAGACCGGGAGAAAATGAACTTTATTCCGCGCACATTGCCTCCGGAAGAAAGACGGGCTGCCTTTTTAGCTAAAAAGGCCAGGTTGGATAGTCTGTTGAATAACCTTTCGGAACATGTCGCTATTTTGATCTCTGAGGGCGATCTGCCGGATGGTAGTTATGAAAATCCGATAGCAATCCGCTGGACCAAACGAGGTCATGTGCTTGCGATAACCGATCTGATTCCGAAAGATTCTTTATGGCGTAGTAGAGGCATGGTTCCACCTGATCCAATTGAATCTGCACCAGCTGATCGAAAGACCCGTGTGGAGCTTCCACCGACCACGAGAAGGGGCTATAGTGGCAGGAATGAAATGCCTGGCGAAGGGACTGAGTTTATTATGATTGGGGTGGACAGTGAGAACTTTGTGCGGATAGGGGATAAATTGCAAAGGAGTTCAACTTCAGGGTCGGGTGCCGAAAAAGATAGGTTCAGGAGGTTGATGACAGAGAATTATCATCTGACCTTATCGGGTTATGATTTTGACCATGTTAAGGACCTGGGCTTTGGCGGACGGGATCAGGTTGGCAATTTATGGCCATTGCAGAATGACCTGAACCGGAATTGGGGTAATTTTGTCTATAGGCAAACGGTCTCTTATCGGGATGCCGAAGGTAGGCCACAGGTTAGTACGCCAATGGATCTAAGGAATAAATGGTTTGTTGTCAATGAAATTGGGGACATATAAAAAAAGTGGCTGCTAGATCTAGCAGCCACTGGAAAACGATCATTCATTTTATTTTACCAACCTGGGTTCTGTACCAGGTTTTCATTTTTTACGATGGCTGTAGCCGGGATCGGGTACAGGTATTGTTTGTTGTTAGGGTCCCAAGTACGGGGCTGTGCCTTGAACCATTCTAAGTGTTTATCAGCAGTGAGGGTTTGGAAGTTGGTCGCCTTTCCACCGATTGCAACTTTAGCAACGCCTGAAGGCACCGTTATAGATGGTCCAGATTGGCTGCCATCGTAGAATACGACATCCATCTTGCCATCATGGTCTAAATCCATTAAAGTGTTCAATGCTGGTACATAGATACCGGTCCAAGGTAGGTTTGCCATCAGTTCGCCTAATTTCCAACGCTTCAAATCATTAAATCTGAAACCTTCTAAAGCGAGTTCTACCTGTCTTTCACGACGTACCTCCAACAGAATAGGATCGGAGATCTTAGGGAAGAATGTCTTTTGAAGGAAAGGGTCTACCTTTGTAGGTAGGGCATTTGTACCTCCAGTAACACCTGCGCGAGCGCGAAGTGCTCCAATGGTCTTTTGCCAATCTGAAGCCGATAATTGCTTTAATTCAGCTTTAGCCTCTGCATAATTCAATAAAATCTCTGCAAAACGCATCAACGGAACAGCATTGGTATTGTAGCCACCATTATCATAGAAGCTATCATCCAAAGTATATTTGATAGGCTGATAACCCGTATAGGTAAAGCTGCTGAAGTTCGGAGGAGCCGGAGCATCATTGCGCTTGTAACCTGGTGTACGGATCAACTGCGAAAGGCGATTATCCCTGTTTTGTGTTTCTTCAAAGAACTCTTCGGTTTTGTAGTTAGCACGATCAGTATATGGAGTTCCATCAATATTCAATATGCTATTCACAAATTCCCTGGACAAGCTCAATCTTGGACCGTAGGTTGCGGAAGTCCACCACCAATTGGCATCATTTAAGATGGCCAATTCCTTGCTGAATGCTACCGCTAGCATAACCTCAGAGGTAACCGGCGTATTGCTGATAAACAGTTGTCTTTGTGATAATTTAACACCTTGGGCAGTATTCAGGGAATAAGGACCTTTTGACATCAGGATATCGCCGGCATCAACCACCATTTTGAAGAAATCATCTGGTTTAGTTGGCAGATCAAGTGAATGGTATTTACGGAAGGTCCCTTCGAATAGTGCCACTCTGGTTTTTAGGCCAAGGGCTGTCCATTTGTTGATTACCGTACCGTCGCCTGCAGTTTCAGTGATATTTTGGTATGCATAGTCAAGGTCTTCCAAGATGTGCTTTACCACCAGCTCGCGAGAGTCCTGCTTAGCAAAAAGAACTTCTCTTTCATCTTGTGAAATGGGATGGTCTATCCATGGCACATCTCCAAATCGTACAACCATATTATAATAGAACCATGCCCTGAAGAATCGAGCCAGTCCGGTATAATTATTACGGATCGTTTCATTGACCTCCTCACGGTTGTTCTTCACTATCATTTGGTTGATGTTCCTTAAGGTAGACCAAGACCAGCCCGAACTGACTTCAGGAGAATAGGCTCCCTTGACCATAAAGTCATTGAGACTATTGACCACCGAATAATCGGTCATGGCATCGCCCTTATAGGCATCTGAACCGGAGGTAATATTGTTATAGAATGAAATACTGTAGGTTTTCAATCCGTTTTCGGTTCCAAAGATATCATCTTCGGTAGCCGTTGCTTGAGGCATTTCGGATAGTTCACAAGAACTGAACAGCAATGCGATAGCGGGTAGATATAATAAATTTCTTAATGTTTTCATGATTATAATCCGATAGATAGGTTAAAACTATAGCTCTTCATAACCGGGTAATTGAAACCATCACCATGTCCTGTTGAGATATCAGGATCTGAAGGTCTTAAGTTGCCGACATCTAGATCTTTTGTCCTTTTGTAGAATGGAGACCAAGTAAATAGGTTTTCACCAGATAATCCAATCCTTAGGCTCTGAACTTTAAGTTTTGAGGTGATTGAACTAGGGAAATTATATCCTATCTGCAGGTTTTTCATACGGATGTAAGAGATTTCCTGTAGGAATCTTGTTTGTGGATTGACCTTGATGGATTCATTATATCCTGCATAACGTGGGAAATATCCATTTGGATTGTCCTCAGTCCAATAATTATCGACATGCCAAGATGGAAGGTTGTTGTAAGGTCTATTATATTGTCCCCAGAAGATTGATTCGTTTCCAGGATACCACTGTTGCTTGCCCACACCTTGGAAAAAGGATGATATGTAGACGTTTTTCCAATCCAAGTTGAGGTTGAAGCTATAGATGTAACGTGGTTCTTTGTTACCAATGATTCTTTTGTCACCATGGTCATTCAAGGTATTTGTTCCATAGTCAATGACACCATTGCCATCTAAATCAGCAAAGCGTACATCACCCGGATAGATCTTACCTGAATTGGATGATTTAATCAAGGATTGGGTAGCAGCAGCATCGATTTCTGCTTGGTTCTGGAATAGGCCTTGGGTTTCATAGCCCCATATTTCTCCTAGGGTCTGACCGATATAATAATCAGAAAGGTTTCCGGTTTCATTGTTGTAGCGATCAATGGTTGACACGTAATCAGCCAAAGTTCCTTTTACCGACCAGTTAAATGGACTTCCTGAAGCTTCAAAGCTATCTCTATATCCTAGTGAAAGTTCAAAACCTTGGGTGGTCATGTCGGCATAGTTTCCTTTAGGGGATGCTGCACCGAATACATCTGGCAATGTCATACCTACGGTATACATATTCAATGTTTTACGTTGGTAGAAATCAGCTGTAAAAGTCAATTTATTATTGATGGCAGAAAGGTCCAAACCTATATTGGCCGTTCTTGCAGTTTCCCAGGTTAGGTTGTTTGGAATAACCACTGGAACCCCTGTGTATGGGTTTTTAACCCCGCCAATCACCCGGTTGGAGATACTGATGGAATACTGATCCATAAAAGCATAGGGGTCAATATTACCATTTCCAAGTGATCCATAGGAGCCTCTTAATTTTAAATCGGAGATAACGCTCTTGTCTACTTCAAAGAAAGGTTCTTCCGAGATTCTCCATCCAACGGATGCAGAAGGGAAAAATGCCCACTGCTCATTGATAGGGAATTTGGAAGATCCATCGTAACGGCCATTGAATTCAAATAGGTATCGATCTTTATAGATATAATTAGCACGCATAAAGACGCCTACGTTTCTGTATTTGTTGTAACCAGCAGTTGCGGTGGTATTTTGACCTAAAGCTAGGTTGATATTGTCAACATCTTCGGTCAGAAGCCCTGTCTTTGTGATATAATCTGATTCGTAAACGCGTTGTTCATAGTTATAACCCAATAAACCTTTGAAATAATGGTCGCCAATGGTTTTTTCGTACTCACCGTATAAGTTTCCAAATAGGTATTTCCATTGTTGGTCGACCAAATAGATATTGTTGTTCATGGAGGTTTCCAGTTTCAACATCTTTTCTTCAGCAACACTGTAGGGAACTGGCACGCGGACGCGAGTAGAATTGAAATCACGGTTCCTGAAGGTGAAATCACCTTTAATTCTCAAGGAGTTATCCAAGAATTTAGTTTCGAATGCCGTGGTATTGCGAAGGTCAGCGTTTTTAGTGGCTGTACCATTCTTACCGTAAATGAAATCACCGACAGTATAGGCAGCCGAGAAACTGAAGGAGCCATCTGGATTAAAAATTGGAGAGGAAGGGTGACCTTCATCAGCTATGTTTCTCCAGATATTTCCACCTTCACCAGCAGTCGAAGGATCCCAATATTTAGCATAGGAGTAGTCGATGTTATTGGTAATCCTTAACCAATCATTGACTTGCATTCCTGCTTTAGCTCTAGTGTTATACGTGTTATAGTTGTCGGTATTGAAATTATACATACCGTTGTAGTCATAAGTCCTGCCAGATAGATAGTAATCGAATCTACCGGAATTTCCTGAAATGGAAAGGTTATGGTCTTGAACAAAGGTATTGTCCTTGATCAGGGTACCATAATAGTCCTCATTGCCATAATAAACGTAGTTTCCTTTATCATCTACTGTAACTTCTTCAGTAATGCCCTGTTCTTTTCGGCGTTTGAACTCTTCTAACCATTCTATAGTAAAGATCTGGGTCTTATTCAGTTTACTTGGGATTGATGAATAGTTGTTCCATGCATTATAGGCTGTAAAGAAGTGGGAAGCATAGGTATATCCATCGGTAATGAAGTCAGGTCTAGCGATGGGTTTTTGGAAAGAGGCATTTCCGGAGTAGGTAATGCTTGTACGGTCTGCCTTAGCTCTTTTGGTTGTGATCAATACCACACCGAAGGTACCTCGTGAACCATAAATAGCCGAAGATGAAGCATCCTTTAATACCGATACGGATTCGATATCATTGGGATTCAGTGAGGAAGGATCGCCTTCAACACCATCGATTAAGATCAATGCACTTCCGCCTTGGCCGATGGAAGTGGTACCACGGATGTTGAAACTAGGATTACGGGTTGGTTTACCGTCAGCAGGAACAATGTTTAAGTTTGGAACAGCACCTTGCAGCATTTGGCTGGCATTTGCCAATACCCTGCCTTCGAAAACCTCAGGACCTACTTGGTCTACAGCTCCGGTAAGGTTGGCTTTCTTTTGTGTTCCATAACCTACTACGATCACTTCTTCCAGATTGGTGTCGTCAGGAGTTAGGGTAATCTGCACATTACTTGATGTTACCGTCACGTTTTGTGCTTCAAAACCTAGATAACTGATTCGCAACTGCTGTCCTTGACTGGCTTCGATTTCGAATTCACCATTTTCATTGGTACTGGTAGACTTCTGGGTGGTCAGGTTAGTAATTGTTACTGGGGATAAAGGATTCCCATCTTTATCCTTTACGACACCTCGGATAGTCGATTGTCGTAGTTCTGAACCAATAGCTTTGAATGGCTCAGCAAGTCTCAAGTCCACATTTGCCCAACTGGGATAAGAAAGGCAAAGGGCGAGACTAACAATTAATGTTTTTCTCATAGTGATTAAAACGGTTTAGTGTTTTGGCAAAAATGTAGTTTTAAGATTGATTCAATGTTAAGCTAATATTATATTAACTTAAAAATCTTAAATAAGTTTGATGATAGATAGATTGTTATTAGCAATGTTGAAATGTTTTTAAAGATTTATTAAGATAAAATTTGAAATTTATACGGGAATATTCTTGGGAAATACCGTTACTTTTAGTCCATAACCTTGATGATATGAGAAAATTATCTCTCTTTATAGCTTGCAGTTTAGATGGTTTTATCGCTAAGCCAAATGATGATCTCAGTTTTTTGAATTTAGTGGAAAAACAGGGCGAAGACTATGGATACGCTGATTTTACCACATGTATCGATACGATTATCATCGGTAGAAAGACATTTGATTTTGTTGAGCGAACCATTGGTGCTCAACATTATGATCATGCTGAACGTCAAGTTTATGTGATTACTAGTTCCAATAGACCAGCGCAGGGAAATATCAAATTTTTTAAGGGGAATGTAGTTTCCTTAGTAAAGGATTTGAAAGCTGCTGATGGCAAAGGTATTTATTGTGATGGAGGGGCAGAGCTGATCAATGAGCTATTAAAAAATGAATTGATCGATGAAATGATCATATCTATAGTTCCAATTTTGTTGGGAGAGGGGGTAAGACTATTTAAGGAACATAAAACTGAACAAAGCCTGGAGTTACATTCGGTGAAATCATTTGAAACTGGTTTGGTACAGCTTCATTAACGACGAAAGGAAAGTGCAAATTAGGATTGAATAATCAAAAGAATTCAATTAGTCTTTGATTGATTATGTCATACTCATAAAGTTTTCTGTTTTCATTATCGACATACAGCCATTCTAGAATATTCTGTTTATTATCGTTGTCTGTTCCTAGCCCAATAACCATATATGGTCGGCCTTCAAAAGTTATTTCATCGATTTGATAAATCATCTTGGCTTGATCCTTTTCCTTTAGGATTTCTTTGATAAGAGGTTGGTTGCTATAAGCGAGATAGTATTCCAGGTATGCAGATAAATATGCAAGGAAGGCATCTGTTAATTGTAGATCAGGGGACTTGACATATTGTAGTAGGTTTGGATAAGTCCTTCGAAATGCATGAACCTTTCCATCCTTTAATTTTGTATAATCCAAGAGGACTTGATTGATTTCCATCAAATCTCCATCGATATTTTTTATTTCCTCCACTTTCCATAGCACTTCAATGATATCACCACGCAGTAAATCCTTGCTAGGTTCTTTTTTAGCCATGAAGACCAATTGCCATGATTTTTTTCCTTCTTGTACAAAGAACAGAGCTATGTCTCCATCATCATTATACTCCTTAAAGATCAGGGTATCTTTAACCTGTGCTTGAATTGCATTTATTTGTATGAATAAGAGTGCGATAAAGAGAAGTAAATGTCTAGCTATCATGATTTATCAATTTGAAATTGAAGGAATTTAATTTATATCATTCAAAATTTACGAATAAAGCTTTAAGAATTTAGCATCCCCTTTCATTATTAACTGAAAGTAAAAATAATGAAACATGTAAATATTCTTTTGAGTTAAGCTGCCCAATTGCTTTTCTGAAAGCTATCTTTGCGCCATATTTATAAAAATAGCTGTAATTAATATTAGAAAATATGAAGATGATTTTAACTGCCGATCTATGTGATTCGTATATGCCAAACCTTCAGGTTGTAAAGCCCATTGGATTTAAGAATTATGGGAAGAAGAAGAGTTTTCATGGGCAGATTGTAACTGTAAAAGTTTTTGAAGCCAATGAATTGATTCGTGCGATATTGGAGGAAGATGGCAATGGAAAGGTGTTGGTAGTAGATGGCGCTGGTTCAGATCGTAGGGCATTGGTGGGTGGAAATATTGCTGCTATGGCACAGGAGAATGGTTGGTCAGGCGTATTGATTAATGGCGCGATCCGTGACGTTTTGGAAATTGCTGAAGTGGATATGGCGGTTCTTGCCTTGTTCAGCAATCCGCACCGTAGCGCCAAAGAGGTGCAAGGTGAACGAGACCTTACCCTTCATTTTGCCGATGCGGATTTTATCCCTGGCCATTTTATCTATGCTGATGAGGATGGAATTGTACTTTCAGAAAAGGAACTTTCATAATATTTTACTCCAAAAAGAATCATAATTAAGTATCCTTGGCTGTAAATGATGCGCTAATACGGCTAGACTGTATTAATTTAACTAACTTTGTAGCTTTACATTCATTTTAAATATTCAGCAGTGTCTTTAGATAAATTAAAACTTAGCAAGCGTCTCCATGCATCGATGAACGAATTGGGTTATTTTACAGCCAAGGAATTCCAATTAAATGCTCTTTCACGTATCGTCGGTGGACATAGCATCCTCGGCATTGCTCCAGAAGGTGCCGGAAAAACCACGACTTATGTCCTTGGGGTATTGATGCGGTTGAAATATACCGACGATGAAGCCCCTAAAGTTTTAGTCTTAGCACCAAATGAAGAAAGAATCACTGAAATCGTAGACCGTTTCTATGCCGTAAGCCGTAATAAGAATTTACATATTATGGGACTTAAGACCAGCGGTGGGATGGAAGAGGAGATCGAAGACCTGGTCCGCGGCGTGGATATCGTTGTGGCTACACCGGCCCGTGCGCGTGCAGTCTATTTGAAACTGGGCCTTAACCTAAACCGTATCGAAACCTTTGTGATCGATGATGCGGAAGAAATCGTAAAGCAAGGGATGCAAACCAACGTTCGCGAATTGGCGCAAAGTTGCGGCAAAGTGCAATACCTATGCTTCAGTACGGTTGAACATGAAAAGCTGCATCTGATGATTGACGGTTTTATGCCTTATGCAACCCTTGTAGAAGTGGATGAGCTTGGCGAAAACAGTCATGACACCCATGAACTGATGCTTTATCAGGTGCCTAACTTCAGTACCAAGATCAACCTGCTGAATGATCTCATGGCTGATGATGAAGTTTTCGATAAAGTGGTTGTCTTTGTAAATACCAAACATACTGCTCATAACCTATTGGATAGGCTACATGTAAAAAAGGCTGTTGCTGCTATCTATAGACCTATGTTCCATGATGACTATGGCTTTGATGACATCAATATCTTTAAACAGAAGCCCGAATGCCGTATCCTGATTGTAGCCAATGAAGGCCTTGAGGATATTGACTTAAGCGCTGTACCTTTTATCTTCCATTTTGAAATTCCAGAGAACAGGGAAGAATTTATCAAGCATGTACTGAAGACTGAAGATGAGGTTATCGCCATCAGCTTTGCTACCGACATTGAGCTTCCTGAGGTTAAGAAAATCGAACAGAGTATTGGCAAAAAGATCCCGGTGATGCCACTTCCAGAGGATCTAACGATCTATAAACCATCTGAGGTATCTAAAGAAAAAGCTGTGGAGGATGAAAGTAGAGGGGGAGCCTTCCATAAAAAGAAGGAAAGCAATAGCAAGACCTACAATTATGGAAGTGGAGTGAAAGCTAAGATGACCATAAAGAATAAAAAGAGGTAAGCACCTAGATCAGCTTTTTGATTTCCTCGATATCATCTATTTCTGAAGGGAGTTTATCTTTTCGCCAGCGAACAATTCTGGGGAATCTGAGGGCGACTCCCGACTTATGTCTGTTACTGGCAGCAATGCCTTCGAAGGCTATCTCGAAAACCAATTCAGGTTTTACGGTACGAACAGGTCCAAATTTCTCTATAGAGTTTTCACGAACGAACTTGCTGACCTCGGCAATTTCTGTATTACTGAGTCCTGAATAGGCCTTGGCAATGGTTACCAGTTTATCGCCATCTTTCACGGCAAAGGTATAATCTGTGTAGTGCCCACTTCGGCGGCCGCTACCACGTTGCGCATAGATCAGGACAGCGTCTATGCTCATCGGATCCACCTTCCATTTCCACCAAAAACCTTTCTTTCTGCCAACCTGATAGGCCGAATCTTTAGCCTTTAACATTAAGCCTTCTGCATTTATATTTCCCGAGGATTCCCGAACCTTATTGAGGGAATTCCAATCGCTGAAATCCAATATTTCCGATAATAAGTAATTTTCTGAATTCAATTTACCCAGTAGGTCTTCTAATATTTTCCTTCTTTCCTTCAGAGCTATGTTTCGAAGATCCTGGCGGTTCAGTTCCAAGATGTCAAAGGCAATAAATTTTATAGGGACCTCTTGCATCATTTTCTTGGAGATGTTCTTTCGGTTCAGCCTTCGCTGTAATTGATTGAAGGTCATGACTCCATTTTCATCATAAGGAACGATCTCTCCATCGATGACAAAATCAAAATCCACCTCTTTTAGATCTTCCAATAGTTCGGGGAATTGCTCATTTACCAGCTCCTCACCACGCGACCAAATAAAGGTTTCGCCTTCCCGTCGGATGACCTGTCCGCGGATTCCATCCCATTTATATTCCACTTGCCAATCTTGCTCCTTGCCCAGACTTTCAAGATCCTGAACCAAAGGATTTGCAAGGCTAAAGGGATAGGGAACGGATAGGTTGATGTTGATATGTTCCCCCTTGATAAATTTTTCAAAGGTGAACAATTCAGGATCCCAATCCGACATAAGGCTATGGGCAACCAGGTTTGCATCCAAATCATAATACTTGGCAAAAGCATTAATGAGCGTTTTAGAAGATACACCGATCCTAAAACTACTGCCCATAAGTTTATTGAACACAAAGCGTTCGGTCTGTCCCAGGCTTTCCCATGAAGTGAGGATATAAGATTTGATTACATCATCGGGTTGTCCCTGAAGAGCCATGATTTCCTGTATCCATTGGTCCAAACTTTTTTCGACGGTATGTTTGGCGGGCGGTATGATCAAGGCGATGGTCTCCGCCAAATCACCTACAGCGGTATATGATTCCAGAAACAGCCATTCAGGAATCCCACTGTATTCAAAGGCCAATTGACGCATGATATTGGTCTTGACAGAACGTCGTGGCCTTTTTCCCGTAAAGAGACGGATGAACCAATACTTATCCAATTCGGAAGATTCAGCGAGGAACTGTTCAATAGCTAGGATCTTGCTATTGGTCTTATTGCTGCTGTCCAGCGCATTTATCAGTCTTGCCAGTACCTGCATCTTATTCCTTGATTAGCTGTTCATCAGTTTCTTCTTCGCTGCCAAAAGCAGTTGTTATTTCCTCAGCTTCAACACCTATTTCATTGAGGTACCTCGAAAATTCTGCTTTAAAACCGTGCGTAACATATACTTTTTCTGCAGCTGTTTCACGCACCGCAGTCAATAGGCCTGGCCAATCTGCATGGTCACTGATGGCAAATCCCGCATCAGCACTGCGCCATCGCCGGGCACCGCGAACCTGCATCCATCCAGAACAGATTGCCGTTTGTGCATTGGGAATATTCTTCAAGATATTGGAACCAAATAGGGAAGGCGGTACAATGATAATTTCGCCTTTCATGTCCTTTGGGCGATCATTGAAATCAATAGTTTTAAAGGCAGGTAAGGAAATGCCACTTTCGGTAAAAGCTGCATTGATCCTGGAAATGGCATAATGCACATATAGGTCATCACAACCTTCCAACGCTTTCATGATACGTTGAGCCTTTCCTAAGGCATAGCCGATGATTATCGAATTATTTCCATTTCGTTTATTATTGGCTACCCATTCCCCAAGATTTTGGTTGACCTCGTCAACCGGTAGCCAATTGTAGATGGGCAGACCAAAGGTGCTTTCAGAAATGAACTCATGGCAACGGACCGGTTCAAAAGGGGTGGAGAGGCCATCATCTTGGATTTTATAGTCCCCGGAGACAACCGTCACTTTCCCCTGAAATTCCAATCGAACCTGTGCCGAACCAATTAAATGCCCTGCAGGGTGCAGAGAAACCTTTACCGAATTGATTTCGATAGCTTGGTTGTAATCCAGGGTCTGTACCTTAATATCCTGCCCTAACCGCAGTTTCAGTATCGGAGCCGTCAGTTCATGGCATAGATACCGCTTCATACCTATCCGGGCATGGTCTGCGTGTGCATGCGTAATAATGGCATAATCCACCGGCAACCAAGGATCAATATAGAAGTTTCCTTGAGCACAATATATCCCTTCTCTCCGAAATTCCAACATAGGCTCAAGGCTTTAGGTCCTAGTCTTTAAAACTGTACAGAAAGATTACATCACCTACATAGACAGGTTTGTCAGATTCCTCACTCATGAGTTTAGCTTGAATGGTCGCTTTCACCGTACCACGCAGGTTGTTGATAGACTTTACCAAAGCATGCAATCGAACACGGGTATTCACTTTTACAGCTTGTCCGAATTTAAGGTTTTCAATACCGTAGTTGATTTCCATCTTCACATTCCTGACATCCGCAATCTGCTTCCATAAATGGGGGATAAGGGATAGGGTCAGGTAGCCATGGGCAATGGTGGTTCCAAATGGGCCTTCATTCTTCGACTTCTCCTCATCTACATGTATCCATTGATGGTCCAATGTAGCATCAGCAAATAAGTTGATCTGTTTTTGGTCGATTAAATGCCATTCAGAAAGACCTAATTCTTTCCCTTCATAAGTTTTGTACTCTTCGTAATTATTGATGATTACCATAGGTATTATTAGTATATAAAAATAAGCTAGTGATTTTTTTTGATTAATTAAAGGTTTTTAATCTATGTAAATCCCAATCAGCTCAGTCAGTAGGGTTTAATTACCCTAATTTCTAACAATTGATAGCTCCATATGTTTGCATAGGAGCATAGGTTTCCCTAAATGAAATGTGAATTGTATATGGAGTTATTTGAAAATGCGTATTTCCTTTATCAATGCGTTATATAATAGACAAACTTACCTAGAGCTTCTGCTAGCTTATAGACCATCAATACAACAATCAAAGCTGCAAATCCTAGTATGATTTTTTTATTTTTCATAATCCGTTTTTATAATTGGTTATCATAATTCGGTATTCGTTACATAATTTACTTAATTTATGTAAAATTCTTTTTTCAGGCATTAATTTATCACAGATTTCATGCAATTATTCATTCCAAAAATAGAGTTAGACAGCTTAGATAAATCTGAATTGGACATCTACCAAGGTTTAGATGCTGAACCATATGGCTTGGACCTGGCGACAAAAGTCTGCAAAAAGCTAATGCAAAATCCTGGAGAGCATACAGGCCTATATTTTTCCCATCGTGATTATTGCGGACTGGGACTGTATTATATCGACCTGCAATTTATGCTGGGCGTGGTCAATGATGGTTATGGACCGGAGCCCTTGCTGGCAAGCTGCGAATCAGATCCTGATTTAGTAAACTGGCTGAGTCAAGAATCCGATCAAACCATGTCGCTATATGGAAGTCACTTTAATAATCAAACCATTACCAAGTCCCGATTGGAATGGTATCTCGAAGAAAATTATTCACCTACCTGGAATATGTACTGTTTGTATATGAATGATAGGCGGGGTCAGGGAAGAACAAGATAATATTTTGAATAAAGCCTAATCCGAAAACTAGGCTTTAATGTTATTAATTGATTTTT
This sequence comes from Sphingobacterium sp., assembly GCF_032065005.1. Classification (GTDB taxonomy): domain Bacteria; phylum Bacteroidota; class Bacteroidia; order Sphingobacteriales; family Sphingobacteriaceae; genus Sphingobacterium. Next base: position 238,607 of record NZ_DAMBMM010000001.1, read on the forward strand.
TTACCGACAAATAGGATCTGTTTAGTTGCTTTACTACCAAGCGTAGATACCGACAATGAGTTTTCGTCTTTGATATATACGAATACTCCCTTTGGATCATCGTCATCATTGCTCATCGTACCGTTCTGCTCATAGACATCAAAAGTTTCCGAAACACTTCCCGAAGCTGCATTTGTTGTGAATTTTAACTGGTCTTCACCCGCTTGGGTAACTGTTACGATGCTATTGTCATAACTGGTGAACTTGCCGTTAGAAAGATGAATGCTCAAATCTCCCTGATAACTCCCCACTGCATCAATAGGCTTCAAATTACTGTCTTTGCTACAAGACGTAGTTCCAATAAGACCCAATGCAATAAATAGCATAAAGTGTAATTGCTTTTTCATATTAAGTAGATTGTGTGATTTCTTGACAGGAAACAATTTCCCTGCCAAAGATAAAAATCTATGATTCCGGTAAATGGTAAAATAGGGGATATACCAAAGAAAATAAAGGAAATCGGAAATGTTAAGCTAAATATAGGCTATGCTGCTTTTTTGGAATTGTTCAAGGCTAAGTAGATAATTGAACCAAGTACATTAAAAACCAATACGACCAATATCCAGACCACTCTTTGGCCACTGGATAGGTCTCGGTTCGTGACGATATGGTAGATGGAAAAGACCGTAATAAATAACATTATTATCCAAATCGCACTAGCTAATAAACTGCCTATGAAAAGTAAGTTCATAATGATTGATAATTATGGTGATTGAAGTTATTATCATGAATTTAAAAAGAATTGTTTGGGAATCAAAATAGGGAAGGGACTATTAAGAGAGATATTTATTGGAGTGAATATTTCTAGCAATGATAATAAATTCACCATTGCTTAACATCTGTTTCATATTCAACATCTTTATTTGTGCCAATTTATTAAGCTATATTAATGATAAAACAAATTCACACACTAGCGACTGCTTTAACCTTTATTGCAGCACTAACTTCTTGCGAAAAAGATCAAGATCCCAACAAGACCAAAGTTGTAGACTATCCTGCTATGGCGGAAGTAGAAACTCCAAATGTACTGATGACGAACAAAGATGGCGTAAAAGTCTATAATGGTGGTTTTGGTTCCGCTGTAGTGGCAGACCCCCATGATCCGGAAGTATTTTATATGATGACAGATCGAGGAGCCAATGTAGCTGGACAGGCTAAGAATGCTATTATCATTGGAAAGTCGGACTTCGCTCCACAGATTGGAAAATTCAGGTTGAAGGAAGGGAAATTAGTCCTGGAGCAAGTAATCGAGTTGAAGAATGAAAAAGGTGCCAAGTTAAATGGTTTACCGAATCCAAAGGGAATGGGCTCTACGGGCGAAATTCCTTATGATCTGAATGGACAGCAATTGGCAGCATCGGCAGACGGTATCGACTCTGAAGGTTTGGTAATCGCAGCGGACGGTTCGTTCTGGATCTCGGATGAATACGGTCCGCATATCGTCCATGCCGATATCACTGGAAAGACCATTGAACGTATCAACCCTTTTGGAACTGGCTTCGGCGGCCGTAAAATTCCTGCTGTCTTTGCCAATCGCAGAGCCAATAGAGGGATGGAAGGCTTGACGATTACCCCAGATGGCAAGACCTTGGTCGGTATTATGCAATCCCCGATGTATAATCCCAGTTCGGCTGCCGTATCAGGTTCTGTCGTCATTCGTATCCTGACCTTTGACATCGCATCCGGAGCTACAAAACAATACGCTTACCTGATGGACAACCCCTCACTTACCGGTGTAAGTGAAATATTGGCCTTGAGTAATACGACCTTTCTAACCTTGGAAAGAGATGGTCTCTATGGTGCTGATCCTGCAAAACCTGCACTCTTCAAAAAGATATTCAAAATCGATATCAGCAAAGCGACTGATATCTCGGATGCCTTAAATGCTACTTCAGGGAAATTGTTTAAAGGAAAAACAGTGGAAGAACTAAAGGACCAAGCTGGACTGGCTGCTGCTGGTATTACGCCAGTTACAAAAACGCTTGCCATCGATTTATTAAAAGATCTTCCAGAGGTCTATCCACACGATAAGGCGGAAGGTCTTACCATGTTAAAAGGAAATATTCTGGTGGTTTCTAATGATGATGATTTTGGAGTTGTCGATAATGGAAATAGTGGCTTTGCCCAGAAAGTCCTTCCAAGTACCAAGAGTGTGGATAGGAATAGATTATATTTCATTAAAATGAAATAAGAAGGAGTATTGTATTTTTATAAAATAAATGAGGCCGTATCAAAATATAATTGATACGGCTTTTTTATTTTGTGGTGTGATGATGTTTTTAGAAGTGTTCAACAGTTCAATGGTACAAATTCTAAACGTCTATTATTACTAAGGTTTCCAGCTTATTTTGTGATAAGCGAAATAAACTCACCAACGATAAAACCAAATCTATAAATAGCAACTGCTGATAATAGGACTAATATTGCTACAACTAACTTACTGTTCTCGATTAATATTTCAATTGCTCTATTCATAGCCTTAAGTTATTAAGAATTGTTGAATATTTGAAGGTGCTTTCTGATTTATTCTGATCGGTGGTTACTTTTTGAACTGGTTTTTTTTACTAAAAAATTAATGGTTATCAATTAATTTTTAATGCTGATATGGATATTTCATAATCGAAAAAATTGCAAATAAAAGTAATGTCATAATTTTTTAGAATATTTTAGAGGTAATAAATTGAGAGTGAAATGTTGGGTATATTTAGGAAGTAATAACAGGGGTATGGTTTTGTTTTTCTATAATAATTTTCCGATACAAAAAGTACTTAAACCTGATTATCAGGACTTTATTTTAAAATAAATACAAATAAGAATCAAATTTTCAGGATTTTATTATTTGATAAGTCGTCTAGATATTTTAATTAAAATTGTTTGATTTTAAATCTTTGTATACTTTTCCCTTTTTAGAAAGTTGAAAAAATTTAACTTATTCATGTGAAGCTAATAAATTATCTTGACCATTCTATATTTTCATTGCATGATAAATAGTTCCAATTAATAACTTTTGAATTTTCATTAATAAAACGAAAAGTAAAGTGATAGACTTACCTGTTTTTGCAGATCCTTATATTCTTTTATTAATTCCAATCCAAATTTAACATTTGAATTCAATGATAACTCATTCCAATCTATGTAATCGAAATATTTCTTAATATTATGTACATTCCACTGTATTCTACCAGATAAAATTTTCCAGTCCATATTTTCATTAAGCAGAAAATATTCTAATAAAACTGGATGATTATTATGTAAACGACAAAATAATCATTCATCCCATGGATTGGTTCGTAGAATGTTTATACAAACTTCAAAGCCTAAACGAACTTCACATAAAAAAGACTTTTAATATCTATAAAATTACCAAATGCAGCAATAAATCTATCATCTATAACTATTTTTGATTTTATTTTATAAAAAACATTCCAATCAATTGAATTCTTTAACTCCGTTATTAATTCTACATGCCATTTAATATTTTTGTTATCCATAAAATGATAACTTTCAAAATTAATCTTATTTTTATTTGCTAAGATTTTCTCTCTTTTGAAAGGGTAAAATTTAGAAATCAAATCAATTTTTAATTGATTGTAAAAAAATAAATCCATTAATTAATATACCATATAACTATAATCAAAGTATCCATTGTTTTACCCCAATAAAATATGTACAAATTTTTTTGCTTTTCTCCATAGAAAGCAAAATTGCCATAACTAGCTACTGGTGTAAATGGAATGATATTTAATGGAATTTGTTGAATTGATTATTGTTTTACATTTATTGAAACTTTAAAATTTATAGGGGTAAAACTAATTTTACTATTTTGAGGATTGAATGGGTTTTCAATTATCCAGATTTTCGGATTGCTTGAAAGAATTTCATACACTACATAAACATAATAATTGTCTAACTCTTTGGCTGTATTCAATTCATTGATGGTTAAAAAGAAATCAACATTACCGACTTTTGCTCTTGTAGCTTTTACTTCAATATATCTCTTAGCTTCGTCTTCTTCAAAAGAAAGTATATCATAACCCAAGGCATCTGATTTTAAAGACACTCTATCAACACTTTCAGCTAACTTGTCTCTTCCTATATTTCTTAATCGTTCTCTTTCAAATTCTTCAACTATCTTTTCTCCTCTGTCACCCAATTTTTTATTCACCCTGTTTTGTTTTTCATAATCAGTTTTGCCTGATGTAGCCTGCCTTGTCGTAATATTATTAAATGTATCATTCTGTACAATAGTTAATTTAGCTTCTTCAGCAGTAGGCGTAAATGGAAAATCAAAATCTCCATAATCTTCTAATGCAATTACAATTGGAGCAGGTTTCTTTATTGGTCTTTTGGGATAAACATTGTATAGAAAATATGAAAACAAATCTGTACTCCAATTTTTCATCACAACATCATTGTTTTTAAAATCCAATAATGTTTCTCTTTTTAAAACCGGGTCTAATCGAAGTGTTTTTTTTGTATCTAAATCATAAAATTTTAGAAAATACTTCAAATGCTCGTCAGAGAACACGTTTAAGAACCTATCGGGGTAATAAACAGAAAGTATTTTGCCTTTAAACATTGGAGAAAGCCTACTCTGAAGAATAGTATCAATGTCATTACTTGCACCTGCTTCTATCAATTGTTTAATAGCAGGTATTATGTTATTGTAAGCAGTAATAGAATTGTTGCCCCAAATTTTTGTCTCTCTATATTTAACTGTGCTATCGTGCTTTGTTCTGCCATAATATATTCCAAACTTATCTGCTGTTGCTCCAATTATTCTGCCAAGACCATCTAATTCTCTTTCGATTTTATAGCAAAATGTATGTTCGCCTTTGCCTATTACATAATCTTCAACCTTTAGGTTTGATAAAGCCTTTGCACTAAACTGGTTAGCAAATGCGGTACGAAGTTTATACAAATGTTTCCTCTCCTCCAGAACATCGTCCATTCTTTTGATAAAATTTGCCTGTGCTTCTCTAAGGTCGTGTAGGTTCATTAGTTATTTATTTCGTTAATTAAAACAGCCAAACTCTTTCTATCTGCCAATGTAAAATCGCTTAGATTGATTGGGGTTGGAGGTGTGATAAAATGAGTTATTCGTTCAATTCTTTTATCCATTTTTAATTCTTCATTCTTGGCAAACTCAATCTGTGCATCAGTTTTGACTGCTCCAGTTACTACATTAGCTAAAAAAGGTGTACCATTTCTTGAATAGGTCACCAAGTTATGTTTTGGATTTGATAACCTTGGGTCTTGACCTGGTATTTGTACAGCATACAGATTATCTTTTAGAATAAATTCAGCGGAATAATTCAAAGCTGCATTTGTATAAAATAAACTAGCTCTCATACCACATAAAAGTTTAATGGTAAGCTTGGGTAAGCTGTCGAGTATTTCATATATCTCAAATGCTTTTTCAACCTCAATCTTATACAAAGGACTTTTTAAGTCGAAATGTGATGCTGGATTAAAAACAATGTCCTTAAACTGAATTAATTGATGTCTAAGAGCATCTGGAAGTAAATCTGTACAGCCATTATCATCATAATAGTCAAAAAGCTGCCTTAACTCGTGGTCTAAATCTCTGGTGGTTTTTCTCACAGTTTCGGGTAACAGTTCTTCCAACTTTTTTTCAATGGCTTTTCTGATGTTGTTCCCCGCAGAGTAAAAATCAAAGCTATTTTTGTATGCTGTAGCTCTACTAATGTAATCCAGATTTTTGTCTATAATGATAGGCTTATTGGTATCACTACAATACATTTCTTTGAGTTCCCAATTAGAAATATTATCCCATTCGTTAATCTTTAGCTTTATAAATTCAAACAAGCCTTTATCGTGGGTTAAAAAGAAAACTTGATATCTGGACAGATAATTTTTGAAAATATAATCTACTACTTTGGTACGGTTGTTCATATCCAAAGAAATCATCAGGTCGTCTAAGACCAATATTTTTACTTCTGCATCTGTAGGTCTTTTCTCTAATACTGCAAGGCGAATGGCTAAAATAACAGCAGTTAATTTTGCTTCATTAAAGAATGAATGTATTCGATGAACTTTATTCGCTTTACCATCGTAGTTTCTGTTCTTTAAAATAATGGCTATTTCCGGGGCATTAAAAGTTTTAACGCCTATAGTTTCCTTTTTTTCTTCTTTGAGTTCAACAACAAAATCAAAGTTTGGGTAACCCAATTCTTGTAGAATGATATTACCTCTGGTATTGATGTGGGTTAATAGTTTTTGTAAAGTTTCTTTTATTTTGGCTACTGCTATTTTAACGTCTTTAACCTGATCCTTTGTAAGTACGTAAGTTTTCTTTTCATTCACATCCTCCTCGTAAAATGCTCCATTCTCTAAAAATTTAATGAGTGCCTGCGCTTCTTGTACAGTATTCTCTTCCCAATCGCCAGTTGTTTCATTTTTTATCTTAATAGTACAAGGGTCATCAAACTTCACGTATGGAAATACCGTGTATCTGAAATGATGATACAAATTGATTTCTTCCGAATGTGCGTAGTTAAACGCATTATATAGTGTTCTATAATTGATAAAATCGGAAGCATAATTACTGATTTGAGCTACTTGCTTAGTACGAATAGCTACCTCATCATAAGAAATAATGTAATCTTCCGTTGCGTCATCTTTTATGCTGAACTTGATGTAGGCATTTTCTCCTTTCTTTTCATTGGGAACTGCTTGTTGGGCGGCATTAATGTTTAGCAAACTCTGCTCTCCATCGTATTCAAAATACTTTTGTATTGCTGCATCATTGGGTTTATTGGCACATTCTAGCAAAGTATATAAGGCCCAATAAAACGAAGATTTACCGCTTCCGTTTTCTCCATATACCAATAGATGTTTACCATCTATTTTTATTGGCTTGTTATCTGCATCTATAGCAGGGTAAAACTTGAAGTTAGAAATTTCTACTTCATCTATATATTTTCGAACAGCAACTTCTGGAACAGGCGGATTAATGGGTGCTGGCATTGATACGTTTTATAATGTCCGGACTTTTGATATTACTAAGCAGAATACGGTTACGAATGGGGTTGTCATGCCCTTGTAGCCAATTGTAGCAGTCGCCTATTATTTTGGCATTGGCTTCTTTGTTGGCATTATCGCTGGTATCTATGGGTTTAAAATGTTGGGTGGTATCTACAAACTGCAACACATCTATTTCCAACGCTTGCATATGTTCTTTAAAGTACAATTCGTACACCATCATATTGGCTACATCTTCAAACACTGGGGCTATGCTTGCATTATCGGTAAAGTTGTTTACAGGTGGTTGGGTAATATCGTTTAGAAATATTAAGTAATCTGCTATTGTTTCATACTTTGAAATAATATTTTTAATATTCGTTTTCGGTATTGGTAGCAGTTCAATGTACATCTTATTCCATTGATTTGTCCCTTGACCGGTGCTTGATGAAATTTTATCCAAATACCATTCGATTACTTTAGAGTTCAGAAATACAAGCAAATATTTCAAATCCTTTCCACTCATAAAATAAGATGGATTGGAAATATATGTATGCTTATTGTCGTATGCAAATGCAGGCTTGTCCGTGATTGCAAGCCACACTAACTTTTCCTCTTCTAACGATAATAAATATGCACAGTCTCGAATATTAGTCCAATGGACACCTTGATCAGATCTATCAACTAAAGTTTGGTAAGTACCATCTTCATTTCTATTTGCAAGTGGCGAATTTTTATCTTTATACTGAAGTAAGTGTTTATAAATTGCAGGATAGTCATTAGGTACATCAATTCTTGGCAAAGCCTTTACCCCTTTTTTTGTGTTTTCTTTAAGTCCATTATGAGGATAAATGGCATAATTGTCATTAAAGTGATAACCCCATCTAAATATTTCTCTTCCACGTAAAAGTCTTTTGATGATTTTCTCACTATTAGGATCTTCCTCAATTAAATCTTTACGTTTTTTATCATCAATATAAAATGCGTCATTATATCCAGTTAACATACCACGATAAAACTCAACATCCCAGTTTTTTAATTGTACACCATTCTTTTCGATTTCAGTTTTAATAATAAAATCGTCTTTACTCAAAATAATCCATCCATCATCTGAAGGTTCTTCTATTTCAATTGCATTGTTTTGAAAATACTCGTAAATATTTGTACCTAAGCTGTAATCAGCCTTTACTGCAACGGCTTTAAATGGTGATGACTGTTGGCAATTTTTACTGAGTATAATATTAGTTTCAACTGTAGCAGTTCGGAATATTTTGGTGTCTTCAAAATTTAGTAATGAAATTGTTTGCGTTTGTTTTGAAAGAAAGCTTCTAAGTAATTCACCAAATTTTGTTCGCATCCAAGTATTACTGGTGATATAAGTAAGTATACCATTAGACTTTAATAAATTAAAACCTTGTTCGTAAAACAAGCAATAAATATCACTGGTACGACTAAACGTTTTATAATTAGCTCTTTCCAATTTTCGTAAATCATCCCCCATTTTTTGCAATTGGATATACGGTGGATTGCCTATTACTATATCAAAACCTCCATCAGCAAACACATCGTCAAATAATAAGTGCCATAAAAAGTATGGCTTTGCAGTTTTGTTTTCTAATTCGTGCAGGGCTTTACGGGTATTGTTGAGGGCTTCTAAATCGCTGTGTAATTTTTCTATTTTGCGTTTGGTTGCCTGCTTAATTGTAGGGTCAGTTAATTTAGGAGCATTGGCTATTTGTATGGTTAAGGCATTTTGCCAAAGCTCTAAATTGTAATCAATATGGTTGTGTATGGTTTGGTTTACTTTTTCTTTTTTCTCGGCTTTTTTTATAGGGTCGGTTTCTATAAAAAAATCGTACATTAGCTGTTGCAAATCATTGTCCCTTAAAACCCTATTGTCGGTTAATTTTAATTGTGGGTCAATAATATTACCAAAAAGGTCTTTAGTTGGTTCGTAAATGGTAGTGGTTTTGCTAATGGTATGTACCTTGCTTAAATCTATTTCTTCAAAACGTTCTAACAAACTATTACCCTGCATAATTTTATAATCCAAGTTGGGCAAGGGTTGTGGTACTTCTTCATCCACCACCAGGCTTAGCCAAAAGCGTAAGCGAGCAATATCCACTGCACCGTTTTCTAAATCCACTCCATAAATATTGTTGCGGATTATATCTTTTTTTACCTGGGCTTTATCCAACGTAAGGTCAAGGGTAGTTTTGGCTTTAAATATTTCTTGCAACATACCCATAGGAAAAGCACCAGAACCAATGGCTGGGTCGCAAATTTTTACTTTGTCTAAAATAGCTTCAATGCGTTTGGCATTGGCTACAATAAAATTCTTTTTATCGGTACGATTGCCAATATCGTCTTTACGAATAAAGGTTTCAATGGCTTTAGTTGCTTGGCTCTCATCTTCAGCACATTCAGGCAAATGGGTACGCAAATATTGTATCAGGCTTTCCTGACACATATAATGTACAATTTCCTTTGGTGTATAAAATGCTCCTTTGTCTTTGTTTTCCTCCAACAAATTTTCAAAAATATGCCCTAACATTTCGGGGTCAATGCCTACTTCTTGCTCTTCTGGGCTGTTTTCATCAATGGTAAAATTGTATTGGCTAAAGAAATCAAACAGGTCTTTGAAGTAATCAACTGGAAAATTGAATGCATTGGTTTGAGGTAATTCATCATCAAATAAACCACCGTTTAAAAAAGGTGCTCTGTAAGCATTTGCTTTGGTAATAGGATTGGTATAATGTAATTCTTTTAGCATTACATCATTTTCCTTTCTACGGTCTGTATTCAGTATTTTAAAGAAAAGGATTGTTAAGCCTTTGCTGTAAAATGTTTGCTGAGTTGGAAAGTGACTGAATAGGTTTAGCATAAAGTTTTTATCACCACCTTTCCACACCTCATTATCAGCAGGGCAACCCATCCAACCTTTCTTTTGTAAAAAATGAAGGAATACTATTCTGCCCAACATTTTCTTTACAAAATCACGAATAGGTTTTTGTTGTTTTGTTAATTCTGTTTCTTCAGTATTTAAGAGTAATGCTGCATATTCTTGCTTGTTAGCAATGTATTCCCAAAAGCGTTTGTAATGAATATCTTTATACTTTTTGAAAAACTCATTATTTAAAGCCTCCACAGAAAATGTTTCTGTTAAGTCTTTTAAACTAATACCCTTATGTGTTTCAAAGACTTTAAATGAAGGCACTTTACCTTTTAAATCTAATAAGCGTAATGTAGCTGTAGTACAACTTTCGTTTGCTCCTAAAATGAAAGAATATCGCTTGGCATTGGTGCTTTGCTGTATAAAGTTTCCATCCTCATCAATTGTAGTTTGGCTGCTGATAAAAGACAAACGATAGTCCAACTGTGTATCGTCATCACTATGATAAAAAACCAATAAACCGTGGTATTTATCTTGGTCTATCAATTTGAAAGCAATATCTCTTAATGCAACTCTGTTTCTTGCAATTTGAATATCGGCAGTAGTTTTAATATCCAACACTGCAATATTTTTACCATCGCTTAAAGCAATAGATGCAAAACGTTCTATTGATTTGGCATTGCCTTTTTGAACAACAATTTTTTCGGTTTGTGTTTCAATGCTTATTTGTTGCCCAAATAATTGCAACAACCATTCCATCCAATTTTTTTGTTGGTAGGGTAATTGAAGATTGTATCGTAATGAGTTAAAATCCATTTTAAAAATTGTTATTTCTTTTTAGGCGAAATTTTCTTAGGCTCTTTGCTATCCAATTTTTTTTGCACTGACTTTATGCTATCAGCTACTGGCAGATTTTCAGGCATTGTACCACCAATTTCCTTGATGGTTTGGCGTACTTTACGTCCTACTTCAAGGTGAGTTTGATTGGCTTTTTGCTTACCCTTTATGTTTTCGTTGCGAAGTTTTTCCTCGGTTTGAGTAGCCCTGAAAAGATTAGCTGCCAATTCTGTACTGCCCATATGGTCTAAAATATTTTGGCTCTTTTTTAGGTTTTTATTTTTATGAATTCCTTTTGCATCCAGCCCACCATACAAACCCATATAACCGTGATTTTGAAATATGGCATAATCTAACCCATCTTGCACACCTGCATTTTTTGCAGCAGCAGCTAAGTAGGTATTATGCTTGCTCATTTCATTTCGTAAAAAAATACGCTTTTCGTCTTCAGTGCTTAGCTGGTTGTAAGCATCCATTTGCTGTATTTCCTGTATCCGGGTTTGAACGGCAAAATAGGTTTGCCCTTGTGCCACCACTTCTTTGCTGGGGTCGGCATTTTGTACAATCAAATAACACATATATCGGCTAAGTTTGAAGCTTGCATAGGTATGTGTTGCACCCGAACCCACAGCTACCACCTCGTTGGCTTCAACGAGGTGGTCTGCTACTTGCTGTCCACTTTTTTTACAGGCTTCCGCAGCTTTTTCAATTACACCAGTAAAGTTTCTAAAATCAGTATAATCCAGCGTTTTAGATAGTTGCCTCGCCATCCAAAATTCGTTTCCGTTTTCATCGGTGTTTTTGATTTGTTCAAAAACCGAAAGTCCGCTTTTACTTATTTCTTTTGCCATATAATTTAGTTATTGAAGCTTTCGCTGATGATAATTTCGGGTTTAAATTCTTTTAGGTTAAAAATGGGCTGCATTGTTTGCATACCATCATCTTCTACTGCTTGCAATGGGTATTTATTTAAAACCTTTACCACCTCTTCTAAAAGTATGGCGGGCTTTAATGGCGAAGCCTTTACCGCTTTAGCCAGTTTGTTTACATCTCTTTGTAGGTTTTGAAATTTACCAAGCCTAATGGCAGCTTTAGCATTTAACAATAGTTCTTTTTCCTGCGGATTGGCAATTTGAATATTGGTTAATGCATCTAAGAAGGATAAGGCTCTTTTTTCATTAGGACCCTGTGTGGTGTCTATTTTACGCTCTTTGCTTTTTTCTTCCTCCAATTTATTTGCAAATAATGCAATAGCACTTTTTACTTGTTCGTGGTGATGCTCATTAAGCGGGATGGCTTTCTCCGTGACTTTAGCGTAGTATTCCTTTTCGGCTTGTAGAAAAGTCAACTCGTCAATATCTCCATTTTCCTTTACCAATAAAAAAGCATCTCTTTTTTCGTTACGAATAAAAGTGATGGTAGCCCCTTTGAGTACGGGGCTTTTTCTGCCAACTCTTGCCCTCATTGGCATATTTTTTATTTGCTTAAATAAGTCGGGATTATCTCTCTTGAACTTACGCAGTTCTAAAAGTATTCTAAGCTTTTCGTCTTTCTCTTCATTTACCGTTTTATCAAACAAACCAAAACTTTCTGTAACCTCATCTTGTGAATATATTTGGCTATCCTCACCCATAGCACTATGAAAAGCCTGCAATTTCATTATGGCTTTTTTCTCCAGTTCTATATCACTATTTACTTTTGCCGTAGGGAAAAAATTAAAGATGTGAATGTTATTTGCTTTAGAACCGATACGATTTACCCTACCTATTCTTTGCATTAGTTTGGTACTATTCCACGGTGTATCATAGTTTATAATAATGTTGGCACGGTGCATATTTACACCTTCTGCCAAAACCTCTGTACTGATAACCATATTGTAATCATCCTTTTGATCTGTCAGTGGAATATTGGCATCGAAGTTGGCTTTTACAAAAGGAAATCTGTCTTTACGAGTTTTGCTATCCACCACCAATATTTTATCAAAACCAGCTTTCTTTAATTCATCAGACAAATAGGCTGTTGTTTCTTTACTTTCAGAAAAAACCACCAATTTTTCTTCCTTATTAATAGTTTTATCGAATAATTTTTTGGCAAGATATTCTTTGAAAATATCCAGCTTAGGGTCTTGTGTAATGTTTGCCCATTCGCTCACTAATTCATCCAACAGCACTTTATCTGCTTTTAAGCCAGTTAAAAAGCCAGGCTCGAAATCATCGGCATTGCAAATTTCAATCGTATGGTCCGTATCTGCTAAATCGGTTAGTAAAGCAATTAACTCTTCTTCTCTACCTTCATTGATATAATCATTTACGCCTAAATTAGGAGCAATGTAAATTCTATCGTTTTCAAACATCTGCACCATTGCATTTGTAGCGGACGAAAACCTGTTTAAAGACTGTTTAAAGGCATAAAAACTGCTATCAATACGTTTTACCAACATTGTTTTCATAATGAAAGCTAACTGCGTAGAAATCATATCTGCCTTTTGATATTTTCCTTTTTTATGAGGCTTTAAGTATTTAATGGCTTGGTAGCGATTGTAGGTAAGCCCTTTGGTTGGATGGCTCAAATATAAAATAGTCTTATCGTACACCGCATCTAAATACTCATCTAATTGGTAAAATATTTTTTCGGGTTTGTTTACAGCAGGAAAAATAACGCCTTGTTCTTTTAGGTCTTTGGCATATTCCTCGTTTTCTGAAAGGTCAGTTCTGGTTCTACGAACTGTAAGCGGTTCAATTACTTTTACTCTAATTTTTTCGTAAATACCTTTTACTCCTGCCGTAACCTTTTGAATGTCTTTTTCTGCTTTTAGTTTTTTGTAAGCATCAATTTGCCCTCTAAAAAAGTGTTGCAAATTTCCTACCTCTAAAGAAGAGTTTTTGGCATCTTGAAATAGGTAAACAAGATTGGCAATATCTTCTGGCTTATTGTTTAATGGAGTAGCCGAAATAAGCATCACTCTTTTTTGTTCGTATGTATCGTTGGTTAACTTTTTACGGGTTGGCGACTTGCAAATATTTTGAAGATGGAAATACATTTCAGCACTATCGCTTCTAAACTTATGGGCTTCATCCACAATAATCAAATCGTAATCGTGGTGTTTATTTATTTTGTGCAAACTACCTGAGGTAACAATTTTGTAATTGTGCAAACCGAATTTTGAGAGTGTATCCTCCCAGTTCTCCTTAATAGCAGGTGGGCAGATAATTAGCGTTTTTGACAAATAGGAAGGAAAACCATTTGTATAAAAAAACTTTTTGGCAATTAACGTTGCCACAATTGTTTTACCTAAACCAACAACATCAGATAAAAAAAAGCCGTGGTGTTTCATCATTTTATTAAATCCATCGGCAACTGCATCTACCTGATAAGATAGTTTTTTGAAGTCTTTTGGTAAATCTTGAATTGAATTAGGATCAAAATCAATACTCCTTCCAAAGTACTCAATAAGAAACTTCATATACACTTCTAAGGGTGTAAACTCATCGTTGAGGTAGGTTTCTTTTTTGAGTTTTTCTATAAATTCCTTTCCTATTTCGATACTTTCATTCCAAAGTTTGTCGAACGTTTCTGTGGCAAAATCAATGTCTGTATTATCCCTTAATTCTACATTAAATTCAAAATTTCTTTCTAAACCGTTATCAGTTAAATTGCTTGAACCAGTTATAACAGAACCATAGCCGTGACTATGTTTTTCCTGTTCTCTGAATATGTAAATTTTTGCGTGTAAATTTTGCTTGGGATGAACTTTTATTTTAATTTTTCCAGTAGCTAAATCTTGTATCAGCTGCAACATTCCTTCCTCTACATCTTTATCATATTCGGCTTCTTGAATATTCTTTTTTACTTCTTCAAAAAAATCATCTCTACTTTTAGCTGGGTCTTCTATAAATAGTAAGCCTCTTTTATTTGCTTCGTAAACAAGATTGTCAATATTAATACCAACTAATACTCTAATCTCTGCTGATTTTTCTACGAATGGTCGAATACGGAAGTAGCCTGATGCTCTAAAATACCCTACCAAAGCATCAAAGAAATAAATATTACGGTACTTAAATATTCCTTCAATTTTGCTTAGTAGTGTATTTTCATTTTCGTTAGTAAAAAATTTTGTATTCATCTATTTACTTGAGTTCAATAAGTCCTTAATATCTATATTTAATAACTGTGCAATTTGTACCATTGTTTCTATTGAAGGTTGAACTTCATTTGTACACCATCGCGAAATTGTAGTTTCACTTTTACCAAGCCGCTCTGCTAACCATTTGTTAGTTCTATTGGTATCAGCTAGTACTGCCTTTAATCTATTAATTTGCTTGTGTTGCATAATAATCAACATTTGATGTAAAAATACTTACAAATTATTATATTTACTGTATTAATCAATTATTAAAATGAAAAAGCAAACATTACTTAAACTTGCAGAATTAGGATTTAAATCTTTAGTAAATGGAGTACCTCTATTAGATCAATCAACCGATTCAAATAGTTATTCAATAGAACAATTATTAGAAAAAGAAGAATCTGAATATGAAAATGTAGAAATAAAAAAGAGATATTTTGGATATTGCCATCCAAAAAGTTATGGAAATAGTCTATACTTATATCATTTAAATAATTCTATTGATGAATTGAAAAGTAAACTTTTAAATATTGATGGTTATACATATTACGGGATTCTGGATTTATACGAAAACGAAATTGTAGATTACAATGATACCTTAGGGCTTGAAGAGGTAGTGGTTAGACTAACTGAAATGAGATTAGCGATTGGTATTCAATTACTTAAATAATCTTGACAATGAAAAAATATAAGGATTTAGATTGGAAACGATATGAGTTTATAACTAAATATATTATAAAACTTTTGAGAATAATAAATATTCTTTTTGTGTATCGCTATTTCAGGACTAGACATTGCTAATCTCAGTCACTTCCCGATACAAAACTTACTAAAAATATTCTCCAGCAAGTCATCCGTAGTCACCGTCCCGGTAATCTCCCCAAGATGGTGCAGCGCCTGTCTAATATCCATCGCTAGAAAATCCGATGTAATCGGGTTATCGATCCCATACAACACCTTCTCCAGCGCTTCCTGCGTATGCTGCAAAGCTTCCACATGCCTGATATTCGTCACCATGACATCATCCGTGTTGATATTAGAAAGATTCACCTGGTTCAGCAACTCATCCTTCAGTTCATCGATGCCGATTTGGTGCTTAGCCGAAATATAAAGCGGATTCAGTACCTCATAATCCTTTTTCTGTTCTTCCGAGAGAAGATCAGACTTATTGATAATGGTCACAAAGGGGATATTCAAACCTTTGACCTCATCGATCTGCTCCTGTACGGCAGAGATCTGGTCTTGGGTAGGGTCGAAGAGGTAGATGATCAGTCGGGCCTGCTTCATTTTCTCACGGGTCCTTTCCACGCCAATGGCTTCCACTACATCTTCCGTATGACGGATTCCGGCGGTATCGATAAAGCGGAAAGTCACGCCATGTATATTGATCTCATCTTCGATGGTATCGCGTGTCGTGCCGGCGATATCGGAAACAATGGCTCTTTCCTCGTTCAACAGGGCATTCAATAGGGTAGACTTGCCTACATTCGGTTTTCCTGCAATCACCACTGGAACGCCATTCTTCAGCACATTCCCCTGTTCGAAGGAACGGATCAGTTTGGCTATGACCGAGTGGATCTGTTGGATCAAGGCTTTCAGCTGGTCACGATTGGCAAATTCCACATCTTCCTCCGCGAAATCAAGTTCCAATTCGATCAGAGATGCGAAATGTACAAGGTCCTCACGTAATTGCTTCAGCTGATTGGAGAATCCACCGCGCATCTGCTGCATGGCTATCTGATGGGAAGCCGCCGAATTGGAAGCAATCAGGTCTGCAACCGCTTCCGCTTGGGATAGGTCCATTCCACCATTCAGGAAAGCCCTTAAGGTAAATTCACCGGCACGGGCCGCTCGAGCACCTTTCTTGATCAGCAGGGTGATAATGCGTTCGATGATATAGGCCGAATTATGGGTCGATATTTCAATGGTATCCTCCTTGGTATAGGAGTTAGGCCCCACAAAGAGGGTCACCAAAACCTCATCGATGATATGTTCGCCATCGCGGATGGTTCCAAAATGCACGGTATGCGAAGCTTGCTTCGTCAAATCCTTACCTTTGAAAACCTCATTGACCAAGCTAATGGCCTTGGAGCCCGATAGACGGATCACTGCAATTGCGCCATTGGCCCCAGGAGAGGTCGCCAAAGCGATAATAGTATCTTGTGAAATTAACCCTGTAGACATATCGCAAAGATAAGAATAGTCGGGAGTATTTGGAATGGAGCTTATGGATCCTGAGAGGAAACATAATTAAAAGTTTTAGAGATCCTAAGTCTGCAATTGGTTTTTACATCGTCTTGAAATCAAAAACTGTATTGCTAGTTCTATTGGGATTCAGCTTGGTCTCATTCGAGACATATTTCGAAATTTCCGAATATGTCTCGAATAAGGGTAAAGCAAGACTCGAAGAGTATTCAGAAGCAGCATCCAAGCCAAAATCCAAGATTTTTGCCCAGTCTTATTCATTAAAAATTTGAAGGAATATTGAAGGTCGGGAATTAGATTGTCAAAATTTCAATACGGAAATGCAAGTGCTCGAAGCAATCCCTACCTTTGCTCGGCTTAGAAGATTATTACACATACTTAGCCGAGCATTTTTTATATGGAAGAATCCACTAAAGCACCGCTTTCTGCATACCAGAAATTGGTGATTTTCATACTAGCTTTTACCCAATTTACCGTTGTCCTGGATTTTATGATCATGTCTCCAATGGGGGATATGCTGATGAAAGCGATCGACCTAAAGCCTTCTGAATTTGGGGTGGCCGTTTCTGCCTACGCTTTCAGTGCCGGGATTTCAGGACTTCTGACCGCAGGATTTGCCGATCGTTTCGATCGAAAGAAACTGCTGCTGTTCTTCTATACCGGATTTATCATCGGAACTTTTCTCTGTGGTTTTTCGACCAGTTATCCCATGTTGGTGGCTGCTCGGATAGTGACCGGTCTGTTCGGTGGAGTAATCGGTTCCATTTCCATGGCGATTATCACCGATGTATTCACCTTGGACCAACGTGGTCGGGTGATGGGTTTTGTGCAGATGGGTTTTGGGGCAAGCCAGGTATTGGGGATTCCAATCGGACTCTATATCGGTAATGCCTGGGGTTGGCAAAGTGCTTTCCTGATGATTGCCATCGTAGCGGTCCTGATTGCCCTATTGATCTTCCTGAAATTAAAACCTATTATCGAACATATCGGCCTGCAGAAGAAACAATCTGCCCTGCAGCACCTATGGGGGACCTTTACCCGCAAGGAATATAGGATCGGCTTTATGGCAACCGCCTTACTTTCTGTTGGAGGTTTTATGATGATGCCATTCAGCAGTGTTTTCGCCGTGAACAACCTGCATGTTACCCACGAACAGCTGCCACAGCTGTTTATGATCTCAGGAATTGCTTCTCTATTGATAATGCCGATGGTCGGTATGCTCAGCGACCGTTTCGATAAGTACAAGATCTTCGCCATCGCTACCACCTGGATGATGATCATGGTCTTGATCTATACCTCCCTAGGTCCTACGGCCTTCCCGATCGTGGTCGTATTGAACATCTTGATGATGATGGGGATCCTAAGCCGAGTAACGCCTTCTTCAGCCTTGGTGTCCGCAGTCCCTGAAAAAGAAGACCGTGGCGCCTTTATGAGTGTCAGCGCATCCCTGCAACAGATGTCGGGTGGGATAGGAGCCATTATCGCCGGCCTGATCATCGTCCAACAAACCAACGAAAGCCCAATTGAACATTATACAACCCTTGGTTACATCGTCGTTGTGATCAGTATTATTACGTTGGTTATGATGTATGGTGTGAGTAGGTATGTCAGGAATAAGAGTATTAAGTAGTTAGTATTTAGTATTTAGACGGTTGAACCAGATCATGGTCTATCCTCCCATCCCATTAATCCTGGTTCAAATGCATGGACGGGCGAATGCAATTCGCCTCTGCCAAACGTGATAATTTATACCTGAATGAAATTCTGGCAATGATCCTGTTTCCTGGTCTCGACGATCATCGAGCGAAGCCGAGATGCCGCTCGATGATCCTTCGGAATACGGTAGAGGTCATCTCGACGCCGCTCGATGAGCTTTGCAGTTGTTCCTACCAGCCGATCCAATAGTTCAGCTTCAGCATAAAGGTATTCGTCGGTGCAATTCGCCAGATATTATCGAGGTTGCTGCCCCAACCGGGTTGGTAAACAGGCATCCTTCCGGATCTGTTATGCTCCCAAACGAGGTAAAGGGTTGAACCCGGCAGGTATTCCCAGCGTGCTACCAAATTGGAACGGAATTCATTGAAACTGAAATTTGGATCCTTGAAGCTTCCTGCTTGTGCACCGGTGCCTACACTGTACATACCATCCGCATAACTGATCTGCTCCGGACTGAATTCCCGGAAACGCTCGGAATAGGTTCTGGATAGGGTATTTGTGGCGTACTTAAATCGATCGTATTGCGCTGTCGATGTAAACGGTGAGCCATAATATTGAATGGAAAGGTCAGGGGTAATGTTGCCCTGCAGCCTAAAGGTAAAGCCATAGGTTTCCTGCCGCATCCTTCCCATCACATAAGTTGATTCATCAGCATTGATGCTAGGGAGCTCACTGGTGCTTACATATTGCAGGTTATCCTTGTTCCAGGCATAGTTGAACTGCGTAACCAAATGTATATGATTACCTAAGCGGAAAGTCAGGGACGGTCTGATTTCATTGTATCTTGTTTCTCCGTCCAGGAAATGCTTGCCGTCGTAGTCAACCTTGATGAAAACACGTTTTGCACGGTCGGAGTTCATGGAGAAAGTACTCGTAAAGTTCGGGTTATAGCGAAGGTCATAACCACCGCGGAGCATGCGACTGTCAACCGAGTTCCAGCTGAAGGCTTCCTTTAGGTCCATTTCTATCCTTCGCTTGATGGTCAAGCTTCTAAAACGGACTGCAAGGTTATTGTCCATGGCCTTGCCACCGTAGTTCCAAACATTCCTTTGGGTCAAGGTAATGCCGGCAGCGCGGAAAGGTCCCCAAGGATCGGTCTTGCGGAAAGCAAGTTCCGATTCGTTCAGTTTATAGTCGGTTTGTTTAAGGTAACCGACCTCATTTAAATCAAAACCAGGGGAGGACCAGCTGAAGGTTTCAGCATAGTTCCATTGGGCATTTCCCTTTTTCCCGGCCTTGATGTATCCGCCGGTACCGCTAAGGGAAGTGGCGTCTGGATTCATGTTGAGGTATTCGGCTCCCGATTTTCGTTGGAAGAAGTGCGTAGCATTGGTCTTTGTAGCCATTAGGGCGTCTTTCGTCCCCGAAAGCGTACTGTACATGGCTTTGGTTTCCACGTAATACAGACGATTGGAGAAATACTTGGTGAAGTCTACACCAGCGGTAAAAGCATCTTTAACAAGGAACTCCTCTAGATGCGGAGCATCCATCTTACGGTTCACCGAAGTGATCATACCTCCCAAAAGGGTATTACCATCCCAGTTTTTCTGCACCCTGGCTACGGTATAGTTGGTCAATGGTTCGGTTTGGATTTTTTCTTCCCCGGAACCGAGCTGGGTCACCTTTTGGGAAGTCTTGGCGGTTATACTTTCTAAGATCCCTATGGTAAGACCTTTGCGGTTTGTTCCGGTAAGTTTCATGGCACCAAGGATGGGCACGAAATCGGTGCTGCTGGCAAAGATCTGCTGATTGTCAACCAATGGGTATTGGTATCGAGATCTGGAACCAATCCGTCGGGAATAGAACATCATTCCGCCTTCATTGTTGTCAAACTCCAAAATATGCTTTCCTTCCAAAAAGAAGGGTCTTTTTTCCTCATAGAATACCTCGTATGCTGTGAGGTTCATCACCGAAGGGTCCAGCTCCACCTGACCATAATCAGGATTGATGGAGAGGTCCATGGTATAATCCGAAATGGCGAATTTAGCATCTAAGCCGGCATTTGGCTTCCAGCGGTTACCATCTTGATAGGGACTGTTTGCAATCTTCGGTTCGCGGATCAGTTTGTTCATTATATAGGGCAAGAACTCAATCCCTTTAGGTTTTGGTAGGTCCTGCATGCCATGCATGGTTCCGAAGGAGAACACATGCCCATTGTTCTTGATCGGGATCATGGACCAGTTCTGTACCTCGTTATTTCGGCGGATTATCCGGCGGACATGCAGCCCCCAGATACCGTCATCGTTCTTTTGGTTGTATCGGATCTGGTTGAAAGGGATTCTCAGTTCTGCCGTCCAGCTGGAATCGGCCAGGTCTTGATGCGTACGGCCTTCCCAAACGGCATTCCAGGAAAGGTTGACCGATAGTTTGTCCGTTACCGTAAGGTCTGTTTTATTACCACCGAGGTTGATATTGAATTCCACGGCAGCGCGGTAATCATGGTAGGGGTCGAAAGCAATACTGATCAGGTCGCCGTTACTGTTATCGTCCCGGTTCCCGTTAAATGCGTTCATGGTTTCAGGGTGGATATCCTTGCAATAAACCCCAACATAGATGTTCTTGTCATCGTAAAAGATCTTCATTTTGGTCCAAGAGCCGGTATGAGCCCGTTCAAAGGGGATAACCTGGGAAAATTTCTCCGACCAGACCCCTTGGTTCTGCCAGAGGTCTTCATCCAGTTTTCCATCGATTTTAGGTTGATGGTCGGTGATTTTGCTGGCCTGATAATCCCGTTTGTAGGCATCCTCAAAAGATACAACAGGTTTACGCTCATCTTGACAGAAGGCAAAGCTTATATGGAAGAGTAAGATTAATGACAGTACGTATTTCATCGGTTGAGTTTAGGAAAACACGAGGTTTTAAATCGATCGTGCCAAATGTATTAAATTATTGATTAATAATAGGGGAAGGGATGTTTAATTTCTGTTACTAGGTTCAAATCTCCCAATCCTTTCCGACTCCATGTGACATTCATTGTTGATTTTTTTGTCCCTGATTATCAGTTGAATATACTTTTATTTAATATGTATATACTTATTAATTTTATTTGTATGATATTCTATGTTATTTTTGTGATATAAACGGTAAAATATTACCTATAGCACTGCTTTATACCTATGAAAATCAATAAATTACAACATTAATAAGTTTTTATTATTTTTGTTTGTCCAGTATGTTTATACAATAACGAGTTAGCGCGTTAGGACATAAACGAATAATCAACCAGTAATATTTACTGAAACCTAAGATTCTCGTTTAGTAAATTGAATTAATGTTACTTGTGGGGGATTATGAGGGTGATTCCCCATTAAGTAATATTTGTCCTTATCAAATTTTTTGAATCCCTCTTTAGCATTTTTATTCTGAACGATCAGTGAGGAATCTGTACGGTTCGCCCCCTCATGACCTTGTCATTCTCAATCGAAGATTGAGGACCCGTTCGCCATTGCCATCCGTAATTGATTAAGGCTGTAAAATTCCGAAACCCTTCTTTCGAACCATTGACAAGTTGAATTTCAAATAATTTTCTTCGTTACTTTTGAAGCCCAAAAGTAACCAAACCGACGAAGGAGCTCACGGATACCAATTCTCTTCGTTACTTTTGAAGCCCAAAAGTAACCAAAAGGCTTCGGCTCATTTAAGATGGCTTTTCGCACCATCCACTACACATGAAAAGAATGCCTTGATGTCGGGAATATCTTCCTTCAAAATTCTCCTTTTAGATGGAGAATTTTTTGAAAGCATTCCAAGGCCAATCCCATCGCACAGGTCTACGGCATTCTTTCCATTTTTCCGCCATTGGAAATGAGCCTGAGGCTAAAGGGCTTCCTTCGGAAGGATGGAGTCTGTTTTGAAAACCCCCAGCGCGGGTGAAATATTTTTCATTAGTTTTGGTTAAAAAAGAAAATAGTTCTTTCGCTGTGCTCAAGATGACAGCAATCCTAAAAAACATCAAAAAATAGATTCTTCGCTGCTCTCTGAATCCCTCTTTAGCAATTTTATTCTGAACGATCAGTGAGGAATCTGTACGGTTCACCTCTCCACGATCCTGTCATGCTGCACCGAAGGTGCAGGACCTGTTCGCCAATGCAATTTTTCTTCAAAAACAGCTGTGTAATAATTTAAATGTTTTGAAAACCCCCAGCATGGTTGGAATCTTCGTAGAAGGGTGATTTGTTCTTCGGCCAACCCACAGCGTGGGTGAAATATTTTTCATTAGTTTTGGTTAAAAAAAAATAGTTCTTTCGCTGTGCTCTGAATCCCTCTTTAGCATTTTTATTCTGAACGATCAGTGAGGAATCTGTACGGTTTACCCCCTCATGACCTTGTCATTCTCAATCGAAGATTGAGGACCTGTTCGCCAATGCCATCCGTAATTGATTAAGTCTGTAAAATTCCGAGATCTTTCTTTCGAACCATTGACAAGTTGAATTTCAAATAATTCTCTTCGTTACTTTTGAAGCCCAAAAGTAACCAAAAGGCTTCGGCTCATTTAAGATGGCTTTTCGCACCATCCACTACACATGAAAAGAATGCCTTGATGTCGGGAATATCTTCCTTCAAAATTCTCCTTTTAGATGGAGAATTTTTTGAAAGCATTCCAAGGCCAATCCCATCGCACAGGTCTACGGCATTCTTTCCATTTTTCCGCCATTGGAAATGAGCCTGAGGCTAAAGGGCTTCCTTCGGAAGGATGGAGTCTGTTTTGAAAACCCCCAGCGCGGGTGAAATATTTTTCATTAGTTTTGGTTAAAAAAGAAAATAGTTCTTTCGCTGTGCTCAAGATGACAGCAATCCTAAAAAACATCAAAAAATAGATTCTTCGTTTTACTCTGAATCCCTCTCATCAGCATTTTTATTCTGAACGATCAGTGAGGAATCTGTACGGTTCCCCCCCCCCTCATGACCTTGTCATTCTCAATCAAAGATTGAGGACCTGTTCGCCAATGCCATCCTTATCCTCGAATCCTGTTCCCTGAGCGGCGTCTCGACGAATATCGAGCGACATCTCGACTTCGCTCGATATTCGTCGAGATGTCGCTCGATGAACTGTCGAAGGGCATCCTGGTTCAAAAACACCAATCCTCACAAACCAGAAATGTCTCAAATCTCAAATCTCACTTCTCACATCTATTGTCTATTATTTAATTTTTGCCTATCTTAAAAGCTATAAACCTTAAAACCTCTATCCTTATGGGAAACATAAACCTCAATCGTAGGCAATTTATTTTTGGAACTGGTGCCTTACTGTCCATTGCTGCCTTGCAGCAGGCGGGCTTTGCAGCGGAGATATTAAAAGCTAGAACGGTAGCCTTGATAGGTGCCGGTTGGTATGGTAAAAGTGACCTGTTCAGGTTGCTGCAGGTAAGTGATGTAGAGGTGGTTGCGGTTTGTGATGTGGACAAAAAGCATCTGGAGGAAGCCGCAACGTTGATTTCCCAAAAGCAGAAATCCAAAAAGGTGCCAAAGAAGTATTCAGATTATAGGAAGCTGTTGGCAGAAAATAAGCTTGATCTGGTGTTGGTCGGTACGCCTGACCATTGGCATGCCCTGATCGGAATTGCAGCCATTGAATCAGGAGCACATGTGTATCTGCAAAAGCCCATCAGTGTGGATGTTATGGAGGGTGAAGCGGTAGTTGCAGCGGCAAGAAAGCATAATAGAAAGGTTCAGATCGGAACGCAGCGTAGAAGTACGCCGCATATGATCGATGCCAAGGAAAATATAGTGGAGAAAGGTTTGTTGGGTAAAATTTCGCATGTGGAAATGTGCTGTTACTACCATATGAAGAGCAATGCCAACCCGCCAGAAGAACCGGTTCCGGATTTCTTGGATTATGAAATGTGGACAGGTCCTGCGCCATTGCGGCCTTACGATGGGCTTCCGCATGGTGGCTGGTGGCGCGCATTTATGGAGTACGGAAATGGGATAACGGGCGATATGTGTGTGCATATGTTCGATACGGTGCGTTGGATGTTAGGTTTGGGCTGGCCCAAAAAGATATCGGCAACAGGCGGGATCTATGTGCAGAAAGAAGCGAAATCCAATATCGCCGATACGCAGACCGCTATATTTGAATACGATGACCTGAATTGCGTGTGGACCCACCGTACCTGGGGTACGCCGGCTGATCCGGAATTTCCATGGGCCTTTGTGATCTATGGCGATAAGGGAACCCTGAAAGGAAGTACCATGAAATGGGAATTTATCCCAGAAAAAGGGGAGAAGATTGTGCGTGATGTGGTCTATGAAAGAGAGCAGTATCCAGAGGACCTGAAGGAACCTCGGATTGAGCTCAATGCCGCACCAGCGACACGCGGTCAGATGCGGAACCTGCTTTCCGCCATCGATACCAATACCTTGCCGGTTGCTGATGTGCTTCAGGGACATATCTCTACAGCATCCTGTATTTTGGCAAACCTGTCCATGGAATTAAATCGTCCATTGGTCTATGATCCGGAGAAGAAGGTCTGTGTAGGAGATGAGGAAGCTACAAAGAGATTGAAAAGAGAATATAGGGCACCTTGGAAACATCCATACCAAGGCGCTTAAAAAGAGATACTATTTTATGTTGTTTTGTATAGCCTGAAAGAGTTTATTAAAGCTGTGCTTAAGCTCTTCAGGCTCTTTTATTTCTATCTTGTCGCCAAACATCATGAGCCATCGCGGAAACTCATGTTCTATGTCGCGACTTTCAAAAACCATCTCTATTTTATCCCCAACCTTAACTTCAGATACAAATCCATAAGTATTTCTTTGCCAGCGCATAAAAGGAGCGAAGTCACGGCTAACCAGAATCTTGGATTTGATCTTGGGTAGCTCGGGTGATTTCTGGTTCGACATGTATTCATCAATGCTGATATGCCTTTTGCTGAACTTGTTTTCCAGCGCTGTGACCTGTGCAATCCGATCACTCCGGAACTGCCTGAAGTCCATTCGTTGCAGGCAATAGGCAACGATATACCAAAAGCCTATCTCGTGGACAATGCCTATTGGTTCAATTATCCGTAGAATGGCTTCGTCATCCTTGATGCCTTGGTATTCAATTTGGATCTGGGTTTTATTGGCAATGGCTTCAATGGCGGTGCTCAATACATGCGGGACCTTTTCAGGGAAGATAGGTACATGCTGTTTGCGCATGATGATCTGTTCCTGCATGTTGGTCACCAGGTCTTGGTCGTTGCTCTTTAAGATCGCCTTGATTTTCATCAATGCGGAAGAGTAAAGCGAGAAACCAGCTTGATCAAGGTATTTCTCGGCTAATTTTTCCGTAGCGACAAAGCAAAGGGCTTCTTCCTTACTGAATGAAACCGGCGGAAGACGGTAGCCGTCCATAATACTGTAGCCCATTCCAGCTTCGCCAATCAATGGAACGCCAGCCTGTTCCAGGCTTTTGATATCCCTATAAATGGTACGAAGGCTGACATCAAATCGATCGGCCAATTCCTGCGCCTTTACAATCCTTTTAGATTGCAATTGAATCAATATCTCAACAATACGGTCGAATCTTTTCTTGATATCTACGGACATGAATAGCTTAGATTTCGCTTAATTTAAAAGTGTCTTTCAGTCTAATTCCTTTTTCGGTGTACTGCAAGGTTGCGCACTCATTTACGGAGTCATGCTCGAAGAACATGATATATTCATTATCAACGATCTCTTTCCAGTAATCTTGTCTTTCCTGCATGGTTACCAGTGGTCTCACATCATAGCCCATGACATAGGCAATTGGAATATGTCCAACAGAAGGCAGTAAGTCCGCCATGTAGAGAATGGTTTTTCCTTTGTATTGGATCTGCGGAAGCATCATGGCTTCGGTATGGCCATAGGCAAAGCGCATATGGATCTCAGTGTCGTATTGAGGACTTTCGATATCGATAAAGTTCAGTTGCCCGCTTTCTTGGATCGGCATAATGTTCTCCTTCAAAAAAGACGCTTTCTCCCTTGGATTAGGATTAACTGCCCACTCCCAATGGTCCTTATTGGACCAATATCTTGCATTTTTGAATGCCGGCAATAGTTTTTCACCTTCTCTTTTAATGGCATCACCACAATGGTCAAAATGCAAATGGGTCAATATTACGTCGCTAATGTCATCACGGTGGAATCCAAGTTTAGCTAAGGACTTATCCAGCGTATCGTCGCCATGCATATGCAGATGGCTAAAGAATTTTTCATCCTGCTTGTCACCGATCCCTGTATCGACCAAAGTCAATCGCTTTCCATCTTCAATAAGCATCAAACGGTTAGCCCAGGTACATAAGTTCTTATCGTCAGCAGGATTCGTTCTCTGCCAGAGGCTTTTTGGTACAACACCGAACATGGCGCCACCATCTAATTTAAAGAATCCAGTATCTATACTATGTAGTTTCATTTGTGATTGCTTTAACGGTTCCCAACTTGGCAGATCAGCCAAGTATTATAAAAATGATGTTTTAAGTCGGCTAAATCAAGTATAATTTAAGATTTCCGGCATAATTGCACATATATGTAATTTTGGTATTTAATTCTGTAATCCATATAAGCTTTTAATTGTTTATTGTACAGACCTTTGGAATACACTAAACAAAAGAGAAAATGAGAACAAACAATCGCAGAGAATTCCTAAAGAGTGGTGCCTTGGCCGGATTGGGACTGATCAGCTCCAATGTTTTATTTGGCAGTACGACCATGGAAACGAATATGAATAGCAATTCTAATCTCCAAGAAAAGGGAATGCGGATTTTAGGTTCGGGAAAACATCAATTAGCGGTGTCCGCATTTGGCTTAGGCTGTATGGGCATGAGTTATCACCGCAGTTTTGTTCCTGACCGTCAGATGAGCATAAACCTGATTAGAAAAGCAGCAGAATTAGGCTTAAATTTCTTCGATACCGCCGAAGCTTATGGTCCGCGGATCAATGAAGAATTAGTAGGAGAGGCCTTACAGCCTATTCGTAAGGATATATTGATAGCAACTAAGTTTGGCTTCGTGGACGGGGTTCCGGCCAAAGGCTTGGACAGTAGACCAGAAACTATTAAGAAGATGGTTGAACAATCCTTAAAACGCTTGAAGACAGATTATATAGATTTGTTATATCAACATCGGGTTGATCCAAATGTTCCGATGGAAGATGTTGCCGGAACGGTAAAGGAATTGATCGAGGCAGGGAAAGTCAGGAACTTTGGCCTGAGTGAAGCAAGTGCTGAAAATATCAGGAAAGCCCATGCTGTGCAACAGGTAACGGCCTTGCAAAGTGAGTATTCCTTGGTTACTCGCCAACCTGAAACCACAGTGATACCTGTTTGTGAGGAATTGGGAATAGGTTTTGTTCCTTACAGTCCATTGAGCCGTGGATTGATAACGGGTTATATCAATGAACGGACGAAATATAATGCCGATAATGATAACCGTCCAGCCTTGCCACGCTATCAAAAGGATGCCATTATTGCCAATTGGCCTTTGATCGATGTGCTTAAGGATTTTGGAGATCATAGAGGGCTGACTGTAGCTCAGGTGGCATTGGCATGGATATTGGCCCAAAAACCTTTTATAGTTCCCATTCCAGGTACCACTAAACTGGCACACCTGAAAGAAAACCTGGATTCTCGGGAGTATCAATTTGATCCGACTGAATTAAAGGATTTGACAGCAGCACTGGATAAGATCAAGATTGTAGGAGAAAGGGCTGTCGGTCAGCAGGCAAGTCAGATTAATAATTAAGAATTGCAGGCACAACAATATTGCTACTTTTTTGATTATTATTAGTAAAAAATAGTCATGCTATGGAAATGAAAGTTTATTTGAGGAGTTTTTTGGTTTTTTTAATGCTTTTTAGCTGTGGAAATCTCTTTTCTCAAGAAAAATCTGGGGATTTAGTTGGAAATAAGCAAATTCACTTGGTCAGGATAGCAGAAATTGATGTAATTCCAGAATATTGGGAAGAATATAAGGAGATTGTTCTGTATGGAGCTAGAGAGTCCGTAGAGAAGGAGGAAGGGGTCATATCGATCCTTCCCATGGAGATCCAAGCCGAGAAACATAAAATCAGGATCCTGGAGATCTATAGGGATCAAAAAGCCTATGAGGACCATATCAAGTCCAAACATTTTCAGCATTATAAAACGTCGACCTTAAAGATGATCAAGGATTTGAAACTGGTAGATATGAATGCCTTGGATGTTGGACTTATCAAGAAGATTTTTATTAAAGAAAATATCAGGGAGAAGAAAAAGTAACTACCGTAATTGTGGTATCTAATACCGTAATAAGTATAAAAATAACAAGGCTAAAAGCGGGATATTTGAGGAGTTAGTTTGTTATTTTATTAAAGAATAGCATCAATTGAGGGGAAAGGGAAATTCCCCTCTTTTTTTGAACCAGGATGCCCTTCGGCGCCCCCCTCGACTCCGCTCGGGGTACAGCTCAGGGTATGGGATGGGGGGATGGACCAAGAACCGGTTTTGAACCAGGATGCCCTTCGACGCCGCTCAGGGAACGGGATTGGAGGATGGACCAAGATAATTCCGATGGTCGAGCGGAGTCGAGACCCGGCACAGGATTGTTGATTTGGGATTGGTTTTTCAATATCGATACCGCATACGCTCACCACTTACAAACCTAAAATAATTTCAATCATAGGGTGAATAAAACCTTTATCCAAACCTTAAAATCGACAAAAAATAGTTTTCTCATCTTACGATTTCGAAATGACAAAATCTTCCTAAAATAAAAACAATAGATTCTTCGTTTCACTCTGAATCCCTCCCTGTAAACTTCCAATTCTGAACGATCAGTGAGGAATCTGTACGGTTCTCTATAAAAAATGTCTGTCATTCTTTACTGAAGGTAAAGAACCTGTACGCCAATGGAATTATGGTTTGTATCGTTCCGAGATCGTTCCTTCGTCACGATGACACCGGAAAGGGAATGAACCGGGGGCTAAAGGACTTCCTTCGGAAGGAGGGACGTTTGTAGAAAACCCACAGCGTGGGTGGAATCTTTATAGAAAATAGATGGACGAAAAGACCAACCCACAGCGTGGGTGAAATATTTTTCAGTAGTTCTTGTTAAAGAAAGAAAACAGTTCGTTCGCTGTGCTCACGAAGACATCGATCCAAAAAATAAGAAAATAGATTCTTCGTTTCACTCTGAATCCCTCCCTGGAAACTTCCAATTCTGAACGATCAGTGAGGAATCTGTACGGTTCTCTATAAAAAATGCCTGTCATTCTTTACCGAAGGTAAAGGACCTGTACGCCAATATAATCGGCAATATTTATTCAAAATACGCCCCTACGCATTTTGCCGCCTTTTCAGGAGGAGTAAGGCCATAATCATGGTCCATCCTCTTATCCTTGGATCCTGGTTCAAAACCAGTTCTTGGTCCATCCTCTCATCCATTCCATCCTGGTTCAAAAAGCGGGCGTATGCCATACGCCCCTACGCATTTTGCCGCCTTTTCAGGAGGAGTAAGGCCATAATCATGGTCCATCCTCTCATCCTTTCCATCCTGGTTCAAACCCATATCCAATAAACCCCTACGAAAGTGTCTAAAAACTGAGTTTTGTTCCCTCTTTTCCCCACAAAAAAGGGGCAATCTTTTCAGATTACCCCTTAATGGTTATTGTTTCTTGTTTAGTTAATGCTTAGTGGATGAAAAGCAATTCGCGTAATTTTGGCAATGGCCATTTAGCGTCATCAACGATTTTTTCAAGTTTGTTGACGTGGTAGCGGATTTCGTCGAAGAATGGTTTTACAACCTCGTCGTAAGCGATCGCTTTTTCACGCATGTCGTCGATGGTATTTGCTTTTTTACGGGCTTGACGCATTTCCTCTGCTTGTTCAAGGATAATGTTCACGTGCTTGGATATACGCTCCACATAGTTTAGTTGTGAACTGTATGCTTCCTTGCTCAGACCTAAGTCCTTAAGACCTTTTACGTTTTCAATCAATTGGTTTTGATAGATCAAACATGCAGGGGCAATCTGACTGGTTACTACATCACCAATTACACGAGCCTCGATTTGAAGTTTCTTGAAGAAGTTCTCCAACAAGATCTCATGTCTAGCTTCAGATTCACGTCTTGAGAAGATACCTAAAGTTTCGAAAAGCTCTAGAGATTCTGGTTTCACATAGATATCTAGGGCTTTTGGTGTAGACTTGATGTTAGAAAGTCCTCTGCCTGCCGCTTCAATTTCCCATTCTTCACTATAGCCATTTCCTTCGAAACGGATTGCTTTTGAATCTTTGATGTACTTACGGACAACATTTAGGATCGCAAGATCTTTCTTAATTCCTTTTTTGATCTGTTTGTCGACTTCATTTTTGAATTCAATCAATTGCGTAGCAACGATTGCATTCAAGATGGTCATTGGCAATGCTGAGTTTGCAGAAGATCCAACTGCGCGGAACTCGAATTTATTGCCGGTGAAGGCAAAAGGAGAAGTACGGTTACGGTCGGTGTTATCCAATTTCAAATCAGGGATTTTTGGAATACCGTGCCATAGGTTTGCATCAGCCTTAACTTTTTTGGCAACGCGAGCAGATTCTACCTCTTCTAAGATTTCATCCAATTGAGACCCTAAGAAGATGGAGATAATCGCTGGAGGAGCTTCGTTGGCACCTAGGCGGTGGTCATTGGAATGACTTGCAATAGATGCTCTCAATAGGTCGGCATGCTCATAAACAGCTTTGATGGTGTTGACGAAGAACGTCAAGAACATCAAGTTGTTTTTAGGAGTTTTTCCTGGCGAAAGCAGGTTCACACCTGTATTGGTGATCAAGGACCAGTTATTGTGTTTTCCGGATCCGTTTACACCGCTATACGGTTTTTCATGTAGTAACACCTTGAAGTTGTGACGAATGGCAACTTGTTCCATTACGTTCATCAACAATTGGTTATGGTCGATAGCCAAGTTGATCTCTTCAAACATAGGAGCACATTCAAATTGAGAAGGGGCAACCTCGTTGTGACGAGTTTTCAAAGGGATACCTAATTTCAGGGCTTCGTTTTCAAGGTCCACCATGTAAGCTAATACACGCTCTGGAATCGCACCGAAGTAATGGTCCTCTAATTGTTGTCCTTTAGCTGACATGTGTCCAAATAAGGTTCTTCCTGTCAATTGTAGGTCAGGACGAGCGTTATATAAGGCAAGGTCAACCAAGAAATATTCTTGTTCGATACCCAAAGAAGCATTTACTTTGGTAACGGCTTTATCAAAATATTGAGCAACATCAGTTGCAGCTTTGTCAATAGAAGCGATTGCTTTTAATAAAGGCGCTTTGTAATCTAGGGATTCGCCAGTGTAAGAAACGAATACGGTAGGGATACATAAGGTTTTGCCAGCACCAGTTTCAAATATAAAGGCAGGGGATGAAGGATCCCAAGCAGTATAGCCTCTAGCTTCGAAAGTATTGCGGATACCGCCGTTCGGGAAAGAAGAAGCATCCGGTTCCTGTTGTACCAATGCATCCGCGTTGAATTTCTCGATTGCGCTTCCATCCGTGTCCGGTTCAAAAAAAGCATCGTGTTTTTCAGCAGTTGATCCAGTCAAAGGTTGAAACCAGTGGGTATAGTGCGAAGCACCATTTTCTAGGGCCCAAGTTTTCATGGCTTGCGCGATGTAGTCCGCTAATTCTCTGCTGATCTGTTTTCCTTCGTCGATAGATGATTTTAATTCGCTAAAAGTAGACTTTGAAAGGTAATCTCTCATTTTAGAGATGCTGAACACATTTTTATTGAAAATGTGAATTGCGCGTTCTGAATTTACCTCAGTTGTTTCGTTGAACATGTGCTTTGAGGCAGTTTCAACTGCGGCTAGTCTGGAGTTTAACATGCTGTTAATATTAGATATACTTAAGTTTTTGTTGATTACTGATTTTTTCTTCTAAATTTTTATCAAAAGTATAGTAAAAACATTTTACTTGGATAAAAATTTTGAAAAAAAATGTAAAAAAGTACGTTTTTTAGTGTTTTTTAACAAAAACAGGCGGTAATTCTTGAAAATTACCGCCTGTTTTGAGTTTCTATTGTAAAATTAGTTGACTTCAAGTCCCCAATCTATACCTTTTTCTGTTGCTTTGACTCCTTTCTTGATCCAATTTGCTGCTGGTTTTCCTTTTAGGAAGTGATCGAAGAATTGAGCTTCGCGAATTTGGATGTCTTTTCGGTTCTGTCTTTGGATTAGGTTGTGGTCATCGCCGTTATAGTTCAATAACCAAACCGGTTTATTCAATCTTCTCAATGCTGTAAAGAATTCAATCCCTTGGTACCAAGGCACAGCTCCGTCATTGTCGTTGTGCATGATAGCTACAGGTGTGTTGACCTTATCCATAAAGAACAGTGGCGAGTTCTCTATATATAAATCTCTAGCCTCCCAAAGTGGTTTTCCGATTCGGCTTTGGGTATTCTCATATTGGAACTGTCTGGACATTCCCGTTCCCCAACGGATTCCACCGTAGGCTGAGGTCATGTTAACAACGGGAGCACCAGCCCATGCTGCGGCATACATATCGGTACGGGTAATCAGGTGTGCAACTTGATAACCACCCCAGCTCTGTCCTTGGATTCCCATTTTGGTAGAGTCCACCCAATTGTTGTTTCTAGCCAAATGATGCATACCCGAATTGATAAACTCTTCAGCTGATCTTCCTGGATAGCCAGTTTCATAACGGATGTCCGGTGCGAAGACCAAATAGCCATTACTTACGAAATAAGGGATATTCAAACGGGATGGAGTAGGAGCCGGCGCTTGGTAGCCATATAACCCATCTGATAGCGTTTCGTAGAAATAGGCAATAATAGGATATTTCTTATTCGGATCGAAATCTTCAGGCTTATAGAGGATACCTTCCGATTTATAGCCTTTTGGCGTGGTCCAATGTACCAATTCAGCCGTTCCCCAGTTATAATTCGCCTGTTGCGGATTAATATCAGATAGTCTGGTTTCGTTTTTGAAGTTTGCTAATAGATATAAATCCGGTGAATGCTGATAATCCTCTTTTGTATAAATAAGCTTATTCAATTTTTCATCAGCATTAAGCATTCTATAAGTATGCGGACCAGACCATAGTTTGCTGATCTCTTTTTTGCCTAACTTATAGAGACCTTGGTTTTTGTCGATTTTATTGAAACCATTTAAGAAAACAGTCTTAGATTCATCGATCTGGTTGTAATTGATCCTTGGGTCATCGTTCCTATACAGGTTTTCCATACGATAGACCATTTGGTTTTGTCTTCCAAGGCCGTTGGTTAAGTTGGTTTTGTTCTTGCCATCAAGGCTTAACTTCCAGATATCATATCGATCATTGATATAGATGTATTTGCCATCCTTTGACCATCCAGCGATTCCATAGGGACCTGGAGCGGCAGGGACATCATTTTCTTCATCCACAAAGCTGACCTGCAAGCCTTCATTCAGTTGCTTCGTGCTTTCAGATGCAATATGGAAGCTGTACCAATTGCCATTGCTGCGGTTGAAATAAACGATATAATCGCCATTCGGTGCTAATGCTGCATATCCTGAGTTGGATTTTGTGACCAATTTATTTTTGCCTGTCAGGGTTGAGATTGCGTAGATATCAGAACGCATGCCACCTTCCCATTGGGTTTCTATCCTGTATTCCTTGTCGGAAGTCGCCATTGCCCATTCGTTGTCAGCATCGCCAGTCAAGGAGATTCTGTTGAATGTTTCATCAGATAATGGGATCACATTTCGATTGGATGCCAGATTGACCATTGCGGTATAGTTCCTGGAAAGGTCCCTTCTTAGGTTAACCAATTGCATAGGTTGCAGGTAATCATCTTGCCAGTGCCAGATATCCACTTTGGCATGTTCGAATTCCACCAAGGTGGTGTCCTTTACCCTTGGAATTGGAGCCAATCCGAAAAACAGTCTTTTTCCAGATTTGCTAAAGGTTAAGGAGCCATCACCTGATACAAACCAGTTTTGAGGAATCCCATTGGAATTTCTATCAGCCAATATCACGGCTGAGTCTTGATTTGCGGTATAGTAATAAAGCTTATATTCTTTAAGCAGGGATTTTTCAGGAGTCTTGTCTGCCAAGAAGCTCAATTGCTTCGTAGCATCATCAAACTGAATGTTCTTATAGGTCCCTTTCCCTGAGCTTATTTTCTTTTTAGATTTGTTGGCCAGGTCCATAATAAATAGACCGGATTCATTTAAAGAGTCTTTTTCTGGGCCCTTAATGGAATAGACCAAGAATTTCCCGTCATCACTCCATTCGTAACTATCGGCTTTTAAGATATTGCTTGTGTCAGCCGTATTTAAGTTGAGGACAGTTAAGGTAGGGGTAGGTTTTTCTTTTTTGGATGCAGATTTCGTTTTACTGCTGTCCGAGCTTTTGGGGATGATGGTTTCGTGCAGGAAGGCGACGAAGTCATTTCCATCCTTTGCGATTTTATAGGATTTAACCTGTGCAAATTTGCTGTACTGGTTTTTCGCGATATTAAAGACCAAAAGAGAGTCCTTTGGCATTTCATCAGGTTTCTTCTTCTTGATCTTTGCCTGTCTTACTTCCTGAAAAGGGGCTTTAATTAAGCTAAGCAAATGTTTTTCATCCTTGGTCAGCTTAAGGTCTGCACCTCTAGGGATTTGAAGCAGTTGTTGATTGTTTGCATTTTTTAAAATGGAAGTCGCATCACCTTCTTGTGGAGTAATGCTATAATAAATCAGATTTCCAGATTTGCTGATCTCAGGTTTATTGATAACATTCCAGGAATCATAAACAGTGTGATCAATTGGTTTTTTCTGTGCATAAGTTAGTGAAATTGCACTTAAACCAAATAGTATTAAGCCAAATTTACGTTTCATATAATTTGATGTTTGGAATTTCAATAATACCCAAAATTTGTTAACTTAGGTTAGGTTAAAAGATAACAATTTTAGTATAATCGCATTAATTCACTTTATATGAAAAATACAGGTATTATAATCAGTATTATCGCCGGCCTATCCATCATTGTATTTGCCATGATCTTTGGTAATGCCTATAAGTATAAGTACAGAAATTCCAATACGATTAATGTGACCGGTAATGCGATGACTAATTTTGAGTCTGATATCGTGAAATGGTCTGCAGTGTTCAGCCGTAAATCCATGGATTTAAGTGAAGCCTCCGAACAATTGAAGCGAGATCGTGAATTGGTGAAGGATTTTTTGGTTCGCCAGGGAATCAATGAAAAAGAGATTCTGTTCAATGCCGTTAATATTGCCCGTGACTTTACCTACCATACCGACCAAAACGGAAATAGCTTCAATACCTTTACCGGATATAGCCTTTCGCAAAATGTTTCCATTGAATCAAAAGATTTAGATAAGGTTGCCAACGCTTCGCGTGAAATCTCCACCTTGATCTCGCAAGGGGTAGAGTTGGCCTCCAATGCTCCTAACTACTATTTCTCTGGTCTTGAAGACTTGAAATTGAAGTTAATCTCTGAAGCTTCCCAGAACGCAAAGGTAAGGGCAGAAAACATCGCTAAAGAAGCCGGTTCTTCCTTAGGCTCCCTTGTGAAAGCCGATTTAGGGATCTTCCAGATTACCGGTCAGAACGAAAATGAAGAATATTCCTATGGTGGTGCCTTTAATGTGACCTCAAGAAAGAAAACCGCGAATATTACGGTGAAGACTAGTTATTTATCTGAATAGGATTTAGTATAAAGTATTTAGTATTTAGACTTTGTTGGACTTGGATATTGAGATAGGGCAAGCCAATGAAGGTTGATTGGCTAGAAACTGGGCTTGATGCCGCTTGGGGTACCTCATCTTCGGTTAGCACCCTGGGGTCATCCTGACGCAGGAAGGGTTTTGGAATATTACATACCAAATTTTGGGAATAATTGCATTGGGGAATATTTTCTTCATCTTCGGTTAGCACCCTAGGGTCATCCTGACGTAGGAAGGATCTCGGAATATTACAAACCTTAGTTTCTGAAGAATTGCACTGGCGTACAGGTCCTTTACCTTCGGTAAAGGATGACAT
Organism: Sphingobacterium sp.; assembly: GCF_032065005.1. Lineage (GTDB taxonomy): Bacteria > Bacteroidota > Bacteroidia > Sphingobacteriales > Sphingobacteriaceae > Sphingobacterium. Next base: position 275,388 of record NZ_DAMBMM010000001.1, read on the forward strand.
GGGGGTGGAGAGGTGAACCGTACAGATTCTTCACTCACTGGTCGTTCAGAATCAAAATGTGCTAAAGAGGGATTCAGAGCGAAGCGAAGAATCTATTGTTTTTATTTTTTTAGGATCGTTGTCATCTTGAGCACTGCGAAAGAACTGTTTTTTTTCTTCAAGAAGATTTATTGAAAAACATTTCACCCCCGCTAGGGGTTGGCCATTACACACAACCTATTTCTACAAAGATTTCACCCAAGCTGTGGGTTGACATAAAGCAATAGTTTATGGATAATATTGAGGTTTCTCTGAATTATCTCAAAATACATAACTCCAAAATCAAATATATCAGCTTTTGCATTGACGTACAGGTCCTTTACCTTCGGTAAAGGATGACATGGGGGTGGAGAGGCGAACCGTACAGATTCTTCTCTGATCGTTCAGCCTTAAGGGTGACACGGAGAAAATAAAATAGAAGCATTGAACGGAGGTAGGTTCTCGGAAAAAATAGATATAAATAGAAGGTCCTTTGAATAACCAAAGGACCTTTTTTTGTCTAAATACTAAATACTTTCTACTAAATACTCCTTCTAAGGATCTATTCTAACGAATTTACCGTCTTTGTCGAAAACCAGGTCTAATCCGTTTGTTAGTTCGACATCGTAGCCGTGTTTTTCTTTTTCAATGCTATTGATGCCAGCATTAGCATAGTTTTGTTTTACATAGTCTCTGATAGCTGCAGGGATCAAATTATCTGGTAATGTTGCTGTATCGGCTTTTGCGTCGATATCTAACCATTGACCATTTTTGTCGAATTTGATCTCGATTCCGTTATCAAGGAGTACATCAAATTCTTTTCCTGAAAGGCCTTCTTTTTCTTCAACTACGGATAAGATTTTCACGCCTTTGAAGTTTTCGTTTAAGAATTGATTTGCACTTTGTGGAAGCTGATCCTCAGTAACTACGGACTCTTTATCACAAGACATCGTTAAAGTAGCGAATGATAGAAGAACAGTTAGTGCTAGAAGTAATTTTTTCATTTTAAAGTTTTATTAAGATTATTGTGTGAGTATTTCAATTAGTCATCAATCTTGATGAAGTCTGCATTTTTGTTGAATTTAACTTCGATTCCGTTGGTTAATTCAACCTCATATCCCTTTTTTTCTTTTTTGATCTGTACGATATTGTTGTCAGGGAAGCTTTTCTGAACATAAGATTTGATTTTTGCAGGAACGATGTCTTGAGGTACTGCAACAGTATTTGCATCTACTTCAGTCCATTCACCTTTGCTATCAAATTCCACCTCAGTTCCACTAGCAAGCACAACCTTGTATTCAATAGGGGATAATGTTTCCTTTTCAGATTTTGTCAAGGCAACTTTATCATTTGCATAATGCTTTTGAAGGAAGTTTTGCGCTGTTTTAGGCAAGTTTGCAACTTCAATTACTTTTTCTTGAGCCATTGCTTGGAAAGATGATCCAGCAATAAACAATAACATCAGTGTTTTTATTAGATTTTTCATATCGTTTAATTTTTTGTTTAATCAAATTTCTATGTCAAATCTGGAAAGAATTGGGAAAAAGGGGATTATTTTGGAATTATTTCAAATTTTTAGTTTAAAATGTTGTTCTGCTTGGGCATATCCGTATTCAATTCGGATATGAGGGTATTTGTCCAGGATCGTCTGGACGATCGAAAGACCAAGTCCATTGGATTGGCTGTCCTGATTGCCTTTATGGAAGCGTTTGAAGATATACTGAGGGTTTAAAGCTCCATTTTCGCTGCTATTGGCAAAATCAATCTCTCTTTTGTTTACCGTTATTCGGATAAACCCTTCTTTATAATTGTATTTTATGGCATTCCTAAGCAGGTTGGAAATCAAGATATGGGCAAGGTCAAAGTTGAGATTAGCAATAAATTGATCATGCTGGATAAAATCGACTTTCAGTTCCTTGAATTGAATGAAATCCTCCAGTTCTTCCAGTTTCCTTTTGATCAGGTCATTGAAATTGACCTCGGTGCTGCTGCTGTATTGATTGTTTTCGATCCTGGAAAGCATAAGCAAGGATTTATTCAGGGCCACCATCCGGTGAAGAGCCTGTTTAGCTTCTGCAATTTTAATGGTTTTTTCCTCAGGGAGGTCACCTTCTTGCAGGAGTAGGTCTAATTTGCCTATAGTAATGGCCAAAGGTGTTTGAAGCTCATGGGATGCATTCTCTAAAAACAGCTTTTGTTCTTCGAATAGGCCTTCATTGCGGTCAATCATTTGCTTAATCTGGGTATTTAGCTCTTCAAACTCCTTGACCTTAGTGACGGTAGGTTCGAAGGTCTTGCTATGACCAAATCGGTAGTTGCTAAGGTTTTTTAAGATATTTTGAAATGGTTTCCAGCCCTTGCTCATCACGAAATAATTGATGATCAATATGCTCAAAACGATTACGAGGTATAAAACTGCAAGTGCTATAGCGAGATTGATCAGGTAATCATCCTCTTCGACTGTGGATGTTCTGATGTCCAGGCCATAGGCTATCCGATCTTTTGAGTAGAAGCCCGTTTTTAAGATTCTGTATGGTTCATCTTCATCATCATAGGGCATATACATAAATTCCCTTGAAAAATGGTTTTTGTCGATATCTTCCTTGGCTTCAATGGGGTAGATCTTGAACTGGTTTATCCCATATTCCTTGTTATTATTGATAATATCGGGATTGTTGTAGGCTTCACGGATAATTTCTAACTTTTGATTCTTTAGGCCATCATCGATGTTGTCATAGACTTCATCCATCAGGAAGGCATAGAACAGCAATGCCCAAACTGCCATAATGATCAGGATGGCAATGGCCAGAAACTTATTGGTGTAATATTTTATTGAAACCGACATTATACTAATTTATACCCGACCCCATAAACTGCCTGAATATCCATGTCCGCAGCCGATTCTTTTAGCTTCTTGCGGATATTTTTAATTTGTGAATAGATGAAGTCCAGGTTGTCCGCTTGATCGGTATGGTCTCCCCAAACCGACTCAACCAAACTGGTTTTTTCCAGTAACCTGTTAGGCCTTAATAGGAAATAGTGAAACAGGTCAAACTCCTTACGGTTAAAGTTGATGGGGCTTTCGTTGATTTGGACAATTCTGCTCTCTGGATTAAGACTAACATTTTTATATTTAACCCATTGTTCACCCTCATTGGAATTCCTGCGGATAATGGATTTCACCCTAGCCAGCAATTCAGCAAGGTGGAATGGTTTGGCGAGATAATCGTCCGCCCCAATCTCTAATCCCAAGACTTTGTCCTCAACAGAATCTTTCGCTGAAAGGATCAGCACCGGTTGCTTTTTATGCTCCTCCTTAAGTGCCCGCAGAATATCAAGTCCACTGCCACCGGGGAGCATGATATCCAGCAAAATGCAGTCATATTGATAGTTCATTGCTTTTTCTAGGGCTGTATTGTAATCTGTTGCTGATTCAATTAGGAAGTTTTCAGATTTAAGGAATTCTTCCATGGTGAGCAATAGCTCTTTCTCGTCTTCAATAATTAGTATCTTCATCTTATATCAGTTTACAATAAAGCCAATAGATTCTGGAAAGAATCTGGAATAAGCAATAACCTTACAGAATTACTTTGACTCCGGCATAGAAATTCCGAGTAGGTGCGGCATTAAAATAACGGTTACCCATTGCATTTATGTCATTTCCGAGGCTGTATTTTTCGTTGAGGATATTATCGGCGCCTGTGAATACCTGTAATTTATATCTACTGGAGATAGGGGTTAGCCAAGATATTTTGGCTTGCAATACATGGTATTTAGATGCTGAAACTGTATTGGCATCGTTTAATGGAATGCTTGAGGTGAAATTGTGCAATATGTTTAAATCTATATCCTTTATGAACTTGAAGGATAGTGTATTTGCCCATATCCAATTCGGAACGGAGGTAACTTTGTTTCCATTAAAATTGTTATCCCCAATCACATACTCCTTGAATTTATAATCTTGGTAAGTTAGGTTGCTGGAGAGAATCAAGCCATTTAAAAATGCTGCGTTTTCATTGGCTATCAGCTGAGTCAGTACCTGTGCTTCGACTCCTTTTTGATCAATACTACCTGCATTTTGGAAAAATTCATTTCCAGCATCGTTCAGTTGTCTGATGATACCATTTTTCATTTGGTAGTTATAGGCAGCAAGATCTGCAATAAATCTACGGTCATGGGTTTCGAAACGAATTCCAGCTTCATAGTTTACACCGGTTTCTGCGTTGAGGTTTTGGTTGATCTGATTGTCTGAGGATCTTACTTCGGCAATAGTAGGGGTTGAGTATCCTTTTGAAATGGAAGCCCTGATAGCGAAGTTATCTGTTGCGGCATAGGATAATCCCAATCTAGGCATCCAGCTCTTGTCAAAGTTGATTTCTCCATTTACATTGACCTCGCCTTCAGCTGTTTTCTTAAAGTTTATATCGTTAAAGTTCAAACCAATAGATGCCTCTGCTGTAAGTTTTTGATAAAGTTTGGTTTTGAATCTATAGAAATAGAAATGTTGAAAGTTTTCTAGCTTGTCATCATCAGTTAGGTTACCAATTTTTCCCAATTTATTGCTGTAATTCTTGACATTGTACCAGCCTTTTTGTCCTTCGCCTCCTAATTGCATCTCCCATTGGAAATCTTGCTTATCGATATTTTCGTAAGAGAAGTATGTCCTAAAACCTAGGTTTTTCTCAATTCTGGATTCGTAATTGGTAATAAATGGATTCTCAAGGTCGGTATAACTACCAAATATGGAAACCACATTTTTCAATCTATTTGTTATTTGGTATTCATTGGTAATACCGCCTATAAATGTTTTATTGTAAATAGCAGCTTTTTGATCTTTAGCGCTTTGGAAAGGTCCGCCAGCTGGCCTGAACTGTGTTGGATCCTCATCATATTGTTGTTGGGTCAATGCGCCAGGAGTTTGATAGCCCATGTCGGTATAAAGGGCGAATCCCTTTAATTTACCTTGGGTATTGTATTTCCATTGATGCGCTGTCTGGAAAAACAATTTATCCATTGCGGTATGCTGCCGATAGCCATCTGACCGTAAATAAGCTTGGTCAAATGAGAAGTTATAGTTTTCATTGACCTGATGGTTAATCTGCAGTTGTTCATGGAATAAACCGAAGGAACCTCCAGAAAGCATTAAGGATTTTTCATTGTTGACCTGTCCGAAACCTTCAGGAATAAAGCGGATGACACCCCCTGAATTTGGACCATATAATGAACCATCTGGACCTTTAATGATCTGGATGCTATTGATCCCTACAGGATCAAGGATATTTAGATAGGTGTTCCCGCTTGCGTCGGTAAAAGGGATTTCATCTAAATATATCTTGGTGTTCCTGACTCCAAAAGGAGAGCGGAGCATACTTCCCCGAAGTGCTAGACGGTAGCTACCGGGTGATCTTTCTTCCATCCTCAATCCACTGGTCGTATTGATTGCACTCAAGAAGCTGCTAGGAGCCTGAGATTCTATCAATTTTTTGGATACAACCTTTGCGGAGGTCGTTAGATCCAACATGGCCTGTGAATTGAAATGGGCTTTTATTTCAATAGGTGCAATTTCGTTGATACTGGTATCCTTTGAAATGGTTTGTGCATTTGCCGATAAGAAAGAAATGGTCGCTGAAAGGCTGATTAAGCCAAATTGTTTAAAATACATGAAGGTTAATATTGTTAAAATATTAATATATAAATAATTAGAATGCTTCGTTTAAACCCAAGAATAAACCATGCTGCCCAAATTTACCAAAAGCATAATCAATACAAAGGTTAGTTCGGGTCGCTTTGTTAAATAATAGTCTCAGGCCGGCACCAGCAGCTGGTTGCCAAGTCTGGAAAAGCTTGGTTCCCATTTTATCATTTGCAGTTTGGATATTTGCAAAGACGACACCGCTTAGGAACTGGTTCCTTAAAATTGGGTATCTATATTCTACTTCAGAGTAAAAGAAGGAAGTTCCTTTGAAATATCCCATGGTATATCCTCGGCCGCTACGGGCGTAAGTGTCTTTGGCAGTACCGGGAAGATCGATATATGGAAGTTTGCCGCCTAGGTTATAAGATCCAAAGTTCCAAAAAGCAATGACATGGTTGGGTCTATCCGTAGATAATTGCCAATATTTTCTGAAATCTGTCTGTAATTGATAGGCATTATGTGTGCTCCCCAGCCAAGTTTGGTTCATGCGAAGGACCATATCTACATAATAGCCTTTGTAGGCAGAGTTAGGGTTATCTCTGGTCATATATTGCATATTGACCATAAAACCGTTGTTGTTTACGCGGGTGGGATCAAAATCATTCCATCTGCTGTAAATTTCTACAGGTGACATGTTTTCTTGGCTCCCAACCGTACTTAACTGTCTTTTTAGTTCGAAAAATACACCAACACCAACGAAAGCTCCGGGGAATAATTGTTTATACACCCGCTCATTGATGGTGTAAGCCATATATTTATTGACATATCGTTGTCTTTCCGGGTTGTTCAGGATGAGTTCTTCTTCAGTTGGGTTCTCTAATGTTCCGCCAATTCCGAGTCCGTAATCAAGTCCTACCGCTTTTGCTACCATGGCCCCGCCCTTTATGTTCCATTTGTTGCCAGGGGTGTAGATGTCATGCAGGAGATAGCCCACGATAATACCACGGGTAGTAGCGCTTAATGCGGTGGCAGCAATGGACATGGTGGTATTGGGTTCATTACCGAGTACTTTTCCACCAACAGCTTTTATTCCAATTTGGGCGCCGATAGAAGGGTTGTAGTTAATGTTGGGAAGGTAGGAAATTGCAGATCTTTTACCAGAAGGTTTTTTGTTGTCTTTTTTGAAAGGATTGATATCCCTGAATGCATCGACAATATCGTATAAATGGGCGGTAGGGAGTACACTGTCCCTTTGTTCTTTCGTACTAACCGTATCGTGGATTTGTATTTGAAGCGCGAAGGATGGTGATAGAGCTAAGACAAATAATAGTAGTAATAACAGCTTTATGCGCATTTTATTTTTTTATTATTGGTTGATTTAGTGGTAAATGCTGATCCATTTGGCCGTAAAAATATTATTAATAAGTGATTTCACTTTAAGATTAATGTCATTTTACTTGTTAAAAAGATCGAGGTATCCCAATAGACCCGTTATTCCACCTGTATGAATAACCAATATTTTGCTTTTCGGTTTGAAATAATCTTTCTCCATAAGATCATAAACCGCATACAGGAGCTTTCCCGTATAGGTAGGTTCGACCATGATTCCAGTGGAGCTGACAAATTTTTTGATAAAGTCGATCAATTCTGGTTTGGTCTTCGCATATCCAGAGAAATGATAATCCGGGTGCATGATAATCTTTTCGGTCGGCACATTCCATTGTGAGAAATCTGCCAACAAGCCATCGGCTCCTTTTAAAATAGGGACAGAATGGATTTGGGATTTGAGTTTTTCTTTTTCAATCCCTAGTTGAAGTCCAGCGACCGTAGTGCCTGTTCCTGAGGCTACAAAGATATGTTCGTATTCTTGTTTGAGTTCCGTGATTAGCTCCGCACAACCTAATAGTCCGCGTTCGGATTTTCCACCTTCATCAATAAATAGACTGTTTAGTGGGTCGTGGTTTTTTGAGAAAAACTCGGCTTTGTTTCTATAAGATTCTCTATCTACGAAGTTGAGCTTGAGGCCGAATATTTTGCACATATCCAAAACGGGATTTCGTATTTCCTCGCCACGGACGTAGGCGGTTGCCTGGAAACCGAAAGTTGCAGCTGCAGCAGCACAGGCCAAGAGATGGTTTGACCAAGCGCCTCCAAAAGTCACTAAATGATTGATGTCTTTTGATTTAGCATATTCCAGTTGATATTTTAATTTTCGCCATTTATTCCCCGAAATAAAGGGATGAATTTTATCATCACGTTTGATAAAAAGACTGATTTCTTTTTCTTGGAATCGGGAGTCGGATATTTCTTCTTCGGGGCTGAAAATTTGAAATGGCAAATGCATGGGATAAAATTATGCTTTTTTCTTGCAGGAAAAAGAATGATTATAAAAATGCTATTTTTGCAGCATGACAGATCATTTGGATAACGAGCAAGAGGAGCAGGAGCTCTATGAACATTTAAGAATTGTTGCGGATAAAGGGCAGGCCTTGTTGCGCATCGATAAATTCTTGATGAATAGGGTTGAAAACACTTCACGCAACCGGATTCAAAATGCAATAGATGCTGGAACGGTGAAGGTCAATGATAACGTCATCAAGGCAAGCTATAAGGTAAAGCCTTTTGATGTCATTACCGTGGTATTGCCCGATCCGCCAAGAGATACCGAGGTATATCCAGAGGATATACCCTTGGATATTGTTTATGAAGATGATGACGTATTATTGGTTAATAAAGAGGCTGGTATGGTCGTTCATCCTGGTTTTAATAATTACACCGGTACCTTGGTCAATGCCTTGACCTTCCATCTCAACCAGTTGCCGACCCTTCCGGGAAATACCGGACGTCCTGGATTGGTCCATAGGATTGATAAGGATACTTCGGGACTTCTCGTCATTGCCAAGAATGAATGGGCGATGACCTTTTTAGCAAAGCAGTTTTTCGAACATAGCATCACCCGAAAGTATGTAGCCTTGGTTTGGGGGGATATTGTTGAGGACGGAACCGTATCAGGATATATTGGTCGGAACCTAAAGGATAGGAGGATCATGGATATGTACGAGGATGAGGAGAAGGGGAAATGGTCAGTTACACATTACCGAGTTCTGGAGCGTTTAGGCTATGTTACCTTGATCGAATGTCAATTGGAGACAGGTAGGACTCATCAGATCCGTGCCCATATGAAATCCATTGGTCATCCACTATTCAGTGATGAATCCTATGGTGGTGATAAAATCTTAAAAGGTACTTCATTTTCTAAGTACAAGCAGTTTGTTGAGAATACCTTTAGCTTACTTCCCCGTCAAGCCCTGCATGCCAAGAGTTTAGGATTTATTCATCCAAAATCTAAAGAATTTTTGCATTTTGAGGTACCAATGCCGGAAGATTTCCGTTTAGCATTAGAGAAATGGAGAAGTTACAGCTCAATTAATCAAAGTTAGATTCTAAAAATATTTATGCCCACACATTTTATTAACTACAACGGTACTGTGGTACCTCAAGATATGGCTATACTAGACGCTGATAGCCGCGCATTCCGTTATGGAGATGGTATTTTTGAAACCATGTTATGGAAGGATGGAGATGTCCGTTTTCTGGACCTCCATTTGGAGCGCTTGGCTGAAAGCATGGGGATGCTGCATTTTGATGATGCCGACCAATTTGATTCCTTTTTTATCCGCAGTAAGGTGGAGGAGTTGCTTCGCAAAAATAATATGGTGGGACAGCAAGCCCGCGTTCGCCTTATCGTCTTCAGGCAAGGGGGAGGGCTGTATAGTCCGGAAACCAATAAAGCGGCCTATATTCTGCAAGTAGAACGAAAACCAGAAACCTTAAGGGATAAAAAAACGGGTTTAATCATTGATATATATACCGAGTACAAAAAGGCTTATTCAGAGCTATCTAAGATAAAGTCCAATAATGCCTTGATCTATGTGATGGCAGGTCTTTTCAAGAAGAAAAATGCCTTTGATGAAGTCTTGATCCTTAATCAATCTGGTAACCTTTGTGAGGCTTTAGCCTCCAATATTTTTATCTATTATGACAAAGTGCTCTATACGCCAGCACTATCGGAAGGATGTATTGCAGGGGTAATGCGTCGCGTAGTGATGGATATGGCGCAGGAGCAAGGTATAGAGGTTGTTGAGGCTGAAATAAAACCTGATATTGTCAAAGTAGCGGATGAGATATTCTGTACCAATGCCGTTGAAGGGATTCAATGGGTGATGGGTTATAAGCACAAACGCTATTTCAATAAGATTTCAAGGATTTTCCAAGATAGGTTATTGTCTTGGTCCTATGAGACTGAGGAGTAAGATCACATTAGCATTTTTTTGAGGAGGATTACTTGTCCAAGGTGATAATAGGCATGTTCAATCTGTCCATCGATATTTCTTAAGTAGGAGCCATATTTTTCATCGAAGAAATCTTGCTGCAGTTGTGCATCATTGATTTCCTCAATGGATTTGGCGAGGATTTCAGATTGATAGAATAGATCGTCCTTTAATGTTTGCCATTCTTCATTGTTTTTTAAATCAACCTTGGGAAAGCTAAGTGAATCCTTAATATCCAAGTTTCCGCTTTGGAAAAACTGGTTTATCCCCTTGATATAATAATGGACATGGAAACTGAGGTCATATATTCGGTTGATATTGGGGATTTTTTTCATGGCAAGTTCGAAATGGATACCACTCAATTCTTTTTGCCAATTGCTGTTCGCGATCCAAGTCCCGGAAAGCATGACTTCCCTGAACCTATTTGCTAGGTACTTACACATAAGGAGGTTTATTGAATAGCTTAAATGCTGTTTATGAGCCAAATATAACAAAGAAAAAGGGATAGTTTTTGCTATCCCTTCCTAATTAATATATAGTTATTTGTGATTCAAGGCTATAATCAACGTGGATTAATTTTCCCCTTAAGAGTTAGTTCTTTACCAATTCCACATTTACTGTGATGGCTACTTCAGGAGCGACTGCGTCGATTCCTGCAGCGGTTTTGTCTGCATATTTAATATTGTAATCAAAACGGTTGATTGAGGTGGTAGCTGTAAATCCAGCTCTAGTTTTTCCCCATGGATCTAGGATAGTACCATTGTTTTGGATCACATCAAAGGTTACATTTTTTGTTACGTCTTTAATTGTTAGATCTCCTGTCAGTTTGAATTTACCTTTGCCAGCTTTTTTAAGTGTGGCATTCTTAAGGGTCATTTTTGGGAATTTCTCTGCACTGAAGAAGTCATCGCTTTTCAGGTGCTTGTCCCTAGCTTCAATTCTAGTATCAATGCTGTTCACATCAATATCAAATGAAACAGTAGCATTGTCAAAGTTCACAGAATCTTTAGATTCTACTTGACCTTCCAATTTGGTAAAATCTCCATCAACGAAAGAGATTCCTAAGTGTTTGATTTCAAAACGAGCATTCGTATGTGCAGGGTCAACAGACCATTTTGTTTGTGCGAATGCAACGTTGCTAACTAAAATCAGGGCTGTAAAAAAGCTTAATAGAGTTTTCATATTCATATATTTTTAATTTCGTTTTTGTTTATTACTGCAAATTTTGGGATAAAATTATACTTGCACATTGATCTATGATAATAAATGAAAATAGATTAAAAATGTTTTATTTGACTAGGATTTGAAGCCGATTAGCTACAATAAAATATAGATTGGTTTAGGCTGTGATGTAATGTAAAAATTAAATATATTTATTGTGATTTCAGGTAAGAATGAGCTTATTATTGAAGTTAATAAATTCAATGAAGATTGGGTTGATAGAGACTATTTAATAGAAGGTTTTGAAATATTAATAACTGGCAATAAAGTTGTTTGTTCAAAATCTGAAAAAATACAATGAAAAGCAAAGATGAAAATAGGATCAGAGATTGAAAGTGCAGTAAGGCGGGGAGATACTGTCTACCTTGAAAAGAACCTCATTGATAGCCAAGTTAATGACGTTAATGAACAGTCGCAAAACCTATTAATGATTGCGACTTATCAGAATGATTATCCAACGGCTGCTTTTTTGGTTAAGCGGGGGGCGGATCCCAACCAACAGGATGAGCTGTTGAACAGTCCCTTTCTATATGCGGCAGCATCAGGATATTTAGATTTAGTGAAATTATACCTTGCCTATGGGGCGCGTTTTGATGTTTTTAACCGATTTAACGGTACGGCATTGATTCCTGCTGCTGAAAAGGGATATGTTGATGTAGTTCGGTTATTATGTCACACGAAGAACTTCCCGATAAATCATATTAACAAATTAGGTTGGACTGCTTTGCTAGAGGCAGTTATTCTTGGGGATGGTAGCAAGGATTATGTGGATATTGTAAACATACTTTTGAAAGGGGGAGCAGATAAGTCTATCGCTGATAAGGATGGTGTTTCTGCTTTGGAGCATGCTGAACAGAAAGGCTTTTCTGATATCGTCGAAATATTACAGATGTATTAATCATATATAAACATTGATAAAAGGGTTGGATCATGATTTTTTCTTGATTACTTTTTCGACTCTTTTCCGTTTACTGTCTTTTTCGATTTCATCTAATCTGCCCGATAAAGTTTCGATAAATTTCTTGGAATATGCAGATGTTATTTTGGGACTGACCAGCTCAGCATACATTGCTAATTGGTTAGTAGGGCACTGCAATAATTGTTTGATGACTGCATTGAAAGCAAGCTCCTGGTACCGTGAGAGGCTTAATATATTGGTTAAAATAGTAACATAATTGTCCCTGGTAATCACAGAACCTTGTTCTGCTGCATTTTCAAGTTTAATGAGGTTATTGACGATATGGTCGGGCTCGAGTAGGGATATTGTTTTTAATGCCGTCATAGCTCCCCATTGAAGTCTGTTATTTTTACTGCTAAGGGCTTCCATAAAATCATTCCAATAGGCAGAAATCAATTGAGGGGATGTTTCTCCTATCTCATAAAGAACTTTGATGCTGTCATTCTGTAGGTCTTTTTGTTTGCCTTGGATAAGATGTAATAGTTCCTCAATTGCATTTTTATCCTTATTTTGAACTATTTCCTGAGCCAATTGAATGTTTGGTTCTTCATCGCGTCTACCTAGCACAGATGCTAATCTATCTTTTATCATGTTTTCAAGGTTTGATGATGTAATATACAAGAAAACGGAAGTGATTTCCATAAAAATTGAAAATCTCAATTACTGAAAATCCTGTTAATTTTTGGATTATGATTTTCGATTATTAACTTATAACCAATTGAAAACTGAACATTTTTTAAATTATGCATTTTAATGAATGGCTTGATTTTAGATGTATTTCAATGAATAATCAGGGGGAAAGCATTCCTGTTTGTAAATAAGCCCAAACAATTGCGTGAAATAAATTATTAAATAAGCAATATGACTAAAGAAGAATATTTATCGAAATATAACGAGGAAGATACGGTAGGTTGGACAGCAATCGATGAACAGCTGGCGAAAGTGTATCCTGGAATTGAACCTAGGCATTATGGACCTTTATGTGGATTGCATTTTGCTGCAGGCGGAACTGATCCTATTGACGGTATAAGCGTTTATGATAATAAACAAGATCCAGCACATTTACATTTGGTAACATATGGGATGAGTGAGCTTTACTATAATCCTGAAATGGCGAGTAGCGAATTTAGTAAATGGGGTTTTGAATTCACCTTTAGATTGGTGCCTTTTGCTGAAGATCAAGGTGATCCAGGATGGGCGATGCAGGTTTTCAATAATCTTGCCCGCTATGTTTATCAGAGTGGAAGATGGTTTGAAGAGAATCAGTTCATCCCTGCAAAGGGTCCCATTCGATTAAATACGGACACTGCAATTGTAGGTTTTGTTACCACACTTGACCCTCAATTAGGACGAATCATTACGGCGCATGGGGAAGTCTCATTTATCCAATTGGTAGGAGTTACGCAAAAAGAACTTGACTTCCTGATGGAGGCAGCTTCAACCCAAAAGGTTGCTGATTTTATTGGTGAGATGAAAACGGGTAACCCATTGTTGGTTACGGATTTAAATAGGAAATAGAATGGTATCCTAAATTTCAATATGAAGCATATCAATGGTTTTCAAAAGATTAAGCGTGTTGGACAAATTCTAAAAATCCTTTCGAAACATGGATTTGATGAAGTTGTCTCCAGATCCAACCTAGACAGGATATTACCGGATAGTTTCTTGTTCTGGAATAATCATGCTCGAAAGGTATTTGAGGAAGATTTTAATGTAAGGGTCCGGTTAGCAATCGAAGAATTGGGTCCAACATTTATTAAGTTGGGACAATTGCTGAGCAATCGCCCAGATATTATTCCGAAAGATCTGCAGGAGGAGCTTATCAAACTGCAGGATGAGGTTGCTTTAGAAGGTATTGATATCCGAAAAAGGTTGGCAGATGAATTAGAGGTTGATCTTGATGAACATTTTATCTCCATCGATGAAGTTCCTATCGCTTCAGCCTCAATTGCTCAGGTATATCGAGCTACTTTAAAAAATGGTAAAGAGGTCGTATTAAAGGTTAAAAGAGAGGAGATCGATGAAGTTATTCAAGCAGACCTGGATTTTATCAAAGATTTAGTCAAGCTACTTCAGCGGAAATATGAGGTAGTCTATAAAATGAACCTTTATCAGATCGTGCTTTCTTTTGAAAGTTCCTTGTTGAATGAACTTTCGTTCACCAATGAAATAAATAATATCGAGCGGTTTAGAAGAAACTTCAAAGAGAACAAGGATGTTTATGTTCCTAAAGTTTATAGGAAATATAGTACAGATACCTTGATCTGCATGGAGTATATAGATGGGGTAAAGGTTAATGATCTAGAGGGATTTAAGCGATATGGGTTATATCCAAAGTCGGTATTACAAAATGTATTAGATCTTTATTTGGAACAGGTATTGATGCACGGATTCTTCCATGCCGATCCGCATCCTGGGAATGTTTTTGTCAACCATCGCGGTCAGATTGTTTTTATAGATTTTGGTGCCATGGGGTTTATGATTCCAGAGGATAGAAAGATCATAGAAGCGATGGTCCTTGATTTTTTGGCAAACGATGCCAAAAGCTTGATAAAAAACATAAAGAAACTTTCTGTTGCCCACCATATCGAAGATGAAAGGCGGTTGGAAAGGGATGCTTATGAAATATTTGAGATGATCAAACAAAATGCACTTGATGACATTGATATTTCAGTGATGTTGCAAAAATTAAATATCGTTTTGCAAAGTAATCATATCCTATTGCCAGATTTTGTTTACCTCTTACTTCGTGGAGTTTCAATTTTAGAAGGTACAGGTCGACAATTAGATGCAGACCTGAATGTCCCTGAAAGTATTGAACCCTTTGCGAAAAAGATTGCAGCTGAGAAATTTTCTTCAGAATACATTTTAGGGCAATTGAAGGAGAAAGCCAAATTTGCCAAGGATGTCCTGACAGAAGTGCCTTTGGATCTGTTGACCATTCTAGAAAAGGTAAAAGAGGATAAAATCACCGTAAACCACAAAATGCAAGATTTTGATAATCTTCAATTGATCCTACATAGGATGGGGAATAAATTCCTGTTATCCATTTTGGCCATGACCTTTGGAGTAGGAGCAAGTATCCTTGCACATGGTAGGGTTGGTTATCTGATCTGGGGAATTCCTGTACTTTCATGGTTTGGCTTTATCATGAGTTTTATCTTATGTTTCGCCTTGTTGAGCCATTTGTATAAGAGTAAATAGGTATTAGACATGAGACATAAGACAAAAGACATAAGACAAATGTCCATTTTCCATCCCTAAATAGGGTTGACCGTTTTTAAACTTTTTGAAAGATAGTAGGATAGGGCAAACTGATAGTTTGCCCTATTTATATTTAGAATATGCTTTTTAAGTGTTTATAGTTTGATTTGATGGTTTCAAAGACTTCGTCCATTCGGCCTCCAAGGATGAGTTTTCCCATACTTTCTGTCATGCCCACGACTTGATTTGCACTGATGTGGGACGGCATTGCCAGTGCACTAGGGTTGGTGAAGATGTTCAATAGGAATGGACCATCGACGCGTAGGGTTTCCGCGATGACCGAACCTACCTCTTCAGGCTTGTGGATATTCATAGCTGGAATGCCGAAGGCTTCCGCCACTTTAGCGAAGTCTGGGTTTTGCATATCAGTTTGGTTATCAACCAATCCAGCTACTTGCATTTCAAGTTTTACCATACCTAGAGCTCTATTGTTAAAAACAATAAGCTTTACGGGTAGATTATATTGTTTTATGGTTGCTAAATCCCCTAACAGCATCGAAAGGCCACCATCGCCACACATAGCTATGATCTGTCTTTCAGGATGGGCTAAAGCCGCTCCAATAGCCATAGGCATGGCATTAGCCATGCTGCCATGGTTAAAGGATCCAAGCATCTTACGGTCGCCGGTTTGCTGTATATACCTAGCACCCCACACACAGGTCATTCCAGTATCAAGGGTAAAGATGGCATTAGGACTTGCATGCTTGTTGATCACATCGGCAACGAATTCTGGTTGAATGGCATCATTTGTGCCAATATCGTCCACATACTCATGAAGGTTTTCCTGTACTTTCTTTGCAAAATTGCCCAATGAGTCCAGAAAGGCACTGTCCACTTTTTCTTTTAAAAGCGGTAATAAAGCAAGGATGGTTTCTCGGATATCGCCTACAGCTGCAAGGTCGAGCTTACATCTTCTGCCGAGCCTTTCTTCCGCTGTGTCAATCTGGATTATTTTGTTGTCCGTAGGCATGAAATCATCATAAGGCATATCAGTACCTAACAATAGCAGTACATCCGCTTCTTTCATGGCTTGGTAGCATGACGGGATGCCTAAAAGGCCAGTCATTCCCACATCATAGGGAGGAGGCAGCTGTGCATTCATTTTTCCCCGAAAGCTATAGCCTACTGGAGCTTTTAGTTTCTGTGCCAGGAGCTGTAATTCTTGTCTAGCACCTATTGCTCCAATTCCAGCATAAAGAGTGATTTTCGATCCTTTATTTAGGAGGTCAGCGATTTTTTGAAGTTCATAGTCCGAGGGTCTTATTATTGGGTTACATCGGAAAATTTGAGTTGAGGTTATTGATTCTTTGGCCTTTAATTCAGAAACATCGCCAGGTAATCCGATGACACTAACTCCCTTTTGAGAAATTGCATGTTGAATTGCAGATTGAATGATACGGGGAGCCTGTTCCGCCGTAGTAATCAATTGGTTGTACCCGCTACAGTCATCAAATAGTTTATAGGTGTTTGTTTCTTGGAAATAACCGGTTCCCATTTGATTGGTTGGAATAGTTGATGCGATCACTATCATAGGTACATGCGCTCGATGGGCTTCATAGACCCCATTGATTAAATGCACATGCCCAGGTCCACAGCTTCCTGCACAGCATGCTAAACCATCCAACTCTGCCTCAGCGGCAGCGGCATAAGCACCAACCTCCTCATGCCTAACATGGATCCATTGAATTCTACCATCTTTTCTAATTGCTTCATTGAAAAAGTTCAAACTATCACCTGTTACTGCATATACTCGTTTAACTCCCGCTTCAACGAGCATTTCTACCAATTTTTCTGCAACTATTTTAGCCATTTTGAATAAGATTTTATGTTTTGTTTCCTTTATTAAACAACAGGTTTTCAGTCTTTTGGTTTCTGGCAACTTGAAAATATTCGAATTGAAAGAAGGGGAAGGGCACAAAAAAAGCGGCCTATTAGCCGCTTTTAATAGATTTATTAATTTTCTGTAAGATTCTTAAAACTTATAAGTGACACCCGCTCCAAGAATCTGTCTAACTTGTAGTCCTGGGCCTTTAGTGCCGTCGCTTTTCGGAACATTCACGTTGTCATCATATACCAGTTGAACGGCCGCATTTACTGTAATGAACCTATTTACCTGTAGATTTAGGTTTGCCAAATAGTCAACATCAATATTTTGAGGATCCTGAAGGTAATTTGAATATAATTTCAAGATGTTTTCAAATGTAATGTTTTCCATTAGTCCGACTTTATAGTAAGCATCTAAAGCTGCACCAAATTCATTTCTTGAGAATTTATCAGGGTCAACACCGTAATCCGGTCTTAGGCTTTCAGCTCCCACCATCACAAACCTTGCAGATGCCGGAGAGATATTGATTTTGAAATTGTCTGATTCTTTGAATGCCATACCTGGACCGAAGCTTAAATATGCAGGAGCAAAGGGAGCAGAAATCTTTCTGCCTCTAGTTTGACCCTTATATTCATAACCATTTGCAAATTGGGTGTTGAAGTTCATGAAAAAGGTGTAATACCATTTTTCAGCAGCTTGGTAGCCTAGTAAACTGTTAATAGCGAAACGGTCATCGTTTTTTCTCCAATCTGTTTCTTTTTGGTAGGTCTGTCCATAGGCAGCGATCAATTTATTATCCCAATTCCATTTGTCTTTTTTGTAATTGAAATCGTAATTGAAAATTAGATTTCCCGCCAAGGAGTTTACACCACCTGCAGCCCAGTTAGAAAAGGAGCTTTGGTTTAATAGGAAGGTGTTTTCACCCATGATGGTCCAAGTTTTGGTTGTGTCGATCTCTAGGATTTCCTCACCTTCAGACTCTTGAGCTGAGACTTGCAAACTAAGGAAGGTAACAGCAGATAAAAAAGCAACTTTTAATACTTTCATGATTGATAATTATTTTGTGAATAGTTGTGAAATTTGCGGCGCTAAATTATTAAAACTTAATTTTTATCCAAGGGATAGCTGTGGGGGAAGGGGATTCGGCTTATTAAGGTATTTCAGGAAATTAAAGGATAAGGTTGATTTAAATTCAATGAGAGTAGTTTATTAGGTTTTTAATGGTTGCCTAATTAAATTTTGAAAAAATTGAGCTATTGTAACTTTTACAAAATTATATTTTGAATAAAAGGATTTTTCATTATGAAAAAACGACCTAATTTGTCTCGAATTAGTCTTAAAAATCTGTATATGTGTTGGCTGAATTCAGTAAGATTTGGACTGGAATTTGTTGTAATAGATAAAAAATATTGAAAGATGGTAATTGCGGTTGATTTTGATGGAACCATTGTTGAACATAGATACCCAAGGATTGGGAGACCCATTCCTTTTGCAATAGATATTTTGAGGCAATTACAGAATGAGCATCATATATTGATATTGTGGACGGTGAGGGAAGGTGAATTGTTACAGGAGGCCATTGATTATTGTAAAGATCAAGGTTTGGAATTTTACGCTCATAATTCGAATTTTCCTGAAGAGGACCGGAGTAAAGGTCCAAGAAAACTAAGTGCAGATTTATTTATTGATGACCGAAACTTTGGTGGTCTACCAGATTGGGGGGTGATTTATCGGGCAATAACTAAAAAAATGGCACATGATCTAGCGTTTGATACCGATGCGGTTTTCGAAGAAGGCGTTCGTCCCGCGAAGATTTCTGCTTGGAAAAAGATCTTTAAATAATTTATTTATTAATTTAAATTTTATATTTTTATAATATAATTATTGATTTCAGACCCTATTACTGGGGTTATGGTATTAATTCCTTTGCAATAATCTAGATATTGTCCTATACCCCTAAATTATGGGTTTAATAATTGGCTTAATGGTATTAATAAAGGCTTAGTAAATTTGATAAGTCTTAGAAATTAGATGTTTAAGCACATAAATGAGGGTGTAAGGTTTGGGCTACAAATTGAGAAATATAAGGTGTGGATAGGCTTAATCAGTCGTTTGCCCCTTAAATATGTTATAAATTTGTTCCAAACAAATGCTCATTTTATAAAGCAAAATTAAATTGTTGGTTAGATATAGTGTTACTAAATCAGCTGGCAGCTAAAGTCTAAAAATTAAGTCGATGGAGTTTATCATTCTACTTGTTCCTTTCTTATTAGCCATATTTCTTGGGAAGATTATCATCCCATACATTATGCTTATAACATATAGGAAGAGGTTATTTGATCCCATTGATGCTCGAAAAGTCCACCAAAGTATTATCCCAAGATTAGGTGGAGTTGCATTTGTTCCCATTCAATGTTGTTTATTAGCCATTACCGTTGTATTAGTCTATAAGACCAATTTTGTCAATTTGGGCATTGTGACATGGGAAGTATTTCCAATGTTCATTATGCTAATTTGTGGATTGGTAATCCTTTATATCATTGGTATAGCAGATGACTTAATTGGAGTAAGCTATAAATGGAAGTTTGTTGCCCAGATTTTGGTGGCTACTTTCTTTCCTCTAGCAGGATTATGGATCAATGATCTGTATGGGTTGATGTTCCTAACTTATCTGCCAGCATGGGCTGGTATTCCGCTCACGGTTTTTGCTGCTGTGCTTATTATCAATGCGATCAATCTGATTGATGGTTTGGATGGACTATGTTCTGGCTTGGTTGGAGTTGGTTGTTTGGTGTTAGGAACCTTATTTGCTTTTTACCATGCCTGGATCCATGCCTTGTTGGCATTTATTACCACTGGTATTTTAATATCGTTCTTCTATTATAATGTTTTTGGTGCATCCAAAAGGAGGAGAAGGATATTTATGGGGGATACGGGCAGTATGACCTTAGGTTATACTATGGCATTTTTAGCCATTAGCTTTGCTATGAACAATAAGAGTATCAAGCCTTTTTCAGAAGGAGCTATTGTTGTAGCTTTCTCAACATTGATCGTTCCAGTTTTTGATGTAGCTAGGGTAATATTTATCAGATGGTATAAGGGCTTGCCTTTGTTCAAGGCGGATCGTAGCCATTTGCACCATAAATTACTTCGTTCAGGTCTATCACACAAGAGTGCCATGATGAGCATCATCGGTCTCTCTTTATTTTTCTGTGCTTTTAATATTATCACCGTTCAATTCATTAGTAATAACGTAGTTGTTCTTTTGGATCTTGTTTTATGGTTCTTGTTTACTTTGACCTTCAATTATTTTGTGAACAAAAGAAACGCTAAACTTGTTAATCAGGAGATGGAACAAGGAACGATTAAAGTTGAAGCTGCTCAGTTCACAGAGGCTCAGGGCAAAGAAGTGAAAGCTGGTGAAACTCCAGACGCAGTTTCAGTCACATTAATAAATAAAATATAACATTTAGATTATAGATGAATATAGCTATTATCGGTGGTTCTGGTTTTGTTGGCACAAAGCTAATTGGAAACCTCATTGATACTCCCACACTAAACCTTATCAATATTGATAAACAACAAAGTTCTAGTTATCCACAACTGACGAAGATTGCAAATGTTCTTGATAAAGTTCGATTAAAGGAGCTTTTAATGGGGCAAGATGTGGTGATTTTGTTAGCTGCAGAGCATAGGGATGATGTTTCTCCGACGTCACTTTATTATGATGTGAATGTGGAGGGGATGAGGAATACCCTAGAAGCCATGGAAGCTAATGGTGTTAGCAGGCTGATCTTTACCAGTTCTGTTGCGGTTTATGGCTTGGATAAGGATAATCCGGATGAATCTTTCCCAGCGGATGCATTTAACCATTACGGTAAAAGCAAATGGGAGGCTGAACAGGTTCTTCAAGAATGGTATAAGACCCATGCTGATTGGAACATCAATATTGTTCGCCCTACAGTAATCTTTGGAGAAGGAAACAGAGGAAATGTTTTTAACCTGTTGAACCAAATTGCATCAGGTAAATTCATGATGATCGGTGATGGGAAAAATCAAAAGTCTATGTCCTATGTTGGTAATGTCGTGGCATTCCTAGAATTCTTAATTCAACATAAGCGAGAGGGTTATAATGTATATAACTATGTAGACAAGCCTGATTTTACTACCAATGATTTGGTTTACCATACTGGTGAAATTTTAGGAAAAAAGATTCCGACTACCCATATTCCTTACTGGATCGGGATGCTAGGAGGATATGGTTTTGATGTGTTGGCATTTTTAAGCCGAAAAAAACTGACAATCAGTTCTGTTCGTGTGAAGAAATTCTGTGCAGTTACTAAATATGATTCTACAAAAGCGATGTCTTCAGGTTTTGTTCCCCCATATTCCATGGAGGAAGGCTTAAGGAGAATGTTGAATGCAGAATTCGGGAAATAATATAAAATCATAATTTTATATTAAAAATTTTGAAACTATAAAGCATGGGGCTTAAAGAGCAAGCTGCTAAAGGGGTATTTTGGGTTTTTGCTGAACAGTTTGGTTCACAACTGATCGGTTTTGTCATAAACCTAGTTTTAGCAAGGGTTTTATTGCCGTCTGATTTTGGAACAATTGCTTTGTATGGGGTAATTATGAGTGTTTCCGCTGTTTTGGTAAATGGGGGATTGACGAATAGCCTCATCCGTAGCCAAGATGTCGACCAAAGGGATATGTCCACTGTATTCTGGTTCAATTTTGGTGTCAGTGTTATCCTGTACTGCATCATCTTTTTTACAGCTCCACTTGTTGCCGCTTTTTATGAAATCCCGGTTCTTACAGGATTAATTAGGACTTATGCCATCATCTTGATCATTGATTCCTTTGCGGCCGTGCAAGCCACAAAGGTCATTAAAGAGATGAATTTCAAAAGGGCGTTCAAGATTCAGCTACCATCCATGCTGGCTGGCGGTGCATCTGGGATCTTCTTTGCGACCCATGGGTTCGGGGTCTGGTCACTGATCTATTCTTCCTTAGTTCAAAACTTTGTTTATACTTTACAATATTGGTTGTATAGTGATTGGAGGCCTTCTTTTGTCTTTGATAAAGTGAAATTCAAATACCATTTTTCCTTTGGTGTGAAATTGACCGCTTCTTCATTACTGGATACGATTTTCAATAATTTGTACAATATAATCATTGGTAAGAAGTTTTCTCCAACCCAATTGGGTTATTACAATAGGGCAGATTCATTAAAGCAATTGCCGATTACAAATATAGCTGGAGCATTAAATAGGGTTACTTTTCCTTTGTTTGCCAAACTAGCACATGATGATGCTGCTTTGAAAAAATATTATCAAAGCATTATTTTGGTTGTGATTTTCCTGATAGCTCCATTGTCAGTATTAATGGTAGTAGTTGCAGAGCCATTGATCCGTTTTTTATTGACAGATAAATGGTTGCCTTCAGTCCAATATTTTCAAATTCTATCAATAGGAGGGATTTTTTATCCAATCCATGCGTATAACCTTAATATCTTGCAGGCAAAAGGGAGATCCGATCTTTACTTGAAAATCGAGGTATTCAAAAAGATAGTTATTGTTTCAGTCATTTTATGTTGTTTGCCATTTGGAATGATTGGTTTGGTATGGGGTAGTGTAATTATTTCAGTCATCACGGTCTTCATAAATACCCATTACACTTCTAAGTTTATTAATTACCCTATTTGGAGACAATTTGCTGATTTGTTGCCGAGTATTATCAGGGCGTTAATTGTAGGTACTCTCGTTTTCCTAATTGACCAATATTTACTTATAAATTACCACGATTTAATTCGTTTGATAATATCTGTTTCCATATATTTGTGTACTTATTTTGGCGTTGCTTATCTATTAAAGACTAAGGAATTGGCTATATTAATTGACTTGATTAAAGGTAGCCGCAAGAATAAAGAGACTTAAACAACTTTATGGGCGTTAAATTGACCAAAAAGGATGTTATTTGGAGTTATTTAGCGCAATTTTTTGGAATAGCTTCAGGTATTTTCATCCTTCCTATTATTTTAAGATTACTTTCAACAGAGGAAATTGCATTAAACTATTTGATTGGATCCTTGGGGTCCATGGTTGCCTTGTTCGATTTTGGTTTTGCGCCACAGTTCGGAAGGAATATTACCTATGTTTTTAGTGGAGCTCAAGAAATTCATAAAAAGGGTATCCAAGAAGTAAATGGATTAGGAGAGATTAATTATAATCTTCTCGCCAATATGATCAATACGGCTAAATTCGTATATCTACGGATTGCTATTTTTTCTGGGATAGTTCTTTGTACGTTTGGGACCTGGTATATCTACAGTGTCACCAATGGTTTTACAAGTGTGAACCATGTGATTTGGATTTGGATTTTTACCATTATTTCCATCTTTCTGAGTTTCTATTTTACCTATTTTGATTCTTTGTTGATAGGACGGGGATTGATCCGCAAAGCCAAGATCGCCGGGATCATTTCCAAAGTTGTTTATATTTCTCTAGCTATTTCCTTTTTGTACATGGGCTATGGGCTTTTTGGCGTGGCGATATCCAGTCTTTGTTCCACTTTTGTATATAGATTTATTTCTTATCGTTTCTTTTATGACCGTGATTTCAAGGAAAAGCTGAAAGGAATAAAACCAAAACCTGAAGAAAGAAAGGAATTGTTTCTAAAGATTTGGCACAATTCAAGTAGATTGGGATTGGTGTTTATCTCTGCCTATGCCATTAATAACCTCAGTATGTTTTTGGCTGGTTTGTACCTGAGCAGTGAGGAGGTGGCATCTTA
The DNA here is from genome assembly GCF_032065005.1 of Sphingobacterium sp. GTDB lineage: Bacteria > Bacteroidota > Bacteroidia > Sphingobacteriales > Sphingobacteriaceae > Sphingobacterium. The sequence continues at coordinate 299,435 of NZ_DAMBMM010000001.1, forward strand.
TGGGCTGTTAATTCAATTGGTGGGTATTATTGGGGTGGTTTCAGGAACTTTGATCAACAGTTACAACCCAACATTTGCTTCACTGCGAATCTCTGGAAAATCGAAGGAGCTGATGCAAACTTTCTCCTTTGCATTGTTCGTATATCTCTCCTTATTTATTATGGGTGCCTCTTTTTTGATTTTCTTGGGCCCAATGGTGCTAGAATTTATAGGTTCTAATGCAGTTTTGCCAAATGCCTATATCATGATGGCATATTGTTTAGTTGTAATTCTAGAAAATAACCATTCCAATTTTGGAACCTTGATAGTGACCAAAAACGAAGTTCCTTTTTTGAAGTCGTCTGTTATTGCTGGTTTCTTTGTTGCAATCGGTGATTTCCTGGTTTTGAATTATCTTTCGTTTGGAGTTTTAGGGTTGATCTTAGTTCAAGGGATAGTACAATTGGCCTATGCGAATTGGAAGTGGCCACTACTGGTATGTCAAGAGTTTTCAACCAGCTATTTGAAGATTTTGCGCCTAGGCTATAAAGAAACCATTTTAAAAGTTAAGCTCCTGAGATGAACGAATTAGCAATAGTAATTCCTTATTTCAAGATTGATTATTTTGAAGAATGTATAAAATCTTTAGCTAACCAAAGCAATAAGAGGTTTTCTATTTACATAGGAAATGATTTAAGCGCTGATGATCCTTTGCCGATCATTGAAAAATATTTATCATCGGACCGGTATTTCTATTTCAATTATTCCGAAAACCTAGGTGGGAAAAATTTAGCTTTTCAATGGATGAGGATTTTGAATGAGGTTAAAGAGCCCTGGTTTCAAATATTGGGTGATGATGATTCCATTGCCTCAAATTTTGTAGAAGAGTTTTATAAGAATTTAGCATTCATCGAATCAGGGTGTCATGTATTAAAATTTAATACGGTACTTGATTTTGTGGGAGAGAGGGAAGAGAGGTTTTATAGTGGTTTTAGGACTGGTTACTATGACACCTATAATCTAATATTAAGAAAGATTGCGGGAGGACTGAACAGTAGTCTCAGCGAGCATGTTTTTAGGAGAGTAAGGTTTGATGAGGTAGGTTTTGAAATTTACCCTCTAGCTTGGCACACAGATGACTATTTAATTTTGAGTATGTCAGGTTTCAATAAAACTTACTTCATTAGCGATTCCAGTGTGCTAGTGAGGGTTTTTAGCAATAGTACCTCTGGTTCTGAGAAAAATCAAATTGAAAAGTCAGATGCTACAAAAAAGTATTTGTGGGATTTTGCACAGTTATTGATCCAAAGCAATAGGGGGTTCCAAGATAAAAGAAGCTTTTTAATTGCAATAAGAAAGTATAAATCTGAAGTCGGCTTACCTTATATTTCTGAGATTTATTCCTTGTTTGGTCTGTTAGGCGTTGTTTATTTTCGAATGTATTCAATTGGTTTGAGTTTAAAGATAAAATAAGGGGTTTCGGGAGAGTAAAAATTAGCTTAATTCTTTAATGTGAATTATTAGAAAATTGTAATTAAAATATTGTCCTAATATTTTACAATTTGTTAATATATCCCTATATTGGACACATGATCCAAGTAACAGTTATTGTTCCGGTTTTTAATGTTGAAAAGTACATCAGAGAGTGTTTTGAGTCAGTTGCTCTACAGAACTATCCTTATTTGACCTGCATGTTCATTGACGATGGGAGTACTGATGCAAGCTATGATATTCTTCAAAAGAAAATTGACGGCTATAATGGACATATCGATTTTAAGTTGCTTAAGAATGAGAAAAACCTAGGGGCTTCAGGGACTAGGAACCGAGGGATCAGAGAAAGTCAGTCAGACTATATTTATTTTTTAGATAGTGATGACGCCATTTCCTCAACTTGTATCGATGAGTTGGTTTACCATGTATTTAAACATCCAGGTGTTGATATTGTTCAAGGGGAGATATTAAGTGAGGTAGCAAATATCAATCATGTTCTTAAAATTTCTGGTAAAGGATATCCAGATTATTCTTGTGATATACATTGGGTTCGGGCAAACGTTTTCAATAGCTTACCTATTTCACCTTGCAATAAGCTTATTCGCTTGGATATCTTAAAAAGGTATGAAATCTACTTCATGGAGGGGATCGTGAATGAAGACGTGTTGTGGACCTATCATTTAAGGAAGTATATAAAAAGTTTAGCCTTCAATTTCAGAGAAACTTATTTCTATAGACATAATCCTAATTCAGTCACTATTTCTGTACAAAATGAAAGACGGAGGTTAGTGGATCAGTTTTTTATTTTGGACAGTTTTCTTCAAGATATTGATTCAAGCTATAAGGAAGTAGACAATTTTGGTATTCTAAAACAGTATTCCCATGTTAAATTAATGACTGTTTCTCCCGAAAATCAAGAATATTTTATTGTAAGTTTAAACACCTGTATTCGGAAGGCTCTGAATACCCGCGGTATTTTAAAATTTTATAAGCCATTTTTCTACTATTTAACCATTTCAGGCGCGATTTTTGGTAGATCTTTATTCATTTGGCGTAAATTTCTTGGTATTTTGTTTAGGTATAATAAAGTCATTGAAAAACAGCGTCTTAAGGGTGTTTAATCATTAAAACTGAACTATTTTATTCATTTACCTATTAGTTAATACATCATGGGGAAAGTAAAGGCAATCGCATTCTATCTCCCACAATTTCATCCAATTAAAGAAAACGATGAATGGTGGGGGAAAGGTTTTACAGAATGGACAAATGTTGCAAAAGCAAAACCAATGTTTCCGGGGCACTATCAACCACATATTCCTGCAGACTTGGGTTTTTACGACTTGCGACTCTCTGAAGCACGGATTGCGCAGGCAGATTTGGCAAAGAAATATGGTATTTCTGCATTTTGTTATTGGCATTATTGGTTTGGAAATGGACGCCGGATATTGGAGCGGCCATTTCAAGAGGTTTTGGAATCAGGAACTCCTGATTTCCCGTTTTGTCTAGCCTGGGCAAATGAAACCTGGAGTGGAATCTGGCATGGTAATCCTAAAACCATTCTAGTTGAACAGGTTTATCCTGGAGAGCAAGATTATATAGATCACTTCTACAGCATATTACCTGCATTTAAAGATAATCGTTATTTTAAGGTCGATGGGAAGCCATTGTTTATGGTGTATAAACCAATGGAAATTCCTGACTTGTCGTTGTTTGTTTCAACCTTTAGAAGATTAGCTGCTGAGAATGGTCTCGAAGGAATTCATTTAGTTGCGACTAATGTCGACCCAGATTGGGAAACTGAAAAGTATGGATTTGATGCTCTGACTCCTGCGGCTCATACAAAGGACTCTTATTTACGATCTGCAAATAAATTTGTTGACATATATAGGAGAGCGAAGACAAGTAGGTTAAATAAATATTATAAAAAAATATTTAAGCGTCCTGTTAGGATTTATAATTATAAGGATGCCATTCAAGAATTTGATGAGAATTCGGGCAACAATATATATTATCCAACCGTGATTCCAAATTGGGATAACAGCCCAAGAAGCGGATTAAATGGATTCATACTTCATGATTCTACGCCTGAACTGTTTAAAAAGGCAATGGTCAATGCGGTCAGGATGGTGAAAAAATATGATCCCGAGAACCAGATTGTTTTTATTAAATCATGGAATGAATGGGCTGAAGGCAATCATTTGGAGCCAGATTTAAAATTCGGTCATAAATATCTGGAGGTTGTAAAGGATGTCCTACAAACAAAAGATTAATTAAGGCTTTTCAATAAAAAGAGGTATCATTTATTTAATTTTCCAACTCGAAATTAATTAAATGATACCTGTAACAAAACCATTTTTACCTCCAATAGAAGATTATAAGCAATACTTGGACAGTATTTGGTCTAGGAATTGGCTTACAAATATGGGGCCTCTTGCCAGTAAACTGGAGATGGAGCTGAAGGATTATTTCGATGTAAACCATTTATTATATGTTACTAATGGTACAGTAGCACTTCAATTGGCAATCAAAGCCTTAGACTTAACCGGAGAAATCATAACCACCCCTTTTTCATTTGTTGCCACCACTTCTTCCATTGTTTGGGAGGGCTGTACACCAAAATTTGTGGACATTGATCCTAAAACTTTGAATATAGACCCTAAGAAAATAGAAGAGGCTATCGGTCCTGATACAAGTGCTATTTTGGCTACCCATGTTTATGGAAATCCGTGTGATGTTGAAGCTATTGAAAAAATTGCCAAAAAGCATAATTTAAAGGTGATATACGATGGGGCACATGCATTTGGGGTAAAGGTGAATGGTAAATCAATTTTCGAATACGGTGATATAAGTACTTGTAGTTTGCATGCCACAAAACTTTATCACAGTATTGAAGGAGGATTGGTTGTTACAAAGGATCCAGAGTTGTTAAAGAAAATCGCTTACATGAGAAATTTTGGAATCTCTGGATATAGCAGTTTTTCTGAACTGGGTTTAAATGGGAAAAATTCGGAATTCCATGCAGCGATGGGCTTGGTCAACTTTAAGTGGTTGGACAAGATTATCAGCCGACGCTTAGAAATTATACAACGATATTCCGAAAATCTAAAGAATTTTAAAGCAACAGTACCTGTTTGGCTTGAAAATTCAAACCAAAATGGTGCATATTTGGTTTATGTAATAGAGTCAGAAGATCTATTACTAAAAATCAAATCCACTTTGGATACATTTGAAATTTTCACAAGAAGGTATTTTTACCCTAGTTTGTCTTCAAGTTTACCTTATCTTGATCCAGTATCAATGAAGGTTACTGATGATATAGCGAAGAGGGTCTTATGTTTACCATTGTACTATGAATTGACAGATGATGAGGTGGATTGGATTTGCCGCATTATTTTAAGAAGTCAAAACAATTAGTACATGTTAATATTTGGAGCCAAAGGCCTTGCAAAAGAAGTTTTGGAGGTTTGTTTGGAAACAGTAAATAAAAGCAATATCGTATTTTATGATGATGTATCATCTGATTTACCTGATAAGCTATATAATGAGTTTTTAGTCCTGCGAAACCTTAGTGAAGCAAGTGATTATTTTGCAAATGTCGATAACAGGTTTGTTTTAGGATTAGGAGGACCATTATTAAGAGCTGGAGCGTTCAGAAAATTTATTGAAGCAGGAGGAATACCATTTTCTTTAATTTCCCAGACCAGTAAGGTTGGTTCTTTTGGGGTGGAGGTTGCAGAAGGGGTAAATGTGATGTTGAATTCAGTCATCACCAATGATGTTAAGATTGGTAAAGGAGTTTTAATCAATCAAATGGCATCGATTGGTCATGATGTGATAATTGAGGACTTTGTTGAAGTTTGCCCTGGGACTGCGATTTCAGGACATTGTAAAATAGGGGAATTGAGCTTCCTAGGAACAAATTGTACCATCCTGCCAAATATTACAATCGGAAAGAGGGTGATAGTAGGGGCAGGTTCAGTGATAAATAGAGATATTCCGGATGGCAGTACAGTTGTAGGTGTGCCAGGGAAAATAATAAAAACCAACAATTATTATTAAGGTTAATAGTTAGAATAAAATTTATAATTTAAAACAAATGTGATATGATATAAAAAGGGATATAGTACTCGAAAAAATCACACACACTAAACACACGCTAATAATAGTAACATCTTAGAACAAGTTCATTATGCTTAGAAAAAAAATAGGTATAATGCAGCCATATTTCTTTCCTTATTTAGGATATATCAGTTTGATTAAACATACTGATAGGTTTATTCTCTTGGACACCGTCCAATTCATTAGACGGGGTTGGATAGAAAGAAATCGGATTTTAAAGCAAAAGGAAGGATGGTTGTATATCCAGGTTCCATTGAAAAAAGAAAATGGAAGATCTACCTTAATTAAAGATTGTGTTTTAGATAACACTAAACCTTGGAAAGAGAAAATACTAGCACAATTTCAAATCTATAAGAAAATTGCGCCGAATTACGAGTTAGTGATGGATTTTTTGAGAAAGACTTTTTCAAAAGATTTTGATAATATCACTTCATTGAACCGTCATGTCCTTACTGAAATATGTAAGTATTTGGATATGGAGCGTGATATATCAATTTTTTCTGAAATGGGAATTAAAATTGATCAACCTCAAGATTCAGATGAATGGGCATTGAATATCTGTAAAAGATTAGGAGCAAAGCTTACTTACATAAATCCAATTGGAGGTATGAGTTTCTTCGATCGAACAAAATATTTCAATGCTGATATTGATATGTATTTTCATCAAATCAATCTTCAGGAATATAAACAAGGATACAGAGAATTTGAACCAGGATTGTCCATTTTGGATGCACTGATGTTCAACACAAAAGAAGAAATCCATAATATGTTAGATCAATTTGAATTGATTTAAATCCCTTTTAATTACGCCAAACAAACAACAATTTTTAACATAAGTAGTAACTATTTATCAAATAATAGGTTTTTGTTTAATGACTGAAACCTGTTGAGAATTTAACTATGGACGAAAATAAACAAGGAAATGTAGATGTTTCAGTTGTAATGACTACATACGGACATGAAGATTTTATTTTAAAAGCAATCAATGGGGTTGTGAGTCAGGAGTTTAATGGGGTTATTGAATTAATCATTTCGAATGATAAATCACCAGATAATACTCATCAGGTCGTCGAGAAATATATAAAAGAGAATCCCTGTCCGCCTAATATTATTATTAGGTATTATAATCATGAAGTTAATAAAGGTTCCATCAAAAACTTTATCTGGACCTTTAAGCAAGTGAAAGGAGAGTTTATCGCTGTTTGTGAGGGTGATGACTATTGGATCGATGTGAAAAAAATCCAGAGACAAGTTGATTACCTGAATGAAAATCAAGATTGCAACCTTGTATACCATAGAGTTCTACTATATGAGAATGAAGAGGGTCGGTTTATGCATGAAACCTTGAATAAAGAGGAGGAAAGTTGTAAAAAAACTATTGAAGAAATATCGAATGGTAATTTTATCCATACTCCTTCTGTACTCTGTAGGAATAACTTAAAATCTATCGATCTTTTAGAACATTCACTTGTTGGGGATTATGTATTGTGGTTTCTAAATGGTGAAATGGGCAAATACGGCTATTTACCGCAATTTATGGCGGTTTATAGGATGTCCAATATTTCTATTTTTGGAAAGAAATCTATCTATTTCCAATCCATCCATGTATTGAAGGCTGTTTTAAATCTAAAAAACTACACAAAAGTCAATAGTATTAAAAACAATTTTGTTCTTCAGAGCCAGAGGATTTCTGAAGATATAGGTATATCTGCTTTGTCTGGGAAAGAATTTATGGACCTTTTCAAGATCATGGTTAAGATTTCGCCTAGTAATGCAGCCTATTTAATAAAAAGGTTGGCTACCAAAATTTCATTCAAAAGAGCTGCAATAATCGCAATGTTCTTTTCAAACCTTGAACTTTATGGCGCTTAATCTCTCAAAATATCCAAAGGTTCTGCGGTGCCTTGCTGCTGGATATAGCAGGAGGATTTTCAATCTTCCGCTATTCTCCAATGAGGAGGCTGTTATTGAAATATGCCAGTCTCAGGAGAGAAGGGATGATATTCCTAAAATAATCTGGATCTATTGGGAAGAAGATGAGTTGCCACAAATCGTAAAGGGGTCAATAGAAAAAATAATTAAACTTAATCCCGATTTTGAAGTTAGGGTTCTTTCTAGTCATACTCTAAAAAGTTATCTACCTGATTTTTATTGCCATACCGAAGTTCCTGTTCCTAATAAGACCGATTTAATAAGATTAGAATTGTTATATCGATACGGAGGGATTTGGATGGATGCAACTATCATCTTACAAGAAAGTTTGAACTGGATATATCAGGATTCTTTAAGGAACAAATACGATGTCATTGGATATTACAGGGGAGTAAATACCTATGATAACAACTTTCCAGTTATTGAAACTTGGTTTTTAGCTTCTCAGGTCGGCAACAAATTTATAAAAGATTGGCTGCAAGTCCTTAGTCCATTAAGGGAAATGGGAAGTCTCCAATATTTTAAGAATTTAAAGGAGAGGGACGATTATGCCATAATCCAGAAAAACATTGAGCCTCCTTCATATTTATTGGTTTACCTGGCTTGTCAGATTGCTCAAAGAAACACACTTGGATATAATTTATATCTACGCAAAGCAGAAGCAAATGCCTTCTTTTTACAAAATCACTATGAATGGAATTCTAATGTAATTTCTTATGCCCTAACTCGTTTGGACGCAAGTCAATCAAATTATAAACTCATTAAGTTGACATCAGGGGATAGGTCTCTGTTAAATAGTTTGGAGGAGTTGAGGTTGATTAATAAAAGAAGTTTTATTGGTCAGTTATTGAATTGAAAATCTTAGAAAATAAAGTTTTTGAATAAATAACAAACATGTTTTATGATTGAAAAGGAATTAGTTAATTTTATTAAAAGTTTTGGAGTTAATTTTCTAAAGAATAGTTGCATTCAGAATGGAACACATCATTTAGAAAGTAATATTTCATTGCTTAAAAAGAATACTATTTCCTCTGTCAAAATACCTAAAAAAGTATGGATCTATTGGGATTCTTTACAGGTTCCAGATTTGATAAAGGCAATAATTGAAAACAACAAAAGGAAAAACCCTACCTATGAATTTACGGTGTTGAATGAAATCAATCTCTTTGATTTCATCCCAAAAGTTGATTTTCATAAAGACATGTTGGCTGCCCACAAAGCAGATTATATCCGATTGAAATTACTGTCGATTAATGGTGGTATTTGGTTAGATGCGACTACTATTCTGGTAGATAATTTAGATTGGATAGAAGAGATGAGTAATTCAAACCATTATGATTTGATCGGTTATTACCGTGAGAAAAGTACTGTTTGTAAAGAGTTTCCCATTGTAGAAACTTGGTTTTTAGCAACAGGGCCGAACAATTATTTTATTAACCGTTGGCTTGAAATGTTCTCTCCAATAATAAAACATGGTAGTAAAGGGTTTTTTGAAGTTTTAAAAACAAGAGCGGATTATAAATTGATTTCACAAGACTTGTCAAATCCAGCTTATCTCATGTTAAATATGTGTGAGCAGATTGCTAGCCGAGAATTGAAGGATGTAAATATGTACTTGAAAAAATGTGAGGACAGTGCATTTTTTATTCAGGAAAATTGTGATTGGGATTTTAACAGGATTAATTATGTCCTATGTAGACAAAAAATGAACATTAATAATTTTCCTGTTTTGAAATTGACATCAAAGGATAGGGAGTTAATTGAATATTATTCAAAGGTCAATTTGATTAAAAGAGAGAGTATAATAGGCCAAATTCTAAATAATAAATCGAACGTAGCATCATAATATTCATGTTGAATAAATATAAAAACTACACAAAGAGCCAATATATAAAAGGTGACAGAATGTATTATCCAGCAAGATTTTCTAGGGAAAGTATAATTGATTGGATACTTTGTTCTGAAAGATATCTTTTGAGGTCATATGTAGTTGCCTTAAGGTCTGAGGAATATTATACTTTTTTGCAACCTAACAAATTGTTGAAATTTTATTATACGAGAAAGAAAAATAAACTCGGATCAAAGCTTGGTTTCTTTATACCTGCAGGATGTTTCGGATTAGGTTTGCACTTAGCACATTATGGTTCCATAATTATCAATCCTAAAGCCAGGATTGGGGAAAACTGTACTATTCATGGGAATTGTTGCATTGGCAATACTGGAAGTGATGATAATGGCTTGCCGGTCATAGGAGATTTTGTGGATTTTGGTCAGGGTTGCCAAGTTTTAGGAGATATTAAAATATCGAATCATGTAAAAATTGGAGCAGGTTCAATTGTGTTAAATTCAATCCTTGAGGAAGGTGTTTCTGTTGTTGGAATTCCAGGTAGGGTAATCGTTAAAAAATAATCAAGTATGTTAATTTCATTTGTTCTTCCAGCTTATAAATCGAAATTCCTTAAACAAGCTATCGATAGTATATTAGATCAGACTTATTCAGAAATAGAATTAATAATTATAGATGATAATTCTCCAGAAAACTTATATGATATAGTTTCCACCTATCAGGATCCAAGAATTTCTTATTATAAAAACGAAGTAAATATTGGGGGGAAAGATCTTGTAGCGCAATGGAATAAATCAATTGATTATGCAAAAGGAGAATATTTAGTTTTAGCTGCAGATGATGATCTTTACCATCCTGAATTTACTTCAGATTGTATAGAGCTGATTCAGAAATATCCCGAGGTAGATATTTTACGCGCTCGGGTCTCAGTAATAAATGATGCTGGCGAACTATTAGAGATCGATGGAATATTGGCCGAAAAGTGTAGCCAGATGGAGTATGTTTATGATTGGGTAAAAGGCATTCCGTTTGTATGTATTGGAAATTACATGTTTAAGACTAAAGTGATTCAAAATGAAAGGTTTGACAGTTTGCCTTTTGCCTTTGGAACAGATACCATTAGTACAGTAAAGCTGGCAAAGAATGGGATAGCTAATACAAGTCAATTATTATTTGATTTTAGGGTCTCAGATATTCACCTTTCAAGTGATAAAACAAAATATGAACATAAAATAAAGGCAATTACCCATCTTTATACCATGATGCGAGCAATTGATTATAATCAGCCAAAGGATGAAATTGAGAAGCTGTGTTTGCAAAAGATCCAATGGGACACTCTTTATCAAAAATGTGTTTATGATTATTATAATGTTGCTGTTAAGAATTTGCCTATAAATAAAGCAAGATGTATAGAGAATTGTGAATTATTAAGTAGAAAGGATAAAATGATTATGTACTTTAGATTTTTCAAGGACAAACTACTTCGTTAGTTAAAGTAAAAGTCCTAATAATTTATATTTTTTATGCGTGTTTCGGTCCCAATAGTAGTCGCATTTACTGAGAATTATTTTATTCCTGCAGTAACCTGTTTGTCTTCCATTTTAAAGAATTCAAATCCAAAATATCAATTTGAAGTAATCTGTTTATTAACGAAAGATCTTCCTGAGGATCTACAGGGCTTATTGGCGAAGTTAAATCCACAACGGATGAAATTCACCTTTTTAAACCTTGATGGGGCATTAGAAGGGGTTTATGTAGATGAGCGATATACCATTGCTGCCTCATTTCGATTATTATTACCCGAGCTTCTGAAGCAATATGACCGTGTAATTTATACCGATTGCGATGTTATCATTCAAAAAGATCTTGGTGAATTATATGAATCAACGGATTTAGACGGTAACTACTTAGCTGCCGTTTATGAAGCTGCATTGGAATCACAGATACCATATTTAGAAGAAATTGGTTGTGAGCCCGGTTTCTACTTTAATTCTGGCTTTTTGCTGATGAACTTGGAGTTAATGCGCCAAGACAATATGTCGAAAAAGTTTATTGATGGTCTGAAGGTTCCTTATTTACAATTCCCAGATCAGGATGTCCTCAATATTTATTGTAAAGGGAAAGTATTAGGCCTATCTCCTGTATATAACGGGATTCGTACTTTTTTCCTTCCCCAGTTCAAACCTGATTTTCTGAAAAAATATACGGAGACTGATTGGAATCAGATTCAAAAAAGTGGAACAATACATTATACAGGGGGTAAACCATGGAATGAGCTGACCATAAAATTTGAAGTTTGGTGGAAGTATTATTTTGACTTACCTCAAGAATATAAAGAAAAGTGGAATCCAAATAAGAAGCTACAATCATTAGCGAAGTTACTGCTAACGCCAATCTTAGGGAATGTTAGTTTAAGTTCAATTGCGTTAATTCGAAAAATTAAAAATATTTGATTATTAATAATTTTTTTCAATTCTCTAATTTATTGAAAGGTGCTAGAAAGTATAAAGAAATTACCCATAATTAGTCAAATCTGGTCATTCATAAGAAAGACCAAGATTATCAAGAAGCACAAGGAAGTTGCTGATTTTTGGCATCCTGTAATCGATCAATATTATTCTGGTCAAATTGATCTTGAAAATTTAAAACCTAAAAAAGAATTCCAATCCGATAGAATTATTTGGCAGTATTGGGGCCAGGGTTGTAACAATGATTCTCTTCCTGAGGTTGTCAAACATTGTTTTGATTCAGTAGACCAATATAAAGCCGATTATTTAGTAATTCGAATTGACGACTCAAATTATAAGGATTATGTAGATCTTCCAGATTATGTCGTTGAAAAATTAGAAAAGGGCATTTTTAAGAGAACTTTTTTTTCTGACCTACTTCGACTTTCATTACTCAGTCTTTATGGAGGCGTGTGGCTTGATGCAACGATTTTACTGACAGCTCCATTAGATGATAAATTAAAATCCTTGCCCTATTTTATGTATCAAAGGGATAATAAGGAGCAAAAAAAGAATTTTTGGGAGAATAGTTACGCCTTTTACTGGGGATGGGACCAAGAATTTAAAGTCAAGGTATTAAATAGCATTATTTATGCTGAAAAAGGCAATGCCTTGATAACAGATATGTTGGAGTTGATATTATATTATTGGCGCACGCAAAATGAAATTATAGATTATTTCTTCTTTCAAATTTTATATAATGAGCTTGTGGAAGGTAAATTAAAAGATAAACAGTGTCAAGTGGTCAGTGATGTGTATCCTCATATCCTTCAGACTAAATTCAATGGTGTGGAAGGATTAATGGATTATAGGCAGGCTTTGAATTTTACATCAACTCATAAAATGTCTTATTTTGACGCTGATGGTATGAAGAAAATGAATGCATTTTTACAAAAATCGAATTAAATTATGAAACACGCATTCCTGATTATAGCTCATAATGAATTTGATATACTATCAATTTTGGTCGATCTTTTAGACGATACTCGAAATGATATCTTCATCCATATTGATAAGAAAGTGAATGATTTACCATCATTAAAAACTAAATTTTCGAATTTATTTTTTGTGGATAACTCAAACAGGGTAGATGTTAGGTGGGGAGATATCAGCCAGATTGAAGCAGAATTTGCCCTTTTTGACTTGGCAAATCAAAATGGTCCTTATGCCTATTATCACATGATTTCCGGAGTACATCTGCCATTGGTCAAGCAAGATACCTTTCATGAATATTTCTCGTCCATACCCGTTTCCCAAGTATTCGTTCCGATGCCCTCGAGTCCTGAAGAACTTGAAAGGAAAGGGAATCGTATGAATTTATTTATGAAGAGTTTTAACTCCAGTTTGATGTCTCAAAGGTTATGGAGGGTAGGAATCAAGGTACAGGACCTACTTGGCGTCTATGTAAATAAAGATCGCACTTTTATTAAAGCTTCAAACTGGGTAAGTATTACAGATGATGCCGTTAAATTCCTTCTGGCTAAGAAGAAAACAATATTAAAAAAATATAAATATACCATGTGCGGAGATGAGCTTTTCGTACCTACTGAACTTGTGTATTCAGGAAAAAATTGGAATATTATGTATTCTGACAGGGTATTGATGCATAAAGTTGGGAATGCAAATTCAACAGTTTTCTCTAATGAAGATCTCGGATCCTTATTAGAATCTAATTGCTTATTTGCAAGGAAATTTAGCTCAACGCATTTTGGAATAGTTGAAAAGATATTGGATAGAATTAAATCCTAATTATGAAACATGCATACCTGATATTAGCTCATAATGAGTTTGAGGTTTTAAATAGACTTATTGAATCTCTTGATGATGTGAGAAATGATATCTATATCCACTTCGATGCAAAAGTTAAAGAGTTACCAACCTTAGCGGTAAAATTTTCAAAATTATTTATTCTGGAAAACCGCGTAGATGTTAAATGGGGAGATGTAACCGTAGTCGAAGCCGAACTGAATCTTTTCGAGGCAGCCTCAAAAAACAAGTCCTATCAATATTACCACTTATTATCAGGGGTGGATATGCCAATAAAGTCCCAAGATTACATTCATCAATTTTTTAACTCCAACCAAGGGAAGGAGTTTATTGGTTTTTATACGGGGGATATAAGTAAAGAAATCGATCGAAAGGTGAGAAGGACCCATTTGTTTTCAAGTTCTTTTAGATCGAGTGAAGGAGTTTCCAATCAATTGAAAAGAATTGCAAGAGCAAGTTTAATTAGAGTTCAGGAACTTGTTGGTTATAAAAGGAATAAGAGTGTTGAATTCAAGAAAGGGACGCAATGGTTAAGTATTTCTGATGGCTTGGTTAAACTAACTTTAAAGGATAAGAATAAGATTCTGCGAATGTATCAAAACAGTTTTTGCTGTGATGAAATCGTAGTTCAAACGATTTGTTGGAATTCCGTGTACAAAAATAAAGTTTATGATTACAAAGATGAGGGAAGAGGCTGTATGCGAGAGATTAGATGGGAAAATAATGTGATCAGAGATTGGGAAGATGCTGATTTTGAGTATTTAATACAATCAGATAAATTGTTTGCACGGAAGTTTAATTCTAAGAGTATCAATGTTGTAGATAAAATTCTACAGCATGTTCAGACAAATAAAGCTTAGTTTTGTGGGGACTTGAAAATGAATAGAAAGCCACTAATTTCGATAATTGTTCCTGTTTATAATGCAGAGAAAACTTTGCATATATGTTTGGATTCTTTATCATCCCAGACTTACAAAAATTTACAGATTATTTTCATCAATGATTGTAGCACAGACAACAGCTTACAAGTGTTGGAAAAGTTTAGGGAGCAATCACAATTTGATGTAGAAATCATTATCCATGAAGTGAATAGGGGTGTTGCAGCCGCTAGAAACACGGGTTTGGATGCTGTAAAAGGGGAGTATATTTATTTTGTTGATGCAGATGATGCAATTGACCATGATGCTTTGGAATTGTCGGCTGAAAAGGCAGAAAAAGAGAATCTAGATATTTTGGGATTTAGTTGGTATCTGACTTTTGAGAAAAATGAAAGAAAGATGAATCAGCCAAATTTCGAATCCCCGATGGAGGCAATTGAAAAGATGATGAGGGGAACGATGAGGTGGAACCTTTGGCTGTTTTTATTCAAAACAAAATTATTTGTTGACCATAATATTAAGTTCATTGAAGGCAAAAATATGGGTGAGGATCTGATGGTTGCCATTAAATTGTTCTGTAATGCTAAAAAAGTAGCTTATTTAGACCGCCATTTTTATCACTATGGGCAAAGTAATACTGCTTCATTGACAAAAACCTATTCGGATAGCCATATTGAGCAAGTGTCAGCAAACGTTGAAGACGTTGAAAACTATTTAAAAAACAGTGAATTATCAGATAAGTTAGGTAACTTAATATATTATTTAAAATTAAATATAAAACTACCATTATTAATTTCTGAAAAAATCTCTCAATATGAAAAGTGGCTAAGCTGGTTTCCAGAGGCTAATCCGTATGTAATGGAAAACACAGCCTTGCCTATGAGAACAAGACTTTTACAATTAGCTGCAGTCAAAAAACAATTTTGGCTGATTAAACTTTATAATAGAGTGGTTTTGAGAATGGTTTATGGGGTATTGTATAAATAATCATTGTACTATATGATTCGATTGTTGCTTTATATTATTCTAGGAGCTTCGGTGAGTTTTTATCTCTTCCCGATCTCTTTCACTTTTCTTCCTAGCCTAAACACCAAAATGATCCTCGCTTTGCTAGGTGTCATGTTTGCAGGGATGAATTGGTTAATGGAAAAAGAAATTAAAATTTCAAAAGGGTTTTTAGTTTCAGTCATATTAGCATTGTTGTTTTCATTCATCTGCTTCTATTCTACCGACATAAATAAGACTACCGATTACGCCTATGCTTCTTATATTCTAAGTTTTGCGGTTTGGTACTTTGGAGCATATGCTATCTGTACAATGATTAAATCAGTTCATGGAAAAGTAGATTTTAAGTTAATAACTTTTTATGCCACAGCCGTTTGTGTCTTTCAATGTATAGCAGCACTTATGATTGATAATATCCCAAGTGTCAAGCTTTTCGTAGATAGTTATGTGTCTCAAGGCCAAGAGTTCTTTGAAGAGGTCGGAAGACTTTATGGGATTGGTGCAGCCTTAGACCCTGCAGGTGTTAGGTTTACCATTGTTTTATTAATGATTACTGCAACCCTAAATAATGATGAAAAAGTTAGGAACAATACATGGTCAATCAGTTTATTGTTAATTGCCTTTTTCTTTATCGCTATTATTGGAAATGCCATCTCTAGAACGACCATTTTAGGACTGGGTGCATCCTTAGGCTATTTAGTATTTGGATCATCCGTATTTAGACAAGCAGTAAAGAAGTATTCTGGGAAATTAAGTCTTTTGTTCGGATTATTTCTAGTGGTTGCCATTGGAGTATCCATTTACCTATACAATACCAACGCAGAGTTCTATGATCAAATGCGTTTTGCCTTTGAGGGATTCTTCAATTACGTTGAAAAAGGTGAATGGAGAACAGATTCAACAGATAAGTTGAATAGAGAAATGTGGGTATGGCCAGAGGATCAGAAAACTTGGTTAATAGGTACTGGATTATTTGACAACTTCGTATTCAGTACAGATATTGGCTATTGTCGTTTTATTCTTTACTCAGGCTTAATTGGCTTTTCAGTATTCGCCCTCTTGTTTGTGGTAAATGCCTTGGTTTTTATGAAAAGACACCCAGATTATTGGATGTTTTTCTTGATTTTATTGGTTTTGACCTTCGTTATCTGGTTCAAGGTTGCAACCGATATCTTCTTTATATACGCAGTTTTTTATTGCATCGATTCGTTAAAGGTTACAGAAGATATAGCTGAAAAAGAAGAAGTTTATGAAGATAGTTTATTGCATCCTAGGTACATTTAACTCAGGAGGTATGGAACGAGTATTGGCAAATAAGACCAATTATCTTGCTAAACTTGGCCACGAAATCAGCATCATTACTACTGATCAGAAAAATCGAAAACCTTATTTTGATTTAGATGATTCTATAAAACAAATTGATTTAGGCATAAATTATACTGAAAATAATAGTTCTGGTCTTCTTAAAAAGCTAGTTGATTATCCCCAGAAGCAGGCATTGCATAAAAGAAGGCTAACTGAACAACTACTAGCAATCCAACCTGATATCTGTGTTTCCCTATTCGATCATGAAGTAGACATATTGCCAGGGATTAAAGATGGAAGCAAGAAAATTGTAGAAATACATTTTTCAAGATTTAAAAGATTGCAATATGGTCGGAGAGGATTTTGGAAGTTAATTGATGGCTATAGAAGTAAAAAAGACCTAAATACCGTTCAGAAATATGATAAGTTCGTCGTCCTAACAGATGAAGACAAATCTTATTGGGGCGATCTTCCGAATATCATTGTAATTCCTAATGCCAATAGCTTTCCATTTTCGCAACGAAGTAAATTAACTTCTAAAAATGTTATTGCTGTCGGACGTTATGATTATCAAAAAAGATTTGAGGATTTAGTGGATGTTTGGAAAATAGTGCATCAACAAGAGCCAGATTGGAAGTTGAATATCTATGGAAAAGGACCAGAAAGGGAAAACTTACAGAATCAAATCAATAAGTTGGGCCTTGAAAAGACTTTAATTCTTCAAGAACCAGTAAGGAATATAGACCAACAATACCTAGATAGCTCAATGATTGCCATGACTTCAAGGTATGAAGGTTTACCGATGGCCTTGCTAGAGGGGCAGGCGTCTGGATTGCCTATGATATCCTATGCGTGTAAATGTGGGCCACGTGACATTATCCAGAACGGTAAAAATGGATACTTATTAGAAGAAGAGGATAAAGCAGGCATGGCAAGTAAAATAGTAGAATTGATACGTGATCCAGAATTAAGAGATTCGATGGGAGAGCAGGCATTTGAAATGTCCGAAAAATTTTCAGAAGCAGCAGTAATGAGAAAATGGATTCAATTGTTTAATGATGCTTTGAATAATCGCTAATGAAAACTATTGTAATATCTGCCGTAAATTTAGTTGAAGCTGGTACCTTGGCTATTCTTCAGGACTGCTTGAAGTTTTTGTCAGATTATGCTGTGCGGAATGGATACCGTGTCGTAGCTATTGTTTATAAAAGAGAATTAACCGATTTTCCCAACATTGAATATATTGAGACGCAATGGCCAAAGAAAAGATGGGTAAATAGGCTTTGGTATGAATATGTCTCTTTAAAAAAGATTTCGAAAGAAATAGGACCTGTTGAATTATGGTTTGCTTTACATGATACAAGCCCTTCCGTGGTTGCAAATAGGAGAGCGGTATATTGTCATAATTCATTTTCCTTCTATAAATGGAAAATGAACGATCTGTTTTTTGCACCTAAAATTGCCATGTTTGCAATTTTTACCAAACTCATCTATAAGACCAACATCCATAAAAATGAGTATTTAGTGGTTCAACAAGAATGGTTTAGAAGAGGTCTAAGCAAAATGTTTGATATTGATCCTAAAAAAATTATTGTTACCAGACCGAAAATTGTTGACAATACAGTGGAGGTCTTAGATCAAAAGGCCAGTTCTAATTATAACTTTTTATTTGCTGGTTCTCCAAATAGCCATAAGAATTTTGAGGTTATCTGTGAAGCCGCTAGAATATTAAGGTCTGATTATGGTCTAAACAATTTTAAGGCTACCATCACAGTAAAAGGCAATGAGAATAAATATGCCAATTGGCTAAAAAATAAATGGGGAAGTGTAAATAATATTGAGTTTTTAGGTTTTATCCCAAAAGCGAAATTGCTTGAGCTCTATGGAATGACCGACTGTCTTATCTATCCTTCAAAAGTTGAATCTTGGGGGCTGCCAATTTCTGAATTCAAGAAATATGATAGACCTATGCTTCTGGCTGATTTACCTTATGCTCATGAAACTGCAGAAGGAAGTAAATTGACGGCCTTTTTTAATCCGGATGACCCAAAGGAATTGGCTGATCTAATGGCTCAATTAATAAAAGGAGATTATTCTTCACTAAAACCAAAACCGGTTGTTCCACTTGATGAACCAAAAGCTGACAATTGGGAGGAATTATTTAATATTTTACTAAAATAACCGACGTACAGTTTATCATATGAAAGTTCTACAATTAGGTAAGTTTTATCCGATCAGAGGAGGAGTTGAAAAGGTTGAATACGATTTGATGCTTGGTTTATCAAATCAAGGTGTTCATTGCGATATGCTTTGTGCTTCCACAGAAGACCATCCAGAGGCTACCATACATCTTAATAAGTTTGCAACACTATTTGTTGTTCCGACTCAAATAAATGCTGCAGCGACCAAATTAGCCCCTAAAATGATCACTAAACTCCGCAAGATATGTAGGAACTATGATGTCATTCATGTACATCATCCTGATCCAATGGCTACTTTGGCGTTGTTTTTATCAAATTATAAAGGGAAGGTCGTTCTTCATTGGCATAGTGATATCTTGAAGCAGAAGACTTTATTGAGGCTGTATAAGCCACTTCAGGATTGGTTGATCAAGAGAGCCGATGTTGTTGTAGGAACTACGCCAATTTACGTTGAGCAGTCCAAGTTTCTTAAGGAAGTTCAACCAAAAGTGGATTTTATTCCAATTGGTGTGGATGTTGATCCTGAAATATCTCCTCTGCTTGAAAATATAAAAAAGGAATATCCGAATAAGAAGATAATTTTTTCATTGGGACGGTTAGTTGAATACAAAGGCTATGAATACTTAATTAAGTCCGCCAAATACCTTGACGATAGTTATCAAATTGTAATCGGTGGCAAAGGACCGCTGAAGGAAGAACTCGATGCTTTGATCAATGAAAACGGATTAGGATCCAAGGTGAAATTACTAGGATTTATGACTGATGAAGAAGTGGCTGGATATTATCAAGCCTGTGATTTGTTTTGTTTAAGCTCCATCTTAAAGACTGAGGCATTTGCTATTGTTCAAATCGAGGCAATGGGATATGGTAAACCTATTGTTTCCACCAGGATCCCTGAATCTGGCGTAAGCTGGGTAAATCAAAATGGGGTTTCGGGATTGACCGTAGAAATAGAAGATGAACGGTCTTTAGCGGATTCATTCACTACAATACTGACCAACGAAGATGTCTACAAAAATCTATCGGATGGAGCGAGAAAACGCTATTTTGAGCATTTTACGCGACAAAAAATGGTAGATAAATGTTTACAAATATATAATAAGATTTTAGCCTAATATTGCCAATACCTAATTTAGCGCAAAATCGTAGAAGATGATTTTTATTGACGTTCAACAAATTTTCTTGCGATTCTTTCGTTGTTCTTATTCTTTCTTGCTAAATTATCATTATTTAACCTAAAAAAATATTGATTAATGGACGAAAACATGAATGCAAAGAGCCATAAGGTTCCTAATCAATTATTTTTCAATTTAATCCAAGAAGATCTTAACCTTGGAAAAACCGTGAAATTTAATGTTTCAGGAAACAGTATGTTGCCCTTTTTAAAGCATGCAGATCAAGTTACAATCAAACAACCCATTAATAATAATGTTAATATAGGTGACATTCTTTTAGCCAAGCATGAAGGTAAAATAGTTTTACATCGATTAGTTGGAATTAAAGATGGTAAACTAATCCTTGCAGGCGATGGAAATCTCTATCAAAAGGAAATTATCCTTAAAGATGATGTGTTAGCAATCGTAATGAATGGCTTCAGAGATCGTAAAGAGCTTAATGTTAATTCTTGGTATAAAAAGAAGTTAGGGATGTTGTGGTACTATTTAAGGCCATTTAGATACCTCATAAGTAAATTTAATAGTTGAAAAATGAAATTGAGAACTGATTTGCAGCTTCGAAAATTAGGAAATGACCATATCATCATTGATCCTGGTCAGGAAATGATTGATATGTCCAAAGTTTTTACACTAAATGAGACTGCTGCATTTTTATGGGAAGAGTTACAAGGTAAAGAATTTACTGAAGAAACTATTTCCGATATTTTATTGGAAAATTATGAAGTGAATGAGGATGTGGCGGTAAAAGATGCCAAAAAGCTTATCCAGACCTTTATAAAAGGAGGTCTAATCAGAGATTAAAGTAATGCTAAATAACAGGATTATTAATATATTTTTTTTATTACTTAAATCTGGACTGTGGAAAAATGCTAATTTAGATACAGAGTTATTTCCTTTAACTAACCGAGAATGGGAAGAAATCTATAAAATTAGTATAAATCAAACCGTAGAATGTATCGTATTTGACGGTATTCAAAAATTAGAGCCAAAATACCAACCTAGTAAAATTTTGTTGTTGAACTGGGCGGTGAGAGTTGAAAAGCATGCTCAAAGGAATGAAAGAATGAATGAGATCATCATCAAATTACATTCGCTGTTCCAGGAACATCAAGTAAACAGCATTTTGTTGAAAGGCCAAGGGCTTGCAAAATGCTATGACAATCCTGCTAGAAGGGTATGTGGCGATATAGATCTATTTTTTGAGGACAAAAACACTTATACGAAGGCATTTAATATTATTAACGAAAAAGGGTTAGAGATCAATTCTATGCCCGGATTTAGTTCCGAATACAATTTTGAAGGATTTGAAGTCGAACATCATCGCAATATGTTTGATATCCATAATCCATTCGTTCAAAAAAAACTGGAGAAAATCCGATTGGAGGAGATCAATAACTTCACAACTTTAAATATTGAGAACACTAAAATAAAATTACCTTCTGCATTAGAAACAATTATCCAAGCAAATTCCCATATCCTAAAGCATTTGCTATCATATGGTATAGGAATACGTCAATTATGTGATTCTGCAAGGATATATGCGCATTATAATCAAGAGTTGAGAACAAAAAATTTAAAAGAAATCTATTCCTCTTTGGGAATAAAGAATTGGGTAGATATGTTGCACCTCTTGTTAGTTAAATATTTGGGTTTAGAAGAATCTAATCTGCCTTATAAACTGACAGCAAATTTAGACGCAGATTGGATGATGGAGGATATTTTGGTGTCAGGGAATTTTGGGTTTCATAATGCAAATTTTGTAGATAAAGAAATCAATTTGAATGGCGGACGAGCGAATAAGAAAAGTAGGATATGGAAAAGTTTTTTGAAGTATGTTAAGGTAACGCCTTCAGAAGCAATCTGGTTTCCAATAATGCAATATTATTCAAGGTTCAAAATATAAAGTATTGTTAGCAGGAATTACATATCAGCTAAAATGGGCTTGGGAACAAGCAAAGGGACATAAAAATGAACTGATAGTTTTTTTCATCCTAGAGTTAATTGGAATTGCCTGTTCGTTATATTTTGTCGTTTGGTCAAAACATGCAATTGATTTTGCAATAAGCGGTGATAAAGCTTCTGTAGATAAAGCACTAATATTAACCGTATTATTTATCGTTCTTGGACTTATTGTTAAAGCTTGGGGATCTTGGATCAATGAAAGGACAAGAGCAAAAATGCTCATTGAAGTTCAAAATAAACTGATCAAGATCCAGATGTTGTCAAGATGGAAAGTAATTAAGAATTGGCACACTGGAGATATGCAGATAAGAATAAATAATGACGCCAATGAAATCGTGCAGATGATTGGATTCTCATTTATTTCCTTTCTGATTACAGTGATCAAATTACTTGCTTCGTTTGCATTGCTTTGGTCCATGGATCCAATGCTTGCATTATTGATTTTGGCGATTTCACCATTGTTCATTTTTACCAAAATTTATTTCAAAAAACTAAGATTTATCAATAAATCTTTGAAAAAAGCAGAATCAAATTTAGGTAAAGTAGTGCAAGAAAACTTGAGATTCAGAATGGTTCTCAGAGCTCTGGGACTTCAGAATTTCAGATGGCAAAAAGTTGAAGAGAGCCAAGCTAACATATATGGTTTAAAATTGAAATTGTTGAATTTTTCAACGCTTTCACAGAGTTCTTTGAAGTTACTTATCAATATCGGTTTCCTTCTGACTTTTGTCTGGGGAGTTTATAAATTGAGAACTGATGAAATTACATTTGGAATGATGACTGCCTTCCTTCAGTTAGTTGGAAGGATTCAAGGGCCATTATTGCTCCTAATGAGTTTTATTCCTGTCTTTATAAAATATAGAACAGCAGCTGAGAGGGTGGAAGAGGTGTATAATACAGAAGTTGAAGAAGAATATTCACCTGAATTTATCAAAGATCCATATGAATTGATCATCAAAAACTTAAGCTTTAAGTATGAAGACAATTTGGTGATTGATGATTTTAACCTGAAGGTTAAAAAGGGCGAGCCTACAGCCATCATTGGTTCAAGCGGCAAGGGAAAAACAACGCTGATTAGATTGTTGTTAGCTGTTATCCAGCCTAACAAGGGTGAAATTTATGTGGAGACTGGACTAAAAACCTATGCGATTAATCATAATCACCGAGTAAATATAGCTTATGTTCCGCAAGGAGATAAATTGTTTTCAGGTACCATTAAGGAAAATATCCTGACTGATACTGAAAATGTTAATCCTGAAAAGATATACGAGGTTTTATACCTGAGTTGTTCAGAGTTTGTTTATGACCTTCCTGATGGTTTGAATACAGTAGTTGGAGAATCTGGCTATGGTCTTTCCGAAGGGCAGGCACAGCGGATTGCACTGGCAAGGGCATTAATGAAGGAAAACAGCATTTGGTTATTTGATGAAGTAACATCCGCTTTAGATCATAAAACATCAGAACTATTGATAGAGAGATTGATGAGTGCAGCGAAGAACAAAATTGTAATTTTTGTAACACACGACTTAAAATTGGCCGAGAAATGTAGTCAATCGGTTTATATGCAGTAAAAAAAATTTTTTGAAGGAAATAATGAAAACAGTGGACTATTTAGTTGCTGAGAATTTGATTAGGATCATATATGATGATTCAATTGATATTCAAAGTAGTTTATCTTCATTTATTGATTTTGAGGTTCCATTTGATCAGAATGCAGAGGCCATTGTACATGTTGAAATCGTTTTGGAACCCACTGACATTGACCTCACAGATGCCAAACTTCTAAGTGATGTTTCCATAATCTGGGGTGATAGGTTCAAATTTGAAGAAACAGAACAAAAGTATGTCACCTCGGTGGAAAATGGAAATGCTAAAGACACTGAAATTTGGAGAATGATAAGTGATAAAGACTTCCGATTCTCGAAAATTCACATAAAAAAACAAGAGTTATATGACTCTAATATTTTAAGCTGGCTCATTATGGTAGCATTTGGTCAGCGAGTTCTTTCAAATAATACAGCATTGATTCATTCCTCTGTTGTAGAAAATGGAGAATATGCTGTTTCGTTCTTAGGAAAAAGCGGTACTGGGAAAAGTACACACAGTAGACTATGGATAAGTACTAATGATGGTTTTCAATTATTGAATGATGATAACCCTGCAGTAAAAGTAGAGGGTGATGAAGTATTTATCTATGGAACTCCTTGGAGTGGAAAAACAGCTTGTTATATTAATAAAAAGCGAAAATTAATGTCAATTATTAGGTTGACACAAGCAAAAAAAAACCAAATGGAATGGAAAAGCAAAGGTGTTGAATCTTTATTGGCTCTGTTGCCAAGCTTCACGGCAATCAGATGGAATGCCAATATTTTTTCTTCCATGGTGAACATCCTTGAAAACATTATCCAACGAACTAATGTTGGACAATTAAATTGTCTCCCAAACCAGGAGGCAGCCATACTATGCTTAAATGAAATTAAAAAAGTAAATAAACTTGAAAATGAATAGATTAATTATCAGCCTGTTTGCATTGACTTTGTTTGGACTGAGTTCATGCGTTGTTTCTAAAAAGGTAACTTACCTTGAAAATATGGTTCCAGGTTCTGAATATCCTATGCAGGAGATTCCAACCTTAAAGATTCAGAAGTATGATAGATTGAGCATTATTATCAGTTCTAAGACTCCTGAATTGGCAGCACCATTCAACCCTGATGGTGGAATTTATAATGTAGGTGATAAAGGTGAAATTACCACCTCTGCTACTGGAGTTCCAACCGAAAAAGGATATTTAGTGGATAAAAGCGGAAATATCGACTTTCCAGTCCTTGGTGTCATCAAAGCAGAAGGAAAAACTGCCGAGGAGCTTAAGAGTTTTATTACGGACAGGTTGGTTAAAGAAAATTTAATCAATTCTCCTTTAGTTAGGGTAGAACTGCTGAACATTAAGATCATGATGATGGGTGAAGTTGGCGCAGTAGGTATCTTGAATGTTCCTGATGGTCAGATTTCTATTCTGGAAGCAATTACACGTAGCGGTGGTCTAACCACAAATGCTTTAACCGAAGCCATTACGGTCATCAGAGAAGAAAATGGCTACAGAAAAATGTATACAAGTAATATTGAAGATGTTAATCTATTCGACTCGCCAGTTTATTATTTGAAACAAAATGATATCGTCTATGTAAAACCAAGATCTGCCGTTCCTACTCCTAGAGAAGACTTAACATGGAGATATATTGGTTTTGCTACCGGTATGTTGACCCTAGGTGTGAGCCTTATAGCATTATTTAATAGAAACTAACAAATTAATGGTTAATCATTCAATAAATAAGCCTTTTCAAGGAAAAGGTAAACAAGATCAATCTCTTTATGTATTAGATATCTTGCGATATCTATTGGGGAACTGGAAATGGTTCTTGTTATCGATATTGATCTTTGGTGGATATTTTTATTACCAATACAGTAAGACTCCATTTTTATACAAAAAGGATCAAACTGTAATGATAAAAACAGCCACGAACTCCATGAGTGCTTCTAGGATTACCAGACCTAATAACTTTTACAATTTTGTAAATGTTAACTCTGAAATTCTTCAGCTAAGATCGCAAGAGTTAATGCGTAATACCATTAGTCTCTTGAATGCTGATGTAAGCTATTCTAGGAAAGATGGACTGAGGTCAGTAGAACTCTACAAAACTTCACCATTTATTGTTCGTTTTACAAATGTTCCTCCACAGGCTGGGTTCTCATTTAATCTGAAATATAAAGGAAACAATCAGGTTGAACTATCTTCATTTTCAAACTCCGACCCAGATAAAACAGTAACAGTAAAACTTAATTCAGAAGCCAAAACACCAGTTGGAAATGTAATCATTTCGGCCAATTCTGATAAAGCATATCGTGTAAATCTTTCTGAGGATATTACCATTACCAAAAGCCCTATCGAATCTATGGTAGGTTACTTTTTGGGCAATCTTAATATCGTTCAAATGGAAGATGTAGAAATCCTTCAGATGACTATGGAAGATACTTCTCCATTGCGTGCTGAAGACATGATCACTAAGTTGATTGAGGTGTACAATCAAATGACCATTGAAGATAAAAAGACAGTCGCTAATAATACGGCTGATTTTATCAATGACAGGATTGTAATCATTGAAAAAGAACTAAGTTCTGTGGAATCTAGCTTGGAAGGCATGAAAACCCAAAACCAAGGTCTGGATGTAAAATCTGCAGGTGAGGCTTATTGGACTGAATCTAGAACTTACCAGAGCTCAAGTAAAGAGTTAGAAACGCAATTGAAATTGGTAGAGATCATGCGCCAAAGGTTAAGTGATCCTAGCCGAGTAGATGACCTTATTCCAAGTAACACTGGGTTGGTAGATAATAATATTGAGGACATCATTTCTGAATATAACACGTTGCTATTGAGAAGAAACCGCTTGATGAGTGGAAACAGCTCAGAAAACCCAATTGTTCAAGATTTGAACAGTGCACTTTCTCAGGTAAGACAAAATATTGCCCGTGCTATTGATAACGTAATTTCTGGTTTTAGGATCAGAATGAATAACATGAGGGAAGAAGAGAATGCAGCGATCGGAAAAGCGAGAAGCCTTCCTTCAAAACAACGTATTATGTTGTCTGCTGAACGTCAGCAAAAGGTAATTGAAGAGCTTTATATTTTCTTGTTGAACAAACGTGAAGAAAACGCCATCAATAGAGCAATGACGGATGATAACATCCGCGTTATTGACTCTGCATCGGGTTCTAATGCTCCTTTCTATCCTAGCAAATTCAAAAAAGTTGCCATAGGTGTAGCCATCGGTATTGCGGTGCCAGCAGCCATATTGTTGTTGATGCTGTTGTTGAATACCAAGGTTAGAAACCGTAAGGACATTGAAGATGTGGTAAGCGTTCCTTTCTTGGCCGAGATTCCTTTCTCAACAGAGATGAAAAATGCCAAGAGTGATATTGTCATCAAAGAACAAGGCGTTGATGAGGTGACAGAAGCATTCAGGATTTTCAGAACGAACCTAAGCTTTATGTCTTCCGGTGATAAAAAACAAAAGGTCGTAACATTTACTTCATTCAATGTAGGTGCCGGTAAAACCTTCTCCGTTATTAATTTAGGAGTGAGTATGACCTTCTTGAAAAAGAAAGTTGTTTTAATCGACTTAGACCTTAGAAAGGGTACTTTAAGTAACATCACAAAATTCCCTATGCCAATTGGAGTTACGCATTACCTTTCTGATAGTTCTGTGACGGTTGATGAAATCATCTATAAAGATAGAACAGATGCCGAGATAGACATCGTTCCGATTGGTGTGATCGCACCGAATCCAGTTGAGCTTTTATTAAGTGAGCGTTTGGATCAATTGATCGCTGAACTAAAAGAACGTTATGACTATATTATCGTTGATAATGTTCCACTGGGAATCGTTGCAGACGCTGATATCGTGAATAGGATTACCGATGTGACCATATTTGTGGTACGTGCTGGTAAGATGGATAGAAGGCAATTGCCTGATGTTCAGAAAATCTATGATTCTTCAGCATTGACCAATATGGCGATCCTTTTAAATGGGGTGAAATTCGGAAATAACCCTTATGGTTATGGTGGATATGGATATGGTGGTTATGGCTACGGTTATGGCTATGGTTATTCAGCCCAACAGAAAAGAGGTTTCTTCTCCAGACTATTTGGAAGAAAATAAAATAGAACATCAGAAAAGCCCTATAGAATATCTATAGGGCTTTTTTATTGTTAATCATTTTCTGATTCTATGAGGCAAAACCTGGGATGAATACAATGTTTTGCTTTCCATTTCCAATCTTTTCGACTTGGAAACTATTTTCTTTGGTCTGAGCTTCTGCTGTTGATACCAATGCTACAAAGGCGATAACGGCTATTAAAATGTTTTTCAAGTTCATAACTAATTGTTTTTGTTTTCCTTTAGATATGATTTTGAAAAAAATGTTACAGTATATTTTGCAAAAATTAGTACTGTCTCTATAATGGATTGATTAAAAGGTTGAATGCCAGTTCGATAAAAAGGAAATAACTAGGTTCCTTTACTCAAATAGTGTTGGTTTTATTTCTTCCACTTCTTAGCATATTTTTTTAAATTTATTACATCCAAGCCTTAAGCTCTTGGTTTATAAATCAATAACCATTTCCTAATACAGCACTGAATATGTCCAAAAGCCCCTTATTCCGAAAATTGATTGCCTTAATTTTGCTTACTTCGGTATTTGCTCCATTGTTTGGTCAACATCCCCCAAAACTCATTGTCAGATCCGATGATATCGGTTCGTTTAATGCGGCAAATCTTGCCATTATTGAGACCTATCAAAAAGGCATAACCACTTCAGTAGAACTCATGGTAAACTGTCCTTGGGCACCTGAGGCTGTTAAGATGTTGAAGGAAAATCCAAATTTAGATGTTGGGGTTCATTTGATGATTACAAGTGAATGGGAGAATTGTAAATGGCGGCCTTTGACAGCAGCGAAAAGTTTAATAGATGATTATGGCAATTTTTACTCTTTTATCTATCCTAATGAGAAGGTACCGATGGCGTCCATTCAGGAACATCAATGGAAGCTGGAGGATATTGAAGCAGAGTTCAGGGCTCAAATTGAACTGGCAAAGAAAATGTTGCCGCGAATTTCACATATTTCCACCCATATGGGTAGTGGTAATTGGAATAAGGAGGTAAAGGAAATGTTGATCAGGCTTTCTAAGGAGTACAATCTCCCTCAGGATATGGATTATGAATTCTTAATGTTCCCAGATTTAGACCTGAAAAGCAAAGCGAATGTGGAAGGAAAAATTCAAGCTTTTTTGAGGGCGCTCGATGAATTAAAGAAAGATAGGGTATACCTGTTTGTGGAACATCCTGGTCTTGATGTCAGTGAAATGGAAAATGTGGGCCATGAAGGCTATAGGAATGTTCGTGAAGATAGGAGTGAGGTAACCAAAATCTTGCTAGATCCTAGGATTAAATCCAAAATCCATCAATTAGGAATTGAATTAACAGACTTCAAATCCTTAAAACCAAAGGGGACTGAATAAAAGACATTAATTGATAATATTAAAAAACGGAGAAATATAGATGACATAAATGGATATTAATGCTAAAGCAGAAATCCATATGCGGTATAAATAATGCATCATTCGATAATCTCCTGTCATATACCAATTGGCAAAGATTGCAGCACTTGAGAAAAAAATAATAAAGCTGAAGAATAAGACGATCACCATACTGTAATTTTGTTCAATTGTTAATTTCCTTATTTCAAATAATTAGATTTTTTGGTTGGTCTGCTAACTTCAGTTATCCTTCAAATATATGTAATATATTCATAATAAGAAACTTTGAGTCTTTTAATTTTTATTTTTTATTTTAAAAATAAAACAACATGATATTTTATAAGGGTAGTTTCGTATATGTCAATGAAGTATTCTTAATAGAATTTAATATATTTGTACTGTTAAAAAACAAGAATCCTTTTGGTCATGCAGTTCAAAAAAAGAACATTCACTTTGCTCGATAAGTTGTTTCTGTCCGTATTCCTCTTAAATATTCTGAATTATTTCCTTTTTGAAAAAACGCTAATTTCGCTTAGGGTAGTTTTTTTCTTTTTCCTTTTTGGAATTGTGTTCTATTGGTTGATCCGAAAAAAAGACCTGTTCCGTAATGTAGGAAAATTAGAAAGTGTATTCTATAGTATTATCCTTACTGGCTCCTACCTGACTTTTATTTTTCTAGGTCTGAATTATTTGTTTTGCTCATCCGAAACCGAAGTCTCGACCTATAAAGTAAAATGTAAGATCAATAAAATTTGGTTGCCTGGGGAAGACATGGCACCAAAAGTTGTAAAAGCGGAATTCGATAATGGATTCCATAAAAGAATAGGGCTTTCAGAAGGCATAAGAATTCAAAATATACATCCAGACTCTTTGAATGTCTATTTATCCTTGGGTTTATTTGGAATTCCTGTAATCAAAAAAGTGGAATTTGATCATTCGCATTCTTAAAAACTGTTCAAATAAGTGCTTCCGTCCATTTCATTAGCCATAAAATGGATGATACTCCCGTAATTATCTGTTGTAATCGGTTCTTCTAAATATTTTAATATAGTTTTAAAGGGATTAGCGTTGTCCAAGTCTAAAGGGACATCTTCAAAAATATTATATGAGAATGTGGCAGTTTCTATAATGATCTTTTGCTCTTCCGTCAACGCTTCATCTTTAATATACCTATTCAATGCAACTTTTAGACTGTTTTCATCAAAATCGGATTGAACAAAGATCAATGCCTTCCTTCCCCAGGTGATACTCATAACATAGATCAGGTCATCGTCTTTTAATTTAGCCAATTCCGCTATATAATTCATGATCCCATCGCCCCCTGGATCTATAAACATATCAAATAAGGGAATCTCATATTCCACAAGAATATTGGATTTAGGCATTTTGTTATTGACGTCCAAGCCAAACCATTTTCCAAGATCCATTTTTTGGCCAAAATTATCATATAGATCTTCGAGGTTTCGAATCGAGTAGAATGAATAACTCGCAATGCCTGCATTTCCTGTTGGAGCTCCTTCTTCCTTCAATTCATCAGAAATTACTTTGTACATGTTTTCCTTGCTAGGTACTATTTCAGGAAACTCATATTTAAACGTAGTTGAAATGGGGGTAATCTTATGATTGGTTTTAATATCCTTGAATTCATGCTTTTCCGTATTGATTGAATTCTTGCTAAGGACAGCGCCTAGAAATATACTTTCAGGATTTTTACCAAAGTAAGTCGAAGAATTTCTTGGTTCCTGAGCCGAAAGGATGCCCAAGGTTAATATATAAAGCAAAACAGTTATTAATCTAGTTCTCATTTTATTTCTTTTCAGGGGTAAAAACATAATTCTTCTTTAACCAGATTAATCTGGAATTATTCAAGGGCTCTGAATCGAGTAAATGTCGGTTATCGGGCATTTCATATTGCTGACCAACACTCAATTGGGCTCGGTTCTTATTATTGGTGTTTTTCTTGAAAAAGCTGATCTTAAGGGTTAAGGTTGAATCAGCATTCCTTGATGCCCAAATTTTCCAACTATTGTTTTTGGCTTCGTGGATTTGTAGAGTTTGCTCTGTCCATTTTATTTGATAGGATTCCATAGGCATTTTTGATTTATGCACAAACATGGAGTCTTCTTTGATCAGGATGGAATCTGGCTTGAAATAGGTAACACGGTTCCCGAAATGTAGTTTGATATCTGCCTCGGTTAGGTCTTTTACCACAAAGCCTTTAAGGTATTCAATGAAATCTTCATTTTTTTCAGAAGTGTATTTATATAAAATAGCTTTTGGTTTTTCAACAGGTTCGGGATCCGGTTCGGGCTCGGGTTCCGGTTTTGGAGCTGGCTTGGGTTCGGGTTCGAGTTCACTTGGACCGCAAGAATGTAAACTAATAAAGAAAATGGAGAGCGGAATTATTAATAAATAAATAGCAAAGCGATTGGTTATTAATGTCATGCCTTAGTTTTTGATTAATTGGTGACAGCTAGTAAAAGTGTAATTAACGTAAATATAAAAATAATTTCTAAATATTTAATAAAATAAATAAGGTGGTTGAAAATCAGCTTTTCCAACCACCTTAATCCGGTTTAATATAAACTTATTGTTAATTATATATTAATATCCTTGCTTATTACTTTTCTCTGCTTACGAAATAATCGATCCAAATTGGCGCGAAAGGAGAGGTACAGCCCTTAGATACTGGATAATCCTTGTAAACACCTAATTTATGACCGATTGCAATAGCACGATCCCTATATTGAGGTTGTTTAATGCCAATCTGAGCTAAGGTACTGTTCATGGTCCATTGTATTTCAGGTTTTGCTTCGAGCATATGTTTTTCAATATAATCCAATAATTTCGGAGTATCCTCCAATTCAGGATTCCTCGCAATATTACCGGATATCAAACTCCATGCTAGTCGCTGCAACATGACATTATCAGCTTTTTCCCATTCTAACCTTAGTGTTTGCTTATCTAAACTGTCTTTAACCAAATAACTATATAGCCAATCAATAACATTTGCGAAATTTTCTGATGAAACCATCACCGTCAATTGCGCGTTACTTAATTTTTTTGGGTCGAGAATTAGGATAGCTACACACCGCGCTTCCATGTTGTTGGTCTCCCATAGCTCAAGACCGAGTTCTTGATCCTTTTTTATCTTAGAAGCTATCTTACGAACATCACCCATTTTCACACCGTATTGATTATCGCCTGCACCTCTTTTTTTATTCTGAGCTATCAGTTTTTCAGAACCTAAGGACTTTAATTCCTCAAGAACTTCTTGTTTGGTCATCTTTGCCATGTCTTTATAGGAAGTTTAATGTGGTAATTTCTGTGTATAGATGTTGGTATAAACCAATTCATCTCCTGTAAAAATAAGAAATCTTGAATAAGATTGATTCGCTTCATAAAAAAACTCCTTAGGCGGGGAACCTAAGGAGTTTTAACTAACCAATTATTAACCTAAATTATGAAATTTGATTAGATATATTCAATGTCTGTGCCGAAATGATAATTAACATTTCGTTTAACTATTTTTAACACTTTCTTGTTGAATGCCAATAAAAACATTTAAATCCAGCGCTAATTGTTTTATTTTTCCGTCTGCTGACAAACTGACATTCACTGGGATTGTACAATTTGTCATTCAGTAGATTGACTTTTTGAAACAATCAGTTCTCCTCTTATCATGTTTAAATCCTCAACACAACGCTTGCAAGATTCGAAGCGTCTCATTGGGCTTGGCAATTCCTTAGCTTTTTCATTCGAATTAAATTCAACGATATAACCGATTTGGTCCATTGTCGTAAAATATACGATATCTGCTTTGTTTTTGTCTGCAGAATTGTATACCATAATTCTCTTATTTGCGGAGCGATTATCTATCCAAAGGTCTATTTTTTTAGAGGTCAACCAACCCGTAACCTTAGCCTTATATTTTAGGTACAAAGGGTATTCAAGATAATTTAATAGATAACAATAATGTTTAAAATCGATTTCATAAGGAAACAGAAGCAAGCAACTATTGGGGTCAATGCGAATAAGTTTGATGATGACATGATATTCCATTTCGTTGATCATCTCACAAAAATCCATGCAGGCAGCCTTTACATCATTGTAAATTGGACCTTCAATTAGGATACCTTTATCATTGCTTATGAGGGGATAATCATTTTCCGAAAACTCAGGCCGACTTGCAGTTGATTTACCAGTAATCCAGCTCACTATAAGAACAATAATGACTATAGCGATGATAACTATACTAATAATTGTACTCATGGCTTTCTTAAATTAATAATGGTTTGAATGACCCCAAAAAGAAGGGTCGATCACTTAAAAGTAGAAATAAAATGTTGATATTAAAATAATTGCTGAATTTTATTGAAGCATTTGATGTTATCTTATTGTTCCAAAATTATTTTCAATAGGTCATATTTAGCTTTCCAAATGTCCTGACATGATTTTAGGTAATCACTATTGGCTTTATTAAAATCTATTAATAGGATTCTGCCTGCCTGATAGGCGGCCAACTTTTCTTCTTTGTTTTGTAATGCTAGGTCCTTGATTTTATTTAGACTTTCAATCTTTTGTTTTGAAAAAATGATTTTTTCCTGCTTTTGTTTTTTGTCGATTTCATCATTCAATTGAAGGTCTTCCAATTGTTGTACATATACTTTTTCACTGAGTTCGGCTTTCTTGATGGCGCTGCTATTACTAAAATATGCTGAGATTGGTATTCTCAAACCCAGATTTGCATAACTATAGCCATACCAATTGTTTTTGTCAATAATATTAAAGGAATTACTGAAATACTGAGCCCCATAATAAGCGTTAAATGACACGCTGGGTAGAACCTGTCGCTTTATTCCCTTTAATTGGACCATGGATAATTGCTGATCAAGCTCAACCAGCTGTTGGTCATAGATCTTTTTTTCAAAAGCCCCCAACTCCATTAATATTTCTTCCATATTGTTGCTCAGGACCCTAATGGAATCTAGCGGATAATACCTACCTAATTCTAAATTTGCCTCCTTTAAAATCGACCATGATTCATGCATCAAGATTTTTTTTCGTTGAACTTCTTGCTGCGACAGACTGTAATCTTCAGAACTCCCTCTACCTGCCAAAAATCTTTCCTTATTGATGCTGTTAATCTCCTCAAATAAAGCGGAATCTTTAAGGGCAAATTGATATTGTTCGGTTGCTAAAACAATCGATGCATAGGCTAAAGTAGAATTGATTTTCCAATCCTGTTCTGCTAATGATTCTTCAACCTTGGCTTTCTCTAAAGCGATTAGGTCCTCCTGCTGTTGGCTCTTCTTATTGGGATCGAAAAGGTTCCATTCCAATTGCAAACCAGCTTTGGAATTCCATTTTGTAGAAAATTTCAATGGTAATATAGCACCTTCCTCTGCATTAGGGTCAAAGGCAATGGCTGGAACTGGTGTTGTTGGAATAATTAGATTCCTTTGCAAATTGGCATCGCCATAAATTACTGGAAACCGTTCAGACCTCCTTACATTCAATTGGGCTGCCTGAACCTCTTTATTCAGTTTCTTCACTTTTAGATTACTCGCTTGGCCAATATAGTTCCATAGATCCGAAATGCTCAGGCTCTGGGCATTTCCGGAAAAGGTAAATCCTATTAAGAGTAAAAATAGAAAGATAGGTTTCTTCATATTAAAAAACTGATGCTGGTTCTAATTTTGATATTTTCCTAACGGCAAATAGAGATCCCCCAATGGATATTATCATGGTTACCAAAAGCAAAAACAAAGCAAATGGTATACTGACATTTATGTTCAATCCGCTTTTTTCAACCCCAAACTTAAAGCCATAGATCAATAACATCGCTACAGCATATCCAATGGCTGCATAAAGAAATGCTTGGGCTATGATCAGGCGGTTTACAAATTTGTTTTTTGCTCCAATAGCTTTTAAGGTACCATAATCTTTGATCCGGTCCAATGCTGACGAATATAATGTGAGGCCAATAATAAAAAATCCAGAGATCATGGCGAACACCACTAATGTGCCAAAACTCATCCCCATATTCGATGAAATCAAGATTTCCTTTACGGTCGAAGATTTTAGTTTTTCAGCATCCCAAGCTCTTAGATGGGGGAAGTTCTGATTGATTACCTCGATCATCTCCTTTTTATCTTGGCCCTGTCCAAGCTTGGCAATGATTAAACTGACCTTATCATTCGGGAAGTTTCCAAAATAACTTGCATTTTCTAAAGTCGTATACATAAAACTGGCTCCAAATGCCTGGGCGTTTTTGGTTATGACCGCTAATTTTGCACTCTTGCCATTGATTTCAATAGGTTTATTTAGATAAAGTGAGGTTTCCCAACTTCTTGCATTAAAATATTCTGCGCTGACCGCGTATGGCTGTAACAGATCCTGAACCGAGCCACTATCAATTTTGTTTACCTCAGGTCCCATCAGGAACCCAGGAGCAGGGGCACCAACTAAAGTGACAGCAGCAGTCTTGCCATCCAGAAAAGTGGCCTGAGCGTTGGCTAATATGATGGGAGTTGCTGTTTCTATACCTTTTAAGCTACCAATTTCTTGGACTGATCGCTGATCAATGCTATTTATTGAATTTACATTTCTGCTTTGGGACTCAATTATCCATAAATCATCTTTTTCAACAGGCGCATTGTTCACCAAGTTTCCCATTAAACCCATCAGAAAGAAAAGGAGGCTTAACTGTTGACCAATGAGAAATACACTGATCACAATTGCAGTGACTATTCCAAAGCTCTTGGCCCGATCAAATCGAATAAATTTCCAAGCTAATCCCAGCATCCTATCATAATTTTATCCTACATTCAACTTTAGAATTGATCAATAGAGTAGAATTGCCTTCAGGTTCTATTCGTATTCTTCGTACCCTTCGGTCTTCTGCCTCGTTTGCCGTCTCAAACAATATGGATTTGTTCATTAGGGTAGGACTTAAATAGACAATCTTTCCTTTACCAATGACTGTTGGTTTTCCAACAAAGTTGATGTCAACAGTTTGTCCAATCTTTACGCTATCCGCAAATAATTCATCAACCTCAGCCTCAATGATTATATTTTCATTGTCCACTATTTTTCCTAATTCAGCCGTACCATTGATAGTTTGGCCAATCTCCACGTTTAGTTCAGATACTATTCCTTTTTTGATGGCCGTAACCTGATAGTCCTTTAAGCTTTGTCTATTTTTGGCAATGATGATGGATTGTTCTTTTTCCGTAGCTTGATTGGCCCTGATCTGACTTTTTAAACCTGATATGAGCTCTTCGTGTTGCTTGACATTGGAAAGATCATTGTCTACATTTTCCCTAGTTTCTGCATTTTTCGCTAAAAGGTTCTTGGACGTTTCATATTTCGACTTTAACTCTTTTAATATGATTTCCTGCTTGGCCAAATCCCTGATACTAGCTTGATGTTGAGCTTTCAAGCCCTCTAATTGGCTTTGTGACTGAGCAAGATCCAATTCCTCCGTATTCTCTTTCAAGGTCATTAAAACCTGGCCTTGTTCCACTTCATCACCTTCTTTGACCATTATATCCTTGACCTCGGCACTGACCGGTGAACTGATCTGTACCCAACCACCTTCCGGTAATACCTTGCCGATTGCAATGACAGAGCCGTAAACAGCAGACAGCTTCGCCTTCTCTTGCTCTTCTTGTTTCTTCTTTTCGCTTTTGCAGCCAATTAAAGCAATCAAGATCATGAAGCAACCAAAAATGCTTAACCTATTTATAATCTTCCTCATTTCGAATACTGTTTGAAACATTTCCTTCCTCTACATAAATGACCTGATCAGCGAACTTTCTCAACCTAAGGTCATGTGTGACAATAATTACTGCCTTACCTTCCTGCGCGAGATCTTTAAGTTCCTCCATGATAATGGCTGCACTTTTTGCATCTAATGATGCCGTTGGCTCATCACATAAAATCATAGTTGGATTGGTCACTAGGGCCCTTGCTATGGAAACCCTTTGTTTTTGGCCACCACTTAATTTCTTGGGCAAGTTGTGCAAACGGTCGGCCAGACCAACTGCTTCCAAGGCTGCAATTGCCTTTTCTTTTGCTTCTTTTTTATCCACTGCTTGCAGTAAAAGAGGCTGCATCACGTTTTCTAAAGCAGTAAGGGGCTCCAAAAGGTTGAATTGCTGGAATACAAAACCTATATCATGCAACCTTAAATCTGCAAGTTTGTTTTCCGACAGACTTGTTACCTCTTTGTCTTTATAGAAAACTTTTCCCGAGCTAGGGTATATGATACAACCAATGATGGACAATAAAGTTGTCTTTCCAGAACCGGAAGGCCCCATGATTAAGGTCAATTTGTTGGACTCAAAACTTAGGCTACTTTTAGCCAAAGCAGTAATGCTAGTGTCTCCAGTTTGATATATTTTCTCAACGTTTTCTAGGCGAACGATTTCTTCAGGCATGCTTTTCCAGCTTTGGTTTTAAAAATAACCAAGAAATAGCCTAAAGCCAAAAACAAAAGCTAATTTCTTTACTTAAATGGGAAATGATTATTAAAAAAGCCTTAACTTCATGCTAGTGAATCTCCTTGCTGATTTACCTCAAATAAACCTAATACCATGAATAAACTAATCAAATTGTCTTTTAGTGCTCTTCTATTGACGTTCGGAACTGTTCATCTTCAAGCCCAACCTTATATACAGAATAAGGCACCCCTCATCCAGAAACCTTTTATGGAATTACCTTTGGGAGCTATAAAACCTCAGGGTTGGTTGAAGGAAATGCTGAACTCCCAGAGAAATGGAGCTACAGGACAATTGGATCAGCTCTATCCATTAGTCATGGGAGACAGAAATGGCTGGCTTGGGGGAGATGGTGATCAATGGGAGCGAGGACCTTATTGGGTGGATGGATTATTGCCCTTAGCATATCAATTAAATGATAAGGGATTAAAAGCAAAAGCGCAACGCTGGGTGGAATGGGCCTTGCAAAGTCAATCTGAAGATGGCTATTTTGGGCCGGCAAAGGATTATGATCATGAACCAGGAATTCAGCGGAACAATTCACATGATTGGTGGCCAAAGATGGTCATGCTCAAGATACTGCAACAGTATTATTCTGCGACTGAAGATCAAAGGGTAGTAAACCTCTTTACCAAATATTTTCACTATCAACTTAGAACCTTAGAAGAGAAACCACTAGGACATTGGACCTTTTGGGCTGAATACCGTTCAGCCGATAACCTTCAGGCTGTTTATTGGCTTTACAACATCACGGAAGACCCTAAATTGCTGGAGCTTGCAGATATCTTGCATGCCCAAGGTTTTGATTTTACCCAAAAGTTCATTCAGCGGAATATGTTGGCTACTTTTAGAAGCATTCATTGTGTGAATTTAGCGCAAGGGCTGAAAGAACCAGTTATTTTTTACCAACAAAGTAAAGACCCAAAACATCTAGCCGCAGTGAAACAGGGCTTATCTGATATTAAATTATTTAATGGTCAGGCACAAGGGATGTACGGCGGGGATGAGGCCCTGCATGGTAGTAACCCGACGCAGGGATCAGAACTCTGTTCAGCGGTTGAATTAATGTTTTCCTTGGAAAAGATGCTGGAAATAACCGGAGATGTTGGTTTTGCAGAACACTTAGAAAAAGTGGCATTCAATGCATTGCCAACCCAGATTTCAGATGATTTTATGCGCCGTCAATATTTTCAGCAGGCCAATCAGGTTCAAATCACTAGACAGATGTACAATTTTGATGTCAATCATCAAGGGACCGATGTGGTTTTTGGACTTTTGACAGGCTACCCATGTTGTACATCCAATATGCATCAAGGTTGGCCTAAATTCACGCAAAATCTCTATTACGCAACCGCAAAGAAAGGAATTGCATCCATGATCTATGCGCCTTCATCTGCTGTTGTAAAAGTTGGCCAAGCTGGAAAAACCGTTCAGGTTTCGCAGGAGACTTTTTATCCTTTTGAAAATAGGATCAACCTTACATTTAATCACAGAGAAAGTGCTATTGAATTTCCTTATCAGCTACGGATTCCCACTTGGACAAAAAATGCCAAAATCCTGATCAACGGGGAAGAGTTCAAAGTTGATACAAAACCTGGTTCTGTAATCGAAATAAATAGAGCCTGGAAAAACAATGATGTCATGACTTTGGACTTTCCTATGGAGTTTAACTTTGAAACCTATCACGAAGGTTCTCGTGCCATAGAAAGAGGTCCATTGGTATATGCCTTGGATATCCCGGGTGAAGAGAAAGAGGTGTTCCTTGAAGACAAGGAAAAGGTCGCCTATGGAGATTCATTTATTGAGGTCCGGCCAACGGCTGATTGGAATTACGGTTTGCCTTTGTTCAACAAAAATGAAATGGCTTCGCTATTTCAGGTTTCTGAAAAGGACAATACCAATAAAGCCTATCCTTGGAACCGTGAAAATGCACCAATTGAATTAAAAGTAAAAGCGAGGCAACTTCCCTTTTGGAAATTATATAATGGAATGGCAGGACCGATGCCGACAGCTGATATGTATGGATTAAATATCAATGATTTAAAAGAAGTTGAAATCCGTTTGATACCTTATGGTTGTACCACCTTAAGGATCTCTCAATTTCCTATGCTTAGAAAATAAACCTATTGAACCCTATTTTATGAAAGTTATCCCTTCACAACGATTAGAGTCCCTAGATATTCTCAGGGGGCTGGACCTGTTTCTGTTGGTTTTTTTACAGCCTGTTCTGATGTCAGTAGGACAAATATGGGACAACCCAGCATATCACAGTATGTTGACTCAGTTTGAACATGAAGCTTGGGAAGGTTTTAGACTCTGGGATCTCATTATGCCCTTATTCCTCTTTATGACAGGGATTACCATCCCGTTTTCTTTAGATAGAAAAATCGGAAAGGATAGCCCCGACGTATACAGACACATCATAAGGAGATTTCTGATTTTGTGGATTTTAGGAATGATTGTTCAGGGCAATCTCTTGGCATTTGATTGGAAGGTATTACGATTATATTCCAATACCTTACAAGCTATCGCTACAGGATATCTTATTACCTCTTTGGCTTACCTTCATTTCAGCTTCAAAAAACTCATCGGTATGGGTTTGTCCTTATTGATCATTTATTCCATCCCCATGTCTACTTGGGGTGGTTATGAACCCAATTATAATTTTGCCATCTATCTCGATAAAATGTTCCTTCAAAATTTCATGGATGGAGTGAAATGGCAAGGCGATGAATGGGTGTTTTCCTAACATTATCAATATACATGGATCTGGAGTAGCTTAACCTTTATCGTTACAGTTTTGATGGGATGCCTCACAGGGAAAGTAATAAAGGATGGCAAAGATAAAGATCCAAATGGAACAACCGTAAAATTGATCATTGCAGGTGTAGTTTGTATTGCCGTTAGCTTATTATGGCAATTTCAACAACCAATAATCAAGAAAATCTGGACAGGGAGCATGACCCTGTTTTCAGGTGGAATATGTATCTTATTAATGGCCATATTCTATTATGCGATTGATGTCAAGCAAATTAAAATGCCCTTTCGCTGGTTAAAAGTTTATGGAATGAATTCCATCGTTGCTTACGGATTAGCGGAAGTTATCGATTTCAGGAGCTTGGTTCATTCTTTAACTTTTGGTTTAGAAAAACACTACGAAGAATATGCCCATTTGATCCTGACCATAGGGAATTACTCCATTGTCCTACTTATCCTTATTTTCTTATATAAAAGAGGGATTTTTGTCAAAATCTAGATTTGAACAGATGATTCCGTTTGCTATTCCTTAATTTTAGGTTTCTTAATCTTATCAGAGGAAATCAGATGGATGAAAAAAATGTAATTCCTACACTTGATATGCATGGTTTTCGTGAGGAGCAATTCGCTGGTAAGAAAGAATTGCTCTTTAATGAAATCCTAGGCGAAAAGATAATTGAGAAACCCCATAAGCATGATTTCTTTATTATTATCCTGTTTGATCATGCCTCAGGAATCCACAACATCGATTCTGTTGATTATATCATCGGGAACAGGGAAGTCCATGTGCTTTTTCCTGATCAGATCCACAAATGGCATATCCAGGAGGGTTCAAAGGGATACCAGCTCATGATTGACAAGACCTTTCTTGAACAGTTTGCACCAGCATTTCGTTATTCTTTTACAAATTATCAGAACCATCCAGTAATTAGGCTCAGCAATGAAGCTTTCGAAAAATTGCTATATGAGTTCAATGCGATTCGAGATGAACTGTTGCTAACCCAACCTGTCAACCAATTGATCTCTGCACGTGCTGCTGTAATTGCCGCATTAGTGAGCAAGGAGGCCGAATTTGATATCGAGGAATTTAAGGTATATCAAACCAATCCAAGATTGGCTAGGTTCAATTGGCTTATTGATAAATTTTACAAGGAACAGAAATCGATATCTTTTTATGCAGAACAATTAAATATCAGTGCTAATTATCTCAATATCCTTTGTAAAAAGAATCTGAAGGTATCAGCAAACAAGCTTATCCATCAGCGAATTACTCTCGAATCAAAACGGCTATTACAAACTTCTGAGCGAAGCATTAAGGAAATTGCTTTTGACCTTGGTTTCTCCGACCATGCCTATTTCTCTAACTTCTTCAAGAACCAAACAGGCTTAAATCCAAGTCAATTTCGTTCTCAGTTATAAAATTTACAAGAAATTGGATGTAATTTCCAAGATATTGGAACCAGAGCAGCCTACCTTTGTATTATAGATCACATTAGCTCATTCAAAATTAATTGAATATGAAACTTTCAAGAAAAGACTTCTTACGGAATTCAGCCATGAGCGTTGCAGGAATAGCATTTGGAACGAATGCACTTGCTGCAAACGCAGATAAAATGGCTAGCGAGACTCCATCTATCAACTATTATAAAAACATGAAAAATCTTAAACTTAAAAATGTAAGGCTTGAAACTGGTTTTGAATATTTTGACGATGAGGTGGCTTCTACAAAAACTGATCTCTTTTCCATCGAGATCGAAAATGGTAAAATCAAAAATATCAGTGCCAATATGAATGATCCCGATGCAGTTGATGCCAAAGGACTATTGATGTTGCCTTCCTTTAAAGATATGCATATTCACCTTGATAAAACTTATTATGGTGATAAATGGCAAGCCGTAAAAAGAAGGAAAGGAGGAGTGAAGGGGATGATTGCCCTGGAACAGGAGATCATGCCGGAGCTATTGAAGACCTCAACCTTCAAAGCTGAGAAACTGATCGAGTTATTACAGTCCCATGGATCTGCATTTGCAAGGAGCCATGTCAATATTGAACCCACATCGAAATTAAATTCCCTAAAAAACCTCCAAAAGGCATTGGACCATAAAAAAGATGGTTTTGGAACTGAATTGGTAGCTTTTCCTCAACATGGGGTTTATTATACCGAGTCTGCTCCATATTTAAAAGAAGCTGCTAAAATGGATATTGATTTTATTGGCGGTCTTGATCCCTTCAGTATTGATGGAGCAATTGAAAAGACTGTGGATTTCACAGTGCAATTGGCCTTGGATAATCAAAAAGGAATTGATATCCATCTCCATGAAACAGGTGATTCCGGAGTGCAGACCATTGAATACCTGATTAAAAAGGTTAATGAAAATCCAATCCTGAAAGGAAAAACCTATTTGAGCCATTGTTTTGCCTTAGGAAAAATTGACCAAGCAAAACAAGAAGAATTAGCCGAAAAATTAGCTGAAGCTAAAGTGGGAATAATATCCACGGTTCCATTTGGAGGATTAATCATGCCAATTCCTACCTTGATGAACAAAGGGGTAGAAGTGTTGGTAGGTAATGATAGTATAGTTGATCATTGGAATACTTTTGGTTCTGGAAGTGTTTTGCAAAAAGCGAACTTGGCAGCACAGTTATATGGTTACAGCACAGAATTGGCCTTATCAAGAATGTTGAGCCTGGCAACTGCAGGTATCACACCATTGGACGACAAAGGTAATCAACTTTGGCCAAAGGTGGGTGATAATGCAGACTTGGTTCTGATTGATGCCAGTTGTTCTGCTGAAGCTGTATCAAGGGTTTCAGAAGTTAAATCTTTAATTTACAATGGAAAGGTAGTGTATTGATTATGAAAGTATTAACTATATTTATGTTCCTTGCATTAGGGTTTTCCTCTTGCCAGGCCTCAACAAAGAAAGAACAGGAGATAGAAATCGTGGATCAACAAGGATTAGTGAAAATGGTGGAAAGTAAAAATGTAAAGGGCGTGGAATCCGCATTGAAAGCTGGACAAGATGTCAATACGGTAGATGCCAATAAACGTAACTTGCTATTGATCGCTACGATAAACCAAGATTTGCCCATGGTAAAGTTGTTGGTTTCCTATAAAGCAGATGTTAACCAACAAGCTGATAATCTGGATAGTCCATTTCTGTATGCTGGTGCAACCGGTCAAACGGAACTGCTCAGGTTATTTTTAGAAAATGGAGCTAGGTTTGATGTGTTCAATCGTTATCATGGATCGGCATTGATTCCCGCTTGTGAACGAGGACATGTAGAGACAGTCAAATTATTGGCAAATACAAAGGGATATCCTATTGATCATGTGAATAGATTAGGATGGACCGCCTTAATGGAGGCAATCGTATTAGGTGATGGCACCGAAAAATACCAAGAGATTGTACAAATCCTAAAGGATGCA
Organism: Sphingobacterium sp.; assembly: GCF_032065005.1. GTDB lineage: Bacteria > Bacteroidota > Bacteroidia > Sphingobacteriales > Sphingobacteriaceae > Sphingobacterium. Next base: position 343,384 of record NZ_DAMBMM010000001.1, read on the forward strand.
GGATCTAGAATGGATATTCCAGATAAAGATGGGATAAGTCCTGTTCAACATGCCAAAAACAGGGGATTCAAAGAAATCGTTAAAATAATAGAGGGATAAATCGAAAGATTTATCCCTCTATTATTTAGCTCTTCATTTTTAGAGATTACTTTCTATAGCACCTACCTCTTCCGAAAACAGTTCAATAGGTTTATCAAGCAAAACAGCAATTACTGTTGTATTTTTATCTAGCCTATCTTTAGGAATATCAATATAAACTATTCCAGGTGTAGCACTCCAATAAAGCTTGTTATAAATTTCATGGCCAATCATAGAACCTTCACCTACAATACGGATCCTCGCAATATTGTTCTTCAATCCCTTGATGGCAATTGGACCAGTAGGTTTACCCTCCACAAATAGATATAGCGTTTGTTTGTCTGGGGATAAGGCCGTTTTTCCGTTAAAGTGATTCGCTGGGATTCCTTTAGCTGCATCTTGGAGAACTTCAGCATGTTTTTTAACCCAGTTTTTAGTTTCTTCACTATGGAAGTTAAAGGATTCATCCAATTTGCTACCATCATCATTGATATAACCTTTGAATAGGTTTGCACCAATGGAGGTCATATCCACAATTTTACGGATAGACTCTTGCGGGGTTTTCGCATAGAGAAAGTCAGTAATGCCAACTGGTTCTGGTAGGATATGAGGATTAATTGAAGGTTTTTTGTCGAATTTTATGGCAACAACAGAAGCAACTGGGTCAAAATTAGCTGTAGGGATCTGCATCTTAAGTTTGCCAAAATTATACTCAAATGGAACATTTTCGTTTGTTCCTAACATTTTTATTTCCAAAGGCTCATCATCTATACCTTGCATTTCTACAAAGTCCTTCACCTGATCTAGGTAGATAAATATGGTTTTACCATCTTTAGAGATACTGTTCTTTTCATTTAGCAAATCTTGGGATAGACCAGCTCTAGTACCATAGATTGCTTCAGAATATTTCTTCGTCCACCTTGCTAACTCTTTCAGAATTGCAATCTGTTCTTCAGGAATGGTTCCGTCGGCCTTTGGGCCGATATCTAACAATAAGTTTCCACCCATTGCCAAACATTCAATTAAGGTCCTTACGATCATATTAGGACTCTTATAATGTTTGTCAAAATGCTGGTATCCCCAAGAGTCATTCATGGTATAGCACAATTCCCAATATCTATGATTAGGACGTTGAACTGGAATACCTTGTTCTGGAGTAGCGTAATCCCCGTGATTGTTCAGTCGGGAATTGATAATGATGTTTTTATTATACTTACGAAGTAAATCTAAAGTTTCCCTGGCTTTCCATTCATCAGAAGAATGCTCCCAGTCTCCATCAAACCAAATAAGGTCGGGTTTATAAGCAACTGATAATTCCTTTAACTGTCCTTGATAATAATCTTGAAATTTGGTCCATCGATTAGGCTCATCCTTGATATCATATCTTTTTTGTGTCCTCGTGATGATATCATAATTCGGGTGGCTCCAATCGGGCAAAGAGAAGTAAAGTCCTGTTTTTAGGCCCGAGGCTTTAAGCTCTTTCACAAAGGGAGTCAATACATCTTGTTTTGCAGCAGCGTCTTTGGCGATAGTAGTTGGTTGGTCCATTTTACTGTCCCATAGAGCTACTCCATCATGGTGTTTTGTGGTAATAACGGAATACTTAGCACCAGAATCTTTAATTAATTGAACCCACTCTTTCGGATCATACTTGTCTGCAGAAAATCCCTGGAGTTGTTTCATATAGTTTTCATGACTCAGATAATTATTGAAAAATGCCCAAGATTCTGATATCCCATCCACAGAGTATATTCCCCAATGAATAAAAATTCCTAATTTAGCATCATCAAACCATTCCATTTTTGGGCTTTCAACATCTTTTTTGTTTTCCTGCCCATTAGCATGTGTCATCAAAATCCCTAATGCCAAAGTGATTAGTGCGCGGCGCATAAAGTATATTAAAATGTTTAAGTTTCTACTTGACTAATAATGATACGGATAAATTCTTTAATAGCTTAAATAAAGCTGAAAATTCATATTTTTTTCTGAGATCGAGTTAGTCTTATTCGAGGCATATTCCGAATTTTCCGAATATGTCTCGAATAAGACCAAAGCAAAATCAAAAGCACAGTCTAAATGATTTTTCATTTTTTTGAATCATTGAATTTTCTGTTTTATCATTATTGGATTTCTAAAAAAATTAAGGAATTCCAATATATTTGATGGAATAGCGGAAATATTATAGTTTCACAAGATGCAAGGAAAGAAAATAACCATTAAGGATAAACTAGAGCCTCAGCGTTTGATAAAAATAGCAGCGTTTGATCGAGCTAAAAATCGAACGAGACCTCATAAACATAATGGTTATTTAGAATTGGTTTTCCTTTCTTCGACCAGCGGCAGACATTATATTGATGGGAGGGAAGCAGAGGTGAAAGTACCCTGTATCTTGGTGATCCGAAGGGATAATGTACATCATTGGGAATTGGAAAATCCGGTTGAAGGCTATGTTCTTTTGCTGAAGAAATTATTTGTGGAGCAAAGTTTAGATTTTGAAATCAGCAGGTTAGTGGAAGAGGTTGTCCAATTTGACCAAATCTTCTTAAAAGAGAAGCTTGTTATAGAGCAGATCTTAGGATTGTTGGCGACAGAGAATAATAAAATCGTACAGGAAGGGTTGTTTAAGGCCATGTTGGCAAAGGTGTTGGAGAATGCTGATCAACAGATTTCTTCAAAGTTCATCCAGAACAACCTGTATATAAAGTTCTGCGAGTTGCTGAACAAAGAGGCTAAAGTGGTCAACCATGTTGCTTACTATGCTTCCCAATTAAATACCAGTCCGCAGAATTTAAGTGCTGCCTGCAAGAAACATGTTAACCTTACGGCATCCGAAGTATTGGCGGGATACATTATCAAAGAAGCCAAAAGGCTATTGTTCTACACCTCAAACAGCATTTCAGAAATTGCTTTCATGTTAGGCTTCTCTGATAAATCGAATTTTTCAAAGTACTTTAAGCGCTATACAGGAATTACACCCACGGATTTCAAGAAACAAGATCCTTAAAATTCCTTCTCACCGAACTCACTTTTTGGTAGTTTAATGATCTGATTCAATTTATGCAGGTTGAAATTCAGGTTGATCAAAAAGACATTCTTTTCATAGATGTAATTTGTCGTGGTATAGAAATCATTTGAATAGGTCGTAATTCTTTGTTCATTTACTCCCCATTTCTTGTTAAGTTCGATAAACTGCCAAAGCAATTGAGCCGTAATGGCACCTTTTAAGAATCCCTTACTGAGGTTGAAATGTGGAGTCAGGAACCTTGAATCCTTTCCTTGAACTGTTGGTCTTTCGGATAGGTAATTGACCTGTAAACCGGTGCTCCAAGAGGGGGCAAAATCTGCTTGTATCCCAGCATTGATGGAGTACACCCAGTCTTGGTTTGTTCGGGTTTCTTGATAGTCCAGTACCTTTCCTGAAACCTTGTAGTTATAAATATTTGCACCTGCATTCACCTTTAACCAGGTCAATGGCTTTCCCTCACCACCGATTTCCATTCCATATCTTGAAGCATAATCGGCATTGGTAAATACACGACGTAAGATCGTATCCGCATAAACAGAGTTTACACGCTGGATTGGATTTTTAGTATGTTGATAGTACGCATTCAAAAATAAACTACCTGCATTTAATTTTTTCACAAGTCCCGTTTCCGCATTTGTGGTGAATTCAGGTAATAACTCTGGATCACCTTGTTCCAATGTTTCCGAATGTTCACGTTCAGGTATAGGGTTTAGCTCAAAGTTATTGTTTCGTTGGACCCTTCTTGCAGCTGCTAATTTCCATGACCAGCCAGCTCCCAGATCATGCATCAAATTAAAGCTTGGGTAGAGTTGGTGGATGGAATAAGGGTATTCTTGATTATTGTCCAATAGAAGGAGATCCCTTTGATAATACTCATAACGAAGACCAAGGGAAAGTTGTGTGTTGTTGAATTTCCGGTCATATTGGCTATACAGGGCATGTACTCGGTTGGTCGCATTTAATCGGCCCGTGAATTCAGGGTTTATTTGAAGGTTTTGATCAGATTTTTCTTTGTAGAAGTATTCAAAACTTCCCTTTTGCCTGTCATTCCTTAGTTGATAACCTGAAATCAATTCTGCATTGTCGAATTTCCATTGATGTTGTAGGGAGAGCCTCAATCCATGCAAAGGATTTGTATAGATATTATGGGACCATTGCACCGTATCGATGTTGTTTTCAATATTCCCATTTTTTGTGGAACCGTAGATGTTGGCAAATTCATAGATAGCTCCCAATTGTAGGAAGTGCCTTGGATTTATTTTATATTGATAAGAGAAGTCCACTAAGTAAAACTCACCTTGTTTGTTCTGTAGATTGGAATTGAAGTAATCTAAGCTGGAGATTTGATCGCCGTTGGAATGCTGGATAGTTCTGTTATTATAATGAATATCAGCGAGCCTATCTTGGAATCTTCTGGAAGCCAGAATCCCTAAATTCAGGTTGTGTTTTTCAGATAGTTCATATGCAGCGTTTAATCTTAATCCGAAGTTGTATTTGTCAAAACTACGTTCTCCTTTTGAAGGAAAGAAGGTTTGTTTATCTCCAATGATGGTGTTAACATCACCATCCCTGAAGCCGGCATTATCATTTCGAAGGTAGTTGGCAGATCCATTGAGTTCCAGCTTATCTTTTTTCAATTGGAAAGAAATATCACCTCCGAATCGTTTTTGACTTTCGATATTGTCATAATCGTCGATGCTAGGTAAGCCAGTCTGAAGGTTTAAGATCCATGCGAATCCATTTGCTGCTGATTTCTTTGTTTTTAAATTGATAATACCACCTTTTCCATCTGGATCATACTGCGCAGTAGGGCTTGTGATATATTCCACTTCTGAAACATCATTGGCAGCAATCTGCCCGAGTATGGTAGCAGGATCTAAAAAGGATGGTTTACCATTGATTAGTACGATAACACCTGAATTTCCACGCATACTGATGTTTCCATTGGCATCGACAGATGCTGAAGGAAGGTTTTTGACGATATCTAAAGCAGTTCCGCCTACAGCATTTTTATATTGGCTGGCTTGATAGGTCTGTCGATCACTGCTATGTTTCTGGGCAGCGATATTTGCCGTAACAGTTACCTGTTCTAAACTTTGCTGAGCACTTGAAATTAAGATGTTTCCTAAATCAATGGATTTTTGACCCTTAATTTCAATTGGACTGTTCTTTTGACGGTAACCAATAAACTTGATCTGTAATATGTATTGGCCATTTTTCAGGTCCGTAAACTGAAATCTACCGGTTGTGTCGGTAATCATTCCATCGATCACCTTTTTGTTGACATCTAATAATCCTATACTGGCATAGGCTATTGGCGCTGATGATAATGAGTCTTTTACTGTTCCGGAGATTTTTGATGTTTGGGCGATGCTAAATTGAACAGAGAAAATGAAGCAAAGTATGGCAATAATCCTTTTCAATGGTTTAAGTTTTTTTCAAAAATAGAAAAGTAAAACCAGGATATGGATTGGATTGGAAATTATACCATTATATTTTCAAATCGACTTTTAATAAATAGAAAAATCCCTGATACAGTTTGGTATCAGGGATTTTTTGTTGAAATCATTTAATCTATTTCTTAAGATATAGATCGAAGTATTTTGCAATTTTATCGTACATGTGGATTCTATCCTTTCCAACTACATTATGTTCATGGGTTGGATATAGGAAATAATCAACCTGTTTACCGGCTTCAATACATTTTTGGATAAATTCCATGCTATGTTGTTGAACTACTACAGGATCTTGAGCACCATGGATAATTAATAAGTGACCATTCAATCGATCAGCCTTGTCTAGCATAGAGGTTTTTTCATACCCTTCAGGATTTTCCTGTGGGGTATCCATATAGCGTTCGCCATACATTACTTCATAATATTTCCAATCGATTACCGGTCCACCTGCTACTGCAGCTTTAAAGATATCGTTATGTTTGGTCATCAATGAGCTCGTCATAAATCCACCAAAGCTCCAGCCAAATATCCCCAAGTTTTCTGCATCTACATAAGGTTGGGATTTAAGGTATTCAATACCTTTCAATTGATCAGCCATTTCGGCTTCACCTAGATTGCGATGGGTTACACGGGTAAAGTCACGACCGCGTGCATCGGAACCTCTATTGTCCATCGTAAATACTAGGTATCCTTGCTGTGCCATGTATAAATCGAAATAACCCACGCCACCTAACCATTTGTCCGTAACCAATTGCGCATGTGATCCACCATATAAATAAACCATCACAGGATATTTCTTATTGGGGTCGAAATTGACAGGATAGGTGATTCTAGCATTCAAAGGTGTTTTACCATCTGCTGAGGTCAGGGTTTTGAACTCAATTTTAGGTAAATCAACCTTTCCAGTGAATGGATTAGTTGCTGTAACCAGTTTTTCGGCCTTGTTAGATTTTTTGTCAATAACCTGAACGATATTAGGGATATCTAAATTGCTGTATTGATCCAAGATATACTTTCCAGAGCTACTAACAGTTGCATTATGGGTACCATTGATACTGGTCAGTTGGGAAGTTTTTCCAGATTTCAGATCGACTTCAAATAAATGGCGTTCCATTCCCTGATTACTGGCGCCAATGTAATATCCTTTACTTCCTTTCGCATCAAATCCTTGGAAATCTGTTACTATGACATCCTTATAACCTAAGTTTTTGATCAGTTTACCATCTGTGTTATAAAGATAAAGCTGGTTAAAGCCATCTTTATCGGTCTGGTATAAAAACTGATTTGGGTTATTTGGAAGGAATTCCAATGCTACCTGAGGTTCAACCCAAGATGTTGAAGATTCTTCGAATAAAGTTTGCACAAGAGCACCATTCTTAGCATCATATTTATTCAATTTTAGATGGTCCTGACCTCGGTTTAATACCCCAACATAGACAAACTCATTTGAAGGATCCCATGTTACCATCGTTAGGTATTGTTCTTTTGGTTCACCAGTTTGCAATTGGACATATTCTCCAGTTTCGGTATTGAAGATGTTCAATGTCACTTCCTCACTTTTCATACCAGCCATAGGATAGCGGATGTCCTTAATGCTGGCCACTCGGGTATCCCATTGCGGTAATGGATATTTGCTGACCATGGTTTCATCCTTGCGATAATAAAGCAGCTTTTTGTCATCTGGCGACCACCACATTCCTTTGGCAATGCCAAATTCATTACGGTGAACGACAGAGCTCCCATTGACGATGCCATCAACTGTGTCTTTGGTAACAGTGATTTTGCTGCCATCGGCTTTTAGGATTTCAATATTATTACCAATCAGGTAGGCTGTGTTTTTATTTGTATGGCTATATTCCTCAGCATCCCTGTTACTTGGAAGGGTCGCATTGAGCTTAGCTTTTTTGCTGTTTACATTGAAATTGATGTTATAGCTGTTCTTTTCACCATTGATAATCAGGTTGATGTTTTCCTTATCAATCCATTTGTAATTATTTGGAAAAGAGCGTAATGAGAATTTGTCATTTGCGGCTATTTCCTTTAAGGCTTGTAGGATATCGTTGGTTGAAGCCAATTGAACAGGATTCCAATTATTCTTTGCTTCGCGAGCCAATAGGTTTTGGTAAGTACTGTCCAGGTTGGAGAATGCATCTGCATCTTTGATCCATTTTGCTGCAGTCAGTGTTTTAGGAGCAAATTTGCTTGGTCCATAAACCGTTTCATCGATTGTGAAACCTCTTTGACCATAAGCAACTGAAGAGCTTAATAATAGTAATACCAGTAGCTTTTTCATTGTTTAATCAAATTTTATGATGACGAAATTAAGGAATTGTTAGGAAAGGAAGGGAGAAAATGGAAAAAGTCAGGATAGTACAGGATACGTAATCGGAAAGAGAGGACTATCTTAGGTTTAACTTGAACTGGGACAACCACATATTGCTCAGACAATTAACCATATAACCTGTAAACACTAATTAAGAACGGACTCAGAATAGTTAGATACAAAAATTACATATAAGATCCAGGGTAATCTTGGAATTTGAGTGGATTTCTACTCAATGGGATTTAGTTGCCTTTAAATAGGGCGAGGTGGGCGTGTATTGGTTTTAGGTTAAGAGTTTTAGGAGCTGGTTTTTCTGTTTTTTAAGAAAACAAATAACACATAATATAAACCTTTTAAACTTAAAACCATGATGAGAACCTACATCCGATGTGTTCCTTTATTGTTATTTTTCTTGTTTGCAAAAATGACATATGCCCAGGAACTCACGATTACTGGACGAGTTACCTCGACTAACAACGAGCCCTTAGCAGGTGTTTCGATCAAGAGTAGCTCAGGCAATGCCAGTACAAGCACTGATACCAATGGTGCTTATGAAATCAAGACCAGTTCAAATGCCAACCTGACCTTCACTTTTATAGGTTATATTACCCATAGCGAATCGGTCAACAACCGACCGGAAATCAATGTGCAGATGAGTACCTCATCGGAATCCATTGAAGAAGTGGTGGTAGCTGTAGGTTATGGGGTCGTCAAGAAAAGTGATCTGACCGGTGCAGTTGGTACCGTTCAGGGCGAGGCATTGCGGGAAAGACCTGCATCCAATCTGAACCAAGCCCTAGGAGGAAAAATAACGGGTTTGAATGTTTCCACCAGTTCTGGCCGTCCAGGTGGTCGGGCCAATATCAGGATCCGGGGTTCAAGTTCCATCTCCACCACCAATAATCCATTGTACGTTATAGATGGTGTAATCATGAGTAGAGATGGATTACAGAATGGCAGTTCACCGATTGACTATATCAATCCTAATGATATTGCTTCCGTGGAGGTATTGAAGGACGCCTCATCAACGGCTATCTATGGTGCCCGTGGTGCCAACGGAGTCGTTATTGTAACCACCAAGCGTGGTACTTCTGGAGGCGGACGCGCCACATATGATGCAGAGGTTGGAGTAGGATATGCACCAAAATTATTGCCAGTTTTGAGTTCAGAAGAATTCTTGGCTGTTGAAGAATTAACCGATGAGAATGCCAAGAAATTTGACCCTGTAGGCTGGGCAACAGGAACAAAATATACCGATCCTAAAACCAAACGGACCAACCCATTGCTTTTTGATTCCAATGGTAAACCACTTTACAATACGGATTGGCAGAAGGAAGCTTTCCGAAACGCCATTACGCAGAACCATCAATTGGCTTTTACCAATGGAAATGAAAAAGGTTCCTACGGTGGTTTTGTGAATTATAGAAATGAACAAGGTGTTGCATATGGCTCTTGGCAGAAAAGATATTCAGCAAGATTTGTATTTGATACCGAGATCAAGGATTGGTTAAAGGTAGGAGGGGTATTGAGCTATACGGATCAAAAGGATAAGCAGGTTGATGAATTGGGCGGTGGTGGAATTACCATGATGCGCCAGGTACTTGAGGCATTGCCATTGATACCTGTTCGCTATGCAGATGGTAGATGGGCAAGTAATCGCGATTATCCAGGAATGGAAGGCGGTGATAACCCAATCCGTGTTGCAGATGAAAGGCTTTATTACCTATCTACCCAACCCTTTATTGGTAATATGTATGCCAATATAAAATTAATGGATGGTTTGGAGTTCCGGACTTCAATTGGAACCAATATCATCAATCAACGTAAGGATTATGCTGCAGCAGCAGGTCTGCAATATATATCAAGTGATGGATCGGCCAATGTGGACAATAAGCGATTCAACTCCTGGCAGTTTGAGAACTATTTTACCTACCTGAAAGATTTTGGAAATATTCATTCCATTAATGCTATGTTAGGTTTCTCATGGCAGCATACCGATTATTTTGGTTCCTATGCCAGCTCCAGCAAGTACACTGATTTCTACTATCAATTCAATAATTTGGGAGCAGGGGCAACCATGAATGCACCTTCTTCAGGTGCGAATGCCAATGGTTTGAACTCTTACTTCACGAGGATCAACTATACCCTGTTGAACAAATACCTATTTACCTTTACGGGGCGTGTGGATGGATCTTCCAAATTTGGACAGGATAACCAATATGCCTTTTTCCCATCTGCTGCAGTAGCATGGAAAATCAATGAAGAGAACTTCTTAAAAGATTCGGAGAGCATCTCCAATTTGAAGTTAAGGATGAGCTACGGAGCAACAGGTAACTCTGAAATCCCAGCCTACCGCGCATTAGCCGGTATGGGGAACTATGAAATTATTCAAGGTGGTGATCGTATGGTTGGAGTAGGGACTGGTAGAATTGCCAATCCAACTTTAAAATGGGAGCGGACGGAACAGGTCGATCTGGGACTTGAGTTAGGTTTGTTCCAAAACAAGTTGAACTTCGAATTGGATGTATATCACCGTCAGGTGAACGATATGCTACTCGATGCCCCAATTCCATTGTCCAGTGGGTATGGGACCATTTTCAGGAATATTGGAAGTATGAAAAATGATGGGATAGAATTTGGCGTCAACGTGGCCAATATCGGCAATGATGTTTTCAGTTGGTCAGGATTGTTTAATTTCTCCTACAATAGAAACCAAGTTTTGAGATTGATTGGTGGAGCTGATATCTATAGTGGTGCGACCATTATCAGAGAAGGTGAGCCGGTTGGGTCTTTTTGGGGTTTCCAGCATTTAGGGACCTGGTCCAGCGCCGACGAAGCTGAAGCCAAGAAATATAATATGCTTCCGGGTGATGTGCGATATCAGGATATCAATGGAGATGGCGTCATCAATGATAATGATAAAACCATTATTGGTAGAGGGATTCCTGATGGTTATGGAACATTCTCCAATACCTTCAAATATAAAAATCTATCCCTATTGATCGATTTACAATATATGTTTGGTAATGATGTGATTGATCGCAGTATTCACTCCGCTGAGGACAGACAAGGGATAGCAAACAGTTATAAGACGGTATTGAACGCTTGGACAGAGAGTAACCAAAACACTCCGATTGCACAGGTACGACCTATCAATGCCTACTATACGACAAATAACGACAGCCATAAAGTTTCTGATGCTTCCTTTATCAGAGGTAGAAACCTAATGCTTTCTTATACATTGAATCCAGATGTAGTTTCAAGAATGAAATTGGATCGATTGCGCTTTTTTGCTTCCGTACAGAACTTCTTTGTGATCACGAAATATTCTGGTTATGATCCAGAGGTTTCTAACTCGGGATCTGCATTTGATCAGGGATTTGGTCTATATGATTATCCAAGACCAAGGGTATTTACATTCGGATTAAACATTGGATTATAATAAAACAGGAAAATCATGAAATACATTAAATATATCAAGAGAACGATTCAATTAACTACAGCCGTAGTATTAACGGCAGGTATAGTAGGCTGTTCGGGGTTTTTGGATGAATCCGATCCCAGTAATTTTACAGTGGAGAACTATTTCACCAAACCTGAACATGCCCGCAGTTCCGTAAGTGCTATTTACGCCAATTTAAGAAACCCAATGGTAAGTGGATTTGGAGGGGGAACCTGGATGATGCTTGAATTTGCTACGGGATTGGCGGGAACTGATTTAGGTCAGGCGGTAAACAGTTACTATGTAAAGGACCTCAGAAACACTTCAGACAATGGCTATGGCCTAGATTATTGGACGACCTATTATAAAGGTATCGGGAATGCCAACCTTTCAATTACGTACATCCCTCAAATCACGATGGATGAAGCTGAAAAGAAGAAGATCTTAGGTGAAGCTCATTTCTTAAGGGCATTTTTCTATTTTAATCTGGTGCAGATGTTTGGGGAAATCCCTTTGGTAACGGAAGCTGTAAGTCTGACATCAGAGCAGCTTTATCCAGAACAGGCAACCGTAGAGAAGGTCTATGAATTAATAGTAAGTGATCTGAAAGTTGCAGAGAACTCCGGTTTGCCATGGAGTGATCAAAGTGGGAAAGTAAATATGGGAATTGTTAAATCCTTGATGGCAAAGGTTTACTTGACCATGGCCGGTTATCCATTGAACAAAGGAGCAGCTTATTTTGACCTTTCGGCCAAGGCATCTGAAGAAGTCATCAATTCCAAGCAATATCAATTGTTCCCTGCCTATGCCGATCTGCATGATCCCAAAAAGAAAAATGGGGTAGAGAATATCTTTAGCATTCAATATAAAACGCAGGTCATTGCCTCCAATTGGCAAGTCGCCATCATTCCTTACAACAAGAATATATCTGCGTATTCAGATGAAACAGGTGGAATCTATGCTACCAAGGATTTTGTGGAATCCTATGATGCAAATGACTTACGACGAGCTGAAAAGCAGTTTTTCTTTACCAAATATACCCATGAATCTGATCGTAGCAAAGAAGTCAATTTAGGGGGATATTTCCTATATAAGCATTTTGATGAGGCGGCGCAGACAAGTACGACAAACAGTGACCTGAATTGGTCTATCCTTCGATATGCTGATTTGTTGTTGATGTATGCTGAGGCAGCAAATGAAGTGTCTGGACCTAACCAAAAGGTATATGATGCGGTCAATGCGATCAGGAAAAGAGCTGAACTTCCAAACTTGAGCGGCTTGTCCAAGGATCAACTTCGGGAAGCTATCTGGAAAGAGCGTTGGCATGAGCTGTGTTATGAAAATGTCACATGGTTTGATATGGTACGTTTGAGGAAGGCTTTCAATGTGAGTACCAAGAAGTTTGATAATTATGTAGGGCATAAATTCTCCTATGGACCTGTGTTGACAGAAAGAGAATTATTGTTTCCAAAGCCTACAGCAGAAATCAGAAATAATAATAAACTAGTGCAGAATAAGGGCTATTAAGTGTTATAGATGTTTGTTTAGAAAGCCGTCGTAAGACGGCTTTCTTTTTTTTAAAACTTATATCGTGCTAACATACCTCCTCGGTTTGAGGTTTTTGTTCCAGAAAAACCAGTTTCAATCTCGATGATATCCTTATTGGTCAATGGTATTTGGTAGCCTGCAAACAAAGATCGGTATAAAGCAGGCTTGAAATCAGGACCTATCTTTTGTCCATCAGCTTTTTGTAAGGTGCTACCTTCATAGGCTAATCCTAATGAACCGGCAATATATAGGTTCTTCAATAAATAATATCGAATTCCTCCATTCAGAGAAAAAACCTCATGTTTCCAGATTTCAGGCATCGTTAAAAGAACATTTTTGGATATACCCCGAACGGTGACTTCATAATTTAAGGTTGAAAAGAAACTTATTTTATTTAAAGGTCGGTACTCATAGATCATCCCTACTCCATAGGAAGCGCCGTGAATGGAAAAATCATAACCAAGCATCGGACCAATTCCGATTGAATGTGTTTTTGGAGCAAAAGTGTCTTGGGCATAACTGATATTCAGCGCACAGCAGCAGAGAATCAGTGTCGAAAATAAAGGATAGTTCATTTGAAAATTATTTATATTAAAACGATAATTATTTCTGTACAGTGAAATTATTCCAAAGTAATTTAAAAAGAAAATTATTTAACGTTTTTAACGAGATAACTTGTTTATTATTAAAAAGTTAGGATTGATTTATACTTGGTCTCTAGGAAGATATTAATCTATATTCGGCTTGTTATTTATATTTTTAAGCGTTTATTTTTATTTATAATGATAAATAATTGTTTTTTTGGTAAGGGGTATATTTTGTATTTCATTTTTATATATTTTTGCTTTCTGAATCTATAAGTCTTTAGTTTTAAGGTATTTCATGAGCAGTTTGAAAAATCGAAAAAGCCGTTCACTAATTATTTACTAGACCTTACTCATTCAACATTATATCCTACTCATTACCATTTAATTTATTGCCATAAAGTATTAGATTAAATTCAAATTGCGTCAATATTGGTTAAATACCGGTTTTGATTTTATACGTTTCGCTAACTTTTAATACGCATCCGATGAATCTAACACAGGATACACAATCAAGCCAATGTTATGACTTCAACAGTCATATTATTGATATGGTTGGCCAGATTCTACAGCAGAAATTCCTAAAGGTGGAAATTGGTGATTTTGATGTAGGAAACCTAATTGTTGAGAATCATAATGAGCCAACGAACTCATTCTTTTATAAATGCAGGACAGATGGAATGGATCATGCGAATCCAGATACAGAACAGATCTGGCTGGCATACTTTGATTTCTTTTTTCCTCCGGAAGACCTTGTTCCCTTAATGCCTGAGCTTTTCCATGCTATCCGGCAAAAAGAATTGAATAAGGTCTATTTCTTTTTTCAGCGTGCAAGGCCACAGCAGATTGGCGATTATAAATGGCATTTTGCTACCAGTAAATTATTTGCCCTTGGTGATGAAAGCCAGCCTGGGATATTATTTCGCTATGCTTTTGAGTTGAATAAAGCTGAAAATAAACCACTTTCCTTAAATGATGAAAGCTATTTCCAAAAGTATTGTAATCGCGTGATGTTGCTGAGCAAACGGGAGAAGGAAGTCATCAAGTTGATCGTGGAAGGTAAGTCTAGCCAAGATATCTCGGAGTTATTGTTTATTTCCATCCATACGGTAAATAACCATCGAAAGAATATCACCAACAAATTGGAGATTAATAACCTTTGTCATTTGACCAAGTTTGCGATTTTGTTCAATATGGTTTAGGACAGTCCTGACCGAGGAAGGATCGGGATATTACACACCTTATTTTCGGAATAATTGCATTGGCGGACTTTCCTGCACCTTCGGTACACGATGACAGGACTTGATGGAGATGAACCGTACAGATTCTTCACGGTTTGTTCAGAATTGGAAAGGCGCATTTAAAAAAATGTTTTTCAATTATTCAAATGAACCCCTTTTGGGGTTCCATTATTTTAGCTGGCATGGCACGCTAGCCAGAAAGTCGCGCAAAAACAATGTTCGATTAATCGAACATTGTTTTTGCATTAGCCCTATATAGTTTACCATCCATGCTAAAATAATTCATCCCCGCTGGGGATGTATCGCGGATAAAAATATTCTTCAGATAAATAAATATGGACCTGGATGACAAAAAATATATTTCTATAAAACTTGTATTTGGTACGGAGGAAGGATCTCGGAATATTACATACCTAATTTTGGGAATAATTGCATCGGCGCAATTACCTGCACCGTTGGTTATCACCCTGGGGTCATCCTGACGAAGGAAGGATCTCGGAATATTACATACGTAATTTTGGGAATAATTGCATCGGCGTACAGGTCCTCCATCTTCGATGGAGAATGACAAGGTCATGAGGGGGAGAACTGTACAGATTCCTCACTGATCGTTCAGAATAAAAATGACCTAAGGAGGGATTCAGAGTGCAACGAAGAATCTATTTTTGTTTTTAATTAGGAGGTGTTTATCATCCCGAAATCGTAAGATGAGTGAACTATTTTCTTTCTTCAGGAAGATTTGTTGAAAAATATTTCTCCCACGCTGTGGGTTGGTCTTTGCAATCATCTCTTTTCTACAAATATTTCACCCACGCTGGGGGTTGACAGATGAACAAATCACACTGCAACAAAGATTTCATTACTTCTAGGGCTTGGCGGCTGCCAATAATGAAATGACTATTGATAGCTATTGATGTGGAAAGGTTTTATACAGAAATTTATTCCAGAATTACAGTATCTAGGAACAAGCACTCTAGCTTCCATCAATAACCAATCATCATGATAGATCAAGCCCTTATATTGTTTAAGACTGAACTGCTGGCTTATTTAAGTTCTAAAGGAGATAATGCGGCCGGAGTCATCATCGATAATATTGGTTTGTCTGAAACTTCTGCTGGCAATGGTTTGCCCGATAATATTGTAATCAGTCTGGTCAATATTGAGGAGGAGAATACCCTGAAGAATCAATCGCCGTTGCGACGGATGCCAGATGGTTCAGCATACTATGAAAATCCTGCTATCTATATCAATCTTTATGTATTGATTACATGCAATTATGCTGGAGACGGTTATTTATTGGCCCTGAAAAGGCTATCAATGGTGATCCGTTTTCTGCAAAGTAAAAGCAGTTTTTCATCAACCAACCCATTAAACATTAACCCTATCGATCCTGATCATACGGAACCCTTTCATTTTAATATGGAGCTCTTCACCTTATCCTTTGAACAGATCAATTATCTGTGGGGCTCACTAGGGGGGCGACAAGTGCCATTTGCAATGTATAAACTTCGTTTGATAAGTCTATCAGAACATGTGAAAGTGAGGAATGCTCCTCTAATTGAGGAAATTGAAACTAAGCTCAGCAAAATAAATTGACGCTATGAGAACGCTCTATAAACCGTTGTTTGAGGTAAAACTCCTCCACGAATTCTATCTGACTGATAGAACAGGAAATAACGTTTTTGATTTGAGCGCACAAGCAGATCGACTTGATTTTCTCTTTCAGAAATATGAATCTTTTGCAGAAGAGATCAATAATGATCTTTCCTATGAAGTTCCGGAAAGCTGTCAGGATATGTTAAAGAACTATGGCTTAAAATTATTGCCAAGTTATTCTGGATTAAAGGTATTGATAGAAGTTAAACTCAAGAAATTAGGAAGTGGGGTAAGTACGTATGAACCTATACAAAAGTTAGAGGATGACCTTCATATCCCAATTTTGATCAAGAGAAGGACCTCAAGATTTGATTCGATTAGCAATCAAAAGGTTGAACGAAATATCAAGTCCACTTATTTATTCAGCAATGATTCCTCCTTATCTGGCTCCCGAAACTTTCCATATCTACATACTGAAGTGGCCAATCATGATGCCGCTATTGAATATGAGCAAGGGGAATTGGCAAAGTTTGGTCCTAATGATATAAGGGCATTTTATGTCGATACGGCCAATAACAAGCAGTGGCTAAGTAAAGCTGGAAAGTCATTTGCCAATGAAAATGATAGGTTATTATGCGGGACTAACTTTAGTTATTCCTTCGTAAATGCCAATAATATCAGCAAGGCAGATTTTATACTCAAGGATCATTTGGGGAATATTATCCAAGAACTACATTTTAAAGCTTCCAATCCATTTGCAAATGTTCATTTAGCTTTTGATCCTAAACTATTGAAGATGCTACCAGAGGAAAAGATTAGCAATGAGTTGGTCTATCAACTGGAAGTTAGTGGAACGAGCTCATTTGCTAAATCCCATAAAGTTGTTTTTTACTCCGATATGCAAGAGTTAAGTAGCAGCATTGGGGTGATTTTTATTAAAGTGAAAGGGAATATAAGTGGCTATAAGCTATTTGATGCATCAGGTAAACTGATTACCCGAAAAAATCAATTTAATGTCACTGATCCCGCAGCACCGGTATTTGAAATTAATATCTCCAGCAAGGCTTCATTTTGGAGGTATATCAATAACAGAAATCGTGCTTTACAGAATGGTCTTTATTCTGACCTTTTGCAAACAATTGATGCCGTGTTGATTGCCAAAGAACCGCGACCATTGACCGCTAAAACTACATTATTTAGGTTGCCGGATAGTAGTTTATTTTATCTTCCTAATCCTACAGGGACTCAGGAAATCCATATTGAGAATAAAAAGATATACAGTGATATAATGGTTCCAGAATCAGATTTATTTCCACTGGCACCTTGACCATAATTAAAAGAATAATAAATCAAAATCTATTGTTATGCAAGAATATAAAACCCCCGGAGTGTATATAGAGGAGATTCCACATCTTCCACCTTCGATTGCTTCGGTAGAAACGGCTATTCCAGCATTTATTGGATATACTGAAATAGCAAAATGGAAAGAAACAGATGATCTTAGGAATAAACCCTGGCGGATTGAGTCCATGCTTCAGTATGAACAATATTTTGGATATCCAGATCCGGAGAAGGAAAGTTTATCTGTTGTCTTTGGACCTAATGCAGATGTCAATGGGAAGATTGATGATACAAAAAGATCTAAATTCCTGATGCATTATAGTATGCAGCTATTTTTTGCGAATGGTGGAGGTCCATGCTGGATCTGTTCTGTAGGAAACTATGTAGACAGTGGAGGTTCTATTGTTGCCAGTAATCTGACGGATGGGCTGAAAGAGATTGCAAAGATCAATGAGGTGACCTTGTTGGTTTTTCCGGACTCGACCAATTTGAGTACAGCATCTGATTATTACAAAGTGCATACAGAGGCTATCAACCAATGTGTAGAGTTACAGGACCGCATTACCGTTTTGGATGTCTATCATGATCCGGCTAATCTGACACAGTGGAGTCTCGATATCGCTTTATTGAGAAGTACACTCTCTGGAACGACAGAATTCTATAAATATGCGGCAGTATATTTTCCAAAATTGTTTACCGGAGTTGATTATAACTATAAGGTTGCTGGTGATCCAAGCAAGGATAACGATGAACTGGTCAGCATTACCGGCGTGGCCGGGGCTAGCAACCTCAAAGAATTACTGGCAATCAATAATGAGAAATACTTTCAGGCAAAGAGTGCCATTACCAATATTCAGATGCTTATGCCAGTTTCTGCTGCCATGGTGGGGGTATATGCTCAGGTTGATAATGCAAGGGGAGTCTGGAAAGCACCTGCGAATGTCAATGTTGCCAATGCGATCCGGCCAGAATTCCTGATCAATCAAAAGGAACAGATGAACCTCAATGTGGATACGACCGCTGGTAAATCCATTAATGTTATCCGCTCATTTCCTGGAAGAGGTCCTGCCATTGTTTGGGGAGCTCGCACATTAGCAGGAAATGATAATGAATGGCGTTATGTTCCAGTGCGGCGATTCTTTTCCATGGTGGAGGAGTCTGTTAAAAATGCTACTGAGCAATTTGTATTTGAACCCAATGATCGCAATACCTGGGTGCGGGTTAAATCGATGATCGAGAATTACCTGACTCAGCAATGGAAAGCTGGTGCATTAATGGGCGCATCGACCAAAGAAGCATTCTTTGTTCATATCGGGCTTGGGGAAACCATGACGGAATTGGATATCTGGGAAGGCAGGATGATCGTAGAGATCGGTATGGCGGTTGTTCGTCCGGCCGAATTCATTATCCTTCGTTTCATGCATAAAATGCTGGCAGAGTCCTAAGCCAAGTTTATTGTAAATCTTAAAAAACCATTGTTATGACCATTGAAAGCTCAAATATGCGAAACCCGAAAAACGGGAATTGTAATGGTAATGAGGCAAAGACAATAACTCAGAAAACTCTCCATCAGATTAAGGAAGATTACTGCAACAGACTGAAAGGGAAGTTAGGTGAGTTGAGTGAAAGCGAGGTAACCAGTGATGGGACCCTGATGATGTACGAAAAAAAGAAATGTGTTTTTGTCAAAACAGAAAAGAATTACCAAATGCTCCGAAACCTGGAATTGAAGGTCGGGGTAGAATTGATACAGTCATCGGAAGAAATAAAAAAGAATGTTGCGGCCAGCATAGCCCAGAATGATGCATTGGTGGCAGGGTTGAAGGCGGTGTTAATGACGGCCAAGAATGCAAAGGTTGCTTTTGGAAACCTTCGGGAATCGGCAGCAAAATTGGATGCAGCTAGGAATGATAGTTGTAATTCTGGGCAATTGAAGATATTGGGATGCTCAAATGACAACTGTAATGATGCTGAAAAGCAAAATGAATCGGATAACCGGCCAAATGAGTGCCAAGATGCCTGTCGGATTTTGAACAAACTGGTTGAAAGACCTGTTGACCTCAGTCTGGAAATTGATATTATCTGTAATTCTGTTGCTGATATCATTGGTATACAGTCTTTTTCAAATATTAAATCCTTAGAGAAATTCCAACAGGATTTTGCTGGCAACGCCAAAACATTTGATGACCTGATCCAAGCGCAGATCAATACGGCGACCGCCGGATTAAAGAAATCTCAAGATGATCTGACATTGGCGATTAAATCCCATACGCAATCCAGTTATACCCTTTACGGTAAACGCAATGAATTGGAAACCTTGGTTGAAGTCAAGGATTATCTATGCTGCCATAAATGCAGTTGTATCGGCGATTGCGGTTGTAATGAAGGGAATAATGAGGAGAATAACAGATTCAAGAAGTGTAAATGTGATATCTGTGACATCTGTAAGGAGGTCACTGAAATCTATTGCATCCGTGATAATGAAGGTGGCTCAAGCTGTGATTGATTGAGGCTACATTTTCAATATGGTAAATTTTAAAATAGACAAATATGTTAAGCTATAATGAAATAAGCAATTCTGAGCGGGATATTTTTGATTGTTGTGATCAAAAACCTAACGGTAATGAGCCAGGAGGAGATTGTTGTTATGATGCATGGATGGGTGATCTGGTCCAAGTAACCTCAGATTGGAAGGCAGCAAATGCCTACGCCAGCAATAAGGAGCTGGAATATAACCTGAGCATTGAGGAAAGAGATCGACTCAAGGCTTGGTTTGCCGACTGGGAAGCTACAGATGAAAATGCGGATGCCCTGCGTCGCCAACTGGAACTATTTATCCTCTTGCTACAAAAGGTCTGTATCGTTACGGACAAGACCAATAAAGCCATAGAGATCTTATTCTGTATGGTCGAGGATCTTTATATCCGTGTGGACCGATTGAAGTCAAACTATGATAAGTTAATCCTATGTATCAATTGCTTGAAACGACCAGAGCTAGCTCCTGGGATAGGGATCATGAAAGTCCTTGAGGACTATGGACAGAAATTAGATGCTGTGATCTTAACGCGAGATATCATGATTCCACAGGTTATTGCCGTGGTAGAATTAGCCTACGGTCTGCACATCAATATCTGTGAAGAGTATGGTCTGAAAAGGACCATTCAATATTGGAAGGATAAATTCCATTGTAACCATTCAGGTTCTGAAAGTATTGTATATGCAGAACAGGCCAAAATTGAAAGCAGTTCTGGTTCCCATGAATGCTGTTGCATAGAGCCACATATCCACCTGCCAATCGATTCTGATGAATATTACCATCAATTGGAATCAGACTATAATCAGACCAAGCAGCGTGTTGATGTGCTGAAAAAGGAATTGGATTCCGCAAAAGAGAAAAGGGATGCACTTTTTGCATGCAAGCAAAGTCTTGAGAATGCAATCAATGAGGTGAATCCTGCAAATAAGTGTAAATAATCAATAAATCATTTGTTATGTCAAACGATCCTAAAAAAAACTACCCATTACCGAAGTTCCATTTTCAATTGGATTGGGGTGGTACCAGAATTGGTTTTACAGAAGTTAGTGGACTTGACTTTGAAACTGAGGTTATTGAATACCGTGAAGGCAGTAGCCCCACCTATAACAAGACAAAACAACCTGGATTGACCAAATACCCGAATGTGACGCTGAAACGCGGTACTTTCTTTGGGGATTTTGAATACTTTGAACAGTGGAAAAAGACCATGATGTTCCAGGAGGGCAAGGAGAAATTTAGGAGGGATGTTACCATTCGATTACTGGATGAAGAACATCAACCGATCATCTCCTGGACGCTCTCAAGAGCTTGGCCTTCAAAGGTTCAATCCACCAATTTGAAAGCTGATGCCAACGAAGTGGCCATTGAAACCATGGAATTGGTGCATGAGGGTTTATCCATTGTAGAAGCTAAAAAATAAGTTATAAGCCATGGCTGACAGTTTATATCAAACGGTCAATTTTCATTTTTCAGTGAATTTTACACTGAAAGGGAATAAGGCTGTGGATATTAAATTCCAGTCTGTAACTGGTTTGGACTCTTCGATTGATATAGAAACCATAAAGGAAGGTGGTGAAAACAGGTTTGAGCATGTTGTGCCTGGACGGCATAAATATGGTCCTTTGGTACTGAAAAGAGGGTTGATCTCACCAGGTTCATCAGCGATTACGGATTGGTTGAAAAAGGCTTTCGACGACCAGGTATATGAAACCCTGGAGACTGTGGTCATCAATCTATTGGATGAGGAACATCAATCTATCATGCATTGGAAAATTAACAATGTATGGCCAAGGAGCTGGAAACTTTCGGAACTGAATGCCGGGAGGGCGGAAGTCCTGATCGAGACGCTAGAGCTGAATTATAACCGATTAATTTTTCAAAAATCATAGTTATGCCAGTTGAAGTTAGGGAGTTGGTCATTAAGGCGACCGTTGTTCAGGATCTTGCTTCCCCTGAAGGGAGTGGAGGTTCTCAGGATAATGGGGTTTCTGCTTCAGAGGAGCTAATCAAGATTTGCGTAGATAAAGTTTTGGATATTATTAAGGACAAAAATGAGCGCTAATTATAGTTCGGGGAAATTGGAGAAACTGTTGATCTATTCTTTTACAGATAGGCAGTTTCAGGTTAAGGGTGTGGAGCAAACCAATAAGCCAGCATTCGTAGCCCCGATCAATCCTGAGGCTTTTTCAAAGAACTTTAAAATTGAACACGATGTACAAAGACCTCATGGGTCTGGCTCATCAGAAGTTAAATTTAAATCTACTGCGCCAGAGGAGCTGAAGCTTGATTTTATTTTGGATGGTTCCGGAACCATGGAAGGCTATTGGGAGGAATACAAAACCAAACCCGTCAATGAGCAATTGAAAATCTTCATGGACTGTGCCTATAATTACCAAGGTGACATCCACCGACCCAATTTCTTGTTGATTATCTGGGGCTCAGAGATTCGATTCCGCTGTGTATTAGCTAATCTGGATGTGAATTTCACCTTGTTTAAGCCAGATGGCACGCCATTGCGAGCAAGGTTATCCGCAACTTTTCTGGATTACCAGTCTCGTGAACAGCGCATGGCAGAGGACAATCCCTCATCACCAGATTTGACCCATCACCGTGTAATCAAACAAGGTGATCGATTGGATCTGATGACCTATGGTATTTACAATGATCCGAAGTACTTTTTACAGGTTGCGAAAGCTAATGGCCTGACCTCAATAAGAAGGTTACAACCAGGAAATGATATTTATTTTCCTCCTTTTAATAAAAACGAAAACTAATGGAAGAGCTCATCATACCGAATCCGTCCCAACATGATACTATTTCGTATGAAATATCATTGGGTGGGTCTAAAATGGATTCTTCTTACGAAATACTCAGTATATCCATTGATAAGGAAGTCAATCGGATACCCACAGCAAAGATTTTGTTAAAAGATGGGGATGCCGCATTAGGCAGTTTTGAAATCAGCAACAAGGAGGATTTTTTGCCGGGTAGAGAGATTGAAATCAAGTTGGGATTTGATAGCGATAATAAAAAAGCATTTAAAGGCATCATCACGAAACAACAAGTAAAGGTTAAAGAAAATGGAAATACGCAATTGCAGATCGAATGTAAAGATGCCGCAATGCGAATGACCTTGGGAAGGAAGAGTAAATACTACCTGGACCAAAAAGACAGTGAAGTAATGGATAGCATCATCAGTGCATATGCAGATTTAAAGAGTGATGTTGAAGCTACTACCTTGAAACATAAAGAACTGATTCAGCATCACCTCAGTGATTGGGATTTTATTGCTCTGCGAGCAGAGGCCAATGGTCAATTGCTGTTTGTGAATGATGCTGAGTTGAAAATAGAATCTCCCAAAACAGATCCTGATCCTGTATTACAGGTTACCTATGGGTCCTCAATAATGGAGTTTGAAGCGGAGATGGACCTTCGCAGTCAATGGTCAAAAGTAGAGGCCCATTCCTGGGATTATAAAAACCAAGGATTGTTTACCGCAGAGGTAGATGAGGCTTCAGGATTTACGCAATTGGGAAATGTGAACAGTTCTGATCTTGCTTCTGCCAATAAATTGGAAAAGTTCATACTGCATCATAGCGGTAACCTTTTGGAACAAGAGCTTAAGGCTTGGGCTGAAGGAGCAATGCTACGCAGTAGATTAGCGAAAGTCAGGGGCAGGGCAAGATTTACTGGTTTTGCTGAAATAAAACCTGGGGATATGGTGAAGATCGCCGGTGTCGGTGACCGATTTAACGGTAAGGCATTTGTGACCGCGGTAAGACAAGAGGTAGGTGATGGTACTTGGTATACCAACATTCAATTTGGTTTAGATCCTGCGAGGTATTCATCCCTATATCAAGATATTGATGACTTTCCTGCCGCTGGCCTTTTAGGTTCAATCCAAGGGTTACAGATAGGGAAGGTCCTGCAGTTGGAAAACGATCCAGATGCTGAAGACCGAATCTTGGTCAAGATTCCAATCATAGAAAACAATTCAAATGGCACTTGGGTTCGGGTGGCATGCTTAGATGCAGGAAGTGATCGTGGTACTTTTTTTAGACCAGAGATTGACGATGAGATTATCGTAGGTTTCATCAACAACGATCCAAGGCATGCCATCATGTTAGGTATGTTGAACAGTAGTGCAAAACCAGCTCCACTCAAAGGAGCTGATGCCAATGATGAAAAAGGAATTTTCACCAGAAGCAATATGCGTGTGCATTTCAATGATGCAACCAAGACAATCAACATAGATACACCAGCTGGGAATAGTATAATCCTTGATGAAGATGGCAAGAAAATAGAAATCAAGGATCAAAACAGCAATAAAATAACGATGGATAGTAATGGGATTATAATGGAAAGTCCCAAAAACATCGAAATTAAAGCTGGTGCTGAGTTAAAAATCAGCGCCGGAACCAAAATGGAAATTATAGGAAAAACCATGACCTTGAAATCAGATACCAATGTGAATATCAATTCAGCAATGACGAAGATTAATTCAGATGGAGTAACCGAAATCAAGGGGTCTTTGGTAAAGATAAATTAGAAATATAGAACTGGTTATGGCTTCAGCAGCAAGAATAAACGATTTGCATATCTGTCCCATGGTGAATCCTGGGCCAGTGCCGCACGTTGGTGGTCCTATTGTAGGTCCAGGCGTACCAACGGTCCTCATCGGAGGTGTTCCTGCTGCTGTTGTTGGTGATTTGTTGGTTTGTACTGGACCGCCAGACAGTATTGTTCAAGGTTCCATGACCGTCATGATCGGTGGAAAACCAGCAGCAAGACAAGGTGACATGACTGCACATGGTGGCACCATTGTTATCGGTTTTACAACAGTTCAGATAGGAGGATAAAAATAAAAGACATGGAAAATTCTTTCAATTCATTTTTAGGAACAGGCTGGTCTTTCCCGCCTGAATTCAATAAGGTTTCCAATTCGGTGGAATTGGTTTCCGGAATTGAAGATATCGATCAAAGCTTGAATATTCTATTGTCAACAGCTTTGGGCGAAAGGGTCATGCAACCTAAATATGGCTGCGACCTGACTGACTATGTCTTTGAATCACTGAACAGTTCGGTCATTGGCTACCTAAAGGATAGGGTGACCAATGCCATCCTGTTCTATGAACCGAGGATCCGAGTGGAACAGATAGAAATAACAAGTAGTGATTCCATGGAGCTTATTGAGGGTCGCTTTACGATCAGCATACAGTATTTCGTTCCAGGAACTAATTCCAGGTTTAACTATGTCTATGATTATTATTTAAATGAAGCATTAAAATCAATTTAAGTTGGATATTCCTAAAAGTCAGAAGTCATGCAATGTAAAGAGCTTATACATCCATTTCAAAACGATCCAGGTGTCAGCCAAAGGCAGCGGGTTATGGATGATCTGTTGGGGGGAACTGCCCAAATCGATGCAAGGAGCTTAGCAGATCTGCTGGATTATTTTGAAAAACTATCTAGACATATCAATTATTATGATGCTGACCTCAATGTATCGGATTGGCAATCCTTCTTTCAGAACAGTTTGCCTTTTACCATTACATCCATCTTAAAATATGATGCCGAAACGATAAGGGAAAAGCTAGCTTTCTATAACTTGCTTTTTGAAAAATCGCCTTCAAAATCCAGCCTTCAATTGATCGTTAACTATGTTTTTCGATCTATTATCTACAAGATCTATTTCTGGAACTCCAAGCTCGAAGGCTCCGAATTGCCTGTAATGTTGTCATTGGATAAAATCATAAAAGATAAACTTGCTGACAGCTTGAAGGTCTTTATAGTTCAGGTCAATTCGGCAGTTAAATTCTTTCGGATCAAGCCGATTAACCTCATGTGTTTCCTGGAATCGGATGAATGGAATTTAGACCTTACAGATTTATATGCCGTAAAAACCAGCCAATCCATGCAGGATTCTGGAAAGAATAAAAGATTGAGGATGATGGCCCTGAAGAATGAAATTCTTTCTATTGGCGAATCTTTTATTACCGTCATCGACTCACTTCATGCAGCAGCTGAAACCAGCTTAGAACCCAGTTTCCTTTCTTTAAATGATGAATTCAAAGAGAAATTGAGTCCGCATTTGGCCTTGTTGTTCTCCTTTTTGAAGCTTTTTAGATATCTGCAACAGGATTTAAATTCCTTTACGAAAAAGCACCTTGATTTCTTTTATAAAGAAGTCTTGTTATTGCGTTCAAAACCAGCTATTCCTGATCAGGTACATCTAGTTTTTGAAATACAAAAACATATTCAAAAGTATCTTTTGAAGGAAGGTATCATAGTTAAGGATAGCAAGGATGCCAATAAGGTAGAGATCCAATTTGCTTTGGATGATCAGATCGTAGTGAATAAAGCCAAAGTGGTCGAACAACGTACGCTTTTCCTCAATAACAAAGTGCATGCAAGCAACAGCTATTTGGAAGGTGTAT
This sequence comes from Sphingobacterium sp., assembly GCF_032065005.1. Classification (GTDB taxonomy): domain Bacteria; phylum Bacteroidota; class Bacteroidia; order Sphingobacteriales; family Sphingobacteriaceae; genus Sphingobacterium. The sequence continues at coordinate 369,991 of NZ_DAMBMM010000001.1, forward strand.
ATATGTCCAGCAATGCTAAGATGGCAGATGGTGTTGAAAAACCCTTTGAGGATATACAAAATTCAAGCTGGCCGACATTGGGTTCAGCACTCAGTAAATATGTGGATCCTGAAAGCAAGTTTTTGAAACCATATCCAAATGCAAGGTTAGGGTTTGTGCTTGCCTCACCCGTTTTATTTTTGAGTGAAGGCACTCGGAAGATTGAAATTACCTTAGCCTGTAAACTGCATCAGAATGTATGTGAAAATGAAAATGATGTCTTTGCATTTTATGAAAGAATACGGACAGTCATTAATGATAAATTCTACCCTATCAATCGTGATCTTATAGCGCAAGCAGTCAAAAAAGGGATCAGTAAGTCTCTTAAGGAGAAGCTTGAGGCAGTATTATGGAAAGACAGCCCCATTGGGAAGCAGATTTCCTGTTATTATCCATTAGAAGAGGCTTTATTTGAGAAAACCATTACCGATTTAGAATATAGAGAACTTATTTCTTCTCCAGAGGAGATTGCTGTTCTAAAAGATATTTTTAAACCGATCAAAGCATTCAATATCGCATTGACCGGAAAGAAAGGCTGGTTAGTTCCAGATCAAGGGGTTGAAATAGCCATGTCTAACATCAGTGGGTCCAGTACTTTTGAAATCAATATTTCCTTGGCACTGAGTCCGGATCAAGATGGAATAGTGAACTATGATGATGAACTGTTCAAAGAAGGTTTTGATACCGCATTACCACTGATGAAAATAAACCTTGACGATCGAGTAAAAATTGAGCAAAATGTTAAGTGGACAAGTCGAGAATCCTGTTGTGAAAGAAAAGCAGAAGATGAAATCCAGTTAGTTTCCCTGTATCAATTTTTCAGGAGCGTTAAGATTTCCAATACCAAAGGCACGAAGATCAAGGTCAATGTATGTGGCCTTAAAAATTTTGTTGTTCAGAATAGCGAGAGCTTGCAGAACGTCAATAGTCCGATCTATCCTTTTGGTACTCGACCTGAGATTATAGATTTTGATATAAAGAACCCGCCAAACCTTAATAATCCAACCAACTTAAATTTATTGGGTCCAGATTTCTTTATCGGAAGTCAAGAGGTATTTACCAAGAAATGGAACGAGATCCATATTAAGTTAGATTGGAAAGAAAAGCCAACCGACTTCAGGGATTATTATAAAGGATATTTAAAAGAAGGAGGCCTATTTGGTCTTGATGAAAACAAGTTCTTGATCAATTTAGCTGTTTTAGAAAACGGCAAATGGATAAAGGAAAAATCGCATGGCTCACCTACAACTAAAGCTGTTAGCATTCAAGGGGAAACTTATAATGATAGGAAACTATTTGAAAACAATAATAGTTCTACCTGCTCTGGTAGCAGTGAGTTTGATCAAACCATCTTTTTGAGGAATACCTTTTTTGAACTCAATCAGAAATTTTCAAAAAACAGTACTCCAATAGAACAGTATGAAGTCGGGACCTCTGAAGGTTTTTTAAAGATAAACCTACAGGGGCAGGATTTCTGCCATAAGGTCTATTCTTATGTCCTAGCTAGGCAGATGATGGCATTGGGCAAACTCCCCGACAGCAAATTAGAAGATGCCATTTATTATGATGGCGCCGGAAACCTTATTGTTTTTAGCACTAACGCTATTTTGCAGAGTATCGAAGATGCCAAAACTGTTTCTACTCGGGTGGAAGATGATGTGAATAACCCATCTGACGGTATTAAATCTAAAATGGGCGATATTGGTGCCGGTAAAATCAATGAGGCCGAAGCCGATTCTATCCGGCGAACAGTTCTACCTCCATTCTTTGGAGAGTTTTCCAATAAGAATTTAACAGGTGATGTATCATTTCTGAAGAACCAGATCCTACAGATTCGAAATATCATCGATAATAATGATCTCTTTCAGGCAGTTATCCCCAATGAACCTTGGACACCCATCATTAAAAAGATGGAAATTGACTATGCTGCTACTGCCAATATGGAGGATATCGAACTCATTCATCTCTATCCTTTTCCTGGTACCTATAAGCTTGAACAATTGGAACATCAACCCAGCTTATTGCCGACCTTTTGCGATGAAGGAAATTTATTTCTTGCTCTAAAGGATCTAGTACCAGGCAGCAATGTGAATATACTGTTTCAAATGGCGGAGGCCACGGCCGATTCCGAATCAGTAAGAGAACCGGTTTCATGGCATTATTTGGAAAACAATGAATGGAAACCGCTAAGGAATGGATTTGAAGTCTTGGACGATGATACCGATGGTCTGACCAGTTCTGGAATCATTAAGTTTTCCATTCCTGCCAATATCAGCAATAAAAACACGGTCCTTCCGAAAGGATTGCATTGGATAAAAGCTGGAATCGCCAAAAACAGCAAATCGGTCAGTGAAACCATTGGGCTATTTACCCAGGCCATTAAGGCAACCTTTACCAATGAATCTTTGAATGACAAGCTAAGGCTTGATAAAGGTTTGCCAGCAGGTTCGATATCCAAGATGAAGGATGCTGATGTCGCCATCAAATCTGTTTCTCAACCCTATGATTCATTTGCTGGAAGGGTTCCTGAAGCCGAAGGGCATTTCTATATCCGGGTATCCGAGCTCTTAAAGCATAAGGGGAGGGCAATTCAAAAATTTGATTACGAGCGTTTGGTCTTGGAAGCATTTCCACAATTATATAAGGTGAAATGTGTGAACCATAGTTTCGCATTGGATGCGCATCACTATGTCAACGATATCCCGATGGCACCTGGCTATATTATTATGGCGGTTATTCCCGATATGAATAAATTGAAGGCTTCCCAATTGTTTGAACCTAGGGTTCCGGTAAGCCTGTTGGAAAGCATCCAAGGATATCTACAGGAAAGAAGTTCCCCATTTGTGAAGGTTCGGATCATGAACCCAAGGTATGAGGGAGTCAATTTCTGTTTGAAGGTGAAACTGCTGAAAGGCATGGATGAATCCTTCTATAGAGAAAAATTGAAACAAGATCTGCGTGAATTTCTAGCTCCTTGGGCAATCGGTGAATTTGATAAACTAACCTTTGGCCAATGCATCTACGAATCTGATATCGTAGGTTTCTTGGAGTCTAGGGATTATCTCGATTATATCGTGGAATTATGGATGAAACACGCCGATGAAGCAGGCTCGGTATTGGGTTCTTTCAATAAGGTTGTCTGTCCGATTAGCCCGAGGTCCATCCTTATTGCTGGAAATATCGATGTCAAGATTGAACAGGCAGATTGTGAAAGATGGGCATCTCGTAAAGAGGCAGAACCATGCCGCAATCCGGCCATCCCAATTGAAAATTATTGTAATAAGAGTTATGCATAGGTAAAATGCAAGATCATGGCAAGCCAAGGAGAAAATAAGAAAACGATAAACAAGGACAATGCTGGTTTTCCTGCCTACTTAGATTTTGAAAAACTAAGAACAGAAGGTATAGCCTACCTTGGTAAACTCTCTGGAAAAATCTGGACTGATCATAATGTCCATGATCCTGGTATTACCATCCTCGAAATACTGTGCTACTCGCTTCTTGATTTAGGCTATAGAACCAATTTACCTAGCATTGATTTGTTTAGTAGGGATCCTAAGGAAACTGGACCTGATAATAATTTCTTTACTGCAGCAGAGATCCTGAGCTGTAATCCATTGACCATAATGGATTATAGAAAGTTCCTGATCGATATTGAAGGCGTAAAGAATGCTTGGTTAGAAGTTGCTACCGATCAAACTGACTTTTGTAGGCCAAGGTATGATAAGCAATCAACCAATTTCCAAAACAATGATTGCGTTGATTATCTCAACGGGCTATACCATATTTTTATTGAGCCTGAAAAGGATGTCAATAAGGATTTTCCTGATGAATTAACAGCTAATGCCTATTTAGAAGCATTGAATAAAACCATCAAAGACAGATTGATGGCCCATCGGAACTTCTGTGAAGACTTTGTGGATATTACCATGCTTTGCAAGGTAGATATTGGAGTCTGTGCCGTGATAGAACTGCAAAATGACGCAGATGTCGAAAAATCTTATCAAGATGTCGTGCAAAGGCTAAGGGATTTTATTTCACCTGTACCAAAATTCTATACCCTACAGGAACTCTTGGACCGTCAAAAAGATATAGAAGATATTTTTGCGGGTAGACCTTATAATCCCGCGGAAAGCCATGGCTTCATCGATACAGAGGAGCTATCAGCCTTAAAACTGAAAAAGGAAATCCATTTTTCAGACCTGTATCAGGTTATTTTAGCGTCTGAAGGTGTGAAATCAGTAAACAAACTAACCCTAAGAAATTGCGAAACAGGACGATTTAGTGATATAAATACATGGAAGTATAAGGTTCCCGAAAATCATATCACTAATTTTTCGATAGCCTGTTCGGGCATTCAATTTACGAAAAACGGAATCCCGATTGATTTTGATAGTAAAAAGTTTGAAGGACTGTTTAATCTCAATTTCGCGAATTCAGGCAAAGTACTGTACCAATTGCCATCGGCTTATTTAGACCATGCCATTCCAACTGGCACCTTCCATGAGAACTTAGATGAATATTTCCTGTTACAAGATGATTTTCCAAGGGTATATGGCATCGCCGAAGGTGGATTGCCAGATGATGTCTCCGACCGTAGGAAAGCACAGGCACTCCAGTTAAAAGGCTATTTGCTGTTCTTTGACCAGCTGTTAGCTGGCTATTTGGCCCAGCTGAAAAACATTCGTGCCTTATTTTCCATGAACTCTGCAGAAGATGGCCAACGAAGAACCTATTTCCTCAATCAATTGACCGAGAAACCGGAGTTGAGCAAATTACTAAGGTTTGCTGTCGGAACAGATCAGAATGAAGTCTTAGGAGCAGTTGGTGATAGCCTAATTCGCGTGATTAAAAAAAGTCAATTGGACCAATTGATTAATGACCATGCAACTGATATTTCATCCTTGCAACAGTTCCAATATAGTTCATTGATAAAGCAACAGATTGCCATCAAACAGTTAATTGAGGATTTTGGCAACAATAGCTATGAATATGGCTTTGTCCATGATCCTGAAGGAAAGATATACTATTACATCAAAGGCACTTCAGATGATTTCGCTCTGATCAGTAAGATAAGCTTTCCTTCCATTTCTGCCGCAAATCTGCATCTCAGTTCAGTAGCCTATGTAGGTTCCTTTGAAGAAAATTATAGGAGTTTTATCATTGATGAAAACCATGTATCCTTTGATATTGAATTAAACATGGCTTCCTTCAAGTCCTATCTTGCCCTGATACTGGAAGATGATAATCTTTATGCGGAACGTAGAAATACATTCTTAAATCATCTCTTAAGTCGTTTTGCAGAAAGGTTTACAGATGATGTGCTCATGCAATTCAATCAACAACCAAACCAGTTGATTCAAGCCAAAGAGGATTTTCTCAGCCATTATGATGAGATCAGTTCCAATCGAGGCAGGGCATACGATTACTTAAAAGATGATTGGAACAATGATAATATATCTGGTTTTGAGAAAGAAGCCAAATATCTTGCAGGGATCCCCAATAAACGATTGCACAGCCTGTGCAACTTTGTTGTTGAGCAGTTAGATGAATATTACCTCGTAGAGTTAAGCATAGCAGAGGAAACCTATTTCAAACTGTCTGAAAAGTTTGATTCTCCGAAGGAGGCTGAAGAAGCTGCGCAGATGGCTTTCGATTCGCTTGCCCAACCTGAAAGATTAAGGACAAGGTATATCCCTCATGAAAAGATGTACAGCATTGTCTTGCAATATGACGATCGCTCAAGTGTTCCATTCTATAAACAATATGCAACTTCTCAAGAGGCCGATGAGGTAAGGTCTAAACTAAATCGGATGTTTTCCAAACAGCCCGTAGAAGATGTTTATATCAGTAGTTATGCGCATAAGGCTCAATTGCTGGACCATAATGGTAGCATCCTTAGGAACTCTGTGGAAGCTTTTGATTCCGATGTGAGTGCCATGGAAGCCGGTCGAAAGAACATGAGCAAATTGAATGACAGCAATATCTGGTCTGCAGAAGATTCAAAACAACCTAAAATTACCCAGCTTACTCTCAATGATCTTGATGTGGATGATCCAAATTATTTGGACATCAAAGCCTTTAAGATCAATATCAATAATACCATTGTTGGTAAACCCGATAAGTTTACCTACGATATATTAGACCATGCCAATTCCTTTAAATTTTATGCGGCAAAAGAATTTTCGAGTAACAAAGAAGCGAAAGCCAATGCATACTTGGTATTGAAACTTGCCGGAAATTCAAAAAACTATGCCCTTCACCGAAGCTCCATCGATTCCAAATGGCAACTTCAAATTGTCTATCAAGAGGAGGTCGAGGCCATCTGTTATGCGGAATTCGAAACCGAAGAAGAAGCAAGGGAGCTACGTGATCTCATTATCAGCTCTTTTCAAAAGGCCACCTATAGATTGTCCACAAATTCATTTCCGAAAGGATGGAAATTTAATTATGAATTAGGTTTTGACCAAGATTCCAATTATAAGTTCAGTAGTAGCAAGGAATATCCATATAAGGAAGAGGCTATTAAAGCTTCACATGCTTTCCAACAAGCTATTCCCACATTAAGGCTTGGTAAAAGTAAGAATGGAATTATCCTGACCCAACAAAATAGAGGCAGTAAATTGCCTACCGTCAATTTGGATACGGCGGAATTTCAGGAAGAAAGCATCAATCGAGCTTTAGATTCCCAGAAGAGCATTGCTCAGTATGCCAATAGCAATAAATCCCAGAACTTTAGAACCTCCATTCGGAAGGAGTCCACAGATAATTCAGCCCGATATATTTATAGGCTGGTGGATAAAGATCATGTCTTGGCCTATTATCAGGAACAATTCCTATCTAAGGAAGAAGCGGTTTTAGCCAAAATGAAATTGTCCAGGTTGTTTAAGAGAAATCTAAACCATCTACAGTTATGTTTAGGGTCTGCCGTGGTCAAAGAAGTGTCTTGGGCAAATAAGCAAAAAAACAAGGCATATACCTATCAGGTTCGGGCCCATAATATCCTATACAAGTCTGCCGGACCTATCAATGAAGAGTTGGTGCTATTCGAAAGCCTTAATACCTTTTCTACCAAGGAACAGGCTCTTGAAGCTTTTGAAAACAACTATTTCCATATATTGGAATTAGCAGCAGTAGAACAGAATTACGGAACCCTCATCAGTTTCGAAGAGAAAAGGAATACTAATACAGCGGCGCTGGTCTATATCCCTTTGGTAACTCAAGAAGAGATTAATGCATTTGGAGAAGGCAACATTCCACAAATGCTGATGCAATTAGTGCGGACCTATCCGATAAAAAGGAATGATGAACATTACTATTTTGAGACTTTCCATTCTGCAAAGAATCCCCGAGCTTGGCATAGTGTCAAAGAATATCCTACTGCGGAAGCAGCTATGCAGGATTTTCTCTTTTTCTTGATGCTCCTAAAGTATGCAGGCAATTTATATGTTGACTGTGATTTTAATGATGATGGAAAAGGTGACTTTCGGATCTATATCCGTGAGGTATTAGCGGAAAGTACACAACGCTTTTTCACCGAGGAGGAGGCATGGGGACTGGCAGGTGTCGAAAACCTGATCTGTGCCGTTCAATCCAATATCGGTTTCCGAAAATATCAACGGAAGGAAGATTGCTGTTTTTCGTTCTATATCAATTGTGGTGCAGACTTCTTGATTCATCCATGTACATACGACACGGCCAAAAAGAGAAATCAGGTTGTCCTTGATCTATATGATCAATTCAAACGCTTCCATGAAAGAAATGCCTATTCTATTTCTACTGAAGATAATGCTTTGATTTTTCACGATGAAGGCGGAAAGCCATTTGCAACCAAAAGGTTTGGAGCAAATGATAACCAAGAATATTGTGACCTTCTTTTTGATTATCTGGAAGAATTACAAGCATTAGGAAATGAATATGTCATTGAAAAGGAATTTGTTTTTATCAAGGACAAAAATGGACAGGTAATACTCCAATCTTATAACCAAGGTTGGACAGCCGAATCATTTAAAGAGCAATTAGACCTATTTCTCTGCTTTTTTCCTATTACCCGAAGCAAAAATCAAAATAATGAAGGCTATCAATATCAGATAGAAATAAAACTGCCTGGCTTTAATTCCTGTAAAGAGGAGAATACCGTAGACTGTGGTTGTTCCGATCCAGTGGAGGAGGAGCCTACCTGTTATGTGGCTTGGAAAACTTCCTGCCCAATTGATAATTGCTATATAGCCATGCGGTTGTATAGCTTGACCAGCCATTTGCTCAGCAATTTCGAAAATTATCAATCCATACTGGATTGCAGCTGCAATTCATTCGGTATTGCAATGGATTTCAACCTTCCGGAATATAGGGAGCAGTTTTCTGTCAATGGAAGACAGATTGCCTTTAATCCACAGTGCTATGAAACATCGCAAGAGATGTGCAAGGCTGTCGAACGGGCAAAAGATCTCATTAATGCCGAAGGCTTACAGGTTGTTGAACATATTCTACTCAGACCTCGATGTGAAGAAGACTGTGAATTTCGACAAAGCCTGTATTGTAATGAAACCTATGCCTATTGTGGCTTCACTTGGAAAGCTGACCAGGAAGATCCATGTTCCGATCAATCGGATATTTGCTTTGTCCCAGCGATGGATCCCTATTCCTTTATTGCAACTGTAGCTCTTCCAGCGTGGCCGAGAAGGTTCCGTTCTAAAACTGGAAGAATGCTAATGGAGGATATCCTATACCGTTTGGCACCAGCCCATGTTATGTTGAGGATATTGTGGCTTGCACCTCATGATTATTGCTGTTTTGAATCGAAATACAAAAACTGGAGGAAATGGCTTGCCAAGAAAAATACCTGTATAGAAAATTTCTCGAGCGATGATTTCTTGAATTTCCTATTCCATCGTAATTATGAGGATTTAGTGGATTGCGAAACTTGTAAACCATGCAATAATCAAGTTGAAACATATAATCCTTGCCTGTACCGAGAAGTTAACCAAGAAAACAGTTACAGCATGCAGCAAAGTTTCCTAGACCAGGTAAATGCTTCATTTTGCTGGCGGGTTTCCTATCCTGGTGAATACCAATTTATCAGTTGCGATCAAAACAATCAACCCAACTATGATTACATCCGCAAGGTCCAGAAAGAGAATAAAGAAGAAGAAGAAGAAGAAAAACCTATTGCGCCTGTATTAAGTGCTGTAAAGCGAGGCAATAGTAAAGAATTGAAACTGCTGAAAGAAAAACGCATAATGCACTATCGATCAGCAGTAGAACAAGTAGCTGAGAAACTCCAGAAAAATCTGGTTATTCAAAGCGTCCAAAATTATATGAGCGACCCTAATTTGGCAATAAACCAATTGGAAGCTATCGTAACGCAAATTATTGAAAACAAAAAAACTACCGCAAAGAACTACGTGGTCCTAAATAAACCCCAGATGCACCGTGTCTTGGAATCCGTAGTCTGTTATGCCTTGGATCAGGTCAACCACAAGAAAAAGAACAAAACTGATCTTTCCCTTATCAATGCCGCTTTTGAAAGGTTGCGGAAAGCGAAAATTGATGTAGCCGCGATCTATAATCATTGGGATGGAACGGAATTAAAGAAATATCAACCCGCAATCAATGTACTTGAAATCAAGAGTCTTCTATTAGGAAATAAGAAGTGAAATCATGCTGCATATCATCAGAAAACAGCGTATTGAGCTCCTACTGTCACAAGGAGAAGCTAGTTTTAGCATACAGCAAAAACTAAGTGATCAATATTGGGAGTTTTTTGTGCCCTTGATCGATGAAATCCTAACGGATTTATCCAACGAGGATGAGGTGTTATCACTAGATTCCTTGACCATTGATCTGGGGAATATTAAGCCATTGGATTTGGATCATATCAAATCCAATGGCAGATTAGTAGAAAACATAAAGCAGCAGTTAGAGGAACAGATACTAAAAGAGAGAGCTTTAAAACATCGAGTGAATATTCAACATACGGCTCTTTCGGACTTTCATAAATGGATTTCTTATTTGCGACAGGGCTATCTAGAATGGAATGTTGAATTTCCGATAGATGCCTGGCAAGAACATGTTCTAGCGTCCCTTTCTAGTACGATGGAGACCTTAAATCATTTCATATTGGAGGTAGAACGTAGTCCCAATTTCCGAATTCGATTAGTGAGGCAACATGCAGATAGTTTTTTGAATAGGTTGATTAAAGTAATAGCACCAAAACATGAAAAAATATTGGATAAAAAAGTAAAGGAATTTTTCGCTATTGCATCCAAAAACAAAGAAATCAATGCTGGAAACATAATGGTCTGGCGAGAGAAGTTTTGGCTGGATTTAATTCAGGTCGTTTCAAATGAATTCTTTAATTCCGATTCTGCTGAATTCAAAAATCGCATTGAGCAAATTAAAGTAGATGACCATTCCTTTGCAAATCCACTGATTGATCAGTCACGAAGTTTTGAAGAGCTTAAAGAAATAACCGAGATTAAAGAAGCTATTTTTCAGGACCATGTAGGGTTGGTATTATTACATCCCTTTTTAAACTCATTATTCAAACAATTGGGATTGGTCAAAGACAAAGATTTCATATCTCTGGATGCTAAAGAAAAAGCTATCTACCTATTACATTTTGCAGCAACTGGAAAGGAACAGCCTAAGGAATATGAATTGACCGTTCCAAAATTGCTTTGCTCTTATCCGATAAAAGCCGCAATCCCGACTGCAATAACATTAAGCCAGGATGAAAAGGAGGAAGTAATCGCTATGATGGAAGCCTGTATTGCAAATTGGGAAATATTGAAAAAGACTTCTGTTGAAGGGTTAAGGGAAGGCTTTTTACAGAGAAAAGGAAAAATAGAGCTGGGAATGGATAAGATTACGATACAAGTGGAAAAAGGTCCTATCGATATGTTGCTGGATTACCTGCTATGGAATTTGAATCTGATAAAATTCCCATGGCTAAAACAGCTTATCCATATAGAATGGAGGTAAATTTTAGAGGCTGAAGAACGAATTGTCGAATGAATTTATAGTATAATATCATGGCAGAAAAACCGCTAGTGTTAAAATGGAATCAACTTATGCTGGAGGCCATCAAGTTGACCAAAACCTCTGCTCCATTGGCTGCGAGAGCATTGGCAATGATGCATACAGCAATGTATGATGCATGGTCTGTATATGATAACTGTGCCTATAGCACCAGTACAGCTAAATATATAAAAATCCCAAAATCTAACTGTGCCAAGGATAATATCCGGAAATCCTTCAGCTATGCTGCTTACCGGATTCTGGTGAATCTATTCTGGTTAAAATTGCCTGCTGAAGAAAAGGATATTTTCCGTGATTTTATGTGCCAGCTGGATTACGACCCTGACCATAAAACCCTGGATATTTCCAAACCGGAAGGTATTGGCAACCTCATGGCAAAATTAACCATCGAACAGCGATATGGGGATGGAAGCAACCCTTATGGAAGTCTGCATATGCCAAGGTTTTCTGACTATACAGGTTATAAACCTATCAATCCTCCCGACCAGCTGATTAACCTCAGTTATTGGCAACCCCTCCAGAAAATTAAGGAAGGTTCCAAGATCAGGTTCCAACGATTCCATGTTCCTCATTGGGGCTTGGTGCAAGCCTTTGCACTTCCATTTAACTGGCAATTCAGGCCGGAGGCACCTTTTACCAAGGAACAACCTGAGTTCAAGCAACAAGCCCGGGAAATCTTGGATATCAATGCCGCATTAACGGATGAACAGAAAGTGATTGCTACTTACTGGGAAGATGCCAGAGGTACCTTTACAACTCCAGGACATTGGTGTGAGATTGCACAGTTCGTTGCCCAAAAGGAATTCTACAGGAACTCCCAATGCATCAAGCTTTTCTTTGTGCTCAGCAATGCGTTGTTGGATGCATCTATCGCTAGTTGGGAATGCAAACATCAATATCAATCTGTCAGACCTGTCACGGCTATCAGGAACTTATTCAATGGCCTACATGTACATGCATGGGGAGGTAGCTGTAAAGGAACGGAGACGATCAAGGGGGATCAATGGAATCCTTATCTGAAAACGCCAGCGACCCCAGAATATATTTCTGCCCACAGTTGCTTTAGCCGCGCTGCTGCGGTTATTCTGAAGAACTTTACAGGGAATGATGCCTTCGGAGGCAGGACAACCATCAAAATGGGTTCTTCAAAAATTGAACCCGCGGTAACTCCCTGTATGGATATCGTACTGGAATGGCCGACCTATTCTTTCGCTGCAGAGCAAGCGGGACTTGCCTGTATCTATGGGGGAATTCATTTTCCCAAGGCTACCGCCGAGGGCCATAAGCTTGGTCTGAAAGTAGCTATGACCGTTTGGGAAAAAGCAAAAGTCTATTTCAATGAAAAGTAAAAAGGAAAATAAAGATCTAAGCATTAGCTTTCTTGATATCAATGCCCCCGCGGAACTCAAATTCCTGGAGCAGTTGATCTTGTTCCGTTTGAGCAATTGGTTCCCCGGTGAAACTGAATTTGAAAAGCCTAAACCTGTTTATAAAACCTGGTCCAAAAAGCTACAAGAATTTATCAAGCAACATCAACTAAATGAACAAGAAGCTTGTCTATTACTGATTGGGATGGCTCCTCATATGCAAGCCGACCTCTTTGATAATGCCATCAACTTTAAACTACAGCGCTCCGGAGATTTTCAAAAAATAGGTGGGGTAAGGGGAAAGGATTTTAGAGGATTTATCCCTACGGGTGAAACCGCTGTCTTTCTTTTAGGAGATGATGATTTTGATAAAAAGACCGCAATCCATAAGCTGTTTTGGGCTGACCATATTTTTGATAGTAAAAAAATCTTATGGTTAGATGATGTGCCAGTAGGCGAGCCTGAGATGAGCGGAAAGATCTTGATTTCCAAAGAATACCTCGATGCATTTATCTATGGCGAGTCTACCCAGCCTAAGTTCAGTGTTAATTTTCCAGCTAAATTAATCCGTACCAAATTGGAATGGAAAGATTTAGTCATCAATGATGAACTCCAAGAGCAGATCCAGGAATTGAAGAGCTGGTTAAAATATAATAGCATCCTGATCAACGAATGGGGAATGGGGGGTAGGATAAACAATGGTTATAAAGCCCTGCTATACGGTCCTTCAGGGACCGGTAAAACGCTTACCGTCGGGTTATTGGGCAAGGAAGTCGGTAAGGATGTTTACAAAATCGATCTCTCGATGGTCATGTCGAAATATATTGGGGAGACCGAGAAAAACCTGGAACAGATATTTGCAAAGGCCGAGGACAAAGGCTGGATCCTGTTTTTTGATGAGGCGGATTCCTTATTTGGAAAAAGGACCAATGTTCGAGATGCCCATGATAAATATGCTAATCAAGAGGTTTCTTACCTGCTGCAACGTATTGAGGAGTATAATGGCATGGTAATCCTTGCTACCAATATGAAAAATAACATTGATGATGCCTTTATGCGTAGGTTCAATGCCATTTTGAAATTCACTGTTCCCGAAGCAGCAGACCGCGCCAAAATATGGAAATTAAGTTTTCCAGAAGAAGCCTTGTTCTTTAATGATAAGAACGAAAAGGTAGATATTCCAGAGCTCGTGAAAAACTATGTTGTATCAGGAGGCTCTATCGTCAATGCAGTGCACTATTCCTGTATCAAAGCCATAGAAAAATCTACTCCCGAAAAAAATCAAAAATCCATATATCTCTCCGATGTATTGGACGGAATCCGTAAAGAGTTATTGAAAGAAGGCAAACCTTTCCATTAACAGCTATACTGAATTTAGGGCAATAATAACTTCATGCCCCTTAGAACCCTTAAATATTTATTTTTAAAATCCCTCTCTTATTCGCCTAGGTATTACTATTTTAGGGATAGCAATTACCTTAGGCTTTCGCTATGAAAGCTTCCTAACCTTCAATATAAACTAAATGGTATTTACAATCGTACTTCTTAGCCTATTGTTGCTAATCATTTTCATTACCTATTTTAAAATCAACACGTTTTTGGCCTTCCTGATCGTATCGATCCTAGCTGCCATCGTCCTTGGGATACCACTGGCAAAGATTCCGGGAACAGTTGAAAAGGGGATAGGATCTATCATGGGCGGGCTCACCTTGATCATTGTGTTAGGTGCCATGCTCGGAAAGTTGATAGCCCATAGTGGCGCAGCAGAAAATATTGCAACCGTCATGGTTCGCCTGTTTGGTGTCAAGCATCTGCAATGGGGAATGGCCTTTACCGGTTTTATTGTCGGTATACCATTGTTCTATGGTGTAGGCTTTGTGCTTTTGGTTCCCCTAATTTTTTCAATAGTCTATAAATACAAATTACCATTGGTCTACATCGGTCTGCCGATGCTGGCAGCTTTGTCGGTAACCCATGGTTTTATACCTCCACATCCGTCTCCAGTAGCCTTGGTCGTCCTGTTCAATGCCAATATGGGATTGACATTGATCTATGGATTGCTCATTGCCATACCTGCCATAATTATTGGCGGTCCTTTGTTCAGCAAAACCCTAAAGAATATCAAGGCTGGTAAATCCGAAATCTTTCAACCGGTAGATCCAAAACCAGAGGACGAGGACTATCCTAAACCGGGGGCTTTCAACAGCTTCTTTACCGCTTTATTGCCGGTGGTCATGATCGTTTTGTTTACCGTATTACCTTATGTGGTACCAAAGGAATCTACTTTCATGCATGAAATCATTGCATTTTTAGGCTCGGCAAATATCGTTATGCTCATTGCCGTTATCTACGCTATGTTTTCCTTAGGGATCTTTCAGGGCAGACCCATCAAAGAGGTGATGTCGGTGTATGCTGATGCGGTCAAGGACATTGCGATGATCCTTTTGATTATTGCTGGTTCCGGGGTATTCAAAGAGGTTATGGAGGCCAGTGGTGTCAGCTTAAAATTGGCTGAGGCCCTACAAGGCTTACCCATTCATCCGTTGATATTGGCATGGATCATTACGGCCATCATCCGTGGATGCATAGGTTCGGCAACTGTTGCTGCACTCACTGCAGCAAGTGTGCTATTGCCTTTGTTGCAGGCTACAGATATCAATCCAAACCTGATGGTCCTTTCGATCGGTGCGGGAAGTCTCATGTTTTCACATGTAAATGACTCCGGATTTTGGATGTTTAAAGAATATTTAGGAATATCGGTAAAAGATACCTTTCGATCATGGTCCATGATGGAGGCAATTGTCTCTACGGTTGGTCTGATCGGTGTAATGATCTTATCTTTATTTATATAAAAAATTACTAATCAAAAAATAATAAATCATGTGGAATGCAGATGAACAATTTGAAAAATTAGGTTTAACATTACCTCCAGCTCCAAAGCCACTTGGGGTATACAAACCCTGTTTGGTCGATGGAAAATATCTATACTTATCTGGTCATGGTACGGTTCAAAATGACGGAACCTTAATCATTGGGCGCGTTGCGGAAGATATGGACATGGAAGCTGGTAAGTTAGCGGCTAGGCAGGTTGGCCTGGCTATGCTGGCAACGATAAAAGCCAATTTAGGTTCGCTGAATAAAGTAAAACGCGTTATCAAAGTTTTAGGAATGGTCAATGCCACACCTGATTTTGAAAGACACCCCTATGTAATCAATGGTTGTAGTGAATTGTTTGCTTCAGTTTGGGGCGAGGAAAATGGTATTGGGGTGCGATCAGCAGTAGGCTTTGGTTCGCTTCCAGACAATATCCCCGTGGAGATTGAAGCTATGTTTGAATTACATGAGGGCTAATCATGGAAAATTGGTTTGAAGTAAAAAATTCAGATTGTATCGCTTCACCTGCTCTTTTACTGTATCCTGATCGGATAACCCGAAATATTCGCCTGCTCAAAAGAATGGTGGCCAATGATACGTCAAGGTTGCGCCCTCATGCAAAGACCCATAAAATGCTTGAAGTGAGCAAGATGATGATTGAGGAAAGTATAGAGCAGTTTAAATGTTCTACCATTGCTGAAGCGGAAATGCTGGCATTGAGTAATGCAAAGGATGTCCTTTTGGCCTATCAGCCCGTAGGACCAAATATCTCACGGTTCCTGAAATTGATCCAAGAATATCCCAACACTCATTTTTCCTGTTTATTGGATAATGTGGAATCTATTAAAAACGTCAATTTTCAGGCTAGAGAGCAGGGAGTAAAAACCAGCATTTACCTGGATCTTGATGTAGGCATGGGTAGAACTGGAGCTTCCATAAAAGACATCGAAAAGCTCTGGAACTGCATTGCCGAACAAGACAGTTTGCTTTTGGAAGGCATACATGGCTATGATGGGCAGATCAACAATGTTGATGCTTCCATCCGTGAAAAAGAGGCAGATTCAGGCTATGATTTATTGAAGCATGCATTTGATTATTTTCAGGAAAAATGTACTTATCCATTGAAAATAGTAGTGGGCGGTTCGCCTTCGTTTACACGGCATGCAGAACGTCCGAATGTGGCCTGTAGCCCTGGAACCTTTGTGTTCTGGGATTGGGGCTACTCCCAGAAAATCCCCGAACAAGGTTTTGAAGTCGCCGCAGTACTATTGACCCGAGTGATATCCGTGATCAATGAGCATCGCATATGTATAGACTTGGGTTACAAAGCCGTTGCTTCGGAATCTCCATTGCCAAGGGTTAAGTTTTTGAATGCCGATGATGCCGTTCCGATATTGCAGAGCGAGGAACATATGGTCCTCAACGTCAATGATAGCAATGAGTATCCAGTAGGTACGGAACTCTATGCCATTCCTTTGCATATCTGCCCAACCGTGGCCTTGTATGATAAAGTCGCGGTCATCACTGACCATCAAAAGGTTAAGAATTGGCAAGTTGTAGCGAGAAATAGAATGTTAAATATTTAAGGATATTATGGATGTACAGCCTTTTTTGATCGATGGTCACCTTGATCTAAGCATGAATGCGATGGAATGGAATCGTGATCTCCGGATCCCCATTTCAGAGTTGAACCGGAGGGAAGAGGGGATGGTCGATAAACCAGATCGCGGCAAAGCAACCGTCACTTTCGATGAACTTCGAAAAGGCAACATAGGTCTGGTCGTAGCCACCCAGATTGCAAGGTATGTAGAGCATGGCAGTGTTCTTCCAGGATGGTTATCTCCCGAACAGGCATGGGCACAAACTCAAGGGCAATTAGCTTGGTACAAAGCAATGGAAGAGGATGGGCAGCTAAAAATGATCCGGACAAAATCAGAACTGGATGCCCATTTTGCATATTGGAATGATAGTAAGGGTGATGTGAAAAAAACCATCGGTTATATCCTTAGTCTGGAAGGTGCTGATTCCATCGTTAACCTGTCCTATCTTGAAAAGGCATACGATTATGGTCTTCGTGCGCTGGGTCCTGCCCATTATGGACCAGGTCGGTATGCCAATGGTACCGATTCCAGTGGAAAGTTGAATCATGATGGCATTTCCTTGCTCAGGGAAATGGACAACCTCCACATGATCCTTGATGCAACCCATCTCAATGACGATGCGTTTTGGGATGCTTTAGAACGATATAAAGGGCCCGTATGGGCCAGTCACAACAACTGTCGGACGTTTGTTGATCACAATCGCCAATTTTCTGATGATATGATCAAGGCGCTGGTTGATAGAAATGCGGTCATTGGCGTAGCACTGGACGCCTGGATGATGGTCCCCAATTGGATACGGGGAACATCTACTCCAAAAGGAACAGGCTGCAATATGGAGATCATGGCCAACAATATCGACCATATCTGTCAGATTGCCGGCAATACCAACCATGTAGCAGTAGGTAGTGATTTGGATGGCGCATTTGGAAGAGAACAATGTCCCTATGAGCTGGAAACCATTGCCGATATCCAAAAAATATTCCCAATCTTAAGAAATAGAGGCTATGCGGAGGAAGATATACAGAAGATTGCAAACGGCAATTGGTTGAGGTTTATGAGGGGGAGTTTGAACCCCGAATCCCTTTAATCCTGGTTCAAAAAATATTTTAATAAACCCCTTACAATTTACATTTTTTGCCCCCCATTTTTCCTTAAAATTTCATCCTTTCCGGTTTAGCGATTTTTATCTAACCTGATATCGACCTCATTCGAGACACATTCCGAATTTTCCGAATATGGCTCGAATGAGTCTCGAACATTGCCCGAATGCACAACCCAAATTTTTATTGATTTTCATGACATGTTATACATAATAAATTGTGTAACAAAAATGTTATTAACGCAGGGTTAATATTAGTTATAGCCTGAAATAATGGTTTTAGCACGTTAAAAACAGGGTTATGTATTTTTATTGATTTAAATTTTTAATGAAAATTCCTGATTTCGTTAAAAATTTACGCAAACGATTGCTGTTTTTTTTCCTCTAATTAACTCTTATCATTACCCCAATAATCAATTTTACTAACCGCTAACTATGAACATGAAAAAGGGTCAACCTATTAAAAAACCTATGTCCAATGTTTTTAAGCTTGTCCCAAAATGGGGTCAGGTTTCCGTAGCAACCTTATTGATTTCATCGATGTGTCCAGTTGATGTTTTAGGTGCCACAAACATTTCGGAATTTCCAGCCGTAACCATGATCGCCCAACAGCAGACCGTTTACACAGGAACGGTGAAGGATGCCAATGGTAATCTTTTGCAAGGGGTAACCATCTCCGTAAAAGGACAGACCAAAGCGCTGACTTCTACCGATGCCAATGGTAGGTTTGTTGCTGAGGTCCCATCAGATGCTACCCTTGTTTTCAAATTGGTAGGATTTGAATTCTTGGAGGTTCCACTTACAGAGAATGAAAAGGACATTACAGTAACTTTAAACGAGGATCTGGCAGGAATCGATGAAGTTGTTGTTGTCGGATTCGGTACGCAGAAGAAAGAGAGTAATGTGGGTTCGCAAGCGACTATCAAGAGAGAAGAGCTAAAGGTCCCGGTTGCTAACTTAACGACAGCTATTGCCGGTCGTTTGGCTGGGGTTGTTGCGACGCAACGCAGTGGAGGTCCTGGTTCTGGTGGTGCAAACCTGTTTGTGAGGGGGGTATCGACCTTTGCGAGTTCACCACAGTCACCATTATTGATCGTCGACGGAGTTCCAGATCGTGATATCAACAATATCGATCCAGAGGACATTGAAAGTTTCACCATCCTGAAGGATGCAACCGCTACTGCTGTTTACGGTACGAGAGGTGCGAATGGGGTAATTATCATCAATACCCGTAAAGGTAAGGCTGGTAAACCTTCCATTTCTGCCGAACTGCAACAGGGGATCACAGGATTTACCTACCTGCCTGATTTCGTAGATGGACCGACCTTTATGGAATTGTTCAATGAAGGTTTGACCATGCGTGGTAAACAACCTTTCTATACTCCAGAAAGGATTGAATTGCACAGAACTGGTGCCGATCCAGATCTATATCCAAATGTGGATTGGTACGATGTGCTTTTCAAGAATAATGCAACCAATAACAGAGCAAACGTAAATATTACCGGTGGTGCAGATATTGCCCAGTATTATCTGTCTTTAGGCTATTACAACGAAACCGGTCAGTTCAGGACTGAAGATATTGACACCTACAATTCAGCATTGAAAGAAGATCGATTTAACTTCACCAGTAATTTGACCGTCAATGTAACCCCAAATACCAAGATTGATTTTGGTATCAATGGTTTCTTGAAAAACTATAATGAACCGGCAAGGGGTAGGGACTATATTTTCGCTTTGGCGACGCAGACCTCACCACATGTAATTCCAGTTCAATATTCGGATGGCTCATGGCCATTTGTGAAGGGTGCAACAGAAAACCCATTTAAGGCTTTGACCCAATCGGGTATCAATAACAGATATGATAACGTGGTTCGTTCCAACCTGAGATTGACCCAACAATTAGGGTTTTTAACGGAAGGTTTGAGTGCTAATGGGTTATTCGCATTTGATGCTACGGTTCAATCCGTTCTTTCCAGGGTGAGAAACCTGCCGTCTTATTTTGCTGAAGGAAGAGATGATGAAGGCAACCTGATCTTGAACTTGACGGATGCAGGATCTCCAGACTTAAACTTTGGATTGGGAAGATCATCAACCCGTCGTCTATATGCTGAAGCTTCATTGAACTATAACCGTGCATTTGGAGACCATGAAGTTGGCGGTTTATTGTTGTTCAACCAAACCGATTTCTCAGATGCGGCTTCCAATGTAGGTTCGTATCAAGCGGCTATTCCTTACAGAAATAGAGCATTGGTGGGAAGAGCAACTTATGCTTACAACAGAAAATACCTATTTGAATCCAACTTCTCTTATTCTGGATCAGACAACTTTACGCCCAATAACCGTTTTGGTCTATTCTCTTCCGTAGGTTTAGGCTGGGTGATTTCGAATGAGGAATTCTTTGAACCATTAAAGGACCATATCGATCACTTGAAATTGCGTTACTCCTATGGATCTTCAGGGAACTCGAATACTGGAAACCGTTTCTTGTACCTAACAAGATTTGCTCAAGAAGGTGGTTCCTATAATTTTGGTATTCCAGGATCTCAAAGAGGATTTACGGGTTATGTAGAATCCTTGATGCGTGGCGATGTAACTTGGGAAACTTCCTACAGACATAATATCGGATTCGAGATCAACCTATTCAATAGCGAATTGCAATTCATTGCTGAGTTATTCAAGGAAGATAGAGAAGGTATCTTGATGCAAGGATTGGATATTCCTTATGTATCGGGATTTAATTCTGGAAACGTTCCTTACAAAAATATCGGTGAGACTGCCAATAAGGGTATCGACTTGACCTTGGAGTACAACAAGCAAATGACCAATGGTTTCTTTATGGCAAGAGGTACTATGAACTATAACTCTAACCGTGCTGTGAAAGATAACTTACCACCATGGGCATTCCCGTACCTGAACAGAGAAGGTCACCGTATCTCTCAACGTTTCGGATACATTGATCAAGGTTTATTCAAGACGGATGAGGAAATTGCAAACTCAGCATCTCAAGCAGGTGATGTACGCGTAGGGGATATCAGATACAAGGATTTAAATGGTGATGGAATCATTAACTCCAATGATCAAACGGCCATTGGTTATGGATCAACTCCATTGCTGACTTATGGTATTACATTAGGTGGAGGATTTAAGGGATTTGATATGAGCTTATTCTTCCAAGGCTCTGGTTTGGTGGATCTTAACTATGCAAGTGGTTTTGCGGTGACTCCGTTCTCGCAAGGTGCGACTTACGGAAACATGTACACCAATCTATTAGACCGTTGGGATCCAAATAACCCTGATAAAGAAACTTTATACCCAAGATTATCGACTAATGAAACCGTTACGACCAACTATTATGGAAGTACATATTGGTTGCACCGTTCGGATTTCATTCGCTTGAAGCAAGCCGAATTTGGTTACAACTTTACCGACAGATCTTGGTTGGATAAAATTGGTGTTTCTAAGTTCCGGATCTATCTGAATGGAACCAATTTGTTCACGATTTCAAACTGGGATTTCTGGGATCCAGAAATGGGAGATGGTAGAGGAGCGGCTTATCCTATTACACGAGTTTACAATATGGGGATAAGACTAAATTTTAAATAAGAACAGCCATGAAAATCAATTATAAAAAAATTACGTGCATGTTGTTGCTTGCTGCAACGACGATGTCCATGAACAGTTGCAACGATAAGTTCTTCGATGCACAACCGGACAACCTATTGAATATTGAAACCATTTTTTCCAACCGTGCTCAAACAGAAAACTATTGGGGAGGTCTGTATTCTCCGATCCAAGATGTTTGGAATCAGCCTTACTCGTTCTTCTGGTCAGCGATCACTGATGAAATGGATGTATCCAATTGGCAGGAATTCCCAGCGAATTCAGGAGCATTATCAGCTGATAATGTAAATACCATGTATGTCACTTATTACAATAAAATCAGACAGGCTCAGATTTTCATAGATAATGTTGACCGCTGTACAGAACTATTGTCAGCAGAGAATGGTGCTACACTGGTGAAAGAATATAAAGCGGAGGCGAAATTCTTAAGAGCTTTTTATTACTGGTCGGTAATGAAAATGCATGGACCGGCGGTCATCCTCCCTTTGATCAGCGAAGATGCTGCTGGAGAGAATTATCAGATTCCTAGAAGTTCTTGGGATGAGTCGGTTGCTTTTGTTATTGCACAGATAGATGAATCGATCAAAGACCTTCCAGTTGAACATTTCCAAATGGGAACAACTACAGCGGATGGTACACAATTAGGTCGAATCAATAAAATGGTCGCTGAAGCTGTAAAATCTGAAATCCTATTGTTCCATGCCAGTCCGCTTTATAACGGTAATACGGCTATGGCCAATTGGAGAAACTTAGATGGAAAGCAATTGATCAATCCTACTTATGATGCTTCACGTTGGCAAAAGGCAGCTACCCAAGCAAAAGTGGCAATAGATCTAGCTGAAGCGAATGGTAAGGCCTTATTTGTAAAAACGGGTGCCAACGATTTTGAAACAGCTTTTCTTTCCACTAGAGATGTGTTTTGGGACGGGTACCAAAAAGAAGGAATTTGGATGCGTCCAAATACCAACCGCTACCAATGGGAAATCCATGCTTCGCCAAGAGCGATCTCGGGTACAGCTTACAATGGATTGGCCGTTGTTCAAGAGTTAGTGGATGATTTCAGGATGCAAAATGGACAGACTATCCAACAAAGCAGCACGTATAACGAAAATACCTATTCCAGTGCAGAGACTAGATACTATGCAGAAGGAACCAATAAAATGTATATGGACCGAGAGCCAAGGTTCTATTCCTACATCACTTTTAATGGATCATTGATTCCAGGAGCTCCAAAATCAGGGATGAAATGGGTAGAGTTTTTCGCAACAGGTAACTCAGGTAAAAATGGTGCCCCTAGGGATTGGCCTAAAACAGGTTATACCGCTAGAAAGAACATTCACCCATCATTTTCTGTGGACCCATCGAATGCCACTAACCGTGCAGCCATGTTGATCAGGTTATCGGAGCTTTATCTAAATTATGCTGAGGCATTGAATGAAGCACAACCTAACCATCCAGATGTATTGGTTTACTTGAATAAGGTAAGAACCAGAGGTGGACTTCCAGCCTTGACATCAGGTCTATCACAAGCGCGAGTAAGACAGGAGATCCGTACGGAGCGTAGAGTTGAGTTGTGTTTTGAAGGAAAGCGTTATTTTGATGTAAGAAGATGGAAAGTTGCTGACCAAGATGGTTACAGACAAGGTGGAAATTATGAAGGTATGGATATGACCAAAGGTTCGGCTATCAATAATCCTGATTTCCATAAACGAGTGCCAGCAGTATTGAGAGCACCATGGGAGGACAAAAATTACTTTATGCCTTGGCATCAAATGGAAATTGACCGTAATAAACAATTGGTACAGATTCCAGGCTATTAATCATGAAATTTATGAAAAAGAATAATAAATCATTTATTGCAATCTGTATAGGGTTATTGGCCATGGTTTCCTGTAAGGAAGACATTCCAACCTATGAAGAATTGAACGATACCCGAGAAGAAGCTAAGTTAAATGTACAGAAGGCTACTGATGGCAGACAAGACCTTGTACTTTTTCCTCAGATCGATGAAAGAAAGGACCAGTTTAGGGTTAATTATGGTGGCGTAGGTTTACCAGCTGAAGATCTGCGTGTAAGCTTTGCCCAAGACCAAAAAGCCTTGGACAGTGTCAATAAGATCCGTGAAATCAATGGACAGGAGTTGCTATTGCCATTTCCTGCAGGAAGTTTCAATATCGATAAGGAGTCTGTCGTGATCCCGAAGGGGAAGACCAGTTCTGAATATCTGACACTGACCTACAATCCTAAGAAGTTTGATCTGAGCAAGGAATATATGTTGGCTCTAACGGCCACGAATGATCAAGGATATTCCTTTTTCCCTACTGGGAAAACCATTCTATATTATGCAGCGGTAGTGGAGAAGGTTCTTCCAAAAGCAAAATGGGAGGCTAAGGCAGATTCTGAGGAGCTGACTGGAGAGGGGGAATCAAATGGTAAGGTAAAATTTGTGGTTGATAACAGCATCAATACGTTCTGGCATACGCAATGGCAAGGAAGTGAACCTAAGTTCCCGCATTGGGTAGAGGTTGATTTCAAGGAAGATCTGTATGTCACTCAGATTGGTTTGACCAGAAGGCAGAATAATACCAATGGCTTTAAAACTTTTGATATTTTAGGTAGCACCGATGGAACCACTTGGAAAACCCTGGCTGCTGATCAAGTCATGGAAAGAACAGAAATCGAGATGCAGAAATTTGCAGTTCCAGCGCAATACCTGAAAAAGATCAAGATCAATATTAAGGATAATTTCAACAATCAAGCATCCACTCATCTTGCTGAAATTGATGTAATTGGGTATTAAGGAAGAGCGTTAGTTAAGTTTAGATAATTATTAGATTAATTAGGTTATGGTCGTTTAGCAATAAACGGCCATTTTTTATCCCTTCAGTCTGCAAAGTTGTCGTAATAGTAATCCTTGGACAGAATGCTGAATTTCCATAGATTAATTTTTTGGTAATTGGCCTTTCTTACTTTTGTTGTCACTATATGGATTACACTGGATTTTCCTTTATAAAGTTGTATCATCTTCTCACCCCTAAAGTAGTTATCCGATAAATAGTACTTGTTAGATTTTAATTTTAAACGGTATTTTTTAAAGATTTGAGGGTTATAGATATCCATGGAGATACTTTTTATAACTTTTTGAGGCGTGATTAAAAGATATATTCTTGTCTCTTCATTTTTCTTGGTAAAGTGACTTTTGGCGAATCCTCCAATTTTATTGGCCATATACTCAGAGTCATTTTCTGGTTTATAGGTCAATACCATTAAAATGTTTTCTTGTTCTTTGGTTAAGGTTACTATTTTCCAGTTTTTCTTCTGAAGATAATTTTTGCTTTGGTCAGCATTCATCTTTTTAAGCATAATGATTTGCTCAAGTGAAAGATTTTGGCCATAAGTTAAGGAGCTGATAAAGAATAATATAAAGATGAGGATATATTTCATTTCAAAAAGTTTGTGCAAAAATATGTTATTGTTTCGTAATAGTTAAAATGTTATTAAAAATTTAGTGTTTTTTTAATTGTCTAGCATTTTGCTAATCTAGGTGGAGAAAGTCGTAATGACGCGCTGAGACAGCCGTTAATATTTACTTAAAATCCAATAAATTGAACATAAATGATTATTTTATGCTTGATAACGATTTAATATTAACACACTAGCTAGTTTACTATGGAAAACAGATTGGAAAAGGAATCCTTAGAATTGATCAAATCGCTTAAATTACCGGCATTGGTTTCAGAAATTTTCAATGAGAATATTTCAGATCCGGAGATAGATGAACTGATGAAATATAATTATCATAAACCTGATTCGATTTTTGTATTAAGTGAGGAAGGACGAGAAATCTATCATGTGGAACGATTTATGCCAATTTTAGAATTCAATAGTTCACAGATATTGGCTTATGATGTTTCGCGATCAGGATTTATTCTTTATGATTTGGAGCAAGGAATAGAAAATCCACATGCCTATACCTGGGATGGGATATGGTTGGACGAGGTTTCTTTTTGGTGGGAAAACGAATGGGAGGACGATGAAATCCGTAAGGTGGCCAAAGCGCTGGATTTGAAATACGTTGATGAAATCATAGAAAGTTTGGAGCAAAACGATGAAGAAGGTACGCTTTCCACTTTTGAGGAAAAGGATGCTTGGCTAAATAAAATGATAAATAAATATGGATTGAGGGTGGAATAAAAGGTATTTATGGATTGACCAGAGGGATGGATCTCTATCGGAATAATAACCGATAGAGATCCATTTTTCGTATGGGATAGAATTATTTCAGGATGGTTCTGATTTATATCTACATCCATAAGTACATAATGAGCAACAAGACCAGTCCAAAAGCCCATACCCAGAAGAAAGCATATTTGATATATTTTCCTAGTTCCACATTGGCTAATCCCACTGCCAACCAAACGGCTGGTGCAAATGGGCAAATAAATGTACCTACAATATTTCCTACCATCATAAACTGGATTGCCCTGCTGCTATCGACTCCATATTCCGATACGATCTGTTCGATAACAGGAAATAGAGCAAAATAGGTCGCATCTGTACTGAGCAAGAGTTCAATTGGGACGCCGAGAAAGGCGATGATATAATGTAGATTGGGAACGGCCTGTTTTGGTAAGACTTTCACAAGATCATTGGCAATGGATTCCAGCATTCCACTTTCGCTGAGGATACCCATAAAAGAACCGGCAACAATAATGATGGAGGCCATTAATAAGGCATTGGGAGCATGGGCTTTTATCCGTTGCATCTGTTGATTTTTTTGGGAAAGTTTAAAAAGAGGATGATACTGCATCCCAACATAAATATTAATCCTGGTGGCAATATCCCGGAGAACAATAATATGAAGATAAATAGAGCAATCAGACTGTTTATCCAAAGGGGTTTAATATGTTCTTTGTCTATATGTGTGCTATGTTCCTTTATTTCAGGATTTGCTTCTTCAAGGGTTAGATCAACCAATTTTCCATTGTTCTTCACTTTCTCTCGCCAACCAAAATAAATGGCCATCATCAGGACTAGCAATAAGCCCATGATCTGTATGGGAATCAAAGGTTTCCATAATTCAAAGGGATCCATTTCCAGAACAATTCCGGCACGGCCCATTGGTCCTGCCCAAGGAATAAGGTTCATGACTCCAGCACTTAAACCAACCAACAGGAGCAGCAAATGGGGGCTCATTTTTAGGCGTTGATAGATGGGGAGCAAAGGAGGGATCGTTAATAGGAAAGTTGAAGCTCCAGAACCGTCAATATGGGCTATCGCAGCTATTATAACCGTACCGCAAGTGATGGCTATCGGATTGGAACCCGTTTTTTTCAGGACAAAATTTATAAGTGGATCGAAAAATCCGATATCTTGCAAGATCCCAAAAAAGAGAATTGCAAAAATAAACATGACAGCAATCCCAGTTACCTTATTGATTCCCTCGGTATAGAAGGTTGCAATTTCACTTTGGGAAAATCCTGCCAGCAGTGCAGCCAATAGCGGGACAATACTCAGAACGACAATGGGAGAAAACCGCTTACCCATCAAAAGAATAACAATTACCAGGATTGTTATCAAGCCAATAATACTTAGCATACCAGATTTATTTTAATTGATTATTTAGGAAGATATATTTTAAGAAACAAAAAATTAATCATTGATAAAATATTTATCTTTACAATTGGGTTGCAAATTAATGATCTATCCAGGAAATAAATGGAAATAAGGGTTTCGGAATGATTCCTAAAGCTGGAATTGGCTTTCCGAAATATTTCCGAAAGAACTAAGGGCTTAATAATCAAAAATGTATGGCGATTTTATCTAACAAGGATGATTTGATTGATTTGATTGAACGGGTGATTGAAAAGTATGAAAAAGATACCGGCGATATCATCAATAAAAATACCAATAGGGAAAATTATGTGAAATTGGCCAAGGTCTTGAGTGAAATCAGCAAACAATTGCCGTATACCTCATCGGATCTGTTGCATGAGGAATATGAAGAAGATATGCAGGCTAACCTAAGATATCCAAATCGAAAATATGATATTACCGGTGGTCAATTGAAAGATGCATACTTTGGGATCGTCAATAAGCCTCGACCATATCTGATCGATGCATGTTTAATTTATCTTACGGGCAAAGGGGCTGGAGCATTTCGAGAAAATCAAGGTGCAGCAAGGGATACTCGCAGGTCTTTGCATCAAAGAAATTTGCTGCTGAAGTCTAAAAGGCTAATCATCCTACTTGTATCGAGTTTTGTCCTTATCCTGATATTAGGAATTACAATACTTCAATTTGGTGGAAATAAGGAAATTGAAACTGCTTATAGACCTACATCGGCTGAAATAAAAGCCTTATCTGGCATATGGCTGTACTATACTGGAGCGCCTCAAGCTAGATCCAATGAACCGGGACGGTTCCGTCAATTTGTTAACAATATCGTCGAGGTGAAGTACCATGACGGTAGGTTTGAATTTATTCGTCATGGAGCTAATATCAATCATTATGGCTATATGGTCTACAATTCGCCGTCGGTCGTGTCGATCCATAGTTATGTGAAGCGAAAGAAAAATGGGGAAGTCCTGTCGCCAAGTCATTCCTTGGCAAGATTGGATAGCTTGAATAGGAGTATGCTTGCATTGTCTGCAACCTGGAGCTTTGAATCAGACAATAGGGATGAAATCATTGCCATACGCAATCTATATAAAAAGTTGGCAGATGATGGACGCTTGTCGGAAATCAAAAATACACAGGACAATGCAGCCTGTAAATGCAAGATTATGGAATGGCGATTTGGAAATAATAGCAAACAATTTAAACTTCAATACCAACATTTGGATGAGCATGAAAATGAGGAGTTGAAAAGGAATTTGAATGAGGAAAGTATCTTATTGCTGAAGCCTCGAAAGGATGTGGTTTTGTTGGAATAAAATCATGATTATTTACTTGAATCTTTTTATTTGTTTCTTCTTGATTACAAATAGATTAATATAGGTAATGCGCTGTATTTCAATTTGTTGTATCATTCCCTAAGTATTTTTGCCACTTCACTCATTCATGGTTGCTATTCACTCATAATCAGGTTTTTGCTGCTGTTTAACCAGTAGTTTTAAGGTTCCATTTTTATCAATAGATAATTTGGTTCTTACTACTAATTAAACAAAATTATCATGGAAAACTTGTTTTCATTTAAGGTTAGGGAAGGTCAGATACTTCCTGATACCGGAGCGCTCAAAAATCTGAATTGGAAAACAGTGGGAGATGTTGCCTTGGAAGGGACGACTATGAAGCTTTCTGATTCGCATGTAGACATGGAATTAGATATACCGGAAGATCAGCTCAATGAATTTACCTTGACATTGGAGGTTACTCCAGACCAGGTAAATGGAAATAAACAGATGATTTTTGAGAGTGAGGGCAAACCGATCTCTCTTTATTTGGATCCTAACGGAAATTTGGTCACTGAAATGGAAAGTGATCAAGGCGTGAAAAGCTTAATGAGTTCCGAACCAATGCCAGAAGGTAGGGCTAGTACCATCCGCGTGTTAAAATATGCCGATGGAAAGGCTGAATTGGAAGTCAACGGGAAAGTTGTGGCCTCTGATGCCAATATGGGCAAAATAAATAATTGGGGCAAACAGCAATTCCGTTTAGGGGGTTCCTTTAATGGTTCTGCCAGTTCTTTCAAAGGGAGTATTGCTAAATTAGAAATGGAAAATGGTGCGATTAGCTCAAGCTTGCTGCAGGAAAGGGCAAAAGAGGTGAGCATCATTTCGCAAAAGATTAAATCAGCTTTAGATATTCAAAATATCCTAGTCCATATAGATTTTAATGAAGGAAGAAGTCAGTTAAAAAGGATCAAGCAGGTCATGCAGTCCTTAGGGATTAAGTCTATCGATGATTTGGGTACCTTGAAGCTGGAAGGCAGTAAAAGTGTTAAGCCAGGCGATGTATT
The DNA here is from genome assembly GCF_032065005.1 of Sphingobacterium sp. Taxonomy (GTDB): domain Bacteria; phylum Bacteroidota; class Bacteroidia; order Sphingobacteriales; family Sphingobacteriaceae; genus Sphingobacterium. Next base: position 399,592 of record NZ_DAMBMM010000001.1, read on the forward strand.
GATTGGGAGAAAGAGATCTATTTTAGACTCGATTAGATGGGAGTCTGTATCAGAGGCCTTCAATTCGGCAACCATTACCTCCAAAGTGGATATGTTGAATAATAAATTGGGGAATGCCAAGAGCTTCAAACATTTCGATATCAAGAAAACTACAGTCCCTAAAATACTTGGGCGAGGAGGAACCAGGAGGAGAAGTATTAATTTAGGCACTACCAATCCACAGCCCATAGGGATAAAGTGGAAGGATCTTTTTAAGGAAACCGATGGAAAAATAGAATTAGCTAACAAGACCGATTTCAGGAAAACCTTTGAAGCGATAAATCCTTCATTATGGCCTACTTTGACGGAAGGTTATCAGGTCATGGGAGGCCCATCTGTAATCGGGCAAAGGGAGACGGTCATCATTGCCAAAAAGATTGATTTAACCAATGTGCATTTGGAGGTTTCTGCTGATGTGGAGACTCTAACGATATATGCGGAAGAGTTGATCTGTGGGCCGGATGCATGGATTATTTGGAAAAGACCTGGTGGATTTACTCCGGCACGCACGGATGATCCTTATTTGAATGGTTTACCAAATTATAACCGTTCACCACGGAGTCGGGACTATGATAACCATACCGGACGGCGAGGTGGTCGTGGAGCTGATGGCATGGTTGGGCAAAATGGAGCGGCAGGCAGAAATGCACCCAATTTAAAATTATGGGTAAAGGATTTGAAGAATCTTCCAAATATAGATTTGAATGGTGAAAACGGTATTCAAGGGGGTCAGGGACAACGCGGTGGAAATGGTGGCAATGGAGAAGGTGGACGATATGGAAAAGCGTGGTTTTGGGGTTCTTGCTATAGTGAAGGGGGCAATGGTGGTCGCGGTGGAGACGGTGGCAACGGTGGAAATGGGGGAATTGGTGGAGGAGGAGGGAATGCCGGTAATATTTCCATCGGCGTACTTATAGGAACTTTGGAACAATCTGTTACCCAACAAAGTTTTAAATGGAAAAACCAAGGTGGGCAGGCAGGTTTTGGAGGTCCCGGAGCGGAGGGTGGTGATGGTGGACAGGGTGGTAGACCAGGAAATGGAGAGGATTGTCATGGTGCCAGGGCAGGAGATACGGGAGCGAAAGGACAACGTGGTTTTGATGGTCCCTTGGGCCAATATATTGGGCAGGATGGGGAAAATGATTTTTTCCAATTCACTCAAGCTGATTGGGATGAACAGATGACCCTGCCATTTATTACTTCCGCAAGCACCTATGAAGTGTTTCCAGGTGATAAAATAATCCTCAAAGGTAATGTCTTTACGAGTGCTGATACCTTTATTTATGATGGAACTGTAACCTTGGCGAAAAACCTGCTTCCTGATGGTACAATGGAGGTGACCATGCCAGCCGATGCGAAGGGTGGGGCCAAGGTGATATTTTTTAGGAGAGCCTCAGATAATCAGGAAAGTAATCGCATCATCGTTCGGATCAAACCTCAACTGGATGAGTTTGTAAACGGACTGATTCCAGGTTCTTTGGTGGAGGTCACAGGAAAAGCATTTTTGGATGGAGCAGCGATATTGGTCAATGGTCAGAGTCTACCTACCACGGTTTCGAATGCTGGAAAAAAACTGAGTTTTACCATGGTAGGAGTCGATGAAGGAATGCAGGTGGGAAGTGAAAAATCTCTTCAAGTTCAGAATCCTGATGGTATGCGCAGTAATATCCGTGTTGCCAAGGTGAAAGGTATTCTTGAAATTCGCTTTAAATATGGACACAACAATTTAGGATTCCATAATCCTAACATCGGTAAGCCAAGTTGGGACACCTTTAAGGCAACCTTCGGAAGTTCAGAAGTTTGGCATGAGACGATCGACCCAATATTTGGACATCCTATCCTTACCGCCGCATTTTACGCCTTTTATTATTACTTCCTGAAAGGGAAGGGAGATGGTGGATTAGCTACTGGATTCTGTACATCGATGTCGGCCAAGGTTGCCGATAACCTGTTCAATGAAAACAATAATATCTCCACCATTCCGCAGGCAGATATTATGACTGAACTTACCGGTATACATGGCAAGTTATTGAGCAAGGAATCTTTGCTTTATTTTCATGATTGTGGAAGAAGGGCAGGTAAGAATATTGAAACTGCCATAAGGCAGATTGAAACCACCTTCTTGAAAGGATGTGACCGAAATAATTCACCAATGTTGTTTTTTGTTCCTTCGGGTGAGGTTTGGGATAGTGGTTATTTTGATAAGTTGAGTGATTCCCATTGTATCTTCCCATATAAATTTATTTATCCTGACAATCATCCCGGAGCGCAGCTTTCGGCTGATGGAAAAACAACGATCAACAGCTTGGATGGCGTACAGCTAAAAGTATGGGATTGCAATAACCATGATAATGAAGATTGTTTCCTAACTTTTTCTTTAGAAGATGGAGAATTGCGATATAGCTACAACAAGAAGGCGGGCTTCACTTTAAGTAACGGTATTACCTTAGCTACGATGAGCAATGGAGCCTATAATCTAGCGGATCATGACATGCCGTTTTCTGGACCTTTTGGGCTGAGCACTTTTATTTTAGACTTTTTGTTGAGCCCAGCGGATATAGAAGTTACCGATGCTGAAGGTAGAAAGACCGGTAACTTTGATGGAAAGCTGTTTAGTGATATTCCAAACAGTCATCCTTGTTATCTTATCCCTGGGGCTTATTTGTTGCCATTTGGACAGAGCTTGACCCGCAATATCAAAGGCACTGCAAATGGCAGCTATACGTACAATAGTATCATGCCGGATGGAGCGATGATAAAGCTGGAAAACATAGAAACCAAGAAGGATGAACGCGATATCTTGATGGTCAATGCAGATGCTACTCAGATTAGGCTAAAGAGCCAAAGGAATAAACCATTGGGACTGACCTTTTCTAGGGTCATTGAAAATGAAATCCGAAGTATCAGCATAAAGGGATTGCAATTGCATGAAACCGAAGATGTGGACATGACCTTGGCTCCCGACTTAAGCTTCTGTCGATTTGCTAATCCAAAGATGATTTCCGAGGTATCTGTTGAAGCTACCGTAATGGATGCTACAAAAGCTATAAAATCGCAACTGATGAAGAGCATACAGGTTCAAGCCGATGCTGACTTGGTATTTGCCATGAGTAATTGGAAGGATATGAACTTTCAATTGGATTCTATAGCTTACTAGCAAAAATCAGTGGCAAAAAGATTGATTTTGAAGTCATATTATTAAGGTTTTTGGCCTGATTGACGGGTTGGCAGTTGAATAATTAAAGTATTATTAAAAAATCCCTGATTTCAGCTATAGGTATGCACTTGTTTTTGGAATAAATTTGTAATAACAATTTGAAAGTATGTTTCACTATTGGATTTGAAAACAAGTAAAAAATAAAAAAGCATATTATGATAAGAAAATCTTTTGCATGCCTAGCCGTATTAGGCGCATTGACCCTAGGAAGTTGTGGATCTAGCTCGAAGAATGCAGCGGAGTACAACAATTCAATCATTACTGTGATCAATGAGAATGAGTCACATATTGCCAATATGAACTCAGCAATGACCTCGGCGGATTATGCCAAAGCAGAAACCGTACGTGCAGAATGGGAAAAAGCATTAACTGCTGATATCAAAAAAGTAGAAGATCTTGGTGATTTTAACGGAGACGGTGAATTTCAGAAAGCTGTCGTGGATGGCTTAAAGGGATACCAAAAAATCGTAACGGATGCTTATCCTAAATTGATCGAAATCCGTAAGAACAATGTTGAAGATCCAGCTACGGAAACCAAGTTATTGGATGATATCAATAAAGCGTTTGAGGATGCTGCGAATAATGTGAACAAGGCTTCAGATGCCTTCGAAGCAAAATACAATAAGTAGGTTATTATTAAGTGAAATAAAATGGCCCCGACCTTTAGGTCGGGGCTATTTTATTTATTGTTATCCTTTTATATCTTATAGATACCCCATGGTGTTTTCTGGATAGAAATACTGTCTTACATGGGGATACATCAAAAGGTAATCCCTTACTGTCCAATAGGTTGGTTAGGAAACATTAATTTAATGATTGTTCCTTCTCCAATTTTACTTTTGATCGTAATATCTATCCCTAATTTATCCGTAATTCTCTTTACGATTGCCATCCCTACACCAGATCCCTCAAACCCTTTGGCATTGGACATTCTCTTGAACATTTCATAGATGGTTTTCAATTCTTCCTCTGCAATGCCTATCCCATTGTCCTTAATGGTATAGATCACGCCATTGTCTGTCTGAAGGGAGTCTATCATTACCAAAGCCGATTGAGATTTGGAAGAGTACTTGATGGCATTTCCAATTAAGTTTAGGAACAATTGGTAAAGCAAAGTCTTTTCTCCAAAAACTGGTAGTAATTGCTTGACCTCGACCTGTACGTTATTGGAACCAAATCGTTGTTTGCTGACATCTATGATTTCCTGAACAAAAGATTCTGGGTCAATGGTCTCTCTTGTAAACTTAAAGGAACTTGCCTTTGAAAATTGATGGATTTTATCGAGCATATTGAGGATTATATCCACGGAATCTAAAATATTAGTGGTCATTTTCTTCAACATATCTGGTTTGACATCCTGCCTATATTGTAAGAATTCTGTTGACACCTTAATGGCTGAAAGTGGATTTTTTAAATCATGACTGATGGTATAGGCATAGGTATCTAAGGCATTATTCATTTCAATAAGCTGTTTATTGAGCGATTCTATTTCTCCGGATTTTTGAAGGATGGAATCGCGCAATAGTTCCCTTATCCTTGAAATAAAATGTATATCCTTAGAACTCCATTTTTTAGAAGTCCCTCTGACCTGATCTTTCCATACATCAAAGGATGTTCTAGGAGAAGGTTTTAGAATATGGGTATCGTTATCATGTTCAAAATGTTTTTCGGGTTTTCCGGCCCACGACCTTTCAACCACGATTTCTTTTCTGAACCAAATGATAAAAAAATCCTTTTGGATATCAACTTCGGCAAATGCAATGCCTACAATGTCCTTTTCGAATGCCTCGAATATTTCTGGATAGTCTGATAGGGAATGGGTAAGAAAAACATGGTCTTGAGCTAAGCTTGTAATTTGGGATAGTTGAGACCTGAGCACTTCCTTGTTAGGGTGAAATCCTTCCAGATAAATGGATCCTTCATAACCAATAGCAATTCCATCAGATTCTAAGAATTCCAGTAAGGAATTGGCGAAATTCTTTAATTCAGGAAAGACTTTTTTCTTTAGCAAGATCTTTTCCTTCATGACGAGTTCAATCTGCTGTACTTCCCTTAAATATTGCGTCTTTGCTTTCTCCTCTAAACGCTGGAATTTATTTGCAGCAAAATTGGTAGCCAATAAGGCAAAGTCACGTATGGTTAGGTCAATATGTGCGGGACTTTCGTTCTGACAACATACTAAGCCCCAGAGTTCATCTTGTATGATGATGGAAAAGCTAATGCTGGAACGAAACCCTGCATTTTTTAGATATTGAAGATGGATAGGGGACAGTTTTCGTATAGAAACCCCACTAAGGTCAATTTCTTCTGGATTTTCAGAAAGGATAGTAGAGCCTGGATCTTCGGTGTCGACGATAAATCTGCAATGTTTTTTCTTGTAGAGTTCCCGAGCTTGCCTAGGGATATCAAATTCAGGATAGTTTAATCCTAAGTACGATTCCAGCTTGGTATTACCTAAGGATTCAGCAACTACAACACCACTTTTATCTTCATTAAACCGGTATACCATCACTCGGTCAAAGTGGAGTTGATCGGAGATCACTTTGGTCAGTGTGGCCCAAACCTGTTCGTCCTCTTCTTGGATTTCAATCATTTTATTGTTTAAAATCCAGTTAATATTGTGAGCTCTATTTCGACATATTTCGAATTCTAAATAAAGAGAATCCTCAAATTTGAATAAGCTTAAATAGTAATGCTTGTTTCCAATTTCAACAAGACTGGTATTTCTTTTTGAAACAGAACCATGGTTTAATTCTTTTAATTCATTATGAATGTTTGCTTTACAAATGGGGTCAGACAGGAAGAAGTCTTTACAGAGGGAGTCAATAGTTTTATTAAAGGCTATATCCGGAAATATTTGGCGGCTATTTTCACTATACGCCTTTACCGTACCATCCTTATTGAGTACTATAAAAAATCCTACATCCTGGATTGTACCAAGAAATTGTATTTTTTCATCTTCACACCTCATTACATTCATTTATTAATAGCTTACTAAATCTTGGGAAATCTAATAGGAATTTACTGGTCAAATAAAGACCAATATGTTGCAAAGTAATAAGAAAATATTTAATCTAACTAAGGATTCAATTTTATTAATGAAATATGTTTTTGTTAATGACGGTATAGACTTCAAAAAAGTGTCTGTAGGAGCAAGTCTTTTTTTAAGGAAGGAGAAAATACCTTGAATGAAGGGGAATACAGCGGAGAACGAAAGAAGTTAATCCTAGGTGGAATTGATCGAAAAAATTGAGCCAAGGATTATTCTTGGCTCTATGGATTTAAATATTGAGATCTCCCTCTTTACCGATGCTTTCGTTGTTTCCGGATATTGAGTTTCTTACCATTTTAACTAGGGTAAGGATCATATTGGTATCAGAATCCCAATAGTGTGCATCGGCAGGTAGAACCTTTATTAACCGAATATTTGGATCTTCTTTTCCCTTTTCAAACCATCCCTCCATCATTTTGTTCCAATATCTATCAATTCTTTGTTGATCTCTTGTAAGAATAACCTTTCCATTGATACTTAAGAAAGTAAAGTTTTTGGGATCTGAATACAGTACAGATACTAGAGGAGATTTATCCAGATTTTTATAGGTATCACTTTCTGCTGAACAGATATACCAAATATTTCCTTCCTTATCCACTTCCTGCCTACTCATCGGAACTGCATGCGGATAATCAGAATTTTCGTTGAAAGAACATAATATGCCAATATCTATTTGATCGACTATGGATTTCAATTTTTCTATCGCTTCTTGATTATTTAAGTTTTCTTGTGCCATAACTATTCGTTTTAATATTCAACAGCTATCGACGCTAATTGTTCCGATATAAGTTCTATTTCAAAAGTTGCTTGCATATTTTACTAAAAATATTAGTAAATTTGTTTCCAAGAAAGGGTAAAGCGAATGTTTGGATTTGATGATAAGCTGAATATTTTAGCTGATGCAGCGAAATACGATGTAAGTTGTAGTTCGAGTGGGGGCAAAAGACGAAATACAGGAGGGATTGGAGATTCTTCAGCAAGTGGGATCTGCCATACTTATACGGAAGATGGCCGTTGTGTCTCACTATTAAAAATCCTGATGACTAACTATTGTATCTATGATTGTTCATTCTGTGTGAGCAGGCGTAGCAATGATATTCAGCGAGCTTCTTTTTCAGTAAAAGAGGTTGTAGATCTTACCATGAACTTCTATCGTAGAAATTACATTGAAGGGTTGTTCCTGAGCTCAGGGATCTTTAAGTCTGCAGATTACACCATGGAGAGGTTGATGTTGGTTGTTAAAAAACTGAGAACAGAAGAACGTTTTCATGGTTACATCCATTTAAAGGCAATACCAGGAGCGAGTGAATCTCTTCTTAAAGAAGCTGGGCTCTATGTGGACCGGATGAGTGTCAATCTGGAGATCCCTACAGAGGCAGGCCTTAAATTGGTAGCTCCAGAAAAAGACCATCAGTCCGTAAAAGAACCATTGGCTATTGTGAAGGATGAAATAAAAACTATAGAACGGGATAAAAAATCATTCAAAAAAGTTCCATTATTTGTACCTGCCGGTCAAAGCACACAAATGGTTATTGGTGCAACAGCAGAGAGTGACCTACAGATCATGCAAACAGCAAATGAATTTTATAAGGACTACAACTTAAAAAGGGTTTATTATTCTGGGTATATCCCAATTAATTCTACGAATAGCATGCTGCCTCAGGTCGGAACAGCACCACCCTTGCAGCGTGAAAACAGGCTGTACCAGACCGATTGGCTATTGCGCTTTTATGGTTTTTCATTAAATGAAATACTCAACAGCAAACACCAGAACCTGGAATTGGGAATTGATCCCAAATTAGCCTGGGCTTTAAGGAATCCGCAGTTTTTTCCAGTGGATATTAATTCTGCACCCTACAATTGGATTATTCGAATTCCAGGAGTGGGTAGGCAATCTGCAGCAAAGATTATTCAAGCCAGGAAATATGGAAAACTAAAAGAATATCAATTGAAGAAAATGGGTATTGCATTTAATCGAGCCAAATATTTTATGCAGTGCCAAGACACATTGGTCACTCAAGGGTTTATTTATCCAGATGCTATTAGAAAGGCAATCCAGGGGCCCGAAAGCCAAAATAAAGAATTCAGTTCTATGTCCCAATTAAGTTTATTTTAATGCATTATATTTTTGATGGTAGCTATACCGGCTATCTCTGCTGTGTTTTTGAAGCTTTTGAAAGAAAAGAATTTCATGCTGTTCCCATAACGGAATCCTTGATGGAAAGTACCTTGTTTCCTGAATACAGGACTATTGATACAGACCCCTTAAAGTATAATAGGGTTCTCTCTGCTATGGAAAAGGTCGTGGAAAGGAAAAATCTAAACTTGTTTTATCATAATTTCTTGTCTGATTCCCCTGTAGAATGGCTCAATGCTTTCCAGCTTATTATCGAACTCTTTAAAAAGAAGAAACTAGATCTACGCAATTTTGGCGACCCTAGTATACTTCGGCTTCATCAAACGCTAAAAAAAGTGAGTCGCGAAAGACATCGAATGAAAGCTTTTATTCGTTTCGTGAAATCAGCCGATGGTTTATATACAGCCGTGGTTGAACCAGATTTTAATGTGCTCCCGTTGATTGTCGAATTTTTTAAAAACAGATATGCCGACCAAGATTGGTTAATATATGATCTAAGGAGGAATTACGGTTTTCATTATTCAGCCAATGAAATCAATGAAGTTTCCGGTAATATTAACGATACCATTCCTAATCCATATGAACTCGAATTGAACATCGACGCTAAAGAATTGGAATATCAACATCTTTGGAGTACCTATTTCAAAAGTACCAATATAGAAGCACGCAAAAACCTTAAACTTCACATCAGGCATGTACCCAAAAGATATTGGAAGTACTTAGTGGAAAAAAAGGTTTAAGATCTGTTAATACCATGTCAAAATAAAAGTCTAGTAATGATTGATTTTCAGCTATTTTAAATAGGATAGCAATTCCCGAAAGACCATTAAAATCTTTGTCGCATTAATAATCAATATATGTAAATATATTGGCATTGAGTTTGCCTATTTCCTGACAATCCACTTGATTGTGATAGGAATTTTTTAGTTTTGGATATCACACTCTAGGGGGAGAACATAAATCATTATTATTTCCATCAGGAAAGAATGTTTGGGAAAGCTATGAAATACGGACGAACAATGATACTTAAACAGAGGATTCGCAATAATTACTTAAAATATATACTTACCGGAACGTTTTCCGTTATGCTGGTGGCAGGCTATGCGCAAGAAGAGAAGAAGGAGCAGGTGCCTACTAAACCATTGGAAAGGACGAAACCACAGGACATGGATTCCATTGAGGTGGTTAGGGATTACCGTCCAATGTTGGCGGATGCTGTAAAGATGCGTCGGAGTCCGGAGATGAACATCGACCGGAAAGCTTTAGAGGTCGAACTTCGCCAGATTGCAGCGGGGATGTATTTTAAGAAGAATGGTTTCAAGGAGCCATATCACTTTCCTCTGCCGCAGAAGTATCCTAATGCTAAGGGCAGCAATATAGACAACAACAGAATCGGTATTATTGCCTATAGGGGTAAGGAATTTGAAAGAGCGACTTCCATTCTGAAAAAGGTAGAGCCGGGAGATGCTTTTTATCAAAGTTCCATTATCGCCTTAGGCTATATGGCTCAAGAAAGCGGCGATAAACAAGGCGCTCGTGACGCATTCTATAAAGCTTCAAGACTTAGTTTCGACGAAGATCTAAAGGCAGATGCGCTATATAACTACGCTAAAATCTTATATGATCTGGACTCTGTCCAAGCATCATTAGTTCCACTCCAGCAATTTATTCAAATGACCTATGACAATCTTGACAAAGAGGAGAAAGGTTCAGAGACTACAGAAGTAAGGATGGCTAAGGTTTTGGCGGGATCCAGCAATTTTCAGGTTGCTGTTTACCTGTTGGAATCATTCGACAATAGGGAAGAGGTTGCCGATAGGGTCTACCAGAAGATAACCTATTACAGAGGATTGGAGTTTTACAATGAGCGTGCCTTTGAGAACAGTATTTCCATGTTCATGCGTTCCGAAAAATACCCGTTTGATACCGAAATGGCAGCATTAGCTACTTATTGGAAGGCAGAAGCCATGTATGAGGTCCGTAAATACGGTGAAGCGGTTGATAACTTCACCAAATTCCTTCAGTTACCTGTTGCCAAGCAAACCTCTGTTTACAATTATGCAAACTATGCCTTGGCATACTCGGCATTCCGTATCAACAGATATAGTGTGGCGGCGCAGTACTTTGAACGCTTTCTTGCATATGAAGGCGGGGGATTGGATAAAAACACCCGATTTGATGTGATTGCACGATTAGGGGATTCTTATCTGTCCATGCGAAACTATGGCAAAGCCAATGAATACTACGATCAATTGATCGATGAAAAGGCTCCAAATCAGGATTATGCCTTGTTCCAACATGGTATTATCCAAGGATTGCAGGGCGACAATGAAGCCAAGCTCAATACTTTGCGTTCAGTAGTGGAGAAATTCCCAGGATCCAATTATGCAGATGATGTGGCCTTTGAAATCCCGTATATCTATTTCGTGAAAGGTGAATACGATGTTGCAATCGAAGGTTTGCAGAAGATGATCGAAAAATATCCACGTAGCAGCTATGTTCCGAGAGCGTTGATGACCATTGGTCTTGTCCAATACAATAAAGACGATTCCGAAGCTGCGATGGCTACCTTTCAGAAAATTGTAAAGGATTACTCTAAAACCAGTGAGGCCTCACAAGCCTTGCTATCCATAGAAAATATATATCTGGATCAAGGTGATGCTACCAGTTATATCCAATATGCCACCAGTACGAATATCACTGACCTAAGTCCAGCGGAGCAGGATAACCTAGCTTTTCAAGCCGGTAATACCTTATTCAACAGAGGACAATATGGCCCAGCTGTGGAAGCCATCAATGCCTATTTTGATAAATTTCCGAAACCTAGGCAAGAGAAACATGCTCGATACATCAGAGGGGTGAGTTTATACCATACGAACCGTCCTGAGGAAGCATTGCATGACCTAAACATCATCTTGAACGACTGGACAAGCCAGTACACCGAAAAAACCTTGATGACTGTCGCTGCGCTGTACCTGAAACTGAAGGAATACAACGAAGCTATCGTGCACCTCAAAAAACTGGAACTCAATTCAGATTATAAGGATAACTATGGCTATGCCATTACCAACCTGATGATCTGTTATTATGAAATCGGTGATTATGAGCAGATGCAGAATTATGTGGAGCTGATCAAGAATTACAATAAGGCAACCGAAGCGGAAATTGCAACCGCCCACCTTTATAGCGCCAAAGCCTATGAAAAGGAAGGGAATGCAGAGTCTGCACTGAAGGAGCTGAATCTGGCAGCACTGAAAAGTAAGGCTACAGCCAGTGCAGAAGCTAGGTACCGTGTAGCTGAATTGCAATATGCCAAGAAACAATACACAAAAGCACAGGAATCTGCCTTTGATGTAATCAATAACATGGATAACAATGATTATTGGGTTGCAAAAAGCTTTATTCTGCTTGCAGACACCTATGCCCGTAAAGGCGATGCTGTTCAGGCTAGAAGTACCTTGGAGAGTGTAATCGAAAATTACGAAGGTGATGATGATATCATCCCTGAAGCAAAGGATCGTTTGCAGAAATTGAAAAAGAAATAACAGTTAGAGATTTAGTTAAGGACCTTTGGTGTTCTTAGCTAATGATCAATAATAGAGAAAGCCGTTCAGGATACTGAACGGCTTTCTCTATTTTAAGGCTTCAATACATGAAGTTATTTCAATACATTGTCCTCAAATTTTTATTAAAGGATTAATGTAACGGAATAAAAAAGCGTGTAATAGGCATTGGTATCTTTTACCCATTGAACCTGAACAGGAAGCACATTTTTTATGTCCTTGATATTATTTTCCTCTATGTAGGTTTTTATCTTTTCCTCTATTTTTTTTCCACCCGTATTTTTTTCATTGGCATGAACATCAACGCTGCCTGTTATTATCTTTATTTCCATATAAAATATTTTTGCTGTTATTAAAATACATTGTATTGATTTGAATCATAAATTCTCGTTGCCACAGCCAAGCATACCAACTACCTAAATATAGAGATGATTTCATCCACCGTCACCTTACCAAAATATGCTGTAAGATCAACAGAATTTAAAGTTAATCGAATATCATCTTCATTGTGATTGATTCCAACAAGCTTGTTTTCCAATTCTTCAATAGGTTTAGACGCAAAGAAATCTCCGAATATCTTAACCGCATTGATCACTCCGCCCTGTAAAACATCCATGTGGAGCTCTATAAAACCTGATGGTACTTTGATTGCATTCTTAAAGTTATACATGGGCGAAAAACCAAAGTTCCAATCCCAAGTACCATATTTTTCAGCGATTAACTTTTCTACAGCTTTCACGTCTTCATCGGTCAACTCATATATGCTCGCCTGCGGATTATCAATCATCATCTGATCGATTAAGGCTTGCTTTATATGATCTATGCTCACTTGATCGGGCAAATACTCCTTCAGGTTTATTACCCGAGAACGATTTGATTTTACAGCCTTATCCTGATACTTTAATGGATTTATCTTCAACGCATCTGCCAAGATACTCATCTCCGAATCAAACAATATGGTGCCATGTTGGATCATCTTACCAGCTTTGGCAAGCTTTGCATTCCCACTGAACTTCTTGCCATCCACCAATAGGTCATTACGACCTTCCAAGCGACCAGGGATACCAAACTGATGTAGTACGTTGAGTACCGGCTGAGTAAATTTCGCAAAGTCCATAAACTCTTCTTCAATTAATTTAGTATGGAAAGAAAAATTCAGGTTCCCTAAGTCATGGTACACCGCACCACCACCAGACATCCTCCGTACCACTTTAATACCATTCTCCTGAACATATTCTAGATTGATCTCTGCTAACGTGTTCTGGAACTTTCCCACAATGATTGCAGGAGCATTGATGTACAATAGAAATATAGGCTCAGTGGGGTATTTGTAAAGTAAATATTCTTCTAGCGCAATGTTGAAATATGCATCAGTAGAAGATGAATCGATAAGTAACATATTTTTTATAGGATAAAATCAAAGCTACTGAAAATTTTAAGGATTGGGGATTTGCCTGACGGCAAGCTCCCAATTTTTTATGAAATGATTGAGGAGGTATAAGTTTGTTTAGATAACCCCTAGATGGGGTGAAATATTTTTCTACTATTCTCTTCGTTACTTTTGAAGCGCAAAAGTACCAAACCGACGAAGGAGCTCACGGATACCAAAAACAACTCGAATCCGTAAAACCTTCGGCCCATTTAAGGTGGCTTTTCGCACCATCCACATCACATGGATAGAATGCCTTGTTGTCGAGAATATCTTCCATAAGATCATCCCTTTTGATGGGATGATCATTTGAAAGCATTCCAAGGCCAATCCCATTGCACAGGTCGACGGCATTCTTTCCATTTTTCCGCCACTGGAAATGAGCCGGGGCTAAAGGGCTTCCTTTGGAAGGAAGATTTATGTATTTCGGCACTAAAACCCCCCAGCGGGGGTGGAATCTTTGTAGAAATTTGATGTTTGTAATGGCGAACCCACAGCGTGGGTTAAATATTTTTCCATACCCTTTTTGTGTCACCCTGAGGGCAGCCCCGAAGGGTCTCGGAAAATCCAAAATCACTTTAAATAGATTGTTCATCTTACGATTTACAATGACAACGATCCTTAAAAAAAAATAAAAAATAGATTCTTCGCTGTGCTCTGAATCCCTCTTTGCCGACTTTACGATAAGAAGAGAAGGAAGCGGAATAACCATAAATGACATTGCAGTGTTACCTATCCTTTAATTATCAGAAATTAATTAGGATAAATGTTGAGTTCTGAACTCTTGCGGCTTAATTTGGTAGTATTCATAATAAACCTTGGAGAAATGATGTGAATACTTAAATCCAGTCAAGAAAGCAATTTCCTTGATTTCTAAATCTGAATTTAATAAAAGATATTTTGCACGCTTTAGTTTTTGCTTTCGGATATAACTGAAAACTGTATCGTCGAATAAATCCTTGAAGGCATTTTTCAATTTATATTCGTTGATTCCAAATTTTCGGGTTAGTGTTTTTAAATGTAATTCCTCATGAAAATGTTCATCCAGATAGCTTTTTATAGAGAGGATAATTTCAATGTCTTTCTGGGACCATTTCACCGAGTTCAGCTGATTGCTTGCGCCAGCAAAAACGGTAATGATCAATTCTAAAGCTTTTGTTTTAATAAACTGTCTTGCGAAATCTGATTGGTAGGGGTGATTCAGCATTTCCTCAATCAACTTTTTTTGATGTTCATTGATTACTGTTGCATCACGGTAAAAGGTATAATTCTTTAATAGAAAATGCTCACGCAATTGTTTTTCGGAATAACCTTGAGTTTTGAGCAATTCAAATAAGTATTCTTCTTCAATGTAAATATCCAAGACCTTTCTAGAACTGGTATAGGCAATAAATCCATTGGTCTTAGGGATATTGATAAATTGATAATGGTTTCCAGGGATTAGGATAGCCTTTTTGCTCACACTTTCAAAATTGGAATTCCCTTCAATTTCAAATTGCACTTTGATCATGGGCGAAGGATGGTTCACTCTTAATAGGAAGGGTTGCTGCAAAGTCCATTCTTGAAAACTGACAGTAACCTTCTCGTCACGGTACTTCATTAATTTTCCATCTATCAGCTCATTTTTCATTAATCTAAACTCGAATCCATTCGTAAAACTTTGATTTTCAGAATATTCTAAGAGTTCATGTAAATGATCTTTGCCATAGAGTTCCTTTAATGTCACTGTTTTCATTTTATCCCTTATATGTTGTTTTATATCCCTTATATGTTATCAATGGATTTTCAAATGTAATACTTTTGCCTCATTATTTATATTTAATCTAAATAAGTTTTATTTATGTTTATAAAATCTACTCTACCTTTTTTAAAGATTTCGTTAACGATTACCTTCTTAATCTTTATCCCGATTATTTTACTAGCACAACAGACTGGCCTAATCCAAGGTGAGGTTTATACCATTGACGGTAAACCCCTTTCTTATGCTTCCATCCGTTTAAAGGACACGCGCTATAATACTGCGGTGGATGAAACTGGCCATTTTACCTTAAACGCTCCGGTAGGCAAATATGTGTTACAAGTAACTTATGCAAATTATACCGTTGAGGAAGTAGCCGTAACTGTAGAATCCGGACAAACCACACAAGTAGACCGAATTACAGTACAATCCAATTCTACCCAATTGAGAGAAGTCATCGTATCGGATATCCAGAGGAATAAATACGCCAGAAAAGAAACACAGGATATAGCCAGAATGCCATTGGCCAACTTGGAGAATCCTCAAGCATATAGTGTAATAACCAAAGAATTGATTATGGAAACTTCGGCAACAGACTATGTTTCTGCTTTAGCTCAAGTTCCTTCTGCGGTGGTTTCCAACGGGGTAAACGACAGTGGGAATGGAATTCTATTGCGTGGTTTTACAACCTATAATTCTGGAATGGTTAGAAATGGCCTTCCTGTCAATACTAGAGCTGTATCTGAAATATTCAACTTAGAAAAAGTTGAGGTATTGAAGGGGCCGTCTGCCACACTTTTTGGTGCTCAAGTAACTTCTTATGGTGGTGTGGTTAATAATGTAACGAAGAAGCCATTTGAATCCTTCAGGGGAGAGGTAAGTTATACTACCGGAAGCTTCGGCATGAACAGATTGACTGCAGATGTAAATGCACCCTTGAATAAAGACAGAACTGCACTAGGACGTTTCAACGTAATGGGAATGACTAATGATGGCTTTCAAAATGAAGGAAAAAGTAAGGCTTTTGGATTTGCAACAAGCTTATTGTTCAAGGCTGGCGCTAAGACCAATGTAAGGTTAGACGCCGATTTATACAATTCTACAAAACCCTTGGTAGCCTATCTAAGAAATACGAATAAACTAACCATGTCAAATATGAAGGAATGGGATCTGCCTTATGATCGATCCCTTACTTCAAATGATATCGCTACCAATAGGACCAACATTAACATCGGTGCTGAACTTGAGCATCAGATTTCAGAAAATTGGACTTCAAGAACTTCTTACCTATACAATAATGCAGGCGACAAGGGTTCTGTATTTATGGTTCCTATGATCGTTGATGACAACAGGATCGAGCGCCGTTATAGAATATTTGATGATTACAGTCTGAACTTTTCCGTAATCCAGCAAAATTTCAATGGTTCATATAAAGTGGGTTCTGTAGAAAACAAGATTTTATTAGGTCTTGATGCAACATTCTATACCAACAAAAACCTATATATGGTCCCATTCTTTGCTATCTACGACACGGTATCCGTGAAGGATCAGGTTTGGAAACCACTGACTCGTTCGGAGGTTGACCTTTCTAGAGGGGACAGGAGTTTTGGTGATGGAATTGATGACAGCAAGTACAATGTTTCTAGTGCTTACCTTTCAAATGTTACTAATATTTCAGATCGTTTTTTCGTGATGCTGAGCGCTAGGGTTAACAGATTCCAACAAGGGACCATTAAATCCTATAGTCCAGGGCAACCAGAGATAAAAGACGAAAACGGTAAGGTAGAACAAAGAGCTACTCCCGAATCCTATACAGAGACTGAGGGCTATACGCAAGTCAATGTCTCCCCTAAAATAGGTTTGGTATATCATCCCATAAAAGACAAGGTTTCGATTTTTGCGAATTATATGAACAGTTTCACGAATATTGCCGCTTCCAGAGGTATTGTGAATATAAATGATGATCCTGAACAAGCAGATATCATCAAGTGGAAACCTGAGCAAGCAAACCAAATAGAAGCTGGGGCTAAATTCGAACTGATGGAAGGTCTTATCAATGCAACGGTTAGTTACTACAATATCAAGGTCACCAATAGGTTGATGGAGGTAACTACTGGAGTTAATATTCAAGACGGTGAGCAGAAAAGTGAAGGATTTGAAGTAGACTTAATTGCAAACCCTGTCAGAGGTTGGAATATTATTGCAGGCTATGGTTTCAACGAAAATAAATATGTGATGAGTGAAGAAGGTGTCCTTGGAAAAACACCAGCTTGGACCCCAAAACATGTTGCCAATTTATGGACTTCTTACAAATTCTTGGACAATGGAGTGAAAGGATTGGGATTCGGAGCCGGATTTAATTATGTGGACAAAGTTTTGATGAATATTGCCGATGATTTCTACATCCCTTCTTATGCCGTAGTGAATGGTACTGTATTTTATGACCAACCCAAATACCGTGTTGGTGTTAAATTAAACAACATTGCCAATATAAAATATTGGGATATGTATGGCAAACCTCAAAGACCATTCGAATTCCTAGCTAATTTATCGTTCAAATTCTAATTTGATTTTTCTAATGCTAAACTACTGCGGGGATAAACCCTCGCGGTAGTTTGTTTCTAACAACCTATCAAGACATGCAAAATTTCGAATTGAAAACAAAACCCAAGCCAGCCAGCAATGCTACCCCGCCTAAAAAGAAAGGTAAAAATTGGTTTACCAGATTGAACGCTTGGCTACATCTCTGGCCATCCATTGTTTCAGGATTGATTGTAGTCTTTGTATGTCTTACAGGGACTATTATCGTTTATTGCGATGAAATATTGGAACTATCGGCCGGAAATGCCAAATATGTGGAAGTGGAAGGCCAAAAAGCCACTGCGGTGCAACTGCTGGAATCTGTCAAGGAGGCAAACCCCAATCTTGAAATCTCTCAATTGGTGTTTTTCAATGAACCTAACAGGTCAGTTAGGGCAAGAGCTTTCAATAAAGAGACCAAAAAATTAAACCTTATCTATATCAATCCATACACGGCAGAAGTAATGAAGGTTGATTATACCATACATTTCTTCTTTGTTACCGCGCACCTTCATTCTAATCTTTTGGCCCATAGCATAGGAGGTTGGATTGTCTTAATTTCTACCGCAATCTTTCTGATTAGCTGTATCACTGGCTTGATCCTCTGGTGGCCAAAAAGATGGACGAAAAAGACAAGACAGGATAGTTTCACGATCAAATGGAAGGCTAAGTTCAAGAGATTGAATTATGATCTGCACAATGTTTATGGATTCTATTCACTATTGTTGTGTTTTATCCTTAGTGCCACAGGCATCATTATCTTCTTCCATGCCTCCTTAGGCACCGCGATTATCAGGTCTTTTGGCGGTTCTGATGAACATCTTGAGGCTGTACTTCCAGCAGTAGATGAATCAAGGACATCTTTAGATCTTGCCCAATTTGCTTACCAAGCTTTAGAAAAAAATCCCGATAAGAAGAATGCATCTATTTGGCTTTATAACCTGGATAAAGCTGGTGCATATACCTTTCAGATGGGCGTGTCAGGATTAAAAAGTACAGAAAACCTAGGATTGGAAGTCTTTGACAAATATAACGGTCAACATATCGAGGTGGAAAGGCCATTTGTACTGCATGAGAAGGTTGAAAATTATGTTTGGCAATTGCATATGGGCCAATGGTGGGGACAATTTGGGAAATTATCTACCTTCCTAGCGGGTATAATAGCTACCTCATTGCCAATTACAGGATTCTTAATCTGGTGGGGCAGAAGAAAAAAGAAAAGGAGGGCCCTTCGCTAAATTGTAGAGGTAAGCGCCATGTAAGGATTCACTGTGAAAGTTAAGGGTGATATTCTTGTATGGCGCTTTATCTTTTCTGCATTTGAGCATTTCAATTCGGTGATCAAGTTAGGGAAAAATCAAAGCTGCTGAAAGTTAACAAAGGGAAATGCCAAATGGTAATTACCCAATTATTTATGAAATGATTTTAGAGCTAAAGGCTTGTTTAGAATACTCCTAACGAGATGAAATATTTTTCAATACCTTTTTGTGTCACCCAGAGGGCAGCCCCGAAGGGTCTCGGAACTATCCTTTCTTTATTTGAAATGGTTTGCCTTAATGATTACCAATGCTTGAACATCAACTAGTCCTCATTGTTACTTTTGAAGCGCAAAAGTAACCAAACCGACGAAGGAGCTCACGGATACTAGAAACAACTCGAATCCGTAAACGCTTCGGCCCATTTAAGGTGGCTTTTCGCACGATCATCCGCACATGAAAAGAATGCCTTGTTGTCGGGAATATCTTCCAAAAGATCATCCCTTTTGGTGGGATGATCCATTGAAAGCATTCCAAGGCCAATCCCATCGCACAGGTCGACGGCATTCTATCCATTTTTCCGCCACTGGAAATGAGCCGGGGCTAAAGGGCTTCCTTTGGAAGGAAGATTTATGTATTTCGGCACTAAAAACCCACAGCATGGATGAAATCTTTGTAGGTTAATGATGGGATAATAACGGCCAACCCACAGCGTGGGTGAAATATTTTTCTATACCTTTTTGTGTCACCCTGAGGGTTTCCCGAAGGGTCTCGGAAAATCCACAATCACTTGAAATAGATTGTTCATCTTACGATTTACAATGACAACGATCCAAAAAAAATAAAAATAGATTCTTCGCTGCGCTCTGAATCCCTCTCTGAGACATTTTCAATTCTGAAAGAATCGTGAAAAATCTGTATGTATCACGTTGCTGGTTCATATTTATTAGTTTAAATATTAAAAAAATATTATTAAGATTAATTTTATTATTATTTGAAACTTTATGATAAATATTTCTCAAAAAAATAATTGTAGCAAGTAAAATAATAAATCATAATATTTTGGAATATGAAAGGATTGAAAAATTTAAAATCTATTTATGAATCTATTTATGAATTGGATAAAAATCAAATTTTTAATATGATTTCAGAAAGTATCGAAATAGGATCATTGTATAGAGGAATAAAAAAGAAAACGTTTTTTATCAAAGCAAATCTTTTGAGGATTCAACTGTATTATTTAGTTAATGATATAAAAATTAGGGGTTTCTATTTAAATTATGAATTTAAGCAAGAAGACTGTTTTGAGATAATATTTTATTATTGCTTTTTTATAGCAGGTGAGTTTCGATTTGAAAATCCAATCAAATTATACAATGGGTATATTTATACAATTAGGGAATATTTAGAGAGTATAAATATTCAAACTATAACTATGTCTGAAATAAGATTTATGGAGAATAAACTAGGTGAGGAGGTTCTACATATTGGGGCTATTATTCTGAAAGATATTCAAGAAATAGATTTCTATAGAGAACTATTTAAGTTTGATTATTCAACCTTTAAAGCAATTGAAAACCGAAAATATGTATACCTATTATTTAATGAAAAGAATGGGTTTTTCAAGATTGGATATAGTAAAAATCCATTAAAAAGAGAAAAAACATTACAGGCTGAAGAACCAAATGTTGTTTTGTTAAAAGTTTGGGAAGAGGGCATGAGTTTTGAAAAAAAACTTCATAGAAAGTATTTTAAACAAAAAGTACGAGGAGAGTGGTTTAATTTCACCTTTAAGGAGCTTTATGAATTAAAAGAATTGTAGAAATTAAATTCATGAATATCCAGTTTAATTAGAATTGTAGATAAATAAAATAAATATTATTTCTATTATGAATGACAATCTATTCGATGGTAAACTTTTTTCTTTGGAAATGGAGGAAATTATTCAACTAGGAAAGGAAAGTGTAGAAATTCTAAATGTAATTTTAGGTTACCATAAAAAGGCGATTCAATTACGAGGGAGAGGTCTTCATCTTGAGTTAGTTTATATTGGAGAAAATATATCTTCGCAAAATATTGAAGGTTATGAGTTTCAATATAAATTCGAATCAGTAAATCATGTAGAAAGGATATTAGGATTTTGTTTTTTTATTAATGATAAATTTCCTTTAGAGAATTCTCTAAATCTATACAATACTTACATTGATCAATTAAGAAATTTGTTTACTCTACAGGGTATAGAAGTAATAACCCAAGCAGATATAGATGATGCTAATGACAGATACGGGATGAATTTAAATTTTTTTATGGCTAAGTCTCCTTTGATTTATTTAAGAACATTTTCTAAAAAAGCAGTTTATAGGGAATTATTCCAATTTGATTATACTTTATTTAAAGATGAATTAGACAAAAAATATGTTTATCTTATTTTTTGTAATAGTAATGGCTATTTTAAGATAGGCTATAGTAAAACTCCACTAAAGAGAGAGAAAACACTTCAGGCAGAGGAACCAGATATTTCATTGATAAAAATTTGGGAAAAAGACAAAACCTTCGAAAGGTTTCTACACTTAAAATATTCTCATTTAAGGGTTAGAGGAGAATGGTTCAATCTTACCATTCGTGAACTAATAGAGTTAAAAGGGTTGTAAATTGATTATTTGAAGATTTTCTTTTTTTTAACATTGCTAAGTTTCTTTACTCGCTCATAATAATTTATTATTCCCAAAGCTTTAGGTGTCATTTTTTCTGTTTCGTTAAATGATTCAATTTTTATACGATAAGCAGAATCTAATTTTAATCCATTGTTTTTTACTATTATTTGAGTCACCTTAGGATTGTTAGTTTGGTAAAATGTTTTATTGTGACTTATTCTGAATCCATCTATAGTAATAATTTTAATGATTTCAGGGATTAGGTGTTTAAAGTCTTTTTTTGAGGAAAATGTAATATCATCTACAAAAGTGGTAAAGGTAAGTTCATTTTGATTAGCAAATGCTTGTAGTTTATTTCCTACCTCTGTAAAGACTAAGTTTGCGATATACGGGGAGGTATGTGTTCCTTGTGGTAGGCTACCTTTATAGGTAGTTAATTTAGTTAAAAGACTTGCAATTGAAGGCGTAAATTTATATTTGATAAACATATCATTAACCTGTGAATTTGTAATACCAGGGTAATAACCTCTTAAGTCTGTATTAAAGAAGAATTTACTTCCTTGATGCATTTTAGCATTTAGAATATTATCCTTTTTCTTCACTCCACCAAAAGCATACTTTGGTAAGCTTATGCAGGAAAGTATTTTATGTAAAATAGATTTCTGTACTTTTTTTAGTTGGCCGATGGATGGGTATATATCCCTTGACCGAGGTTGGTTATGTTTATCAAAAACTTGATTCCCATTTTTATCTAATTTTGGAGTCGATTTTAAATAATAATATCTATCTAAATTCCGTAAAATAGAATCTACTTTGTTTTGGTCAGTACTTAAGATCTTTAATAGTTTTGACTTATCTAACATTATTACTATTTACTAAATAAAAGAATCAACCATTCCTTTTATAGATGGAAGTAAAATTTCAAATGCTACTCGTTTCTCAGGTTCGACATCTTCGATAGTCATGGAACGAAAGAAAAGAATAGGCAGGGGAACGTCAAGACTATTAGCTATAGCTTTAAGAGAACTGATAGTAGGTTCTTTTGAGTTGTTTTCAATTTTAGAAAGGTAGGCTTGCGTTATTTGAGCTTTTTCGGCAAGCTCATTTTGCTTGAGTCCTTTTTGCCTCCTTAACTCTTTTATAGTATTACCAATATCCATATTTGTATAGATTTTTGAAAAATGTAGGAATGTTAGTTAAAGAATATGTCAATTAGGTGTTTTGCGGTCATAAAAACTCTCATAAGTATTATAATTACTTTGAGTTTTTCTTCTCTAATTAGCGGATCGGACGGAGGTTTAGATTTTGTTTCCTCTAATCTCGAAATGCAATCTTCTAAAAGAACTTTGTCTTCAACTGAGAACGAACAACGGTCGTTTGAAAGGATGCTTCTTATACCTAGTATAAGATCATCGGTGCTTTTAATAGCTTTTTGTTTCATTATATTGAATTTAATTGTGGCAATCCATTTTGCCTGCTCAAATCAATAATGGTGTAATTAAATTCATAAACGTTGTTCGTTTGTTCCATTCCTACAATATCCTGCTCAAATCAAAATAAAATCCTGTTTAGATCTTATCAAATCCTCATTACATAGTTTTTCAAAAGTTCGTATAAACCTAATCTATGCTTCTGATAACATTGGGTCAATCACTTTCCATTTGATTTATCTCATGGTTTAATAACTTATATGATAAGGATTTTGTCCTCATCAGTCTTCAGTAAATTACTGGTCACTGCTTTAGGATTCTGAGGAATGTCTTCTGGGCTGTCTTATGCTAGATTACACTTTGCAGATCCTAAGCAGGGTGTTTTGTTGTGATGATGAGCTAGTGCTCCCCAAAAACCCTTTAGGGTTGTATATTATAAAATATACTTTAGACGTTTGAATAATAATTACTGTTGCTTTAAAAGCATTTCAAAGA
This sequence comes from Sphingobacterium sp., assembly GCF_032065005.1. Lineage (GTDB taxonomy): Bacteria > Bacteroidota > Bacteroidia > Sphingobacteriales > Sphingobacteriaceae > Sphingobacterium. Next base: position 423,182 of record NZ_DAMBMM010000001.1, read on the forward strand.
ACTAACAGAACAAAAGTAGTAATTATTCCTGTCAGAGCAAATATTTATACAAATTATATTCTTATGGAATATAATTTGTAGAGGAAGTCTTACAAAGTAAACCTTTTTTGGCATATGTTTGGTCTTGAAAATTTATAAATTTGGATTTAGCTTAGGGTTTAATTAGTCTTCTGGTTAGCTTCCAAAATCAACTTATAGCTGTAAATAATTAAGTGTTTTTTTGGTTTTAGACCTTCATCCTTTGATTTTTTTATAAATTATATGGTTACTTTTTCTTAATTGAATAACATTTTATGAATATACATTTACCACCCATAAATAACCTCAAAAAACAAAAACCCTGTAAGTTTATCACTTACAGGGTTTTCTCTGTGCGCCCACCTGGGCTCGAACCAGGGACCAAAAGATTATGAGTCTTCTACTCTAACCGACTGAGCTATAGGCGCAGTTTTTGTGCTGTTAAAATGGGTGTAGAATACCCGTTTTGACGATGCAATTATCGATATTTGAGACGAGAAAACAAAATTTTTATATGCAAAAAGTTAAAAATGTTATTCTGGATTATGGAAATGTAATCTTTATGATTGACTTTCCTAAAGTGCGTCAAGCCTTTATGGATTTAGGGATTAAAAACGTAGATGAATTTTTTGGACATCATGGTCAGGACTCATTGTTTGACGCTTTTGATAAAGGAGAGATTTCTGTTCCGGATTTTCGGGATGGCGTCCGTAAGAAGGCCGATCGATACGATCTAAGCGATGAACAGATAGATACCGCATGGAATTCCTTGTTGATTGGTGTGCCTGAGGGAAAGCATGAAATCTTGGAGAACCTAAGGGACAATTACCGTACTTTCCTTTGTAGCAATAATAATGAACTGCACTATGCATATTGCATGAATCATATCCAGGATAAATATGGTGTCCCTAGCAATGATGTGTTTTTTGAACGCACATATTATTCCCATTTAGAGGGATTACGCAAGCCAGATGCTGCGATTTTTGAACGCGTATTGGAGCAGAACAATCTAATTCCTGAAGAGTCGCTGTTTATCGATGATAGTCCGCAACATTTGGAGGGAGCTAAAAAGCTTGGTATCCAGACTGTTCTGTGTAGCAAAGAGAGACCATTGGAACAGATTGTTGCTGACTTGAAATTATATTAGAATTACCTTGCTTAATGTCATTGCTTTACTTATCTTTGCAGACCAAGAATTTTCACGACGGAAGGAGGTATACAAAAAAGCTATGATTATTGTAAATGTAAAAGAAGGAGAATCTCTAGATAGAGCATTAAAACGTTTCAAGAAGAAATTCGAGAAGACTGGTGTTTTAAGAGAATTACGTTCGCGTCAAGCTTATGAGAAAAAATCTGTTGCTCGTCGTATCCAAGTTAAGAAGGCTATTTATAAGCAATCTTTAAATCAAGATAATGCGTAATGATATAAAAAAGCTGCTCAAGGGCAGCTTTTTTTATTGAATATAGTGTAGGATTTTCCTACAAACATCTCCTTTGCTTTATCCCTAAAATAATTCTTTTCTAAAATAATTCTGCCCTTCTAGGGCAGTATGTCGCATAAATGCTTTCCTTTTCCAGTGTCAACCTGAGGCACGAAGGTTCTCGGAACCATACAAACAATGATTGAACTGGCGAACAGGTCATCCATCTTCGATGGATAATGACAGCAGGTAGAGGCATTCTCGTACAGATTCTTCACTTTCCGTTCAGAAATGGATATTCCTGAGAGGGATTCAGAGCGCAGCGAAGAATCTATTTTTTTATATTTTTAAGGGTCGGTGTCATTCCGTAATCGTAAGATGAGGAAACTATTTTCTTTAGAAAGATTTGCAGAAAAATATTTCACCCACGCTGTGGGTTATCCCTTGGACGCTACAACATTCTACATAAATGTCACCCCCGCTAGGGGTTTTGGATTAGAGCATTTTGTTTTTAGACCTGTAGGACCAAATAGGTCCTATTTTTATACCTCATGCTTTTGGAGAATTTTCTCGCCATAGATTCATTTTATTTTTAAAAAATAAGATGAATCTGCCTTTATAATGATTAAATATGCCTGTTTTTTTGACCCAAATTTTGGAATTCTAATAGGGGTTTTATTCGAGGCATGTTCGAGAATGATTCGAGGAGAGTATTGGGATGCCATTGCTTGTGTTGCGAAATTTCAAAATATGTCTCGAATAAGGTCAGAATTAAGGCTACTAAGTAAATCATAAGGTTTTATTTACCGTCTCTTTATAAATTATCAAAAAGGTTTTGTTTAGACAGGTGTCTAAATACTAATTACTCCTCAGATAAAGTTATAATAATTTCAAGATTGTTTTTCTTTATATTTATATGAACAATAACCAAAATCCCAAAAGTGGGGAATATATAACCTTAATCCATTATAAAAATAAATCAAATAGGAAATCTGGTCTGTAAAAAGGATCATTTTTTAAATGTTGAAGGGGAGGATATAGTCTTGGTCGCTAACCGTTTTCAATTTGACATAAAGAAATTGAATGATATTGATTGGGTTCTTATTTTCTAATGGATTAAAAACTTTCATTTAAATAATGAGAAAAAGCCTGTCTTAGATTTTCAGTCTATGTCCATTTTTCACATAACGAATGACGATAAGAAATATGATTATGCTCCTTTGGAAGAGGCACTTAAAAACATGAAATTGAAAACAATTCGTTTATCAAACAAGAATATTTTTCAAAATTGGAGGGTACCGACCATTTGTTTTTTAGTCTTTTAGAGAATGAGGTAGATTCTGAAAATTATAGAATAGACAGTTGGGTCATAGTGGAAGCTCAAAAAAATGGAATCGATATTTCTTGATCTTATAAGATTGTTTAAAGTATTTTAGTTTCCACTCTAGGTCTAATCCATGGTAGCAAAAATCGAGATAATTATACCTATACCATGTACTTGGATGAAATCAAGAATATCTGGACAAGCAAGGAGGCCGCTTTCAGGTCCTATGTAATGAATAATGTCTTGAATGCCATTGGCATTCATTTCACAAAAATTTTTAATGAGATATGATCGGTGTTCCTTATCCGAACAGACTAAAACGGCTATATACTGGAAATGGTTAACTGGGAATTTAGCCGTCGGGAAAATTTTTCAATCCAGAATATGCTATTAAACAAAATATCGATCAATTTTTAATGATCCCTATTTTTTCATGAGTTTTTTGAAACTACTTTTCTAATTCACTCTTTAAATTGGATTTTAAAGAATCTACTAACTCTTGCATATTATTTACCTTGTTTGAATTCAGATATTTGTTGGTAATTTTAATATCGTCTTTTAATTTATTAAAATATTCTAATGGAATTCCTTTGGATTTGAAGTCTGATTTTGAAGATTTTAACGCAATTTTATTGTCTTGAACATATATGTCTTGCACTAAAACTTCAATTAATTTATGTGCAATAATCCTTTCTTCCTCAGTTCTTAGGGAATCTGGAATTGTTTGTACATATCTAAAATTCCCATTATGATTATTGCATGCAATAATTATTAAAGAACAACAAACAACGGAAATATATTTTTTAAATTTTAATAGCTTGTCCAATTTGCGGTTCCTCCATTAGTGTCAGTAGTTCGAAAAGTTATTTCAACATTATAATTTGAAGCATCGATATTTATATCTACTGTGGTGTTCGTGAATGATGACCCAACAACTGTCTTAGATTTCCAGTCGCCAATAACGCAATTTAAGTAAAAATAAATAAAAAAATACTTCCATGGTAAATGTGTTGTAATCTATAATTAATAAAACATAAAGCACAATTAATTGTTTTTTGTTTATTTGGATTAATGAATATTCTTAGAAAAAAGCTGAGGTGGAATTGTTACTATATGTAATTGTAATAAACTCGAAAAAGTGCTAATATAGTTGGACACGTTGGACACTTGGACATAGCAGTAACAAAGTATTATTTTATTTATTGATTATTAATTATTTATATTATTTATATTAAAGTCAAATCTATCTTAATTGCTTTTAATCTGTGTCCAAGTGTGTCCAAGCATGTCCAAGGAATTCTGGTTAAAATTGATTTTCATTAATAATATTTTTAGTTATTAATAGCTGTTTAGTTGCTTATATTTGAGTAAGTTAATCCAATGATGAAATTGACTTATACAGAAAGAACCTTATAAGAATTACTGTTGAGCCTCATGTAGCAACGTATTTAAGGCACCATTTCGGTTTTCGCATGAGTTTATCTGAAGAAACTATCATTTCAACTATTTGGATCCACCTTTTGAACCTTTTGATAAGGTAGATCCGTTTCTTATTAAGAACTTGATCAAAGAAAACCTGGGAGATTTTTTTGATATGTACATCAATGATAGAATGTTGAAAAACAACGCAGCAATAAATCAAATTCTATGAATTTGATGATCATCTTAATTTCGACCATCTAAACCATTGGTATTACTGTGAGGTAAAAGGATTGGGAAACAATAAATAATTTATCTAATTAACATAGCTTGGAGATAAGTCTATTTTTAAATACTCTGAATTAGTTTAGTATATCTTTAAAAAGTATTTTAGGTTCCACTCTAGGTCTAAATACTTAATACTTTCTACTAAATACTAAAAAAGCCGCTTTAAGCGGCTTTTTTCAGTACCTCCGGTAGGAATCGAACCTACATCATCAGAACCGGAATCTAACATTCTATCCATTGAACTACGGAGGCGGCTCGCCAAAAATAATACTTTTTATGGGTTTTATATAACAATAGCCTGCTGATTTTAGCAAGCTATTGATTTTGAGCCTCTCAATATATTAATGACCTTCGTGGCCTTCTGCTACAAGGTGGATTTCCACTTTAAGATCTAGGTCGTTTGCACCACCGAATTTGTTGAAATCTGGATTGAAGATATCAGTTTTAGGATTGATCGTATTCTTGACACCAGGGTTTAAGTGGCGCATCAAATAACGGAAGGTAAAGCTGTCTGAAGCTTTTAAAACTGTAATATATCCTGTAACACCAACGTTAGCGGCTTTACCATCGGCTGTTTTATCGCTGTATTCTGCGGCAAGGGTACCTACAGGAGCACCTAAAAGGAATGCAAAATGCTGATCGGCACGGTCAATAAAGGTCTGTTGGCTTTCACGGCCTGCGAAATCCTTGACCATTAGTTCGAACTTGTAAGATTTTCCAACTTCCAAATGAACATGAGCGCCAACTGGTGGAAGGAATTTCTCGCCTGAAAACTCCACTTTTTCGATTTCAGGGTTCGTGATATCATGGTAGTGGTAGTGGTCATCGTGTTTTTCAGCTTCCACTTCGGTGAAGGTCAGGGTAGCTGCACTTACTTCTTCTTGGTCTACTTCAGGAGTAGGATCGTCTTTAGAACAAGATTGGAAAGTGAAGAAAGAAGCTAATATGAATAAAATAAAGATGTTTGATTTCATGATGTAATTTTTTTAGAATTTATAGTTAAGTGATAGAATAAAATTCCTTCCTGGGCGGTGGGCATAGTACCTAAAACGGTCCATGTAATCTTTGTAACTTGTATTGAAAAGATTTTCAACGGCCAAGGAAAGTTGGAGCTGTTGTTTATTAATAGTTAGTGGATGTGTAATATATGCATGAAATAAATGGTATGCAGCTGGAGGAGCAACGTAATCCGTTCCTTCAGTATACCTATTCTGTTTGGCTACATACTCATGGCTCAGCTTGATATATCCTTTTTCAGGACCAGCATAATACCACTGTATGGCATTCTGCATCCTGTCTGATGGGATATAGGGCAAGAAAGTATCGGAACTGATGTTCTTGGCTCGGACTAGGCTAGCCTGTAGGCTGTATTGAAGGTTAGGCAGAAACTTCCATTGCAATTGAAGGTCTGCACCATAGAATAGGGCTTTGTCCTGGCCGTAACTAAATACGGGAAAGGTACCACGGATGGTCTGGCGCACAGAATCTGGATTTGGAGCTGCATAGATATAATTATGGATATATTGTCCAAAAACATCTGCTGTCAAGGCTAAAGTTTCAGATTTATGGGAAATGGAATGAACCCATTTTAATCCTTGCTCAGCTTTGAGGTCCAAGTTTCCGATTTCATAGATGCCGGCACCGTGGTGTACACCATCGCTGTACAATTCGTTGGCCGTAGGCGCACGCCAAGCAAGGCCAATGCTACTTTTGTATTGCCAAGCAGGATTGATATTGTAGGCTGCGGCAATGGAGCCAGAGAAGTTATGGAAGCTACGAGTATCCTCCAACAGATATTGCTGAGGGACTGATTGCTCTTTATCGCTGTATTTATAACGGTATCCTGCTGCGTCGAAATACCGATAGTCGTAGCGCCAGCCTGCTTCCAAGAGCCATTGGTCGAATTGGAACTGATGGATCCCGAATATGCCTAGGGAATAGTTATCGAAGTTAGGAATGATAGGAGTGGTTCCCGTTCCGGCGGTATTATTGTTTACCTGATTACCTAGATCGATCCCAAAACTATGCGATTTCGCTTTTAGCATCACTTCGAGTTGCTGAGTTGTCAAAACCATATCTGACATAGGGACATCGTCTGCAACTGCTCTGCGCATATCAAATTCCTTCCTATGGTTCTGCTGGAAAGAATATTGGGCTTCCAGTTGAAGTCCGCTGTTCAGTTTGTATTGATATTTTAATTTCCCTAATTGATGGGTTACATCTTGTTTAGGGGCATTGATCTTATAGCTGAAATCGTATTTTTCAAATGGTTCCCCATTTTCTATCCGCGCATAGATATCTTCGATACTTCCTATATGGGCTCCATAGAAAACCCCCAGTTCAGTTGAAAATCTGCTGTAATATGCTTCCAAGAAATTGTTTTCCTTGCGGTACTGTACCGTTCCGGAGAAATTGATCTCTTCAACGCCTGTATTTCCCAATATATAATCTGGCGTCCTGCTATCGCCAAGTTTTTTACCTGATCCTTGAAGTTTCCAAGCTAAGCCTTCGATGGATTTAATTCCGCCCTGTAATTGTAAGTTGGCAGATCCAGCACGGCCATTTGACTGGGCAATAAGGTCCGCTCTTCCTTGGAATTTAGAAGGATCGATGCTTTGTGATTTTGCGATCAATACTCCACCTAATGCATCGGCACCATAACGAACTGCCTGTGCACCTTTGATGACTTCAAATTCATCTGCCGTAAAGGGATCCATTTCTGGAGCATGTTCCATTCCCCATTGCTGTCCTTCCTGTTTCACTCCGTTGTTCAAGAGAATGATCCGGTTGGAATGCAAACCATGAATGACCGGTTTTGCCACAGAATGGCCTGAATTAAGGATGGAAACACCCGATAGCTGAGAAAAGACTTCAGCGGCTAACTTACCTTTGCTTTCTTCGATCTGTTCCTTATCGAGCTTAGCCCTTACGGCTGCACGCTGTTCTTCAACCTGTGCAGAAACATTTACAGCATCGATTTTCTCGGTAAAGCTTTTTAGCTTGATTTTCAGTACTGTATCGTTATCCACATGGATGGGTTGTTCAAAGCTTTCATAGCCTAAGGCCGTAACTTTTAGCGTAAGATGCTGATGTCCTTGGCCAACCTTGATCTTAAAGTTTCCATGGATATCGGATGAGGTACTGATGTCGGAGTTTTGGATACTGATATTTGCTGCAAATATCGGCTGATCCTGCTCGTCCATGACAATACCTTTTATATATTGATTGGAGTTGTCCTTTGCAACAGCGCTATTTATTAGAAATAGGATGAGCACAGTCCATGCATATTTCAACATGTATTGTTATAAAAAAAGGGTATTAAATGCTATATATTACACGTTTGTGGGAAAATAGGCATGGGGAGGGGCCCGAAGGCTTTTGCTGGATTTGGGTTCCAATATCGGAGCTTCAAAGACTAGGATGCTTTGAAGGCTATTTAAGAGAAAACCTTTCGGGTTTGATTCCCAATGGAAGGGGTTTCCAATCTGTATGCCTTGCTGAAAGAAAAGAAAACAATAGTGACAGTCCTCTCCGTGGGAGTGATCGTGCTGATGTTTATGGTTTACTTCGCAGGCATCTTGGTTTTCATGGGAATGATCATGACGGTGCAAAACGATCAGGCTGATGGAAAGGAACATGATGCCAATCCATAAGGATGATATTACCTGTTTATATGACCTCAATAATCTAATCACAGTGCAAAGATAAGTTAAATGCAATGCTGTTGCAAATTAAATTAAACTTTGTTGCATTATGATCTAGGGTGAAACTGGGTAATTACACTTTGTAGGTATTCTTTGTCGATGTGGGTATAGATTTCGGTAGTCGTAATGCTCTCATGACCAAGCATATCCTGTACTGCCCTTAAATCTGCACCACCTTCCACAAGGTGGGAGGCAAAACTATGGCGAAAGGTGTGGGGGCTGATCTCCTTGCTCAGACCAATCTTATTGGCGAGGTCTTTAATGATCAAATAGATCATCACTCGGGACAATGGTGCGCCCCTTCGATTTAAGAAAACGTAATCTTCTTTGCCAGGTTTGATTACCTGATGTACACGGATCTCTTCCAAATAAAGCTTTAGGAACTTGATCGCTTGCTGACCTATTGGGATCAGTCTTTCTTTATTTCCCTTTCCTTCCACTTTTATGAACTCCACATCAAGGAAGAGATTCGATATTTTGAGGTTGCAAAGTTCAGAGACCCGAAGTCCACATCCGTAAAGGATTTCGAGAATGGTTTTGTTCCGCATGCCTTCTGGAGATAAAAGATCGATGGCGGCGATAAGTTCGTCGATTTCTTGGATGCTGAGAACAGCAGGGATCTTTCTGGAAAGGCGAGGGGACTCGATCAATTCTGCAGGGTTGTTTGGAAAGCCATGTTCTATCTGAAGGAATCCGAAGAAAGTCTTAATGCCAGAAAGGAGTCGGGCTTGGGTGAATTCGGATACTGCGAATTCATTGATCCATTGCAGAAATTGCTGTATATGTTGGGTTTGGAATTGCTTCAGCTCAATTTGTTGTAATTCGGCAAAACTCTGGAGTTTCTGGACGTCATTTAAATATGCGGCAATACTATTGTCACTCAATCCTCTTTCTAATAATAAGTAACGTTTAAAATCCCTTTTAGTCAGTTCCCAATCCATTTGTTAAAAATATATAATTCTATAGTTTGAATAGAAGATTTGTTTTAAAGCTAAATAAATTTATTGTAGATTGCTTTCCAAATATAATTTAGTAACCATTCTAGTAAATTTTTTTTGAAATTATGAAACTTCTAAAACCCTTGGCATTAGCATTTTTATTGCCTTTTGCAACAGAAATGGCTAGTGCATATGTGCCCACAAACTTCAATCCAGAAGCGAAAGTCATCTTGATGAATGACTCGTTGAAATGGGACACTAAATTGCCATTTGATAAAGATGTTATTAAAGGCAAGTTAGCAAATGGATTTCAATACTATATACGCAAAAACTCGGAACCGGAAAAACGGGTGACCATGTACTTGGCGATGAAAGTCGGTTCCATCCTGGAAAATGAAAAGGAACTGGGTTTGGCGCACTTTATGGAGCACATGAACTTTAATGGTCTTAAACATTTTCCTAAGAATGATCTGATCGATTATTTGCAAAAAGCAGGGGTCCGTTTTGGTTCAGACTTGAATGCCTATACCAGTTTTGATGAAACCGTTTATCAACTTCCTATTCCTTCAGATGATCCTGAATTGTTAAAAAATGGATTACAGGTAATGCGTGATTGGGCGCAGGATGCCTTATTGGAAACCGACGAGATCAATAAGGAACGTGGTGTAATCATGGAAGAGATGCGTGGTGGTAGAGGCGCTCAGCAGCGTATGCGTGATCAGTACATCAAGGTGATGTTAAATGGCTCGCGCTATGCAGATCGCCTTCCAATTGGAACGGAGCAGGTGATCATGAACTTTGATCCCGAAGTAATCCGTAATTTCCATGCTGAATGGTACCGTCCTGATCTGCAATCCTTGATTATAGTAGGTGATGTAGATCCTCAGCAGATGGAAGCTGAAGTGAAAAGATTGTTCTCGGATATGAAGGTTCCAAAGACCATCAAACCGCGTACAGAATACAAGGTTGATCTATTAAACAAGAACCAATTCATTAAGGTAACGGATCCAGAAATGACCTATACCGTTGGTCAGATCATGATCAAGCACCCAGAGGAAAAAGTAAGTACAGTCAAAGACTATAGAAGAGAATTATTGAAGGATGTCTTCAACCAAATGATCAATGCCCGGTATAGTGAATTGAGCCAATCTGCTAATCCTCCTTTCATTCAAGGTGGTGTAGATATCTCGGGATTCCTTGGCGGATTGGATAATTTAGGTGCATTTTTCGTTTCTAAACCTGGACAGTTCGAAGAAGGATTTAAAGCAGTTGTCAGAGAATTGGACCGTTTCCAAAGGTTTGGATTTACCGAAACTGAATTTAAACGTGCTGTCAGCTCGATTGCAAAAAACAACGAAACTTCTTATGTGGAGCGCGATAAAAGAAAGTCTGATAGCTATGTAAATGCTTATCTAAACCATTTCTTGAAGGATGGTCCGGCATTGAGCAATGAGGATCGCTATGAAATCACGAAACAATTATTGCCGACATTGACCCTAAAAGAGGTTGAAGCTGTTGGAAAGGAATTCTATAAGGATATTAACCGAGATGTTTTGATCTTGGCTCCGGATGCAGAGAAAGACAAACTTCCTGAAGAAGCCGCTGTAAATTCATGGTTTGCAGCTATCGAAAAGGAGGATCTAAAACCTTATGATGATAAGGTTTCTGATTTGCCAATGTTATCTAAAACGCCAGTTAAGGGTTCTATAAAATCTGAAAAATCTATCGACGGCATTGAAACCAAGGAATTGACCTTGAGCAATGGCGTTAAGGTTTTATTGAAACCAACGAAATTCAAGAATGATCAGATCATGATCTCTGCTTATAGCCCAGGTGGTACTTCTTTGTATTCAGATGCTGATTTTATGTCTGCAACTTTTGCTGGAAATTTAGTGAACAGTTCAGGTATCGGACAATTGAATACCGTGGAATTGCAAAAAAGCTTGACCGGCAAGGAAGTTAATATCAGTCCGTACATTACAGAACGTTCTGAAGGGTTGAGAGGTGCTACAGACAAGGAAAGTTTGAAAACTGCCTTCGAAATGGTCTATGGATACTTTACCGAGCCTAGAATTGAGGATGATGTGTTCCAAAGTACCATTAGCAAGCAAAAGGACATGATGGCAAACCGTGAAAACGATCCAAACTTCGTTTACAGTGATGCTATACAGCGTACGCTTTATGGAAATAGCATCCGTCGTGTTCCTTATGGTGTTAACGAACTTGATAAAGTGAACCAAGCAAGAGCGTTAGAGATCTATAAAGATAGATTTGCCGATGCTTCTGATTTTACTTTTGTGATTGTTGGTTCCTTCACTGAGGAAGAAATCAAACCATATTTAGAAGAATATGTTGCTTCATTGCCAACAACAAACCGTGATGAAAAGCCTAAGGACCTCAACCTTTATGAAAAAAATAAGGGAGTTGAGAAGATCGTAAATAAAGGTAAAGAGGCGAAGGCCATGGTTCGTTTGACCTTATATGGAGATTATACCTATAATGAGCAGGAGAACATCAATGCAAGCGCTGTGGAGACTATTCTAACCAATAAATTGATCGAGCGTCTTCGCGAGGAAGAAAGTGGTGTTTATGGAACTGGAGCAAGGTTCTCCTACAGTAAATTCCCTAAACCAAGATATTCCTTCCTGATCGTTTTTGGAACAAGTGTGGACAAATACCCTTCCTTGATCAATTCATCCATGGATGAGATCAAAAAGTTAAAAGCCAATGGTCCATCACAAGTTGATCTGGATAAGTTCAAGATTGAAGAAAAGCGTCAGTTGGAATTAAGCCTAAGGGAAAATGGTTTCTGGGCAAGTGAAATACTTGGTTCAGTTCAGAATCAAACGGATCCAACCAATGTTACCCGTTATCTGGAAGAACTAGATAAAGTAACCGTGGAGTCTGTCAAAGAAGCCGCAAATAAGTACCTGAAAGAAGAAGACTTCTATAAGTTTATTCTCCTTCCGGATGCCACAAAATAAAAACAATAGCCCCCGCCAAAAACGGGGGCTTTTTTTTAGACAATATATGGATTTGAACCAGGATGAAAGGGATTGGAGGATAGACCAAGATCATGGAATGAACCAGGATGGAAGGGATTGGAGGATAGACCAAGATCATGGAATGAACCAGGATGGAAGGGATTGGAGGATAGACCAAGATCATGAAATGAACCAGGATTGAAGGGATTGGAGGATGGGCCAGGATTACAGCGATAGGGGTTAGAAAGGTGTCAGAATTGGTAAGGGCATGCATACGCCTGTTTCAATTGAAATTTAACTGTCGTATAGAACCCTATCAGGGTTCCTTTATTTTAGCTAACATGGCACGCTAGCCTGGAGGTAGCGCAAAAACGCTGTTCGATTAATCGAACAGCGTTTTTGCATTAACCCTATATTGTTGGATACCATTGCTAAAATAATTATGCCCTTCCAAGGCAGTATGCCGCAAAAAAGATATTTTTCTGAAAATTAAACATGGGATTGCTTAGCTAGAAACATAGTTCTAACCAACTTGTCATTGATAAGCACGAAAATTCTCAGAATAAACACAACATATTTCTCTTTGAAATTTAATGTTAGGCAATTTGGCGTACAGTTCCTCAATCGGAGATTGACGATGACAGTTTTTTTTTAAAGAACCGTACAGATTCTTCACTAATCGTTCAGAATTGGGAGTAGGCTATGATGATTGCTATTATCTTGGTCCATCCTCTCATCCTCTTGGGCTGCGATTGCCGAGCGAAGTCGAGGGGAAGTCGAAGCCCATCCTGGTTCAAAATATTGTCTAATGTCTATTCCCGCTACTTCTCCTTCATCTTCACGTATTTATGTGAATAGCAATCAAAGCAGTCTTCTTGAAGGACAAGGGTGCTATCTTGTCGGGAAACAAATACCTTATGTGGGGATTCATTGAGCAGCCAGCTGTCCTTGTTATTGAGCATAGACTTGGTCAGGATGAGTTTATAGGGCAGGGTGGAAGTCAGTTCACCGTTTTCATAATAGTACACGCTGTCTTTTGTTATTTGCAGATGCTTGATCTCTCGAGTGGATTCGGGAGTCTTTGTGATTCCGGCAAATCCGCCTGAGGTCTCAATCCATTGCCAATTTCCCATTATTTTTGGAGGTTTTGTGCTGCTGCCTTGGTTGCTTGCGCAGGCAGCTAAAAGAGGGATGAAATATATAAAATTGAGCTTTTTCATAGATTTTGTTTTTAGCCATACTGTCTAAAATAAGTAAACGGTAAAATATTTCAATTGTTTTGATTAGATGGAATACCTCAATTTTTAGCTATGATTTGAACCTGAAAAATTATTTTGATAAAAAACCCATTTTTCATTAATCTTTTGACTGTTTCGATTGTCATAAAACATATATTTACATTTATTAACTGTTTGATAAAAATTATGAAATCACATTCTATTAAAATCATTGCTTTTTCATTATTCGTATTTATTTCGTGTTCAAAAGAAAATAATATTTCTATACAGGATGAAGAGCAGTATAAATTTGTTTCTATTGCTGTTGATGATAAAAATGATGAATTTTTGGTTGATGAGCTTAATGCAGACCAGATTTATCCAGGAAGGATATTCATTTTAAAAAGTCAACAAAATGGATTTGATTTGGATTATTTTGATGCGTATCAAAAGCAACCAATAAGTTTTCGTGTTTCTCAAATGAATCTTGCTTTCGAGAATGAAAAATTTGAAACTTTCAAGCAGTTTCAGGACCTTATGATAGAAAATAAAGATAGGGCGGTAAAATATTTGGAATCAACTGCTGGTTCTGGACTATATTTTAATGATTTCAATATGTTTAAGGGCTATTTTGTTAATGTGAAGGAAAGAGATCTATTCTATAAGGAGATGTTGGGTTACAAAGAAGTAAAGAACAGCGTATTTGGTTTTGATAAAAGTTTGACTGTAAACCCACGAATGGATTTGCCTGATCAAAATGAATTGATCTTGAAATCTGATTATGACAAAATAAAGGTAAATAATCCTGATCTGTATTATGTTAATTGGGTCTATTATGGTCTGGTTTCTTATTATGTCTTGCAGTCAGACTTTCCTCAAGCGGAATTTGTTAATGCATATGAAAAATGCGTAAGGGATATTAAATTATCTGCTCAAGAAATGAAAGTTTTAGATGAAACAAGATTCGTTGTTTATCATCGTAATAGCGGCATGAAAGAAACATTGATTGAGAAGGCGACAGGAGCTGAAAAAATTAATAGTTTATTTAAACGTTGGACAAAGATTAAAAAGGAAAGTATTTTGGAATTGAATTATCCATTATATTTTACAGCTGTAAAATTGGGTAGTTTCAGTAAATATTTTCAGGAGTATAAGTATGATTATATGACAAAGCAATTAGTTGTTAACTAATCCACATATAGGATTAAAAAAAAGCTCCAATGATTATTCATTGGAGCTTTTTTAATGTTTTGTTATGTTTATTCGAACCAAGCCAAGACTTCGTCTTTAGTTGGCATGGCAACGTCTAATTTCATTTTTTTACGCATTCCGCCCAAGTCATTGAAAACTTTGTTTGGGTTAGCTTCTTTGAGAAGTTCAATGGTCGTGAATCCCATTTTTTGAAGTACGGGAACCCATGCTTCAGGAATTCCTTGTTCTACATAATCAGCCGTTGAAGCTACTTTAGCAACTTTTTCGGGACGCATCTGTGGGAAGAACAGTACTTCTTGGATCGAAGGGTTGTTGGTCAGGAACATGATCAATCTGTCCATTCCTATTCCTAATCCTGAAGTAGGAGGCATACCGTATTCCAATGAACGCAAGAAATCCTGGTCAATGAACATGGCTTCGTCATCACCTTTCTCAGAAAGTTTTAATTGATGCTCGAAACGCTCTCTTTGATCAATAGGATCGTTAAGCTCAGAATATGCGTTGGCAATTTCCTTACCGCAGACCATCAGTTCAAAACGTTCTGTCAATTCTGGATTGTCTCTATGTTTTTTCGTCAATGGAGACATTTCGATAGGATAGTCGGTGATAAATGTAGGCTGGATAAAGTTTCCTTCACATTTCTCTCCGAAGATTTCATCGATCAATTTTCCTTTACCCATCGTGTCATTCACATCGATTCCCATGCCTTTTGCAGCTTGGCGGATTTCATCTTCCGATTTTCCTGTGATATCAAAGCCGGTGAATTGTTTGATCGCATCCGTCATGCTCACCCTAGGATAAGGAGCTTTGAAATCAACCTTATGTTCTCCAAAAGTGGCTTCTGTAGTGCCGTTTACCGCGATTGCACAGTGCTCTAATAGATTTTCTGTGAAATCCATCATCCAGTTGTAGTCTTTATAGGCTACATAGATTTCCATAGCGGTAAACTCCGGGTTATGTGTTCTGTCCATACCTTCATTTCTGAAGTTTTTGGAGAACTCATAGACACCATCAAAACCTCCAACGATCAATCTTTTCAGATAAAGTTCATTGGCGATACGCAAATACAATGGGATATCCAATGCATTGTGATGGGTAATGAATGGACGTGCAGCCGCTCCACCAGGGATTGCCTGTAAGATCGGAGTTTCTACTTCCATATATCCAGCGTTATTGAAGTATTCACGCATAGCGTTGAACAGCTTAGTACGCTTAACAAAAATCTCTTTATTTTGGGAGTTTACGATCAGGTCAACATAGCGCATTCTATAGCGTTGTTCTGGATCTGTAAAGGCATCAAACGTTTTCCCGTCTGCTTCCTTAACGATAGGAAGAGGTCTCAAAGCTTTGGTAAGCACCTTTAAGGTTTGGACGTGGATACTGATTTCTCCCGTTTGGGTAGTGAACACAAATCCAGTGATACCGATGATATCACCGATATCCAATAACTTTTTGAATACGGTATTATATAAGGTCTTGTCTTCGTCAGGGCAGATGTCATCACGTTTTACGTAAGCTTGAATACGTCCGGTCGAATCTTGAAGCTCCAGGAATGAGGCACTCCCCATCACACGGCGACTCATGATACGTCCGGCAAAACTGATGCTCTTATAGTTGATCTTATCTCTTTCGTAGTTTTCTAAAATATCTTCAGCCGTAGCATTTACTTTGAACTCTTCAGCAGGGAAGGGGTCAATGCCTAGGTCGATCAAGGCTTTCAGGTTTAGCCTTCTTTGTTGTTCTTGTTCAGATAATCCGATGCTCATTTTACGTACAACTTATAATGTTGTGCAAAAGTATGAAATTAGAACTATTTAATGATGCTTATGAAGAAAAAAGGCTTGTATTTGACGGGATTTGTTTACTTTTGTAATTCTGCTGATGAAAATCCTCGGAAATGTATTTGCTGATTCAAAGGCAAGTAGAACTTATCCACAGGTGTGGAAATGAATTTGTTTATGTTTTTTGTATTTGAATGAAAAATAAATTATCTTTGCACCTCAATTGTTGAATTATATAGTAATCATAAGATAAAATGAAAAAAGATTTGCATCCATCAAACTACAGATTAGTTGTATTTAAAGACATGTCTAATGACTACGCTTTCGTTACTAAATCTTGTGTTGATACAAAAGAAACTATTACTTGGGAAGATGGTAACGAGTACCCATTGGTAAAGTTAGAGATTTCTCACACATCACACCCATTCTACACTGGTAAGATGAAATTGGTTGATACAGCTGGACGTATTGATAAATTCCGTAGCCGTTACAACAAAAAGTAATATTCTTTACTATAAAGAAACTGATATTATCCCGATAAAGTTTATTTGTCGGGATTTTTTATGTACATTTATTTCATGTCGCTAACCATAGTTTTATTTGATAACGCGCACTGGCGTAAGCGTCTCTTTCCTTTTGCTTCAACCCGTCCGGTTGGCAATATCAGAACAGGTATTTGTACATTGAATGAAAAATGGGAGCATATTTTCCAATCTCCGGTAACTTATTTTACTGCTGATCATCTATCCGGAAAATACCCCTTTGAACATCAGGATTCTCCAGAATTTCTTTTTATCATGGCCAATGTCCTGCCTTCTGAAAGCTTGGTCAAAGAATTGAAAGCAATGGAAAAAGGAGATGTGCTGGTCGATGAAACTTCTTGGATCGCCATCAAGACCAGCGAACCTAGTCTGGACCTTGAAAACCTGTTTGAAAATTACAATCCCATCAAGTCATCTTCTGAAATACACTTTTTAAACTTTCTGGAAGATATATTCCTTCAAAATAAATCCCAATTACTTTTCGACTATAATCTATTGACCGCCGGGCGCCAATCTGCTGCCATCAGTGAGTCTAACATGGTATTTGGTTCTTGGATATTTATTGAAGAGGGGGCAATGGTCGAAGGAGTAAGCTTAAATAGCTTGGAAGGGCCTATTTATATAGGAAAGGATGCAAAGATTGAAGAAGGGGCGTTTTTGAAGGGTTATGTGGCTATTGGTGATGCTGCCAGGGTGAAGTCGGGAGCGAGGATATATCCAAATACCAGTATAGGTCCTGGAAGCACCGTTTGCGGAGAAATCAATAATTCGGTGATCTGGGGAAACAGTGCCAAAGGGCATGAAGGCTATTTAGGCTGCTCGGTAATCGGTGAGGGCTGTAACATAGGGGCCGGATCCTCCAATTCGAATCTGAAAAACAATTGGCAGTTTGTACGGTTGTTTGATTATGAGGATCTTAGCTACCGTGAAACCAGTGAATATAAGTGCGGATTATTTATGGGGGACTATGCGATGTGTGCCATAAATTCTTCATTTACAACAGGGTCCGTAATTGGCGTCGGCTCGCAGATTGCAATGTCAAAATTTATTCCCAAATTTGTGCCTGATTTCAGTTGGTTGACCGACAGAGAATCGACTGCTTATACTTTTGAGAAATTTATCAATATGATGGAGCGAAGGGAACAAATAACAGGTTCGGATAGTCTGCAAAGCAATCTCTCCATTTTCAAATATATATTTGATGATGTCAAATACCTACATGTGGAAAATCAATCTTAAACATATAATAAATACAAAACACTATGCGTAAAAATATTGTAGCTGGAAACTGGAAAATGAACATGGATTATGAGCAAGGAGTAAGCTTGTTCTCAGAAATCGTAAATATGGTGAAGGACGAGGTGATCGGAAACCAAGAAGTCGTTGTATGTAGCCCATTTATCCATTTGGCAGCAATTTCTAAATTAAGTGCTTCTACCAAGAATGTATCTATCGGTGCCCAAAACATTAGTCAGCACGAATCTGGTGCTTATACCGGTGAGATCTCTGCTTCACAGGTGAAATCAACTGGTGCTGAATACGTGATTTTGGGACACTCTGAACGCCGTGCTTATTTCGGTGAAACAGATGAACTTTTGGCAGAGAAAGTTGATGCCGCACTTAAGCATAATCTAAAGCCTATTTTCTGTATCGGTGAAACGAAGGATGAGCGTGAGTCGGGTTCTTATTTTGATGTGATCAAAACACAATTGAGCAAAGCCCTGTTCCACTTAGATGCAGAAGCTTTTAAAAACATCGTTTTGGCCTATGAACCGGTTTGGGCAATCGGAACCGGATTGACAGCAAGCCCTGAGCAAGCTCAAGAAGTCCATGCCTTTATCCGTAAAACTTTAGCTGATCAGTTTGGTCAAGAGGTTGCAGACAATACTAGCATTCTATATGGTGGTAGTGCTAACCCATCAAACGCACAGAGCCTTTTCTCTCAACCTGATATCGACGGTGGATTGATCGGTGGTGCATCATTGAAATCACGTGATTTCTTGCAAATTATTAACGTTTTTAACGCTTAAAATATGAAGTATACAGCAGTTGCTTTTACATCCTCCAATATGGAGGAATGGCAAAAGGATTTGCTTATAGCTGAATTGGCAAACCTTGGTTTTGATACTTTCGAGGATCAAGACCAAGGTTTTGTTGCCTATATTCCAGCTGCCAACCTGGATATCCAGGCTCTTGAGACTGTTTTGGTCGCCGAAACAGAAGGCTATGACATTTCCTACGAGGTTAAAGAATTGGAGAACAAGAACTGGAACCAAGTTTGGGAAAGCAATTTTAGTCCTATTGTAGTCGATGATCAATGTTATGTTCGGGCTACTTTCCATGAGGATAAACCTGAATATCCGTATCAGATCATTATAGATCCGAAAATGTCCTTTGGAACGGGCCATCATCAAACTACCTCCATGATGCTTTCGTACATCCTGGAAAACGATTTTGATGGGAAGGCTGTTTTAGATATGGGCTGCGGAACTGGGATCCTGGCGATTCTGGCTTCTAAAAGAGGAGCATCGAATATTCTTGCCGTTGATTTTGACCCTATCTGTGTGGAAAGTGTTTTGGAAAACAAGCTACTGAACCATGTAGACAATATTGAAGCTAAATTGGGCTCTAAAGAGGCAATAGAAGGCAAGAAATTTAATACTATATTGGCAAACATCAATAGGAACATCTTGTTGGATCAATTTGATGTATATTTTGCTGATCTTGAAAATTCTGGAGAGTTGTACATCTCCGGTTTTTATGATGGCGAGGATTTAGATATCTTAAGGGACAAAGCAGAAAGCTTAGGTTTTCAATTTGTAGAAAAAAAAGTGCTGGATACCTGGTGTGCAGCCAAATTCATTAAAGCAAACTAAATGCGCATTCATTTTATTGCCATAGGCGGAAGTATCATGCATAATTTAGCTATTAATTTAGCTGAACAAGGCCATCAAGTAACCGGCTCTGATGATCAAATCGTAGAGCCTTCGAAGTCTCAACTTCGTGAGGCTGGTTTGTTGCCGAAAGAGCTTGGTTGGTTCCCGGAAAAGATTACAGAGGATATTGATGCTGTAATTTTGGGGATGCATGCCGATGAAAACAACCCTGAACTACAAAAAGCCAAGGATTTAGGGATCAAGATCTATTCCTTCCCCGAATTTGTCTATGAACAGAGTGCCGAGAAAACACGTGTTGTCATCGCCGGTACGTATGGTAAAACAACAATTACCAGTATGATCATGCATGTCCTGAAAAAACTGGGACGAAATTTCGATTATCTGGTAGGGGCGCAGTTGGAAGGCTTTGATGACCTTCTGCAATTGAATCCTGAAAATAATTTAATGATTATTGAAGGGGATGAATATTATGCTTCAGCAGTTAATAAACAATCAAAATTCTTAAAATATAAGCCCAATATAGCCTTGATCAGTGGCATTGATTGGGATCACTTTAAAACCGTTATCACGGAAGAAGAATATTTTAAGCAGTTTGAGGACTTTATACGCACGATTGTGCCCAAAGGCACGCTAATATATAACAAGGACGATAAAAACACCAGAGAATTGGTCGAAAAGACCATGGATATCAAAATAAATCGCCATGGTTATAAATTGCCAGAATATACCATTAATAAAGGCGTCACATACATCCATGTCGGCGATGAAAATATACCTCTAAAAGTTTTCGGAAAGCATAATCTATCCAATATTGCTGGGGCTTTCACGGTTTGTGAGTGGCTAGGAGTGAAGCGAGATGAGTTTTATGGCGCAATCCAGGATTTTAAGAGCTCTATCCGATATCTTGAATTTGTCGCCAGCCAGAACGGAAGCGTAGTTTACCAGGACTTTGCACATACTCCAAGTAAATTGCGGTCCAGTATCCATGCCGTTAAGGAACAATTCCCAAATCAGGCATTGGTAACTGTCATTGAATTAAATGCCTACGACAGTCTTGACTCTGAGTTTATTACGGAATACGCAAATTCGATGAATGAATCGGATTTCGCTGTCGTATTCGTTAATACATCACTTATAAAGGAAAAAAATATTGCTTTAGATAACTTAATTTGGCGTTTAACTGAAGCTTTTAACCATCCTTCCTTCCATGTAATCACGCAAATGTCTGATTTAGAGGATTTTTTGGAGACTTTTAAGTCTAATGGTTATAATTTGCTGTTTATGAGTTCAAACAACTACAATGGGGTAAATATGAGTAGTTTTGCAGATAAATTTTTGAGAAATTTTTAACATTCTTTCTGAATTTTTTTAAATTTTTAATAATGGGATTTTGAAATTTACTTTATTTGTTTAAATTTGATAATTACTTAATAAATAAATATTTTACATTTTACCCATGAATGCATTAGGAAAAAAAATTAGATTACTTAGACATCAAAAAGGATGGAGTCAGGAGGATGTAGCAAAAAGGCTAGATATTTCGATTCCCGCTTTTTCTAAGATTGAAACTGGAATTACTGATGTCAATTTATCGAGATTAAACCAAATTTCTAAATTGTTTGGACTATCTCTTGTACAATTGTTGTCTACTTCAGACCCTGAAGAAGACAAACAAATTCAGAATGAAGTAAACGAGCTTCAAAAGCGTCTTCAAGCACGCGAAGTTGAAGTTATCGATTTGCAAAAAAAGGTAATTGACTTATACGAACAATTACATAAGAAATAACAAAATTATTTCTAAAGGAAAAAGCCTTGTACATTGCGTGCTAGGCTTTTTTTTATTTTCAGTGAAAAAATATTAAACAAAAAAAATGCGCAATTTTACTTGCGCATCCCTATTGTTAAATCATAAAGTCTCTTATTATCCTAAATATGATTTTAGGATCTTGCTTCTAGAGGTGTGTCTCAGACGCTGTAACGCCTTATCTTTAATTTGACGCACACGCTCTCTAGTCAAGCTGAATTTCTCTCCAATCTCTTCCAATGACAATTGATGGTTTGAACCTAATCCGAAGAACAATACAATGATTTCTCTTTCGCGCTCTGTTAAAGTAGCCAACGATCTTTTGATTTCTTCCGATAATGACTCATCGATTAATGAACTGTCAGTGTCAGGGTCGCTGTTTTCCAAAACGTCCAATAGGGTGTTTTCTTCACCTTGTACAAACGGTGCATCCATAGATACGTGACGTCCAGAATTACTTAATGTATCCGAAACTTTGTCAACCGTGGTTTCCAAAATATCCGCTAATTCTTCTGGAGATGGTTCACGCTCATATTCTTGCTCCAATTTTGAAAAGGCCTTGCTGATTTTGCTTAAGGACCCTACTTGGTTCAATGGTAAACGAACGATACGAGATTGCTCAGCAATTGCCTGTAAAATTGATTGACGAATCCACCAAACTGCATAAGAAATAAACTTAAACCCTTTTGTTTCATCGAATCTCTTTGCTGCTTTTATTAAGCCTAAGTTCCCTTCGTTGATCAAGTCCCCTAAGGTCAAACCTTGATTCTGGTATTGTTTTGCAACGGATACTACGAAACGTAAGTTGGTTTTTGTTAATTTCTCCAAAGCAACCTGATCACCTTCACGAATTCTTTGAGCTAGAATAACCTCTTCTTCTGCCGAAATTAAATCTACCTTGCCGATTTCATGCAAATACTTGTCTAGTGATTGCGATTCACGGTTGGTGATGGATTGTGTAATTTTGAGCTGTCTCATCTAAATAAATAAACCTTTCTTTTCTGAAATGTTTGCAAACATAACGAATTTATCCCAATTATTTCTAATCTTATTGTAATTTATTAACTCATTATGAGTTAGTTATCTGTGGTGAGTTGATGTTATACTAACATCAAAAATCATTCCAAAAACCTGTTAATCTCGCCGATTTACAAGTATTTAACACACATTTAACTAATTTTTCTTGCGTATTTCATTTTCCTTTTTCTCGATATAAAACAAATCGAAACATGATTTGTTTTCATCAATAATATTATTCAAAAGCAAAAATAGATCTGTTATGCCTATAATTGTTCATTTAGACGAAATCATGTCTCAGAGAAAAATGTCTCTGAATGAATTGAGCGCAAAAGTTGGTATTACACTTTCCAACCTTTCCATTATTAAAAACCAAAAGGCTAAAGCCATACGAATCAGTACGTTGGATTCGATTTGCAAAGCCTTAGATTGTCAGCCTGGTGATATATTTAAGTATGTAGAAGATTAATCTGTCAATTTGTCCACGCGAAAGCCCCTAAGAAAATCACTAACTAACATTCTCTTCTTTCCTTCAATTTGTACTTCAGTAAGTTTTAGATAACCATCTCCAGTTGCAAATTTCAAACTTGTTTTTCCGTCCGATTGGTAAGAACCAGGTAAATCATGCTGTGCTGTAATTTCTTTTTCAGCTGAATAAATCTTTAAGACCTTGCCATCTAAATGGGTAAAGGCTGCTGGATATGGACTCAGCCCCCTAATTAAATTATAAACTTCTTCTGTGCTTTTATTCCAGTCGATCAGGCAATCTTCCTTAAAGATTTTAGGAGCATGCTTTAATTCTGAATTCTCTCCTAAATCATCCTGTGGAATCGGGTTGATGTTTCCTGTTTTTATGGCATTTACGGTTTTGATCAGTAATTCTGCTCCGGCAACCATCAATTTGTCATGAAGGTCTCCGGCATTATCAGTTTCGGAAATTGGGACTTCTGTCGAATATAGGATGTTTCCAGTATCGATTTCATGTTGCAAAAGGAATGTCGTGACACCAGAACTTTTTTCACCGTTTATAATTACGTGATTAATTGGAGCTGCTCCTCGATAATTTGGCAGTAATGATGCGTGTACATTGATTGTCCCCTTCGCTGGCATGTTCCAGACCAATTCAGGCAACATTCTGAAAGCGACCACCACTTGCAAATCGGCACGGTAAGATTTTAATTCTTCCAAAAATTTGGGGTCTTTTAATTTTTGGGGTTGAAGAACTGGGATATTTTGTGAAACCGCAAATTGCTTTACAGCTGATTCATGGATTTTCTGACCTCTTCCCGCAGGCTTATCAGGACCCGTAACTACAGCAACAACTTCTTCACCCGCATCGATCAATGCTTTCAAGGAAGCAACTGCAAAGTCTGGGGTGCCCATAAATATAATACGCATATATGAATAAATTACCTTAAGGATGCTTAGACATCCTTATTGTTGGACGACAAATTTTATTAACTTTGCGAAGTTACAAATTTAATTTAAGCTTGAATTTTCCATATTTCTTAGCCAAGAGGATCACACTTGAAGGAAACCGTACGTTTTCCAAATTAATCGTGCGCGTCACTATTGGGGCTTTGGCCTTGGCTATAATGGCTATTATTCTTGCTGTGGCAATCCTTAATGGGTTCAAAAGCGAAATTACGGAAAAACAAAGGGGCTTTTTTGGCGATATCATTATCCTCAAGAATGAACAAAATGACTCCTATGTCAATTCCCCAATTTCAATGGACGAAAAGCAATTAGCTCGAATCAAACAAAACCCCAATGTTTTAGAGGTTTATCCTTTTGCTACCAAAGCTGGCATCATGAATGTGAAGGGTGAGGTGGAAGGTGTCCTGATGAAAGGGATCGATAAAGACTATGATCAAGACTTTCTGTCCAAAACAATCCTTGAAGGCGATACCATAAACTTTTCTGCCGATGATGCCGATAATCAACTCTTGATTTCTTCCTTGATGGCCAATAGGCTCCATCTGAAAGTTGGTGAAAGCTTTATCATGTACTTCATCCAAGAGCCAGTGAGGAAACGGAAATTTGTTGTCAAAGGAATCTTCTCAACCAACTCCGAGGAACTTGATAAAATTTATGTGATTGGTTCACTTCCTTTGATAAGAAGGTTGAACAATCTCGAGGATCATCAAGCTGGTGGTTACGAAGTCCGTGTTAAGGATTTTAACCAACTCTTTAATACTACGGATGAGCTTAACAATAATTTGGGCGTAAGTCTATATGCCACCAATGTTGTTATGCAAATGCAGGATATCTTCAATTGGCTGAATATGCTCGACATGAACGACAATATTATTTTTGTTCTAATGGTGGTGGTGGCAGTCATCAACATGATCTCAGCATTATTGATCTCCATTTTGGAAAGATCACCGATGATTGGGATGCTTAAGGCATTAGGGATGAGAAACACAAAGATCAGAACTGTATTTCTGTACAATTCATTATATCTCATAGGTTACGGACTTGTCCTTGGAAATCTGGTAGCCTTAGGTTTATACGCATTCCAGACCAGTACGCATTTCTTCAAGCTTGATCCAAGCATCTATTATGTTTCCTTTGTGCCCATGGAAATATCATGGATGGCAGTTTTATGGCTAAATGTTTCACTCATTGGCATTGCCCTGGTCACTTTGTTTATTCCATCTATGTTGATCTCGCGGATATCACCGATAAAGACCATACAATTCAAGTAACATTCTTGCCAAATTACTGGCCCTAATCATTATTTACCTTAATTTTCATTATCTTTCCGATGAAAACATTCTCAGTTTTCAATTGTATTGACTTACAGAAATAATTATATGAGCGACAAAATTTTTGACCACTTAATACACGCGTTCGAAGCACCACTAACTAATCCGGTGCTTATATTTTCTCTAGTACTCTTCATTATTTTATTGTCACCCATATTGCTGAGACCCATCAAAGTCCCAGGTATTATTGGACTGATTATCTCAGGGATGATCATTGGCCCGCATGGACTGAACTGGTTGGAAAAGAATTCCGCTGTAGACCTTTTTTCTACCATAGGATTACTTTACATCATGTTTATTGCAGGTTTAGAGCTAGACATGAACGAATTCAAAAAGACCAAGCACAAGTCTGCCATGTTCGGTCTTTTTACCTTTATTATCCCGATTTCCATTGGTTTTCCGGTCTGTTATTACGTCTTGGACTATAGCCTGCTCACCAGTATTTTGATTGCGAGCATGTTTGCCACCCATACTTTGGTTTCTTATCCTATTGTTAACCGTTACGGTATTTCAAAGAACGAGGCCGTTGCTATTACCATTGGGGGAACAATCTTGACTGATACCGCGGTATTGATCATTTTGGCTGTCATCAAAGGTGCCTCACAAGGTGATATCAACAATGAATTCTGGGTAACCTTAGGAATTTCCTTTGCGATTTTCCTATTTATCATGTTCGGCGTCATTCCGAAAATAGCGAAATGGTTCTTTGAAAAGGTGGAAAGTGAAAAAACGGGACATTATATTTTCGTTCTTACCGTGGTGTTCTTTGCGGCTTTCCTTGCCGAGATGGCAAACCTTGAACCCATTATCGGAGCATTCGTTGCTGGATTGGCATTAAATAAACTGATTCCCCATTCATCCGCTTTGATGAACCGGATCGAGTTTATTGGTAACGCAATATTTATCCCATTCTTTTTGATTTCCGTAGGGATGATCGTTGATATTGGTGTGATTACCAATAGCTCGGGATTGACAGTATTTTATGTAGCCGGTGCATTGACCTTGGTAGGTATTGTAGGTAAGTTCTTGGCAGCTACAGCGACCCAGTGGGCGTTCAAATATTCTACCAATGAGAGGAACCTGATCTTTGGCTTAAGTAATGCCCATGCGGCAGCAACTCTGGCTATTATTATGGTTGGGTATAATAATGATATTATTGATGAGAATGTCCTGAATGGTACGATTATGCTGATTTTGGTCAGCTGTATCATAGCATCCATAGTCACTGAAAATGCTTCCAAGAAAATTGTATTGGAAGGAAGACAGCATGAAGAACATATCGAGCATGTGGAAGAGCATGACGAGCAGATCGTCATCCCGATTGCGAACCTGAATAATATGGAAGCAATCTTAGACTTTGCCACTTTAGTCAAATCTAAGAAATCTCCGCATCCATTGAATATCCTAAGTGTCGTGCCGAACGATGAATTGGCCGAAAGAAACCTGCACCAAGCAAGGCAGAACTTGGATAAAATGGCGAGATACGCCTCAGGTTCAGAAACGGAGGTCGAACTGCAGACCAAGGTCGATTTCAATATTGCAAACGGGATCAGTAGGGCATCCAAAGAAGCTTTTGCAGACTGTCTGATCTTAGGTTGGCCTAGTGCAACGAGCTTTGTAGAGAAGATCGTAGGTGAAAAAACTGAAAGTATCCTGAACCGAACAGATTCTACCTTGATGATGTGCAGGATCGAGAAACCGTTCATTACCAATAAGTCCATCACCGTTTTCGTTCCGCCATTGGCAGAATCTGAAGTAGGATTCGCATATTGGATGGAGAAAATGACCAAGTTGGCATCCGAATTGACCCTGCCTATTACCTTCGTATGTAATCATAGGAGCCACCAGGCCATCATCCAAATGTTGGATTCCCTGAAATCTAGTGTTCCCGCAACTTTTGAGCACTATGAAGATTGGGACAATATCTATGGATTGGCAACATTTAGCAATGCCGACTCGATGTTAGTCTTTGTTTCTGCTAGATATGGTGATGTTTCCTACCGAGATTCATTGGACGGACTTGCAAAGAGAGTAGGGAAGTACTATAAAAATCAAAACTTACTATTGATCTTTCCTTCTCGACTTGAGGACCAACATATTGATGAATACGAAGATATCCAAACTGCGCCGATCTTTAGAAGGATCAGTCGTGAAATTGGGAATATGTTTAGTAAAGATAAATAACAATAAATCAGATTATTATGTCAGATAAGATCAGTATAGATTCAACAGGTAAATTATTAGTTCCCGATCAGGTTACCATACCATTTATTATCGGCGATGGAATCGGTCCTGATATTTGGAAAGCTTCAGTAAGGGTTTTTGATGCAGCAGTTCAAAAGCTATATGCTGGAAAGCGTAAAATAAATTGGAAAGAGGTCCTTGCTGGAGAAAAAGCTTTCAATGAAACCGGAAGCTGGTTGCCAGAAGAAACCTTGGATATTTTCAAGGAATACTTGGTTGGAATCAAAGGACCATTAACCACTCCAATTGGAGGAGGTATTCGTTCCTTGAATGTAGCATTGAGAAAAGAGTTAGATCTATATGTTTGCCAACGCCCTACAAAATGGTATGAAGGCGTTCCTTCACCGGTAAAACATCCCGAGAAAGTGGATATGGTTGTATTCAGGGAGAATACAGAGGATATCTATGCAGGAATTGAATTTGCTGCAGGAACCGCTGAATCCAAAAGGATCCAAGATTTTCTAAAGAATGACTTAAACGTCGACTACAACTTCAGCAACAGTACTGGGGTAGGCTTGAAGTTTGTCTCTGAAGAAGGTTCAAAGCGACTTATCCGTGCGGCAATTGAGTTTGCATTGGCAGAAGGACGTAAATCAGTAACGCTGGTCCATAAAGGTAATATCATGAAATATACTGAAGGAGCCTTTAAAAACTGGGGTTATGAATTGGCAGAAAAGGAGTTTTCCGACAAAGTCTATACTTGGAACCAATGGGAACAGACCAAGGCTAAGGATGGTCAGGATGCTGCAAATGCGGAGCAGAAAGCAGCTGAACAAGCCGGTAAACTGATCATCAAAGATATTATTGCCGATAACTTCCTTCAGCAGATCCTGTTGGCTCCACAAGATTATGATGTGGTTGCAACGCTGAACCTGAACGGAGATTATATTTCAGATGCTTTGGCTGCCATGGTAGGAGGGATTGGAATTGCTCCCGGAGCGAATATTAATTTCAAAACCGGACATGCTATCTTTGAAGCGACACATGGTACGGCACCAAGGTTCGCGAACACCAATACCATGAACCCTTCATCCGTAATCCTTAGTGGGGTGATGATGTTGGAATACATGGGCTGGATAGAAGCAGCGGATGCAATTGTTGATGCATTGGCTAAAACCATCAAGGATAAAACGGTTACCGTTGATTTCTATAACTTGATGGAAGGCGCAACACTTCTCAAAACATCGGAATTCGCAGATAAGATCATCGAAAAGATTTAGTACTTTGCATTTCATGCATAAAAGCTGAACTTTACAAGGTTCAGCTTTTTTTTGAACCAATATTTATGCAAATATCAGATATCCCAAATTTTATCAGCTCATCAGGCATCTTCAATGTGCAGGAACTTGAACAATTGGCCAGTATTAAAGAAATCCCTACAGACGGAGAAATCGACAGCTTCAAATACGAACCCGAAATCCAGGAACTATTAAACGCCTTTATCGGTGATGAAAGCACCCGCATAACACATCAACTCCTCCAAGCCAAAGAATTCCTCAATCAAGGAAGGGTAGAAGAGGCATGGAAACTCATGCTGCTATAAAATAGAAAAGAGTGGAAGGATTCCACTCTTTTCTATTTTATAGCAGCAGTATTGAGATTTGAGTATTGAGATATTAACCGTGTCAACTATATCTTAAACTAATACATAAGACATTAGAATAAAGACATTTGTCCATCCCTGTGCCGCCTCTAATCGCGGGTTTCTATCTCATATCTCACATCTCAATACTAAATACTAAACCTCAAACCTATCAGCATTCATCACTTTGGTCCATGCTTTCACAAAATCCCTAATGAATTTTTCTTGTGCATCAGCACTTGCATAAACCTCAGCTACGACGCGTAGCTCAGAGTTGGATCCAAAGACTAGATCGGCTCTAGTACCTGTCCATTTCGGTTGGCCAGTCTTGCGGTCTGTACCAATGTATAGTTCTTTGTCCTCCGATGCTGCTTTCCAGGCAGTATTCATGTCAAGCAAGTTCACCAAGAAGTCATTAGTCAATTGGCCTGGACGATTCGTGAAAACTCCATCTTTAGAACCATCGAAATTAGTATCCAATACACGCATACCTGCCAAAAGAACGGTTAATTCAGGAGCTGTAAGATTCAATAATTGAGCTTTGTCGATCAATAATTCTTCAGTACTTGAAGTGTATTTTCTTTTCTTGTAATTTCTGAAACCATCAGCGATAGGCTCTAAGTACCCTACAGATTCCACATCGGTCTCCTCTTGGGAAGCATCCATACGACCTGGAGTAAATGGAACTTTAACTTCGCTTCCAGCATCTCTAGCCGCTTTTTCGATACCTGCATTACCTGCAATGACAATCAAATCCGCTATGGATACCTTCTTGCCAGAAGTTTGCGCCTGGTTGAATTGTTCTTTGATATTTTCCAATACACCCAATACCTTGTTCAATTGTGCTGGATTGTTTACTGCCCAGTCCTTTTGAGGCGCTAAACGAACACGAGCACCATTAGCACCACCGCGTTTGTCAGAACCACGGAAAGTAGAAGCCGAAGCCCATGCTGTGGAAACTAATTCAGAAACGCTTAAACCAGAAGATAACACCTTGTTTTTTAGGCCTTCTACATCCACTTCGTTAACCGTTTCATGGTTAAGTTCTGGAATCGGATCCTGCCATAGGAATTCCTCAGCAGGTACATCCGGACCTAGATAGCGGGAGCGAGGCCCCATATCCCTATGGGTCAACTTAAACCAAGCTTTTGCAAATGCATGCGCAAATTCATCTGGATTCTCTAAAAACCTACGTGATATTTTTTCGTAAGCAGGATCAACTCTCAAGGAAAGATCCGTCGTCAACATCGTTGGCTTACGTTTTTTATTAGGGTCAAATGGATCAGGAATAACATCATCAGCATCTTTTGCTACCCATTGGAATGCACCGGCAGGACTTTTGGTCAATTCCCACTCATAGCCAAAAAGGTTTTCAAAGAAATTATTACTCCATTGTGTCGGCGTTTCTGTCCAGATTACTTCCAGGCCAGAAGTGATTGCATCTGCTCCAACTCCTGAATTATAGGTACTTTTCCAGCCTAAACCTTGATCTTCTAAACCTGCAGCTTCCGGTTCCTTGCCTACATGGTCCGCTGGACCGGCACCGTGGGTTTTTCCGAAGGAGTGACCACCTGCGATTAGCGCAATGGTTTCTTCATCGTTCATCGCCATACGGCCAAAGGTATCACGGATATCTTTCGCAGCCAATAGTGGGTCAGGATTACCATCTGGACCTTCTGGGTTTACATAGATCAATCCCATTTGAACTGCTGCCAATGGATTCTCCAGATCCCTGGAATGTACATCACCATCCGCTTTTTCTTCACCCGATAGCACACCATGGTCTTTATCTACGATTCCTTCAGAACCATGCGAATATCTTACATCGCCACCTAACCAAGTATCCTCAGATCCCCAGTATACATCCTCATCGGGTTCAAAGGCATCCACACGACCACCTGCGAAACCAATGGTTTTGAATCCCATAGATTCCAAGGCTATATTTCCGGTCAGTACCAATAAGTCTGCCCAAGAAAGTCTCTTGCCATATTTTTGTTTGATTGGCCACAATAATCTCCTTGCTTTATCCAAGCTCACGTTGTCTGGCCAGCTGTTCAAAGGAGCAAATCGCTGCTGTCCTGTTCCAGCACCACCACGACCGTCACCTACTCGGTAGGTACCCGCTGAGTGCCATGCCATACGTATGAATAAACCACCGTAATGACCAAAGTCGGCAGGCCACCAATCCTGCGAATCGGTCATCAAAGCATGTAGATCCTGTTTTACTGCCTCTAGATCCAATTTCTTGAACTCTTCTGCATAATCAAAATCTGGATCCATAGGGTCAGATAGATTTGAATGCTGACGCAATAAACTAACCTTTAATTTTTTTGGCCACCAATCTGAAATTGTGGTTCCTCCGCCCGCAACCGTCAGATTCTGTTTAGCACTTCCATTATGAAATGGGCATTTGCTGATGTCATTTCCATTTTCCATATCTCTGATTTTATTTACTATATAATATTTAAGTTAAATCGTATTTATTTGAACATCAAGGTTCATGGGCAGAATTACTCTGCTCCCTGCTGTATATTTAACTAAAGATAGATAAATAAAACCTAAGATTGCCATCTGTACTGATAGATTTTATCTATGTAACATCAATGAAAAAATTAACAGATTGACAGGAATTTTAATATAGGTAAACTTTGGAAAACACACTCAATAAACGATCAAGGATATCAGATAAGAATAGAGGGTGACATCAGGAAGAATCCATGTGGAATTAGATCTAAAGCTCAGGATAATATCATATCCAAAGTTGTCTCATCTATTGACGAATATAGAAAACTAGCAAATACTCCATATCAAAATCAAAATATTATATGCGCTTTTATCGTTAGTTTATATGCAGGTTGTCGATCTTTTGACGTTAAGACCTTGAGATATGGTGATATTGATTATGGAAACAAGATATTCCGTGTACAGCAGGAAAAGGTAAAACACAGTTGTTTAAATGACAGGGACAAAACCCCCGATTAGTACTGCTCCATGTAACTAAACTAAAAGTTATGAAAAAGAAAACAATTATTATTGTGCTTGTCACTATTCTCTTGATTCCCAATTTACCTGTAATCAATAAGTATGTTGCTCATCAACTGGATGAAGGGCATTTCAGATATGCTAACTTAGATGGGTCGTATACAACGACACAGCATTTTTCATTTAAAAGCCCGGCGTTTTCAATGTTTGGATTTAATCAATTTATTATAGAAACATCCCCAGCCAAAGAAAATCAAAAGCTGTACCGACTGTACAAAATTAATCCACTATGTTTTTGGAGATGGAACAATTATCTAAAAAAATCTATTCATTATGAATATAAGGATTGGGAAACTATCGAAATGAACAGGCAAAAGAAGGGGATAGCTACCAGCTCGACCTGGCAAAAATTCTAGCATCTTCATAAACAATATGAGGAATAAGAATAGCAGGTTCAGGTCTAAATACTAAACCGATATATGAATTTTGAGATTTATAACTGCGTGGAATAAAAATTAGTAAGACCACAACAATTTCCGATTGAAGCATATTATGTAATTACCAAAAAACATAGCTTATGGAAAAATATTGTGGTCTTGATGTACATAAAGGTAGTGTTTTTATGTGCATTCTAAATGAGAACAATGAAAAGTACGAAGAAGTTTTCGGCACGCTTACCCCTGAGCTTGAACGGCTTCGGGATGCCCTGGTCGACCATGGGGTTGGTCAGGTTGCCATGGAGAGTACCAGCATCTACTGGTACCCCGTCTGGCGAGTACTGGAAACGGACTTTGATGTCAAGCTGGTCAACCCTTTGTTCATCAAACAGCTTCCCGGTCGGAAGTCCGATGTAAGGGATGCCAAGTGGATTGCGACAGTCTTGATGAAGGGGCTGGTTCGCGGGAGCTTTGTTCCCCCTGGAATTATCCAACAGCTGCGGATGTATAACCGCAAGATCATCAACCTGAGCAAGGACCTTCGCCGGAGCGAACAGGGAATGGACCTGGTTCTTCAACGGTGCAACATGCGCCTGAGCAACTACCTCTCGGATATCGGGAGCAAGTCAATGCGCAAGGTAGCCCAATCGATCGCCCAGGGAGATTTCCGTCCCGAGCACCTATTGGGCCTGGTGCATAAACGGATCATAACCAAGCATTCCGCGGCAACTATCCATGCTGCCCTGTGCGGACACTTTACACCCGGGGACCTGGACATGCTCAAGTTGACCATGCAGGAGATCGACTTCCTGGAAAACCAGATATCCTTCTGCAAGGCCAGGCTGTTGGAGAACTGCAGGGACTATTTTGGACTCCAGATGGAACTCATGGTGACCATTCCCGGGGTACAGGAACACACTGCTGCCAGTATCATTTCCGAAATAGGGACAAACATGAACTTCTTCCCATCAGCTTCAGCACTGGTTGGCTGGGCTGGACTTAGACCGCGGAACGACCAAAGTGCGGGTAAGATCAAGGGAAGAAAGACCCTGCATGGAAACAAGTACCTGCGCCTGATGCTCGTGCAGTCTGCCTGGGGAGCATCCAGGACCAAGGGAAGCCCCTTCATGGCACGATACCAAAGACTGAGGAAAAGGATGCACCACAATAAAGCATTGATCGCCAACGCCAGGAAACTCCTGGTGGTGGCTTGGAACATTTTAGCCAAAAAGGAACCTTATTTTGCCAAGGCAACTTAGGATATCCTTTTAAAGGAACGCACCAAGACCCTAGTATTTATGGTGGCTCGACCCCGATTTCTAAACTGGTATATAGGTCTGTTCTGGCAAGAAATTGCGTGTGAGAATAATAGCTCGAAGAGGAAATTATTATTATTTATAGAACCGGAAATAGGGGAAAACCCTGTTAGGGGAACCTTTTTGTGAGTATATTTGAAACAAGCCTCTAATAAAATGATTAAAGGCTTATTCGAATATTATTTATAGAGGAAATACTCAATACTTATATACTAAAAAAGCCGCTTATTGCGGCTTTTTTCTGTACCTAGGGCGGGAATCGAACCCGCACTCCCTTAACGGGAACAGGATTTTAAGTCCTGCGTGTCTACCAGTTCCACCACCTAGGCAACTGAGCGAAAGACGAGATTCGAACTCGCGACCCCAACCTTGGCAAGGTTGTGCTCTACCAACTGAGCTACTTTCGCTTGACGTGGTGCAAATATAGAGAGAAAATTGAAATCCTAAAATTATTTTTTCAAAAATATTTCATTAATCCTCCAATCCATTGTCTTTCAGTATCTCTAAGATCAAATTATTTTCATAACCCCGACCTAAGGCATATTGATAGAGTTTATTTCTATGTTTATAGGGGTCTGACTCTTTAATTAAGGCCGATTTCTTCTCCAAGATCAACCTCAATTTCTCAAAATAATCGTTCGGGTCGATCTCCTTCATCGCAATCTTGATCAAGGGAGCTGAAACCTGTTTCAATTTCAATCCCTGCATGATCTTGATGCGGCCCCAACCTTTCATCCTAAACTTTCCCAGGACATAGGCCTTCGCAAAACGCTCCTCATTGAGGAAATTATTTTCAATTAAGTAGCTGATAATATTTTCAACATCCTTACTGTGTAAACCCCATTGGTATAATTTGTCACGAACTTCCTGTTGGGATCGCTCTTGATAGGCACAATAGGATTCGGCTTTCCGCTTGGCTTCCAGGGGAGTATAGGTTCTCTGTTTTTTTATAGGATCATCCATAATGCAAATCTTCAAAAAATGATGAACTTTTAAAAAAAATGATGAACTTCGTTCTTTATTTGCAGAATCATGTATACTATTAAATTTATTTGCGAGGAATTAAATATAAAACCTTTGATATCAAATGATTTAACGTCTAAAATCAGCGAACTAGTATACGATAGCCGTAAGGTAAACAATCCTGATGAATCTCTATTCTTTGCCCTAAAAGCCACTCGTGATGGTCATGATTTTATTCCAGATGCCTATAAGAAAGGGATCCGTAACTTCGTTGTCTCCCATTCCGTAGCCTTTCTGGAGGATAAAAGCGATGTCAATATCATTCAGGTCAACCATGTATTGCATTTCATGCAAGAACTGGTTGCTTACCATAGAAAGCAATTCCATTACCCGATAATAGGTATTACCGGCAGTAATGGTAAATCCATAGTCAAAGCTTGGTTATTTCAGCTGCTGATTCCCGAAAAGAAAGTTTACCAAAGTCCCAAAAGCTATAATTCCCAACTTGGGGTCGCATTATCCTTATGGAACTTGGGACCACAATATGATCTTGCCCTAATTGAAGCTGGAATCAGTGAACCCGGCGAAATGTACAGCTTACAACAGATGATCCAGCCTAATATTGGGATTTTTACCAATATTGGAGTGGCCCATTCCCAAAATTTCGCTAGTAAACAAGAGAAATTAAAGGAAAAAATGAAACTTTTTTCCGAGGTGGAAACCTTGATCGCTGGCTCTGAATATATCGAAAGAGAACTTACCGATCCTAAAATCCGCTTAGTAACCTGGGGAAGAACGGATATGGATCAGATCCAATTGATCCATGAAGAGATCCATAGCCAGCTCAGTAAACTAAAAATCAGGATAGGAGAGGTTATCTGCATATGTCAGGTTCCTTTTACCGACCGCGCATCCATCGAGAACATAATGAGCTGTATAGCTTGCATGTATTTTATGGGTTATGATCCAGAGACCATCGTCGAAAGGATCCAAAACCTTAAGCCTTTGGAAATGCGGTTGCAATTAAAGAAAGGGATCAATAATAGTTCGATTATCGATGATTCCTATTCCAATGACCTCGCATCTTTAAAGATTTCCCTAGAGTTTTTAAATCAACAGAACCAACATAGCTGCAAATCGCTCATTCTTTCTGAAATGGAAGGATTGGCTGAAAGTGAAAAACTACAGCAAAAACTGATTGCCCTGCTGAATTCTTCCCAACTCCAAAAGTTCATTTGGGTTGGAAACAGATACCCATGGTTAAAGGATATTGAAATAGATCTGCTTCAGGACTATTCCAGTACTGAAGAATTTCTGGAACATTTGACTGAATTGGATCTCAGTAATGAAAGTATCCTGATCAAGGGTGCGCGGAAATATCAATTCGAACGTATAGTACAAAGACTTGCCCTAAGGTCCCATGGGACGGTTTTTGAGATCAATTTGAATGCGATTTCAAACAACCTGATGTTATATCGCTCGTTGATTCCAAAGAACGTCAAGCTGATGGCCATGGTAAAAGCTTTCTCCTATGGCAGTGGAAGTTTTGAAGTGGCAAATCTCTTGCAATTCAGCAAGGTCGATTACCTGACTGTTGCCTTTGCAGATGAAGGCGTGGAATTAAGGACTGCCGGTATCGCTCTACCGATCATGGTCTTAAGCCCAGATCGTGATACCTTCCAATCCTTGATCCAGCATAATCTGGAACCCGAAGTCTACAGTATGGATTTTCTGGATGAGTTTTTAGAATTCCTGAAGGAACAGAACATCAGCGATTTCAAGATTCACCTGAAATTGGATACCGGAATGCACAGGCTTGGCTTCTTTCCTTCGGAGATCCCAGCAGTGCTGGAAAAACTTAAGGGCCAGAATCAGGTCAAGGTGCAGTCGTGTTTTACGCATTTAGTGGCATCAGGTGATCCAGGCCAAGATCCATTTACCGAATCACAGATCTCAACCTATCTAACTGCAGCAAAGCAATTGGAAAGTGGATTGGGCTATACCTTTATAAAACACGTAGCAAATACCTCGGCGATTGTCCGTTGGCCACAGGCACATCTGGATATGGTCCGCTTGGGTATAGGGCTTTACGGTGTGGATATGGATAAGAACCTGCCTTCCCTTGAACAGGTCAGCTGTCTCAAGACTACCGTGACCCAAATCAAGGAATTACCGGCAGGGGAGACCGTTGGTTATGACCGAAAAGGTATCCTATCCAGGGACAGTAAAATCGCTACGGTAAAAATCGGTTATGCGGATGGTTATTCCCGCCGATTTGGTAATTCAGTTGGAAAAATGCAAATTAATGGTTTCCTTGCACCCACAGTCGGCAATATCTGTATGGATATGTGCATGTTGGATGTCACTGGACAACATGTTCAGGTAGGAGATGAGGTCCTGGTTTTTCCAAGCATAGTGCAAGCAGCCTCAGATATCGGAACTATTCCATATGAACTGCTGGTCAATATTTCAAGTCGAGTAAAAAGAGTCTATTATTACGAGTAAAATGATAACTAAATTTTTTCAACAATTCTTTTATTACCTCATTAAAGGAACACTGGTCGTAGCACCTGTTGCCGGAGCGATTTTCGTGATCGTTTGGTTGGTGGCGACATTGGATGGCGCATTAAATATTACCGAACATTTTTTGGTTGATGAAACCGGAAAACCGCTTTATATACCAGGATTAGGTATTGTCTCGGTCATTCTCCTATTAACATTGATAGGTTTTATTTTTACGACGTTGGTTACTGCACCTATCCGGAATTGGTTGAGCAGGACAATCAGTAAGATCCCTCTGTTCAATACCTTATATTCTTCCATCAAGGATTTTACGGAAGCCTTTGTGGGGGATGCCAAAAAATTCAATGAACCCGTTTTGGTTGAAGTAAACGAATTTGGCCTTAAAAAAATTGGTTTCTTGACCCAAAAAGATTTACATATCATCAATCTCCCAGGTGAAGTAATCGTCTATTTTCCTTATTCCTACTCCGTAGCCGGACAGGTCGTGGTTGTTGCCTCGGAGAAAGTGACCAAGTTGAATATTTCCGCTACTGATGCCATGAAATTAGTGGTTTCTGGTGGTGTAAGCGGTTTGGAAGGAAAGAAGGATTCTAAAAAAGAACAGAATTAATAGAAGACCATGTTTTGGAAAAATAATTCAAAAAACATAAAGGAGCTGGAATACAAACTCTTGAATTCAGATGCTGATCTTAGTTTTTTGAATGCGCAGACCGAACGGGAACTTTCGAAGCTTTATTACAACCAATCGACCGAGGATGGAATCCTGAAAAATAGATACCAGGAATACCAACAGGATGTATTGACCATTTCAAAAAATACCAAACACTCGGTAGAAGATGAAATCAAACTGCTCTCAAAATTTATTGAACTATATACCGAACTTTCCAGTTCCGAACATTACCATAAGGTAGATATAGCTATTGAAGATGTTGAGGCTAAAATACCAGCATTGTTACTTTTTCCAATTGTGCAGAATGCAATGGTCAATGGATATAATAGCATGCAGAATTTTCCCATGAAACTAAAGTTAAAGGTCAAGGAACAACAGCTAAGTTTGGAGGTCAGTAACCGGGTAAACCATTACCTTAGCAATCAGGCCGATGATCCTAGGATCAAACAATTGGAAAGTAGGTTGTTCTTGGAGTATCCCGAAGATTACAATCTCTTTATCAATAGCAATTCCAATCTCTTTAAAATTACCCTACTGATAAAGCTTAAAAGAGACTGATAACATTTACTCATACAAAAAAGAGCAATCAATCTGATTGCTCTTTTCAAGTTAAATTAATCTGTATATATCGAAGTTTTAGTCTCTTTTACAATTGGCTGTCCAAGTTTCACCTTCATCAGTAGTATATCCAATTGTCAACTGATCAGCATCAATGGAGATCAGTCCAAATGTTCCGTCTTCTAAGAACAGTTTATTGTTATCCCCTTTTTGCATCTTAACATTCAAGATATCTGGAATGTCACTATCAAAGATAAAGGAGTAATTAGAACCACCTACTTTGGTCACTGTTACTTTACCTTCTGTTGGAGCTACGTTTTTCTCACTATCGTTTTTGTTAACATAACTGATGGTTCCTTTGTATTCATCCACAAATATGTCGTTATCTACAGGATCATCGTCCTTTGAACATGCAGAAACTGCGAACAATACCACAAACAATAGACTCAGTAATTTCATTGATTTTTTCATAGTGCAAATTATTTTATCGTTTTTCTATAGTTTATCACTACACTATGACCAAAGGATATGCCAAGCAAGCTGCAACATAGCTGTTACAACATTATTTTAACATAATTTTAACATTCCTTAACCTAATGTTTCAAATAGGTTTAATTGGGGATTTTGTTGCTTTTTGAAGTGTGAGAGGTCATATTCAAACATACTTTGGTTCAATTTATTCTTCTTGCAATGAAGTCTGAAATTATTTCGGATGATTTCAGCAATCTGTCCTGTTCCTCTCATCCTGTTTCCAAATTCGCTATCATTAACTTTACCGTTGTGGCATGCTTGTATACTGTGCCAAATCTTGTTTGCACGGTCTGGATAGGCTTTGTTCAACCATTCTTCAAAGATCTTTGAAAGTTCACCATTTAAGCGTACCACGGTATAGCCTGCCCATTGTGCACCTGCATCAGCAGCTGCTTTTAAGACCTTGGGTATTTCATGGTCCGTAAGCCCTGGTATGACCGGAGCACACATGATCCCAACAGGAATGCCATTTTTCGAAAGGGTTTCGATCACTTTGAGCCGTTGTTGGGCAGTAGCTGTCCGAGGTTCCATTTTCGATCGGGTCTCCTTGGTCAAGGAGTTGATGGAAACAAAGACCATACAGATGTTTTTCTGGGCCATCTCCATCAAGATGTCCAGATCACGTAAAACTAGGCTGTTTTTGGTTATGATTCCGACCGGTTGACCATGTTCCAGCGAAATTTTTAAGATAGCTCTGGTGAGCTTAAATTTACGTTCTAGGGGTTGGTAACAATCTGTATTGCCAGATAGCGAAATAGGGGTTCCGTCCCAATTCTTTCGGGTTATAAAATCGCGGTACAGTTTCGGACTGTTGGACTTGACTAAAATCTTGCTTTCAAAATCAAGACCAGCACTGTAGCCCCAATATTGATGGGAGTTTCTGGCATAGCAATAGATGCAACCATGTTCACAGCCCTGATATGGATTGGCTGAATATTCCATCCCCACATCTGGACTGCTTACCTTGTTGACTATGGTCTTCGGGTGGATGATCGTAAACTGGGTATTCGGAATATCCTGTTCCCAATCATCGATCCCTTCTATATGATCTTGTGTATAACTAAGCTTAGAAAATACATTGTGTATATTCTTTTGCGCACCTCTACCTGAAATAAATCCATGTTCCATCTCACCAATATTTTTACTAAAATACTAAAAATATTAGCAAAATAAAAAATCTCGTTTATTCTTCTACGGGTTCTAATACCGTGGCTTCCACTTGTTTGATCTCTTGTTCATCAGTTTTTGCCTTTAAATAATTATGGATTTCGATCTGGGACCTACAGATTGGTTCATCGTTGCGGACATACTCATTGTTCTGTTTATTGTTCAGGACCCTAGCCTTGACATTATCGCGCAATTGGATTTCGAGCATATCCAAAAGCTCATGTTTTAGCTTTTTACTGCTGATCTTAACTGCAGCCTCGATGCGATGATCGAGGTTTCTGGTCATCAGGTCAGCTGAAGAAATATAGGTCAGTTCCTTTCCGGCGGCATAAAAATAGAATACGCGGGCATGTTCCAGGAACTCGTCAACAATGCTTATTGCATTATATGGAACTGCAAATTTTCGCTGGTTCACTGCACAGAATATCCCTCTAACAATTAAATCCACCTGAACTCCCGCAGAAGAAGCTTCATAGATCTTTTTGATTGACTCCTTGTCACTCAGTGAATTGATCTTAATGATAATTCGTGCTGGCTTTCCTGCCTTTGCCTCTGCAATTTCCTTGTCGATCAGGGCGGATAATTGCGATCGCATATCATAGGGACAGATCATCAGATGTTTATTGTGATGGATCTGTTGTTCTATAGGAACCTTAGGTTTTTGCAAAG
This sequence comes from Sphingobacterium sp., assembly GCF_032065005.1. Lineage (GTDB taxonomy): Bacteria > Bacteroidota > Bacteroidia > Sphingobacteriales > Sphingobacteriaceae > Sphingobacterium. Next base: position 464,158 of record NZ_DAMBMM010000001.1, read on the forward strand.
CATTGAAAATCTTGTTGATGTCAGCCATTACACCTTTGTTGCTGGTCATCAGGCAATAATCTCCATATAGTTTGGCTGTTTTTTCATTGATATTACCCGTGCTCACAAAACCATACTGAATGGTCTTGTTCTGCACCCTTTTTTTGATGATACAAAGTTTGGCATGTACTTTCTTGTTTGGCACTCCAACCAAGACTTTCACTCCCTCCATCTCGAAGCGTTCCTTCCATTCCAGATTATGCTCTTCATCAAATCTTGCGCGTAGTTCCAGCATAACCGTAACTTCCTTGCCATTTCTTGCCGCATTGACAAGGGCATTGGCAATCTTGGAATTGCTGGCCATCCTATAGATGGTAGTCTTGATCGATTTGACATCAGGGTCCATGGCCGCTTCACGCAATAGATCAATCATCGGACGGAACTCATGGTAAGGGAAGGAGAGAAGGACATCTTTCTTCTGTATAATATCGGTCACTCGGTCTAGACCCGTAAAATCGGGATGTTCAAATGATCGGCGTTCTTCCGGTTTCTGGTAGGACTTGAACACATCTGGGAAATCCATGAAGTGTTTAAAGTTATGGATCTTCTGACCTGGAATGATGGAGTCCTTCTTGCTGAAATTCAATTTCTTGATCAATAGATCCAATAGCTTAGGGTCCATTTCCTGATCGAAAACAAATCTGGTCGGTTTGCCCTTCCTTCTGGTCTTGATTCCTTTACTGATTTTATCCGCAAAGGAAGTGTTGACATCGTTATCCAAATCAAACTCGGCATCTTTGGTCACCTTAAAGGTGTTTGCCACAAACTCATCAAATCCAAAGTAGGAGAATATATAGGGTAGGTTTACCTTGACAATATCCTCCACCAGGATAATGTCCTTTTGGTTTTTTGACGAAGGCAAGATAACAAACCGCCCCAGTTGACGGGATGGTAGTTCGATAATGGCAAATTTGGTGTCATATTGCCAATCATCTTTGTACATGGCAATCCCTAGGTATAGACTTTTGTCCCTTAAGTAGGGCATAGGCTTACTTTCATCCAATATCAAAGGAATAATATTGGTTTCCACCTCTTCATCAAAATAATTCCTGACAAACTTCAGCTGGGTCGGAGTTAAGTCCTCTGCAGATTTGATATAGACCTTTTGTTTGGCCATTTCTCGCTGCACTTGGTTCCATATCTTGTCAAACTTCCGCTGTTGTTTGATCACGATTTCCGTAATCTTCTCCAGGATGATTGCTGGAGCTTTGTAGAAATAGCCATTGGACTCCTTCGTGTTTATTTCAGCAGCCCTTTTAAGTGCGGCCACCCGAACCCTGAAAAATTCATCGAGGTTATTGGAAAAGATTCCCAAAAACTTAATTCTTAAATGTAAGGGGACTGTTGGGTCCGCAGCTTCTTGTAAAACGCGACCATTAAAACTTAACCAACTAATATCTCTCGGGATAAACTTGCTTGCCATTTCTCTATCTATCATCATAGCTCAAAGATGTTCGAGCTTTATTTGGTAAAAGTTAATAAATTAATATCAAATTATTAAATAATCAGAGAAGACAAGAGATATTAATTTAATCAAAGCCTGCCTACCAATTTATCCGCTCTAAACTTGATTTTTATAACTTTTTGCCAGATTTTCGCTTGAACTTTTTATGTATTTACAGATTAATAATTACCTTCAATTAATTATCGGTTAAAATTAGTTAAAATAACTGTAAATAATAATTAATAAATAAACTATTTGATAACATTCTGATGGATTGGTTAATAGTTTTTGGTTATCATAGGGAGGAATTACAGCTGTCAAAATAAAAGAGCATCCAAGTTTTCTTGGATGCTGTCATTACTACTATAATCGCAATAAATAAAATGCAATTTAACAACAGCTATTTTCCTGCATCCTTGCATTAAAGAATGGCTCATCCCCATCCAATAAACATCTTTAGGTTAAATTATTGTTTGTTAAATATTTTATTTTTATAAATTTAAAAATAAATAATTATAAAAGAAAAAATATTTACGTAAAACACAAAAGCTGCAATGGCTTAACACTGCAGCTTTTATGGTTTTATTTTTTGATGGTTTATTTGCTTACTCCTCGACGACTTAAGATATTGATTGCTTCATATTTACTGTTGTCATAATGAGGATCTTCCAGCTGAAGGCTGGTTGGATATGGCTTACTCTTGTCAAAGAAATAAATCTTTGTTAAGCTGCCATAATCATTCACAGGGAACAAATCTGCACATTGATCATATTGTGCATTCAACTGATCTTTCACTGTAACAGCATAGATCCTGATAATCCCACCCTTATTGTTTTCATTGCGCACAAAGGCTACCTCTTCAAATCCGCCGGGTAAATCCTCAATGGAAGGCTGGGAATAGGCATCATATATGAAATAACCCAAAATCAAGATCAAGGGTATGGCAATAAACCAAATTTTCTTCTTTTTTTTCTCCATTATAGCGTGATCTTAACGCCTAAAAGCTTATAGAATTCCTTGAGGATGTTCTGATGGCCAGGCCATGCTGGTGAGGTAACGAGATTTCCGTCAACTACTGCTTGGTCTGCAGGAATGTTTTTCCAAGTGCCACCTGCTAATTCGATATCCGGACCTACGGCTACATAAGCCGTTAATGTCCTTCCCTGCAATACTTTTGCAGCGGTCAAGACCTGTATACCATGGCAGATTGCTGCAACAGGTTTGTCTTTATCAAAAAAGTCTTTTGTAATCTCCAGTACACGCTTATTTAAACGGATATATTCTGCCGAACGTCCGCCTGCAATATACAGTCCGTCATAGTCATCGGTATTGATCGAATCAAAATCTTTGTTGATTGCAAAGTTATGTCCTCTCAATTCCTTATAAGTTTGATCTCCCGTGAAATCATGGACTGCTGTAGGGACCACATCGCCTTTTTTACGGTCAGGAGCTACGGTATCTACTTCGATTCCAACAGACTCCATTGCTTGAAAAGGAACCATTGCTTCATAGTCCTCTACGTAATCACCAACTAATAATAATACTTTCTTTGCCATAATATTGAAAATTTAATTTTACTGTTGTTCTTTATTGATAATCTCAGCCATCAGCCGTTTTGTCTTTCTGACTTTTGCCTCCAATTGGCTCCTCAATACATTGCTTATTACACCTTTACCTTCCTCAAAGTTTTTGCTGAATTCAGGCAAGGAGAAGGTCTCCAACACCTGGGCAGCATCCCTTGGCATCCGGGCTTCTGCAATTTCCAAAACGGACTGCCCGCCACGGGCACCCTGACTGGTCGCTAACAGAAAAACAGGTTTATCAGAAAAAACCTTTCTGCCCTTGATCCTTGAAATCCAATCGATCAGGTTCTTGTAACCCACATTATAATTGCCATTGTTCTCTGCAAAAGAGATGATTATAAAATCCGCCCAGTCTATATGGGCAGCAAACTTGGTCGCTGCATCGGGAATGCCGATCTCTTTCTCCAGATCCTTTGAAAATAAGGGTAATTCAAAATTGTTGATATCTAAAACAAGGATCTCATCATCAACTTCCTTATAATACTTACTTACACTGTTTACTAATTTTTTATTGATTGAATCTGAACTATTGCTAGCTCCAAAAGCCAATATTTTCATATCCATAAATTTAAGGAATATGTACGAGAATTAGCAGGGAAGGTTGAGATATTAACCAAATATGACATTGAAACTATTGCCGATCAAGGATGATTTTGTCATTTTTTGGCACCTTCATAAAATTTTATTTTGGAAGTTTGTACAGGTATTTCTGTCGAGTTTCGTTTTACCCTCATTCGAGACATATTCGGAAAATTCGGAATATGTCTCGAATGAGGTCAAATCAAAGTCGCTAAAATTTAGATGGAAGATCCAGGACTATTTTGCTGTGGATCCTGAAAATCAGTAGGCATAATTTCTGTAAATCAGGTTAGTTTAATGACTAACTGAAATTTTATGTTTTTGCAAAAGCCCCGGTAAACTGACCAAGCTAAATTTAGCAGCCTTGATTTTGTTTTGGTCTGGATCCAGCTGTAGGTTTTGAGATCCTCGGAAATCAACTTTTTCAAGATTGCTATTGAAAAACTGGCTTCCACCTAGATCTGAACCCTCAAAACTGCCATTGCTTAATTGGGCATTTTCAAAATCTACCTGCTGCAACCTGCAGTTTATGAATTTTGTCCCTTTGATATTGCAATTGAAGAAGGAGCTGTGGTCTAAGGTACAGCCTTCAAATTGCAATTGCAGGTTAAATGGATTGGCGCTGTCAAAACGCATCCCCAACAATTTGCAGTCTTTGAACTTGCAGTCCTGGAAACTGGTTTGCTCTATCTTAGATAGGGAAAGATTGCACTCGGTAAATATACAATCTATAAACTTAACTTCGTTCAGGTTCAGGCCTTCAAAATTGCACTGTTCAAACCTGCAATATTCATACTCTGCCTTTAGAAAGGTGTTCTCTTGATAGTTGATGTTTTTGAAGGTCTGATCTTCAAGGTACTCCATGCTTTATTAAATTTTTATTAAATCAATCGTTAAGGATCTCTTTACGGATTCGGCTTAGGGAACTGTCTGTTACCCCGAGGTAAGAGGCTATATATTTGAGTGGAGCCTGCTGGATAATCTGCGGCTTTTCTTCCATCAGGTGCAGATAACGCATCTTTGCAGGTTCGGTGATCATCTCGGTTGCCCTTTTCTTGCTGAGATAGAGTTCAAATGCCATCCATGCCCGGCCCCATTCGCGCAAGGCAGGAATCTTATGGAAAAGATCTTGAAAGGTTTCATAATCGATTTTCCATAAACAGCAATCGGTAAGGCATTGAATGTATTCTTGGGTCGGTATTCTTTGGAAAATAGATGCCACTTCGATGACTACTTCGTTTTTACCGGAAAAACCGGTCGTTATTTCATTTCCATCATAATCATATAGATAGGTGCGTACGAGACCGTCCTCCAAAATATAATATTCATTGGCTACCTGACCTTTTTCTAGGATTACAGCTCCTTTGGTCAAGTGTATTTTTTCATGAGCATGATAAATCTGATCTAAATCTGCTGCTTCTAGTAGTGGATGTTGATAGGCGTATTTTAATACTTCCATTGTTGGAAATTTATTCTACCAATATAAAGAAAAGCCTTGATAACTAAAATGGGTCTTTGACTTCAAATTGGACCAAGGATTTGGTCAGGGGATGAACGAATTGAATAAATGCGGCATGTAGGTGCAGGCGATCGGCACGCTTCCCATAGAGATCATCGCCGATTATGGCGCAGTTTAAGCCCTTTTGGTGCGCAGAGTGTACCCGTAATTGATGAGTCCGGCCTGTCAAAGGAAAAAAATGGATCCGCGTATTATTCCCTTCAATGCTGACTACTTTATATTTCGTTTGCGCAGGTTTTCCATGTTCGTAACAAACCACCTGCCTTGGTCTATCATCCAGATCGACACGTAATGGTAGGTCAATCAATCCTTCTTTCCCTGAAATAAGCCCATCCAATAATGCCGTGTATCTCTTCTTAACGGTATGTTTGATGAATTGATCCTGAATAAACTGATGGGCATCCTTGCTTTTGGCTAAGACTAGGATTCCAGAAGTGGACATATCCAGGCGATGGATAATCAAAGGGCTATCCATTTCTGGATATCTGTTTTGGATTCGGGTCTGTACACTGTCCTTCACATTGATCCCGGGAACCGAAAGAAATTCTGCAGGTTTGTTGACCACTATGATGGCTTCATCCTCAAAAATGATTTCCAATTCCTTGTCAGCAGCTGGGTTTTCAAGCATAGGGTTATCATCCACATTCAATCCAAGGAGCATATGTCCTAAGATGGGTTCACACTTGCCACGGCATGCCGGATAGTAGTTTTTGTGCTTGCGGACTTCCAGGTTAGGCGAGGAGCCCCACCAAAATTCAGCCATACAGATCGGTGTTAATTGATGGTTGAAGGCATACTGCAGTAATTTCGGCGCAGCGCATTCACCAGCACCAGCAGGAGGCTGGATATTTTTGCTTTCCGTAAATATCGCAAGGACCGATTTGGATTCCTTTCTGGCATTCAAGAAGTGGTATTGATCAAAAAGTTGGTTTTGAAGGTTCGAAGACCTTGTCCTACGTTCGGACTTGAGTTCTTCAATTTGATCGAGGATATGGTTCAATGCATCCTCTGCCAGCTTGATTTGCTGTGTAGACTTTTCCTTTTGCACATCATAATGATGTTGATCTCTATAACTTTGTTTTATTAAGTCCTCTAGAAGTTCCTGGTATGCTTGTTCAGGCAGACAAGGTTGCTGGGCAATCCTTCTTTCTTTGCGTTCCGCCTTGTTCTTCTTATGCAGTTTCCGCAGCTCTGATAGGATCTGTTCCTCATGTTTTTTGCATTGGACCAAGTTTTCCCTCAGCTCCTTTAATTCCGCCGACTTTTGAAGTAGCTCTATGTTTCTATTGATCTGGTTGATGTGCTCCTCCTCCCTCAGAAAAAAACCTTCGGGATCAAGCATATCGAAAATAGGAGGAACAAAGTACCTATGCTTATTGCTGCCGGCCATTTTTCCCGAAACTGCGGCTAGAAAGCCCAGATTCCCTTCTTGATCCTGCACAACCAGGACACCGAACATTTTTCCGATGACCAATCCTTCTTGACCATCCATCAATCCGAAATTATGAATAAAATCATTTTGGCCGGCTAAGTATGTTTGTACTTGCTCAGCAGCCAATATGCTCAGTTCATGCGGGTCATAACAAAAAGGAAAGGTAAACCGCAATGGAAGTTCAATTCCTGTTGTATCTTTTTGAAAATGATGGAAGTAGGGGACTGAAGTAGACATTCTTAAATTTTGCAAAGGACAAAAATAATAATAGTTCGCATAAGGCAAGGATTTATCGACTTTTTTATGACAATAAACTCCCTGAAATCGGCCTTAATCACTCAAAAAATGGCTATATTGTTAATGTTAAAATTAGAAAGCTCATATGGAGAAATCAGTACAATTGGCCCATTCCGATTTACATATCGTACCGATAATTTTCGGTGGGAATGTCTTCGGATGGACTTTGGATGAACAGCAGTCCTTTAAGATCATGGACAGTTTTGTGGATATGGGATTTGATGCCATAGATACGGCAAACAACTATTCACATTGGGTTCCAGGAAACATAGGTGGCGAGTCTGAAACCATTATAGGAAATTGGTTCAAAGAAAGAAAAAATAGAGATAAAATTGTCTTGATGACTAAAGTAGGTGGGCGTTTTGGCTATGATAGCCAGAAAAATACGAAAGCCTCCTACATCAAGGAACAAGTTGAACTGTCTTTAAAAAGACTTCAGACCGATTATATCGACTTATATCAGACGCATTATGATGATACCACCACTCCGGTTGAAGAGACCCTAAGGGCATACGACGATTTAATTAAAGAAGGAAAGGTAAGGTACATCGGAGCCTCGAATATTTCCACGGACCGTCTGATCGAGAGTTTAGATACCTCTTCCAAACTTTCTTTGCCGGCCTATATATCTTTACAGCCTGAATATAATCTATATGATCGGGAGAAATATGAACGTGAGTATGAAGCTACCGCTAAGGAGTATGGTCTAGCGGTTATTCCTTATTATTCCTTGGCCAGTGGATTTTTATCAGGGAAATACCTAACGGATGATGATTTTTCGAAGTCCGCAAGGGGAGAGGGTATTGAAAAACGCTATTGGAATGAACGCGGAAAAAGGATTGTCGCGGCCTTGAACGAGGTAGCCTCAGCATACAGGACGTCTGCTTCTTCAGTTGCCTTAGCTTGGTTATTGGCCCAACCAACCATTACAGCGCCAATTGCCAGTGCTACGAAAGATGCCCATTTACAGAGTTTTGTTGCTGCTCTCCAACTGAGGTTGGGCGATGAAGCCATTGAAAAACTAAATGACGCAAGTCGTTATTAATATATACATAAAACATAAAATTAAAAGCTATGAAAACAGATATCGGAATAAAAGAACAAGACACTAAAGTAGTTGCAGGAATTTTGAACAAACTTGTGGCTGATGAAAATGTACTCTATACCAAAGTCAGGAATGCACATTGGAATGTGGAAGGTCCAGACTTCCACGCCCAGCATATCTTCTTTGAAGAGCTCTATTCGGAATTGGCTGAAATAATCGATGAGGTTGCAGAGCGGGTTCGCGCCATCGGACATTATGCCGTAGGTACGCTTAAAGAATTTCTGGAACTTACCCAATTGACTGAAATGAAATATAAAAAGAATGATAGTCAGGGTTTTATATCTGAATTATTAAATGATTACGAGAGCTTGATTATCTCTTTGAGGGAAGATATTAAGTTAGCTGAGGAGCATAATGATGCAGGTACAGAAGACTTTTTAGTGGGCTTGTTGGAGAAACATGAGAAAACTGCCTGGATGCTGAGATCGCATTTGAGATAAGCAATACTAGAACAGCTCTGGGGCATTGGAATCCAGATCGACAATTTTTACGAAAGCACCCTTTTGGGGTGCTTTTTGTTTTTTGCTGTTATTTCTTAGATATTTAGTTTAGAATGGTTAATTTCAAAAAATTATTCTCCGCTGGATCAAATGATAGAAGAATTAATAGAGTTTCTTGGAAAACAGAATGCTGTAGTTGCTGCATTATTTGCTGGATTGTTCACTTGGGGGGTAACAGCCTTGGGAGCCGCCAGCGTATTTATATTTAAAGGGGTAAATAAAAGATTGCTGAACGGCATGCTCGGATTTACGGGTGGTGTAATGATTGCAGCAAGTTTCTGGTCACTATTGGCGCCAGCCATTGAAATGACCCCCGGAGAAGGTTTCAGCAAGGTCATGCCTTCGGCAATAGGATTTGTGCTGGGAGCACTTTTTATCTTTGGATTAGATAAACTGATGCCCCATCTTCACCTTAATTTCTTGAAAACGGAAGGTCCAAAATCCTCCTTGCACCGTACTACCTTGTTGACCATAGCGATTGCCTTACATAATATTCCCGAAGGATTGGCGGTCGGGGTTCTATTTGGAGGTGCCGCCTCTGGAATTCCAGAAGCAAGCATCACGGGGGCGGTCTTGTTGGCCATGGGGATCGGGTTACAGAACTTCCCTGAAGGTATTGCAGTATCGATGCCCTTGCGCAGAATGGGCCTGTCTAGATGGAAAAGTTTCCAATACGGACAGCTTTCAGCGGTTGTAGAGCCAATATTTGCCGTTCTAGGAGCCTTTGCCGTTGGCTTTTTTATGCCAGTTCTTCCCTATGCACTTTCTTTTGCCGCCGGAGCCATGCTGTTCGTCGTTATCGAGGAGGTTATCCCTGAAACACAACAGGAAGAACACTCCGATATTCCGATCCTGGGATTTGTGTTGGGCTTTGTCGTGATGATGATGTTGGATGTGGCGTTGGGGTAGATAAGACATTAGACAGTAGACAGGGTGTTACGCTTGGTTGGGCTGTATTGCATACAACCGCACCATACTAACCTAAATTAACATCAATTCTCATTAAGGAAATTCCTCAATTTTCAAATTTTCTTGCGTATAAATGCATAAGCGAAAAGCCAACGGAGTTTCATCATTTTATTTGTTATGCTGCGGGACGAAGTATTTCGGAGAAATGCGAACCTTCAAAATCAAGAACAACCAAGCTAGCATTGGCGTACAGTTCCTTGACCTTCGGTCAAGGATGACAGGGTCGGTGGGAGGAGAACCGTACAGATTCTTCACGAATTGTTCAGAATTGTAAGTTCGCTGAAGAGGGATTCAGAGTGCAACGAAGAATCTATTGTTGTTTCTTATGAGGATTTTGGTGTTTGTGAATCGTGAGATGAGCAAACTATTCACCCTGCTACGCAATGTCATAAAGTTTATTTTTTTCTGTCATTGGTAGGAATAAAGCTCGGAGAAATGCGAACCTTCAAAATCAAGAACAACCAAGCTAGCATTGGCGTACAGTTCCTTAACCTTCGGTCAAGGATGACAGGGCCGGTAGGAGGAGAGCCGTACAGATTCTTCACTAATCGTTCAGAATTGTAAGTTCACTGAAGTGGGATTCAGAGTGCAACGAAGAATCTATTGTTGTTTCTTATGAGGATGTTGGTCATTTGGAATCGTAAGATTAGCAAACTATTCACCGAGCTAGGCAATGTCATAAAGTTTATTTTTTTTCTGTCATTGGTAGGAACAAAGCTCGGAGAAATGCGAACTTTTAAAATCAAAGACAACCATCATGGTATTGGCGTACAGTTCCTTGACCTTCGGTCAAGGATGACAGGGTCGGTGGGAGGAGAGCTGTAGAGATTCTTCACGAATTGTTCAGAATTGTAAGTTCGCTGAAGTGGGATTCAGAGCTCAGAGAAGAATCTATTTTTTTAGTCATACTGAGGTTCATCCGAAGTATCTCGGTACTATAAAAGAATTAGGATTGACGTTTAGTGTGTCAATCTTAGATAGTTTGAATTAGCGTACAGTTCCTTGACCTTCGGTCAAGGATGACAGGGTCGGTGGGAGGAGAGCCGTACAGATTCTTCACGAATTGTTCAGAATTGTAAGTTCGGTGAAGAGGGATTCAGAGCTCAGAGAAGAATCTATTTTTTTAGTCATACTGAGGTTCATCCG
>NZ_DAMBMM010000001.1:474870-639236 GCF_032065005.1 Sphingobacterium sp.
CGGTGGGAGGAGAGCCGTACAGATTCTTCACGAATTGTTCAGAATTGTAAGTTCGCTGAAGTGGGATTCAGAGTGCAACGAGGAATCTATTGTTGTTTTTTATGAGGATGTTGGTCTTTGTGAATCGTAAGATGAGCAAACTATTCACCCTGCTAGGCAATGTCAAAAAGTTTAGTTTTTTTCTGTTATTGGTAGGAACAAAGCTCGGAGAAATGCGAACCTTCAAAATCAAGGACAACCATCAAGGTATTAGCGTACAGTTCCTTGACCTTCGGTCAAGGATGACAGGGCCGGTAGGAGGAGAACCGTACAGATTCTTCACGAATTGTTCAGAATCACAATGCGCTAAAGAGGGATTCAGAGTGAAACGAAGAATCTATCTCTTTTTTTATTTAGAGGTGGTTGTCATTACGAATCGTAAGATGAGTAAACTATTTTTTTGATTGTTTTCTATCTATAGAAAGATATTTTGAAAAATATTTCACCCACGCTGTGGGTTCGCCATTTTAAACCTCCAAGTTCTACAAAGATTCCATCCCCTCTGGGGGTTTGCAAATCTTTCAATGAGCATATTATCTTGGTCCATCCTCTCATCCATTACCCTGAGCTGCGTCGAAGGGCATCCTGGTTCAAAACAAAAAAAGGGATGACCATCTGATCATCCCTTTTATTATGTTGTATGCTAAACTTAGTTTAGGGCTTCGATTTTAGCTTGCAATTCAGCAGATTTTGCTTCGTCGTTCATAAAATCGTAGTAGTTTTTAAGGTTTCTTAAAGCATCTACGTTTTTAGCGTCAAGTTGAACAGCTTTTTCCAAGTAAGGAACCGCTCTTGCGATTTTACCTTTGATAGCTTCTACTTTTTTGTTGTAATCGGCAGCAGGAACTGATTTGTCTTCGTTTAACTTCATCAATTCATCACGGCCACCATTCATGATAACTACGGCAGCATTTGTGTTTGCTTCCAAGTAGTTAGGGTCGATCTCGATTGCTTTTTGGTAAGAAGCTAATGCTTTTTCAGGATCTCCTGAAGCACCATAAGCAAGACCTAGGTAGTAGTGAAGGCTTTTGTTCTGTGGGTCTTTTGCTAATTGAGACTCGATATCAGATACAATCTTAGCTTCATTTCCAGTGATCAGGTTCAATTCGATGTTCTGAACAACAGCATCGTTATCGTTAGGATAAGCCGTTACTGCTTCAGCAGCAGCAGCGATTGCTGATGTGGTATCACCTTTTTGAAGGTAAAGTTTAGGAAGGTCCACCATAATTGTTTTATGGCTAGAGTATTCCTTAACTGGAACTAGCTCTTTGTATTTTTCGATCGCTTTGTCGTATTCCTTGTTCTGAACTGCCGCTAAACCTGAATAGAAGGTAAGGGTAGTATCGCCAGGAAGGTAAACTAAAGCATCGCTAAAGTCTGAATAAGCTGTTTTATAATCTTGTTTATCCCATGCTGCAACACCTTGGTTGAATTTGTATTGACCTAAAGTCTGACCAGCAACAGTGATATTTTCAGCGTGTTTCTTGTCTTTGTCCAGTTCAGTAGCTTTTTTGATTGCGTCTTGCGCTTTGGCAGCGTCTTCTGCATTCTTGTCTAAGCTAGCTAAGTTGGAGTAAACTAGGGCATAATATGTCCATGCTTCTGGATCATCTTTCGTTTTGTCATGTACTACTGCAGCATCGATTGCTTCTTTTGCAGCAGTAAGGTTTGATTTACCTAATTCAGCAGAACCTGCTCCCTTAAGTTCTTCAAACTTTACAATTGCAGCTTTTGCTTTTTTCACATTGCCCGACTGTGCAAAAAGGGCAGTGGAACTGGTTGCAAAAAGCAATCCTACAAATAATATCGATTTTCTTAAATTCATATCTATTTATTGTTTGTTTAATTTGTAAGTTGGTTTAACAAAAGATTCACTCGGTCTAATTGAGCTTCATCTTCAGTCTTTTGATAGAATAAAGCTAAGGATTTTAAAGCATTAATTTCATAAGGCTTAATTTCATTTGCTTTCAGCAAATAATTTTGAGCATTATATTGTGCTTCTTGATTTTCATTATCCTTTAAGAAAGTATTCAAGTTGATTAGACCTAGTGCTAGATTAGACTCATAGTTGTTTGGGTCCAATTCAAGTACTTTCTCATAATATGTCTTAGCTATCTCTAAATTATTGGCATTTTCATTTGCATAACCTGCCAAGTAATTTAATTCTATGTTTTCTGGCTCGAGTTTGATGGCCTGTTCAATAATAGGAACGATGGCATCATATGCATCACTTTTTGCATATTTATCGATCAACAAGAACAGTAAAGCTTTGTCATCAGCATATTTGGTCCTTCCTTCTTCCAAGGTTGATAGTGCTTGTTGTTTCTGATCCAATTGGTCGTAAAGATTAGCCAATTCAATATACTGGTTTGGGGTCATGTTACCGGCTTCATGGATCTTTCCATAATACTTGATAGCTTCCTCCGGTTTACCTGCTTTGCTGGCTAATAGCGCCAAATTGTAGGTTACATCTCCACTTTTGGCATCTAAGGCATCAACCTTGCTGAAATCTGCAAAGGCTTCGTCAAACTTTTTGTTCTCTAGCGATTTGTTTGCACGATAAATCAGTGCAGCAGCTAAGTTTTGGTTGACATAGCTTATTTCTCCAGAGTAGCCTGGCCTGTCTTTTTTATCGATCTTATCCATTGTTTGGTAGGTCAGATCGATTGGGTCAGCATTTAACTTGATGGTCCTTGCAGAATCTGCATAAGCAATTGAACTCAATACCATGGCTCTAAGGACATTCACGCGGGTTTTGGAAGAGTCGCGTCTTGTCTTGTAGATATTGTCGATTTGTTTCCTGGCATTATCAAGGTTGGCGATGTTACCTGTTTGGGTGTATAATGCAAAGGCATTGCTGGCTTCTTTATAAGCCGACTGTCCGAAAGCACTATTGGCACCCAATAGTAATATAGCTCCTAAAGCACTTGAAATATATCTATTCTTGTTCTTCATTCTCCGTGTTAGCTGATTCATTGTCTGTTGAGTTTTCTGCTCCTTCAGCTCCTTCAACGTCTAATTCCTCTTCTTCCTCTTGTCTTTCAACTTTGGTCACTGATGCAATTTCGTCGTTGTCTTTCAAAGTGATCAATTTCACACCTTGAGTAGCACGACCCATTACACGTAAGCTTTCAACTCCGATACGGATTACAATTCCAGATTTATTGATGATCATCAAATCGTTCTCATCAGTAACGCCTTTAATAGCAACCAATTCACCTGTTTTGTCCGTAACGTTGATTGTTTTTACACCTTTACCACCACGATTGGTAATTCTATAATCATCGATATCGGTACGTTTACCGTATCCTTTCTCGGAAACTACCAGTACAGTGGTTTCTTGATTATTAACACTAATCATGCCAACTACCTCATCTTTTTCATGCGCTAAGGTAATACCACGAACACCGGTAGCTGTCCTACCCATCGGTCTTACGGTTGATTCATTGAATCGGATCGCACGACCAGAACGAAGAGCCATAACGATTTCGCTCGTACCATTGGTCAATGTTGCTTCCAATAATTGATCGCCATCATTGATGTTGATCGCATTGATACCATTTGCCCTTGGTCTCGAATAAGCTTCAAGTGATGTTTTCTTGATGGTACCTTTCTTAGTACACATGATGATAAAGTTGTTCTCAAGGTATTCCTGGTCCTTCAGGTTGGTTACCTTAATATAGGCCTTGATCTTCTCATCTTTAGGAATATTGATGATATTTTGAAGGGCACGGCCTTTAGAAGTACGGCTTCCTTCAGGAATCTCGAATGCTCTTAACCAGAAACATCTACCTGCTTCTGTAAATAACAATAGATAGTTATGAGCAGATGCCGTAATGATATGTTCTGTAAAGTCTTCATCGCGGGTCGTTGAGCCAATAGCTCCCTTACCACCGCGACCTTGTACGCGGTACTCTGTTAGAGGAGTACGTTTTACATAACTGTTGTGGGAGATTGTGATTACAACCTCTTCATCATCGATGAAATCTTCCATACGAAGATCTTCCGCTGAGTGAACAATATGAGAGCGTCTTTCGTCGCCATATTTCTCTTTAACTTCAATCAGTTCATCTTTAATGATCTTAAAGCGAAGGGATTCATCAGCAAGTACTTCTTTCAAGAATTCGATGGTTTTCATCAATTCAGCATATTCTTCTTTGATCTTGTCGCGTTCCAGTCCTGTCAACCTTCTTAGGGTCATGTCCAAGATAGCTCTTGCTTGGATATCAGAAAGCGCAAAACGCTCCATCAAGCCAACACGTGCATCTTCTGGGGTATCTGAATTACGGATCAATTTGATTACCTCGTCCAAGTGGTCTAGGGCGATCAGGTAACCTTCAAGGATATGGGCTCTTTTTTCAGCTTCAGCTAATTCAAACTTAGTTCTGCGGATAACCACATCATGTCTATGTTCTACGAACTCGTGGATCATATCCTTCAAGTTCAACATCTGAGGTCTTCCTTTAACTAAGGCAATATTGTTTACCGAAAAAGAGGTTTGTAAAGCGGTATGCTTATATAGGTTGTTTAGAACCACATTGGCATTCGCATCACGTTTTATTTCATAGATAACACGGATATCTTTAGAGGATTCATCCCTGATTTCCGAGATACCTTCGATTTTCTTTTCTTGCACCAAATCGGCTGTTCTTTTGATCATGTCCGATTTGTTGACTTGGTAAGGGATTTCTGTTACGACGATGATCTCTTTACCGGTCTTAGTGGTTTCGATTTCCGCCTTAGCGCGCATCACGATACGGCCACGGCCAGTTTCGAAAGCTTCTTTTACGCCATTGTAGCCATAGATCAGACCGCCAGTAGGGAAGTCAGGACCTTTGACATGGGTCATCAATTCCGAAATTTCGATATCTCTGTTGTCGATATAGGCAATGGTACCATCGATAACTTCGCTCAAGTTGTGCGGAGCCATATTGGTCGCCATACCTACGGCGATACCGGATGCGCCATTGACAAGCAGGTTGGGGATACGGGTAGGAAGAACGGTAGGTTCTTCAAGGGAGTCGTCAAAGTTTAATTGGAAATCAACGGTGTCTTTGTTAATGTCCGCCAACATTTCTTCGGTAATCTTCCTTAAGCGAGCCTCTGTATAACGCATCGCTGCTGGTGGGTCACCGTCAATTGAACCGTAGTTACCCTGTCCATCGACTAGGGGATAGCGCATGGACCAGTTTTGAGCCATACGGACCATGGTGTCATAAACGGATGAGTCACCGTGTGGGTGGTACTTACCGAGTACATCTCCAACAATACGAGCAGATTTTTTATAAGGTTTACCACTCGTTACCCCAAGGTCTAGCATACCATACAATACACGACGGTGTACTGGTTTCAGACCATCACGGGCATCAGGTAATGCACGCGAAACGATTACCGACATCGAGTAATCGATGTAGGCAGATTTCATTTGGTCTTCGATATTGATGGGGATGATCCTGTTTTCAGCAGGAACTAAATTGTTTTCGTTTTCTGTTTCTTCAGCCATTATATTTTGGTTTCAATCAATATAATAAGTGTTATATCTATAAAAGACACGTAACAGGCGAAGATACACAATTTTTTAGGTTTTTGGTACGGATTTCATCATTAAAGATATCCACAATGGAGGGGATTTGTTAATATTTTTCACAAAGTTATTTGTTTAAACAGGTATATTTGTTCAATGAGAGAATGATACCAAATGTCTTTTTAATTTAAGATATTTTAAACAAATATGGATTTTGTTTTAAAAATTTTTAAAAATATTTTACCTTTGGGCATTCAAATTAAGGTCAAACGATTGTTTAATCGTTAACCTCCTAATTTTTAACAAATTATACAAGTCTAATGAAACATAATTTCGGTGCAGGCCCATGTATTTTACCAAAAGAGGTTTTTGAAGAAGCTTCAAGAGCGGTAATTGATTTTAATGGTACAGGTTTATCAATCTTGGAAATTTCGCACCGTTCCAAAGAGTTTGAGGAAGTCGTAATCGAGACGGAGAAATTGGTCCGTGAATTACTGGAAGTTCCTGCTGGATATTCCATTTTATTCCTTCAAGGGGGTGCGAGTCAGCAATTTGCCATGGTTCCTATGAACTTATTGCCTGAAAATGGCAAGGCTTCATACCTAGATACAGGTGTTTGGGCAACGAAAGCTGCCAAAGAAGCTAAAAAAGTTGGGCAGGTGGAAATCGTTGCTTCGTCGAGTGACAAAAATTACAACTATATTCCAAAGGATTTTGTAGTGCCATCGGATGCTGCATATTTCCATTACACTTCAAATAATACCATCTACGGAACAGAAGTATTTGAAAAACCTAGCACATCGGTAACGACCGTTGTTGATATGTCTTCGGATATTTTGAGTAGAACGATCAATGTGTCTGATTTTGGTTTGATCTATGCTGGTGCCCAAAAAAATATGGGTCCTGCAGGTGTTACGTTAGTGATCATCAAAGATGATCTGTTTGCTAAGTCTGGACGTACCATCCCAACGATCTTTGATTATGAAGCACATGCCAAAGCGGGTTCTATGTACAATACGCCGCCAGTATTCTCCATCTATGTTTCTATGTTGAACCTACGTTGGTTGAAAGCTAAAGGTGGAATTTCGGTCATTGAACAAGAGAATATCATCAAGGCACGTACTCTATACGATGAGATTGACCGCAACCCATTCTTTAAAGGAACGGCAGCAGTGGAAGACCGCTCCAGAATGAACGTGACTTTCGTGATGGATACGCCTGAATTGGAAGCAGAATTCTTGGCCTTAGCTAAGGAGCGCAACTTAATCGGTATCAAAGGCCACCGTTCAGTAGGTGGATTTAGAGCATCGATCTACAATGCTTTGAGCATCAGTTCAATTAATGCATTAGTGGATACGATGAGAGAGTTTGAAGAAAAGAAGAAATAATTACTATGAAAATTTTAGCTAACGATGGGATTGATCCTATCGGTAAAAAAATATTAGAGGATGCGGGCTTTGTAGTGGATACAAACCATATTCCTCAAGATGAATTGATCAATAGATTGAATGAATATGATGCAGTTACGGTACGTAGTGCGACAAAATTACGTCAGCCTTTGATCGATGCTTGCCCTAATATCAAGGTTATTGGTAGAGGTGGGGTCGGCATGGACAATATTGATGTGGATTACGCACGTTCAAAAGGTATCGCTGTAGTGAATACGCCAGCGGCATCTTCACATTCAGTTGCTGAATTGGTATTTGCACATCTTTTGAATGGGGTTAGGTTCTTATATGATTCTAACCGTAAAATGCCTGTAGAAGGAAACAGCAATTTTGCTGGATTGAAAAAAGCCTATGCTGCAGGTTCAGAATTGCAAGGAAAAGTATTGGGTGTTGTTGGTTTTGGCCGTATCGGTCGTGAAACTGCTAAGATCGGCTTAGGTTTGGGAATGACGGTAATCTATTCAGATTTGTTTGAAGGACCAAACTCTTTGACGTTAAATTTCGCTGGAGATGTAAGTGTCAATGTCCCTGTTGAACAGGTTGATATCGAAACTATCTTCAAGAAATCAGACTTTATTTCCCTGCACGTTCCATTCACAGACAAACCTGTAATTGGTAAAGAAGAGTTTGCATTATTGAAAGATGGTGTTGGCTTGGTAAATGCTTCCAGAGGAGGCGTTATTGAAGAGTTAGCTTTGGTAGAAGCGTTGAATTCTGGTAAAGTTGCTTTTGCTGCGCTTGATGTGTTTGATAATGAACCGACTCCAAGAGCAGAGATCTTGAATCATCCTAAGGTTTCCTTGACTCCCCATATCGGTGCTGCAACCAATGAGGCGCAAGAACGAATCGGAGAGGAACTAGCCCAGTTATTGATCGATAACTTGAAGAAATAGTTCTTCCGCATAAAATTATATGTGGCACAAAAGCTTTTATTTGCATTTGTGCCGCTTTTTTTTGTCAAAAGACTTATATTCACAACCTCGTAAAAACAAATAGTTTAAAATAGATATGAAAATTCTAAAATTCGGTGGAACATCCGTAGGGAGTGCTGAACGTATCCAGAGTTTATTGGATATCGTTAATCCCGCAGAGCGTCAGATTGTGGTGCTTTCAGCAGTTGCTGGAACGACAAATGCATTGGTTGAAATCTCTAAAGCTTACTTGAATGGTAAGAAGGACGAAGCCAAGGAATTGATCAAGGAACACAAGAACAAGTACGAAGCTTTAATCAAGGAACTCTTCAGCACTGAGAACGGATATAAGCAGGGTAAGGAATTGATAGATTATCATTTTAACTTAATTGCATCTTTGTCGAACGATCTTTTTACACCAACAGAGGAAAAGATTATCTTGGCACAAGGTGAATTGATGTCCACTACGTTATGGCATCTTTACCTGAGTGAAAAAGGCATAAAATCCGTATTGCTTCCGGCTCTTGATTTTATGAAAATAGATGAAGACAATGAGCCAGTGGTTCCATTCATCAAAGAGAAATTGGAAGCGATTTTGGCTGATCATCCTGATAATAGCTTGTTTATTACGCAAGGGTATATCTGTAGAAATTCCTTTGGCGAAATAGACAATTTACGTCGTGGTGGTTCGGATTATACCGCATCCTTGATTGGTGCTGCCATACAGGCTGATGAAATCCAGATCTGGACGGATATCGATGGTATGCATAACAATGACCCTAGAATTGTAAAGGGCACTACTCCGATTGCAGAACTGAGCTTTGACGAAGCTGCCGAGCTTGCCTATTTTGGTGCTAAGATCTTGCATCCTCAGAGTGTGTTTCCAGCGCAACGCTATAATGTGCCGGTTCGTTTGTTGAACACCATGGATCCACAAGCTTTTGGAACCTTGATTTCTAAAAACGGAGGACAGAAAGGATCGATCCGTGCGGTTGCCGCGAAAGATGATATTACGGCTATCCATATCCATTCATCAAGAATGTTATTGGCATATGGTTTCCTGAGGAAGATCTTTGAAATTTTTGAACGTTATAAAACGCCAATCGATATGATTACTACTTCAGAGGTGGCCGTATCCTTGACGATTGACGATACCAAAAATTTAGAGGATATCATCCGTGAAGTGGAGGATTTTGGAAATGTAAGTGTCGATAGAAATCAAACGATCATCTGTGTGGTGGGTGATTTTGGAGCTAATACGCATGGTTATGCTGCGCGAGTTTTAGATGCAGTGAAACATTTGCCATTGCGCATGGTTTCTTATGGAGGTTCAGATTACAATGTCTCCATGCTTTTGGATTCTGAGCACAAGGTAGAAGCATTAAGGTCGTTACATAATAGAATTTTTTAAAGAGAATGAACATCAATCAAATTGATTTAGGACGTTTAAAGGAATTTGAAACTCCATTTTATTACTATGATCTGGACCTGTTGAATGAAACATTGGACAGGGCCAAGGCAGCAGCTGATAAAAGAGGTTTTCATGTTCATTATGCGCTAAAAGCTAACTTTAATGACAGGATTTTAGGTTTAATCCAATCTAAAGGCTTTGGTGCAGATTGTGTAAGTGGAAATGAGGTTCAAAAATCAATTGATTCTGGTTTTCCTGCCAATCAAATCACCTTTGCAGGGGTAGGGAAGTCTGACAAGGAGATTAATTTGGCTTTAAAGCATCAGATTTTTGCTTTTAATGTCGAATCTATACAGGAGCTATTGGTGATCAATGAGCTGGCTGCTAAGCAGAATGTGAAGGCAAAGGTTTCATTGCGGATCAATCCGAATGTAGATGCCCATACACACCATTATATCACCACGGGTTTGGATGAAAATAAATTTGGAGTCCCCAATTCTGAATTGGAAAAGGCGGCTTCTGTACTTAGGGACTGTGATCATATTGATCTGTTGGGTCTGCATTTCCATGTAGGTTCTCAGATCACGGATATCAATGTGTTCAAGAGTCTTTGTGTGAAGGTTAATGAGTGGAAGAATTGGTTTGAAGAGCGCGGAACAACCATTAAAGTATTGAACGTAGGTGGTGGGCTAGGCGTGGATTATCATGAGCCCGATGCTCATCCTTTTGCAGATTTTGAGGCTTATTTTGATGTGTTCGATAGGTTCTTGGAAAGAACTCCGCAGCAAGAGGTGCATTTTGAACTAGGCCGAGCATTAGTAGCGCAATCTGGATCTTTGCTGAGCAGGGTGTTGTATACCAAAAGTGGGGTTAAGAAAAACTTTTTGATCCTTGATGCCGGTATGACCGAGCTTATGCGACCAGCATTGTACCAAGCATTCCATAAAATCGAAAAATTAGGCAACAACGACGGTATTGAAAAATTGAACTACGATGTGGTTGGGCCAATCTGTGAGAGCTCAGATTGTTTTGGAAAGGAAGTAACCCTTCCTGTTTCAGAACGTGGCGACCTGATCGCTATCCGTACTGCAGGCGCTTATGGCGAAGTAATGGCTTCGAAATATAACCTTAGAGATGAAATTAGGTTTGTGTTTTCGGATGAGATTTGAAGGTAGATGTGAGATATGAGAATTGAGATGTGAGATAGTAGAAAGGGATTTTTAGTTATTAGACAGGGGGATATAGAAATTGTGGGACGTTTAATATCTCAATACTCAAATCTCATATCTATACCTCGTATGATATCTCAATACTCCTATCTAAATAAAAAAGAACTCCTGAGCTAAACTAGCTCAGGAGTTCTTTTTTATTTATTCCTCATTCTTGTTGAGGAAGACGAATTTTCCATCAAAAGCATCCAGTTTGATTACGGAATCTCTGGATATTTTTCCTGAAAGGATCTCTTTAGAAAGTTCGTTGAGGATTCTTTTTTGGATGACACGTTTCAGTGGTCTTGCACCATAGACAGGGTCGTATCCTAATTGTGCTAACCAATCTAGGGCTTCGTCGGAGGCTGTTAGGAAGATGTTTTGTTCAGCAAGTTGCTTTTCAACCCTGTTGAATTGCATCCTAACGATATCTCCAATCTCTGTCCTGGACAGCGGAGTAAACATGATCACTTCATCAATACGGTTCAAGAACTCCGGACGGATGGATTTTTGCAATAGATCCAAAACTTCATCCTTTGTTTTCGCTACGACCTCTTCTCTGTTCTCATCATTCAATTTAGAGAAATTCTCTTGGATAATATGAGAGCCCGTATTAGAGGTCATGATGATGATGGTGTTCTTAAAGTTTACCACACGGCCCTTGTTGTCTGTCAAATGGCCATCATCCAATACTTGTAAAAGTATATTGAATACATCAGGGTGTGCTTTTTCGATTTCATCTAATAGCACCACTGAGTATGGTCTACGACGTACGGCTTCGGTTAACTGTCCGCCTTCGTCATAACCTACGTATCCTGGAGGCGCACCGATCAAACGGGAAACGGCATGTCTCTCTTGGTATTCCGACATATCGATTCGGATCATTGCCTGCTCGTCATCAAATAGGTATTCTGCCAAGGCTTTTGCAAGTTCGGTTTTACCGACCCCGGTCGTACCAAGGAAAATAAAGGAACCGATCGGGCGTTTTGCATCACTTAATCCGGCCCTTGATCTACGGATCGCATCAGCAATAGCTTCAATAGCCTCATCTTGTCCTGCGACACGCTTATGTAATTCCTCTTCCAGGTTCAATAATTTTTCCCTTTCGGATTGAATCATTTTGCTGACAGGGATACCGGTCCATTTTGAAACCACATCAGCGATATCTTCGGAAGTTACTTCTTCTTTAAGCATACGGCTGCTATCCTGTTTCTCCGAAAGTTCTTTTTTCAGAGCATCCACTTTGTCCTGTGCTTCCTTGATCTTGCCGTACCTTAATTCAGCAACCTTTCCGTAGTCGCCGGCACGTTCAGCCTGTTCGGCTTCCAATTTATAGTTTTCTATGTTTTGAGCCTCCGCGTTCACCTGGTCCACCAAAGTCTTTTCAGATTGCCACTTAGCTCTTAATGAATCTCGTTCATTGGAAAGGTTGGCGATGGTTTCTGAAAGTTCGGAGATTTTCTTCTCGTCTTTTTCACGCTTGATCGCTTCTCTTTCAATTTCCAGTTGCATGATCCTACGTTCCAGTTCATCGACTACCACAGGGACTGAGTCCATTTCGAGCCTTAATTTAGACGCTGCCTCATCGACAAGGTCAATGGCCTTGTCTGGCAAGAAACGGTCTGTAATGTACCTTTGTGAAAGTTCTACAGCTGAAATGATAGCCTCATCCAAGATCCTTACTTTGTGGTGGGTTTCATAGCGTTCCTTGATACCACGAAGGATAGAGATCGCATCTTGGGTATCTGGTTCTTCCACCATTACTTTCTGGAACCTACGTTCTAAGGCTTTGTCCTTCTCGAAATACTTTTGATACTCGTTTAGGGTCGTAGCACCGATTGTTCTTAGCTCACCACGGGCCAATGCAGGTTTCAGGATGTTGGCAGCATCCATAGCGCCCTCACCGCCACCAGCACCTACTAAGGTGTGGATCTCATCAATAAATAGGATGATCTCACCGTCGCTGTCGGATACTTCCTTCACTACAGCTTTTAGGCGTTCTTCAAATTCACCCTTATATTTCGCACCGGCAACCAATGCGCCCATATCCAAAGAGAATACGGTTTTGGTCTTTAGGTTTTCTGGTGCATCACCCTTTATGATTCGGTAAGCTATTCCTTCCGCAATCGCTGTTTTACCTACTCCGGGCTCACCAACCAAGATAGGGTTGTTCTTTGTCCTACGGGATAAGATCTGCATGACGCGCCTGATTTCTTCATCGCGACCGATTACAGGATCGAGTTTGCCAGATTCAGCGTATTCATTAAGATTCCTGGCATATTTGTTCAGTGCATTGTAAGTTGCTTCGGCGTTCTGATCAGTAACCCTTGAATTACCTCTCAATTCTTTGATTGCGGTTTTTAGGTCTTTTTCAGTGACTCCTTGATCCTTCAATAGGCTGGAAACCTTGTCGCCAGATAACAATAGTCCTAGCAGGATATGCTCAATGGAGACGAACTCATCGTTGAATTCCTTCAAGAAGCTCTGCGCTTTCTGTAACACAGCGGTAGCGGAGTTGCTTAGGTAAACATTGCTTCCGCTAACCTTAGGGTAGGATTCGATGATTTTATCGACCTCTTGGCTAAGGTAGCTGATATTGACATTTAGTTTCTTGAGTAAATGAGAAATGACGTTTTCATCTACTGATAATAAGGCTTTCATGATATGCGCTGGCTCGATCGCTTGTTGCTGATGGCCAGATGCAATTTCGGAAGCTTTTTGTATTGCCTCTTGGGCTTTGATTGTAAAGTTGTTAAAGTTCATATGATAGTTTCGCTATATGTAATATGAGGTTAACAAAAGGAATGCCTACAGTGTTTTTAGTTATTTTACTGTAATATTGACAGTTAAATTTAAATACACATGTCAAAAAGACATATGATAAATAAGTTTTGTAAAAATAATGGCTTGTAGGTCATTTAGTTAGTGTTTTTGTAAGAATGAAGATAGTAAAAAGGCTTGTAAGTTTGCGCTGAAGTTTACATATTTGCATCGCTTTTAAGGGAAATGCCTCCTTAGCTCAGCTGGTAGAGCAACTGACTTGTAATCAGTAGGTCATTGGTTCGATTCCGATAGGAGGCTCAAAAAGAGGGTATCAATTGATACCCTCTTTTTTGTTTTTCTTATGTCTTTTCTATTTCAGCATCATGGCTTCTTTATGGTTCAGTACCTGTTTAAAGGTAGGAGTGCCATTTTGGAAAAGGGTTTTATGGTGTGGTGCAGGGATCAATACTTTTACTTCATATTTTTCGAGTGGGATAAAGAATAGGATTCCATGTTCGACAAAGTTTTCATCTGTTATCTCTGTGAACTTTTCTGCTTTATCGTTGATACGATTTAATGATTCTAATTTTTTGATGACCTGCTGCATGTTTATTTTTCTTCATGAAAAACCAATATTGGCACCTTTGAATGCAGAGCAAGGTTATTGCTGATGCTGCTATTGAATAGCCGATCAAAGAAGCTTCGATTTCTCTTAACGACACCTAATATATCAATATTGTTTTCAAGGATATAATTTGCAATGGTATTTTCTATGCTTTCCACCTCATCTAGGAGAATATAATTAATGTTTTCTTGTGGAAATTCCTTTTGCCAAGCTTCGGTTTGCAATAGGACATCGGCCACTTTATCGTTGTGCATCACGTGTATGCAATCGATTTTAGCATCCACAGCTTTGGCCATGATCAGCATTTCCTTTAGAGCAGATTTGTCCTTTTCACGGAATAGCGTCGTGAAGACGGTGCGCTTGATGCCTTGATATTTAGCATGTGGAGGGACCGCAAGGACCGGGTTTTGAATAGACTTGATAACACTTACGGTATTGGTTCCGATTAATTTGGACAGGAATCCAGATTCACCATGTGTTCCCATAACGACCAAGTGGATCTTTTCCCGGTCTACAATGCTTTTGACCACTGAAGCGACTGGTCCTTCTTCAAAAAGAAAAACTAGTTCTACTTCTTGCATCCCGATCTCGGAGGCTATCTCTCGGAGTTTTTGGGTTTTCTTTTTATAGACCTCGAATTGGTTGAGCTCAATGGTCTGATAGACTTCTCCTAAAAGTTCCGGTTGTCCACCGTGTGTTGCGGATAGGACGGGCTCTAGATAGGAGTAAAGCACATAAATCTTGGCATCAATCGATTTGGCAATATGTAATGCATAGAGGAACGCATTATTGGCGATTTCGGAAAAATCTGTAGGAAATAAGATGGCTCTCATAGTCGTTAATTTTGTGTTTGTTAAATTTACCAAATAATGGGCAAGGAATTAATGACCTTTATCATTATTTTATACCAACTGTAGCATGGAATTGTTTTATATCGTTATCCTAATATAGAATATTTATAGCAGGATTTGTATGAATAAAGCTTAGCTTCATCTATAGTTTTTTTAATTACAGAAGATTAGAGAAGACATAGGTGGGAATTTTAAGGAAATATCTCAGTAACAGTACAGCATTGAACCTAAGGACAGCTTTGGAGCAATGTGCTATGTCTAATTCTGAGAAGAGCAAATCCTTTCTATACAAGAAATTCTATGGGTATGTAATGGCTATCGTGATCCGCTATATGAAGCATGAAATGGAGGCTGAGGAGCTTGCCAATGAATGTTTTGTGAAGGCCTTCAATAAGATCGGGACCTTTTCACTGCATGAGGATCCCAATGTTTTAGAGAAGACTTTTAAGTCTTGGATAGCGAGGATCGCAGTTAATACGTCGATCGATGCACTGCGGGTTCGGAAGCAGATGTATATGCTGGATGACCTGAGCAGTAGTGATACCATACATTATTCCGTAGATAATGGAAGCAGGCTGGAATATGAGGATATGCTTTCCTTGATACAGCAGTTGCCAGATATTCAGCGATCGATCTTCAACCTGTATGAAATTGAAGGTTATTCGCATGAGGAAATAGGGAAGGAGCTGGGAATCCCAGAGAGTACTTCCAGGACTTATTTGACAAGAGCGAAGCAAAAGTTACGCAAATTGTATTTGAGTCAAATTGATTTAGAAAATATTAAATCCTGATTCGTTTAGATAATGGAAGAGAAGAATAAAAAAGATATTGTCGAACAGATCGTCGAAAAGATGAAATCCATGGAGGAACTTCCGTATAAGGAAGGTGCATGGGAGAATTTTCAAAGTCGGTATGGTGCTGCCCCGGTTAGAAGGAACAAAACTTTCTATTGGGCTGCCAGCGCTGCGGCAATTTTATTGTTGGGAATTGGAACGGTTATGTATTGGCCGGAAAATATCCCTAACAATATTGATAATCAAATTACCGCTAACCAGGATCCTGTTGTTGACAATGAAACTGGTTTTCAAGATAACCGCGGTGAACAAGCTTTGGTAAGCGGTCAGGATGGAAGTGTAATTGGTTCTCAGGATAATTTAATTGCAAATCAATCCGATTTGAATACTTCTGTACATGGGAATGGCCAAATAGCTCAAGCGGGAGTTGAGGATGCTAATGCAGAGATTAGAGGTTACCAGGACCTAGGATTGATATCCAATTACTCTAATGATGGGATTTATGCAAGTGGTATCCAAATCCCTAATGCTCTTCATTCCTATAATCTATCCAATAAAAGGGCAAAGATTGAAATGGATAACGACCTGAGAGGTTTCAGGGAAAATAATGTCAATAGCGAATTGGCATATCAAGCCCAAGAGGCAAAGAATGGTGCTGAGCCCTTAATAAAAAATAGGAAATTCAATTTTAGGGAGAAGTTTGATTTAGGGCTTTTCGTTTCTCCGAATTCCACCAATGAGCGGTTCAATTTTGGAGGCGGGATGTTGTTAGCCTATAATATCAATAAGAATGTAAGTGTTAGGACTGGATTGGCATACAACCGTTATGATGTTTCTCAAATGAAAGATCCAGTGGCAAATTCAGAAACTCCTGTTGTGGCCAGTAAAGATGCCCTGAAGAAAATTACGGCTAACGGTCTGACCCAGAATTTTGCAAGCAGTAATGCCATTATTCTGCCGAATGTAAATGCAATTTCGGGAAATGTCCAAGCATTGGAAGTTCCCTTGGATGTACGGGTAAAGTCTAAGTCTGGGTTTTATGCTTCCTCTGGTATAACTTATGCCGCTGTATTCAATCAGAACAGATATGCGCATTATGTTGAGAATGCCAATACCGAATTGTTTGGCAATGGTCTTCCTGAGAGTGAGGCGGATGTAAAAACGGCTGTTAAGCAGGTTTCCAGAGCAATCAAGACAGAGGATGAAAACGTGAGCAGTAATGGATTTGGTGGTTTTGTCAATTTCTCCATCGGTAAGGAAATGAAGATGAACAAAAACATCAATCTATCGGTTGAACCTTATTTTAAAATGCCTGTAGGTAGTTTTAAAAGGGCAGATATGAATTATACCAACGGTGGTATAAGGATCATCACTAATTTCTAGACTACAGCTGGTCTATACGGACCCAAGCCATTCCAGCAGAAATTGCACCTTGTACTCCAGGATCACCGTCTTCAAAGACCAAGCAATCGCTTGGATTGACGTTTAAGTGTTCTGCAGCCAATAAAAAAGGTTGAGGAGAAGGCTTACCTTCAGGAGTATCGCCTGCACATACCAAAGTCTCATATCTACCGACTACCTTAATGACGTCCAAAGTAATGTTAAGGGTGGAGCGGCTTCCTCCAGATACAATCCCAATTTTTCTTGATTCAGCAAAATCATATAGGACCTGTCTTACAAATTCCACAGGTTGCGTCTTTTGGATAAAATGTTCAATAAAGATGGCAGACTTTCGCTTTGCAAATTCAAATCTGTCCAATGGAACCTGATAACGGGAAGAGATTTCATCAGCTACATCCACTGTAGGCCAACCTGCAGTTTCATCGATCAGATCGGGGTTCAATTGAATGCCATGTTCCTTGGCAGTTTCTACATAAGCAGCTTTATGGGCATGCATATTATCTGCTAAGGTGCCATCGACGTCAAACAGTAATGCTTTGAAAGGGGATGCGATTTCTTTTAGTTTAAGGTATTTCTGATAATTTTCTTCCGTCATGCCGCAAAAATAAGAAAGTCTCCATGAATTGGAGACTTTCGTGATCATTTTATGGTCATACCTTGAATGAAGGTATGCATGTTAATCTTATTTTTCAGATTTACGACGTTTCAGTTCTTTCATGATTAAGCTTAACTCACGTCCGGTCTGTCCACCTACGGAGGTGTTTTCCTGAGCGCGGCGGAACAGATAAGGCATTACTGATTTTACAGGTCCGTATGGCATATACTTAGCCACATTGTAACCTGCAGCAGCCAAATTGAAAGAAAGGTTGTCCGACATTCCTAAAAGTTGTGCGAAAAACACGTTAGGAAGATTGTGAGGGATGTTTCTTTTTTCAAGTTCATTTGCCAATAACCTGCAGCTTTCCTCATTATGCGTTCCTGCCATCATGCCGACTGTATCAATGTTGTCAAGACAGAAGTCCACAGCGGCATTGTAATCGGTATCAGATGCTTTTTTGTTAGGTTGGATAGGAGAAGGGTAATTGTTCTCTTTTGCTCTTTCTCTTTCAATTTCCATGTAGGCACCGCGAACAAGTTTGGCACCAAGGTGGAAACCTTGAGTTTTAGCATAGGCAAAATCAGCTTTAAGGGAAGCTAATTTGTCATGACGGTACATTTGATAGGTATTATATACAATAGGGCTTTCCGAATTGTATTTTTCGATCATTTCTCTAGCAATATCATCAATGGTATCCTGGATCCAGGAGTGTTCAGCATCGATAAGCACACGGATGTCGTTATCATAACAAGCTTTACAGATACGGTCACATCTCTCCATCAGGCGTTTGTATTCCGCTTGTTCTTCAGGGGAAAGTGATTCTTTAGCATCGATTTTGGCCAATAGGTCAAATCTTCCCAAACCAGTAGGTTTGAACACACAGAAGGAGATCAGCGGGTTAGCTTTAGCAGCTTCTACGGTCCTAAGGATTTCAGCGCAGCAAGCATCGAAGCTTTCTTCCGAGTCTTCCCCTTCCACAGAATAGTCAAGGATAGTAGTAACATGACCTTTACCAAGGTCTTGGATTGCAATTTGGCAATCTTGGATACTTTCTCCTCCACAGAACTGTTTGTAGATGGTGTTTTTGATAATGCCTTGAATCGGTAATCCGATATTCAACGAAAAGTTTGTAATTGGTGTCCCTATCTTAATTAGGGTATTGCTCGCGACCATTTTAAATAACCAATACGCTTTGTTAAGGTCTTTGTCGCTTTTGCCTTGAAAGGCAATTTCGGTGTTGTTAAAGTCAAGCTTTAAGGGTGAAGCTATGTCCATATTACTTTAATTTGATGTTGGTAAAATTAGGCTTTTTTTATGAATTAAAAACATAGTTATAATGCAAATCCTATCAATTAAAATTACTTTTGTTTATGCAAACGTTTACACTAGAAGGGGACTATATCCAATTGATCCAATTATTGAAAGTCATGAACTGGGTTGAGCATGGTGCCATGGCTCAATGGGTGGTAGAAGAAGGACTTGTAAAGTACAATGGCCAAGTCGATTACAGGAAAAGATTAAAAGTTAAGGTAGGGGATATCGTAGAATTCGATGGGAATAAAGTGAAAGTTCAATAATCCTTAGGCTCTGTAAAATATCTGTTTACAGTTTTAAAAATCCAATTACATTCAATAAAAAAATCTATCTTTAGGTAGAAAATATATATGAAGAAGATTAATAGTTTGGGATACGAAGTCGTATTCGATGATGAGTTAGATGAACTGCAGTCCTTTCTCATTGATCATGATTATTCGCAACTCTTGATTCTCGTAGATCGAAACACGAATGATCATTGTTTACCTGTCATTCAGGCTGCCATACCTGATATTGTTGATTATGATATTATTGAGGTTGATCCTGGAGAAGAGAACAAGAACATAGACTTCTGTATAGGTGTTTGGAAAACCATGTTGGACTTTGGCGCCGACCGCAAAGCCCTCATGCTTAACTTAGGCGGTGGAGTAGTAACCGATATGGGCGGTTTTGCCGCTTCTACCTATAAAAGAGGTATTGACTTTTTAAATGTTCCTACAACCTTGCTTTCTCAAGTTGATGCCTCCGTGGGTGGTAAGACAGGGATAGACTTGGATAATGTAAAAAACATTATAGGTACCTTCAGCCAGCCGAAGGCTGTATTTATATCCCATAAATTTCTTGAAACATTAGATGACCGTCAGGTTCTTTCGGGATTTGCCGAGGTCATCAAGCATGGTTTGATCCAGGATAAGGATTTATTTAACCGTTGCAAAACAGTTAGCTTGCCTGTTATACCTGAAGGTATGGTGTACGATTCTGTTGTCATTAAGAATAAGGTAGTTCTAGAAGATCCTACTGAAAAAGGCTTGAGGAAGATCTTGAATTTTGGACATACGATAGGACATGCTATTGAAGGATACTCCTTGGTAACCGATGTAAATCCTTTATTACATGGAGAGGCAATTGCTATTGGAATGATTTGTGAAGCTTATCTTTCATATAAGGTAAACAATTTGGATAAAGCCGAATTGGACGAGATTGTCAATTACCTATTGTCAATCTATCCTAAATACAATTTAAATTCAGCAGTTTATCCTGAGTTATTGGCATTGATGAAGAATGATAAGAAGAATGAAGGCAATAAACTTGGATTTGCGCTGTTAAGAAAAATAGGAGATTGCGACTTCAATAAATATGTGGAAGAGGATTCCATCATTGAGAGTCTAGATTTTTATCAATCAAAAACCAAATAAATCAAATGAAAAGAATTTGCATACTGACCCTAATCTGTTGTTTAAGTATCTGTTTTGCTTTTGCAACAGGGATTGAAAAGCCAAAGAAAGTTTTAGTTTTCACCAAGACAGCAGGTTTTAGGCATGACAACATTGAAGAAGGAGTGAAGGTCCTGACGAAATTGTTGAAGGATGAAAACATTGGAATGTTTCATACAGAGGATGCAAATGTCTTTTTGGCGGATTCATTAAAGAATTTTGATGCTGTTTTGTTCTTTAGTACCACCGGTACCATCCTAGATGAGCAACAAAAAGTAGCATTCCAGAACTTTCTGAAATCCGGAAAAGGTTTTATGGGTGTTCATGCCGCAACAGATACAGAGCACGACTGGCCATGGTACAATAATTTAGTAGGAGCATATTTTGCCAGCCATCCTGCTGTGCAAGAAGCAAAAATAGATGTCAAGAACATAAAGCATTTGGCTACTAAGCATCTGCCAAAGGTATGGATGCATAAGGACGAATGGTATGACTTCTCCAATGTTAAACCTGATCT
Organism: Sphingobacterium sp.; assembly: GCF_032065005.1. Classification (GTDB taxonomy): domain Bacteria; phylum Bacteroidota; class Bacteroidia; order Sphingobacteriales; family Sphingobacteriaceae; genus Sphingobacterium. The sequence goes on from NZ_DAMBMM010000001.1 coordinate 495,708, forward strand.
AAAGATCTTGATGACCATCGATGAGAAATCTTATGAAAATGGAAAAATGGGTGATTTTCATCCCATTGCTTGGTACCAGAAGTTTGAGGGAATCAAAGTCTTTTACACTGGCTTAGGACATACGAAGGAATCGTTATACGAACCGAACTTCCAAAAACAGCTCGTGGGAGGTCTAAAATACGTTTTAGGTTATTAATTGATTCACAATAAATGATATTAAAAAGGAGGTATTTTACCTCCTTTTTCTATTGTAAATAAATTGTTGCGGAAAAGTCTTGTTTATTAAAAATTATTCATAAATTAGTTCTAATTGTAAACTTAATTCTAAACAAAATCAATTCCTGTTAATATTGTATTATTCCATTTTGATATGAAGGAAAAGTACAGCAGAAATTTCAAAAGTGTTTGATGTACACTTTGTTAACATTAAGCAGAGGATGTGAAGTGAAAGGGAAAGTACCATAAATACCGATAACTTTAATAAACTATATAACTTTAACTAACAGCTTATGACACACGAGTACTTAAATCCAATTAGTAAACCAAAATAACTTAAAAGACTACATTTCTTTTTAGGAAGATAGATTTCTCATAAATGGGATCTCTATGGCTTTAAATAATAAATATTTAATTCATGGCTTTGCTATGCCTTGAGATTAAGATTTATTGCATCATTGAACTAATAATTTAACAAACTAACTAACAAATTCTATTATGGGAAGATCAATGAAGTTCCATAGCAATTCTTTTATTCCCAAAAGACTGCTAAAAAATGGACTTCTGATTTCAATGGGCGTGCTCGCGATGAGCAGTGTCTCCGCATCAGAAGTTTCAATTTGGAATAAAATCGCTATGCATCCATTATATGCGATGCAAAGTCCAGTGAAAGGTAAGATTATTAACCAGGCAACTCAAGAGCCAATTGCTGGAGCTACCATTAAAATCGTCGGCAAGACGTCGAGTACCTCATCAGATGCTTCTGGAAATTTTGAAATCGATGCGCAAGCAAACGATGTCCTCATCATTTCCTACGTAGGCTTTGCTTCTGCTCGTTACACGATCAGCTCTACCACTCAACCGATTACCATTACGCTTACAGAAGATAGCAGTAACTTGGAAGAAGTGGTTGTGACTGGTTATGGTACGCAGAGGAAGAAAGACTTGACAGGATCCGTTGCTGTTGTAAACGTGTCGGAATTGAAGTCTCAACCTGCAGGTAGTGCCGTTGAAGCTTTGCAAGGACGTGCAACCGGGGTTCAGATTGTCAATGACGGTGCGCCAGGTTCAACTCCTCAAATCCGTATCCGTGGTTATTCAACCATTAACAATAACGAACCGCTGTACATTATCGATGGTGTACCTTATGAAGGCAAGTTGAGCTGGTTGAACCAAAATGATATTGAAAGTATGCAGGTGCTGAAAGATGCTTCTGCAGCTTCAATCTACGGTGCCCGTGCGAACAACGGGGTTGTTATCGTGACGACCAAATCTGGAAAAGAAGGAAGTACCAAAATCACCTTGGATGCCTATGCAGGCGCAGGTGTTCCAAACAAAGGCTCCTTTCCAAAAATGCTGACTCCTCAACAGATCTTGGATATCGACAATAAATTCAATGGAACAAGCTTACAGCTTCCTGACTATTTATTGGCCGGTTCAAAAACCAACTGGGATGTGACAGCAGCAGATGCGGACATGAACAAGTACAACTATTTCGCAAAAGACCGTGCATCCTTCTATCAAATTACAAAAGCCAATAAAGCAGGTACGAAGTGGTTTGATGAATTATCGCAAACTGCTCCAATCCAATCTTATCAATTAGCTGCAACGGGAGGTAATGAAACTTCTCAATATGCCTTCTCAGGTGGCTACCTTGATCAAAGAGGAAGTATCATCCATACCGGTTTCCGTCGTTATAACGTAAGGACTAATACCCAATTCAATGCATTCGATAAGAAATTAAGATTTGGTGAAAACCTTTCTTATGCTTATACAGAAGGCCATGGTATGGGTGTTAACCCAAATACTGCGGGTGGTTATCAAGGTGAAGGGTCTGTATTGGGATTCGCTTACCGTATCCAGAACATTATCCCAGTGTATGATGAAGGTGGAAACTTTGCGGGTTCATTTGGTAAGGATTTAGGAAACGGTGAAAACCCTGTGGCTTTAGCTTATCGCGCTAAGGATAACATGAACCGTTCGAATTTCTTCTTCGGAAATGCATTTGCAGAGTATGACATCATCGATGGTTTGACATTGCGCTCTAATTTCGGTTTGAGATATGAAAACTACAATGGCGTAAGTTACACTTATCCTAACCCAGAGTTCTCTGAAGGTAGTTTCAATAATGGTATGAGTGAATACCAAGGATATACCACAGAGTGGACCTGGACCAATACGTTAAACTACAAACCTAATCTAGGTGAAGATCATAGCCTTAACGTAATGGTAGGTACCGAGGCCATCAAAAACAGAAACCGTGGTATTGACGGTAGTAGAAATGGTTATTTCATCATGAACAGCTTAGACTATTTGTATCTAAATGCAGGTAGTTCGAACTTCAACAACAATGGTTCTGGTTCAATAGGAAGTATGTTCTCATTGATGGGAAAAGCTGACTATGCATACAAAGACCGTTATTTATTGAGTTTAATTGCTCGTCGTGATGGTTCATCCAATTTCGGTGAAAACCATTTATACGGGGTATTCCCAGGGGTAAGTGCTGCATGGCGTATTTCTCAAGAGGAGTTTGCTAAAAGCGCAGAATGGTTGACTGATTTAAAACTTCGTGCAGGTTACGGGGTTACAGGTAACCAACGTATCCCAGGATTCCAGTATTTAAATAGATATTTAGCTTCCTTGACAGAATCATCATATCCAATCAATAACGGTGTAGTGAATGGTATCTGGCAAAACTCATATTCTAACCCAGATATTAAATGGGAGCAGGTTAAATCATTGAACGTAGGTTTGGACTTCACGGTATTGAACGGTGATCTAGACGGATCGATTGACTGGTTTAACAAGAAAACAACTGACATGTTGTTCTTGGTTCCACTTCCAGCTGCTGCTGCAGGTAGAGCTGCTTCTCCATACCAAAATATCGGTGATATGAGCAACAAAGGTTTTGAGTTCTCTTTGGGATACCACTATGGTCACAGACAAGAGAAACCATTTACATTAGATTTGGCTGCTAATTTCTCAAACTACAAAAACGAAGTGGTTGCATTAGCTCCAACCGTATCACAGGTTAACTACGGTGCCTTCCGTTCTATGGAAACTTCCATCTTACAGAAAGGTCAGCCTTTCGGTTCATTCTATGGTTATCAAGTGACAGGTATCTATCAGAGTGTAGATGATGTAAATAATTCACCTTCATACGATGATGCAAGACCAGGAGGTTTGAAATATGCAGACTTAAATGGAAACGGTGAAATCGACCCAGGAGATAGAACAATTATTGGTAATCCACACCCAGACTTCACTTATTCATTGAATATCAATGCTGCTTACAAAAACTTTGATGTATTGTTATACTTCTATGGTTCACAAGGAAATGACCTATATGAAGCCACTCGTTACTTTACAGACTTCGGAGTATTCCGTGGACAAAAGAGTGTAAGGGTATTGGATGCATGGAGTGAATCAAACAAAGGTAGTAATATCCCATCTCTACCTAATCCAGCTGACAAAACAAGTGCGATGGAATACGCAACATCCTCTTATTATGTACAGGATGGTAGTTTCTTGAAGCTAAAGAATTTCCAAATTGGATATAACTTGCCTACTAAAAAGCTATTTGGTGAGAACACAACATTTAATAGGTTAAGATTATATTTAGGTGTTACCAACTTATTCACGATTACCAAATACGAAGGCTTAGATCCTGAGGTTTCAGCTACTCCATCTGCATACCCAGCATTGGGTGTTGACTTTGGGGTATATCCTCAGGCTCGTCAGTACACATTTGGACTTAATTTAGGATTTTAGTAGGTAGAGAATATTAAATAGAACAATCATGAAACGAAATAAATTAATGATTCTTTTAGGCGCGGGAATGCTACTTGTTACTTCCTGTGGAAAAGAATTTTTACAGAAATTACCTCAAGGCCAGTTATCTGAGCCTCAGGTAGGGAATAAAGATGGTGTGGAAGGTGCGCTGATCGGTGCATACAGTATCTTAAATGGAAATGTAAGTGGCACTTGGGGCAACTATGCTTCTGCACCTAGCCAGTGGCTATTTGGTGAAGTTGCATCAGACAATGCCCACAAAGGTTCAGAGCTTACTGACCAGACACCAATGAACATGATCGAAACCTATAATGCGATCAGTACAAACGACAACCTGTCCCAAATGTGGCAAGTATACTTTGAAGGGATTCTACGTTGTAACAATACCTTGAAGTTACTTGCAGCAGACCAAGCAGGGCCAAAGGAAATCTCTGCAGAGCGAGCTAAGGAAATCGAAGCTGAAGCGAAGATGTTGAGAGGCCATTACAACTTCTTCCTATGGAGGATCTTTAGAAATGTCCCAATCATTACCGAAGCAACGACAACTGCTGAAGCGCAGACCATTCCAAATGACAAGGATATTACTCCGGCCATTGAAGAGGATTTCAAATTTGCAGTCGCTAATTTGCCTGCTACCAAAATCAAAGATGAGTTTGGTCGAATGGACAAAAATGCTGCAAAAGCATATTTAGGTAAGCTTTATCTGTATCAAAAGAAATATGCTCAAGCTTTGACTTTGTTTAAAGAAGTTATGGCAGGTAAGGATATCACGACGATGCCTTACTGGAATAACTTTGATGTAACGAAAGAAAACGGACCTGAGGTGGTGATGGTTTCAAAACACGCCATCAATTCCAATGGTGCAGCAGATAACTCCAACGTAGGGGATATGTTATCCGGTCTCTATGGAAGTTCACCAGTAGGTTGTTGTGGTTTCTATCAACCAACCATTGATTTGGTAAATGCATTCCAGGTAGATGCCAATGGTCTTCCATTATCAACTACAGCTTACCGTGCTACACCATACCTTTCCGATTTGAAAAACCCAACTGATTCATACGTATTAGATGTGAACTTGAAATTCGACCCTCGTTTAGATTATACAGTTGGTCGTAGAGGTGTTTCTTATTTGGACTATGGAATTATGCCAGGTAATGCATGGATCCGTGATGCTAAATACGCCGGACCGTTCGTTACCATCAAAACCATGATTCCAGTGGCTCAATTTGCTACCAATGCAGCACCGGGAGCCAATTACCTAACCGGTTTGGACGTTAATATCATCCGTTTAGCTGATGTGTGGTTGATGGCTGCAGAATGTGAGGTTGAAGCAAATAACCTTCCAGGAGCTTTGAAATTGGTGAATGATGTTCGTAAGCGTGCTGCTACGCTTCCTGCAAAGAAAACAGGAACCGGAGCAAATGCAGCAGCATATAACGTAAAGCCTTATCCATCCTTTGCATCTCAAGATGCAGCACGCACTGCCGTAAGAACAGAACGCCGCATCGAATTGGCAATGGAAGGACACCGTTTCTTCGACCTTGTACGTTGGGGAGTAGCTAAATCAGTTTTAGAAAGCTATTCTACATTTGAAGGTTCATTTCTGCCTGCATACAAAGGTTTAACCTTCTCTGCAAACAGCGAATACTGGCCTGTACCTCAGGTAGAGATCGACCGTAGCAATGGTGCATTAAAATAGAACTATTAGGTTAATTCAATAAAAAGAAGATGGGGCTGGTCGAAAGATCGGCCCTTCTCTTTTTCTATAAAATCTTTGTTTCATACTTCCTTAAATTCTAAACAATGATTATGTTTACAACATGAGAAGCATACTAATCCTAATGGGGTTATTGGCCTGCTTGACAACCAAAGCGCAATCTACCCTCAACCTAAATGATGAATTCCAAAAATCAACCGTATTACCAAAGCATTACTACGGCTTTAGTCTTTACGATGTCGATCAACAAAGCTTTGTGTACAACCATAATCAGGACAAACATTTTACTCCGGCATCAAATACCAAGGTCTTCACTTTATTTGCATCCCTAAAGCTCATCGGTGATTCTATCCCAGGGATCGCATATGTCGAACGTGGGGATTCCTTGATTTTCTGGGGAACCGGTGATCCTAGCTTCTTACATCCAAGGTTAGATAATGGAAGAGTATATAACTTCTTAAAAAACAGTAATAAAAAGCTGTTCTATTCAAGTTCTGCTACGCAAGAACCGACCTACAGGAACGGTTGGTCGATTGAAGACTATGAATTCTACTACCAACCAGAATTGTTTCCATTTCCGATCTATGGAAATGTAGTGCAGTTTAGGGAGGTTGATGGCAAACTCAAATTATTCCCTTCCTACTTCGAACGCGATGTCAGACAGCTATCCGATACAACAACGCGATACAGAATACACAGAGCAATGGAGAATAACAGCTATGAAATCAATGAGCTTCCTTTGCCAAAGAACTATGTCAATGAAAAACCTTTCCGTCCTAGTGACAGCCTTTTGGTGCTTTTGCTTCAGGACACCTTGAAAAAGGATGTCGGATTGGTACATCAGAAACTACCTCAGGATTTCAAGATCTATAATTCTGTAGAAAAAAGAACGGTAGAGCGCGAAATGATGCTTCCAAGCGATAATTTCTTGGCAGAGCAGCTAAACATGGTTGCATCCTTCTTGAAGTACAATAGCTTCAAAACAGAAGACCTGCGCCAATATATGACCGACAACTATTACAGCAAATTAAGTGATAGCATTGAGTTGAGAGATGGTAGCGGTTTGTCGAGTTACAATAAAATAACACCAAGGAGTATGGTGGAGGTTTTGCTTCAGATCAGCAATGAAGTCCGTGATGAGAACGCCAAGTTATATTTATTTCCGGCAGGAGGATTAGAAGGAACGCTAAAGAATGTTTATCCAACACCGGGAGGAAAGGCCTTTGTCTGGGCTAAAACTGGAACCATCAATAGTGTTCACTGTCAGAGTGGTTATATCATAACCAAACGAGGTAAGCGCTATGTGTTTTCTTTTCTGAACAATAATTACTTGGGGAGTTCAAGTCCAGTCCGCAAGGAAATGGTACGGATAGTTACCCATATCTACGAAAATTTTTAAACCAGTTCTAAAATCAAATGGTATATTCGCATAAGCAAATCTTATGAAAATATTCAAGAAGAATGATAAAAGATTAATCAGATCATGGTCCATGTACGATTGGGCCAATTCTGCCTATAATCTGGTCATCAACTCCACCATTTTTCCAGTATATTATACGGCCATCACAAAAAATCCGGAAACCAATGACACGGTTTCCTTTTTTGGTATTGAGGTCATTAATACTGCCCTATCCAATTTTGCACTTTCCATTGCTTATTTATTGATGGCTTTAGGCTTGCCGTTTATTTCAGCTTATTCAGATGCGGCAGGAAAGCGGAAGTTCTTCATGAAGCTCTTTACCTATATTGGTGCCATTGCCTGCATGGGATTGTTTTTCTTTAAGATTAACACCTTGGAATGGGGGATCTTCTGTTATGCCATAGCTGCCATGGGCTATATTGGAGGGGTAGCTTTCAATAATTCTTACCTACCCATCATCGCAAGCCCAGATCAGCAAGATAGGGTCAGTGCACAAGGATTTGCCTATGGCTATGTTGGATGTGTGACCCTTCAGATCATTTGTTTCGTGTTTATTTTTAAACCAGAGTGGTTTGGAATCAGTGACGCCTCATTCCCGGCAAGATTTTCATTTCTATTGGTAGGACTTTGGTGGCTGCTGTTCGCGCAGATCCCATTCCGATTCTTGCCAAGAAATAGACCTACTGTAGGTTCTGAACGCTTGCCTTTCTTTACAAAAGTGAAGAAGGAATTCAGCAGTGTATTGGGTCAGATAAAACAGATCGAAGCCATCAAGACCTTTTTACCGGCCTATTTTTTCTATTCCATGGGAATTCAGACGCTATTGATCGTTGCTGCGGCATTTGGAGAAAAAGTGTTGAATTTAGGGGCAAGTAAACTGATTGCATCCATTTTATTGATTCAGATCGTAGCGATTGGTGGGGCATACGTCATGTCTGTGGCGGCCAAAAGGTTTGGAAACATCAAGGTTTTGCTTGTTGTGGTGTTCTTCTGGATACTGATTTGCTGTGCCTCTTTCTATATGACTACAGAATATCAATTTTACGGAATGGCCTTTGCTGTAGGATTATTGATGGGAGGGATACAGTCCTTGTCTAGGTCGACCTATTCAAAGCTTATCCCTGAACATATTGAAGATACCACCTCCTTCTTTAGTTTCTATGATGTCTCGGAGAAGGTAGCTATTGTGATCGGCTTATTCAGCTTTGGTATCATTGAACAGATCACTCAAAACATTCGATATTCGGCATTGTTCCTGTCTGTATATTTTATCATCGGGTTTTTGTTGTTGTTTCGTGTTTTAAAATTTAATAAATTACAGATTATTGAAAGCGATTAATGCATAAAGTAGAGTTATTTATCCCTTGTTTTATTGATCAATTATATCCTGAAACAGCCTTTAACACCGTAAAACTATTGGAGAAGGCAGGTTGCAAGGTCATATACAATACCGATCAGACCTGTTGCGGACAACCAGCATATAATGCAGGTTTCTGGGATGATGCCAAGAAAATTGGCCAGAAGTTCTTGAATGACTTTCATGAAGAACATCCCATCGTAAGCCCATCGGCTTCCTGTGTAGGGATGGTTAGGGGAGGATATGATGATCTTTTTACCAACTCCATTGAACACAATAAGTGCAGGGCCATACAGCGCAATATTTTTGAAATCAGTGATTTCTTGGTCAATGTTTTGCAGAAGGAATACTTCGGAGCAGAATTAGTAGGGACAGCGGTCTATCATGATTCCTGTTCAGCATTAAGGGAGTGCAAGATCAAGGAAGAACCAAGGCGCTTATTAAGCCATGTAGGAGGATTGGATATCGTAGAAATGAGAGATCAGGAAACATGCTGCGGTTTTGGTGGTACCTTTGCGGTTAAATTTGAAGGAATCTCGACGGCCATGGCGGAACAGAAAGTTCAAAACGCCTTGAATGTCAAGGCAGATTATATTATATCTACTGATTCGTCCTGCTTATTGCAATTGCAGGCTTATATTGAAAAAAATCAACTTCCCATTAAGACCATGCATCTTGTCGATGTGTTGACTTCTGGATGGGCTAATATCTAATAACTTTATATAACAAAATCATGAGTTCAAGAAGAGAGTTTTTAAGAAACTTAGGTCTAGTAACAGCTGGAGTAACTTTAGCGCCTTCGCTAGATGTATTCGCTGCTAAGAAAGACTGGTTTCAAATTTCATTAGCGGAATGGTCTTTACATAAAAAACTATTCAAAGGAGATTTGAAAAATATTGATTTTCCTGAGTATACAGCAAAAAACTTTGGTATCCATGGAGTTGAATATGTAAATCAATTCTTCAAGGATAAAGCTAAGGATATGACTTACTTAAAAGATTTGAATAACCGTGCTAAGGACAATGGCGTGAAAAACGTATTGATCATGGTGGACGGTGAAGGAAGTCTAGGAGATCGTGATGAAACTAAACGCAAGCAAGCTGTAGAAAACCATTACAAATGGATTGATGCCGCTAATTTCCTTGGATGTCATGCCATCCGTGTAAATGCTGCAGGTGAAGGAACTAAAGAAGAAGTTAAGGAACAAGTGGTTAAAAGCTTGTCTACCTTAGCTGATTATGGTAAAAAAGGTAAGATATCTGTAGTCGTTGAAAACCATGGTGGAATTTCTTCTCACGGTGATTGGTTGGCCGATGTGTTGAAAACAGTTGGTAAGAAAAACTGTGGAAGTTTGCCTGATTTCGGTAACTTCTATGAGTACGACCGCTATCAAGGGGTTAAGGACTTAATGCCATATGCTAAAGGTGTAAGTGCTAAATCACATGCTTTCGATGCAAATGGTAATGATACGGGAATTGACTACGCCAAAATGATGCAAATCGTTAAATCTGCTGGCTACAATGGCTATGTGGGTATCGAATTTGAAGGCGATAAGATTTCTGAAGACGAAGGAATCAAATTGACAAAGGCTTTATTGGAGAAATTCAAATAATAGCCAATAATATTATAGAAAGAGGCAAGAATCGAAATTCTTGCCTCTTTTTTAATTGAATTTAACCTATTCCAAATTCTGCTGAAGCATCGTAATAAATTGTTTACACAACTATTTTATTTTTTATTTTCCGAGAATTCGCTGTTACCACCTTTTGATTTTAATTGAAATTCAAAAAACAAGAAAAATAAATTTATTTCTAAAAATGAACATATTCTTTATCTTTTTTACTTTGCTTTTCGTTTAATCTTTCAAAATTATCAACATAAGGCTTCTTTTTATTTAAATCTTTCATTAAAAAATTTAATAGCACTTTAGCGGATTGATTAAACTTTTGGCTGAAATTGATATCTTAACCATTGAATGTTAAATACCGATAGGCCTGTTAACTTAGTATTAATTGTAAATAAAAATTTGTTAATTTGCTATCCGTAAAAAATATTGTTCTAAAAAAATCTTAATTAACGTAAATATCAATAACCGATGAATCAAGAAAAAGACCAAGAGTTGGTCCAGCACCTTGCCAAACAAGGAGTTGACGACAAAATGGTAATGGGACATCCTGCAAGTCTATTTGTCCTATTCTTTACTGAGATGTGGGAGCGTTTCAGTTATTACGGAATGAGAGCCCTTCTGACCGTATTCCTAATCACTGAAATTTCTAAGCAAGGCTGGGGATGGAGCAATAAAGAAGCCATGGAATTGTATGCTTGGTATACAGGCTTGGTTTATTTGACTCCTTTAATAGGAGGAATGATCGCCGATAAGTTGACCGGTTACCGTAAAGCCATCCTTTTGGGCGCCTTAATCATGACCCTAGGTCATGCCTCTATGGCCCTTGAAGGGACTTCACAATCCTTTTTCTATGTCGGACTTGTCTTGATGATCTTAGGTAATGGTCTTTTCAAACCAAATATTTCCTCCATGGTAGGTCAGTTATATCCTGATACATCGGCGAAAAAAGATGCTGGTTATACCATTTTCTACATGGGTATTAACTCAGGTGCATTCTTAGGAATGTTATTATGTGGTTATATCGGTGAAAAAGAGGGTTGGCATTACGGATTTGGATTAGCTGGGGTATTTATGTTCTTCGGTATGATCCAATTCTATTTCGCACAAAAGATCTTTGGTGTAATCGGTGAAAAACCAGGTACTGTTCATTCACCAGAAGAGCATGTCCACAACATTCAGGAAGAAGACCATACGCCTAAAAACGTGGTTAGAGACCGTTTGGTAGTGGTAGCCGTATTGATGATTGCCAGTATCTTTTTCTTCTTTGCCTTTGAGCAAGCCGGTGGATCGATGACCATTTTTGCAAAGAACTACACCCAACGTGTCCTTGATGGGGATACAGGTGAGATCTTTAAATGGGTAGATGCAGCCTTGACCATATTCCCGATCCTGATCGTAACGTATGTCCTTTTCAAATTATCCCAACAGATTTTCAGTAAGTATCCTTTGACCGTAATTTTCACGGCCCTCTCTTTCGCTATTATCTGGGCATTGGGTATTTGGAAAGTGAATAAGGAATTCTCTGTTGAAACGACAGAAGTTACAGTTTCTTGGTTCCAGATCTTGAACTCCTTCTTTATTATCACGCTTGCTTCTTCCTTTTCTAAATTATGGGAAAAGGTATGGAACCCGTCAGGTCCAGTGAAGTTTGCTTTCGGATTGATCTTGGTAGCCGTAGGTTTCCTTGCTTTGGCATATGGATCGATGTCTATCCCTTCAGGTGCGCAGACAGCCTCAGTGAGCATGATCTGGTTAATCTTGGCCTATTTCTTCCATACAACTGGAGAATTATGTGTATCGCCGGTAGGTCTTTCTTATGTAAGTAAACTTTCACCTAAGAAATTTGCTGGTCTATTATTTGGATTATGGTTTACTGCCTCTGCGATTGCTAACTTTATCGCAGGTATGACCGGTTCATTTATTGATAAGATTACCGAAACTTACTCGATGACTGTTTTCTTCTTGATCATCGCAGCTCTTCCAATTTTGGTTGCTTTCCTATTGTTGATCTTTAATGGTAAATTAAAGAAAATGATGCATGGCATCCAATAATTGAAGATTTTAATTCATATTGAAAAATTTTTGAAACAAATATAAAAGCCGAATCCTAACAAAATTCGGCTTTTTTCATTCAAAAAATAGCCCCTTAAAGACCTTAAGAAAAATTAACCTTAGCATTGAATCCTAAGGAATCCTGAAAGTTTTTTTATTTTTACAAATTCAAACTTAGCGTTTGATTGAAATTACAGTTTATGAGTCAAGCTTCAGATGCTTCTTTTTCAGAAGAATTAGAAAAACAGGGAATCGATGGCAGCCTTGTATTAGGTCACCCATCAGGTTTATTTGTTTTGTTTTTCACAGAAATGTGGGAGCGTTTTTCCTTCTACGGAATGCGCGTGTTACTTATCAATTTTTTAACCAGTGCAATTATTTCAGGTAGTCCATTTTCCGGATGGGGTTGGGATCCAGTCCAAGCCGGTGCCTTATATGGTACCTATGCCATGTTGCTGTATATCTCACCCATATTTGGTGGTATCTTAGCCGATAAGTATTTGGGCTATCGATATGCCATCGTTATCGGGGCTGCCATCATGACCCTGGGCCACCTTTTCATGGCCTTTGACACGCCACTGTTCCTTTATCTTGGTCTCGGGGCATTGGTAGTCGGAACAGGATTCTTTAAGCCGAATATGACTTCCATATTATCCGAGATGTACAAAAAGTTCCCGCAGAAGAAAGATGCTGCCTACACCATATTCTATATGGGGGTGAATTCAGGCGCTTTCTTTGGTATGATGCTATGTGGTTATTTAGGGGAAAAGGTCGGTTGGCATTGGGGTTTTGGTTTAGCAGGTATCTTTATGTTTTTAGGAACATTACAGTTCTGGTATGCCAAGCCAATCTTCGGAAAGGTTGGAGATAAGCCCACAGCAGAGATCAAAGCTGAAAAAGCTGAAGCTGCAGCCTTGGCAAATCCAGATGATAAACCAAATCCATTTACGAAATTAGATATCTTCCTAATTGTTATCATGACTATCCTAGGATTGGGTTATGCATTCAATGACCCACTATCTAAGATTTCAGGCATTGATATCTTCTCAAGTCTTCAGATGGGATCCATGGCTGGCCAAAATGTTGCCATATTTGCAGCATTGATCATCTTCCTGTTTGTCGTGATTTCAAGATTGTCCAGATATACAAAAGTTGTTCGAGACCGATTGATTGCCGTCATTATCTTTGCGTTTTTCGTTATCTTCTTTTGGATGTCCTTTGAGCAAGGTGCCTCTTCCTTGGTCATTTTCGCGCGGGATAGCGTCGATAGAAGTTTATCAGGAAATTCCCTGACTATTTTCAATGTGGTCAATAGCTTATTGACTATCGTTCCATTGATTTTCGTGACCTATGCGGTCACCATGCTAACCAAAAAGACTTTTGGCAAAGCACCACTTTCCAATATAGTTCAGGTGATTTGTTTTACAGCAGTATGGGGTTTGGCCTTATGGATGCTGTACCGTGAGTTCACTGCCGAATCTTCAGAAATTGCGGTTTCATGGTTTTCCATCATGAATTCTTTCTTTATCATCACCTTTGCCAATTTTGTGTCTAAAATTTGGGATTCCAAATACAATCCACCGGCAACCGTAAAATACGGAATGGGCTTGATTGTTATGGCAATTGGTTTCGGGTTATTGGCCTTTGGTGCAAATGGACTTCAAGAAGGCGTTAAGGTATCTATGGTCTGGTTGATTCTGGCCTATATGTTCCATACGCTTGGTGAACTATGCCTTTCACCGGTAGGCTTATCTTATGTTTCTAAACTTGCCCCTGCCAGGATGATCGGATTTATGTTCGGGATGTGGTATTTGGCATTGGCTATCGGAAATAAATTAGCGGCCATTATCGGTGGGCAGATTGAAATCATTACCAATCAGTATTCCTTGAGTACTTTTTTCTTGATATTTACCATTGTGCCGATCGGAGCTGGGATTATCGTGATGTTGCTTCACCCAATCGTGAAGAAGCTGATGCATGGCGTGAAATAAAATCTAAATACATTTATTAAAATGGCTACTGAGGCAAATAAAACTCTTGAGGAGATTCAAGATTTTAAAGGCAAATATCCGAAACAGATCTGGAGACTTTTCTTTTCCGAGATGTGGGAGCGGTTCTGTTTTTACGGAATGCGCGGGATGTTGGTCTTCTTTATGATTACACAACTGAATTTTGGCGAAAAAGAAGCTAATCTTCAATATGGAGCTACCCAGGCATTTGTTTATGCCTTTACCTTCATCGGTGGGCTCTTCGCAGATAAAATCCTCGGATTTAGGAAATCCCTCTTTTTTGGAGGACTATTGATGATCGTGGGATCTGTGTTACTGGCAATTGATACCCACCAATTTTTCTTCTTTGGTTTGGCCTTTATCATAATAGGAACAGGATTCTTCAAACCTAATATTTCAACCATGGTAGGGGAGCTCTATAGGGATAATGACAACCGTCGTGATGCCGGATTTTCATTGTTCTATGCAGGGATTAACCTCGGTGCCTTTTTAGGTGGATACATCTGTGTCGCTATTGGAAAGGGCTACATGTTGAGTTCTGTCATTGATGAGGCTCACCGTTGGAATGTCGCTTTTGGCCTTGCTGCCTTAGGTATGTTGATCAGTTTGATCAATTTCCAATTTACCAAGCATGAGTTAGGACCAATTGGCTTGCAACCTGGGCATCCAGACGCAATTGTAAAAACAAAACCCCTTCCAAAATGGGTGGAATATGCAGTGTATGCGAGTACCTTGATTTTTGTGCCCTTGATCCAAGTGATGGTCTCCAAAACGGAGTACACGGACTATTTTATGTATACCATTGGTCCATTGACCTTGATCTATCTTTTCTATGAGATGTCAAAAGTGGAGAAAAAGGAACGCCATAAATTGATCGCCGCATTGATATTCATTTTATTTTCCATTGTTTTCTGGGGGATATACGAACAGAGTGGTGGTTCATTGAGCATATTTGCCGCTAATAACTTAAATGATTCTGTAGCGGGCGGAGCTTTCCGTTTGGACCCTAATGGAGTCAATAACTCTGGAGGTGCCTTCTTCATTATCATTTTAGCTCCCTTATTTGGGTTGTTATGGTTGTGGTTGGCGCAACGAAAAATCGAACCCAATACCATTATCAAATTTGGTTTAGGCTTTATCTTCCTTGGCTTGGGTTATTATGTGTTGTTTGCGACGCGTTTCTTTGCGGTTGAAGGAATGACTTCCTTAGACATCTTTACCGCGGCATTATTGGTGATTACGATTGGAGAACTTTGTCTTTCTCCAATTGGGCTTTCTATCATGACCAAGTTATCTCCAGCTAAATTGCACGGGATCATGATGGGAATGTGGTTTTTAGCCAGTGCCTATGGGCAATATGTAGCCGGCCTTATCGGGGCCAATATGGCCGAAGCTCGAGAAGGAGCATCTTTGATGGATAAACTCTTGACATACACCGAAGGTTATAAACAATTAGGATTATATTCCTTGATCGCAGGTGCAATTTTGATTATTCTATCTCCATATATTAAGAAATTAATGCATGGGGTAAATTAATATTTAATTCAACAATTAATCAAAGGCCGGATGTAAAATCATCCGGCTTTTGTATTTGTGATAATTAATCCTGTATTTGGTCTCAACGGATATCGAGCGAAACCGAGATCCCGCTTGACCATCGGAATAGATCTTGGCCCATCCTCCAATCCATTCTATCCTGGTTCTTGCCCAAATCTTAGTCCATCCTCTCATCTCGTACCCTGAGCGGCGTCGAAGGGCATCCTGGTTCTTACCCAAATCTTGGCCCTTCAGTTGGGTGAGCGGCGTTGAACACCAATTCCCCCAACATCTTCTGTTACCGAACCCAATTGTTTGGGATAATTGCTTAACTTTACGCCATCAAAATTTAAGGCGTGTCAGATAGCATTGTAATCATTCCTACATACAACGAAAAGGAAAACATAGAACGAATCATACGAAAGGTCTTTTCATTAGAAGTAGATTTTCATATCCTTATCGTTGATGATGGATCTCCGGATGGAACTGCAAATATTGTGAAAGAACTTCAGGCTACTGAATTCGCTGATCGGCTCTTTATCGAAGAAAGAAAAGGTAAGCTGGGATTAGGTACAGCCTATATCCATGGATTCAAATGGGCTTTGCAGCGTTCATACGAATTTATCTTCGAAATGGATGCCGACTTTAGCCATAATCCAGATGACCTGATCCGTCTTCGCGAGACCTGTAAAGCTGGGGTTGCCGATATGGCGATTGGTTCCCGATATATCAAGGGTGTGAATGTGGTTAATTGGCCTATGAACAGGGTTTTGATGTCGTACTTTGCATCGGCTTATGTTCGGTTGATTACCCGAATCAAAATCCAGGATGCTACAGCAGGATTTGTTTGCTTTAGGAGAGAGATTCTAGAAACCATACCTTTAGACAAAATAAAGTTTGTGGGCTATGCCTTTCAAATTGAAATGAAGTTCACAGCCATACAATATGGTTTCAATGTTGTGGAAATTCCTATTATTTTTACAGATAGGACCTTAGGTACCTCTAAAATGAGTACCAAAATCTTTAAAGAAGCTTTTTTTGGAGTTATTCAAATGAAAATCAATAGCTTGTTTAAGAAATACGAGAGATAATTGTTCACTAAAGATTTGTTTTCCAAGATATGAATGAAAACCTTGACCCCAATCCTGAAAGATTAACCTCGACTGATAAAGACTTGGAGAGGGTGCTTCGTCCGCAGACTTTCGAAGATTTTACCGGTCAGGCTAAGATATTGGAGAACCTTTCCATCTTTGTTAAAGCAGCTAAGCTCCGTGCTGAAGCGCTTGACCATGTACTTTTACATGGCCCTCCCGGATTAGGAAAAACCACCTTATCCTATATTATCGCCAATGAAATGGGAGTAGGGATCAAAATAACATCAGGACCTGTATTGGATAAGCCAGGAGACCTAGCAGGGCTCTTGACCAACCTGGAGGAAGGTGATATCCTTTTTATCGATGAGATACACCGTTTGAGCCCCTTGGTGGAAGAATATCTGTATTCGGCAATGGAAGATTTCAAAATTGACATCATGCTCGAAGCGGGACCAAATGCGCGTTCTGTGCAGATTTCTCTGAATCCTTTCACCTTAGTGGGAGCAACGACACGTTCTGGCTTATTGACTGCACCGCTGCGAGCTCGATTTGGAATCAATTCCAGGTTGCAATATTATGATTCCAAGCTTTTAACGGATATCGTCATGCGTTCTGCCCAGATTTTGAAAGTTCCAATATCGGAAGAAGGAGCCTTTGAAATTGCCAGAAGAAGTCGAGGAACCCCGAGGATAGCCAATGCTCTATTGAGAAGGACCCGTGACTTTGCGCAGATCAAAGGAAACGGATCTATTGATAAAGCTATCGCTCAATTTGCCCTTAATGCCTTGAACGTGGATGAACATGGCTTGGATGAGATGGATAACCGCATCCTAAGTACCATTATCGAAAAATTCAAGGGTGGACCTGTTGGTTTAAAAACCATTGCTACGGCCGTGGGAGAAGATGAAGGGACGATTGAAGAGGTGTATGAGCCATTCTTGATCCAAGAAGGCTATATCATGCGGACCTCGAGAGGAAGGGAATGTACGGAATTAGCTTTTAAGCATTTAGGAAAAACACATTTCAATAAAGGGAATACCTTATTTTAATCCCATTTTGCTAATCTATTTAAGATATAGGTATCTCTGCTTTTTAAGGCAGGGGTATTTTCTTTTTCCAGGTGCAGTTCAATGATCAGCTTTAGTTCCTTTGCAACCCATTCATAGGTGGGTATTAGCCTGAATAGGATATCGAAGGCATTCACCTTTACTGCCACCGGACAATCATTAAGATCAATGATCGCAAAGCTCTTTTCCAAGATGATTTCTTTCTCCTTTTCGCTTAAGGTGATACTTGTGTTGGATTTTGATAAAAGCCACATTAATAGTTTAGTATAACTCCTTAAGCTGCTCCAATTATTTAGGTTCTGGTAATTTGTGATCAATCGTTTATAGATAGCATTAAAATGTTCTGGGTTCTTCAATAGGATATGTTCCATTGCCCAGGAACTGCGAAAACACAGCCTTGGATTTTCCTCATCCATGCTCCAACGAAGTAGGTGATCAAGACTGACTACCTGTAGGATTTCCTCATTTAAATCAGAAGCCCCAAAATGCATTAAGGCTTCTATAAATTTATCTTCAGTTTTTTCGCGCATAGTTAGCTTCCTAGATTGGAATATAAAATAAGGAGAAAAACTGCTTATATAAAAATGGAATTTTTATTTGAGTGGTTTTTCCCGATTCATTTCCATCATGTCTACTTCATTCATTTCAGAAGCACCTAAGAGATGCTGACTGAAGTAATCTGCCATTCTCCAAAAGAAATATTCGGTCATATCTCCAAATCCATGTCTTTGTCCCGGCAATAATAGGAAATCAAACCTTTTATTGGCCCTGATCAAGGCATCTACCATGCGGATAGAATTCGCTGGATGGACATTGTTGTCAATATCGCCAGTTACGATCAATAATTTTCCTTTTAAGTTCTTTGCCAGTTCCGTGTTCCGCTGGATATTATAGCTGAAGGTTGTATCGCCTTTTGCACTGATCTCTTCCTTGACACCGTGGTGCCTTTCGCTCCACCAACGGTTATAGATGTTGTTTTCATGGTTACCTGCACCAGAAACAGCCACCTTGAAGAAATCTGGATATACCAACATGGCAGCCGTAGACATGAAACCTCCACCTGAATGCCCTGTAATCCCTACTTTACTGATATCTATGAACGGATATTTATCTGCTAATTGCTCAGCTGCTACTTTTTTATCTTCTAATCCATAATCGCGTAGGTTTCCATATCCATAGGTATGGTACCATTTTGAACGGGATGGATGTCCACCACGGTTTCCAACGGAAACAACGATGAAGCCCATCTGTGCCAGCCTGTCAATCCTGTCCATGGATTTTCCAAAGCTCTTGTTTACGGCCTCAGTTTGTGGTCCTGGATAAACGTACTCAATGATAGGGTAGGTCTTGGTTGAATCAAAGTCGAATGGCTTATACATCACACCATATAGATCGGTTATCCCATCTCCAGCTTTAACCTTAAAGGGCTCAGGGAATTTATAGCCTGCTGCAAATAGGTTCGACAGATCCGTCTCCTCCAGTTTCATAATCAATTGTCCGTTAGCATTGTATAGGTTGCTAACTGGAGCTGTATTTACCCTAGAATAATTATCAATGAAGTAATTGCTGCTTTCACTGCTTACTACCTGATGGTCGAAATCCCCTGGGGTCAATAATTTAATCGCACCGCCGCTCTTATTTACGGAGTAATAATACGAATAGTAAGGATCGATATTTTTTTCCTTGCCATTGGCCTTGAAGTACAAGGTTCCTGTGGCCTCATTGTAACGGGTCAAATCGTCACAGTGGAATTCACCTTTGGTGATCTGATTGATCATTCTACCATTTTTATCATACAGATAGAAATGTCCCCATCCATCTCTCTGGGACCAATGGACAAATTGACTGCCATTATTGACGAAATAAGGCTTCTTGATATCTTGGTAGACATTCGAGCGCTCTTCTAATACCGTTCTGCTGTTACCGTTCACATTTACCGCCACAATATCTATACGCTTCAGGTCGCGACTAGACCTAGCTATATAGAATTCTTCATCGTTCCCCAACCAATAGTTGATGAAATGCTTGCCTTTGAAGCTTTCTTTTGTCCTGTCCTTGTTCCAATTACTGATGGTTTGGTTTTTGAAAGCTGCTACATTGATCTGCTTTGCTTTTAAGGTATTACTGTCGAATAAATAAAGCTCAACTTCAGTAGAATCCGTTTCACCTGGCATCAGGTATTTGTAGGTTTCCAAGGTAGGGCGTTTTGCTGCTACATTGTTGATCACCCATAATGCGCTGTATTCTCGGTTATCTTTGCGGGTCAAAGTGAAGTATTTTCCGTTAGGTGACCAATTGATCCAAACAGGTTTTCTTTTTTTCTTCTCTTCATCCTCGGATTTCTTATCACCTGTCGTGACACTATATTCATCACCACCCCAGGCATAGTATTGTACACCATCTGTGGTGATCTGATGCTCAACTATTGTGGAATCCTTTTCATCTTTTTGGGCTTTTAGGTAATTGCTATAATCCATCCAATATAGATTATAGTTCTTGGCATAATAGACCCTGCTGGTATCAGGATTGAAATTTGCCCAGAACAGTTTGGTCTTTTCCTTACTGTCTTCTCCTAATACCCTTAGATTGTTGTTGCTGATATTATATTCGAAATAATACATCTTCTTTTTGATGGTATCTTTCTTGTTCGTCAGCTTTTGGATTTCTTCTTTTGTTTTTACCGTATCCTTTGTGCTTTGCACCTCGAATCGAATCAGGTTTTCATTATCCATGAAACGAAGGTTCCTGATCTCTAGATGTTGTGCATCAAATGGGTTTTTGACAATGGAAGTGATCCTGGAAGCCATATCGGCATGGTCAAACAATTCAGATTTCTTTTTGGTCTTTGGATCCACCAAATACCATTTTTTGCCTGATGGACTATTGTATTCGTACCAGAATTTATCGCCAAAATTTATCCAATTGGGATTGATCTCTGTAGAGAAGATCAATTTACTAAGTTTGCTTGGAGAAAACTTAGAAGCTAATTGGTAGTTTGGTTTGGTTAAGGTAGATTTTTCTTGTCCTTGTGAAATTGCAAAACTTAGCAATAGGACAAAGGTTAAAAAATGCTTCATTTGAGTAATTTAGTCAATATTTGATTCAGCGAAAATATCCAATTATTGACCCAAAAAAGAAGCTATCTTGTATTATTTTTGATAGGATTAGGCTTCGTAAAACTTTTCGTTGAAATTAACTAGGAAAAGCTCTTGGGTTGCACGGGTGATGGCCGTATATAACCAGCGCATGAACTCCGTGTTCAGCATTTCATCGTTCATGTACCCTTGGTCCACGAAAACCAATGGCCACTGTCCACCCTGGGCTTTATGACAGGTTATTGCATAAGCAAACTTGATCTGTAGGGCATTGTAGTAGGGGTCTTTTTTGATGGAATCCATCCTGTCCTTTTTGGCAGGGATGTCCTGATAATCCTCGGCGATACTGTTATATAGTTTCTGTTGTTGCTCGTAAGGCAGATTTGGCGAATCTACATAGAGACTGTCCAATAAGACCCGACATCGGATCGCATCGCCTTCATTGTTGTCCATAAACTCGAGGTAGAGGTCGGCAAACCTAAAGCCGTGCATCTCATGTACATTACTTACTTTCTTGATGACAGCCATATCCCCATTGGCAATGAACCCGGTGTTTTTCTCGTCATTGTCCTGTAACCAATAATAGTTATTCTTGACCACCATGATAATGTCACCCCCGGTAATTTCCTCATCCCTAAAGAGGATCTGGTTTCGGATATGCTGATTATAAAGGTTTGCTGATTTATTGGAACGGCAAATGACCATGGAGTTTTCGATGCCAAATTTATCATAGGCATAGTGCAATCCTTCAATCAGCCGCTCACCATTCATCCGGAAT
Source organism: Sphingobacterium sp. (assembly GCF_032065005.1). Classification (GTDB taxonomy): domain Bacteria; phylum Bacteroidota; class Bacteroidia; order Sphingobacteriales; family Sphingobacteriaceae; genus Sphingobacterium. The sequence goes on from NZ_DAMBMM010000001.1 coordinate 517,468, forward strand.
ATATCCTTGAAGGCTCTGGTGACAAACTGTGGATAGCTGTATTCCACAAACTCCTCATCCAATCGGATCTCATTCCTGATTTTGGTGGCATTATAGAGAATTCCTGAATTTTTGTCCTGACGTACCACATCGGTCATTTCATAGGTGAATATCTGCAAACCGAATTCTGCATTCATATATTCAGCGTCCAATGCGGGGCTCTGTTCCAAGCCTACGGGAGGCAGCTGCGCCGTATCACCAACCAGCATCAAGCAACAATTCTCACCGGATTGCACAAACTCGATCAGGTCATGCAATAGTCCATTGGAAAACATACTATGACCTTCATTGCTGATCATGGATGCCTCGTCAACAATAAAAAGTGTGTTTTCGTGTATGTTGTCAGCTAAACTGAACTGCATGTCCAGAGACACCGCATTCTTCTTTCTGTAGATTTTTTTATGGATGGTCAGTGCATTCCTGCCGGAATAGGAGGACATCACCTTGGCAGCTCGTCCTGTTGGTGCCAATAATACCGAACGCTTTTGGAATTTTGGAAGTGTTTTGACCAATGCACTGATGATGCTGGTCTTTCCTGTACCTGCATAACCTTTTAGTATAAAGCATGATTCCTCAGAAAAGGTATGCAAGAATTCCCCCAGTAGGGCAAATACCTGTTCCTGCTGTTGCGTTGCTTGGTGTGAAAACTGTTGTAAAAGGCTGTTTTTTATCTGCACAACCCAAAGTTATCCAAAAGGTTGGTCAATCCAATTTTAAAAACTAATTTTGTGTTTATACCATCTGCAAAGAATGAATTATACTTCAAAACAATTTCATATTCATTATATAACGCAATACACCCTGATCGTTAAAGCAAATTATCAGTATGATAAATTATATGTTTTAGATCAAGACAATCAACTTTTGCTGTACATGAACTTTGAAAGCCATAATCCTTCTGAAGAGGCACTCAAATTATTGAGCTTACCCTTTCAAAATGTTTATGTCAGTATTCCAAGCCATACCCTGACTTTTGTTCCCGATGACCTTTATCAAGAAGTGGATTTGGAGAAATATCAGGAATTTATGGAGAATCCTGCTCAGGAAATGAACCGCACTTCGATCGATTTCTTGCAAATCCAAGCATTTTACCAATCGGATGTACTGTTGCATCACCGATGGAAAACACTTTTTCCTGACGCTAAATTTGTTCCTGAATTTAAACTTAACCTGCTTCAGGCCAGACAATTCATTCCTTTAAAAGGGGATGTGCTAGGTGTTGTTTTTGATGATAACTCAGCTGATATCTATCTATTTATCAATGGTCAGTTCAAGTTCTATAATACCTTTGAGATTGTAAGTGATGATGACCTGAGTTATTTTATCTTGAACATCTTCGATAATTTTGGAATTGAAGGAAAGGTAAACAAGGTCCTGTATTCGGCTATCCATGCCGACCAATCCTTTATTCAAAAATTGAGAACCTATTCTAACGAACTGATTGAAATATCGGCAAGTAAACCAGCTGTTTCTTTAGATGATGAATCTGAGGATTATAACAAAAGCTACTTAATAGATTTACCTACATGCGAATAATAGGAGGAAAGGCTGCCGGACTGCGGTTAAACCCTCCGCAAAACCTTCCTGTAAGACCAACGACGGATATTGCAAAAGAAGCCCTGTTCAATATCTTGAACAATAGGATTGATTTTGACGGACTGGAATGCTTAGATTTATTTGCTGGAACAGGTAATATATCTTTTGAATTGGCCTCTCGAGGCGTAAAGAAGGTAAGTGCTGTTGATTTGCATGGAAAATGTGTCCTATATATCACGGAGACTTCTAAAAAATTAGATCTTTCTCAGATCAAAGCGAGAAAGGCGGATGTTTTTAAGTTTATCAAAACGGATAAGGAAAGTTATGATTTGATTTTTGCAGATCCTCCTTATGATTTAGGTCAATTGCCTATGTTGGCATCCATGGTTCTTGAAAATAACCTCCTAAAGGATGGAGGACTTTTGATTGTCGAACATCCTAGTAACCGCAAAATGATCGATCATCCCAATTTTGTCGAAACCAGGCAATATGGGAATTCTTCATTTAGTTTTTATTCAAAATAATTATGAAAATAGCTGTCTTTCCAGGATCCTTTGATCCTTTCACTATTGCCCATCAGGATTTAATAAAAAGAGCATTGCCTCTCTTTGATAAAATATATATAGCTATTGGTGTAAATAGTTCCAAAGTGGGAATGATGGATGTAGAAAGCCGCCGATCTTCGATTTCGGACCTTTATAGAGACAATGATCAAGTGGAGGTCGAATTCTATAACGGTCTGACTGTTGATTACTGTGAATCGATTGGTGCTAATTTTATTTTAAGGGGGCTGCGAAATGGTACCGATCTTGATTACGAAAATATCATTGCTCAGAACAATTTGTTATTGGCCCCTCAGATCGAGACTTACTTTTTGGTAAGCAGGAGCGGAGAGGCTCATATTTCTTCTACTATTGTTCGCGATATCTGGAAAAACAATGGAGATATCAGCCACCTTGTCCCAGATGTCATCCTGCAGTATATCAAGAAGTTAGATTAGGTTTATCCTGACTTTTTGTCCCTTGATCTTACCGTTAGTGCCATTTTTGACAACTTTATTGGCGACTTCTGAACGGATAGCCACATAAGAATCATGAGGTTTCACCACGATCAAACCTAAATCTTCTTTGCTAATCTCCGGTAAGTTCAAGATATATCCTACGATATCGATTTTGTTTACCTTCTGTTTCTTTCCGGCATTGATTCTTAAGGTCTTAAATTCTGGTTCTTCAGGAATAGGATAGAAGCCATCCAATTCAAGGGTCTCCGCACCTTCTAGATAATGGGCTGCACGATCTTCATCGGTCAGGATTCCGTATATATAGCCTTTTTGTCCATTTCTGCCTGCACGTCCATTTCTATGGATAAATTCATCCTCCTTATATGGGAATTGATAGTGTACCACATGGTTCATTTCAGGGATATCCAAACCTCTGGCAGCTAAATCCGTGGTCACCAAAATGTTCTGGCTACCATTCTTGATCTTAATAATTGTCAACTCACGGATAAACTGTTCCAATCCTCCATGGTAGGGAATGCTCTCGATTCCTTTTCCTTCCAATATCTCGGAAATATTATCTACAGCCTCCCTATGGTTACAGAAAACCAAAACCCGTTCGTTCCCAATTTTACAAAGCAATTTGAACAGGGATTCCAGTTTTAATTTAGTACTGCTCATGACCTTATAATAAGTCAAGTCTGGCCTTAAACCATGATTATCTACATAATCCAATTTAATTGGATCATTCAATTCCAGAAACGCTGGAATTTCTTCCATATCGGTTGCAGAAGTCAGGATCTTATGGTTCACATCTCTACATGCCCTGACGATATAGCTTAATTGGTCCTGAAAACCTAATTCCAGTGATTTATCGAATTCATCCAATACCAATGTATGGCAACCTTCCAAAAGTGTAGGAACGCGGTCGATATGATAGATGATCCTTCCGGGAGTACCGATGATCAAAGCAGGCTGCTGTTTTATTTTATCTTTCTCCAGTTGGCTGTTGTTTCCGCCATATAATAAGGCAACATTGATAGCACTGTTCATTTGCTTGATAACCGATTCGATCTGCAAAGCTAGCTCACGAGTAGGCACAACGATCATGGCTTTAGTACCTTTACTGATGTTGTCACCCAATAATTTGAACAATAATAAGCTAAATGCTAGGGTCTTACCAGAACCAGTAGGAGAAAGGAGTACAAGGTCACGGGATGTACTGAACTCTTTTAATACCTCTTCCTGCATAGGATTTAGTGCTTCGATGTTCAGATTTTTTAGATAGGTGTTCAAATGTTGCATGGACAAAATTATCATTAATGATCGGTATTTAAGCTTCCGAAGGTAAATTGAGCAAAAAAATTATAGGTTTGATTTTTTGGCATAGGTTTTGAGTATAAGATAGTATTCATAATTTAGGTTAATAATTGGTTAGTTAAGGATTGAAATCTCCCCGATTTCAATCCTTTTTTCTTTAAGACTAATTTGACCTTATTCGAGACATATTCCGAAATATTGCAAAATGGATAAAATAATTTCAAACAGATGTTCGAATGTGTCCCGACTATGTCTCGAATATGGTTAGGATAGAAACTATGGAATTGACAGAATATTATCCTCCTTTGGGAAGGGAATTGGTGAACTTTTCTTTCCTTCGGTTACCACCTAATTGTTGTCCTGAGGGTTTAAATTTTGATAAAATTTATCGGAAGGTGATGACCGCATAATAGAAGGCAAAAAAATGTTTTGTTTAATTTCAGAGATATAACCCCTTTTGGGGTTCCATTATTTTAGCTGACATGGCACGTTAGCCTGAAAGTCGCGCAAAAACGATGTTCGATTAATCGAACATCGTTTTTGCATTAGTCCTATATTGTTTACCATCCATGCTAAAATAATTCATCCCCTCCGAGGGATGTATGGCGGATAAAAAATATTCTTTTGGAATATAAATATAGGTCTAAATACCTAGAAACACAGTTCTATCAAACTTGCCATTGGTTAGCAGGAAAGATCTCGGAACAATGCGAACCAAATTTAGTTATGATTGCATTGGCGTACAGCTCCTTTACCTTCGGTTGCCACCAAATTGTCGTCCTGACGCAGGAAGGATCTCGGAACAATGCGAACCTAAATTTAGCTATGATTGCCTTGATGTATAGTACCTTTACCTTCGGTTGCCACCAAATTGTCGTCCCGACGCAGGAAGGATCTCGGAACAATGTGAACCTAAATTTAGCTATGATTGCATTGGCGTACAGTTCCTGAACCTTCGGTCCAGAATGACAGGTAGTTTTGGGAGGAGAACCGTACAGATTCCTCACTGATCGTTCAGAATCAATTGCGCTAAAGAGGGATTCAGAGTGAAACGAAGACTCTATTTTTGTTTTATTTTTGGAAATGCTGTCTTTTCGATATCGTAAGATGAGAAAACCATTTTTTATGTTTTATGCCCATTCTAAAGATTTTTAAAAAAATATTTCACTCCCTCCAGGGGTTCTCCATACCAACGATCTGGTCTCTACAAATATTTCACCCCCTCCAGGGGTTCTCCATACCAACGATCTGGTCTATAAATATTTCACCCCTTCCAGGGGTTTTCCCTATAAACTAACGTTATCCTTCTGCTGTAATTCCTTTAGCAATAAACTCATTTCCCTTGCGGAAAAATGGAAAGAAAGACAAGCTCAAGTGCTGGCAATGAATAAGGTGTAAATTTTATTGAATTGTGATAAAATTATGAGAATTCCTATTGGTTTATTCAAAGGAAAGAGCTTAAATTTAAAATAAAATATTTTTAAATATTCGCTGCTCATGGGGGTAAAACAGGGGATTATTTAGAAAATCTGTTTTGCTGGAAAGCTAATTTTGCATAAAAGGCATTCCTTTTGCTTAACAGTAGCGTAACATTATAAGAATACAAACAAAATCAAGCGTTATGATTAAAAGAATTAGCGTACCATTACTGTTGGTGTCAGCCTTGTTTATTACCTCATGTGGTGTAAGCAAGAAGACTCACCGAGCTTTGGAAGCTCAATATAAGGAACTGGGTGATAAATATAATCAGAGTCAGTTAGACCTTGCAGAAAGTAAAACCAGAGTGAAGAGCTTGGAGGAACAACTTGAGCAAGAACGCAAAAACAATGCGGGATTAAGAGAGGCCTTAGCTAAACTTCAGGGAACATTGGATAATAGTATCAACCAAAATACCCAAGGAAATGTCAATATTTCCAAATTGGTCGATGAAATCAATGCTTCCAATAAATACATTCAGCACTTAGTAAACACCAAACAAAAAAGTGATTCACTTAATATGGTGTTGACAAATAACTTGACCCGTTCCTTAAGTCGTGAAGAAATGAACGACGTGGATGTTCAAGTTTTAAAAGGTGTGGTTTATATTTCATTGTCTGATAATATGTTATATAAATCAGGTAGCTACGAGATTTCAGACCGTGCTGGTGAGACCTTGTCGAAAATTGCCAAGATCATCCAAGATTACAAAGATTATGATGTGCTGATCGAAGGTAATACCGATACAGATCCAATCTCAAAACCTAATATCCGCAACAACTGGGATTTAAGTACATTGAGAGCATCATCAGTCGTTCAAGCCTTGCAGAACACCTATGGAGTTGATCCTAAGCGTTTGACAGCCGGTGGACGTGGTGAATATAACCCTGTCGCCAGCAATGCTAGCGCAGATGGTAAATCTAAAAACCGTAGAACACAGATTATCATTACCCCTAAACTGGATCAGTTTATGGAGTTGATCGATAAAGCTCCTGAAACCGAAAATTCAGAAGTTCCGGTGGATACAACATCGTTTTAATTAAAACCACAAAGGGATTCGTAAATGACTCCCTTTGTGGTGTTTAGACATAACACAAAAGACACAAGACAATAGAACGTTCTTGTGTCTTTTTTTTGGTTTGAACCAGGATTGGGGTTCGACGGTTATCGAGCGAAGCCGAGATGCCGCTCACCCAACGAGGATTTGGGGTTCGACAGGCTCACCCACCGGATAGACCAAGATCTGGATTTGAACCATGATTAAAGGATTAGAGGAAAGACCAAGATCTGGATATGAATCACGAATAAAGGGATTAGGGAAGTGTTTTTTGTTTACTCTTATTCTGAACGATCAGTGAGGAATCTGTACGGTTCACCTCCAAAATGTCCTGTCATTCTGGACCGAAGGTCCAGGACCTGTACGCCAATACAAACTATAGTTTAGATTCAAATTAACTATAGTTCCTAGATGTTTCGTGCCTTAACATGACAGGTGTGGATATAATAAAGGGCATAGTTCCGAGATGTTTCGTGCCTAAAGATGACAGGTGTGGGGATAATAAAAGGCAAGGTTCCGAAATATTTCGTGCCTAAACATGACAGGTGTAGGTATAATAAAGGGTATGGTTCCTAGATATTTCGTGCCTAAACATGACAGATGTGGGTATAATAAAAAGCATGGTTCCGAGATGTTTCGTGCTTCACATGATAGGCGTTAGAAATGCTCTAATGTCTTGTATCTGATGTCTTAAGTCTCAATTAGTTTACCCAAACATCAACATCAGCGACGATATTATCACCAATGCCAGAATAACGATCTTAAATTCTTTTTCGGGAATGATCTTGACAAGTTTTATGCCGATGTAGCCTCCTAGAAGGATAAAAGGAATGGCAAGGCAATTTAGGATGATGCCTTCCCAGGTCAGGTTTTTCCAGACAAAAAGCTGAAGGGGTATTTTGGAGAAGTTGAGGATCATGATGAACCAAGCTCCAGTTGCGACCAAGGTTACTTTGTTGAGCTTGCGGGTCAGCAGGTAAATGGTGAGGGCTGGGCCTGCTGCATTGCCGATCATCGTTGAAAATCCGACCAAGAGACCGAAGGAAGGAGAATACCACCAATTGTCCGTGAAATCCTTAGCATCTTGGTTTTTCTTGGCTTTGTTGGTTCCCCAGATCATCAACAGGACGGAGATAAAGATACAGGCCCCCATGATAAACTTAAAGGTGCCATCGTCAATATATTCACCGACAAAGAGACCTATAAAAAGTCCTATCATGGAAAAAGGGAGCATGGATTTGATTTCGGACCAAATAAATTGTTTCCTATAATAGATCACTGCGAGGAGATCCGCCATGCAGAGGAGAATCAGAACGATCCCTGTAGAGAATTTGGCTCCAAAAAGTAAGGCAAACATTGGAATGGTAAAAGTTCCTACGTTCTGTATGCCGGTTTTAGAGACCCCAATGAGTATGGCACAGAAAAAGTAGAGAATCCATGCAGCTGGAGAGGGGATCAGTTCTAATGCATTATCCCACATTCTCTTTGTAAAGTGATTTTAACCTGTCGACATTCATGTTTTTATAGTTGTCGATATAATCGAGGCAAACAGGCAAATCTTCCTTCTTATGGGAGCTAAGGACCCCAATGACATTCATATTGGCATTCAGGCCAGCAGTAACACCGGAAAAAGAATCTTCAAATACAAAACAGTTTTGGGGATCCATATTCAGGTTATTTGCTGATTTCAGGTAAACTTCAGGATGAGGTTTGTGCAGTTCCACATTTTCGGATCCGAGGGTTGACTTAAAGAAACTTCGGATGTCCAGGGCGTCCAATATCAAGTCCATATTAGCACGAGGAGCAGAGGTAGCAACCCCAAGTTTAATGTCGTTGTCTTTTAAGTTGCTCAGGAAATCTGGAAGGAAGGGGATTGGTTTGGCTTCCACTTTATAAATTTCCCTGAACAGACCTTCTTTTTCCATTTCAAGGTTTAATAGTTTTTGTCCTGCAATGGGTCTTTTAAAGAAGTGGGTAAATATATAGCTGTTATGTTTGCCATACATATGTTTTTCAAATTCCTCATCGGAATAAGGGATTTGGTACTTATCAAAAAATGCTTCAAAGGCTTTGGCGTGGTATGGATTAGTGTGGGCAATTACACCATCCATATCAAAGATGACGGCTAATTCTTTCATTGGGGCAAAAATACAAATATTATCTTTAAAACTGCTTTAATTCAGTAGTTTGGCTAATTTTCTTTGATTCTGTCGCCAAGCATGATATAGGCTTGGTCAATGAAATTATAGAATGCGGAACCTGGATTGGATCTCGGCTTGCCACCGATACCATGACCTAAACGAACGATGATCAGGTCGTCCTGCGGGACTGAAATAACATATTGACCTAGGTGGCCATCCATATAGAAATAATCTTTGTCCTTGTATTTGCCTATCCACCAGCCATATCCATATTCCGGAGAGTCCGCAAAGGTATTGGTAACCGATTGTTTGATATAGGCAGAGTCCAAAAGCTGCTGACCATTCCATTTTCCGTGGTTCATGTACAGTTTGCCGAATCGGGCAAAGTCGCGGGCATTGGAGGCTACGCAGCAATAGGCTTTTTCAATACCGTATTTTTTGCTGTCAACCTGCCAAAGTGCCGTATGCTCAGCGCCCATTGGCTTCCAGAAATATTGGGAAAGCAATTCCGATAAGCTCTTTTTTGTAGCTCGCTGCAATGCAATTCCAAGTAATTGGGTATCCCCACTTTTATAGATGAACTTTTGTCCCGGTTGGTTGTTGATGGGGAGCTGGTCTAAAGTTCCAACGATATCTTTATCAAAATACAGTCTTGTTGTGATGGAAAATGGGTCGTAATAGCTTTCGTCCCATTTCATACCGGAGCTCATGGAAACGAGGTCAACCATTTTAAGGGAGTCTGCATAGGGTCCGATCAGTTCTGGAACAAAATCCTTGACTTTCTGTTGCAAGCTCTTTACCTGTCCGCTTTCAATTGTTTTTCCCAAGAGGGCAGCGACCATGCTTTTGGCCATGGAGAAAGAGTTGGATCGGGAGGAATCAGCATATCCTCCATAATACTCTTCAAACCAGATACTGTCTTTATGGATGATCATATAGGCCACAGATTTCCATCTGTCATGTATTCTCTTCAGGCTATCGGTTATTTTTACGCTATTATATTCTTTGGAGATGTTCCAGGGCTGAGGGGTTCCGGTTTCAATTTCATGGTTGTCGAAAAAACGATAATCATCGAGATAGGCGGTTTTATGGCCATGTAGGTAAGTGACATAGACCCCTTTGAGCAGAAAGTCTTTTCCAGTGGCATATAAATACACAACAGCGATGAGGAGAACCGACACCAGGGCGATTCCCAACCATTTAAGGAGCTTCAAAATAATTTGCATACGACAGGTTTTGTACCGTATTAAAGTTATCAAGAAAAAAACATAAGTGCAATTATTTCAGCTTTTTAGCTTCGTTCCAATACACATCCATTTCTTCCAGGGTCATCTCCCTTAATACCTGTCCGTGCTTGGCTGCTTGGGTTTCGAGATAGGTAAACCTATGGATAAATTTTTTATTGGTTTTTTCCAGTGCATTTTCCGGATTGATACCGATATGTCGAGCATAATTGATCAAGGAGAATAGAAGGTCACCAAATTCTTCTTCCGCTTTTTCCGCATTGATGGTTCCGTTTTTAAGGTCAAATTCAGCTTTGAATTCCGCTAATTCTTCCTCGACTTTATTCCAGACTTCGGTTTTATCTTCCCAGTCAAAGCCTACACCACGAACCTTATCTTGTATCCGGTAAGCTTTAACCAGAGCAGGAAGGCTTTGCGGAACTCCCTGAAGAACGGATTTGTTACCTTCTTTGAGTTTGATGGCTTCCCAGTTCTGTTTTACGTCTTCATCATCCTTTACTTCCGTATCCGAATAGATGTGTGGATGTCGGATGATCAGTTTGTCGCATACCGCGTTTAGTACATCTATGATGTTGAACCTGTTTTCCTCCGCTGCAATTCGAGCATAGAAAACCAAGTGCATCATAATATCACCCAGCTCTTTTTTTATTTCTTCATAGTCTTTTTCAAGGATAGCATCCGTAAGTTCGTACAGCTCCTCAATGGTCAGGTGCCTTAAAGATTCCATAGTCTGTTTTTTGTCCCAGGGACATTCGATCCTTAATGTATTCAGGACTTCGAGTAATCTTTCAAAGGCTTCTGAAGCTGTATTTTTTGCTGGAGGAGGTATGTGAGCCATAGTGCGGTAATAAATTATATGATCATTTTGAAACAATAGCCAAAGTTATGTGTTTTTAAAGAAACGTACATTAAGAATATAAAATGGATAAAACATTTAAATATGCAACAATGACAGAGGCCTTGGATAATCTGTCGAAGAATGGGTATTCAATTGATTATAATGTTGAGTTTGATAAGCTTTCGGATGAGGCTGCAGTTTATGAAATTGATGTGCTTTATCGCTATGAGGGCGAGTCAGATCCGGCAGATGAATCATCGGTTTATGGTATCCGGAATACTAAGACAGGGGAGAAGGGCGTATTTGTTGCCGGTAACCTTTCGTTGATCGAAGGTAAAAAGAGAGATATAATTTTAGATTTAGAAATGAAATACAAGCAGCATCATCATTAAAATGAGCTGTTGATTAACACAAAGCCTGGGGATTCCCGGGCTTTGTTTGTTTTATGTCCTTTTTAAGTTAGGATTCTAAATGGCATAATAACTTCATTACATTTGTATAGTTAAAATTTATAACATGACCCTAGTCCAATTAGAATACATAATTGCCGTCGATACCTATAGAAGCTTTGTGGCTGCTGCTGAGAAATGTTTTGTAACCCAGCCCACCTTGAGCATGCAGATCCAAAAATTAGAAGAATCATTGGGAGTCAAGATTTTCGATAGAAGTCGGCAGCCCGTGGTACCCACAGAAATTGGAGAAAAGATCATTGAGCAAGCGCGTACTGTCCTAACGGAGAGCAAAAAGATCTCCGAGATATTGCAAGCTGAAAGGGGCGAGTTGGCTGGAGATCTAAAGATAGGGGTAATCCCCACTGTTGCACCTTATTTATTGCCGAACGTGATTTCGAATTTCATGAAGAAATACAACAAGTTGAAATTGCAGATCTGGGAATATACGACGGAGCAGATCATTCAGGAATTAAAGATAGGTACACTGGATTGTGGTATCCTTTCTACACCCTTACATGATCCGGGAATCCAGGAAATTCCTTTGTTTTATGAAACTTTTGTAGCCTACGTATCGGATCGCAGTTCTGTTTATGAAAAGAAAATGATCAATGTGGAGGATATCTCCAGTGAAAAACTATGGTTATTGAATGAAGGTCATTGTATGCGGGGCCAGGTCTTGAATATCTGCAATTTCAAGCACAACCAATCCAAGGAAGGTACTTTTGATTATAATACGGGAAGTGTTGAAACGTTGAAGCGCATGGTGGACCTCAATGGAGGTTTGACGATCCTTCCGGAAATGAGTATTTCCAATTATGATGAAGATCAATTGGCGCATGTTCGCTATTTCCGGAATCCGGAACCGGTGCGGGAGATCAGCTTGGTGACGCCGCAGAATTACGTCAAGAAACATGCGATAAACATGCTGAAGAATGAGATCCTGAATATTGTACCGGAGAAATTTAAGACGAAACGCAAAAAAGAAGTAATGGGCTTTTCAATATAAAAGCCCATTGTTTTTTTATTGTCTCATAGCGAGCAGTTTGCTCACGTATTTACCGATGATATCAAATTCCAGATTGACGGTGGAACCGAGTTCTATGGTTTTGAGATTGGTGTTGTCCAGTGTATAGGGGATAATAGCTACGGAAAAGCTATTTTTGCCAGAATTCACTACCGTTAAGCTGATGCCATTTACAGTAATAGATCCCTTTTCTACAGTTAGATTGTTCAAAGCGGCATCGTATTCAAAAGTATATACGACACTTCCTTCCTGAGGCTCTACTGCGGAGCAGATTGCGGTTTGGTCCACATGGCCTTGAACTATATGTCCGTCCAATCGTCCATCCACCTTGACACATCTTTCAAGATTCACTATATCGCCAACCTTGAGTTTTCCTAGATTGCTTTTTTCAAGAGTTTCATGGATAGCCGTAACCTGATGGGTATTTTCTTCAATGCCTACCACCGTTAAACATACGCCGTTGTGGGAAACACTCTGGTCGATTTTAAGGTCAGGGGATATGGGCGATTCGATGAAGTAATGAATGTTGCTTTGTTCCAACTCAATTTTCTTAACCGTTCCTAAAGTTTCTATAATGCCTGTAAACATATATCTGAATGTTTTTTTCAAATATAATATAAACAATTTTCTTCCTATAAGGGCAGGGTTGAAAAAATATTTTAAAAAAGATTTGCATATGTGTAAAATGTACACTATCTTTGTGGTATCATAATTTAGGTTTATAATTGGTTATTAAAGGTTTTCATTCTCCCCGTTTGAAAACCTTTATTTTTTTAATTTTATTCTCCTGATTTCCAACAAGTTAAATATTTTATATACAAGAATACGGTTTAAATCCTTCAATAAATTTGGAATTTATATAAGTAAATCTCTATCTTTGTCTTAGGTTTAGGTTGATTACCTCATAAAAGAGGTTATTTTTTAAAGCTTGAGCGATCGCCCGATTGACTCAAGCTTTATTTTTTTTATGGCCTTTTTTCCTTATAAATTTCCTGATATCTGTAGCTTAATATTTCTCACAACGATAATCTGATTGAATATAATATTTATTAAAAGTAGAATGCGCGCATATTATTTTATATAAGCGCGCATTCTTTTAATATATATGCAAAAAGGACGTTGTAACGTCTATTTTTTAATCAACTTTAAATTTATCTTTTTTTGCCACAAAGGACAGGTATAAATACCCGCAAGTACCTGATATTAATGAACCTATGAGCACCGCGAATTTAGCTTCTTCAATAAATACAGGGTCTTTGAAGGAAAGCATGGAAATGAAGATAGACATGGTAAATCCAATACCACCCAGCATACCTACGCCGATCATGTGTTTCCATCCTGCCATATCTGGGAGATTGGCCAATTTTGTTTTTACACAGATCCAGGTGGTCAGGTAGATTCCAATGGTCTTTCCGAAAAAGAGTCCAAGGATAATTCCCAATCCAAGAGGTGTATTGAGGCCGTGGACCATTTCGCTATGGATGGTAATATTGGTGTTGACGAGGGCAAAAAGAGGAATAATGATAAAATTTACTGGATTTGCCAGCGCATGTTCCAATTTTTCCAACGGGGATTCCGTTGCATCTGGGGTTGTTGGCAAGGTCATGGCTACCAATACACCGGCAATGGTTGCATGGATTCCGGAGTGATGGATAAAGTACCATATAAACAGGCCTGGGATAATATAGGCCCAAACACTTTTTACACCGGTACGATTGAAAACGACCAATAATCCTGTGATTCCCGCGGCGTATAGCAAATAGGTATAATGCAGTTCAGTAGAATAAAAGATGGCGATGACCAAGATTGCCAAGAGGTCATCGACAATGGCCAGTGCAGCCAGGAATATTTTCAGGCTTGGTGGAACTCGTTTATCGAGTAGGGATATAATGGCCAGTGCAAAGGCAATATCAGTTGCCATTGGAATACCCCAACCGTGATGTGAGGCTTGGTCATGATTAAAAATGGTATAGATTACAGCCGGAACAATTGCACCACCAACAGCAGCCAGAATAGGCAAGATTGCATTTTTAGGTGAGGAAAATTCGCCTTCCACCAGTTCACGTTTTATTTCAAGGCCTACTAAAAGAAAGAAAATGGCCATCAAGCCATCATCAATCCATTGCTTAAGGCTGTATCGTAATTGGATGGTTTCGTTTTCGAAACCTAATTTAACTTGTAAAAGCTCATTGAATGCGGTTGAGGAGGAGGTGTTAGCAATGATCAGGGAGATCACAACACATAAAAAAAGTAGAATACCGCCGGATGTATTCGAGGAAAAAAACTTCTTGAATACCGACAGATTAATTTTATCAGTCATTTGAATTCTGTTTGAATTTTATTACAGCGATGGTAAAGGTATAAAAAATTTAAAAGCCCTTCCTAAAATTAACTGTCAGAAGGGCTTTTAAAATGTATCTTTTTGGTTGCTAACTTTTGTATCGGAACCATTTAATAAGTTCCTTTAAGCTGGCTTTCTTGCCGTACATGAGGATACCGATACGATAGATCCTTGCTGCTACCCAAGTCGTGAAAATAAATCCGGCAACGAGTAGGATAAAGGATACGATGATTTGCCAAGTTGGCACGCCAAAAGGAATCCTAACCAGCATCGCAATAGGGGAGGTCAGCGGGATAAAGCTCAGCCAAGTCGCAATTGGACCATGTGGATTATTGACCAGTACGCCGAAAGATAGGATGTAGGCCAACAATAAAGGTGTTGTAATAGGCATTGTGAACTGATTGGCTTCTGTTTCATTATCTACTGCTGAACCCACTGCTGCAAACAGTGCGCTATAAAGCATATATCCTCCAATAAAGAACAAGAAGAAGGTGATCAAGAGTTCTGGGATATTTACAGCGTCCATTGCGGTACTGATTTCAGTAATGATGGAATTATTGTCCATTTGCATTTCAGCACCCTGTGGCGCGTTCTGCATCATTTCTTTTTGAAAGTCAGATTTATCGATCAAGGTATTGGAAGCAATGCTGATCAATCCAAAACTTAGGATAATCCAAAGGACAAACTGGGTGATGCCGACCAAGCCGATCCCGATTATCTTTCCCATCATCAATTGGAAAGGTTTGACGGAAGAAATAATGACTTCAATGATCCGGTTTGATTTTTCTTCAATAATTCCCCGCATTACCTGGGCTCCATAAAGGAAAAGGGATAAATAGATCAAGACGGAGAGCGCCATGGCAATTCCCATTGCAATCCGCGTGTCACTGTCTTTGGCTTCTCCTGAGGCTGTAATTTCTTTAGCAGCAGTATTGATCTTAGTGTCAATGCTTTTGATCTTGGAGGCGTCAATGTTGAGTTCCTTGTACTGATAATTTAGCAGGATATCCTCCAGTTGGGATTCCACTGCGGATTTGGTGCCAATATTCGGTTTTCCGGAAGAAAGGAATTCAATATGATGGGTTTGATAAAAGTCCTCAGGGATCATGAGGATATTGGTATTGCCATCAAGGTCCTTGATTTCCTGGATCTGCTGATTGAGTTCTTGGGTAGATTGGGTAAATGTAATCTGATCTGTATTCTTGAGTTGTTGACCGACTTCTTTAGTGTTGTCGACCACATAAATCAATGCTTTGGAGTCCTCGAAGCTCTTTTTGGTCAAAAAGAATACACCAACATACATCCCAATAAAAAATAGAGGCACCAGAAAAGTAGTGAGCAGGAAGGATTTTTTCTTGACCCTACTTAAATATTCCCTTTGAATGATTAATAATATCTTGTTCATATACTTTTCGGCTGTTATTTAGTTACTTTATCAATAAAGATATCGTGCATGGAAGGAATGATTTCAAAGATCTGTTGGATTTCGATCTGAGGAATCAATTGGGTCAATACATCATTTAAGGATTTGTCTTCTGGAATCTGTATGGTAAGGGCATTGCTGCCGTTGGATTCGTTTTCCATGATTTGCCATAATGTTGGATCGAGCTGAATTCGCTCGGTTTCAGGTTTCAAGTTATATTCGATCTTATAGGTTTGATTTCTATAATTATTCTTGATTTCCTTGACAGAACCTTCTAGTATAACCTTTGATTTGTTTAGGAGTGCTATGTTATCACATAGGGCTTCCACAGACTCCATGCGGTGGGTGGAATAAATAATGGTGGCTCCCTTTTTATTGAGTTCAAGGATTTCATCTTGGATAACCTGCGCATTGACAGGGTCAAA
Organism: Sphingobacterium sp.; assembly: GCF_032065005.1. GTDB lineage: Bacteria > Bacteroidota > Bacteroidia > Sphingobacteriales > Sphingobacteriaceae > Sphingobacterium. Next base: position 533,781 of record NZ_DAMBMM010000001.1, read on the forward strand.
TCCGGAGAAAGGTTCGTCTAGAATGATGAGATCAGGTTCATGCAGGACCGTTGCAACGAATTGTACTTTCTGCTGCATCCCTTTACTCAGATCCTCTACTTTTTTGTCCCACCAGCTTTCTATTTTCAATTTTTCAAACCAATATTTGATCTTTTCCTTAGCGTCGTTTTTGCTCAGGCCTTTCAGTTGGGCAAGGTAGATCATTTGGTCACCGATCAGCATTTTTTTATAGAGTCCACGTTCTTCCGGTAAATACCCGATTCTACTGATATGGGAGGAATTCAAAGGCTGGCCATCGAACAGGATCTGTCCTGCATCGGGTGCTGTAATTTGATTGATTATTCGGATCAGCGATGTTTTTCCAGCTCCATTTGGACCTAAGAGGCCAAATATTTTTCCAGAAGGTACATGTATGGAGACATCGTCTAATGCTTTATGATTGGCATATTGCTTAACAATATTCTTAATTTCGAGCATATATATGGATTTGTTGATGAAATTATGAATTTTTCTTGAATTGAATACGGTCTCGCTGTTATTCTGATAAGAAATAAAAGCGTTTTTAATCGTACCTTTGCCCTATGAATATCAATCGAGCAGAATTCTTAACTAGTAATACAGATGTCAATAAGCTTCCTGAGGCGAATAAAGCGGAGTATGCCTTTATTGGTCGGTCGAATGTGGGGAAGTCTTCTTTGATCAATGCAATCACCCGTAGGAAGGGCTTGGCTAAAACATCACAGAAACCTGGTAAAACCCAGTTGATCAATCATTTTATCATTAATGATGAGTGGTATTTGGTCGATCTACCGGGATATGGATTTGCTCAGACTTCCAAAAAGAACCGTGCGACCTGGGAGAAATTCATCCGTGAATATTTGACGAAGCGTGAAAACTTGCAATGTGTATTTGTTTTGATTGACAGTAGACATGAACCACAGAAGATAGATTTGGATTTTTGTTATTGGTTAGGGGAGCAGGGGATTCCTTTCTTTTTGTTATTTACGAAAGCAGATAAGCATTCTGCGGTCAAAGCGGATCAAAATATTGCCAAGTTCAGAAAGGCATTGAAGGTTTGGTTTGAGGAAGTACCTCCACATATCTTGACTTCTTCGGAGACCAAATTAGGTTGTGAGGATGTATTACAGACCATAGGTGAAATCAACAATAACTTTGTTTCTCCACTTAGCTAGTTTATGAAAAAATATATGTCCTTGGTGCTTTTTGCACACAGTATATTTGCTCTTCCCTTCGCTATTATCGGTTTTTTCTTGGCTATCCATACGACGGATTATCAATTTGAATGGAAATTGTTCCTTTTGATGTTGGTCTGTATGGTCACGGCAAGGAATGCAGCCATGGCTTTTAACAGGTATTTGGATAGGGATATAGATGCTTTGAATCCGCGAACGGCAGTTCGAGATATTCCAGCGGGGCGGATCAGTCCCAAGCAGGCCTTGTTATTTACGATAATAAACTGTATCGTTTTTATGGTTGCCTGTTATTTCATCAATTTCATGTGCTTTGTGCTGTCACCAATAGCCTTATTCGTGATTTTGTTCTACTCCTATATGAAAAGAATATCTCCCTTATGTCATATTGTTCTGGGGGTAGGATTAGGCTTGGCGCCGGTTGGCGCATATTTAGCCGTTACAGGGGAATTTAATATCGTACCGATTTTTTATGGATTGGCCGTATTGACATGGGTCAGTGGGTTTGACATTATTTATGCCTTGCAGGATGAAGAGTTTGACAAGGCGAATGGGTTGAATTCGATTCCAGCAAATTTTGGAGGAAAGACGGCATTAAGGATCTCTGAAGTGCTTCATGTCCTGTCCTTTATATTTGTGCTTTTACCTGTCTTATATATGCCGGTCGGTACCTTATATTATATAGGTGTTGCATTTTACGCGGCATTATTAATTTATCAGCATCGAATCGTAAGTCCGACAGATTTAAGTAGAGTGGACCGCGCATTTATGACCACCAATGGCATTGCTTCCGTGGTTTTTGCAGTGTTTTATTTACTGGATATTTGGATTAAATGATAAATGATTGTACTCACTTTTTTGCCATTGGGGATAAAAAAGAATTTGCATTCCATTTTGAAATCGTTTTCTTTGCATCAAATCAAAGAATTTAAATGGCAAAAAATTTATTGATAGTCGAGTCACCCGCAAAGGCTAAAACAATAGAAGGATATTTAGGCAAAGATTTTTTAGTGAAATCCAGTTATGGTCACATCCGTGATTTGGTGAAAACCGATGACGCGATTGACACGGAAGATAATTTCAAACAGAAATATGAAGTTCCGTCGGATAAAAAAGCTTTGGTCAGTGAGTTAAAGAAGTTGGCGAAATCTGCAGAGACAGTATGGTTAGCGTCCGATGAGGACCGTGAGGGGGAAGCTATTTCCTGGCACTTATTCGAGACCTTGGGATTGAAGGATGATAAGACCAAACGTATCGTTTTCCATGAGATTACCAAGCCAGCCATTTTAAAAGCGATAGAATCACCAAGAAAGATAGATTTTAACTTAGTCAATGCACAGCAAGCACGCCGTGTATTGGATAGGTTAGTTGGTTTTGAGCTATCTCCGGTTTTATGGAGAAAAGTTAAGCCTTCACTTTCTGCGGGAAGGGTTCAATCTGTAGCGGTTCGACTGATTGTTGAACGCGAAAGGGATATCAATAAATTTAATGCAGAAGCTGCATTCAAGATCGTTGCCATATTTAATACTGGCAATGCCAAGGATCGTTTCAAAGCAGAATTGCCACAAAGGTTTGCCACAGTAGAGGAAGCTAATCAGTTCCTGAACGATTGTGCCAATGCTGTGTTCCAAATCAAGAGTTTAGAAACTAAACCATCAAAACGTACTCCATCTGCACCATTTACCACCTCTACCTTACAACAAGAGGCAAGTAGGAAATTAGGTTTTTCAGTTGCCAGGACCATGCAGGTCGCTCAACGTTTATATGAGGCTGGACGCATTACCTATATGCGTACTGACTCGGTAAACTTATCTGACACGGCATTACAGGGCGCACAAGCTGAGATTATCAATGCTTATGGGGAAAAGTACCATAAATTACGTCAATACCGTACGAAGAGTGCAGGGGCCCAAGAGGCTCACGAAGCAATTCGTCCGACTTACTTCAACGATCATACGATTGATGGGGATAATTCGGAGAAACGATTATATGAATTGATCTGGAAGCGTTCGATTGCTTCGCAGATGAGTGAAGCTGAGTTTGAAAAAACGACGGCTAAGATTTCCATTTCGAGCAGAACTGAAGATTTAGTAGCAACAGGAGAAGTCATGAAATTTGATGGTTTCCTGAAGGTATATTTTGAGTCTTCCGACGATGATAACGATGAAATTGATTTGGACAATTCAGATAATGCCATCCTTCCTCCGTTAAGTAAGGGTCAGGATCTGAAATTAGAGATCATGCATGCTACTGAAAGGTTCTCTAGACCTCCGGCAAGATTTACGGAAGCTTCATTGGTTAAGAAATTGGAGGAATTAGGTATTGGTCGTCCTTCGACTTATGCACCTACCATTTCGACCATTCAAAACCGTGGCTATGTGGTAAAGGAAGACCGCGATGGGAAGGAAAGAGCCTACAGGGTTCTAACCTTAAATGGCGGACAGGTAAGTTCACAGACCAAAACTGAAATTACTGGGGCTGAACGTAATAAGATGTTCCCTACTGATATTGGTGTTTTGGTTAACGATTTCTTGGTTCAACATTTCAAGGGAATCGTTGATTACCATTTTACGGCGAAAGTAGAGAAGGAATTTGATGAGATTGCACAAGGATTCAAAGAGTGGACCGATATGCTGTCCAATTTCTATGGTCCATTCCATTCGGAAGTACAGAATACATTAGATAATGCCGATCGTGCAACCCATGAACGTGAACTTGGCGTTGATCCCGTATCGGGCAAACCGATTTCGGTTCGTGTGGGACGTTTTGGCCCATTGGTTCAGATTGGAACGGCGGACGATGAAGAAAAACCAGTTTTTGCTTCATTACGTAAGGGTCAGATGATCGAGACCATTACCTTAGAAGAAGCCTTGGAATTGTTCAAGCTTCCTAAAAAAGTGGGGGAATTTGAAGGGAAAGAAATGACGGTTGCTATTGGTCGTTTTGGGCCATATATCCGTCACAACAGCAGTTTCTATTCCTTACCTAAGGGATTGGACCCATTGGATGTTGAGCAAGATCAGGCTATCCAGATCATTGAGGAGAAACGTCAGAAAGATAAGGACAAGGTCATCAAGATCTTTGATGAAAACCCAGAGGCTAAGATTGAAAATGGACGATGGGGACCATTTGTTCGTTTTGGTAAGCAGAACCTTAAAATCCCTAAAGGTACAGAAGTAGAGAAGATCACTTATGCGGACGTACTGAAATGGGCTGAGGAGGACAGTAAATCACCTTCGGCGAGAAAGGCAGCCAAAGCAACGAAAGCGACCAAAACAACAGCAAAAAAGACAACGACGAAAAAAGCTACTGCTAAAAAGAAATAGGATAAAATGAAGAAGGATCTACCTTTAAATATAGTTGAAGATATCTCGGTTGCCGTTGTGCTGGAAACTGAGTCTCCGACTACAAAGGTTTGGAATGTTTATTTGATCAATGAAAAAAATGCAGCCCTCCAGAATGTACTGGTTTCCTCCAAAGGATATGGTATAAAGGATGGTAAGGAAGTGAAAACGACCATTTTGAGACATTTCATTGGTGATATGGAAGCCAAGACTTCTCAGAAAATTGAAGCGATCGACCCTCAGGTTTTCGGTTTGACCAATGAATATTGGTTGAGTTATTATATAGACGGTACTATTTATGACAAGAAGTATGTTTTCTTACCTGAAAGTATCGTTGATGAGAATATGATCAAGATTCCTTTGGTAAATAAACCCGGTGTAATGATTGGAGGAACCAACTAATGGTTATGAAGAATTTTGTAATTGCTATTGATGGTTTCTCATCATGCGGAAAGAGTACAGTTGCAAAAGCATTGGCGAAAGAATTGAACTTTGTTTTTATCGACAGTGGGGCAATGTACAGGGCAGTAACCCTATATATTCAACAGAACCAGATCGATATCAATGATGAGGAGGCTGTGTCTACTGCCTTAGAGAACATTCATATAGATTTTATTCCAAATCCTGAGAAGACACAGATCTTACTGAATGGAAATGACGTTTCAGACGCAATCAGAACGATGGAAGTATCTGAATATGTTTCTGAGGTTAGTGCATTGAAGGCAGTTCGTAAGGCTATGGTCAAGCAACAGCAGGATTTGGGAAAGAAAAGGAATATTGTAATGGACGGTAGGGATATCGGGACTACGGTATTTCCGCAGGCTGACCTAAAGATCTTTATGACGGCAAGCCCACAGGTGCGAGCAGAACGTAGATTTGCGGAACTGTCAGCAAAGGGAGAGGTTTTGACGATGGAAGAGGTGAAAGAAAATCTTTCACATCGCGATCATATTGATAGTACCAGGGAAGAAAGTCCGTTAAGACAGGCTGAGGATGCCATCGTTTTGGATAACTCAGAATTGAACCAAGTTGAACAGTTGAATTTTGTGATTCAATTGGTAAAGGAAAAGATAGAATTGCCCCAATCTTAGGGAAAAGATTTATAAAGAAAAATGCCTCCATATGGAGGCATTTTCTATTATTTCATATTATCGATTTCCTGTTGTTGTTTCAACTGATCGATATTATTTTTACTTCCAAAGTCATCTGTTTTCTCTTGGAAGGAATTGAGGATCTCCAGAATAGCTTCAGAGTTGTCGGCAGTTCGCTGATAGATATCAGGGATTTTGCTTTCGATAGTTTTATCTCCTAACTCTATATTGTCAATTTCTACTTTAGCGATTTTTTCTAAAACAGCCTGTTGGCTATTTCTAATGTCCTCTAATTCTCTGGATATTTTCTCCATTAATTCGAATTTCTTTAATTTATCCATATATATTATTCATTAGTTTCTACTATTATAAACGCCAAAGATTACAAATTGTTGTATATTTTTTATAAATAGCTGAAATACAGGGTTTTAATAAGTGTTATTTATGTATTTATTAAGATAGGTATGCGGGGAAAATAAAAAGGTCGCTAGGGAAACTAGCGACCTTCAAATTTGATTGAGGTATAAACTTAAACAGTTCTACCTGGATATTCTTCTAGACCTTTTTCTAAGCAAAGCAGTGCTTTTTTAAGATCATCTTGGTTTAAGACATACGCTAAACGGACTTCATTCGATCCTGCTCCAGGAGTAGAATAGAAACCAGTTGCGGGAGCCATCATAACTGTTTCATTGTTGTATGAAAATTTCTCCAACATCCATTGACAGAATTTATCAGCATTATCGATTGGCAGTTTTGCAATGACATAGAATGCACCACCTGGGTTAGGGCAGAAGACACCTTCAATTTTATTAAGACCATTGACCAATGTATCCCTTCTTGCAGTGTATTCTTTGGATACAGCTTCAAAATAACTATCAGGAGTATCTACTGCAGCCTCTCCAGCGATCTGACCTTCCAAAGAAGGACTAAGTCTAGCTTGAGCAAATTTCAATGCTGTCAAATAAAGTTCCCTATTTTTGGTGATGATACATCCGATCCTTGCTCCACAAGCGGAATAACGTTTTGAAACGGTATCAAATACCACTACATTTTGCTCTAGACCTTCTAATTGCATTGGGGAAATGAATTCGCGGCCATCATAACAAAATTCCCTATAAGCTTCATCAGAGAACAGATAAAGATCATGTTTCAGACATAATTCTTTCAATGCCTCCAACTCTTCGCGTGAATACAGGTATCCAGTGGGGTTATTTGGATTACAGATTGCAATTGCTTTAGTTTTTTCTGTAATTACTTTTTCAAAATCTGCAATGGAAGGTAATGCGAAACCATTGTCTATGACAGACATGATTGGTTTTACGATAATGTCTGCTGAACATGCAAAGCCATTATAGTTGGCATAGAAAGGTTCAGGGATAATAACTTCTTCACCTGGGTTCAGACAAGCTTGCATTGCAATGGTAATTGCTTCCGAGCCGCCATTGGTGACCAAAATGTCGTTAGGAGTGATGTTATAATGGATTTTATTATAATACTCAGCTAATTTAGTTCTGTAAGAAAGCGTTCCTTCAGATGAAGTATAGGCCCAAACTTTAAAATCAATGTTTTTTAAAGCATTTAACATGACTTCTGGAGTTTCAATATCAGGTTGGCCTATGTTCAAATGGTAAATTTTCTTTCCATCTTTTTTTGCCTGATCGGCAAAAGGAGTTAGTTTTCTAATAGGCGATGCAGGCATATTGATGCCCTTATGAGAAATAGTTGGCATTATAATTTTATTATGTTTTCAATCTTTACAAAAATACAAATAAAACTGAGCTTGTCCTAAAAAATGAAAGCCGACCTCAAGAGGTCGGCTTTCCATGATATTTTTATTTTTTCTCAGAATTGTTTCATTCTGAATGACATTTACCTTATTCTACGATACCTTTGATAGTAAGGGTTTTAACAGGGGTTTTGGTGTTTGATTTTACAATAAATGATTTTGTAAAAGGACCTTTAGCAGCTGCATTGAAAGTAACTTTAATGGTTCCCGCCTCGCCTGGTTTAACAGGGGTTTTGGTAAATTCTGCTACAGAACATCCACAAGTTGGTTGTACATCTGAAATAATGATTGGTTCATCTCCCGAGTTGCTGAATTTATATTCATGAGAAACCGGTTTATTCAAAGGAATCTTTCCGAAGTCATGGGTTTCTTTGTCAAATTTAAACTCTGCAGCAAACATTCCCATCGCAGTCAAACTAATAAATGCAATCAATACTGCACATATACTTGTAATCTTTTTCATCGTTTCAATTTTTTCGTTGCTTTATTCAATCAAATCTAAGACCATTTTTATAAGAATACGATTCTTTAGTGAATTTTTGAAATAAACACACAAGAATTTTACAATCTTGATATTAGATAATGCCTTCTTTTAAAATGTCTTGCAGGTGAATAATGCCCGCATATTTTCCTTCATCGGTAACCACCAATTGGGAGATACTATTCTGGCGCATGAGGTGAAGTGCATTTGCCGCTAGTTCAGTTTTGTCTATGGTTTTAGGATTTAAGGACATGATATCCTTTGCCTGAAGGCCAGAAACGTCCTCATATTTACCTAGCATCCGGCGGATATCACCATCGGTAATGATGCCAAGGATATTTTCGTTTTCAATGACCACGGTTGCTCCAAGTCTAAATTCCGTAATACTGATCAATACGGAACGGATATTCGCATCCGCAGCCACCATTGGGACACCGTTATGATCAGAAAGGTCACTTACTTTTAGATATAGTTGTTTTCCCAAAGCTCCACCTGGATGGTATTTTGCGAAATCTTGGTCGGTGAACTGTCTTTTGGTCTGCAGGCAGACAGCAATGGCATCACCCATAGCAAGTTGAACTGTAGTACTGGTGGTTGGAGCTAAATTATTAGGGCAAGCTTCCCTCGTAATGCTGGTGTCGAGGATATAATCCGCCTGTTCAGCAAGGAAGGATTCCTGGTTTCCAACCATGGCAACTAAGACGTTCCCTGTTTGTTTAAGATATGGTACCAGAACTTTGATCTCCGGTGTATTGCCACTTTTTGAAATCGCGATGATGAGGTCATCTTTTTGGATGATTCCAAGGTCACCGTGAATAGCATCTGCGGCATGCATAAAAATGGCGGGAGTGCCGGTGGAATTTAGGGTTGCGACAATTTTTTGAGCGATGATTGCGCTTTTTCCGATTCCGGTTAATATTACCCTACCTTTCAGCGTCAGAATCTTCTCAATTACCTCTACAAAATCGCTGTCGATTTTTTCAGATAGAGCCAATACGTTAGCCGCTTCAAGTTCAAATGTGCTCTGTGCCAACGATTTGATATCTATATTGTTTTTCACGTAATATTTCCTTAATTTTATATATAAATATGATGTGTTCGCTACAAAAATACATTATTTAACACGTATTATTCATACCGTTATTACATCTATTTATTTTGCATAGTCAATGGAAATAGAAAAATCACTTTTCGACAATCTTCAAGATTTTTTTGGGTTCGACACTTTTAAAGGCGATCAGGAAGCAATTATTACGAACGTTCTGAACAGGAAGGATACATTCGTCATAATGCCTACAGGTGGCGGGAAATCAATCTGTTATCAGTTGCCAGCTTTGATGAGCGAGGGGACTGCAATTGTAATCTCACCGCTTATTGCTTTGATGAAAAATCAGGTCGACCAGGTACGCGCTTTTGGAGGTAGAGATAGCATTGCGCACTTTTTGAATTCCTCCCTTACCAAAAATGAAATTCAACGCGTAAAACAGGATGTACAAGAAGGGAAAACCAAGCTCTTGTATGTAGCTCCTGAATCTTTGGCCAAAGAGGAAAATGTTAACTTTTTAAGGAGCATAACAGTTTCATTTGTGGCCGTTGATGAGGCGCACTGTATTTCAGAATGGGGACATGATTTCAGACCGGAATATCGAAAGATCCGTCAAGTCATCAATGAAATTGGTGAGGATATTCCAATTATCGCATTGACGGCTACCGCTACTCCAAAGGTTCAGTCGGATATTCGTAAGAACCTACAGATGAATGATGCTGCCTTGTTTAAGTCTTCCTTTAACCGTACGAACCTGTACTATGAAGTGAGGCCTAAAGAGGATGTTATCAAGCAGATCGTTCGTTTTATTAAAAACAATGCAGGTAAGGCCGGTATTGTGTACTGTCTGAGCCGTAAAAAGGTTGAAGAGATAGCTGAGGTATTGAACATCAACGGGATTAAAGCCCTTCCTTACCATGCTGGTTTGGATGCAAAGACCCGTGCTGATACACAGGATAAGTTTTTGATGGAAGATATTGAAGTGATCGTAGCGACGATTGCTTTCGGAATGGGTATCGATAAACCAGATGTACGATATGTGATCCATCATGATATCCCAAAATCAATGGAAGGTTACTATCAGGAAACTGGTCGTGCCGGACGTGATGGTGGGGAAGGCTATTGTTTGGCTTTTTACTCTGAAAAAGATGTAGAGAAGCTGACCAAGTTCATGAAAGATAAACCCGTTTCTGAAAAGGAAATCGGTACTCAAATATTGAAGGAGGTGATTGATTACTCTGAATCGGCTGTTTGTCGTCGGAAGCAGATCCTCCATTATTTTGGGGAGAAGTTTGACGAAACTGGATGTAATTCCATGTGTGATAATTGTCGGTCGGCAAAGAACTATTTCGATGCCGAGGAGCCTTTATTGACTGTTCTGAATTTTATAAAAGAGCAGGGTGATAAGTTTGATGATCAGCATATAATCAATGTGTTGATTGGACAGAACAATCAGCCTATTTCGAAATATAAACATGATACCCATGCCTTATTTGGCACGGGGAAGGAGCAAGGAGTGAATTTCTGGAATTCCTTGATCCGCCAGGCAGAATTAGCTGATTTTATCAAGAAGGATATTGATCACTATGGTCTATTGCAATTGACCCCTGGTGGTAATAAGTATATCAATAATCCGTATCCATTGAAGTTTATTTTAAATAAACCGATGGAAATGTCTAAATCAGACTCTTCAGATGAAGGTTCTGCTCAGGCAGGTGCATTGGATGCAGAATTGCTGAAAATGTTAAAGGATCTTAGAAAGAAGATCGCTAAACAGAAGTCGCTGCCGCCATTTGTCATTTTCCAAGATCCTTCATTGGATGAAATGTGCACCCATTATCCGGTAAGCATTGATGAGTTGAAACAAATCCAAGGTGTTGGATCGGGGAAAGCCATGAAGTTTGGAGCTCCATTTGTAGAACTGATCAAAAAGTATGTGGAGGATAATGATATCGATAGGCCACAGGATTTAGTGATCAAGAGCACGGCCAATAAATCTGCCTTAAAAGTTTCTATTATCCAGAATATCGATAGAAAGATCTCTTTGGAGGATATTGCCTCGTCAAAAGGAATCAGTTATGAAGATCTTTTGCGTGAGGTGGAGTCTATCGTAAATTCAGGGACTAAACTGAATATTGGTTATTTTGTTGATGAAATGATCGATCAGGACCGTCAAGATGAGGTCTATGATTATTTCAAAACTGCGGAGAATGATGCTATCGAAACTGCGTTGGATGAATTGGGGGAGGAGGATTACTCCTTTGAGGATATCCAATTGATGCGCATCAAATTTATGTCGGAACTAGGTAATTAAAATTATATGATCAATACATATTTGCCAGAAATAAAAAATGGCAACTCTACTTCATTCTTTTTGATGGCAGGACCTTGTGCCATCGAAGGTGAAGAGATCGCTTTGCGTATAGCGGATAAAATCGTAAATATTACTGATAAACTGAACATTCCTTATATTTTTAAGGGATCTTATCGCAAAGCAAATCGTTCGAAAGGGAATTCCTTTACTGGAATCGGTGATGAAAAAGCATTGAAGGTGTTGGAGAAAGTAGGGAAGACCTTTGGCATACCTACCGTAACAGATATTCACGAAAGTCAGGAGGCTGCAATGGCCGCTGCATATGTGGATGTGCTGCAGATTCCTGCATTCCTATGTAGACAGACTGACCTTTTGGTTGCTGCAGCGGAAACTGGAAAAGTCGTTAACATCAAGAAAGGACAGTTTTTATCAGCTGAATCGATGAAATTCGCTGTGGAAAAGGTTCAAGATGCTGGAAATCCTAAAGTTATTCTTACAGACCGTGGGAATACTTTTGGTTACCAGGACTTGATCGTAGACTATAGAGGATTACCTGTCATGAAATCTTTTAATGTTCCTACGGTTATGGACTGTACGCATTCCTTGCAACAGCCAAACCAGAGTTCAGGAGTGACTGGCGGTAAACCGGAACTGATCGAAACTATTGCTAAAGCTGCCATTGCAGTGGGTGCCGATGGTCTGTTTATTGAAACTCATCCTGATCCTGCAAATGCCAAATCTGATGGCGCAAATATGCTCCACCTTGATCTGTTAGAAGATCTGTTGGTGAAATTGCAAAGAATAAGGGAAGCGATTCTTTAAGACATAAAAAAGCTGGTTTATTAAAACCAGCTTTTTTTATGTCTTAGATTTTAGAAATTAGATTTGATTATAGAGATAGTAGAAATTCTATTCAAATTAATATCTCATGTCTCAGATCTCAAATCTCACATCTACTATTCAAAATACTCTTTAATTCTCTCAAAGAATGATTTTTCGCTTTTACCAGGTTGTGGTTTGAAGTTAGCAGAGTTCTTAAGTTTTTCTAGAAGTTCTTTTTCTTCTTTTGAAACTGTTTTTGGAGTCCACACATTCACATAAACCAATTGGTCACCTTTGTGGTAGGAATTTACTTCTGGAAGACCTTTGCCTTTTAGACGGAGGATCTTACCACCTTGAGTACCTGGTTCGATCTTGATTTTTGCCTTACCATCAATGGTTGGTATTTCTACGCTTGTGCCTAATGCAGCATCAGCAAAATTGATATAAAGATCATAGATGACATTGATGCCATCGCGTTTAAGTGTTTCGTGAGGGACTTCTTCAACCAGGATAATCAAATCACCAGGGATTCCACCACGTGGAGCTGCATTACCTTTTCCACTCATGGACAGTTGCATGCCTTCGCTTACACCTGCAGGAATATTGATTGAAATGGTTTCTTCACCACGAACTAAACCTTCGCCTTTACAAGAAGTACATTTGGCTGTGATTTCGACTCCTTCACCGTTACAGGTAGGACAGGTGCTTGTGGTTTGCATCTGACCAAGGATAGTATTGGTTACACGTCTTACTGAACCTGAGCCACCACAGGTGTTACAGGTATGGTAAGAGTTTTTGTCTTTGGCACCAGTACCATCACAGGTATTACATTTTACCTGTTTGTTTACTTTTACCTTTTTCTCGACTCCTTTTGCAATTTCTTCAAGGGTAAGTTTTACTTTGATTCGCAGGTTGGTTCCGCGTTGTACACGACGTCCGCCACGAGTACCTCCGCCGCCGCCTCCGAAGAAGCTTTCAAATGGGTTGCCGCCACCAAAGATATCTCCAAATTGACTGAAGATATCATCCATGTTCATGCCGCCACCCCCATATCCAGATGCAGAGTTGCCTGCATGTCCGAACTGGTCATAACGTCTTCTCTTTTCAGGGTTGCTCAGGACTTCGTATGCCTCAGCAGCCTCTTTGAACTTGTCTTCAGCCTCTTTGTCTCCAGGGTTCTTATCTGGATGGTATTTGATGGCTAGCTTACGATATGATGTTTTTATTTCTGTTACTTCTGCCGTTCTGGTTACACCAAGGACATCGTAATAATCTCTTTTTGACATCTTTTATATTTATTGGCCTACTACTACTTTCGCAAATCTGATTACGTTGTCATTCAATGTATAACCTTTTTCAATAACATCGATAACCTTATCTTTTAAATCTGGGGTAGGTGCAGGGATGAGGGTTATGGCTTCTTGGAATTCAGGATCAAAAGGTTGACCAATAACATCGATTTCCTTTACACCTAATTGTTCCATGGTTTTTTTAAGCTTATGATAAACCAAGTCAATGCCTTGTTTCATTGGATCATCAGCAGGAACGTCTTTCATAAAGCTTAGGGAGCGATCGAAATCATCAACTACAGGTAATAATTTTAATATTACATCCTTACCAGCTGATTGCATTAAATCAATCTTTTCCTTTGCAGTTCTCTTTTTGTAATTGTCAAACTCCGCAAACAATCTTGCATATTTATCGTTGGATTCGTTTAACTTATTGGTAAGTTCTTCGGTAGCTGCAGAACCTTGCTCTACATTTTCCTCCGAATTGTTCATTTCTGGGTCTTGAATATTCTCGTTCTCGTTTATCATCTCCTAATATCTAGTTTAAGTAACCTTAACATGGCATCCATCAATTTTTTTGCCAACAAAAAAAATCCGACATGCTGTCAGTGTTTACTGGTTTCGTTAGCAAAATTGTCGGATTTAAATGGTATTGTCAGCTATTAGATGCTGACATTGTCATGCAACGCACCATCTGCTGTTTTCAGGATGCGTGCAGGCATATTTCTAATAATTTGGTAATCGTGTGTTGCCATCAGGACAGCTGTTCCAGAGGAAGCGATGTCACGTAATAACAATACAATTTCTTCGGATGTAGCAGGGTCTAAGTTCCCTGTTGGCTCATCGGCAAGGATGATTTCCGGGTTGTTCAGTAATGCACGGGCAATTACGACACGTTGCTGCTCACCACCGGAAAGTTCATGAGGCATTTTCTTCAGTTTCGAACGAAGTCCAACTTTTTCCAACACATCGATAATTCTGTTCTCGATCTGGGCCTTTTCCTTCCAACCTGTAGCTTTAAGGGCAAACTCTAGGTTTTTTTCAACTGTACGGTCGTTCAATAAATGGAAATCTTGAAAAACGATCCCCAATTTACGTCTTAGGTAGGGGACATCATTTTCATGAAGTTTTTTCAGGTCGAATCCAGCAATCATCCCTTCACCATTCGCGATGTACAGGTCTCCATAGATTATTTTCAATAAACTACTTTTTCCTGAACCAGATTGTCCAATAAGGTATAAAAATTCTCCTTGGGCAATGTCTAAGTTAACATCTGAAAGTACAAGGTGTTTTTGTTGATAGATATCTACATGTTTAAGTTTGATAACCGTATTTGTCTCTCTCATGGTAATTTATAAGTCGATTTTCTTTATTTGGCCAAACGGTAATTCACGAACAACATCCATAATGTATTCGGATTTATCAGCAAGACCGATTTTTTCCAATGATTTGTCGGGTCTATCCACGCGGAAATAAGCCAAAAGCGTAAATGCATCGTCCCTTAATTGAACATAATCTGGAATTTTTGCTACACCTTTAACCTTAATAACATACATAGTCAACAAAATTATAATTTTTTACGAATTCACACTCATATAACGACAATAAAAGCTAATTATTGGTTGGCCAATAAAAAGTCTAATGTATTTACATTGTCTGCATAATCATCCAATGCAGGATATTGGCTAGCTCCAAATGGGAATACAGGAACATCAGCTACCTGAATATCCATATCGCTAGTTACGCATTGAATGTCCTCTTTGTGGTCTATGATGTATTTTTCTACATCTTCCTTAGCTTTATAGTATTCAAAATGAACGACAGCAAGGGGAGAAGCTAGACTTTCATCTTCCTTTAACAATAGAAATCCATTATCAAAATGTTTGTTCTTGTTGATCAAATAAATTGACTTATTGAAATCGTAATTGTTGTTGTATTTCGAATGGTCTTTTATGGGATGGAAAGATTCTAGATTGTCCAAAAGCTTAGCGATATCATAACCTTCCGGGATGAATATTTTGGAAACTGACCTGCATCCCAAACCGAAATAATCAAAGATGTCATGGCCAAGAGCTTGTAGTTGTTCCTTAGTTTCATTTCCAGAAAGCACAGAAAGTGAGTTTCTGTTTTTGCGGATAATATTTGGTTTTTTACCGAAGTAATATTCAAAATAACGCGCTGAATTATTGCTTCCTGTAGCAATGACAAGATCAAAATTCTCTAGCTTATCCAGTAATTGGATCTTATTGGCAAATTGAGGTTCGATATCAATTAATTGATCCAGAATAAATTTTGTTAAACCGGCATCATCTGAAGAAACTTTGATTTTAGCCGTGAATCCAGCCAATAGCACACACATGATATCGTGAAAACCAACTAAGGGAAGATTTCCGGCCAACACCAAGCCTACAGATTTATTAATATCCTGATCTGGAACATCCTTAAGCCATTTCTCCAATTGATCATGGGTCAGATTTTGCGCAATGGCATGGATCTGTTGCAAAATATTTGGTTTGGTATACCAAGCATTTTTATGAACTGCTGAATCAATGATTGGGGAGTTCTTCAACTCATCAGATTGAAGGAATTGTCCGAGTTTTACGAAGGCGTTTATTCTTTGTTCTCTTGTCAAAATCTTACTATTTATAATTAATCTGTGTTTTTTTTGCCGTATATTTGCCATATCAAAGTAAATAACTACTAATTTTGTATACTTTTATTTTTGAGTATATAGCTTTAGTATTACCTTTGAAAGTGCAAAATTAGTTTATTATTTTATTGTAAGGACATAAATGGCAATTAAAATTACTGACGAATGTATAAATTGTGGGGCATGTGAACCAGAATGCCCAAATAATGCAATCTATGATGCTGGTGTAAGTTGGAAGTTTTCAGATGGTACAGCATTGGATGGTGTGATTGATTTTGGTGATGGAGTAACTCTCGACGCGAACGAATCACAGGATGCTATTTCCAATGAAGTTTATTACATCGTTTCAGATAAATGTACGGAGTGTGTGGGATTCCATGATGAACCTCAGTGTGCTGCTGTATGTCCAGTTGATTGTTGTGTTGAGGATGAAGACGTCCGTGAAACTGAAGAAGAACTATTAGCGAAGAAAGCTTGGCTTCACGCTGAATAATCTTAAAGATATTCTATAGAGAAACCACCTTGTGAGAGGTGGTTTTTTTATTTTTCAGGATCGTTGAAAAGGAAAATCAGGAGATTTCTAAGTTCTATGAATCCTTTGTACCTCTTATTTTACAATCTTCCCCGATCTTTTTATCCTTAACCCATCTCTCTGATTCAATATTTTACAGATGAAAAAGCCGTAATTCAGCACAATTTAGGAAATACAATAACGTAAAAGATTTGGTTTGCAGAGCTATTTTTTTATTTTTGTTCGTCTAAAAAGTAAAAAAAAGAAATAAATAACCTTATTAAATCTACATGTCAAAAAAAACTACAGGATATGTTCTACTTGCGACCATTGCGATAGCATCTATCCTGACCCTCCTTTATGAATTTAATCTTGCGCCAATTCCTGCATCCTTGATGATGGCTGTCCGTTGGGTTACTGCCATTGTTTTGGTATGGAACGCGATTGTACGGAAAGGGTTGACCACATGGATCCTAACCTGTATGGTATTGGGTATTTTTGTTGGGCTTGATTTTCCAGATGTAGCTAAGGCATTGCAGCCCTTAAGCCAAGGGTTTATCAAGTTAGTGAAAACCATTGTGGGGCCAATTTTATTCTCCACCTTGGTGTTCGGTATTGCAGGCCACTCAGACCTTAAGCAAGTTGGTCGTATGGCTTGGAAATCCATGTTGTATTTCTTCTGTGCTACTACCTGTGCTATATTTATCGGTCTAGGTGCTATTAACTTAACCCGTGCTGGAGTAGGAATCGATATTGAGCACATGCCGCACGAAGAACTACCGCAGACATCCGCAGTTTCTGATGCAGATAAGATCGCGCTTGAACATATTGATGAAAGTGCCCATTGGATCTATAAATTCACCTCATTCTTTAGGGATACATTTCCTGAGAACATTGTAAAATCAGTATACGAGAATAAAGTTTTACAGATCGTTGTATTTGCCGTGATCTTTGGTATCGGTTTGGCCATGGTGGATGAGAAGAAGCGAAAGCCCTTTGTGGACTTCGCAGAATCGCTCTCCGAAGCCATGTTCAAATTTACCAACCTGGTGATGCTCTTTGCGCCCATTGGTGTTGGTGCAGCAATGGCCTATACGGTCGGGCATTTGGGTATCGATATCCTCAAAAACCTGTTTATGTTATTGGCAACACTTTACCTAGCATTGATTTTCTTCCTTGCCGGGGTGTTATTGCCGGTAGCCCTTTATCTGAAAATTCCAGTGAAGCAATTTATCAATGCCATTAAAGAACCTGTTTCTATTGCATTTGCAACCACAAGTTCTGATGCAGCTCTACCAAAAGCGATGAGTGCTATGGAGAAGTTTGGTGTGCCAAGGAAAATTGTTTCGTTTGTAATTCCTACTGGCTATAGCTTTAACTTGGACGGAACTTCACTTTATCTTTCATTAGCTTCCATCTTTGTAGCTCAAGCTGCTGGTATCCACTTATCCTTTGGACAGCAACTGATGATCGCCTTTACTTTGATGATTACTTCAAAAGGGGTGGCAGCAGTTCCTAGGGCATCCTTGATTATTTTGATCGCAACTGCTGATCAATTTGGATTGCCAGTGTTTGTTATTGCAGCAATTCTAGGTATTGATGAATTGATGGATATGGCCAGGACATCCGTGAATGTAATTGGAAACTGTTTAGCTACGGTAGTAGTCGCCAAGTGGGAGGGGGAATTTGATGAAACCGCCCCATTTAGGCAGGATTCTGATGAAGACGGCATTGAAGAGATTGCCGAAGTCATTGAAGAAGGACCGGAAGGGGAAACCAGGTCTTAGACCATAAAGATATTTAAATAAATAAGGGAGCTTTTCATTCGAATTGCTCCCTTTTTCTATCTATTAATTGTGATTATGAAATAAATCCTTTGACATACTGTTTCGTAATTTCATGCTTAGGTTCCAAGAGAATCTGTTCTGAGGGGCCAAATTCAATAACCTCACCATTGTATAGGAATAAAATATAATCTGATACCCTTCTGGCTTGGCGGAGGATATGTGTGACCAAAACAATGGTATAATCTTGTTTTAATTGTACCAATAAGTTTTCGATGACCTGAGTTGAAATGGGATCCAAAGCAGAAGTAGACTCATCTCCCAATATGATTTCTGGCTCTACAGCGAGACCTCTTGCTAAACAGAGCCGTTGTTGTTGTCCGATCGATAATTTACTCGCGGATCCATCTAAACGGTCTTTAACCTCTTCCCATAATCCTACATTTCGCAATTGTCTTTCTACTATAGCCTTTAAAGACTTTTTATCTTTGTTTCCATGGATTTTAGGACCATAGGCAATGTTGTCAAATATAGACATCGGCAGAGGAAATGGTTTTTGGGACAATAAGCCCATCTTTTTCCGGATATGGGTCACCTCAGCGTCCGGACCATAAATATCTTCTCCATTGACGAGTACCGACCCAGTGACCTTGACTTCAGTAGAATCATCCAATAGCCTATTAAGCGTCTTGAGCAAGGTGGTTTTGCCACATCCTGAGGGCCCAATTATAGAGGTAATGCAGTTATTTGGAATCTCAAGATTGATGTCCTTTAAAATATGTTGGTCTTCAACAAAAACATTCAACCCTTTAATCTCAATATGTGGATTTACCTGATGGATTATGCCCGGTGTTTTTTCTGTCTCGATGCTAGGTATTGCGTACATATAACAATAAGTAAGATGATTATAGTTAAAATTAATGCGGAAGCATAAGCTCTACCCTGAACTTCAGGTATAGGACTGCTCAGCTGAAAGAAAATCGCCAAGGGAAGGGTAGCAGTTGGTTCATCCAAATAAATCGGAATATTGTCGCTGAACCCGGTTGTCAATAATACGCCTGCAACATCGCCAATTGCCCTTCCGAATGCAAGTAAAATCGCGGTGAACAAACCTGGTTTAATATAGGTAATCATGACTTTGGCTGATTCCCAGCGAGTTGCTCCTAATGATGTCGTAATATGGCCTAAGTCTGTTGGAATGGTCTGGATTAGCTCATCTAAGGTCCTGACAACGATTGGAATAGTCAAAAGGGTAATCGTTATCACTCCACCGATCAGTGATGCTCGGACACCAAGCCATACCATGATACTGAAAGCTATAGCTCCATATACTATAGATGGAACTCCAAATAAAACATCAAATATTAATTTGGAAAATCTGCTGATCCTTGAACCTTTCTTAGAATAGATATTTAAATAAATACATATGGGTATCCCAATGATAGTAGCCAACAAAGTAGATAAACCTGCAAGGTAAAGCGATCCAAGTATCGCATTGAGAATTCCACCGCCTTTACCTACATAAAATCCTCCTTCAGGAGTCTTAGTGATCATATCTAAGCTCAAATATGGCAGTCCTTTGTAAAGGATCGTCCCTATGATAAAGAATAAGGAGCCTGTGATGATGATCCCAGAACCTTGCATAAGGATTTTGGCAAACTTTTCTTTTCTCAGCCTTCTATTGATGTTGCTCATATATTTTTTGCCTCCATTTTCTTTAATATCCCTCTTGAAATCAGGTTAAATCCTAAAATGATGATAAACAATAGCAATGCTGCGAACATCAATGCGGAATCATATAGAGGAATGGACATCATTTCCCCAAAGTTATTGGCAATTAAGGCTGGTAATGGATATCCCGCATCAAATATGGATTGAGGGATCTTTGGAATATTTCCACAGACCATAAGCACGGCAATGGTTTCCCCGAATGCTCTTGATACTGCTAGAACAATTGCCGCCATTATTCCAGGCCTTGCTTTCTTTAATATCACTTGTTGGATGGTTTCCAATTTAGTGGCTCCTAAGGATAGGGAAACTGATCTCAGCTCCTTAGGAATGGTTTGTAAGACCTCGACCATAATGCTGACCATGATTGGAAAAATCATGACAGCCAATACAATACCTCCAGAAAAGACTGAGTAACCGGTACTACTGATTCCAAAAATGGGAGCGATATACCCTCCAATTAAGGGAACTACAAATAGAACTCCCCATACTCCATAAAGTACAGGTGGGATGGCCGCTAAAATATTTACTAATGGCAGGACAAAATTCCGCAATCTGCTTCCGGCATACTCCACCAAGTAAACTGATGCAGCCAAACATAAGGGTACAGCAATGACTAATGCGATTAATGTAACCCATACAGTCCCCATGATAAAGGGTAAAAAACCGAAGTTTCCTTTCATAGGTGACCAAATGCTACTGCTCAGGATTGTCCACAAGGATTCAGTGGCAATCAAAGGTTCTGCCTTGATACTTAACCCAATGAGAATTGCCAATATTACCAAGAGGCATATTCCCAATAAGATCCCAGAAAGGTTTTTAATTATTTTATCTTTTATCAGTCTGTAATTCACTTGCAAGCAGTTTTTCGTTCTCTTTCTTATTCAATTCCTTATTGATTGGCACAAAGCCATTGTCCAGCAAATAAGCCTGTTGTTTGTCGGTCATCACAAAGCGGACAAACTCTTCTAGTAGCTTTGATTGATGTTCCTTATTAAGGACAAACATAAGCTCCCTTGAAGGGGGAGATGGGTATTTTCCAGTTGCCACTGCATTTGTGAGACTATCCAGTTCTGTGTAGAAGTTTTCCTGTGCATCAATCCTATGGTTTGAATTAATATCAAGTGGCAGTGCTGCAATATTTGCTGTTGTTCTTTTTGTTTCTAAATCAAAAACATAGTTGATGTTATTAAAACCAATAGCAAGCGGATTATCTTTGATAGCTTGAGCCAAGCCCGGATCACCAAATATCCCGATACCTTTTAATTCTTCTTGAGTTGCTCCAAGATACTTCGCCCAGGTCTCTGCTGCTCCGGCAGCATCCGAACGTATATACACTTCAATATTCTTGTTTGTAAAGCTTGGATCCAGATCACTCCACTTCTTGATTTTGCCTGTTACAAAGATTCCCTTTAGTTCATCTTGACTCAAACCTCTTTTTAGGAGAGCTGCGATATTGGGGTGATTGCTATTTAATGTTCCTATTACGGCATCGTTTGCTACAATGACCGGCAAAGCACCTTTTTCTATTTCAATAGGGTGAAGGTCTCGGGAAACCAATCCGATATCAACCATATTAGAAAGTACATCAGATATACCTTTTCCAGCTCCTCCCGCTGAAATATTAAACCTCACGTTAGGATGTAATTTCTTGAAATCTTCACTCCATAAAACAGCAATTGGGTAGAGCGCAAAGGCTCCAGAAATTGATATTGTGCCGACATATCCCTTGTCTTTATCATACCCTTGATCAACTTTCGGTGCGCAAGAAAATGTTACAATCTGGATTAAAGAGCTAAATATCAGTAGTTTAATTGCTTTTATTTGCTGTATTTTATACATCCTTTGAAATTAATTACACAAATATATAGTAATTTGGTAGACTTTGTATAGTTCTTTTATAATTATTTTATACATTTGTCGAATAAACGTTATCAATAACCTAACTAAAGGGGTGAAATATTACCTTTTTAATAATTGAAGATAGAATGCAGAGCTTTAGGACAGAATTAGAGAATCCTGTAGTAGCACAGGAAATCATAGAATTAGAGAAAAAGATTAGAGCTTATCGGAAAGGTGATTTACCGGAAGAAAAGTTCAGATCCTTGCGTTTAGCGAGGGGAGTGTATGGGCAGAGACAACCTGGCGTTCAAATGGTGAGGATAAAACTCCCGTTTGGAAAAGTTACTTTTCAGCAGATATTAAAAATTGCAGATATCTCTGATGAGTACGCAAGCAAAAACCTTCACCTAACTACCAGACAAGATATTCAAATCCATTTCGTAAGCCTTGATAAGACCCCAGAACTCTGGACTAAGCTTGCTGAGGACGATATGACCTTAAGGGAAGCATGTGGGAATACCGTTAGAAATGTAACGGCTTCAGCAACTGCCGGCATTGATCCGGAGGAACCATTTGACGTATCTCCTTATGCTCATCAAACTTTCAAATATTTTGTCCGTAATCCTATCTGTGCAGAAATGGGAAGGAAATTCAAGATTTCATTTTCAGCTTCCGATAAGGATAGCGCATTCTCCTATATCCACGATTTCGGTTTTATTCCTAAAGTAAGAATAGTTGATGGTAAAGAACAGAGAGGTTTTAAGGTCATGTTAGGCGGTGGATTAGGTGCCCAGCCAATTCTAGCGCATGAAGTCTATGATTTCCTTCCTGAGGACGAAATCCTTCCTTATGCGGAAGCTACGATTCGGGTTTTTGATCGTTATGGAGAGCGCAATAACCGAAATAAAGCAAGATTTAAGTTCTTGGTACAAAATCTTGGTCTTGAAACGGTCTTGAATCTGATTGAAGAGGAGAAGATCGCGGTAAAACATAAGCGTGTTCCCTTTGACATCGATGCAATCCCGCAACCTGAACCTCCATCAAATAAAGTTGAAGAAGAAATAGCTGATGACCTGCTTGGTTTTGAGCTTTGGAAAGCGACAAACAGCTTTGAACAAAAGCAAAAAGGCTATTATGGCGTTTATGCAAATATCCAAACAGGAGATATTTCCACCGAAAAAGCACGGATTCTGATCGCTGGAATCCGAGATCATGTCGCTGACGATATTCGTATCACCCAAGACCAGAATCTATTGTTTAAATACGTGCGTCCTGAATCATTGGCAAGTATTTATAATGTACTCTTGAAATTAGGGTTTGCTAAGCCTGGATATAACAGCACGGCTGATATCACCACTTGTCCTGGTACGGATACCTGTAATTTGGGTATTTCGAATTCAACAGAAATGGCAAGGGTGCTGGAGAATTACATCCATGAATTCCACCAGGATTTTATACAGGAAAAAGAATTAAAGATTAAGATTTCTGGTTGCATGAATTCTTGCGGTCAACATGGTCTTGCTCATATAGGCTTTCATGGTAGTTCGGTAAAAGTCAATGGCAATGTGGTCCCTGCTGCTCAAGTTATGCTTGGAGGCGGAACCCTTGGCGACGGAAAAGGCAGGGTGGCAGATCGAGTGATCAAAGTACCTACTAAAAGAGTCCTTCAAGTGGTTGATGTTATATTAGCTGATTTCAAGTCAAATAAGGATGGCGAGCAAAACTTCATTTCTTATTACGAACAGCAAGGGAAAGACCATTTCTATAGATTATTGAAACCCTTGGCAGAGCTTGGGAACTTAAGTGCTGATGAGCATATCGATTGGGGACATGAAGAGAGTTTTGAAACTGCCATTGGTGTCGGCGAATGCGCTGGGGTCGTAATTGATCTCGTGGCTACTTTATTATTAGAGGCTGAAGAAAAACTTGAGCTAGCAGAACTTGCTTTGGAACAAAAGCAATTTGCTGATGCAATCTATCATTCATACAGCTCATTCGTTTGGACAGCTAAAGCCCTATTGCTAGATAAAGGCATAAACGCTTCTACACAAACCGCAGTTATTGAAGAGTTTGATGACAACTATGTAAATGAAGACTATTTCCAGTTTCCATCTACATTTTCAGATAGAGTTTTACAGATCAACAAATACGTGCCTTCTGAGGAATTTGCAAGAACCTATTTGCTGCAAGCCAAAGCTTTTTGCTTTGAGGCAAAAGAACGTAGAGAAGAATGGCGTGTAGTAAATCAATAAGAGAGGAGAGAACATGAAGGAAATTAAACCATTTGTAACATTAGTAGGCGCTGGTCCGGGCGATCCAGACCTAATTACTTTAAAAGGCATTAAAGCAATCCAACAAGCCGATGTAATTCTTTATGATGCCTTAGTCAATGAGGAATTACTAGAACTTGCAACAGCTGATTGCACAAAAATATACGTTGGGAAACGAGCTGAACAGCTATCTACCTCACAAGATCAGATCAATCAACTTTTGGTTGATTACGCTTTGACCCACGGTCATGTGGTTAGGCTCAAAGGAGGGGACCCATTTGTTTTCGGACGTGGTGGTGAAGAAATTGATTTTGTAAGAAAATTCAATATTCCTACCGCAGTAGTCCCTGGACTTTCTTCTTCGATCAGCCTAACTGGATTGCAACAGATCCCATTGACCTACCGAGGGATTTCTGAATCTTTTTGGGTAATTACGGGAGCAACGAAAGCGGGTTTTCTTTCTGAAGATTTATATACTGCTGTCAACACTAATGCTACAGTTGTAGTATTGATGGGTTATGCTAAACTTCATCAAATCATTGAATTATATAAAGAAAATGGAAAGGCTGATCTACCAATCGCGTTGATTCAAAATGGATCTCTTCCTAATGAGAAGATTGTGCTGGGTAGGGTTGATAATATCCTTGAACAAGCTGAAGCATCAGCCATTGGAGTACCTGCCATAATAGTACTTGGAGAAGTCGTTGCTAAGCATCTGGAATTTGAAAAGGTTAAGGAACAATTACAATTTATTGAAGGATAATGAACGAGCTTTTTCCAATATATATCAAGTTAGATCAGGTAGAAACCTTGTTGGTTGGTGCTGGTCCCGTTGGATTGGAAAAGATACAGGCTATTATTTCCAATTCACCAAATGCCAAGGTGACCGTGGTGGCAGAGGAGATTTGTCGTGATTTCTATGAATTTGTATTGAACAAAGAAAATATAGTGGTACATAAGCGTTCATTTTCTGCCGTCGATCTTTTTTCCAAACAGGTGGTAGTGCTGGCGACCAATAATCCCAAATTAAACAGCTACGTAAGGGAGCTTTGCTCAGATCATCATATCCTTTTGAATGTGGCAGACAAACCATCCCTATGTGATTTCTATCTGGGTTCGGTGGTTCAAAAAGGAAATTTGAAAATTGGAATTTCAACAAATGGGAAATCTCCAACGATTGCCAAAAGACTCAAAGAGTTCTTGAATGATCTTTTACCAGAAGAAATTGACGAAACGCTCAATCTCATGGCAGATCTTAGAAACCAGCTTTCCGGTGATCTTAAGGAGAAAATAACAGTGCTGAATGCACATACAGAACAATTGATTAAACAAAATGAATATGATCGAGCAAATTAAAGCAGACTTAATTGGAGCAGATGCACGGTCTATCATCCAATATATTGATGAGAAATATGCCGAAAAAGCTGTTTTCTCGACTTCTTTTGGAATAGAGGATCAGGTATTGACCCACATTTTGGCCCAAGAAAAATCTAGGACTTCTATTTTCACCTTAGATACTGGACGTCTTTTCCCGGAAACCTATTATGTGTGGAATCGGACATTAGATCTCTATAAGCTAAAAATCAAAGCCTATTATCCAGAAACAAAGGCCGTAGAAGAACTTTTGGAACAGAAGGGTCCATCTAGTTTTTATAATTCCGTGGAGGATCGAAAGGAATGTTGCTATATCAGAAAAATTGAGCCTCTAAAGCGAGCAATTGCTGGTTATCAGGTCTGGATTACTGGAATCAGAGCTGAACAATCTCAAAATAGAGACCAAATGGAATTTGTTGAATGGGATGATGTCAATCAGATCATCAAGATCCATCCCTTATACAACTGGACTCTGGCCGATGTAGAAAAATATTTAAAAGACAATTTTGTTCCTTATAACCCACTACATGATAAAGGATTTATCAGTATAGGTTGCCAACCTTGCACGAGGGCTGTACAAGAAGGAGAGGACTTCCGCGCCGGTAGATGGTGGTGGGAAGATAAATCCAAGAAGGAGTGTGGATTACATGTAACACATAAATAATTAGTTTATAAAATGGATTACTTAGATCATTTAGAGGCAGAAGCCATTTACATATTGAGAGAAGTAGCTGGACAGTTCGAAAATCCTGCACTTTTATTCTCTGGAGGAAAAGATTCAATTACGTTAGTTCACCTAGCAAAGAAAGCGTTTCGACCTGGTAAATTTCCATTTCCATTGGTTCATATCGATACGGGCCACAATTTTCCCGAAACCATTGAGTTTCGTGATTGGCTAGTAGATCAAATTGGAGAAAAACTAATTGTGGGTTATGTGCAGGAAAGCATAGATGCTGGTAAGGTCGTTGAACAGAAAGGCAAAAATGCCAGTAGAAATGCCCTTCAAACGGTGACTTTACTCGATACGATCGAAAAAAATGGTTTTGATGCCTGCATTGGTGGAGCCCGTCGTGATGAAGAAAAAGCGAGGGCCAAGGAAAGGATATTTTCCGTAAGGGACGATTTTGGACAATGGGATCCTAAGAGACAGAGACCAGAGCTTTGGAATATTTTCAATGGAAAAATCCAAAAAGGTGAAAATGTCCGCGTTTTCCCTATCTCCAATTGGACTGAACTCGATGTTTGGAATTATATAAAAAGAGAAAAGATCGCCTTGCCATCCATATATTTCTCCCACACAAGGGACGTGGTTTTTAGAAATGGTCAATGGATGGCAGCTGATCCTGTCCTTCAGATTGATGACAGTGATGTTGTAGAACATAAGTCTGTTCGTTTCAGGACAGTAGGCGATATGACATGTACTGCCGCTGTAGATTCTATTGCTACTGAATTAGATGATATCATCAACGAAATTAAAGCATCTACAGTTAGCGAACGTGGTGCCAGAATGGATGATAAGGTCTCGGAGGCAGCTATGGAAGATCGTAAAAAACAAGGCTATTTTTAATTTAAGGGAGGAATAGAACATGAACATTTTGAAATTTTTAACGGCTGGATCTGTAGATGACGGAAAGAGCACTTTGATTGGCAGATTATTATATGATACCAATTCAATTTTGGACGACCAATTGGAAGCTATCCAAAAAGCTAACCGTAAGAACGATGATGGTACAATTGATTTGGCAATCCTTACAGACGGTCTAAAAGCTGAAAGGGAGCAAGGAATCACTATTGATGTTGCATATAAATACTTCCAAACGGAAAAAAGAAAATTTATCATAGCTGATGCACCCGGACATATTCAATATACCAGGAACATGGTTACCGGAGCTTCAAATTCTGATCTGATCATTATCCTCGTTGATGCCAGAAAAGGCGTAATTGAGCAGACTAAGCGTCATTCATTTATTGCTAAAATATTGGGTATCAAAAAGGTATTGGTTTGTGTCAATAAGATGGATATGGTAGATTATGAATTGGCAGTTTTTGAGAATATCAAAACAGAATATCTTAACCTAGCCAATAAATTGGGCTTAGAAGATGTTGATTTTATCCCTGTATCCGCTCTTAAAGGCGATAATATAGTACAAAAGTCCCAAAGAATGCCTTGGTATCATGCTGCCCCATTACTCGCTTATTTGGAAGAAGTTGAATTTGAAGAACTTGCAAACCAAGGTTGGCGTTTTCCAGTTCAATGGGTTGTTCGACCACAAAGCGCTGATTTACATGACTATAGAGGATATGCCGGTAGGGTGTTAGGAGAGGGGTTGAAAGTAGGGGAAGAGGTCCTGGTTTTGCCAGGTGGCTCTAAATCTAAGGTAAAATCTATCGAATTTGACAGTCAGGAATTGCCTGAAGCACAAAGTGGATCATCTGTAATCATCCATTTAGAAGATGATATTGATATTTCAAGAGGAGATTTCATTGTCAGTGCCAACCATCCAGCAAAAACTGAAAAATCCTTTGAAGCTAATATCTCTTGGTTTGAAAACAAAGAACTTGACTTAAGTCAGATTTATTTATTACAGACTCATTCTAAAGTCAGCAAAATAAAAATTCCTGAAATTCTTTATAAATACGACGTCCATACACAGGAACCATTATATGATCAAACCATTGGTCTAAATGACATTGGCCGGGTACTAATAAAATCTGCGGATGAAATTGTATATGATCACCAAAAGGATTTCCCAGAAAACTCTAGAGCGATTATTATCGATCCCAGAACAAATATTACTGTAGCCGCAGCAATAATCCAATAAGACTTTTCATAATCCTATAGAGACTAACAACTTTAGAAGCTATAGGATTATTAGAAGATTAGTCAAGAGAAGGGTATATTCAATAATTACTATTTAACATAATATAAATTATTTGACTTATTCCAATTGTAAGATAATTAGCCAATTCCCATAAACCATGATAATTATTCCAGTATATATATTCTGAATAAGAACTTACCTATCAGAAAATATTTCTCACTTAAAACCAA
The DNA here is from genome assembly GCF_032065005.1 of Sphingobacterium sp. Lineage (GTDB taxonomy): Bacteria > Bacteroidota > Bacteroidia > Sphingobacteriales > Sphingobacteriaceae > Sphingobacterium. The sequence continues at coordinate 562,375 of NZ_DAMBMM010000001.1, forward strand.
ATCCAACTTTGGTTAATAAATTAGATATCTTTTCGGATACTTAAATATGCTGCAAAACTATTATTGAACATTTGTCCATAGTCAGATCCGGCAATAATTCCAAATGTATACTAATTCCTAAACCTTCTTTTGGCATTCAGATAAAAAGAGAATTGATCCACTTGTCTAAATAATCCATATGGTTCTTCAAATTCTTTTCCTGATGATCCGCCCCATGGACCGGTACTGAAAGTTCCAAAATGCTTTGAATAAGTTCCTATAATAATTAAATGGCTTTAAATAAATTGGGATCCAATCCTAGATGGAATTCTGAAACACTTATTGATTATGGAATATTTTATAGGATTATATATTTTTCAAGCTTTAGCCTTTTCTACCATAAATCAACAGCCGTTTAAATGCATAAATTGCTGGAAAACTTTTATAGGTATTCTCTATCCTTTTTTTAAATTCATGAATAAATACTTCCTTATTCTCATCATCCAAAAGCTCTAAATAAGGCACCATTGCCGAACCGGAGATGAAATCATACAGATCGTCCACATTTTCAGCAATCTGAGGATATACCTTTTGATAGATTTCAATATCCTTTATTCCATTGTCAAACAGGATCTGGGCATATTCATCCATGGATAGAACTGGGGAATTTCGTGTGAAATGACCTAATTGAGAGGCAAAGGGTTCCTCCTGTACTAATTTTAATAGGATCTGATTTAATTTATTATCATTCTGAACGGGCATCTGAATGGCCAATTGACCACCCGTTTTTAATTTGGAAATAACTTTAGGAAAAAGAACGGTATGCTTATCCAACCATTGTAAGGCTGCATTGCTGAAAATTAAATCCCAATGCTTGTTGTCAGCTATTGCATCATCAATATTTTCCAGTTTAAACTTAAGCCGATCATTTTCGTAAGGCTTTGACTTTTCGAGCATTTCTACTGAATTGTCTACGCCCAAGATTTTAGCTTCCTTAAAGCGATTTGCAAGCGTTGCAGTCTGTTCACCAGTACCACAGCCCAAATCAATACATTCCATTGGCCCTAAATCTTCTACTAAATTTAGCAGATCATAAAATGGCTTATAGCGAATATCTTTGTATCGGTTGTATACTTCTGGATCCCAAGGCATAGTTGTAAATTATTTTAGTTTAGAAAATGCTACCTTAATTCCCATCAAAATAAATACCATACCTGAAAATTTATCCATAAATCCCTTGATTTTATTGTTGCCCTTAATCTTATTTGAAAAAAGGTTCATGGAAAGCGCCAATATGCAATAGTACAGCAATCCCAAGGCAGCATAGGTAAATCCTAATACTATAAAGGGAATTGATGAACCCACAGCGTCTTTCTGGACAAACTGAGGGAAAAAGGAAAGAAAGAACAAAGCTACTTTAGGATTCAATACATTGGTTATCAATCCAGATTTAAAGTTTTTCCATCCACTTTCTGGGGCAGTCGTAATCTCTTCCAGATTAAAGCCTTTTTCCTTCGAAAGAATGGATTTGATCCCTAAATAGATTAAATAGGCTGCTCCTAAATATTTTATGATGGAAAAAGCTAAGGCTGACTGGGCAATCAAGACCGAAAGACCCAAAGCTGCGAACATGGTATGTACTAAAATGCCCGCATTGACACCGATCGCAGAATATATACCTGCAGACCTCCCCTGGCTAATGGATTTATTCAGCACAAAAATGGTATCCATTCCCGGTGTGATAATAAAAACTAAGGTCGCAAGCAGAAAGAGCTCAAAATTTAAGATGCCAAACATGTTTCGGAATTTGTTTTCCCAAATCTAAAAATTTATGCGACGAAATCAATTGAAAAATTAACCTGACTTCCAAAATGTTTTTGATAAATTAGAAAAGAAGAAATATCTGGTTTTAACCCGCTTAAATAAAGATAATTGAGAGAGTTACCAAAAATGGATAGGAATACCATTGGCCCTTTTGCCGATGTCTCACTGTTAGATTTCTACAGCGGTGTCTTCAACTGTGTGTTTGTTTCCTTAAATCCTTTCCTACAACTTCTGGACTCTTCCACCTTGAAACTTTCTAATTTCTGGGAAATAGATGATAGAACTTCTATTGATATTAAACAAAGGATACTTCTCCATACTAAACCTATCCGATGGGAAGAGATATTAATGATATCAGGTTTTCAAGGGATTAACCAAATAGATATCGCATTGAGGACTTCTATCGGTGGATTGGTCAAGCTGAAACAAGATTGGGTCCTAGAGGAAATATTAGATAATGCAATGGAGAATAACCAAATCCTAGCACCAACTGAAGGCCGCATTCCTGAAAACCAAATCAACTCTATTCTAAAAGCGATTAAAAAACAAGGTTACGAATGGATATGTTTAGGCGCTGAATTTGGTGATGCCATGGAATTGGTCTGGATTGATGACCTGATCCAGGATCAAATAGATTATGCTACACACCAAAATCTATATACCTATGATCGCAAGATATTGATCAGCTGCCATTGGGATAGCTTCCAAATCTATATCTGTTCTAATCCAGCGACCGTGAAAAGTATCGTGAAGGATGCTTTATTGGAAGGTTTTTACGCCAATGAGAAAACAGAAGTTTATTGGAGTGTAAAAGGTGATTGATCTTAACCCGCTCAAAATATAAACTTTGGCAGCATTTTTTCAACAATATTCCTCAAATTTGCCATTCTATTGAATGATACATGAAGCTTCAAGCCATTAATCTTATTTCCAAGGAAAAAATCAATTTAAAGAATGAAATCCTCGCTGGATTAACGGTTTCCATGACCATGATCCCTGAGTCGCTTTCATTTGCCATCCTGGCGGGACTTAGTCCACTCACTGGTCTATATGCCGCTTTCTTGATGGGCATTGTAACTGCTTTTGTAGGTGGTAGACCTGGGATGGTATCCGGAGGTGCCGGTGCTACAATTGTAGTCCTGATTGCATTGGCGTCATCGCATGGTGTCGAATATTTATTTGCTGCTGTTGCCCTTGCTGGACTTATACAGATCCTTGTTGGCGCTTTTAAATTAGGAAAATTTGTCCGTCTGATTCCACAACCTGTTATGTATGGATTCTTAAATGGTCTGGCCATTATTATCTTTATGGCCCAATTAAAACAGTTTAAAACGCTTAACAATGGCATAGAAACCTGGATGACAGGCACTCCCCTATTAATAATGGCAGGTTTAACCTTGCTGACCGTATTGATCGTGTTGATCTTTCCAAAGATTAGCAAAGCTGTTCCGGCATCATTGGTTGCTATCATCGTCACCTTTGCCTTGGTTTACTTCTTTGATATCCATACGAAGAAAGTTATTGATATTGCATCGGTAAGTGGGGCTTTCCCTTCTTTCCACATACCCAATGTCCCTTTTTCCATCGAAACCTTGAAAATCATCTTTCCTTATGCTTCGGTTATGGCTGCAGTTGGACTGATTGAATCCTTGTTGACCTTAAATATGGTTGATGAAATCACGAATACCAAGGGTAGTTCAAATCAGGAAGCCGTAGCGCAAGGTATTGCGAATATGGTCAATGGATTTTTTGCAGGTATGGGAGGTTGTGCCATGGTGGCTCAAACCTTGGTGAATATCAATGCGGGTGCGCGGACCAAGATTTCAGCCATTGTTGGAGCTTTGGGAATCTTGTTTGTGATCTTGGTTGGTGGAAAGGTAATTGAACAGATTCCGATGGCTGCGTTGGTTGGCGTAATGATGATGGTGGCAATTTCTACTTTTCAATGGGGCTTCTTAAGACTCTTGACCAAAATGCCAAAATCTGACGTGCTGGTTGGTATCTTGGTAGCAGCCATTACGGTTATCTTGCATAACCTGGCTTTAGCGGTATTTGTAGGTGTAATCATATCTGCATTGGTGTTTTCTTGGGATAATGCCAAAAGGATACGCGCCAGGAAATCCATAGCAGAAAATGGCGAAAAGGTATATGAAATATATGGACCTCTATTTTTTGGTTCCACAAGTAATTTCATGGATAAATTTGATATGATTGAGGACCCCGAACATATCATCATTGATTTTCAAGAATCGAGGGTTGTTGATATGTCCGCCATAGAAACCTTGAAAAAGCTGATCCAAAAATACCAGGATTTAAATAAGAAAGTTACCTTAAGACATCTCAGTCCAGATTGTGTCCGATTATTGGATAATGCCAAGGGATTTATAGAAGTCGATATCGAAGAAGACCCAACTTATAAGGTTATGCCCAAAGGCTAACCAGTTATCATAAAAAAGCAAATTGGGTTTAAATGAATAAAACCCAATTCGCCTATTTATAGTCAGTGATTAAATCTTGTCTGTCAGTGTGCTGATATCTATCGTTGGTTTTCCCAGATTCATGGCCTTGATCGCATTCTTGCATTCATCTACCATTTGTTGGGTCATTTTGTATTCATAATTTCCATAATCATCATATTTAATTTCCCCTACATAAAAGAAACCATATTGATCAAAGAAATCAGTTAAATCAGTCCTTGATACCTCACAGGCAGTCTTGATAAAATTCAATTGATGAACGGCTGGGTTTCGTTCCAAAACAACAGGCTCCCTGCCCCAGCGTTCCCGGATTTTTTGCCTAGAAGGACTATTGTTCTTGTTTTGTTTTCTCAAAGCCTCAAAAAGGTCTGGATAGAAATCTGGGTTGTTCCCCTCCCCTTCAAAATATAATTGCAATTGCCAAAATGGAACTAGCCTGTTGAACACATCAGGGTCTTGCAGATAGGAAATCTTTTTGTCAATGATCGATTCTTTAGCTAATTGGAAATTGTTTTGGGCCAAGATTCTTGATTTGTTTCCAAATGACCTCATGACGTAAAGCGAATAAATATTATTACTTACCTCTCCTAATCCTCCCCAGCTCAGCATGGGCGAAGTTTGGTGTACATGACCAACTTCATGGCTAAATCCCCAACAAGGGTCTCCATTGATGACTGAACTTGGATCTAAGACCATCTTCATGGCATAACCCTGCTTGTCTCCCATATAGGCTACTCCATCTCCATCACGGAACATATAGTAGTTATAGTTTACTCTTGCTAATATCTTATTGTCGGGAACCTTGTTGTATTTGATCAAGCCCATTAAACGATGCTGCCTATAAACAAGGGAATCGTAATTGCTGATCAACTCCTTCCCTTTTCCGTACGCATATTTTTTTAGATCCTCCACAGGGTAAGCTGTTTGTATATGCTTGCCCTTGGCATCCATGATTGGATAGACAGCATGATCCAAAAATTCATTCCAATCTTGGTCAGAATGCTTCTGTATATCAAAATAACCATTTACCTGTCCAGAGAGAAAATGTATTTTGATCGGTTTTTCATCCTTAGGCTGATCGGAGAAGTAATTGACATAAGCCAAGCTGCCAAAATCCTTTAATTCAATGATATTGACCCCATTTTTTAATTTGAATTCTTTCTTCTCGATTCCCCAACCCTTCGGGTCTTTGGTCGGCTCTTCTGGGTTAGGCGCTTTACGCATCCAATTTGGTATAACGAGCTTGATATCCTGATCATCTTCAATACCATCGGCAATAAGGATATGTTTGCCAATAGGTAGATACACTCCGGTTACATTTTCATATTTGCTATACCCATCACCAATACTCAGTTCTTGTCCCAATGTTTTCGGTGACAATAGTGCAGGATAGCTGGCATATTTATAAGGGTCTACATTTTTGCCAGACAATAATCCTTGTGCCAGGGCACGGATATCTTCATTTGCAATAGTCGCTATCTGTTTCTTGTTTACTCCCTTTTTAAGTTGGGTAGCTAGCCCATCTTGGAAGACCGCTAAATCAGCATAGACTTGATGCAGATCTTGGGCACTCTGGGCACAACTAAGGTTACTGATTAATAAGGCTGCTGAAAGTGTAATTAGTGTTTTTTTCATAATAAAGAATTGATCCAGTACTGACTAAAATACATTTAATTTTTTATCCCAATAACGTGAGTATTTGTCAAAACAGCCTAATTACGCTTTATTTGCAATTTCAATCGGTTGACTAAAATTTTATTTATTTCTGGTCTTTTGATAAACAATAAATAATTCTATGTTCCGTTTAAAATTTGAACCCTAAAAAATCATTTTCAATGCACTTTAAAACTTACTCATTAACGCTGGTTTCCAGCCTTATTTCCTGTTCTGTCTTCTCTCAAAATCTGCAAGGCTTAAAACCACAGATTGACAAAATATTAGCTAATTACCAAGCAAAAGTTGGGATTGCCATTCACAATAATGATTTTACAGATAGCTTGATAATGAATGGAGATCATCATTATCCCTTACAGAGTACTTATAAGTTCCATCTTGCCATCGCCATCCTTGATCAGGTTGACAAAGGGAAATTAAGCTTCGATCAACCTGTGGAAATCAGTAAGGCTACAGTTACCACTGATCTATACAGTCCAATCAAGGATAAGTACCCCAATGGCACAACGCTGCCATTAAGTGAAATATTAAGGTATACCGTAGCGGAAAGCGATAATGTAGGTTGTGATATTATGTTTGGAATGCTTGGAGGGACTGAGCCGGTACAAAAATATTTTGAAGATAGAGGCTATACGGAACAATCGATCAAAACTACCGAGGAAGAACAACAGAGCAACTGGAATATTCAATTCCAGAATTGGACGAAGGTGGCACAAGCCAATAGAATCCTATTTGATTATTACACAAACACCAAGAAATTACTCTCAGACAGTTCCCATAAATTTCTTTGGGATACCATGCGTTCCACCAGTACAGGTAAGAATAGAATAAAAGGTCTATTGCCAGAGGGTACCGTGGTCGCCCATAAAACCGGATATTCCGGAGTCAATAAAACAACAGGCATCATAGCTGCAGTCAATGATATTGGCGTAGTCAGGTTGCCAGATGGCCAGGTTTTCTATATCTCAGTCTATGTTACCGACTCCAAAGAAACCGAACCGAACAGCGCCAAAATTATTGCAGAAGTTTCAAAAGCCGTTTATGACTTTTTGAAAAAGTAAAGTTGGTATTGATGCCTAAAAGAGATTGATTGAAATTATGTGGAGGGCTTATTAATTTGAGGAAACTATCTTGGTCTATCCTCTCATCCTCGTTGGGTGAGCGGAGACGAACCCCATCCTGGTTCAAAACTTTCAAAAATTTTCAAACAATCTCACAAAATTTTCTGTTTGAACAATTACATTTGTTTAATACGAACTAGAACAATGGAACCAAAAAAATTAGAACCACAGCGTGCCGAGGAACTATTGGAAATCCTTAAAAAGCGATTTGAAAAAAATATGCACAGGCATCCTAATATCAACTGGGAAGATGTTAAAGGGAAATTAGAGGCATCTCCTGATAAACTATGGAGCATCAATAAGATGGAAGCATCAGATGGTGAACCTGATGTGGTATCGATATATGACAATGAAGAAATCATCTATATAGACTGTGCTGCAGAAAGCCCAAAAGGCAGACGTAGCTTATGTTATGATGAGGAGGCATTAGAATCTCGAAAAGAACATAAACCTAAAGATTCGGCGATCAACTTAGCCAATCATATGGGCATAAAAATATTGAATGAGACAGAATATGCTGCCTTACAGGCATTGGGTCACTTTGATGAGAAGACTTCTAGTTGGCTGGAGACCCCAACTGAGATTAGGGAAAAAGGCGGCGCTATCTTCGGAGACTATCGATTTGGCCGGGTTTTCACCTACCACAACGGAGCGGAATCCTATTATGCAGCCCGTGGATTCCGTGGATTGATTTCGCTTTCCTAAAAATATCAATAATTCTTTCAAGGATTATACAAAACCTAGCAGAGGAAATTTCAGCTAGGTTTTTAATTTTTATACGGTGTTCCATTTGGGATTCCTTTTGACCTTATTCGAGACACATTCGAGAGATTTCGAATCGGATGCAATGGTTCTCGAATGATTCTCGAATATGCCTCGAATGAAACTGTCATACTTGGCTAATTTTTGAACCTGAAGAAAAGTGTTGATTGCTAAAGAATCTCTAATTTTCCTTATATTTAATTATAAATTTAAGTTATGGGAATGTATTGCACCCTCAGAAGGGTAACTATGGATAAATTAGAGTCCTACCTCGAGGACAGTCATAAGTTGGAGCAAGATTTCTTTTCCAATGAAGTTACACAAGCTCCTTCCTTAGATATTGATAAATCATGGGATGGCATAATTTTTTTGTTAACAGGATCCTCTTTTGAGAACGCTGTGGAGAACAAAATGAGTCATGTCATTTTAGGATCTGCATCAGTAGATGAAAACCAAGATCTGGGTTATGGTCCAGCAAGATACTTGCTTCCAGAAGAGGTCAAGAGCTTGAATGAAAAAATCAAAGCAATTGGAATTGAAGACCTGAAACTTAGGTTCAATCCTCAAGAGATGAAGGAACAGTCCGTCTATCCCGATATTTGGGACGAACAGAATAGCTTTGACTATTTAGAAGAATATTTTGTGAAACTTCAAAGCTTTTTCCAACATGCCAGTTGGGCAAATGAAGCCATTGTAATCATCATTAATTAGTTTTACTTGCTCGGATGTACCGGTCAGTTAGGATTTAATGATCGTATCTAACTGTTCCGATAATTTCTTCAAAACAGTTCTATCACCCCCGTTTACTTCCAAGGTCATGTATTGACCTTTATAGTTGATGTCTTTGATGGTTTTCATGACCTGGGACCAATTTACATCCCCCTGGGTGAGTTCTACTTTGAAGCCCTTCCCTAGCCCTTCCTCATTCATGATCTTCTTGCTATATTCCTTGACATGGAGCTTGAACACTTTGTCTCCAAGGACTTCCAACCAATGGTCTGGCCATCCATATCGTAGGATATTGCCCAAGTCAAAGTACCAACCGACTAATGGATGATTGATTTTATCTAGAAAATCCTTGGCCTCTATGGGACTGAGGATAAAATTATTCCATACGTTTTCCAATGCTATTTTTACCCCTGTTTTTTCAGCGTGGGGAATCATTTTTCGAATAGAATCCAAGGCATTTCCATAAGCAGTTTTATAGGATACTGCATCACTGACCACCCCGGGTACCAGCAATACAGTATCTCCTCCTAACTCTTTGGTCTGTTCCAATGATTTCACCATGGAGTCAATGGTAAACTGCCTCACAGCAGGATCAGGGTCTGAAATCGGTTTGCCCCAGTGATCCTTGTTGACCGTACTTGGAATCTCAATGCCCGTTTTATCACGCGCTTCCAACAAATCTTTCAAGGGAATGTCCAAGGGACTGTTGAACTCAATGCCATCAAAACCAAGGTCCTTGACCAACTTGAACTTGTCCAGTAAAGAAAGGTCTTCCTTGATCATCCAATAGCCTAGCCCCTTTTTTATTTGGGGTGAATTAGCATTGACTTTCAGGTTATTGCCAATTACATCCGTTGATAAACTTGTAGCTGCTAGGATTCCAAGAGATTTGATGAAGTCTTTTCTTTGCATTGGATTTTATTAAAATTAAGAAGGTTGATTTCCTAAAGATAGAAATTTAAAACCAATTGCTATATGCAAATAAGCCTGCCGTGCCTCCGGTATGGATAAATAATATAGGTTCTCCTTTGGGATATTTCCCCAATTTAATGTCGTTGACCAAACCGGTAAAGGCCTTGCCTGTGTAAACAGGGTCTAGGAAAACACCTTCTGTCTTAGCGAGATGCTTGATGGTTGCCAATGTTTGTTCATTGGGTATTCCATAGGCCTCTCCTACATAATCATTGCATAATCGGTATTCGATTTTGGATTTTGAATCGTTCAGTTCGAAAATATCGAGAATACCTTCCGTAATATGCTTGGTTTCTGTCAAAATAGGTTCTCGGTCCGGTTGCACATTGTAGGCCTGGATAAAGACTTTCTTTCCCTGGATTTCATAGCCAGCGATTATACCTCCATGTGTTCCTCCTGATCCACTTGCCAAAGCAATATGTTGAAAATTGACACCTAGGGCAGCAGCTTGGGTTTCGATCTCAAAGCTGGCTCTAGCATACCCTAATCCACCAACCACATTAGAACCGCCTACGGGAATAAAGTATACTTTCTCCCCTTCGGTTTCGTAATGTTTGCTGAGGTTACTAATAAAGGTATTGGCTGTTCCATCGTTGGGAATTTCGTGGATGTTTGCGTCAACAATATTATCCAACACAAGGTTCCCGTTGAGCTGATAACTCTCTGTATCAAGCGGGACTGAATTTTTGAGGACCAAATCGACCTCAAAGCCCTGCATTTTTGCTGAAATTGCCGTAAGCCTTGCATGGTTGGATTGTCTGGCTCCGATGGTGATGACTCGGTTAGCTTGCTGGTTCTTCGCTTCTGCCAAGAGGTATTCTAACTTTCTAAGTTTATTTCCACCTGTTCCGAGCTCAGTAAGATCATCCCTCTTGATAAAAATTGGGGTATCAAGTTCTTTGCTCAGAGATTTTAGTTGTAGTAATGGACTGGCTTGGTTTAATAGGTTAATTCGGTGGAATCCGTTTGAAACCAAGTGATGGTCAAATCCGCTTAATTCTTTCATGAAATAAAATTAAGGAATTATATGCATTGATTAAAAACATAAAATATTGGCATTTTTCTGGAATTTTTGGTAATATTGCGTTGAATCAAATAATTATTTAATAATAAATGTCCCTTAATTTTAAGAATTTCATTAAACAAGTAGATCAGCGTAATCCAAATGAACCTGAATTTCTACAAGCAGTTACCGAAGTAGTTGAGGATTTAATTCCCTATATCACTGAAAACAGACAAGATTTTATTGATCTCAAGATTCTGGAGCGTATGGTCGAGCCAGAACGTGTAGTTTCCTTTCGCGTGGCATGGTTGGATGACAAGAACCAGATTCAAGTTAACCGTGGCTATCGTGTACAGATGAATTCAGCAATCGGGCCATATAAAGGCGGGTTGAGATTTGCACCGGACGTAAACTTGAGTATCTTAAAGTTCTTGGCTTTCGAACAGGTTTTCAAGAATAGCTTGACGGGTTTGCCAATTGGCGGTGGTAAAGGAGGTTCTGATTTTGATCCTAAAGGTAAATCAGACAATGAAATCATGCGTTTTTGCCAAAGCTTCATGACGGAATTGCAAAGACATATCGGTTCAGAAACGGATGTCCCTGCAGGCGATATCGGTGTAGGAACAAGAGAAGTTGGGTATTTATTTGGCCAATACAAAAGATTACAGAATAATTTCTCAGGTGTGTTAACTGGAAAGGGAACACAATGGGGAGGTTCATATATTCGACCAGAAGCTACAGGTTATGGTCTACTCTACTTCGTGCAATGTGTATTGGACTACAATAACGAAAGCATCGAAGGAAAGACAATCAGTATTTCTGGAGCTGGAAATGTAGCCTACTATGCTGCGGAAAAAGCCATTCAATTAGGTGCAAAGGTGATTACTTTATCAAATAGCCAGGGGACAATATATGATAAAGATGGATTCACGATTGAGAAACTGGTTTATTTGGGGACTTTAGGCCGTGATCTTGGCAAGTTCAGCAAAAAATATCCATCAGCGACTTACCATGCTAAGGAAAACCCATGGCAATTTAAATGTGATATCGCATTACCTTGTGCTACACAAAATGAAATAAATGAATCCGATGCCAAGAAATTAGTAAAGAATGGTTGTACTATCGTTGCTGAAGGTGCCAATATGCCTTCCACAGCCGAAGCAATCCGTGTTTACCATCAGGCAAAGATCCATTTTGGTCCTGGTAAAGCCGCTAATGCGGGTGGTGTTGCGGTTTCTGGATTGGAAATGTCGCAAAATGCGATTGGCCAACAGTGGTCTCCTGAAAAAGTAGACCATCGATTGAAATTGATTATGGAGAATATCCATAAGACCTGTGTTCGTTTTGGAAAGGAACAGACAGGTTATGTCAATTACTTGAGAGGTGCCAATATTGGAGGCTTTATAAAAGTTGCGGAAGCAATGAAAGCCCAAGGAGTCGTTTAGAATAGTAATAATTTATAATTTTGAAGTTCTGGTTTTTAAAAGCCAGAACTTTTTTATTTAAATATATAAGAAAAGATATGCGAGTACTAGCAGAGTTGCCACATCCTGACTGTAAGATCAGTATCTTCGGGATGAACCAAAAGTTTATTATCAAGTTTGAACAAGGGACTTTGGAACAGTCCTATAAAATAGCCGAAGTAGATGTTGTTGGCGGAGTCAATGGCGTGTTTGAAATGCTTGATGAAGAGTTTATGAAGAAGGTTCTTGACCTTTTTGTGCAGATGAGATCCGCAATTATAGAAACTTACAACAAATATCAATAATCAATTAATATAAAATACATAAGTATCTGATTATTTATGTATTAAAAGATAAAAAACCTGTAAACCAAATAATATTTGGTGTTACAGGTTTTTTTATGTTCAAGTTTATATTTAAGTAAAATATAACATTTATATAAAATGATATAATTATTTGATAAATAGTATAGTTATATGTACTCACAAAATATTATTTGGGTAGATATTTTGCCAAATAATCCACTCCTACACTGGCCTTTTCAGCTATTTTCAGCACTACTGGTGGTACGCGATATTGCTCAGCATTTGGGTCGATAAGGATGAGTTTGCAGTCAGGTTTAGTTTCGTAGATCAGGTTTGCAGCAGGATAGACTTGCAGGGATGTTCCAATGGTTATAAAGACATCTGCCTGCCTTGCTATTTTATAGGCTTCATTCATATTTGGAACTGCTTCTCCAAACCAGACCACATGTGGGCGCAGTTGAGAGCCAAGTTCACATAGGTCCCCATCCTTAATATCTGTCCCATCGATATCATAGATAAGATTTGGATTTATTGATGACTGCCCTTTCCTAATCTGTCCATGTAGATGCAATACTTTGCTGCTGCCCGCACGCTCATGTAAATCATCGATATTCTGGGTGATAATGGTGATATCATAATCTTTCTCCAATTCGGCCAGTTTCCTATGGGCATGGTTAGGTTCTGCTGCCAAACAATCTGACCTTCTCTTATTATAGAAGTTTTGAACTAATTCAGGGTCTTTTTCCCAGGCTTCAGGAGTGGCGACATCCTCAACACGATGACCTTCCCATAGTCCGTCAGACCCTCTAAATGTAGGCAGGCCACTCTCTACTGATATTCCAGCACCTGTAAATACAACTATTTTTTTCATGAAAAATGGATTAAAAAAAATCGGTTTCATTATTCAATGAAACCGATTGTAAAATTAATTGTGAATTTTATTTCACAAAATATCTGTGCTCAATAACTGTAGCTTCGGGTTTCTTTTCTTCAATCGCTTCCTTGATTGGACAACTTCCCGTGACACCTCTCAGTACAAGTGCGCCACCAAGGGTTATTCCAGAGAAAGCTGTGATCGGGTTTTTGAGAAGCTTCCTAGCTCCCATACCGATAATAAAACCGCCAGCAATTACTGATAATATACGTTCTGATGTTCCCACATTACCATATTCGCAGGATTCTTCTAGTTTAGTTTTTACTTTGTCAATTGCAAAATTTAAAATACCGCTCATAATTTTCGAAATTTATTCCTCTACAATATAACGATTGAAATATTAAAATGTTTCCAGTTAGGTATAAATTTTGTGTTTAGGACATTAATATTTGTAAATTCAGGCAGAAAAGAAAAACATGCGCGTAAAAAAATATTCAGGTGAGCTGGTACCTTTTGATGAAACAGCATTACGTCGCTCCTTAACCCGATCTGGAGCCAATGAACAAGAAGTCAATATGGTTTATGAATCTATCAAAGGTTCGGTATATGATGGAATTCCCACTAAAGAATTATATGAAATGGCATTTAATGCCCTTAGAGGCAAGAAAAATTCCTATGCCGCACGATATAGTCTGAAACGTGCCATTCGTGAATTGGGGCCAGAAGGCTTCTATTTCGAGAAATGGATCGCGAGGTTATTCCAAGAAGATGGCTACGAGGCTGTAACCGGACAGACCGTCCAGGGTCATGCCGTAAGCCATGAAATTGATGTAGTTGCCTTAAAGGGCAATGAAATGTTGGCCATAGAATGTAAGTTCAGGAATGACGCCGACGCCAAGATCTCCGTAACTACACCCATGTACTTTAAATCAAGAAAAGAGGATATTACAGGAATATCTTACCGTTTCTTCAACCAAGATCATGAGTTTACGGATGGCTGGTTGGTGACCAACGCATACCTAACCACCGATTCTATAGCTTTCGGAAATTATTATAAGGTCAACTTACTTTCTTGGGATTATCCTAAAGGAAGTTGTTTGAAGACACGTGTTGATAGTAATGCTGAATATCCGGTGACCTGCTTGACGAATGTGACTGAACAGGACAAGGCTATGCTCCTGAAATTCCAGTGCATATTGGTTAAGGATCTGGTTAAGTCTCCCCAAATCTTGGATAAAATCCAAGTGCCAAAGGATAAACAAAAACTTATCCTGAAAGAGGCAAATGAGTTAATTAATAGCCCTTTAGAACATGAGTAATAAATATGTACGTGAGGAAATCAATTTCCTCAAAGGAGCTCGAGGTAGATGGAATGAATTGAAATATGCCATCGGTGTTGTATTTCAATTTATGAAAGGATTCCGGACCTTACATTTCGTCGGTCCATGTGTTACCGTATTTGGTTCTGCCCGTTTTGGCGAGGATCATCCCTACTATATCCAAGCTCGAGAGCTTTCGGCAAAACTTGCCGACCAAGGCTTTACCATCATGACAGGCGGCGGCCCAGGGATTATGGAAGCGGCCAATCGAGGTGCAAAAGACGTGGATGGCAATTCGGTGGGCTGCAACATTGTATTGCCCCATGAACAGAAGCACAATCCTTACATGGATAAGTTTGTAAACATTGATTATTTCTTCGTCCGTAAAGAATTGCTCCGTAAATATTCCTTCGCTTTTGTCATAATGCCCGGAGGTTTTGGAACTTTGGATGAATTCTTTGAAACGCTAACCCTTATACAGACCAAAAAGATCTCTCAATTTCCAATCGTTATCATGGGCATGGATTATCATAAAAACATCAAGGAACATGTCGACATGATGATCGAGGCAAAAACGATCAGTCCAGAGGATCAAGACTTACTATTGTTTACGGATGATATCACAGAAGCTGCCCTGCATATCATGAAGTATGCAGATACAAATAAGATTATCAAGCTTAAGGAACCGAAACCAAATTGGATATTGGGCGAGAAAAAGGCTATTTAATTGTAGTATCTAGTATCTAGTATTTAGTATTTAGATTTGGGGGCACTCCTAATTGTTTGCTTACAAATTGATTTGGAGATTGTAAAGATGTGCGTTTATGCCAGTGGATTATGGTTGCTATAATTCGACTGGCATAAAAACTTTTCCGTATTTATTTAATTCCTTTAGGTCTACTTCTCCTTCAAATATCCCGAACACTGATGATCCTGACCCACTCATTGAAGCGTAGATAGCTCCTTTTTCATAAAGTTTTGCTTTAATATCTCCTATTAAAGGATAGCGATCAAAAAGGGAAATTTCAAAATCATTGATGATATGATATTTCCAGTCTTGAATGGGAAGTTTAATGGCTTCTCTTAGGTCTACACTTGGAACCATTGGACTTACCCTGCTGTATGCTTCAGCCGTTGAGATATGAATTTCCGGTTTGATTATTATGATCTTATAAGGGCTTAGGTCGAGCTGGATCTCGCTGAGTTCGGTTCCAATCCCTTCTGCATACATCGCCTTGTTATCAATAAAAAATGGGCAGTCTGCTCCCAACTTTGCTGCATATCGCTTCAGGTTTTCCTTGCTTAAGTTTAACTTGAAGTAATCGTTCAAAAGCTCTAAGGTTGAACTGGCATCTGACGATCCACCGCCCAGACCTGCACCTATTGGGATGTTCTTCAATAGATGGATTTTTACAGGATCTATATGGTGGTCCTGTTGCAGTAAACGGAAAGCTTTAAGGCAAAGGTTTTGATCATCTGCAAGGAGATCAGAATTCCAGATTTGGAGTTCCAGTTTTTCAGCCGGCAGGATTTCCAGAACATCATAGATCTTGGCTGGATAGAATATGGTTTCCAGTTCATGATATCCATCTTGCCTTTTGCTACGGATGTGTAAACCAAGGTTAATTTTAGCGTTTGCGAACTTCAGCATATACAAATTAAATGATTTTCCCTTAAGTAGCCAATGAGAATTTTAATGTTCATGAGTAGCTTTTATTATATTTGGTCCTTAAGAATATGAAGTTGCTGAAGTATTTCCTAGTTATCTTACTTTTTGTTGGTCATTTTATCGAATTAAATGGTCAGAACATCCCGCGTGTCGGTTCTCCTTATGTGCAGCAGTACAGTAAGACTGTCTACCATGCAGGAAACCAAAACTGGGGAATAGCCGTGAGTCCTGAAGGAATGATATATTCAGCGAATACAGAAGGTCTTCTTCAGTATGATGGCCAGGAATGGGAGCTTTATCGGATGAAAAACCATGCGGGTCTTCGCAGCGTAAATATTGATCCCACAGGAAGGATATTTGTAGGTGGTGCTGGGGAATTCGGCTATTGGAGCCGATCCGACTATGGGAAAATGGAATATAGCAGTTTATCCGGGTTGGTCAGCGACCAACAGGCATTAAAAAATGATGAAATCTGGCGGATCATCATTGATGCAGATAAGATTTACTTCCATACCTTTTCCAAAAGTTACCTCTATCAGAACAACCAGATCAAAACCATCACCGCTGATGGTGAGCCCTTTTTATTTGGCTTCCAGGTAAACGGAAAAATGTATTTTGAGCAACTTCCTTCTGGTTTACATGAACTCCATGAGAGCAGGTTAATTGCCATAAAAGATAAACATAAGATTTTAGGATATAACATATTAGCTATGCTACCCTATAGTTCTAATGAAGTGTTGATAGGGACTGATCGCAATGGCGTTTACAAGATGAATTCCGATGGTAGCATGGAGCCATGGAAAACCGAAGCCCAGGACTTGCTGAAAAAATATCAGATCAATAATGCAGTAAAGCTTTTTGGAAACCAGTATGCATTTGGTACTATCCAAAATGGAGTCATCATTGTCAATCAAGCGGGGGAAATTGTTCAGCATATCAATAAAAACAATGGCCTGCAGAACAATACGGTCCTCAGCTTAGCCGTAGACAAGCAATCCAATCTCTGGGTTGGACTTGATAATGGCATTGATCGGATTGACATCAATAGCCCATTATATTATTATTCAGACCTGACAGGTAATATCGGTACGGTCTACAGTTCGATAATCTTTGACAACAAGATTTACCTGGGCACCAATCAAGGCCTATTTGTAAGTGATTGGCAAGGGGTCAATGATTATAAGTCGTTAAATTTTAGGGTTGTGCCAAATTCCCAAGGTCAGGTATGGAAATTGGCCAATATCAAAGGGCAATTGATCTGTGGCCATAATAATGGAACTTTTGTGGTTGAGGGAAATAGCATGCGACGGGTTTCTTCGGTTACCGGTGCTTGGGATTTTGTCTCCATGCGAGATTCTAAATATTGGCTTCAGGCTAATTATACGGGTGTGAGTTTGATGCAGAGCGATCCTTCTGCAAGCTTTGTAAAACAGTTTTCCTATAAAAAGGACCCCATTAGGAATATAATGCAGATTGGTCCTGAAAGCTTTTGGTTGAGTAACTCGCAGAATGTGTTCAGCTTTAAATTAAGTCCAAACTTTCAGGACGCGTTAGAATTTAAATTAGAGAATAATGGTTTGCCAAAAGGCAGCAAATTGCATGGGATTTATAATTTGGCCAATAATATTGTTTTTGCTAGTGATTCCGGTTTTTACTTATATGACAATATCCTTCGGGCTTTCAAACCTTATGAGGAACTGAACAGCCAATTGGCTAGTTTTGCTTCCGCCAATAAAATCATCCCTATCCATAATAATGCTTATTGGTTTATCAAAAGATCACATTTGGCCAAAATACAGTTCCTAAGCGATGGCAAGCTAAAGATTGATTCCAGTTCATGGAATTCCCTGAAAGGTCGTATGATGAACGATTATGAACAGGTCTTAAATGTGGATGAAAACCTCTCCCTAATTGGTTTAGATAATGGCTTAGCCCTGTATTTCAATCAATATCCGGTTCAACAAAACATCCCTAAACCTATCATTACAAGTATTTGGAACACAACGGCTGAGCCTTATTCAATTTATGATGAACTTGAGATCCCCAATAAGGAGAATAATATCAGGTTTTCGTTTGCATCAGCTTGGTATTCCTCCTCAGCATTGAAGTACCAGTATTATCTGGAAGGATATACTGAATCATGGTCAACATGGGAGGAAATAGCATTTAAGGATTTCACCAATCTACCTTTTGGAAGTTATACATTTCAGGTCAGGGCCATAACTCCTAATGGTATTAAATCTGAGATTACCTCTGTTTCATTTAAAGTATTGCCGCCTTGGTACCTGAGTTGGCCTGCTATTCTTGCTTATTTCATTGCATTTGCCGCAGTGATATATTTCGGTAAGAGATGGTATGAAAACAGGTTGTTGGAGCATCAGCGAAGGGTCAAGAAGAAATTATTGGAGGAGCAAGAAGAACGAATGGCTCGCGAGGCTGCTGCCAATGAGAAAAAATTGATATCCTTGAAGAACTTGCAATTGGAGCAGGAATTGGAAAGTAAGAACAGGGAATTGGCCAATGCAGCCATGAACATTGTCTATAAGAATGAGATGCTCAACAATCTGCATCATGAACTGACCAATCTAAATGACTCCAGTGGCAACAAATTGAGCAACGATCAATTGCGAAAGGTGAATAAACTGATCGATGAAGCGCATAGTGATGATCGGGACTGGGATCTTTTTGAGAAAAGCTTCAACGAAGCGCATGAGAACTTCTTCAAGAAGCTGAAATCTGAATACCCAAGCTTGGTACCCAATGACCTTAAGTTATGTGCTTATTTGAGGTTAAATATGTCCAGCAAGGAAATTGCTTCCCTCTTGAACATCAGTACCCGTGGCGTCGAAATCCGCAGGTATAGACTGCGGAAGAAGTTGAATTTACCTACCAATAAGAACCTTACTGAATTCCTTTTGGAAATGTAAGGCATCCCTCCTTTTATTTCATTTTCATTAGCTAAATTTCTTAATGAGTAATCACTCATTTGCTAAAATGTAGCTCTTTTTTAGCATGTGAACTGCTAAAAACACTTGAAATATTTGTTAAATATTTACTTTCCAGTACTACATCACTACATCATTACGCTAATATCAATTATGTGTTATTTATACACTAACTTAATTAATTTGTGATGAACATGATTGTTTTAAACATTTAGTTATCAAACATATATCATTTAAATAACATTTAAATGAGCAAGTAAAAATTGAATGTAGTAGTAATGTATATATGGATTATTTTAATTACAAACTTATACATCACATATTTGTTAAGTGAACAAACACTTTTTTACTTACTAAACATTATTCACTCAATTAAACCATTTGTTATATGAGGAAGTTATTTACACTGACCTTTGTTTTCCTTATTAGCTTTACATGGCTATACGGTCAAAGCAAAACCGTTACAGGTACGGTAAAGGACAGCCAAAGCATGATGGCTTTGCCTGGAGTTTCCGTTTCTATAAGTGGTAAATCAGGAGGAGCTCAGACGGATGAGGCAGGCCGTTTTAGCTTAGAGGCTAGCCCTACTGATTCATTGGTATTCTCTTTTATAGGATACGTGTCGCAAAGCATCGCTGTTGGCGACAAAGATCAAATCAATGTTTTCTTAGACGACGAGAACATGGCTTTAGAAGAGGTTGTGGTTGTCGGTTATGGTACACAGAAGAAAGTAGACTTAACAGGTTCCATTGGAAGTGTTAAGGCTGAAGAAATCGTGAAACAACCAGCCATGTCAGCTATGCAGTCTATTCAAGGTAAAGTAGCTGGTTTGAACGTAACGGCTTCAGAAGCTCCAGGTTCTACCCCACAGGTTACTATCCGCGGACTAGGAACAGCATTAGGAGGAAGAAATCCATTATATATCGTGGATGGTTTCCCAACTGATAACCTTAATTCAATCAACCCTGCAGATATCGAATCCATTAACGTATTGAAAGACGCTTCTTCGGCTTCTATCTATGGTGTTCGTGCTGCGAATGGTGTAATCATGGTTACTACCAAAAAAGGTAGAGCTGGTTCTGTTAAGATTGGCTACGAGGGCTATGCAGGTATGAAAAACATGCTGAACCGTGTTAAGATGGCTGATGCTTCTCAGTATATCCAATATTATAACGAAAACATTCAGGGAATCGGAAGAGGTACCTTATTGGCAGCAAACCAAGCAAATAATACAGATTGGTTTGATGAAATCCTGCAAAATGGTACCGTATTCAATAATTCCATCAATATTTCTGGTGGATCTGAAATTGTAGACTATTTCTTCAGTGCGAACAATTTCACTGAACAAGGTATTATCGACGGTTCTAAATTCACTAGAAATACCATCAGAAACAACAATACCTACAAGTTTTTGGACAACAAACTTAAGTTTATCCAAACCTTAAACCTTTCATTCAATAAATCTACGCCAAAACCTTTCGGTGCATTTAATGATGCCTACCGCCAGACTCCATTGGCTCCAGTTATGTTTGACAACGGTCGTTATGGTACTTCAATTTACAATTCAACTACTGGTGTTGCTGGATACCAAACTCAACCTGGTGAAACTACCGGTAAATTGAACTCGATCGGTAACCCAGTTTATGCAATCCAAAGAGCTAATCAATTGTTGAACAATACCCGTCTTCAAGGTGGTATCGAAGCGGAATACCAAATCTTTGATTTCTTAAAGATCAATTCACGTATCGGTGGTACTAAGATCTTCAGCAATGAAAGATCTTTTACTGACATCAAAGATGCTTGGTTAAATGGTAATCCACTTCGTACTGAAGCAGATTTCAATAAATTGAAAAATGACAATCCAAATGTCACTCAATATGCAAACAACAGCTTGATGTACAAAAAGAATGAAGATTTCAGATGGCAATGGGAAACCTTCTTGACATTTGACAAAAACTTCAATGGCCATCAAGTAAATGCTGTTGCCGGTTTCTCTAGGGAGAAATCTAATATTTCAAATATGCTTTCAGGAACTGGATATGACTTACCTGTTTTGGAGCAATATTGGAACATTGACATGGCTTCAGCAGATTATACCAAGGTGTTGAACCAAACTTATTATACACCAAGAGCCTTAGCTTCCTATTTCGGTCGTGTTCAATATAACTACAACAGTAAATATTATGCTACAGCGACCATCAGACGTGATGGATCAAGTGTTTTCAGAAACACAGGTAACTACTATGCAACCTTTCCTTCATTTGGTTTAGGTTGGACCATCTCCAATGAAGACTTCATGAAAGACAATACCGTATTGAATTTCTTGAAATTAAGAGCAAACTGGGGTGTATTAGGAAACCAAGATATTCCATTGAACGTTTCTCAATTATTGACTGCTGAAGGTAGTTCAAACTATAACTACGTATTTGGCCCTGGTCAAGATCTAGTATTGGGCGCAGCTTTTGGTAGCCCTGCATTACCATTGACTTGGGAGAAAACTCAAGAAACTGGCGTAGGGTTGGATTTTGAAATGTTCAACAGAAAACTTTCAGGTTCCGTAGATTTCTACAACAAGTTGAATACAAACGTATTGATGAACGTTCAACCAATCTTGAACTCCCCTTTCGCCAATAACTTCTACGATCACGGTGGTAAGGTAAGAAACAAAGGTGTTGAAGTAATCTTAAACTGGGCTAACTCTGTTTCTGAGGACTTGAACTACAATATCGGAGTTAACTACTCTTACAACCACAATGAGTTGACTGATGTAAAAGCAGCTTATGACGGTGCTATCGGTGGTAGTCTTGCAAATGGTCAGATCACCAAGCAGATCAAATCTGGACAGCCTATCTACGGTTGGTGGATGTGGGAGACCGATGGCGTTTGGCAAAATAATGATGAAATTGCCAACAATGCAAAATATGGTACCCCTCGCCCTGGTCACTTACGCTATAAAGATCAAAATGATGATGGCGTAATCGATAACAGGGATAAAGTTTTCTTCGGATCGTATATGCCAACTTCTACTTACGGAGTGAACCTAGGTATCAACTACAAAGCGATTGATTTCTCCCTTTCAGGATATGGTGTTGCAGGTAACAAGATCTACAATGCATTGAAAGGAACAAGGATCAATGGTGGTGAAAACATCACAGAAGATACTTTCAACAACCGTTGGACAGCAGATAACAAATCTAACACCAACCCAGGAGCTGATAGAGATTCCTATGCATCTAGTTATTACTTAGAATCTGGTAATTATTTCAGGATCAATAACATTACCCTAGGATATACCTTCAAAAAGTTATATAACTCTACATCAAACATGAGATTATATTTCACAGCGCAGAATCCATTTATGTTTACCAAGTACACTGGTTTCTCACCAGAGATCGCTAGCGATGGTAACCCGGCGTTGACTTCAGGTATTGAGTTATCGGCATACCCTACTACAAGAAACTTCTTGTTTGGTATCAATGTTCAGTTCTAATTATTTAATGACGACAACATGAAATTTAGAAATTTAAATATAGCATTATTGGCAGCTGCAGGTCTTTTGATGACTGGCTGTTCCAAGGATTTTTTAGACGTGCCATCCCAGGAAGTAATTGAAGCTGAAGACAGTAATGAAAATTACTCACCCGAAGTCCTAGTGAATGGAATCTATGGGATGTTTACGGATTGGAATTATGGATTCTCCTTTATGGGAATTACAGAGATCATTTCGGATAATTCCGATAAAGGTTCTTCACCTACCGATACTGGTGGTGACAAAGATATCTTAGACAACTTAACCTATACCTCTACGGCTGGTTCATTCGCTGCTTTATGGGAACAATGGTACAAGTCTATCGGTAGAGCGACGAATTCCATCCAATATACAGAGGAATATGGCATGACAGATGAAACCTTAAAAAACAGGTATATCGGTGAAGCTAGGTTCTTGAGAGCATTGAATTATTTTTGGTTAGTTCGTGGCTGGGGCGATGTTCCTATCCAGGAGAAAGACCTGATCATAAGAGCTCCTCAGGCTGAAGTGTATGCTTACATTGAAGCTGACCTTCAGTTTGCGATCAATAACCTTCCTGATAAGTCCAAATATGCCGCTAAAGATTTGGGTAGAGCAACTAAAGGTGCTGCCCAAGGATTATTATCCAAGGTATATCTATACCAAGGGAAATGGCAACAAGCATTTGATATGGCGCAAGCTGTAATCGGTTCTGGAGAATATGCTTTGGAGCCTGATTATGCCAAGATCTGGAGACTTGCAGGGGAAAACGGTTCTGAATCTCTGTTTGAAGTTCAGGCAAGAGGGTCTTCAATCGCTCACGGTATACAACAATATTCGCAAACACAGGGTCCACGTGGTGGAGCTGCTGGAATCGGTTGGGGATTCAATACGCCATCTCAAAACTTATTGGATGCATTCAATGCGGAGAAAGATGATATCCGTCGGGATGCTACCATTATTTTCAGAAATGAAACCATGTTTGATGGTCTACAGATCGGAAATACCGAGAATGAAATGTACAACGAAAAGGCATATTCATCTGCAAATGGTGGAGCTAGCGATACAGATAAAAACCTTAGGTACTTACGCTTAGGAGAAATCTACTTAATCAAAGCGGAAGCTGCCAATGAGTTGGGCAATACATCTGAAGCCTTGACCGCTTTAAATGCCGTTCGCTCTCGTGTTAAACTAGCTAATTCAACAGCTTCAGGCCAAGTAGCCATACGTCAAGCGATCTGGAAGGAACGCCGTCTAGAGTTGGCAATGGAACATGACCGTTGGTTTGATTTGGTAAGGACCAAACAAGCTGAAGCAGCGATGAAAGCTGCAGGCAAACCGTTCGTTGCTAAGCATTATCTGTTCCCTATTCCAGATAATCAATTGATTCAGACACCAGATATGGTTCAGAATACTGGCTGGTAAATTTTCATACAATTAGAGGGAAGGTCTTCGGATCTTCCCCTCTATTATCCTTTCAAGCATGAGAAATCTATACTCCACTATTTTATTGTTCAGTTCAATTTTCATGGCTTGTTCTAAAAACGAAGCCCCAGATAAGCCTTCTAGTACCGGTTTTACACTGACTTCTGTTAGCAACGGCAATAAGGTGTTGAAAACCACTTCCAAAGGAATTGAGCTTCAGCCTGAATTTATTATTGAGTTTGATGAGAATCTTTCAAATCAAGATCTAAATAGCTTCATCCAGATTTTGGATGCTAATAAATCAACTATTTCAAGCACTGTAAAACTACTGGAAGCAGGTAAAAAGGTTTCCATCAGTCCGACTAAAGCCTTAAGCCCACTATCAAAATACGAGGTATTGGTAAAGAATACGCTGAAAAGCAATGCTAATAATTCCTTAAAACAACAATACAACTATTCATTCAACACAGCGATTGACCCTTCTGACAAGTTCAAGAGGATATCGCAGGAAGAGTTGATGACCTTAGTTCAAAAGCAGACCTTTAACTATTTCTGGACCTTTGCACATCCTAGCTCTGGAATGATCAGGGAGCGAAATAGCTCTACTGAAACAGTCACTACTGGCGGAACTGGGTTTGGTTTAATGGCTATCGTAACTGGGATTCATAGGAACTTTATCAGTAAATTGGAAGGACTTGAAAGAACCAAGAAAATTGTTTCCTTTCTCAAGACAGCGGATAGATATCATGGTGCTTTTTCGCATTGGTACCAAGGTGGGACAGGAAAAACCCAGCCGTTTAGTGAGCAAGATAATGGGGCCGATATCGTTGAGACTTCCCTACTCTTTCAAGGGCTATTGGTCGCTAGAGAATATTTCCAAGATGCCAGTTTAACTGCTGATATCAATGCTTTATACCAGGCAGTGGAATGGAATTTCTTCCAGAACGGGCAAAATGTCCTCTTTTGGCATTGGAGTCCGAACCATAATTGGGATATGAACCTGAAGGTTCAAGGTTGGAATGAATCATTGATCACTTATGTATTGGCAGCAGGCAGCAGTAAGTTCAGTATTGATAAAAAAGTTTATGACGAAGGTTGGGCTAGAAACGGTCAGATGAAAAATGGAAAGCGTTTCTTTGAGATGGAACTACCTTTAGGTCCTGATCAAGGTGGACCGCTTTTTACAGCACAATATAGTTTTCTTGGAATCAATCCAATGGGATTAAAAGATGCATATGCCGATTATGAGGTACAGGTGAAAAACCAGACATTAATCAACCGAGCTTATTGTATTTCAAATCCAAAAGGATTTTATGGATACGCTGCAAATAGTTGGGGCCTTACAGCGGGTGATATCCCTAATGGATATTCAGCGATGTCGGCAAGTAATGATCTAGGGATCATCAGTCCAACAGCTGCATTGACTTCCATGGCATTTACACCAAAAGAATCTATGGAAGCCATGGAGTTCTTTTACTATAAACTTGGGGACAAATTATGGGGCCAATATGGTTTCAAGGATGGTTTCTCCTTAGATGAGCCTTGGTTTGCGGAAAGTTACATCGCAATCAATCAAGGACCTATTATCATAGGGATAGAGAACCACCGCAGTAAATTAATCTGGAACTTATTGATGAAGAGTCCAGAAGTAAAAAACGGATTAAAGAAATTAGGGTTTAATTCTCCTAACATTTAATATATTATGAAGATACGAGCAATTACAATCGGGTTATTATTAGCAGCTGCAGGGACTCAATCTTGTCAAAACGTACAGAAAACGGATAACAAGAAAGAAACAAGCCAGTCTGTAGATAGTGTTGCCCATTCAAACGATTCCCTGATGAACAAGATTCAGCAGCAAACTTTCCAATATTTCTGGGAAGGTGCTGAACCTAATTCAGGAATGGCTAGAGAGAGAATCCATATCGATGGGGTCTATCCAGAGAACGATGAAAATGTCGTTACCATCGGTGGTAGTGGATTTGGCATTATGGGATTGATCGTTGGAATGGAGCGTGGATACATTTCCAAGAAAGAAGGTGAAGATCGCTTAAACCATATCATGGATTACCTGGGGAAAATCCCAAGATTCAAGGGCGCTTGGTCACATTGGTACCATGGGGATACCGGAAAAGTTAAAGCATTCAGCGAAAAAGATAATGGTGGTGATTTAGTAGAAACAGCATTTCTAGCGCAATCACTGATCGTAGTGAGAGAATATTTGAAGAATGGATCTGATACCCAGAAAACCATTGCCAACAAAGCTGATGAGCTATGGAAAGAAATCGACTGGAACCATTATACCAATGGCAAGAATGTCTTGTTATGGCATTGGAGTCCAACCCACGATTTCGGCATGAATCATCCTATCCAAGGATATGATGAATGTCTGGTTACATATGTATTGGCGGCTTCCTCGCCTACCCATGGTATTGATACCGCGGTGTACAACCAAGGTTGGGCAAGAGATGGAAAAATTAAGTCAGATCTTAAAAAATTTGATATTCCTATTGGAATCAAGCATAATGCAAAAGAAGGCCAGGTTGGACCATTATTCTGGGCCCATTACTCCTTTTTAGGATTAAATCCAACGGGTTTAAAGGATCAATATGTAGATTATGGGGAAGTAGTCGTGAACCATGCTAAGATCAATATTGCCTATGCTGAGGAGAATCCTAATCATTATAAAGGATATGGTGCAGATAAAGGTTGGGGATGGACCGCTTCATACTCCATCAAAGGATATGATGCCCATCATCCTGACAACGATAAGTCAGTTATCAGTCCGACTGCTGCCCTTTCCTCTACCCCTTATACCCCAAAAGAAAGTTTAGCTTTTGCGAGATACCTGTTCAATAATTTAGGTGATAAGGTATGGGGAAAATATGGTTTTTATGATGCTTATAGTGAAACTGAGAATTGGTTTCCGCAGCGATATTTAGCCATCGACCAAGGTCCTATCGTGGTCATGATGGAGAATTACCGTTCTGGTTTGATCTGGAATCTGTTTATGCAAGCTCCAGAGATTCAGTCAGGATTGAAAAAGTTAGGGTTTCAAAGTCCAAATTTGAAATAATTAGTGGTTAGTAATGAATGCTCAGCCCTGCATTGGGCTGAGTTTTTATGAATCAATTTGCAATGAAATTTATTAAGAACATACTCTGTTGCGGACTAATCCTTAGTTCCAATATGTTATTTGCCCAACAGGATCAAAAGATGGATTCTTTCATCAATGACCTCATGAAGAAAATGACCATTGAAGAGAAAATTGGGCAATTGAACCTGGTAACTGCCGGTGAGGCGACGACAGGTTCTGTAGTATCTACGGATGTGGAATCTAAGATCAAGGCAGGAAATATCGGAGGTATCTTCAGTATGACCTCTCCTGCTCGAATCCGTAAAGCCCAGGAATTGGCAGTAAATCAATCACGTTTAAAGATTCCCATAATTTTCGGAATGGATGTCATCCATGGTTACAAAACCATCTTCCCGATTCCGTTGGGATTGGCAGCAACCTGGGATATGCCGTTGATCCAAAAGACGGCACGTGTAGCTGCTGTTGAGGCTTCAGCCGATGGATTAAACTGGACTTTCTCACCTATGGTTGATATCTCAAGGGATGCCCGCTGGGGAAGAATCTCAGAAGGTAGCGGAGAAGATACCTACTTAAGTTCTCGGATTGCCAGAGAGATGGTCGTTGGCTATCAAGGTGATGACCTGAGCAAGAACAATACGCTAATGGCCTGTGTAAAGCATTTTGCTCTCTATGGAGCCGCTGAATCTGGAAGGGATTATAATACCACTGATATGAGCTTGCATAGGATGTACAATGAATATCTACCACCCTATAAAGCGGCTCTAGATGCAGGTGCAATGTCGGTAATGACTTCATTTAATGATATCAACGGTGTTCCCGCAAGTGCAAACCATTGGTTGTTGACCGATCTTTTGCGTAAAGACTGGAAATTCAATGGGCTTGTTGTAACGGATTATACAGCAGTCAATGAATTAATCGACCATGGCTTAGGTGATCTTCAGAAGGTGTCTGAATTATCCTTGAAAGCCGGAGTGGATATGGATATGGTCGGTGAAGGATTTTTGACAACCCTTAAGAAATCATTGGGTGAAGGTAAAGTTTCTGAGGATGAAATCAATAGGGCGTGTCGTTTCGTATTGGAGGCTAAATATAGATTAGGATTATTTGAGGATCCGTTTAAATATTGCAGTGAAGATCGTGCGAAGAAAGAAATCTTGACTCCTGATCACTTGAAACTGGCTAGAGAAGCCGCAGGTAAATCCTTCGTGCTCCTGAAAAATGCAAGCAATACATTGCCCTTGAAAAAACAGGGAACTGTTGCTGTTATTGGTCCATTGGCTAATACTGGAGCAAATATGCCAGGAACATGGAGCGTCAGTGCTGATCTGAATAACACGCAGTCCTTGGTGGAAGGCATGCAATCTGTTTTAGGTGATAAAGTGAAAATTGTGACTCATTTAGGCGCCAATCTTACCGATGACGCTGCCTTACAAGAGCGTTCTACAATGTTTGGTCGAACCATTCCAAGAGATGACCGTAATCCAGAGGATATCATAGCTTCAGCCATCCAGGTTTCTCAGGCAGCGGATGTAATCGTTGCTGCTTTGGGTGAAAGTTCTGAAATGAGCGGTGAAAGCTCAAGCCGTACTGACCTCAATATTCCTGAAAGCCAAAAACGCTTGTTAGAAGCTTTAGTGAAAACTGGAAAACCGGTGGTATTGGTGTTATTCGCAGGCAGACCTATGACGCTTTCCTGGGAAAGTATAAATGTCCCAGCAATATTAAATGTATGGTTTGGTGGAACTGAAACCGGCAAAGCTGTAGCTGATGTGCTATTTGGCGATGTAAATCCTTCAGGAAAACTTCCTGCAACCTTTCCTCAGAACGTTGGTCAAGTACCCATGTACTATAGTCAAAAGAATACTGGAAGGCCTTTGGCTAAAGATGCCTGGTTTCAGAAGTTTAGGTCTAATTACCTAGATGTGAGCAATGAACCTTTGTATCCTTTTGGATACGGATTGAGCTATTCGAAATTTGAATATGCCGCTGTAAAACTGGATAAATCAAGCATCCATAAAGCAGATAAACTAAAGGTTTCGGTTACAGTGAAGAATAACGGCAATTTTGATGGCGAGGAAATCGTTCAGTTGTACCTTCAAGACTTAGTAGGCTCACAAACAAGACCTGTTAAGGAATTAAAAGGCTTCCAAAAGATCTTTATTGAAAAAGGGAAATCAAAAGAAGTTGAATTCATAATTGAAGAAGAAGATCTTCGATTCTATAATCAACAGTTAGAATTTGTATCAGAACCAGGAAAATTCAAGGTCTATGTTGGCACCAATTCAAGAGATGTACAGGAAGCTGAATTTGAATTAATGGACTAGAAGAACTTGCATAATAATAGTTAGAACAATGAGTAAGAGCGACCAATTATGGTCGCTCTTCTTTATTTTGCTTCGCTGAAAAAGTCTACTTCAATAAACTTCTGGAATTCGCTTTCGTCATCCTGCGCCAATTGAAACTGTTTGATTACTCCAGCAATATTCAATTTTGTTTCTGCCAAAAGTCCCGCATCTTTATCATGAGCTACCAGGACTGATTGACCAGAAAGCTCATCTTTTATTTCATAGACAATATAGGTCTCACTGATTGGTATCAGGGTAAATACATCAATTACCGGAATCGAGATATAACCAGAAATAACTCCTTCTCCTTCGATTTTTCTCGGTACTCCAGTAATAATAACTCCAGTTCCAGCTTCCAATGATTCCAATTCTCCATGTGAGTTTATTACTTGAGGTGCATACTTCTGGAAACTATCAGAAAGATTATCATCAAACCTTCCTTCAATTTCCTGTTGTTCCCTAGAGGAAAGGTTTTTCATGGCTAAATTCAAGAACAGGACTGCCTTTTGTTTTTGAAGCACTGCACCAGCGACCTTTGAAACCTCTGACTGTGAGATAAGGTCATCATCTGCTTTTGTGAAAATATTATAAAATTGACCACCATTGTCCAAGGCATCGATGGCTTGACTGGCACTATTGAAAGGTGTTATTTGTTCCATGTGTGAATTTATTATTGATATACTTAAATCTAAGTATTTTATTGTTCTAATAACAGCGATTTACCGATTATCTAGGTTTTTTTGGCATTTATGACATGGGTAAGATGATGATTACAATGCCAAGCATAGATCCCGATGGCAGTTTCAATACTGATTGCCTTCTTGCTTTCAGGATTGATAAATTGCTTTTTCAAATCCTCTTCCGAAAGGCTTTCCAGTAGTGTCGCCCAGCGCTGATGTAGTCCTTCCAAGATCTTTATCGAACTTTCAATAGGTTGCAAACTATCTGCAAGGCTAGCCCATTTGTCTTCCTTATAAGGTTTTATTATCGGTGTATCTTCCGTGAGTGCCAGTTTAAAACGAATAAAACTATTCATATGGCTATCAGCGCAATGATGAACCAATTGTCTGATGGTCCAGCCTCCTTCCCTATACCTCAATTCCAAATCCTTTTCCTGAAGCTTCTGTACTTCATTTTTTAGGTATTCAGGAAACTTAGCTATGGTATTGATCCAGCTTTCGATGGTTTCTTTACTAATATTTTCAGGTTGACTGAACTTACCGATGGGGTACCTCAGCTTTTCAAGTTGATCTTTTAGCATTTCATTAGGCTTTTATTCCTCAATTTAATTGGATTTATGCCAATTTTCCTCGAAGTAGTTAATGTATTGACGGTATTGTGATTCTGGTTCAGCATTCTGTACAACAATGCTTTTCCACTCATCAAATTTAGCTTTATCCTTCGCATGAAAGTAACTCTGAGCCATATTAATGGCCATTTCAGCGATTTGATTTTTATCAGAAGCGAGTTCTATTCCTTTTCTATAAACCTTTTCGGCTTCAGGTAAGTTATTGAGGTGTTTTAAGGAAAATCCGAGTTCACGGTAATACCAAAAGTTACTCGGATCATTTTCAATCGCCTTATTTAAAACGATTACAGCCTTATAGAAGCTTCCTGTAGCATTATAGGCATAACCCAGTTCAAATTCCAATCCCGGATAGTGTGGATCCTCCTGATAGGCTTTTTGCAGGATTGGCAAAGCTTTGATACTTGCGCCAGCACCATTCATCATTGAAGCTTTATGAACCCTTGTCTCAATGAAATCAGCATTCTGTTTATAATTCTGGAGCCATTCCGGTGGATTTGCTAAGCCTAGTTTTGTGACTTGTTCATCAGTCAGGACCCTCACATTAAAAGAGTTGCGATCAAGCCTCATGATAATGTTGCTGCTTGTGTCCAATCTAGGTACTTTATGGAATTCACTGTTTTTATATTCCAGTTCCCCCTGATAGTTAAAAGAATAACCAGCTTCAGAGTCCAGATAGATAAATCCTAATGCATAGGTATTCTGATTCTCCTTTTTATCAAAGATTACCCACTTGTCCTCGGCATCATAAAACTTGGTTTCAAAAGTCAGAGAGGACTTTTGAGCAAAGGCAATTTGTATCAGAGAAATAAAAAGGATAAGAAATTTTTTCATGCCGTATGACTTTATGCTAAAATCGGGAAATAAACGGTAAAAACTAAAAGTTGCCATGTATTTTAAGGGTATTTAACTGAAAATATATCGTTAATCATGGTTTTTTTCGTTGAATAAAAAATAATCAGGCTCATTTTCAGGCTAATAATAATTAAGTTTTGGAGAGCGTACAAAAATTTCTACTTTTGTCGCGGAGAGTTGGCAGAGTGGTCGAATGCGGCGGTCTTGAAAACCGTTAACTGTCACAGGTTCGGGGGTTCGAATCCCTCACTCTCCGCACAAAAAGCCTTCATCGCAAGATGAAGGCTTTTTTGCGTGAGTGAGGGATCGAACCTTGTGATGGCCAGGGTTCGACCCGAAGGGGGTTCAGGGTTTGCGTTGGGGGTATGTGGGGCTGAACCAATCCCTCACGGGTGCTGGTCGAAAATGTTTCTGGAAAACGAAATACAAAAAGAACCACAAAATCCGAAGTTCATCCGAAGTATCTCATCCTGTAAAACTTCAAAATCAAGAACATTATAATTTTCACTGATGTACAGTTCCTTAACCGAAGGTTAAGGATGACAAGGTCTATGAGAGTAAAATCATACAAACTCTTCACTTGTCGTTCGGAATCAGAAGTAAACAAAAGATTGATGAATGGCGTTAGTAATAGTTAAAAAAATATATGCCCACCTTTCCCTCCCATTTCTTAAATTTATCCTATCAAAAATCCTCTTCACCATGCAACCATCAATTTCCAATATCACTCCCATCAACGGAATCCAAATCTACTACGAAATATACGGAACCGGTTCCCCATTAATCCTGCTACATGGTGGGGGATCTACCATCCAAAGCAGTTTTGAACGAATCATCCCACTTTTAGCAAAATCCCACCAAATCATAGCCATAGAATCCCAAGCCCACGGTAGAACCTCCGACAGAAACTCCCCTTCATCTTTTACCCAAGACGCCGAAGATGTTGCTCAGCTGATGGACCACCTAAAGATCAAAAAAGCAGATATTCTGGGTTTCAGCAATGGAGCAACCACCGCTCTTCAATTAGCCATACATCATCCGGAAAAAGTGAACAAACTTATTTTAGGATCACCTTTAGCAAAACGTAATGGCGTAGCAGATGGCTTTTGGGAATTTATGAAGAATGCCAGCTTAGAGAATATGCCTTCGCAACTAAAAGAAGCATTCCTTAAAGTAAATCCTTCCGAAGAAGGATTAAAAATCATGCATGACAGGGATGCGGCAAGAATGGTTAATTTCAAGGATATCTCTGATCATGATCTACAATATATCCAAGCTCCGACATTAATAATATTAGCAGAGCAAGATGTAATACTTCCAAAACATGGAAAGGACCTTGAAAAATTAATTCCAAATTGCCAGTTGGCGATTGTTCAGGGCGTACATGGTGAGTATTACGGAGAAATCACTACTGTAGGTCCAGATTTCAAAGAAGAGGACCTTCCAGTTCCCTTGATTGAAAGGTTCCTGAATTAAATAAAAAAGCTGAATTAATCCTTAAGTCAGCTTTTTGTATCTAGGAAGATATTATTTAATCTTCAGTAACCGGATGGTATCCCCCTCTAAACTAAAAAACCTTAGGGTATCGACCTTAATATTAAATGGTATTTGCCTGTCAGCAGTATCAATGATAATACCTTCATTCGATTCCAAATTGAAATTATAGGTTCCCTCCCATTTTGTTGTATCATAAACCGCTTGGAGCATCCCATCTTTTAAAAAGCTTAATTCCAGTTCAACAGAATCTGAATCTGAATCCAATATTCCTTTACCTTTCCATTCCGTTCCAATAATGGCGATTTCTTCATCAACATTAAAATCATCCTTTACACAAGACGTAAATCCAATTGAAACCATTATCAAACCAAAAACCAGCTTTCTCATATTTTCCTAAATTATCTTGATTAGCCCTCCAATCATCAAGATTAATGCCAATATAGGGTTAGTGGATTTGACCTTCGGAATATTATATTTTAAATTTTTTCTTTGGAAGAATTATGATTTTAAAGATGAATGAAATAAATTTATTAAAAAATTATTCCTACTATGTTAATGGTAAACTATCATAACAAAACTTTCCGTACCGTCAGCAATTCTCAGAATGGCGAAACTTCCTCAGAAACCATATTTCATTATAAACAAGTTGGCAATATAGTATTTGCAGACTATCAGGGCGGCAATATTAAATACGGACATCTACTGGGACTAGTCAGTGAATATGGAACCATTGAAATGACTTATCATCAGGTAAATAGTTCCTGTGAACTGATGACAGGAAAGTGTGAATCGATTCCTGAAATATTGGACAATGGGAAAGTCAGGCTACACGAAAACTGGGAATGGACCTCCGGAGATTTTTCTAAAGGAAAGTCCATTGTGGAAGAACAATAATTTGCTTTGAGATCATTAATTATCCATAAGGATCCTATTAAAGATTTACTGAAGTCAAATGCTTGATTCTTGAATAAAACTCTTACTGGAACAAAACTAAATCCCCTACTTCTATTAATTGTTTATTATCAACAGATTTTATTCTTTAATCAATTTTTAATAATTTGAATGAAATCACGCTATATCAATATGGAAGAACAAAATCAAGCATTTAGAGCGATCATAGAAGAATTCAGGGTTAATCAAGATCCATCAATATTAGATCGCTTTAAACTGGATACACATCCTACCCCAGACAATAAATGGTCTTATGATCTAAATGCTTGGGATCGGGCCATGTTGATCCTGGAACTGTTCAATGAAAACAATGCCGCCGATAAACCCTTGATCAAATGGATCCTTGACGAAGAGATCAAAGGTCAAGAACTTGAAATTCCATATTATGCCTTAGATGTCATTGCCTATCTTTTGTATAAGCATATGGACAATGAAGATGTCTATCAACTCTTTATGTCCAAATTTGCCTATGGAAATGTATTCCATTTGGATGTTGAATTAATCTTTGGTCATGACAGGGAAGAAATGAAGGCATACCTGAAAGATTCCCAAAATGCAAACCCATTGAGCAAGGATATATTGGCAACTATTTCATCATATGAGCAAAATCCAGATGCAAAATTCAAGAGTCGTGAGGAGTATGTCAATTATTATGAAAACAGAAAAATAAAGCATATCCGCAATGATATTGAAGCCAGCAAAAAATATATGCAAACTGGAGATTATTGATCATTCATGCTCCAAACATAAATGGGCCACAAGATATTGTAGCCCATTTTAGTTATTTTAATTCTTCTTGAATCTGTTCTAGAGACTTTCCTTTGGTCTCTGGCATCCGCATCACAAAGAAGAAGGATACTACCACCATGATGGCATAGAACAAGAAGATATAGAAACCACCTGAAGCAAAATTCTCGACCACGATTGGGAATACCCAAGATATTAATGCAGCCATCACCCAATGTGTGGTACTACCTAAGGAGGTGCCTTGAGCTCTTACGGCATTCGGGAAAATCTCAGAGATAAAGACCCAAATAACGGCTCCCTGAGATAGTGCAAATGATGCAATAAATCCTATGATATAGAATAATAGAAACTCCGAAGCCCCACCTTTCAAGCCAAATGCGGTCAATAACAAAAAGATAAACATACCAACTGCCCCACTTAACAAGAGTTTCTTACGGCCATATTTATCGATAATGCTCATCCCGATCAGGGTAAACAACAGGTTGGTACCACCTATGAAAATAGGTTGTAGGAATGCCAGTTCCCTACTGAATCCTGCCATTTCAAATATTCGTGGCGCATAGTACAGAATGGCATTGATTCCAGTAAATTGATTAAAAACCGCTAATAGGACCGCATATATGATCGGTTTCCTATATTTCGCCTGGAACAAAGGAACTTTTTCTGAACCCGCATTTTCAGTGTTGAGCGTTTCCTCATACGCTTGGCCTAAATCATCAAATACTTTCTTGGCCTCTTCCCTTCTGTTGTTCAATGCTAGCCAGCGAGGAGAAAACGGAATGGTATTGAGCAATAATAGAAAAGCTAATGAAGGTATGGCCATGATTCCTAACATGTATCGCCAAGCATCGTCTCCGAAATTTGCAAATAAGTAATTCGTCAGGAAAGCGATAAAGATACCGCTGACAATCATAATCTGGAACATACCAGTCATTCTTCCTCTTAGTTTGGCAGGTGCTATTTCTGATATATACAGAGGACCTACCACGGAACTTACCCCAACAGATAATCCGCCCAAGAACCTGAAGAATAAAAACATATACCAGTTAAAAGATAGTCCACAGCCTATTGCTGAAAACAGGTACATCACGGCAACCACCTGTAGCACTCTTTTCCTGCCGTATTTTTGGGCAGGTTTTGCAGCAGCGATGGCTCCAAAGATGGTTCCGATCAAGGATATCGAAACTGTAAATCCATGCCAGAAAGAATTAAGATGCCACAGTTCCTGTATGATCTTTTCGGCTCCTGATATAACAGCAGTCTCAAAACCGAAAAGGAATCCTCCTAAAGAGGCGATAAATACATATTTCCAAATTTTACTCATAGGTTTAGGTGTTTGTCAGTGGTTATTTATTTTCGGGTACTGGATCAAAATCTGTTAATTTTGTGGGGTCATAGACGGCAACTGCCACTCTAGAATCCGCACAGCCATAATAGAGATACCATTTATTCTTAAAATAGGTCAATCCTTGAATGAACACTGTCCCATCCTTATACTGACCTGACTTCTCAAATTCTTCCATAGGTCTCAGGAAAGGGACATCCATACGTTGGATGACATGCGTAGGATCGGTATTGGAAAACAATACCTGCCCTGCACTGTAAGTGCCAATATTAAATCTAGGATCTGCTAATTCTTTTTTATCATGGTTCTTACCATTATACAATAGTAATATACCCTTATCGGTTAGGACAGCTGGAGGACCACATTCGGTCAGGGCTGAATCAAAATACCCTTCGCGAGGAGAAATAAATTTCGCTAGGTTTCCCTGTTCATCCAATACCGGTTCCCAATTGATCAGGTCTGTGGAAGTTGCTCCGGATACGCCATGTTCACCCCAATACATAAAATATTTGCCATTTACTTTGGTTATGACCAATCCGTCATTCTTTAATGTAGTCACTATGGAGGCTGATTTATGAGGCTCCTGATAGACCTTTTGGTATTTGGCGTTTTTGAAAATAGGCCCATGCTTTTGCCAAGTGATCAAATCTTTGGAGGTAGCAACTCCTAAGCGCGGCATTTTCCTGTTCCATTGTGTATAGAACACGACATAAGTACCATCTTCTGTAACGGCCAATCTTGGATCTTCCAATCCTCCCGGCCATTCATATTCGCGTTGGCTGTCTTTATCCGGAAATAAGACAGGTTCTTTGCGCCTCTTAAAGTGGATGCCATCATTACTTTCTGCCAAGCCCAATCTGGATGTCCTAAAACCGATCCCAATGCCAAATTTATCCTCAGCACGGTACAGAACATATACCTTACCATCTTTCACGACAGCACCGGGGTTAAAGGTGTCATTTTCCTCCCAACGAACCATGGAGTCACTCATCGGATCCATAAAAGTTGAAGTGGAATCAGGTAGGATAATGGGATTGACAGCATTTGGCCGTTCAAATCCACCTAAGGTCCAGACAATATCCTTGGTTATCGCCGCATCTGGTTTGGTCGATATGCAGCTGACAAAAAGAAACAATAGAGCAATGGAAAACAATCTATTGGACATGCTTTTCAGATTAATTAGGTTAATAAATCAAATCAGTAAACCGCTTTAGCAATTTGATATATCTAATATAAGACTAAAAATTATTTCTACAATAGCAATTGTTTATTAAAGCTCAAGTACAGAATCGTTTACAATGACGAAAATCTTATTGTTTCTATCTTTCTTGATCAGGTGCAAACCGGTGTATTTTCCAAACGCCGGGATCGTGAGCACTTTATCCTGAATAAAAAAGCATGGCAGTCGAAAAGATTGCCTTGCTCCTGCATCGATGAGACAGCCTGGATGAATATGCCCTACTATATTGAACATGTAGTCTGGTAAGCCAATTATGGGCTCATGGGAGAGAATCACACCTTCAGCTAGTAATACTTCATCCTTGATCTTCATGTTCATATCTTGAAAATGCTTTTCCTTCAAGATATCATGATTCCCTTTGGTCAGGGTAAATTGGATTGCGTATTTACTGATGCTGTTTATATGGGATTTTAATTTTTCCCAATCGGAATTCCATTCGGAATGGAAAAGATCTCCTAGGAACACGATTTCCTTGATATCAAGGTCCTGGATCAATAGGTTCATCCTATCCAGTTCTTCTTCGATGTTTGGTGATGGAACAAATAGACCTTCCTTACGAAAATGGGCTAATTTACCGAGGTGCCAATCGGAGATGATCAGCATAAAATATTTGGGAATATACATCACCCTTTGGGGTAACAGGTACATTTCCAATCCATTTAACTCTAAGCGTTTAGCCATCTAATAGTTGATTTTTCAGCTTTTCCAATCGGCTTTGCCAATCTTCATTGGAATAGCGCTCTCGAAAAGATTCTGCAAATATAGGGAACGCAAAGGGAGTTAATTTAGTAGGTCTACTAAAAATAATCTTATGTTTCGAGATTCGTTCAAAGGCCAGCTGCATTCTACCTTCCTCCAATTGAAAATCAAAGACTTCATCATATGCCTCCCGCAACAGAAGGTTGGAAGGCTCATATTC
The DNA here is from genome assembly GCF_032065005.1 of Sphingobacterium sp. Lineage (GTDB taxonomy): Bacteria > Bacteroidota > Bacteroidia > Sphingobacteriales > Sphingobacteriaceae > Sphingobacterium. Next base: position 600,726 of record NZ_DAMBMM010000001.1, read on the forward strand.
AGAAAAAACAGAAAAAAACAACCCAGCATTCGCCTGTAAATGCTTGCTTTTCATTTGCTTTCCTGGAAATCCCTGAAATATCAGTCCAGCAATACCAGCTATGTCCCGAAACCTCCTTCTTGCCATTTCCTGAACATTAATTCCAGAATTGATATCCTTGTGCAGGTTCTGTGGACTGAAAATTTGCTTTAACAGTTGGGTGTCAATTTCATAATCTGTTTCAGAAAGAAGCTCAATCCCATATTCATTTGTCGCAATGGAGAAGGTTGCAGGTTTTAACAGACTCAATCGATAGGCCACAACCTGAGCCATGCCTTCATGGACTAGTTTCCCTTCAAATGGATAGAAAAAGAGATGATAGCCATACTTGGTCTGTATATATTCGACCAAGAGCTCATCTTCTTTCGGAAGGGCCGAAAGCTGCTCCTGCTCTTTAAATAATGGTTTCAAGAATTTGATTTCTGGACTTATACCTACCGTTTTATGGATACTCTTAAAACTATGTCGAATGGCAATTCCAAGGTCTGGAGAAATGGCAAATCGCCCACCCATCCAGGATGGTACCACTCCTTTTTTCTTTTCAGATGCCTTCACAATGGCATCATTTGCTATAATCTGAACCAGTTCCAGTTGCCGACCAGAAAACCAAAAAACATCGCCGATATTCAATTTTGAAATAAAGGACTCCTCAATGGATCCCAAATATTTTCCTGAAAGAAATTTAACACGCATCATCAGGTCTGATACTATGGCACCAATAGACAATCGATGTCGCATCGCCAACTTTCTGGAAGTCACCTTGTATACCCCATCTTCCAAAACCAAGCGATGGAAATCATCATACGCTTGAAGGGTTGATCCTCCATGGATCAATAAGGACATGCATTGGTCAAATTCCTCTTGGGTTATCGATTCAAAGCAATGGGTCTGAGCTACCTCTTGCAGGATTTCATCTGCATAAAATCCATCTCCTACAGCCAAGGTCATGAGGTATTGAATCAAAACATCAAAAGATCTTAAATAGGGAATCCTACTTTCCACGATTTTCTCCTTCACGGCAAATTTCAAGGAATCTCCTTCAATGATCTCTAAGGAATTGGTAGGCACATAATATATGATTGAGGTAGCATCAGGCCTATGCCCTGAGCGTCCTGCCCTTTGCAGGAACCTGGCAATACCTTTGGGGGATCCAACCTGGACAACACAGTCCACGGGCCTAAAATCAACCCCTAGGTCCAAACTGCTCGTACAGACCACTGCCTTTAATTTTCCTTCATGCAGGGCCTCTTCTACCCAATTGCGGACCTCATCGCTTAAGGAGCCATGGTGGATGGCCAACAGTCCGGCAAATTCTGGATAATAGGTAATGATCTGCTGATACCAGATTTCGGCCTGCGACCTTGTATTGGTGAATATTAATGTTGTTTGGTAATTATTGATGATATCGACGACCTTGTCCAATAGCTTAATCCCTAGATGCCCGGCCCAAGGAAACTTCTCCAGATTATCTGGAAAGACCGTCTGAATATCCATTTTTTTATGGATTTCAGCCTTAATGAGAGTTCCATGGGTTCCTGGACCCAATAGTATATCTTTTGCTTCTTCCAGGTTACCGATCGTTGCCGATATACCCCAAATCTTCAAGTTAGGATTTATGGCCTTTAAACGACTTAGCGCAAGCTCAATTAACACACCTCGCTTGGACCCCAACAGTTCATGCCATTCATCAACGACAATGAACTCCAGGTTCTTAAAATACTCCTGCCCTCCTTTTGTTGCAAGGATCAGATGCACACTCTCCGGCGTCGTAATTAATGCTTGTGGCGGGTTTTTGCGCTGTTTCTGGCGAATACTGGTGGAAGTATCTCCTGTTCGCAATTCTATCTGGTAATCAAGGTCCAAGTCAACTGAAACTTGATTGGTCGCTTTATGGATCTCCTTGGATAGCGCCCGCAATGGGGTAATCCAAAGAGCATGGAGTTGTTTTTTCTTGCTTGCTTTGGGATTTGCCCCTTTAGCATAATATTGGGCAATGATCCCAAACCAGATGGCAAAGGTCTTTCCATAGCCAGTCGGCGCATTGAGGATTCCAGATTCTCCATTGGAAATAGCCTTCCAACATTGCTCCTGAAAGGCATGCGCCTTCCATCCTTGGTTAAAGAACCATACTTCCGCAAATTCATTTTTCACTGTAGACATCCAAAGAATGAAAATAAGAATTAATAATATCTTAATAACTTTTTATGAAGTATTTTGTTATAACCAATAACAAAGTAAATATTATGACAAATAAAAAAATAGGTGTTTTTGTAGGAAGTTTGAGAAAAGAGTCTTTCAATAAGAAAATTGCTAACTATCTGGTTTCTAATCCACCGGCAGGTCTGGAGTTAGAGATTCTAGAAATTGGCCAACTTCCATATTATAATGAAGATTTAGATCAAGGAAATCCTCCTAAGGAATATGTTGATTTCAGGAAAGCCGTGTCCGAATTAGATGCAGTGCTTTTTGTCACTCCAGAATATAACCGTGGGGTATCTGCAGTGCTGAAGAATGCCATAGACGTTGCTTCAAGACCGTATGGTAAAAATGTTTGGGATGGAAAACCAGGTGGCGTGATCAGCTCCTCAATTGGGGCAATCGGTGGATTTGGTGCCAATCATCATTTAAGGCAATCATTGGTCTTTATCAATGTGCCAACCATGGCTCAACCGGAAGCCTATATAGGTAATGTTGCGGCAAATTTCGATGAACAAGGTAAATTGGTCAATAAAGATTGTCAGAAATTCTTGGACTCCTTTATGGCAGCCTATAAAGAATGGATTGAAAAATTCTTAAAATAGCCGAATAGTATTGGCTAAATGAATGCAATGTCGGCAAGTTGGAACTCAATCCACTTGCCGATGTTTTTTATAGCTTACTGAAACTTGATTTCACCAAAGAATGCTGGCAAATGAAAATTAGGTTTTGGAAAATCGATGTCATTCCAAGCTACAAAATGAGGATTTGGTAAACTGTCCCCACATTTATAGAAATTTGCTTGAACTGTTGTTCCCCCTAATTCATCCGCTTTTTTCCCGAATAAAGAAATCGGTATGACCAGGATCATATCCCAAGTCTTATTACCTTGAAGGTTCTTTACTTGGGTAAAGGTGTTCACGCTTAATATCTCTTCCGCCGTCAATCTATTTCTGGATGCCTTATCCGAGGTGCCATAACCGATCAAGCCTGCCCCTAATGCATTAAATTCAAAATTATAATAGGTCTGGCGATCATCAAATGAAATAAAGAACTCCACACAGCTATCTTCCCAAATATTTTCATTTGGACGGATATATTGAGCTTTTACAAATTCCTCTTGAACATGATAATGGACATAAATCGACTCTTGATCATAGGCAACCTGAAATCTTACTTCAGGATTTACTGGAAACTCAGCTTGCCAAGGTGCTTGGTCTATTTGGTGCCAGTCTAATCCAAAAAGTCCCTTTGAAAGGCTCGCATAATCTAATTCAACGCCTGTAAGATCGATTTTTTTAACAATAAGTTCCTTCATATTAGTTAGACATTAGATTCTCCGCTAATATACCTGTTAATTTATCATTATTTACTTCGAGTTCATGGACAAGCTTCAATTGCGCTTTTGTCCTTACCAGGTTATGTTCTGGGTAAGCAATTTTATAATAGGTGTCCCCATTGATATAATCGGTCAGGAACCTAACAGCTTGCATATATGGCAATAAATGGACAGCAGGAATCAGAGAATCCACCTCGGTTTCTGTCAAAAACTCCTTGGCTTCTGAAAGATATCCCGCCGTGAATGATTGGAACAAAGGAATATTTAAAACAATTTTTGATATATCAGCTTCATCTTCCGCTGCTGAATTGATAATGGTACGGATAGCGTCTCCAAAATCATAAGCTACATAGCCTGGCATTACCGTATCCAAATCAATGACACATTGCACCTTATCATCCTTATCCAACAGAACATTGTTGAATTTTGTGTCATTATGGGTAATTCTCAAAGGCAATTGATTGGAACGGCCTAATTCTAGGATCGTCCGCATCTTTTCCTCGCGTTCAAAGATATAATCCAATAGATCCTGGATTTTCTCGACACGCTTTGCCGGATTTTTCTCAATTGCTTCGCGCAGGTTATTCAATCTAAATTCGATGTTGTGAAAATTGGGTAGAATCTCCACAATGGTTTTAGGATCCAGGTCACTCAATTGTTTCTGGAATTGTCCAAATGCCATTCCTCCAGAATAAGCCTGCTCTTGGGTTTCCAAGATATCATAACTCCTAGTTTCAGGGATCAAATGGAACACGCGCCAATAATCACCATTTTCATCTTGATAGTAGTTCTTTTGATCTTTGGTAGGAACAATAGTCATTGTTCTCTTCAAGACTTCCTTTTCCCCTAAGTGTGCTAGTTTTTTCTTGAGGTGCTTACAGACACTTTCTATATTATTCATCAGACCTTCCACATCCTGGAAAATATGATGGTTAATGCGCTGCAATAAATAAAGGTTATTTAGTTGGCTGTTGGTTGTTATCTTAAAGGTATCATTGATATGACCAGACCCAAAAGGTACAGAATCAATAATTTCACCTTCTAGTTTAAATTTCTCCGCCGATCTAATGCTATTTTCAGTTTTTTTGGTTGACATTACTCTTAATTCATTCAACATGCTATGTAATGAATGCAATATCTATAAACAGAATCAATAAATAAAATATTTTTTATAATCAAACGGTTGCATAATAAAATTGCATGCAGTCGATTTAAAGTATTAATTATAGGTTGTTTCCTTGCTTTAAAATCAATTTTAATCAAGTATTGAAAAGAATATTTCGTATTTTGCTACATGATTAGCGAGTTATACCCCATATGGTCACGGAAATAGTAATTATTCTCATATTAATAGTTTTAAATGGTATCCTGTCTGCGTCTGAGATAGCGATAGTATCCAGCAGAAAAGCAAGATTGCAAGCTGCAAGTTCTAAAAATAAAGGTGCCAAAACCGCACTTGAATTAAAAGAAAACCCAAACAACTTCTTATCGACCGTACAGATCGGTATTACCTTAATCGGTATCTTGACGGGTTTTTTCTCTGGAGGAACAATCTCCATCTACATTGCAGAACAACTTAATAAAATAGAAGCCTTAGCACCCTACAGTAACCAAGTTTCTGTTTTGATCGTGGTGTTGATTATCACTTACCTTTCCTTAATTATCGGTGAATTGGTGCCAAAACGGATCGGTATGGCTATACCTGAAAAGTATGCTTCCTTTATTTCGGTTCCTATGAATGTGCTGAGTAAAATCGTAAAACCATTTGTGTGGTTGCTGAGCATCTCAACCGAGTTTATCGTGAAGTTATTCAATATCAAGGTAAATCAGAATGCAGTGACCGAGGAAGAAATCAAGGCCTTGGTCGATGAAGGTGTGGATAGTGGAGCCATCGAAGGAATTGAACACGATATGGTGGATCGCGTACTTAGCTTAGGTGATAAGAAGGCAATAAACCTGATGGTTCACCGAAGCAAAATCACTTATTTGGATATCCAAGATAGCTTTGAAGAAAACAAAGCTTGCATTATCGCTGATGAGCATACGGAATATCCTGTCTGTGACGGTAATTTTGACCATGTCATTGGATTGGTGCATGTCAAAACCCTTTTGAAGGAATACTTGACCTCCAAGGAAATGGACCTGGCCAAACTGGTCACTCCTATCCCTTTTGTCAATGAGAATACATACGCCTATAATGTCCTGAAAACTTTGAAAATTGGCAAGGTTTTACAGGCTGTGGTAGTTGATGAATACGGTAGTCCTCAAGGGATCATTACCATGACTGATATCGTAGCCTCTCTGGTAGGTGGTTTCGACTCTCCGGAAACAGAAGAGAAGAAAACTATCAGACAACGTGAAGATGGTTCTTTTGTTATCGATGGTAGTTTCCAGCTGGATGATTTTATCGAGATGTTCAACTTGGACCTTACGGAGGAAGATGAAGATGAGATCGGTAATTTAACCACTGTGGCAGGATTGGTATTCTTATTATTGGACCATATACCTGAAGAAGGCGAAAAAGTGATGTACAAGAACCTGGAATTTGAAGTCTTGGACATGGATGGTCACAGGATCGATAAACTTAGTCTCATCGTCAAAGATCCTGCATCTGATGAAACAGCAAATATTGACTGATAATACTCATATAAAGACATCCGAAAAGCCACCATATTTGGTGGCTTTTTTTATGCGATTAATGTTCCTTATTACAGTGCATATATTCTGAATTATTTTTCAATATTGACCGAAGATCTTTAGCAAATTTTTTATACCCCTCAGTTTACCCTTATTCGAGACATATTCGGAAAATTCCGAATGTGTCTCGAATAAGGTCAATATAAAACCTAAATATTTTTATCAATTTTTGGATTGAATTTCTATTCTTGGAAATGCAAATTTGGAAGGGTTAGTTAGACCTAATATAGGCTTAATTAAAGGTCAGAATAATCAATTGAAAACTGGTAGATTAAGGTCAAAATAATAAGAGGAAATCAGCTGATGACTTCCTCTTATATATTCCTTAAGAAAAGGAATTAATGATTTTCAAAAGTTCATGTTTCGGCTGTAATCCACTTTGACGCCAAACCTGATTCCCATCTTTATAAAGGATTAAGGTTGGTACACCCTGAACATGGAATTTGCTTGCTACAGCCTGATTCTTGTCGATGTCGATTTTAATGATCGAGAGCTTCTCTCCCATTTCATCCTTAACCTCTTTTAAAATTGGTGCCAACATCTGACATGGTCCACACCAAGCTGCTGAAAAATCGATCAGGACCAAAGAATTTTTTTGAAGTATATCGTTAAATGATGCCATTGTATTATAATTTATAAAATTGAGCATTTAAGCTAATGGATTAAATGCATCGTTAATTCACTCGTTTCTATTAATAAGACAAAATTAAGCCTATTTCGTTTATTCTAAGCTCAATTTTTCTAGGTCTTCAATATCGCCACTGAATTGGTTGAGGTCCACAGGGCCTCTAATTCCCTTCACGGTTCCTTTCTCCGAGAATTGCCAGAAATTCCAGTGTTTCTTGGGCTTCTCTACCCAAAAATTATAGTTGGCAATCCAAAGGGTATAGTCCGAAAATTCCTTTTCCAGGAAATCAGCAAAGTATTTATCCCCTGAATATAAAACAGGCTTTATTTTATAATGTTTTTCGACTTGTACCAGCCATCTCTTTAGGCCAGTCTTTAAACTGTCCATAGACTGGTTTCTAGGCATTTCTTCGATATCCAATACCGGTGGTAAGTCTCCAGGTTCAAGGTCTACCGTGTTGATAAAGTTATTAGCCTGCTTAACAGAATTTTCCTTTGGCCGGAAGTAATGGTAGGCTCCCCTGAGTTTATTTCTTTTCTTGACCGCTTTCCAATTGGATTTGAATTTGCTGTCTTTTGCTTTTTCCCCCATGGTCGCTCGGATATATATGAAATCTACCGGGAATTCCTCATTGATCTTTAAGACCTCATCCCAAGAAATATCTCCTTGATATTGCGAGATATCGATTCCGAAGATTTTATCATCGTGCCTACGCATCAATTCGACATTCCGGATATCATATTTGCTATTATCTTCAGCGATCATCTTGTCCTTTTCAAACCATTTGACCATCAGGTATGATAGACCCGCGCGATGCTGCCAAGCAAAAATACCAATGACAATCAAGCATGGTATGGCAATACTCCAAAAAAGTAGATTACGGTTAATTTCTCTTTCGGAGACAACTTTTTTCTTGACCGTTTTGCGCTTTTTTGTCATATTGCGTGAAATTAGGCTATTTATAGATTATAGCCAAAAAAATTATTCAATGATTGTTTACAACCCCAAAGACTGGTTTAAAACCATTTCCTACCTTCATAACAGTAAAATTTTCAAGCGTCTTCTTCCCTATCTTATTATTTCGGTTTTGGTGTCCTGGGCTCTTGCATATTGGGAATTGGAATACCTGAAATTGTCCGACAGGACTTGGATGAAAAACATTACTACGGTGCATAATCTATTGGGCTTTGTACTTTCCTTATTATTGGTATTTAGAACAAATACTGCCTATGACCGCTGGTGGGAAGCCAGGAAACAATGGGGCGCCCTAACCAACACCAGCAGAACCCTTGCCATCAAGCTGAATGCCTTTTTATCGCCGGATGACAAGGTAAACCGAAGTTTCTATAGAAAGTCGATTGCCCTTTTTGCAGAGACGCTCTTTAGCTATTTAAGGTCTGACTATACCAAATTTATGCTGGATGAGAATGAACATCCTGAATTACAGGATCTGGATGAAAAGAAACATGGTCCCAACCAAGTAGCAGCCCTCATCTATAAAAAGACCAATAAAATCTATAAAGAAGGAATCCTTACGGGAGATCAACTAATTGTGCTGAATAAGGAATTGACATCTTTGACCGATGTGACCGGAGCTTGTGAAAGAATCAAGAACACACCTATCCCATTAGGTTATAGTGCATTCATTAAGACATTTATTGTGTTGTATACTGCGACCTTACCCATTGGCTTAGTCTTTTCAATGGGTTATTTTGTAGTAGCAGCTGTTCCATTTATATTTTATGTTTTAGCCACGCTAGAAATGATTGGCGAATCCATCGAAGATCCATTTGGCGCAGATTCTGATGACCTACCGATCGATAAGATTGCAGCAAATATCAAAAAACATTGCAATGAGATATTGTTGGGGTAATCAGGAAAGTTCCTCAATCTATCTCACTAACTGTCGTGTTGAGGAACGAAACATCTCGGAGTAAAACAAGGATTGCACTAGCGTACAGTTCCTGAACCTTCGGTTCAGGATGACAGGCTTTTTTTATAGGAACATTACAGATTCTTCACTCCTCGTTCAGAATTGGAAATGTTCTAAAGAAACACCGGCCAATTAATTGTTTGATGGGCATTAAATCCTGGCCCATCCTCTAATCCCGTACCCCGAGCGAAGTCGAGGGGAATCCTGGTTCAAATCCTGATCTTGGTCCATCCTCTAATCCCTTACCCCGAGCGAAGTCGAGGGGAATCCTTGTTCAAATCCAGATCTTGGTCCATCCTCCCATCCCGTACCCCGAGCGAAGCCAGGGGAATCCTGGTTCAAATTACCCACCCCCCCAAAAAAAGGGATAGCTTTCGCCATCCCTTTCATATTTCATGTGCTGCAATGTTATTACCTACACCACAATATTGATAATCTTTCCTTTTACAAAAATTACCTTCTTCACGGCCTTGCCATCCAATAATTTTTGGACATCTGCATTTTCTTTCAATATGCCCTCTACAGCCTGTTGATCAAGATCTAAAGCAAGAGGAAGGTTCATTTTCATTTTTCCATTAATGGAAACAGGGTATGCAAATTCACTTTCTACCAAATATTCTGGGTTGAAGACTGGATAGTTTGCATAAGAAATGCTGCCGGCTTCATTTCCTAGCTTAGACCAAAGCTCTTCGGTAATGTGTGGAGCATAAGGTTCTAGGACGATCAATAGATCTTGAAGGATCTTACGTTTGTTGGTTTTAAGATCGGTCAATTCATTTACACAGATCATAAAGGCCGATACGGAAGTATTGAAAGAGAAACGTTCAATATCTTCTTCAACTTTCTTGATGATCTTATGTAATGCTTTATATTCCGCTTTTGTTGGCTCTTCATCAGATACGTTGAAGTTTCCTTCAGCGTCATGGAACAAGCGCCATACCTTACGTAAGAATTTATATACACCCTCGATACCATTTGTGTTCCAAGGTTTTGCCTGTTCCAAAGGACCTAAGAACATTTCATATAGGCGAAGGGTATCTGCGCCGTATTGTTCGATAATATCGTCAGGGTTGACCACGTTGAATTTAGATTTTGACATCTTTTCAACCTCAGTGCCACAGATATATTTACCGTTTTCTAAAATGAATTCCGCATCATTATAATCAGGTCTAGACTGTTTGAATTTCTCCAGGTCTAGAACATCGTTATGTACAATATTTACATCAACATGCAATGGATTCACGGTGTATTGATCCTTCAGGCCTAAGGAAACAAATTGATTGGTTCCTTTTCCATCTGCATCCAATACGCGATAAACAAAATTGGATCTTCCTTGGATCATACCTTGGTTGATCAATTTCTTGAACGGTTCTTCCTCGTTATGATAACCGATATCTTTCAGGAACTTGTTCCAGAAGCGTGAGTATAGCAAGTGACCTGTAGCATGCTCAGAACCACCAATATATAGATCCACTGCCTTCCAGTAATCAACTGCATCTTTGGAGGCAAAATCCTGTTCATTTTTAGGATCCATATAGCGGAACCAATACCATGAAGAGCCTGCCCATCCTGGCATGGTACTCAATTCATACTCGTATTGGTCTTGGTATTTCCAACCTTCTGCACGACCCAAAGGCGGCTCACCAGTTTCAGTTGGAAGGTATTTATCTACCTCAGGAAGTAATAAAGGTAATTCTTCCTCTTTGATCAAATAAGGTAATCCATCTTTGAAATAGACAGGAACAGGTTCTCCCCAGTATCTTTGTCTGCCGAAGATGGCATGACGCATACGGAAATTGATTTTTGCCTTACCTAATTTGATAGCCTCCAGTTTTTCGATCAATGCCGGAACAGCTTCCTGATAGTTCATTCCATTGATGAAACCTGAATTGATATATTTTCCATCCTTATTGGGATCTGCTGCTTCAGAGATATCCTGTGAATCAGAGATCGGAATGATAGGAAGATTAAAATGCTTAGCGAACAGATAATCACGTTGATCTCCCGAAGGTACTGCCATAACGGCCCCCGTTCCATATCCAGCCAATACATAATCAGCAATCCAGATCTGTACATCTTCTCCAGTCAACGGATGTTTGGCATATGAGCCTGTAAATGCTCCGGAAACGGTTTTGGTATCAGCCATACGATCCAATTCGGATTTTTTGGATGTCTTGTCTATATAAGATTCGATTTCAGCTCTTTGCGCTTCCGTTGTTAAAGCAGAAACTAACTCATGTTCTGGGGCTAAAACCACAAAGCTAACACCGAAAATAGTATCAACACGGGTGGTAAATACTTCGATATTATCATTTAATTGAGGAACTGGAAATTTGACACTTGCTCCTACTGATTTACCGATCCAATTGCGTTGCATCTCAACCAAAGGTTCTGGCCAATCGATGGTATCCAACCCTCTTAAAAGGCGGTCTGCATAAGCAGTGATACGCATTGACCATTGCATCATTTTCTTTTGTTCCACTGGGAATCCGCCCCGTTCTGACAAACCGTTGATTACCTCATCGTTTGCCAGTACCGTTCCTAATGCAGGACACCAGTTCACTGTACTTTCTCTCAAGAAAGCAAGTCTATATTTTAATAGCTCAGTTTGTTTTTCTGTTTCAGAGAATGCTTTCCATTCATCCGCTGTAAAGGTCAATACATCCTCGTCAGATTCGGCTTTAATACCTTCTGAACCAGAAGTCTCAAATTTTTGGATTAAGGTAGAGATAGGTTCTGCCTTATCGGACTCCTTATTATACCATGCATCGAATAGCTGCATAAAGATCCATTGGGTCCAACGGTAATATTCCGGTTCAGAGGTACGGACCTCACGTGACCAGTCATAAGAGAAACCAATGTTATCTAGTTGCTCTCTATAGCGGTTGATATTCGCTTCAGTGGTGATAGCTGGATGCTGTCCAGTTTGGATGGCATATTGTTCAGCTGGCAGACCAAAAGAGTCATAACCCATGGGGTGCAATACATTGAAGCCTTTTAATCTTTTGTAGCGTGAAAAGATGTCGGATGCAATATAGCCGAGCGGGTGACCAACATGCAGCCCTGCACCAGAAGGATAAGGAAACATGTCCAAAACATAGTATTTTGGTTTTTCAGTAGATTCAGAAGTCTTGAAGGTCTGGTTATCAGCCCAAAACTTTTGCCATTTTTGCTCGATAGATTGATGGTTATACTCCATTATAAATTATAAAAGTATGGTACAAAGAATTGCGAAATTAGCGAATTTAGGGTAAATTCGGTATAAAAGTTTTTTATTCTATACAATAAATTCTGATATTCGCTGTTAGAAAATTAGTATTGGGAAAAAATAAATCCTTACTTTCGCAAGGATAAACGCAGAATCAAATATATGTCAGTGATCGAACAGGGTTCACCAAGGAAAAAAACTAAATCAGTATACGTATCTACAGTAATCAGTATTGCACTGGTTCTATTGATGACAGGTCTTTTGGGACTAATTCTAGTCCATGCTAAAAACTTATCACGTTATGTAAAAGAGAACATCGTCTTGAACGTCATCGTAAATGATAATGTCAATGAAGGTGATGTGCTGTCGCTACAGAAGGATCTGGAAAAAGACCCTTATGTTTTACGTTCGGAATATGTAAGCAAGGAACTCGCTGCAAAGAACCTTAGAGAGGATTTGGGTGAAGACTTTGTTGAATACTTAGGTAGAAACCCCTTACTGCCATCTATTGATGTGTACATGAAGGAACAATACGCGAATAGCGATTCGATCCAGACCTTCATCAATAAGATTGGGAAAAACAGCCGCATTAAAGAGGTGGTTTACCAAGAGTCATTGATTGATATGGTCAACAAAAACATCCGTGTGATCAGTATCGTAATTCTAGCCTTTACCGTGATTCTATTAATCATAGCCGTGGCTTTGATCAACAATACCATTCGTCTAGCAATCTACTCACAGCGTTTCTTGATCAAGAGTATGCAGTTGATCGGTGCTACGAAAGGCTTCATCCGCAAACCATATATATTATACGGGATTGCCCATGGATTGATCGGTGCCCTGATTGCTATCTTACTATTGATTCTGACCTTACAATTTGCCCAAAAACAAGTGCCTGAATTGGTATTCTTACGCGATTGGTTTGAATTTGCAATGATTTTCGCCATCGTTTTAGGATTAGGTATCTTGATCTCTGGAGCAAGTACATACTTTGCCGTTACCAAATATTTACGTGCTAAATCAGCAAGTTTATATAGATAAAATCGATCAATTGTTAATCCGTTCAGAAAATGAGTCAAACTAAGAATGTAAAAGGAACTCCAGCAAATGCTTCAAATGCGGGGTTTGTATTTAAGAAAATAAACTATCAATTATTCGTTTTGAGTATCGTTGTTGTGGCCATTGGCTTCATCTTGATGATGGGTACAGAGGACATCTACAGCTTTACCAAAATCACTTTGGCACCTATTGTTGTGGTGGCTGGTTTTGCATTAGGATTTGTAGCAATATTGTATAAACCTAAGAACAAAACAACCCAGGAATAATGAGTTATTTAGAAGCAATTATCCTCGCTATCGTCGAGGGTTTAACAGAGTACCTTCCTATTTCTTCTACTGCTCACATGGGCTTTACGGCCGCATTGATGGGGATGGAAGAAAGTGAATACCTAAAGATGTTCCAAGTATCTATCCAATTTGGAGCTATCCTTTCCATTGTTGTCCTTTATTGGAAAAGATTCTTTGATTTCAAAAACCTTAAATTTTACTACAAATTAGCCATTGCCGTTATTCCAGCCCTAGTATTGGGTAAATTATTGGATGATAAGATTGAGGCGGTGTTAGGTAACCAGATTGCCATTTCGACCGTGTTGGTTTTAGGGGGTGTGGTCCTATTGTTTGTGGACAAATGGTTTAAGAATCCAAAGATTACCGATGAGAAGGAAATTCCGGTTAAGAAGGCCTTTATTATTGGTATTTGGCAATGTTTGGCGATGATGCCAGGAACTTCACGCTCTGCAGCATCTATCATCGGTGGTTTGACCCAAGGTCTTGACCGTAAAGCAGCTGCTGAATTTTCCTTCTTTTTGGCCGTTCCAACCATGCTTGCCGTAACTGTCTACTCCATTTTCGTAAAAACATGGGCGGAAGGAACAGAACATGCGGCAAAAGGTTATGAGATGATCATGGCCAGCAATGAAAACATCATGATTTTTATCATCGGGAATATCGTTGCGTTTATCGTTGCCATGATCGCCGTAAAAACCTTCATCAGCGTCCTAACAAAATATGGCTTCAAATTCTGGGGCTGGTATAGAATTGTTATCGGTATAGCGCTGTTGGTGTTTTTTTATACGCAAGGATAGTAGTGAGATTTAAGATGTGAGATCTGTGATAGAAAATTTAAAATATAGAAGGACCTATTAGGTCCTTTTTTAGTACCAATAATTCCTCAAATCTCAAGTCTAATATCTCACATCTAAATAAAATTCCTATTTTTGCAGAAAATTAGCCAGAGGAAATATTCTGAACTGATGAACAGATTGGAATGAATTCCATGAAACTTTAATATTAAATGAGCGAAAATATAGAAGGACAAGCTAAGCCAAAATTTGCTTTTGCGGAGGGTGAAGTTTTATTAATCGATAAGCCATTAACGTGGACTAGTTTTGATGTCGTTGGTAAATTGCGCAACAGCATTAAACCGATGAAGGTTAAGGTTGGACACGCTGGAACCCTAGACCCTTTAGCAACCGGACTCCTGATCGTTTGTACTGGTAAGATGACCAAGCAAATCGATGGTTTTCAAGCTGAAGACAAAGAATATACAGGAAGCATAACATTAGGAGCTACTACTCCTTCATATGACCTAGAAACTGAAATTGACCAAACTTTTGACTATTCTTTCTTGAAGGATGAAGATATCTTGAATACAGCAGCTTCTTTTGTTGGTGTCCAAGATCAGTTCCCTCCTGCCCACTCCGCTATTAAAATTAACGGAGAGCGTGTTTATGAGAAAGCTAGACGTGGCGAAGAGGTCGAATTAAAGGCCAGACGGGTTGAAATCATGGAATTTGATATTGAAAAGATCGAATTGCCAAAGGTCTACTTCCGGATTAAATGCAGTAAAGGAACTTATATCCGTTCCATCGCCCATGACTTCGGTAAAAAACTGAACTGTGGCGGACATCTATCTTCGCTGAGAAGAACAAAATCGGGGGACTTTGATGTCAAAGACGCCTGGGAATTAACGGAATTAATTAATCAAGTAAGGGAGTTAAAGAACCAAACGGTTTAATAGTTCTAACCTTAGAAAATCATATAATGAAAATATACAGAAATCTGGATGAATTCAAGGCGTTGGATTATGCTATCGTTACGATAGGGACATTTGACGGCGTGCATGTTGGTCACCAGAAGATTCTAAATAAGTTGACCGAATTGGCAAAGGATAATACTGGCGAGACCGTTTTGTTAACCTTTTTTCCGCATCCAAGATTAATTATCAATCCTGATGACGATAGCCTAAGGCTGATCAATGATATTGAAGAAAAGGTGGAGCGATTGGCGCTGGCTGGTATCGACCACTTGATCATCACTCCTTTCACCAGGGACTTTTCCAATCAAAACCCAGAAGAATATATTTCAGATGTGCTGGTCAATAAAATTGGATGTAAGAAAATTGTTATCGGATATGATCACCATTTTGGAAAGGACCGAAAAGGTACGATCAAGGATTTAATTCATTTTTCTGAGATTTTTGACTATACCGTAGATCAAATCCCTGAACAGGACATCGAAGATGTAGCGGTTTCTTCCACCAGAGTGCGCGAATCGTTGATCAAAGGTGATATCATCACGGCTAACAAATACCTTGGGTATCCCTTTGAATTGACCGGAACTGTGATTAAAGGTGATCAGATTGGCCGTGAGATTGGTTTTCCGACCGCAAACTTACACGTCCATGAATCCCATAAACTAATTCCTGCTTATGGTATCTATGCCGTGGAGGTAGAAATCTATCCTAAAACTACTGAGGTGGTAACAGGTGATTATTTTGAACCGGTACCGGAACGCGTTGCAAAAGGGATGTGCTATATTGGAACCCGTCCTACCGTAGATGGCATGAACAGAAAAATTGAGGTTAACCTATTGGACTTCAACGATGATCTTTATACAAAAACCATCCGTGTAAAATTCCTTGAATTTATCCGTCATGACCAATGGTTCGAAAGCCTTGAACTCATGCAGGAACAGATCAAAAAAGACGAAGCTGATATCAGGAAATATTTCGAAGGGAAGTAGTTTTTTAGATGTGAGATCTGAGTATTGAGATTTGAGATTGAAAATTTATTTAATATCAAGATTATAAGAAAAGGACCAATTTGGTCCTTTTTTATTTCTCATATCTCACATCTATCAAAGCTAATAAAGTTCAAACAGGTCATTCACACCTAAGATCTTTCGACTGGTAAATCCTTCGGCGTATTTCACTTGAATGGATCTTCCGAACTCATGTGCCCTAGCTTTTGTGGAATCCATGAAGTCAGGGTTTGAGATATAGGTCTGCGGTTCGTCATCTTGGTTCTCGACATTGAATTGTGAGGTGTAAGCCAATATTGAACGCTCCTTGATGTCCCAATACTTCGTAATGTCTATTAAGATGTCTGGTTGAATATATTTGTCTTGGATCAATTGAAGCTGTAACCTAGGACGAAAGGGTTCTTGCGCCTGGCCGTCCAATTCAGTTTCTATCCTTCTTAAACCAGCAAGGAACAATGCGTCATTGACAAGCTTGCTCGCACGGCCATGATCTGGATGACGGTCCTCCCAAGCATTGGTAATAACGATTTCAGGTTGAAACTTCCGAATTGCCTTAATCACTTCCTTCTGACCTTCTTCGTTGTTCTGGAAGAATCCATCACGTAACCTAAGGTTCTCACGAACGGCTACACCAAGTATTTTTGCAGCATCTTGAGCTTCCTGGGCACGGATTTCTGGAGTACCACGTGTACCCAATTCGCCTAAAGTAAGGTCTACGATCCCTACTGTTTTACCTTCAGCTACATATTTGGCAATAACACCACCGGCTCCCAATTCTGCATCATCAGGATGAACGGTCATGACAAGTAAATCTAATTTCATCAAATTGTGTATTAAGTACAATACACAAAACTACTAAAATTTAAAGCGATTACTTATCTCCTAGAAGCTCTTCAATACGATTGTGGACTTTTTTTGACATTGGGCTTGTCAATGAATAGAAATGATCGACTACTTCACCCTTTTTATTAATTAAATATTTATGGAAATTCCACTTCGGGATAGTGCCAATCTTTCCGTTTTCCTCAATGTTGGTTAGATACCTGTAAAGTGGGTCAGTAAACTCCCCTTTTACATGGATTCGCTTAAAAACAGGAAATGTTACTTGCCTATTGATCCGGCAATAAGTCTCCAAGGTCCTTCCGGTCAAGGGTTCTTGGTTCCTGAAATCATTGGAGGGAAAGGCCAACACCTCAAAACCCAACTCTTTATATTTCTTATATAGATTTTCAAGGGTCCTGAACTGTCTACTGAAAAAGCAATTGCTTGCTGTATTGACAATGAGTAAAACTTTGCCTTCAAAATCTCGAAGTGATCTCTTCTGTCCACTAAACTCTAATGCATCATAATCATATACGGTCTTACTCATAATAATAGGTTTTTAACGTTTTACCATCGGCCGCGAACGTTCGTACTCGCGAATAATATTCTCTATCTCATAATCTTCCTGAGGATCATATGTACTCTTTAAATTATGGCCAAATATCTTGGCCACACCTTGATATACAAATGCGGAAATACCGCCTTTCATGTCTTTTACTAGGTCATAACTGGTGTTTCCAGTCTGTCTTTCTATCAATTTGATCAAGATCTTTCCTTGAGAAACGCTGAGGTTCTTGACTTCTGAGGTGATCTTATCCTTGATTTCTCGCTCGCACTCCTTGATCAATCTCTTCTCTTCACGCCTTGAATTGGCCAAGGCTAAGTCCCGGTCTAATTGCTCATATCTTTTTTGGGCATAGATAGCATAAGGAAGAACCCGAATCACATTCCTTCTTAACCTTAAATATTTCTGCCTATCCTCTTCTGTTTTAAATGTTCGCCTAGCGTAAATGACAACCTCCTCGATTGGGAACCAAGGAACAACTTCGCCATTATCAAGGGTTGTAGTTGCATAATGTTCTACCACCTCAGGTTTACCCGGTCCATACTGAGGTTTTATCAATGTTTGAGCAAAGCCAATCCCTGGCAGTACAAACAAGATCGCTGCGATAAAAACCCACTTTATGTTACTTCCACACATCATCAATATAATAAGCCCTATGCGATAAAATTCATTTTTTTTCTGTATATTTATACTTTACAATTTAGTATAAAATCTTTAATTATTTGTTCAATAAATATAGCAAATTATTTTATTTTTTTTGATAGCAATGCAATTTTATGGAAGAATATGTGATTGATATTGAGGCTGAAAATAAGGAAATCCGTAAAAGATACCGCGCACTTTTAAGGGCTTGTAAGCCCACTCTTCAAAAAGGAGATAAGCAACAGATCAGAAAGGCCTTCGATTTAGCACTGGAAAGCCATAAAGATATGCGCCGGAAATCTGGCGAACCTTATATTTACCATCCTATCGCTGTAGCACAGATCGCTGCAGAAGAAATCGGACTTGGAACTACTTCTATTGTTTGTGCATTGCTACATGATGTTGTTGAGGATACGAGTGTTACCCTTCAAGATATCGAAGAACAGTTCGGAAAAAAAGTGGTCCGTATCATCGACGGGCTGACCAAGATCTCTGGGATCTTTGACCCGAACAGTTCCATGCAAGCCGAGAACTTTAGAAAAATGCTGTTGACCCTAGCGGATGATGTTAGGGTAATCTTAATTAAACTGGCTGACCGTCTTCATAATATGAGGACCATGGAATTCATGGCCCGCCATAAGCAATTGAAGATCGCTTCGGAAACCAGCTACCTTTATGCTCCCCTAGCCCATCGACTGGGTTTGTATGCCATAAAATCTGAGCTGGAAGACCTCTCGATGAAATATACGGATCCTGATACGTATAAGTTTATCGCGAAGAAACTGAATGAAAAGAAGGCTGAACGTGAAAAGTTTATCGCTGACTTCATTTCTCCTATTCAAGAAATTCTAGCTGAAGAAGGCATCAATGCTTCTGTTTTTGGAAGACCTAAGTCCATCCACTCCATCTGGAACAAGATGCGCAAGAAGTCCATTCCTTTTGAAGAGGTGTATGACCTATTCGCAATCAGGATCATCATTGATACAGATGATGAAAAGGAAAAAACAGAATGTTGGAAGGTCTATTCAATCGTAACTGACCTTTATCGTCCGAATCCAGACCGCTTGCGTGACTGGGTGTCTTCACCGAAGGCAAATGGCTATGAGTCTTTGCATACGACCGTTATGGGCCCGAGAGGTCAATGGGTAGAAGTACAGATCAGGACAAGAAGGATGAATGAGATTGCTGAAAAAGGTTTTGCTGCCCATTGGAAATATAAAGAGTCGAACTCTGACAATGGTTTGGATCAATGGATCCAAAAGGTACGCGATATCTTGAACAATCCGGAACCTAACGCCCTGGACTTTGTGGATGATTTTAAAATGAACTTGTTCTCCGACGAGATCTTTATCTTCACGCCTAAAGGTACCTTGGTGCAGCTTCCGAACGGAGCTACGGCTCTTGACTTTGCCTTTGAAATCCATACCGATATTGGTGCAACTTGTATTGGCGCCAAGGTAAACCATAAACTGGTTCCCCTGAGCCACGAACTTCTGAATGGTGATCAGGTAGAGATTATCACCTCCAGTAAACAGACCCCAAAAGAAGATTGGCTAAACTTTGTTGTAACGGCAAAGGCGAAGTCAAAAATCAAATCATCCTTGAAGGAGGAGAAACGTCGTGTTGCTGAGGATGGTAAGGAGATTTTGGAGAGAAAACTGAAATCTTTGAAGATTACCTACAACACGGAAAACATCAATAAAATTGCTAATTTCTTTAAGTTCCCTAGTTCGCAGGAGTTATTCTATAATGTGGCCAAGGGTGCTATCGATATTAAGAACCTTAGGAATTTTGTTGCCAATGAGCGTTCTGAAGACGCCAATCAAAATCAATTCCAGTCCCATATCAATGGGTTGGTGGAGAAGATCAACAAAAAGGATGATACCATCCTGATCGGCGATGATTATCAGAAAGTAGATTATACATTGGCACCATGCTGTAACCCAATCCCTGGTGATGATATCTTTGGGTTCTTGACCGTTAATGATGGCATCAAGATTCACCGTACAAGTTGCCCGAATGCTTCAAAATTGATGGCTAACTATGGCTATAGGATATTAAAAGCGAAATGGGCATCATTGCACAATAATGTCGCCTTCTTAACTGGATTGAAGATAGTCGGTATTGATGATGTGGGCTTAGTAAATAAGATCACAACCGTCATTTCGCAGGACTTCAAGGTGAACATCCGTTCTCTTTCCATTTCCAGTAACGAAGGGATATTTGAAGGGGATATCATGGTCTTTGTAAACGACACCAATCAATTAGATAGTTTAATCAAGCATTTGAAGCAGATTCCAGGCATTACTGGAGTAACACGATATGAGTCAGAAAACTAAAGACTTACAAGGTCTTGACATTTTCACATGGATATTACCATCCTATTTTGGTAAATTTGGAACTTATAAAGGAAATACCTTATGAAACAAGGGGAAAATTACGAAACCGTAAAGAAGATTTTTGAAGCCTACTTAGAAAACAAAAATCTCAGAAAAACACCTGAGCGTTATGCAATCTTAGAAGAAATCTACTCGAGATCAGACCATTTCGATGTAGAGTCTCTATATATCCACATGAAAAACAAAAAATACCGTGTAAGTAGAGCGACGGTATATAATACCTTAGAATTACTGGTATCATGTGACTTGGTGACCAAACATCAGTTTGGCCGCAATATGGCTCAGTTCGAAAAATCGTATGGTTACAAGCAACATGACCACGTTATCTGCATCGAATGCAATAAAGTAGTGGAATTTTGTGACCCTAGGGTATACCAGATCCAATCTATGATTGGTGATCTATTGAACTTTGATATCAAGCACCATTCCCTAAACCTATATGGAATCTGTGCAGACTGCAGAAAAAGTAAACTCAACCAAGAGGCTCCCGTAAAAGAAGCAGTAATTTCAAATTAATTTAACATTCGAGGAATTAATATATACCTTTGTTCGGAAAAAGGCACATTAGCACCTTTTTCCGAATTTTTTTTGATTCGTGAATAAACAAAATAAATTTTAACTAATAAATTTCAAGTAATACTATGCAAGTTGATGTGCTATTGGGATTGCAGTGGGGAGACGAGGGAAAAGGGAAAATCGTTGATGTTTTTTGTCCAAAATATGATTTGATCGCTCGCTTCCAAGGCGGACCAAACGCGGGACACACTTTAGAGTTTGACAACAAGAAATTTGTATTGAACACTATTCCTTCAGGAATCTTCAATGAAGGAACCCTAAACCTAATCGGTAACGGTGTTGTAATCGACCCTATCATCCTAAAAAGAGAATTGGACAACCTTAAAGCTGCTGGATTCGATCCAGTTGGTAAAGGGAACTTGGTAATTGCGCGTAAAGCACACTTAATATTACCAACCCATCAACTATTGGATGCAGCATCTGAATCTAATATGGGTGCTGGTAAGATCGGTTCTACACTTAAAGGTATCGGTCCAACTTATATGGACAAAACTGGCCGTAATGGCTTAAGAGTCGGAGATACTACTCTTCCGGACTTTATGGAGCGTTACGAAAAACTTAAGCAAAAGCACCTTTCCATGTTAGCTCACTATGGTGAGATTCCTGATTTTTCTGAAAAGGAAAAAGCGTTCATGGATGCTATCGAATTCTTGAAATCTATTCCTCATGTAGACTCTGAACACCTTGTAAACCAATACTTAAAAGACGGTAAACGTGTGTTGGCAGAAGGTGCACAGGGAACTCTTCTGGATGTTGACTTCGGTTCTTATCCATTCGTAACTTCTTCAAATACCACTACTGCTGGTGCATGTACAGGTTTAGGAATTGCTCCAAACAAAATCGGAGAAGTATTCGGAATCTTTAAAGCCTATGCAACTCGTGTAGGTGGCGGTCCATTCCCGACAGAACTTGAAAATGAAACTGGCGAGAAATTACGTCAATTAGGTCATGAGTTTGGCGCGACTACAGGTAGAGCTCGTCGTACCGGATGGATCGATCTTCCTGCATTGAAATATGCCATTATGATCAACGGGGTTACCGAATTGATTATGATGAAAGCGGATGTATTGGATACTTTTGACAAGATCTACGTTTGTACACACTATAAATACCAAGGTGAAACCATCGATTACATGCCATATGAAATCATAACTCACCAACCTGAGCCTATCCTGAAAGAAGTTGAAGGATGGAATACAGATTTGACTGGTATCCGTAGTAAAGATGAAATTCCAGCTGCATTGAACAATTACATCGCATTCTTAGAACAAGAATTGAATGTGCCAATTAAGTATTTGTCAGTAGGTCCAGATCGTACGCAAACTATTGTTTTATAAGAAACATGGCAAAAGCCATTTTTGAAACGGACTCTTCTACATTCTTACTTCAGGCACTTAATTGGTCTAAAGGATTTGATACGGTATGTCTTTTTCAATCAAATGGTTTCCAAAATCAATATTCAAAGATTGGGAATCTATTAGCCATCGGTGCTAAGGAGGAATTCTCAGCCAATGTAGGATCAGTCTTTACTGATCTAGAAAACTTTAAATCCCGGTATCCAGACACCTTGATACCGGGATTTCTTAGTTATGATCTCAAAAACGAAGTCGAAGATCTTCAAACCAACCACCCTAATCCACTTGGTTTTCCCGATGCATACTTCTTTATTCCTCAGATTTTAATTGAATTCAACAAGGATACCATCAGTATCACTGCGGAGGATCCTCAACAAACATTTGAAGAGATCAGTATGTTCCCAAGCTTGGACCTGCATTATCAATTTAAGGGCAAGATACATCCTAGAATGGATCAAGAAGGATATTTTGATGCATTCAACAATATCCAAAGGCATATTTATCAGGGTGATATATATGAAGCCAACCTCTGTCAGGAGTTTTTTGACGAGCAAGTAGAGCTTGATAATCCAGAAGCCCTGTACCTGCGTTTGAATAGCCTTTCCCCTACTCCTTTCTCATCTTTCATCAAGGTCAGGGACAAGTACATCATCAGCGCTTCTCCCGAACGCTTTCTTGCAAAAAGAGGAAAAACTTTGGTTTCCCAACCGATCAAAGGAACTGCAGCTCGAGGAAAGAATGCAAAAGAAGATGAAGAGTTGAGGAACAATCTTGCAAGAAATCCCAAAGAGATTGCAGAGAACGTCATGATTGTGGATCTCGTTCGAAATGACCTGACGAGAAGTGCCATTCCGGGAACAGTTGAAGTGACGGAGAAACTCGGAATCTATACCTTTGAACATGTCCACCAAATGATTTCCACGGTATCTTGTGAAATGGATGAAAGCCTAACTGAAACTGGAGTTATCCGAAACACCTTTCCGGCAGGTTCAATGACTGGTGCACCAAAGATTTCAGCCATGAAATTATGTGATAAATACGAAACATCACGTCGCGGAGTGTATTCAGGAGCTATTGGATACTTTTCTGCAGACGGTGATTTTGACTTTAACGTGGTCATCCGTACCATTCTCTTCAATAAAACCCAACAATACCTATCCTTCCATACCGGCAGTGCCATCACTGTAGATGCTAATGCAGCACATGAATTCGCCGAATGTTATACCAAAGCAAGTGCGATTTTGAAAGCTTTAGAACAAAAGCTTTAAATAAATTCATCAGAGACCCAATATATTGTAGTTATTTTTTCAATAAAATCTGCAAATCATTAACATTTTGTTATTTTTGTTTCGATTATGAAAATTAGTGGACAGATGTCTTACTAAGCTATGTTTATATTGTAAAATTTTTAATGGGACGTCATATTTTAAAAAGAGAGCAAGCGATCACGTTTGTTAAAGAAACATTTGCATCTCGATTGAAGGAAGTATTAAACCTCACACCTGTTTCTTCACCAATAGTGGTCTTGGATGGGACAGGAATTAACGATGATTTAAATGGAATCGAGAGACCTGTGTCTTTCCCGATCAAATCATTATCCGACCAAAGAGCCGTTGTAGTGCACTCCTTGGCAAAATGGAAAAGAATCAGATTGAAAGAATTGGAAATGGAACCTGGAGAAGGTATCCTAACTGATATGCGAGCATTACGCCCCGATGAAGATTACTCCCCGATCCATTCTATATATGTGGATCAATGGGACTGGGAAAAATGCATCCGTTACGATGACCGTAATCTAGATTTCCTGAAAGAAACTGTAGAAAAAATCTACGGAGTAATCTATTCTACCGAACAAGCGGTTGCGGAAAAATATCCTCATGTAGAAACTATCCTTCCAAAAGAAATCAAGTTCATTTCTTCCGAAGAATTGTTGTTAGCTTATCCGCACCTATCTCCTAAAGAGCGAGAAAACGCTATCTCAAAGGAATATGGGGCCGTATTCCTGTATGGAATTGGAGGCGCTCTTTCCAACGGGCTTGCCCATGATGGCCGTGCAGCAGATTATGATGATTGGAGCACAGACAATAGCCTTGGATACAGAGGGTTAAACGGTGATATCTTGGTGTGGAACCCTATCCTAGGTTCTGCCTTTGAACTATCATCCATGGGAATCCGTGTCGATAAAAAAGCACTGATGACCCAATTGGAAATCAGAAACAGCCTAGACCGACAAAAACTGACCTTCCACCAGATGTTATTGAACGATCTATTGCCAGAATCCATTGGCGGTGGTATCGGTCAATCCAGAATCTGCATGTTTATGTTGAAACTAAAACATATTGGAGAGGTTCAAGTAAGTATCTGGGATCCAAAGAAAAAAGAAGAACTCCTAGACCAAGGAGTTGAATTACTATAATCTTTAAAGATTAATTGAAAATAATACTAATAATTTTAGTAAATAAAATTATTAGTATTATTTTTGTTTAATGGAGTCTTCACACTTTGCTATAGTCGATATCGAAACCACTGGTGGTTATGCCTCTGCCAGTCAAATTACTGAAATAGCTATTTTCATTTATGATGGCGATCGAGTAATAAACGAATACAGCACCTTAATCAATCCTGAACAACCTATTCCATTCCATATCCAAGCTCTTACGGGCATTACAGATGAAATGGTCAAGGACTCCCCTGTTTTTGCTGATGTGGCAGAAAAGGTTTTCAGTCTCTTGGAGAACAAGATTTTTGTTGCCCATAACGTACATTTCGATTATTCCTTCATCCAATCTTCCCTGAAAAGTTCAGGTTACGACTGGAAAGCATCCAGGCTCTGTACTGTCAGGTTATCAAAAAAGATCTTTCCAAACCTTAATTCATATAGTCTTGGGCGTCTTTGCCAATCCTTAGGCATTGACATACAGGATAGGCACCGAGCGAAGGGAGATGCCGAAGCTACGGTTACCTTATTCCAGCAACTTCAGGAAGCCGATAGCCATCAAATTATTGAAAACTCCATCAAACATAAGGCTAAGGAGCAGCGCATCCCGACCCATATTTCCTCTGAGCAGGTCAATAACCTTCCCATGAGTACCGGAGTATATATCTTTAAGAATTCCAGTTCCAAGATAATCTATGTCGGTAAAGCAAACAATATTAAGAAAAGGGTGATTTCCCATTTTACGGGAAATAATACAGGACAAAGGAGACAAAGCTTTATCAATGAAATCTGCTATATTGAATTCCAGGAAACTGGAACTGAATTAATGGCATTTCTATTGGAGTGCCACCTGATCAAGAAGAACTGGCCGATCTACAACCGAGCTCTAAAGAAGTTTGAACCCAAATACGGTCTATTGGACTATGAAGATCAAAATGGATATATCAGGCTTTCCATCTGCCAGGTTCGAAAAAATGTAAAACCCATTTACTATTTCAATAGCGTTCATGAATCAACGCAACTTTTACTCAAATTGGTGCAAGAATTCGAACTAGATTTGCGCTTATGCTCCTTCTTTTCTAATCCAAATTTGCCGAAGGAATCAAAGGAAATTAATTCAAATAAAACCTTACCCGCATTGGATGAGTACAATCTCAAAGTAACCCAAGCTATTGAGTCCTTGACCGACCAGAAACGCAGTTTTGTGATTTTGGACAAAGGAAGGAACATGAACGAGAAAAGCTATGTATATTATAAGGACAATAAGGTATATGCCATTGGATTCGTTGAAAATGAAGATGAAAACATGGATATTGAAAATATTGTCAGCCAAGATGATCTGGTGATCAATAACTTTTACATGAACCACTTAGCAGAAAGCTATGCAACATTATATCCCAACAAAGTCCTACAATTAAAAGGTGTTCCTTCTCTAGAATAGAGTCAATTGATATCCCTCTTCCACAGCTTCTAAATCATGAAAATTCGAAATCGTAACTCCCAGTAACCTGACCCGACTTTCTTGCAGATCCAGTTTATTCAAAAGGTCCAGGGCTTGATTCTCGATATCCACGAGCTGTTCCATGGGCGTGAAAAAGGTCCGGCTTCTTGTAATCTGCGTAAAATCTCCAAACTTCACCTTTAAGGTAATGGTCTTACCAAACTTCTCTGCTTTTTTGAGGCGCTTGAATAATTTGCTTGAAATCCTCTTTATTTCTTCCACCATATCCTCCCGTTCCCTTAGGTCTGTTTCAAAAGTATCTTCCACCCCGATGGACTTACTGATCCTATTGGGTTTAACAGGGCGGTTATCCTCCCCACGGACAATTTGATAGAAGAACTTTCCCGACTTTCCGAAATGCTGGATCATCTCTATTTCCGAAAACCTCTTCAGGTCATGTCCATTGAATATCCCCATTTGGTTCATCTTTTTGGCCGTTACTTTTCCGACTCCAAAGAACTTCTCGATAGGCAATTTTTCCAGAAATGAAACGATCTTCGAAGGCCCAATAAAAGTCAAGCCATCAGGTTTCTGGAAATCGGAGGCGATTTTAGCCACAAACTTATTGACCGAAACCCCAGCAGAGGCGGTTAAACCCAGTTCTTCAGAAATGGCATCTTTAATTTGCTTCGCTATTTCAATTGCTGAACCTATCCCCTGCTTATCTTCTGTTACATCCAAATAGGCCTCATCTAAGGACAAAGGCTCGATCAAGTCCGTATATCGGCTGAATATGGAACGTATATGATTAGAAACCTCCTTATAGACATCAAATCTCGGATAGGTAAAAAGTAAATGTGGGCACAGTTGCAAAGCCATACGGGAAGACATTGCCGATTTCACACCAAATTTCCGGGCTTCATAGCTTGCAGTGGCCACAACTCCCCTGCCATCTGGCGAACCGCCGACAGCAAGGGGCTTTCCTCTAAATTCAGGGAAATCGCGCTGTTCCACAGAAGCATAAAACGCATCCATGTCGATATGAATGATCTTTCGCATTATCCAAAAGTAAAAAAATGGTATTAATACTACATATCAAAAGCCCAAATTTGACTTTAAGCCATGAAATTATAGTATCTTTGCGCTAAGTCCAATATATTATTAAAAAATGAGTAAAGTAAAAGTTGGTATGGTTCAAATGTCTTGTGTAAAAGACAAACAAACGAACCTAAACAAAGCTATTGAGAAAGTTCGTGAAGCTGCTGCCAAAGGTGCACAAATTGTATGTTTACAAGAGTTATTTACTTCTTTGTATTTCTGCGATGTGGAAGATTACGATAATTTTGATTTAGCAGAAGCAATCCCTGGACCTTCTACAGATGCCCTTTCTGCCGTGGCTAAAGATTTAGGAGTAGTAATCATTGCTTCTCTATTCGAAAAAAGAGCACAAGGATTATATCATAATACCACAGCTATCTTAGATGCAGACGGTTCTTACCTTGGTAAATACCGCAAGATGCATATCCCTGATGATCCGGCATTTTACGAAAAATTCTATTTCACCCCAGGTGATCTAGGATATAAAGTATTCAATACAAAATTCGGTAAGATTGGCGTGTTGATCTGTTGGGATCAATGGTATCCGGAAGCATCCAGGATCACTGCCCTTATGGGTGCTGAAATCATGTTCTACCCTACTGCTATCGGTTGGGCGACTGATCAAGACGAGGAAACCAATCAAGACCAATATAATGCTTGGCAAACTATCCAACGCTCTCACGCAGTTGCAAATGGAGTTCCGGTAGTATCGGTAAACCGCGTTGGTTTTGAACAAGATGGTGCCATGAAATTCTGGGGCGGTAGTTTTGCTACCAATGCACAGGGTAAATTATTGTACTTAGCCTCTCATGATAAAGAGGAAGTGGAAGTGGTGGAAATCGATTTAAATCAATCCGATTATTTCCGCAAACACTGGCCTTTCCTACGTGACAGACGTATTGAAACCTATAGCCCAATTACCAAAAGGTTTATTGACGAAGATTAATAAGCTCTAATTTAAAATATAAAAAGAACTATGTTTTGTACCACGAAACATAGTTTTTTTACGCTAATTTATTATGACAGCGCATATCAACTCAGATTTATATTCATTTCAAGATACCCCCAAAGCTCAAGGCTTTGTTTTTCCAGCAGAATGGGAAAAACAGGAGGCACTTTGGTTAAGTTGGCCACACAAGGAAGAATCTTGGCCAGGAAAAATCGAAACCATTTACGAACCATATGCCCAGTTTATCAAGCTGGTTGCCGAAGATCAACTTGTCCGCATCAATGTTGCTGATGAAGAAATGAAAGCATTTGCTCTTTCTCATATTGAAAAATCAGGTGCTAAAATGGAAAACATCAGCTTCTATTTCAACCCGACCAATGATGCATGGTGCCGTGACCATGGCCCTGCCTTTGTGATCAATCGCGAAACCGGCGAGAAAGCTATCGTTGACTGGGGTTACAATGCTTGGGGCGGAAAATATCCACCATTTGATCTAGATGATGTAGTACCCACAAAAATCGCGAAGGAATTCAATCTTAAACTCTTTACTCCGCCAATCGTGATGGAAGGTGGATCCGTAGAATTTAATGGTAAAGGAACTATCCTGACCACCACCGCTTGCCTTTTGAACGAAAACAGAAACCCTCATCTCAACAAGGAACAAATTGAAACTTACCTAAAGGATTACTATGGCCAAGACCAAGTCCTATGGTTAGGTGACGGTATTGTTGGTGATGATACGGATGGACATATCGACGATATTACGAGATTTGTTTCAGAGGACACCGTTCTAACGGTCGTTGAGGAAGATAAATCGGATGAAAATTATGCTTTATTACAGGAGAACCTAGAAAACTTAAAAGGCATGAAGCTTTTGGATGGTCGCTCTCTAAAGGTAATTGAATTGCCAATGCCAAGACCGGTAGAATACGATGAGCAAAGGCTACCTGCTTCATACGCAAACTTTTACATTGCAAACAGAGTGGTTATTGTACCTGTTTTTAATGATAAAAATGATCAAAAAGCCTTAGAAATTATTCAAAGTGTCTTCCCTGATAGAAAAGTAATCGGAATCGATTCCGTTGATATTATTTGGGGATTGGGAAGTTTTCACTGTTTAAGTCAACAAGAACCTTCAATATAATATGAAAAACCTAAAACAGCTCTTATTAACCTCGGCATTCATCTTTTTAGGCCTATGTATGGCACAGGCTCAAGAAAGAGATGACCGTGCAACAATATTGAATTTCAAAGGTATTCAGTATAAATCGAATGACTCTTTGTTCTATATCAACTTTCGTTTTAGAATGCAAAACCGTTTAGGTTTCAAACAGGAACTGAATGATATCGACGATGGTAAATTTGATGCCAGGATCAGAAGACTGCGTATGCGTATGGATGGATACATCTATACCCCAAAGATTTCTTATTCGGTACAATTGGCCTTTACCCGCAGTGACCAGGATTACGATGATACCAAGGTAGCAAATATCGTAAGGGACGCGGTGATGTTCTATAACTTTTCGGATGACTTCTATATCTCCTTTGGACAGAATAAATTACCGGGTAACCGACAACGTGTAAATTCCTCGGGTCAATTGCAGTTCGCCGATCGTTCCTTGGTAAATGACAACTTTACCCTTGACCGTGACTTTGGTATTTCCCTGAACTTGAGTAAGAAAATCGGAAATATGCCATTCAACGCAAAAGCCGCTATCTCAACCGGTGAAGGCCGTGCTGCAGCTTCAACCGATCCTGGTTTAGCATATACCGGTCGTGTTGAATTCCTCCCTTTGGGTAAATTTACCAATGAAAATGATTACCAAGAAGGTGACTTAGAACGAGAAGAAACACCAAAAGTATCTATTGGTGCTGGCTACAGTTATAACGATAGAACCAAAAGAGAAGGTGGCCAGTTAGGTAGGTTTGTACAAAATCCTTTCACTTTCAAAACCACATTTGCGGATGCGATGTTTAAATACAGTGGATTTGCATACCAAGCTGAATATATGCGTCGTGACGTAGATAATCCATTTAACATCACAGATGAAGAAAAGCCACAGGAAACTGTAGCATATAAGGGATGGGGTGTAAACCAGCAAATGTCCTATCTATTGAACCATGGCTATGAAATAGCAGGTAGATACACCTTGGTTCAGCCGGATAGTGAGATCAAGGCATTTGAGAGACAGACCGAAGTGGTGGAATTGGGCCTTACCAAATATATGAAAGCCCACCGCTTGAAATTCCAATTGAACGGTAACTATACCTTCAAAGATGGCCATTTCAACAACAGTAATGACAAAAGCTCTTGGGGCGCCATGTTCCAAGTTGAATTGGGAATCTAATATTTTCCGATACCTCATATCCAAAGGCTGCAAGTAATTTTGCAGCCTTTGTCATTTAATCCTATGGATTTTCCCCTTTTATTGCATCATGGTTATAAGAATCCTTATCTTTAAAGATTAATTGTTGCAATGAAGTATTACTTAATAGCCGGTGAAACATCAGGCGATCTGCATGGTGCAAACCTGATCAAAGCATTAAAAAAAGAAGACCCCGAAGCTGAATTCCATATTGTTGGAGGCGATCAGATGCAAGAGGCTGCCGAAGTCCCTGTCCTGATCCATACCTCTGAAATGGCATTTATGGGCTTCGTGGAGGTTTTGATGAACCTTCGAAGCATTTCCAGGAACCTTAAAAAAGTGAAGGAGGATATACAAAAGGTCCAACCTGACTGTCTGATCCTGATTGATTTCCCTGGCTTCAATATGAAAATAGCCGAGTTTGCCAAGAAGCTCGGAATTACGGTCAACTATTATATTTCGCCTAAAATTTGGGCCTGGAATCAGAAACGCGTTTACAAGATCAAAAAAGTGGTGGACCATATGTTCTGTATCCTTCCATTTGAGGTCAAGTTCTATAAAGAATTCAGATATGATGTAGACTATGTAGGCAATCCCCTATTGGATGCAATTTCAGCCTATAAGTTCCAACCTGATTTCCGAGAAAAAAATGGCTTGGACAAAAGTCCGATTATTGCATTATTGCCGGGAAGCAGAAAAATGGAAATCGAGCATCTCCTTCCTGAAATGGTAGATCTGTACAATCGTTTTCCTGCGCATCAACTTGTCATTGCCGGAGCCCCCAATATTGACCTGAGCCTATATCAAAGGTATATTGGCGATTACCCTATCCCAGTCATATTTAATCAAACCTATGACCTTCTAAAGCATGCTGAGGCAGCAGTGGTGACCAGTGGTACAGCGACCTTGGAAACTGCACTCCTAAGGGTGCCACAGGTGGTCGTCTATAAAGCAAATCCTATTTCGGTCATGATTGCTAGACAGGTCATTAAAGTTCGGTTTATCTCTTTGGTTAATCTGATCAACGATTATCTTTCCGTAATCGAATTGATCCAGAAAGATTGTACCACGTCTAATATTTCCGATGAACTTGGTTTATTGATATCTAACCCTGAGCATCGGGCAAGTGTGTTAGAAAATTATGATGTCCTTATGGAGAAAATGGGAACTCCCGGTGCCTCCGAAAAAACCGCTAAATTGATAGTGGAATATATGAAGGCTGAAAATTAAACTTTTTTCCAATAATATTGTCCTAATATACAGGAGGATAATGAAATGAAATACATATTAAGTTTAGCGTTAATTTTAGGTAGCTTCTTTACATATGCGCAAGAAGTTCAACATATTCCACGCCTAGAGCTTGGGAAAAAAGACAAAAAAGTTTTCAGCAGAGGAGATTCTTCCATGATCTTGAAAATAGATACATTGATCATGAAAGATAAATCCAAAATAGAATTCTATGCCAAAAAGGATGTAAAACTCGAAATTGGATATGCTGAAATCGGAAAAAATGTGGTGATTACCGGGCAAGACAGCAAGAACAATGCAACCAATATAGATATGGACATCAATTTTAAAAAATTGGGATCCCTATTCATAATTGCTAGAGGTTTGGATGCCTTCAACGGTACCAAGACATTCCCGAATGGCAACGGTGGAAAAGTTAGTATTACCTATGATCCAACAGGAGTCAATCCACAAACCAAGGATAAAAAAGGCAACAATTACTTATTTGTTGATATTAAAGAAGGTGGTCTTAGGGTTAATCCAACTAGTGAGATTGGACAGATCTACAGCCGTATCTCTATGTCTTATCCTGGCTTAAGAGGAATGCCACAAGGACAGATTTACTCTGGTTCTCCTGGTAGAGAAGGATCAGTGGAAATAAAAGCAAAGGAATTATAACAGAATAAAATATTAGTCCGCGCTATTTTCGGAGCATAAAAACGATCAGGTGTAAGCATCTGATCGTTTTTTTATTACCCTTTATTATTGATATTGGGTTCGAATCATTCTAACCATGTTTTGACCTTATTCGAGACATATTCGGAAATTTCGGAATGTGTCTCGAATAAGGTCAGAAGGAGCTGTACAATTTTATGAGTTGTTCTTCTTAAAAGAATAAAATTGTATGGGCTCTACCCTATTGCATGTTGCGTATTTTCTTTTGTTTTATTTTCTTTTTTAGCCTTATTGATCTTCAACTGCAAGAGAATTATTGAAGCTATAAAGGTAACTATTGCAATTATGGCTAATCCTAAAATCGGGCCATGCAAATATGCCGATGTACCTTTTTCGATCATTAAGGTACGGAAAATCTGTAAATAGTGCGTCAATGGAATCATTTTCGCAATGCCTACCACCCAATCAGGCATTTGGCTCAATGGCCATGTAAAACCACTCAAGATAAAACTTGGGGTCGCGATGACCATCAAGATCTCTGTAGCCTTCAACTGACTTGGAATAGCGATACTGACCAGCACACCGATAAAGCTTACTGCCAAGAGGAATAACATGGTTGATCCAAAGAAAGTCCAGCCATCGAGTTCTAATGGCATCCTATACCAAATCGAATAAGCATAGTACAGTCCAAAGATCAGGAAGGACATTAGGATATATGGCAAAATTTTTACCAAGATCAGAACAAATACGTTTTTAGATCTGCCGACCAATTCGTTGAACGTGCCTTTTTCGAACTCTGAGGCAAAGCTCAGTGCCAGTCCAAGCATCATAACCTGTTGCAATACCGTTAACAGTACCCCTGGCAACATAAAATACAGGTAGTTACCACTGCGGATATTTTGCTTGATCATGGTAATCTTAAAAGGTTCAAACTGTTTGCTGGCAACGAATTCAGGTACACCTTTCTTCTGTTGAGCTTTGATCTGGATTCCTGCTTTTAAGGTCGATGCAGCAACATTCACGGCCATCATGGCGTAATTGGAAGTCAAGGTGTTGGAGGCATTGACAAACAAGGTCAGTTCCGTACTTCGATTATAATTAATGTCGGACGAAAAATTACGAGGGATCTGAACGACTACGGTTGATTCCGTTTTCATGGCTTCATCTTTAGCCTTAAAAGGATCGTTGAGAACCTTTGCCACATAAATGACTTCATTTTCCTCAAACATATCGATCAACTGTCTACTCAATGGGCTTCTGTCTTCATCCACTACAATGATGGGTAAATTAGTAACTTTACCCTTCTTATATACTCCGCCTACCAAAACACCATATAGCACAGGAGCACCAAGGAAAAGGACAAGCAATACTTTATTCTGAAAGAAAAGCTTGAATTCTCTTATTATTAAACTCCAAAAATTCTTCATGCTAATTAGTTTTGTTTGACTAAGAAAGTCGCTTTAGTTAATAGATCCTTAGATTCCTGTTTGTCCACTGGTTTTAAATGGATTTCAAATAAGGTCTCCTGTTCTTCAAAATCAGGATACGCCGTGGAGATATTTGCATAAGAACTCAAGGGTTTAATGGTTTCTACTTTAGCCTTGATTTCCTTATTGTCCAAATATGGAACGGTAAGGATTTTCTCTTGTCCTTTTGTAAAGTCTTTTACCTTGCTTTCAGGAATGGTTACCCTAAAAAAGGTGGCGTCATTGATGTATCCCGAAACCAAGCTGTATCCTGCCAAGGCAAGCTCACCGACCTGCAGATTGATGTTTTCTACAGTCATATCTTGCGGTGCTAGGATATACCTTTCTTTGCCGGCAACTTTAACTTCGTCCACAGCACCTAGGGCACGCTCTTTCTGGCCTAAGGCCATTCTTTGTTGCTCAATACGGGCACCATGCTGTACATCTGCTAATTCAGCCTGGGCAGCAAGGTATTGATTCTTTGCACCTTGATATTTTGCATATACTTCATCATATTTCTGTTGAGCAATCAATGAATCCTTTAAGAGATTGTTCATGCGGTCCAGGGACTTCTGAGCAAAATCAAATTGTTCCTTGAGACCATCTACTTTGGCATGCAGTTGTTTCAACTGTCCATCAGTTGCACCCTTCACAGCCATTTCGTATTGAGCCTGTGCGGCAGCTAATGCCCCTTCAGCTTGAATTGATTTCGCATCTACTTCTGGTAACTCCAGTACGATCAAGGTATCCCCTTTGTGGACAGACTCTCCTACCTCCACTAGAATCTTCTGGATCTTTCCCGGGATTTTTGTGGTCACCGCGATTTGATCACGTTCAATTTTTCCTTCTAATTTTGTTTCCTTTTTAGCATTGTCCCCAGAACAACTTTGTAAAAGAATAATGCCTGCTATTGTGTATATAATATTTTTCATGATTATCTAGTGATGGTTTGGTATAAGTTTCCGTTTGCTTTCAATAACTCCGATGCTGCCAAGCGCTGATTTAAGACTTGGTTGTAAAAGCCCAATGATTGTTTGTAAAATTCATTTTCTGCTTCCAACCTTTCTGTCACATCCGCCAAGCCTTCTTCAAACTGTCGAGAAGCTAAGTGTAGATTGTTCTTGGCAATTTCAACTTGCTGGTTGCTCACGCTTATTTTTTTCATGGCCAAATTATAATCTACTTCAGTTTTTCGCTGTAATAGGGAAAGCTTCTCCTTGGTGTCAGCAAGTTTGTTTTCATTGATCTGAATATCCAATCTTGCCTTATCAATCGCCGTTTTGTGGGCTTTTCCTTCAAATATGGTCCATTTGACCCCTACTCCCAAAGCAAAATTGGGTGCCATCCTTAAATGATTGGCTTCTAATTTTAAATCACCCAAATGTGGAAGGTCTTTCAAGGTAGCATTTGTACCAAAAGCATTGAAATAGGAAACATTCCCAAATGCAAATACCTGCGGAAGCTTGGCTCCCTTTTCTTTTTTCAACACATATTCATAGGCTTTTTGAGAGGCTTCCAGTGCTTGAAGCTCCTTTCTGTTCATCTGTTTAGCCGATTCCATTTCCAGATTGATCTCTTGAAGCTGATAATTGACAGCTTCCAACTCCTCAATATCCATCCCTGTCAGTTCCTGTAGCTTAAAGTACAGGAGCTCCCTATTACTTTGCACCTCTGCTTTTTTACTTTCCAACTCCAACATCGCCAACTTAATCTTATCGCGGTCATATGGGATTGCAAAGCCATTTTCAATTCCTTTCACCACTTTGACGTGCTCCTTATTCAATCTTTTCTCAGAGTCGATAATCAACAGGTCAACTTCTTTCAGGAGCATCAATTGGTCAAAACTGTGCAACACTTCTTGGGCCAATTCATCATAACCAGCTTCAGTCATCAATTGTTGCGCTTTAAATTTCTGTTCCAATGCCTTTTGCCCGTTAGTGATCTGCAGACCACTGAATATGACCTGGGTAGCTGTTACGCCAGCCATTCCAATTTGAGTAGATAGATTCATGCGTTGAGAACCATCAAAAATGCTGGTACCTAGCAAAGGCAAGGTTTTAGCAGGAAGATCCACATCAATGTTGCTGTTCAGGTAACCATACATGGCATTTGCAGAAACAGTCGGCAACAACTTTCCTTTTACGTTTTCACGGTCCAATGCTACCTTTTGATTTTCAAGGTTGGCATTGATCAGTGATTTATTATAATTAACTGCCTTTTCAACAGGTGCTCTGAAAGCTTCCAGCCCCTCTTGCCCATAAGCAGTCATGGTTGTAATCAACACGAAAGCTAAGCTTGATAAGGTTTTATTAATTTTAAAATCCATTTTGAATCAGTTTGACTTAATCTTTTAACAAGACAAAGATGCAAGTGTTTTAGATGAATAAATTTCAGATATCTTAAAAAAGAACATTTATCTAAAATTCAATCCATAATAAATACCATTAAAATGATCTTATTGAGTATGGAAGATAAAATTAGCTGCAGGTGGATATAGAAAAATTACTATTTGATCCCCCGTATTACCGAGAGTGTCTGTTGGGAAATGCCAAGGTATGAAGCGATATGTCCTAAAGACGCATTTTGGAATAACTCCGGATTTTCTTCAATCAACGCATTATAACGCTCATGAGCCGTTTCAAACTGGGTTTTGTAAAACCTATTGGAAAAGTTTATCAGGGAGTCTAAAAGGACTTTTTGAATAATCTTATTGACGGTAATATCTGTATTAGAAAGTTCTTCAATTGCTGCAAACGGAATCAAGCAGACCTTGGAAGGAGCCAATGCCTGAAAGCCAAAAAGAGATGGCTTTTTATAAAAGACACTTTCAATACCGGTTCCAAAGCTATTTGGACCAAAGAAATAGTGTGTTATTTCTCTTTTGTTTTTATAATAGTAAATCCTGGTAAATCCAGATTCGATAAAATAAATATATTTTAAGTAGGTATCAGGCTCAAAGATTACATCCCCTTTAGCATATTCTTTGACTTCAATAATTGAATCAAAGAATTGCTCGAGCTCATCATTGATATGGTAAAGTTCCTTAAAATAATTTAATAGGGTCATCGGGAATTTCTGCTGATAAACATTGAAAATATTGTTTTTAATTGGCCTAAACAAATGATTTATGCATTATTTTTTTGGTTAGAGCGATCCATTGAAAAAGAATTTTTCTGAAAAAAATAATTACATTTATGGTAAGAATGCTGTTTGATATGGCAGCTTCAAACTAATCAATTATAAAAAATGAAAATTACACTAACAGTCATCATGTTAGCCTTTATTACATTGGCGCATGCACAGCATCATGAAACTAGAAAAATCGGTAATATTTCAGGGATTTCGGTTGCTTCAGGTATTCAAGCTAAGTTTATCAAATCTTCAAAAAATGAAGTGGTAGTCGATGTTTCCCGACAAGATCTATTAGATAAAATTGTAACTGAGGTCAGGGGCGGGAATTTAAAGATCCAGGTAAAAAGAGGCAGCAATATCAGAAATGCTAATTCATTGAAGGTTACTGTATATAGCAATTCTACCATTAATTCAATTGCAATCAGTTCAGCAGGATCATTAGAGATCTTAGATCCAATAAGTGTCAATAATTTCAATGCAGACCTCTCCTCTGCGGGAAAATTGAAAACTGGAAAGGTTGAAGCTACCTCTTCGGAAATAAACCTCAGTTCTGCCGGTAAAATGTCAGGTGAATTAAAGACCGAAAAATTGGCAATCAATGCTTCCAGTTCTGGAGAATTGACCCTTTCTGGTTTGGCCAAACAGACCACTGTAAATATGTCCTCAAATGGTAAAGCATTTTTACAGAACCTGAAGACCACAGATTTAACGGTTAATGGTAGCTCAGGTGCCGGATTGAAAATCAATGTATCCAATGAATTAAACGCAAATGTTTCATCAGGAGCAAAAGTCGAATATTCAGGTAATCCTAAATCAAAATCAGTCAATCATTCTTCAGGTGGTTCAGTTAGCCAGCTATAAAATATTTTATTAAGGAATTAAAGGAGCTAAAGCAAAAACGATGTTCGATTAATCGACATCGTTTTTGCTTTAGCTCTATATAGTTTACCATCCATGCTAAAATAATTCATCCCCGCTGGGGATGTATGGCGGATAAAATATATTCTTCTGGAAAATAAATATAGGTCTGAATGGCTATAAACAAAGTTCTATCAAACTTGCCATTGGTACACAGGAAGGATCTCGGAATACAACAAGCCCATATTTATTTTAAACAACAAAAAAAGTATTGCCTCACGAGTTGCATTGGCGAACAGGTCCTTTAACTTCATTTTCCGCCTTTCAGTCATTCTGACGAAGGAAGAATCTCGGAATACAACA
>NZ_DAMBMM010000002.1:0-570116 GCF_032065005.1 Sphingobacterium sp.
GGATGGACCAAGAACATGAAACAAACCAGGATGGAAAGGATGAGAGGATGGACCAGGACCATAGACCTGACCGGGATGATGGAGAAGGGAGGATGGGGCCGGGACCGGAAGGGACGCACCTTATGCGCCATGGTCCTGCACTGTCCTCCCATCATGCAGGCGTTGGGCAGAGGCGGAGGCAATCCTGGCCCTGCCCAGATCTTGGCCCATCCTCGCATCCCCTTAATCCTGGTTCAAAAATCCTCCCATCCGGGGGGTGAGCGAAGCCGAAGGGAATCCTGGTTCAAATACATGGGGCGGGCGAATGCAATTCGCCCCTACCGCGGAAGGGAATTTTGGTTCAAGACCCCATCTTCCCTTTCCACCTGACCTCATTCGACCCACATTCCGAAAATTCGCAACGCAAGCGACCAAACCCCCTATGCGTCCTCGGGTACGCTCCGGCCCGTTTCCCTCCTTTTTCCGGACCATTCCCGAACATGCCCCGAACGAGTCCCGAAGGAGAGCCACAAAAAAACACCTCAATCCTGAATCGAAATAGACCGCAGCCCTCTACCCCCATTCGTTAAAAACACTTAAATATTACAGCAGCCAAAGTCCCGCCATTCATAATTTCCTATATTTAAGAAACCAATAAATTCCTTATGGAGCAGACTAACCAGAAACAGCCGATTGAAGTATTCCCCAAAAACCCCATCCTATTTAGGTTTTGCTTTATATTAATAACCCTGTTTATCATATTGATAAACAACAACAGCTTCTTTTTCCTACTCTTTTTGGATCGCATTCTATCACCAGTCTTAACTGACCTCCTCAAATTCCTGGCCTCCGGTTTTGTGAAGTTCGATGGCAACATGCCCTATAGGAGTGGAAGCGGAGACACCACCTTGCAATGGCTACTCCTTTTACTGATCAGCGTAGTATCTATAATAGGATGTATTATATGGACACTGATCGATCGGAAAAATAAGGTCTACCCAAGATTATACTATTGGCTCACGGTGCTGATCAGGTATTACATTGCAATTACCATGATCATGTATGGATTTGTCAAAGTTTTCTCTCAGCAGTTTCCCGCCCCCGATCTCATAAGCCTGACCGAGCCCCTTTATAAGTTTTCACCGATGGGATTGGCATGGACCTTTTATGGAGCTTCGCCCGCCTACAATATATTTATAGGTATTGCCGAAATGTTAGGCATCTTGCTGTTGTTCCGAAAGACGACCACCTTGGGCGCACTGATCATGCTGGGGGTCAGCATAAACGTAATGGCTACAAATTATTTCTATGATGTACCCGTCAAGATGGTTTCCACGGCCCTGGTTTTGTTCAGTCTTTTTCTGTTGGCGCCAAATTTCAAAAGGTTCTATGTGCTATTGATCAAACAGAAACCCGCACAACTCAGCAGACCGCCACAACCCACCTTCAGCAAACGCTGGAAAAGAATTGCCTTTCTCTCCATAAAATACCTATTCATTATATTGACAATCGCCTCCCTGATTCCAAGGACCCATTCAACCAGAAAGTACATCGCTCAACTCCAGGCTAAAAAAAGCGAACTGTATGGCGCATATTATATACCTTTTAAAGAACATCTGAACCGAAAGAAAATAAACATACCTGACCATTGGCACTATTTAATATTCCATAATGAAAACACCTTAATGGTTCGTGATGAAAGTATGACCCTGATAGACTATCAGCTTATCCCCACAAAGGACAGCAAGGAATTTAGAATCGTGGGGAAATACAATGAACCTTCGCTGGACCTGAAATACCGACTAAAGGAAGATGGATTGATCCTCATGGAAACGGACAGCAAGGATTCCACATCTATCTTTTTGGAGAAGATAGATATGGAGAACATTGACCTGAAGACCCGGACTTTCCGCTGGGTGCAGGACTATCCTTATAATAGGTAGTTAAAAAGCATTGATGCCCGTGATGTCGTTTCCGGTAATCAACAGATGTACATCGTGTGTACCCTCATAAGTAATGACCGATTCCAGGTTCATCATATGGCGCATGATCGGATAATCGCCGACGATACCCATAGCGCCTAATATCTGCCTAGCTTCGCGGGCCACCTGCAAGGCCATATTCACATTGTTGCGCTTGGCCATGGAAATCTGCGCAGGCGTTGCGCGGTCCTCATTCTTCAATTGCCCTAACCGCCAGGACAGCAGTTGTGCCTTGGTAATTTCGGTGACCATCTCTGCCAATTTCTTTTGCTGCAGTTGAAAAGAAGCAATGGGCTTCCCAAATTGCTTGCGCTCCTTGGCATATTGCAATGCCGTCTGATAACAGTCCACGGCAGCACCGATGGCTCCCCAAGAAATGCCATACCGCGCAGAATTCAGGCAGGACAATGGGCCTTTCATGGAACTGACTTCGGGAAGGACATTTTCTTGCGGAATAAAAACCTGGTCAAAGACCAGTTCACCTGTTTTTGAAGCCCGAAGGGACCATTTATTCAAGGTTTCAGGTGTACTGAATCCTTCAAAGTTCCTTTCAACGATCACCCCACGGATCTTTTTATCCTCATCGCGCGCCCATACCACGGCGATATCACAGATTGGCGCATTGGTGATCCACATTTTAGAACCAGACAAGCGGTATCCATCTCCGTCCTTTACCAACTTGGTCTCCATACTTCCAGGGTCAGAGCCATGGTTAGGTTCGGTAAGGCCAAATGCACCTATGAGGTCTCCCGTCGCCAAACGAGGCAAGAACCTGTGTTTCTGTTCTTCCGAACCGAACTTATAGATCGGGAACATCACTAAGGAGGATTGCACCGAAGCGGCAGACCGAATGGCCGAGTCGCCAAACTCCAGTTCCTGCATAATCAATCCATAGGACATATAGTCCAGTCCTACCCCACCATACTCTTCGGGAATAAATGGACCGAGTGCACCAATAGCACCTAATTTTTTCATCAAGCCCGGAATTTCCTTATGTTCCTGGGTATATTGATCGATGACCGGTAGGATCTCGAACTTTACAAATTCACGGATGGCGTCCCGAACAAGGATCTGCTCAGGGGTCAAAAACTCTTCAATTTGGTAGTAGTCCATTGGTAATTTAGATTTATAGACATTACTAATAGGCAGGCCAAATAAAGCCTGTGCAAAAAAGTACTAATGCTTTTCGAATCTATCGCTAAAAACCTGTTTGAAAAATGACCAAAATCACCATTAAAACAAACATTTGTGAATAACATCTTCAAATCGCAGCAGAACATAGTCTACGGCCCATTATCTTACGTCCAATTTACAAAATAAATTCGACCAAATTCAATTGACAACAAAATATATTCGCTATATTTATAGAAATTTCGAATAATATAAACCATATTATGACATCAAAAGAATTAAAAACACTTGGGATCGAGGCTGAAAACCTAGGTACATCGACAGGGAGCAAATGGTTTGCTCAGGGTGAGTTGATTGAATCTTATTCACCTACCAATGGCAAATTGATTGCTAAGGTAAAGAGTACGACCAGGAAAGAATACGAAAAAGTAATACAAGAGGCAGAGAAGGCGAAATTGGTTTGGCGCGATATCCCTGCACCTAAGCGCGGCGAAATTGTCCGTCAATTAGGAGAGAAACTGCGCGAGCTGAAATCTGTTCTAGGTAAGCTGGTTTCCTATGAAATGGGGAAATCCTACCAAGAAGGAATGGGTGAGGTTCAAGAGATGATCGATATCTGTGATTTTGCAGTGGGTCTATCCAGACAATTATATGGTAATACCATCCATTCAGAAAGACCAGGTCACCGCATGTACGACCAATACCACCCCTTAGGGATCGTGGGCATCATCACCGCTTTCAATTTCCCGGTAGCGGTCTGGTCATGGAATGCCGCCTTGGCCTTAGTTTGTGGAGACGTTGTCGTATGGAAGTCAAGTGAGAAAACACCATTGTGCGCAGTAGCCTGCCAGCATATCATAGCCGATATATTAAAAGCAAATAAGTTACCGGAAGGGATCTCCTCAATTGTTGTGGGTGATGCCGAAGTAGGAAAATGGATTTCAGAAGACGAACGCATTCCGTTGGTATCCGCTACAGGCTCTACCCGTATGGGGAAAGAGGTTGCCACGGTTGTTGCCAAACGCCTGGGCAAATCTCTATTGGAACTAGGGGGTAACAATGCGATTATCGTCAGCCCAAGTGCTGATCTGAAAATGACCATTATCGGAGCCGTATTTGGAGCCGTGGGCACTGCCGGGCAACGTTGTACAAGTACCCGTCGACTGATCATCCATGAAAGCATCTATGATAAGGTAAAGAAGTCATTGGTAGATGCCTATAAACAGATCAAAATCGGCGACCCACTGGACAGCAATAACCATATGGGAC
Organism: Sphingobacterium sp.; assembly: GCF_032065005.1. Taxonomy (GTDB): domain Bacteria; phylum Bacteroidota; class Bacteroidia; order Sphingobacteriales; family Sphingobacteriaceae; genus Sphingobacterium. The sequence goes on from NZ_DAMBMM010000002.1 coordinate 4,362, forward strand.
CTTTGATCGATACCGCAGCGGTGGACATGTACCTGGATGCTTTGAAAAAAATAAAAGCGGAAGGCGGAAAGTTATTGACCAAGGGTGAAGTACTGGAAGGTAAAGGTTATGAAAGCGGTTGTTATGTAACTCCGGTAATTGCTGAGGTAGAGAACCATTATGAAATCGTGCAACATGAAACCTTTGCCCCTATCCTTTATTTAATAAAATACAGCGGTGAAGTGGATGCGGCCATTGCATTGCAAAATGGCGTTAAGCAAGGCCTTTCATCGGCCATCATGACCAACAGCTTGCGCGAGGCCGAACTGTTCTTAAGCCAAAATGGCTCGGATTGCGGTATTGCAAATGTCAACATTGGCACATCGGGCGCTGAGATCGGTGGAGCTTTCGGGGGAGAGAAAGACACAGGTGGCGGCCGTGAATCTGGCTCAGATGCTTGGAAAGTATATATGCGAAGACAAACAAATACCATCAATTATACCACTAGCCTACCATTGGCACAAGGAATTAAATTTGATCTATAAAAACTAGATTATAAACGATTATGATAAGAGAAACACATAAAAGATTAGCAAAACATATCTTGGCAGACGGACTACCTGTTGTCATGGACCTTGAGAAGTCTCATGGTTCATACATCGTAGACATCGACGGCAAGGAATATCTGGACATGTTCAGCATGTTCGCATCATCGCCTGTAGGCTATAACCATCCTTATATCCTGGCAAATGAAAAACAGTTGGAAAAAGTTTCCATCAATAAATTAGCGCTGTCGGACATCTATCCTGACGAGTATGCGGATTTCATGGATGTCTTTGAACGCGTAGGGATTCCAAAGGAACTAAGTTACTGTTTCTTTATCGATGGCGGTGGACTGGCTGTTGAAAACGCCTTAAAAGCTGCTTTCGACTGGAAAACCAGGCTGAACCTGGCCAATGGCATCGAACAAGAAGCGAGTCAGGTCATTCATTTCAAGCAGGCCTTCCATGGCAGGACCGGTTATACGCTTTCGTTGACCAACACCAAGGACCCTAGGAAATACATGTATTTCCCAAAATTCAACTGGCCAAGGATCAGCAATCCGAAATTGACCTTCCCATTAACGGAGGAGTCGGTTGCTGCGACCGTTGAGTTGGAAAAACAAGCTATACAGGAGATCGAAGCTGCTATCGCCAATAACCCGAACGATATTGCCTGCTTGATCTTGGAGCCTATCCAAGCTGAAGGTGGGGACAACCATTTCCGTAAGGAATTCTTTGTGAAACTGAGAGAGATCTGTGACAAGAACGATATCATCTTGATTTTGGATGAGGTGCAGACAGGGATTGCCATGACCGGGAAAATGTGGTGTTACCAACATTATGGTATTGTTCCAGATGTTATTTCCTTTGGGAAGAAAACACAGGTCTGTGGCATCTTGGCCAACAAAGCGAAGTTTGACCGTGTGGAAAAGAATGTTTTCCAAGAGTCTAGCCGGATCAACTCTACTTTTGGAGGCAACCTGGTTGACATGATCCGTTTCAAATTGATCTTGGAGATCATTGAAAAAGAAGGTTTGGTCAATAAAGCGGAGTCTTTAGGTGAGTATCTTCAGGTAAAATTGATGGAACTGGCTGAAAAACATCCTTCCATCAGCAATGTGCGTGGAAAAGGATTGTTGGTTGCTTTCGACCTTCCGACTCCAGAGTCAAGAGATAAGTTTGTTTCTGACGCGATGGCTGAAAATATGTTGATCTTAGGCTGTGGTGAAAAGAGCATTCGATTCAGACCGCACCTGACGGTGAACAAAGAAGATTTAGACAAAGCGATTGCCATCGTTGATAAAGTGGTTGATTAAATATAATTGATTATCCCGATCGAAAGGTCGGGATTTTTTTTGTTGATTGGTCCCTGGCAAGTCTGCAGTTGGAATAGGATAGAAAAATAATCCAGCCTATCCTGGGGTTTCATTCTTAAGGTTCCATTTTTGGATAATATGTATGGAAACCTATAAAATATCCGTAATTGATTTTGAAGGGAAACCCCCAGAGGGGGTGAAATCTTTGTAGAATTAATGGCCGATAAGCAGACCAACGCCTAACAGGGGTGAAATATTTTCCTGCAATTTGTCTTGAATAAATAAAATAGTTCGTTCGCTGTGCTCACGATGACAACGATTCTAAAAAAATACAACAATAGATTCTTCGCTGCGCTCTGAATCCCTCCCCAACCCATTTCCAATTATGAACGGTTAGTGAAGAATCTGTACGTAAATGGCCCAAAACATCATTGTCATCTTCCATCGAAGATGGATGACCTGTACGCCAATACTTTCAATGTTTATATGGTTCCGAGACCCTTCGTTCCTCAGGCTGACAGTGGAAAGGATGAATTTTCTGCCAAAAAAAACCTAGCGGGGCTGAAATATTTTTCAATCGGAAAAACTAAACCTTCTTTTTTAGTATCCTTAAACTTTTTCAGCACTCCAAACAGCTTGTTTCCTAGACTGCAACAGCCAAGAGATGCACCTTCCGGCCTTATTTCCAATAGGTTAGAATTCGATTTTTAAGTTGCTCAAAAAAGTTCCAAAAATTGACAAAAATTAGCTGAAAGAGAAGGTCTGAAAACCCGAACGATTGGTGTCATTTTTGTACCTTTGTAGATTATGTCGGATATTATTCAATTGCTTCCAGATTCAGTAGCAAACCAAATCGCAGCGGGTGAAGTTGTTCAGCGACCAGCCTCAGCGATCAAGGAACTATTGGAGAATGCTATTGATGCGGGAGCAGATCATATAAAACTTATTATTAAGGATGCGGGCAAGTCATTGATCCAGGTGATCGACAATGGCTGTGGGATGAGTGTAACAGATGCGCGTCTATGTTTTGAACGTCATGCAACTTCGAAAATCCGAAAAGCTGAAGATCTTTTCGCGATCCGTACCATGGGCTTCCGTGGGGAGGCAATGGCATCGATTGCGGCCATCGCCCACGTGGAACTTAAGAGCAGACGCATTGAAGATGAGCTCGGTACAGTGATAGAAATCGAAGGCTCGGAGGTGATCCAACAGTTCCCGGACCAGGCTCCAGCAGGGACCAGCATCTCGGTAAAAAACCTATTCTACAATATTCCTGCAAGAAGAAACTTCCTGAAGAGCAATTCTGTAGAATTAAGGCATATCATAGACGAATTTCAACGTGTTGCACTAGCACATCCTGATATTTTCTTCACTTTCCACAGTGATGGCAATGAAATGTTCCATTTACCTAAGGAAACCCTGAAACAAAGGATCGTGCACCTTTTCGGCAACAACTATAATCAGCGACTGGTTCCTGTAGAAGAAACGACCAGCATCCTGAACATCAAAGGGTTTATAGGGAAGCCGGAGTTTGCCAAAAAAACTCGTGGTGAGCAGTTCTTTTTTGTCAATAACCGCTATATCAAGGACCCTTACCTGAACCATGCGGTGCTGAATGCCTATGAAGAGATCCTGCCCGCTGATACTTTTCCGCTTTATGTACTGTTCATTGATATCGATCCTTCGAAAATCGACATTAACGTGCACCCTACCAAAACGGAAATCAAGTATGAAGATGAGAAGGCGATCTATGCCATTCTACGGTCTGCGGTAAAGCGTAGCATCGGGCGTTATAATATCGCTCCATCCCTGGATTTCGAACAGGAGACTGGCTTTAATGAGCTGATCACACCAAAACCATTGGATGAGATCCAGGTGCCTACCATCAATTTCAACCCTAATTTCAATCCTTTTGATGATGGGATGCCGAAGCAACCGCGAAGGTATACCTATCCAGAGCAGATTGAAAGAAAGTCCAGCATCCCACAGAATTGGGACAGCCTATATGAAATTACGGAAACGGAAGAAACAGAGCAATTAAGTCTATTGCCGGAGGATACCGAACTGAAATCCGAGGCCGAAATAATTCAGCCTTCTGACCAGCCAAAGAAGCAATTTTTTCAATTGCACAATCGTTATATAGTATCACAAATCCATTCAGGATTTATGCTGATCGACCAGCAGGCAGCGCATGAGCGCATCCTGTTTGAACAGTTCCAGCAGCAGTTGCAGCATAATCAGGGTTCGAGTCAGCAAAGTCTGTTTCCGCAGACCATTGAATTGAATTCGGCTGATTTTGCTTTAGTTCAGGAGATTTTGCCGGAAATCCATGCATTGGGATTTCAGTTGCGACCATTCGGGAAAACTACGTATATTGTAGATGGAATCCCTGCGGATTTAGAAAACATTAATGAAGGGCAGATTATTGAAAAACTATTGGAGGATTTCAAAAACCAGAGTGATTTACGCCTAAACAAAAGGGAAAGGCTAGCAAAGAGCTTGGCTAAAAATGCCGCCATCAAACCGGGCACAAAACTGGAGAACGAAGGCATGGCAGAATTGATCGACAAACTGTTTGCCTGTGAATCTCCCAATATTTCGCTTTCTGGGAAGCCCGTCATCATCACATACACCTTGCAGGAGCTGGCAGAACGCTTTGGCAGGAATATTTAATTTTGAAATTATTATATGAATAACCTATTCGGCAATTTACCAACAGTTACCAAGAATCTATTGATCATCAATATCATCTGTTTTATTGGATCGATGATTTTTAGCCAGGCCACAAATTTCTTCGGTGTGTTCTATCCGGACTCCCCATTCTTTAAGATTTGGCAAGTCATCACCTACATGTTCATGCATGGAGGCTTTGCACATATATTTTTCAATATGTTTGCCTTGGTGATGTTTGGCGGGGTGATTGAGCGAATATTAGGTCCTAAAAAATTCTTGAACTACTATCTGATCTGCGGATTGGGCGCATTGGTATTGCAATATGGTATACAGGCCATTGAAGTTTACAATATTGCAGGTTCAGTTAGGGCTTCACAATTCCTGAACTTTAACTTCACTACCGGAATGGTTTCGACCAATCTACCGATAAGCCAGGATCAATTGGGCACCTTACTTTCCATTTATGGAACACCATTGGTTGGTGCTTCTGGAGCGATCTACGGATTATTATTGGCTTATGGTTATCTATTCCCTAATGCAGAGATAATGTTGATCTTCTTGCCTATCCCAATCAAAGCAAAATACTTCATTCCTATCTTGATCGTTATCGAGATCTTTTTAGGTTTTTCAAATTCGGGCGGATCAATTGCACACTTAGCACACGTCGGTGGTGCATTATTTGGATTTATCCTTCTAAAAATTTGGGGCATCAGAAGAACAAATTATTATTAAGATTGTATCCTAAGATATGAAAAAGGAAAACGGCATAAAGATGTTCTTTAGGACAACCTACCAAACAGGTTCTCCTATCCCCTATATCATCTCCGCCCAGATATTTGTATTTATCCTGATTCATATTGCAGACTTACTGGTTGACCTGGGTGTCATTAAGTTTCCACTGTATGATTGGTTGATCAGTAACCTGACTTTACCCAATAGCTTTGCGGCATTTATCCAAAAGCCATGGACTTTAGTGACCTATCCCTTTGTTTACATTGGCCTGTTCAATATTGTATTTGACTGTCTCTGGTTATATTGGATGGGAAGTACATTTTTGAATTTCCTGAACAAAAGACAGTTAATGACGGTCTTTGTGGGTGCTTTTGCCATTTCTGGAATTAGCTTCCTAGCGCTGTCTGAAATTGATTTCCTTGCAAAAGGACCAATCCCATATCTATTTTCAAATTCCATGGGACTTGCTGCCATTGTAGCTAGCCTATTGGTCCTGACCCCGAAGATGGAAATCAGGCTATTCCTGTTTGGCATCGTTAAGTTCCGGACCATAGCGATCGTTTTCTTGGCCTTGCAGTTCCTGTTCTACGTATTTGCGAACCGTGCGGCGGCCGCAGCATTTCCATTGGCCATTCTATGGGGAATCACATTTATGTACCAGCTGCAGGCAGGTAGGGACTTCAGTAAGTTATTCTTGTACCAACCAAAAAAGAAACTTCGCGTGCTGCATACCGTTAAAAAAACTCCAACCTATAAAAGCTATAAAGGCGATTTACCCAATCAGGAAGTAATAGATGAAATTTTAGATAAAATTTCTCAAAATGGTTATGAAAGTCTATCTTCACGGGAAAAAGAAATACTGTTCAGGGTAAGTAGAGAAGAGCAAGAATAATGTTGATTAAAAAAAAGAATTTAGGTTTCTTTAGCAAGACCGTTATGCTGGCCAACCTGGCTGCCATAGCCGCCCTCTTTTTATGTTATTCTGCCTCCATCATCAACCCTAAATCGTTCTGGCCAATATCATTCCTTGGCTTGGGATATCTACCCATCTTATTGATCAACCTGGGGTTTATTTTCTACTGGATCCTTCGCAAACCGAAGTATTCCCTGTTTTCCCTGATTGCCATCCTGATCGGCTGGAACCTGATGACCAAACATGTCACGTTCAACTCTCCTGATCCCGTGGTAAAGAATGACTCTTCCCTTCGGGTAATGACCTACAATGTGCATATGCTGGAACCGGTTGAGAAAACAGATAAACCGGCAAAAGATGAGTTCACGGAGGTTATCAAGGAGGTGAATCCCGATGTATTATGTTTGCAGGAGTTCAGCAGCACCATCAAAGGGAACAAAAGGTTCAGTGAAAAGATCAAGTCAAAGATCAATTTCGACAGCTATTACTTTGCCCCTTCCCAACAGAATGAATACAATGCCTACGGGCAGGTCATCTTTTCTAAATTCCCGATCATCAACTCTGGTCTGATCAAGAAAAATGAATATGGGATTAACCGTGTAATTTATGTCGATATCGTCAAGAATAAGGATACCGTGCGTGTTTATAATGTACATCTGCGTTCGTTTGGCCTGCAAAATGAGGATAAAGAATTCATCCAGAATCCTAAGACCGGCGATGGTACGGAAGAAACCAAGACCAAGCAGGTAGGCAGGAAGTTGAAATGGGCTTTTGAGCAGCGCAGCGACCAGGCAGAGTCCCTATATGACCATATGCAAGAGACCAAATTCCCTAAGATCGTCATGGGAGATTTCAATGATACGCCGATGTCCTATTCAGTCAACTTGATCGGAAAGGATATGAAGAATGCTTTTCAGGAAAAGGGAAATGGATGGGGAGTTACCCATTTTGAGTTATTGCCCATCCTGCAAATTGATTATATCTTTTGTGAGAACAACTTTACGGTCAATAATTACAAGGTGGTCAAGAAAAAGTTATCTGATCACTACCCTATCTATGCAGACCTCAGGATAAACTAGGTTGTATTCCCTTCTATTTGTCCCAGGGCAGACTCCACAAAGGCATCATATCGGTTTTTGACCTTGTAATAGGCCTCCCTTCCAAAGTAATACCTACCCAATAAGGCTTCAATATCACTTTGAATCAAATCGTGAAGGTCCCTTTGTTTGCTTGCCGAAATATTCCAGCCTCTGTCTGTCAGGAACTTGATAAAGCTATTGTATTCGGAATCTGGAAGGTTATATCCTTGCAGGAAATTTTCAATGGAGTAAGCTGGCAATTTCTTGGTGAACCGACTGTAGACAAACTGTTCGATCAAGCTGGATTGCACCAGGTCCTTGTACAATAAACTGACCTCATTTGAATCGACTGGTATAATGACATCTGGCACAATACCGCCACCACTGAAGAGCTTTTTGCCTAATTTGGTTTGATAGGATTGGGCATGGGCATAAGTGGTATCCAAAGACCATAAGCCTTTGTACATGTTGACATAATCGTTCATGATTGTCCAATTCGGGCTGTATTTCCGTTGAATGCTTCGGCCTAATGGTGTGTAGTATCTTGCAATGCTGAGGTTAATGGTCGACCCATCGGAGAAGTCGAAAAGCTCTTGTACCGTAGCTTTACCATAGGTCCTTCTGCCTATAATGGTTCCACGGTCCCAATCTTGTACCGCTCCAGATACCACTTCGCTGGCAGATGCCGTCCGTTCATTGACCAACAGCACCAGTTTTCCTTGGCTATAGCTTCCTTTTCCTTCTGAGAGATAATCCAGTCGATCTTCATGGGCTCCTTCGGTATAGACCATCAAACGCTGGTCCGGGAAGAATTCACTCGCCATTTTGATGGCAATATGGAAATATCCCCCTCCATTATCTCGTAGGTCAAGGATCAGGCTTTTTGCACCTTGCTTTTTAAGATCAATAACCGCGTTTTTAAATTCTTCTGCCGTCTTTAGGGAAAACCTACGGATACGGATAAAGCCAATGGTCGGTTTTATCATATAAGCGACATCCAACGAGCTGACATTGATCTGGTCACGGATGGCTTTCAGTGGGCCAGGCATTTTTATGGAATCTCGCTCGATTACCATGGAAACAACGGAACCACGCTTTCCGCGCATTAATTTTTCAACCTCATCCTTGCTGACCAAGGTACCGGCTACATCACGTTTGCCAATTTTAAGGATCCGGTCCCCTACTTTGAAACCTCCTTTGTCCGCAGGCCCATTGGTAATCACGCCTACGACCAATAAGGTGTCATTCAGACTGAAATACTCCATACCGATTCCCTCGAAGGTTCCTTCCAGGACTTCGCTCTGGTTCTTGGATTCATTCGGTGTCAGAAAGGTGGAATACGGGTCTAAGTGAGAGATAATATGGTTGATGGCTCCGTTTTGGACGGAATCCATATTGATGCTATCGACATAACGATTGGAAATCAGGTCTACGACCTGTTGGATCTTATAGGAATTATCAGACAGACCAATAGGCACTAAGGATCCGCCGGTATTGAATCCTTGCTGATCAGAATAATTCTGGCCAAGTATCAATCCCAATAGCAGGGTGGCAGCATAAGTTGCTGCAACAAAAATATTTCGTTTTCTACCTTTTTGCATTTACGGTCTGGTCCGCAAAATTAATGAATAACCAATTGTTTAAAAGAAATTTATAATAATTATTTTATAACAATTAACAGTCCAAAAAGGACCTTGGAACATAATATCTCCGCAATTTTCAATAATTTTACAGAGAGATGCACGAATTGGAACCATATTACAACTGGCGAGACTATTATATTGCCTCAGAAGATGAACGTAGTCCATTTTTTGGGACTGTTTATAGCGAGTTTGAATACGATAAAAAAATCTATAATTACCTACTTCATCCGCAATGGGATTATTTTGGTTCCCAGACGCTTTACCTGAAGATCCTTTTCGCTGATTATGATAAGGGATACTGCATCATTGAGTTTATCGGCGAATGGAACGATGCCATCTACAACGATATCATGGTCCTGAAAAGGGAATTGATCGACCTCTTGATCGAAGAGGGCATCAACAAGTTTATCCTGATCGGTGAAAACATCCTCAACTTCCATGCTTCGGATGATTCCTATTATGAGGAATGGTTCAATGATATCGAAGATGGATGGATCGCAGGAATCGACTTCAGGGAACACGTGATCAAAGAGTTTATGGACAACCATATCGACTACTATATCAATTTCGGAGAATACCTCAACAACTTTCCTTGGCGGACCTTAAAACCTAAACAGGTATATCATCATATCGAGGAACATATACAGAAGCGGTTATCCTAAAATATAGGGTAATAGGCTGGCTTATTTTAGCTTAATTCTCTATTTTTCCTTAGATTTGCCTATCAAAACATTGTAATTATGTCATTCAGAATAGAAAAAGACACCATGGGTGAAGTTCAGGTTCCAGCGGACAAATACTGGGGTGCACAAACTGAACGTTCTAGAAACAACTTTAAAATCGGACCGGCAGCTTCTATGCCACACGAAATCATCGAAGGATTTGCTTACTTGAAAAAAGCAGCTGCATATGCAAACTGTGAGTTAGGTGTATTACCGCAGGAAAAACGTGATGCAATCGCTGCAGTATGTGATGAAATCCTTGCCGGTAAGCTTGATGATCAATTTCCTTTGGTAATCTGGCAAACAGGTTCGGGAACTCAATCCAACATGAATGTGAATGAAGTTGTTGCTAACCGTGCTCAGGTATTAGCTGGTGGAAAAATTGGTGAGGGTGATCCTGTGTTGAAAGCTAATGACGATGTAAATAAATCACAATCTTCTAATGATACATTCCCAACAGGCATGCACATCGCTGCTTACAAAGCTGTTGTGGAGGTGACTATCCCAGGTGTTGAGAAATTACGCGATACCTTGAAGAAAAAATCTGAAGAGTTCATGAACGTTGTAAAAATCGGTCGTACACACTTAATGGATGCGACTCCTCTTACATTAGGCCAAGAACTTTCGGGTTATGTGGCGCAATTGAATTACGGAATTAAAGCGGTTAAAAACACCTTAGCTCACCTATCTGAATTAGCTTTGGGTGGTACAGCTGTAGGTACCGGATTAAATACGCCAAAAGGATATGATGTATTGGTAGCAAAATATATCGCTCAGTTTACAGGATTGCCATTTGTGACTGCTGAAAATAAATTTGAAGCATTAGCTGCTCATGATGCAATCGTGGAAACACACGGAGCATTGAAGCAATTGGCCGTTTCATTGAATAAGATCGCAAATGATATCCGTATGTTGGCTTCTGGCCCTCGTTCAGGTATCGGTGAGATCTTGATCCCAGAGAATGAACCAGGATCTTCTATCATGCCAGGAAAAGTAAACCCTACTCAATGTGAAGCATTGACGATGGTGGCAGCTCAGGTGATGGGTAATGATGTTGCTATTACGATTGGTGGTACTCAAGGACATTACGAATTGAACGTGTTCAAACCAGTTATGGCTGCAAACTTCTTACAGTCTGCTAGATTAATCGGTGATGCCTGTGTGTCTTTCGAAGAACACTGTGCAATCGGTATTGAACCAAACTACGATCGTATCAAACAATTAGTAGACAACTCCTTGATGTTGGTTACTGCATTGAACACCAAGATCGGTTACTATAAAGCTGCTGAGATTGCTCAAACAGCTCATAAAAACAATTCTACCTTGAAAGAAACAGCTATCAAATTAGGTTATGTAACTGCTGAGGAATTTGACGAGTGGGTTAAACCTGAAGAGATGGTAGGTAGCTTAAAATAACATAGTGAATAAACAGAATAAAACATATTCTCAATTAAAAGCATACTTATCGATTGTGATAGGTATGCTTTTAATTTTCTCAAGTTGCCAAAGACATTCTGATATGCAAGGCGAAGGTGAAGATTATCTGCAAGGTGTATGGGTGCAGGACAGTATCCCTGGACAAGAGGAGATGCTGAATTACACCATACATGAGTTTAGATTCACTTGCGATTCGGTCTATACCATCATGCATGTCAAGAACGATGTCAAGAGCATCCCTGACAGTTGCTATAAAGACGGCAAATGGACTGAATACGCCAAAGCAGTGTACTCGGTCCGTGCTGACAGCATGATCGTTGAAGGGGTATACACCAAAGAAAACGGTAAACAGAAGATTTCTGGCTGCTACAAGCAGGGGCCTTATGTTCCCAGGTACTTGATAAAGTCCAAAAGCAATGATAGTTTGGTATTGGAAAATAAATTTGATAGCAGGCCTATCATATTGAGAAAAACAGCCGACATAACCTGTGTTCCCAAGAAACGTTGGGAATTATAGATAAGAGAAAAAGCCAAGGTAACCCTTGGCTTTTTCTCTTATCTATTAAATCTTAATTGATCAACCTAGTATCATCTGAAGACTTTAAGATATGGTTCTTAAGTTCAGTTTCCGCAATCAATAATTCTCCCTCCGCCACCTTACGTTTCTCACGACCTTCGCGCTGAATTCGTAACACCTCCTCGATGGTAGTGATGATATCAGTATTAGCTTTCTTAATGGTATCCATATCAATGATTCCTCTTTCTGTTTCTTTGGCAACATTGATGGTTGCTTCCTTCAACATTTCAGAGTTTCTCTTCAGCAATTCATTCGTAGCATCAGTAACTGCTCTTTGCGCCTCTAAGGCACTTTGTGCATGGGCAATACCTAGTGTAAGCACCATTTGGTTCTTCCACAAAGGAAGAGTATTTACGATACTTGATTGAATCTTTTCCATCAAAGAGCTATTGTTGCTCTGAATCATCCTAATCTGTGGAGCAGTTTGTAGCACCACCATACGGGTAAGTTTCAGATCATGGACCTTACGTTCAAAACGCACAACATGTTGTTCCATGTCTTTATACTCTTGGACCTTATGCTGATCGCCAGTTGCTTCAGCTTCAGCTTTCAGTGCAGGCAAAGTCGTAGTTAGGACTTCATTTAGTTTTTCTTCCCCTGCTTGGATATGCAGAGAAAGATCCTTGAAATACTGTTGATTTTGAACAAATAGCTTATCGAAGATATTGACATCCTTCGCTAAGTTTTTATAATGCCCTTCCAATTTCAGTTCAATGGAATGGATGTTCTTTTCCACAGAAGCATACTCAGTACGCATTCTCCCAATTTTCTTTTTGAGATTATCAAAGAATGGCAATATAGGCTTTTTATTAACCCTTTCATCAAACTCACGGATTTCAGAACGTAGGTTAACCAAAATATCCTCAGCACCTCCTAAATCTTTAGTACGGACCTGTTTCAAGATCTCGTTCGAAAAGTTGCTCACATTACTTTGCGTACCTACTCCAAACTGAATGATGTCCGTAGTAGAGGTCAAATTAATCTTGTCTTTATATTGCTTAATCAATTGTTTTTCCTCTTCTGAGAAATTCACTTTCACCTCTGAGGGCTTATTCTGGTTTTGATCATCGTCCAGATGTGTCAAATCTAAATTTGCCATATTATTCTTTTAAAAGGTTTCTACTTTTCAAGGTCTGAATATATACATCGGTTTCCGCCGACACATCTAACATTCCCATTTTAAATTGATTTGTTACTTCTTCTTCGACAGCGACCGCAGCTTGGCGAATCACTTCTTCCAGCTTCTTCTTGGACTCATAGGTCACTGTATTGTTCAATCTTGCGTTTTCCAGTTCATCGTATTGCATCAGCACATTTACGATGGTGGAGTGTCTAACCAAAAACTTCTCTGCTTCCCGTTTGTCCTTTTTCTCCAACAATTGAAACAAGCGCAATATCTTATCGATATCCTTATGGATATTATTATTATCTATCTCCTTTCGCCAGTGCAATAGTCTTTCAACAAAAAATTGAGGTGTATCTATAGTTGGCGCGGATATTTCAAGACGTTTTTGAGAACCCATGCTAGAGATCCAATACAGGTCACGGACTTCGGACAGTTCAAGTCTCTGTAAGTAAGGCTTAGCTTGATTCAGCAGCAGGCCATTTCCAACTACATAAGACAATACCGAACCTCCCAATGTCAATAACATTGCTTGGCTAAGCGTCCCAAAAAACATAACGAAGGAAACAAGGAGTCCAATCTCGACTGCCAACAGCAGCCAAGCGGTAAACATCCAAGAACGCACCTTAGCTTTCTTTGCCTGCGACATCATCACCAAAGGATGCACGTGTATTGGCAAAGGAAGAAACATCAGGATGGATAAAAATGTCCATACCAGCTGTCTAATCTCCCAAGGTCTACTTTTTTTCGTTGCCCAACCCATTCTTTAAATTTAAATATTATTTGTAAAAATACACCAATTCTTATTCCAATGATAGCAATCGGCCATAGTATTAGGTAATTGGCGGTAAATCACCTGCCATTACGTCATTTTTGTCGGTGAATTCCCCTCAAGGTTTTCTATCAATCTTAACGTGATATCGTATGGTTTTCGTTTTTCCCAACGAGAAATTAACCAAGAAATGAAACTCAGATTAAAAATGTCCTTGTTTTCATCCAAGTCCAGCATAGAATAAACAGTTTCCTGGAAACTTTGTTGAAAGACCAGGTCAGGTTTCATCAAATACTTCTCGACCAATCCCACAAATTCCAGTACCCGCGTCTCTTTCACCTGAAGCAGATATTGCTTATACCTCCGTCTGAAACTCTTCAGGCGTGACATGGCCAATTCAATATTCTCAAACTGTGCATGCAACAATATTTCCATCAAGTTCTTACGGATACTCCACAGCATCCCTAACTTCTTTTCATACCAAGCGTCAGAATGTGTCAGTTTTGACAGGGTCCTTATAGCCTTAAGGTCATTCAATTGCCCCAAGAACATCGTTTTACTTAAAATTAGGTCATCGATGTCAGCCTGCGCACTTTGCTTCCCTAAATTGTCTAGTGTATCATCAATAACAATGACCGCTTCCTCTGCCTTACCAGAAAAAAAATAGTTTAATGCATAGAGCAAATGTTTTCTGTTCCATAGCAATGTCCTATACTGTTTATTCTGTTCCGATAATTCATCCAACTGCTTTAGGTATTTCAGGCTTTCCTCAAAAGACCTGTTCCTTAAACTAAAATTAGCCAGATAGTATAGGATATGTAAATGATAAAAAACCTGGGCGGGTTGGTTCATCTTTTGGCTTTCAATGAACCGATGGCTCTTCACCAAGTACCTTTCCACCAAACTATAGTTCTGGTTGATAGCGGCATATTCATTGGCAATAAATAAAATCTGATAAAGTGATTTATAATTCATCAGGTCCAACATATTGATCTGATACTGCTTGATGGTCTTCTCGATCAACTCCGTCAGATTGATCACCTTGGCCTTCAAATGGATCTCATTCAATTCTTTTCGCAGTGCAGCATAGGCCAAACGCAACTTTGCCTCCCGCTGCATATGGTTTTGGTTGATCCGAAACTTTTCTGTCAGCTCATCCAGATTAACAGTAGCATCCAGATGCGAATATTGTAGCTTTAACAACAGGATTTCATTCAATAAGCTAAACTGCTCCTGCGCAACCGCCAATCTTTCAGCCTTCTCCAATGACCTAAATCCGATCTTTTCCAGATTGTTCTCAAGCAGATACCTCGCCACAACAAAATTCCGCAGGATATCATAAGATTCATCGGTACTGTTTTCAAAGGTCCTTTGTGAGAGGAACAGAAGCAGGCTATCGTGCAATCTTTTCCGCAAGGCATGGTATGCATCCCTGTTTTTAGAATTTTTATAAAGGCTGTCTATTGATTTTATATCGTCAGTTTCTATCAAATTGAACAATTTGATATTCTTCACATCATTCCTTTTGTTTTTCTTTGCCAAATAACCCTTAAAATCACTTTTATCCTGATTATTCAACAATTTTATCAATTCATTAAGAGAATCCATGCGCAAAAATTTTATTAAATCACAACATAAATTTACATTATATATCATCAGTTAACAACAATTATTTGGTTTCACAGGCAAAGTTTGAACCCGACCTTTGGGTCAGGATTAATCATAAAAACAAAAAAAAATGGAACCGCTAAATAACAAAACTGAGGAGATGTTAACTCCATTAAAACACACAGATGAAAACAGAAAGTCTTTCAAACCAACAGCAGCCTTTGTAGGCGCCTCATGGATTGCCATGTTAACTGGCATCTTCGGCTACTGCATCGGACTTTGGAATGCTACGATGGAGCTCAATGAAAAAGGCTACTACTTTGTCATCCTGCTTTTCGGATTATTCGCCGTCATCTCCGTTCAAAAAAGCGTTCGGGACCGCGCAGAAGGTCTTGCAGTGACCGAGCTTTATTACGGCATCAGTTGGTTTGCCACATTGGCCTCTATTATTTTATTGATCATTGGCCTTTGGAATGCCGATCTATTCTTAAGTGAAAAGGGATTTTACGCCATGTCGTTTATCCTGAGTGTTTTCTCAGCCATTGCTGTTCAGAAAAACACCCGTGACGCTAAATTATTTAAAGAAGAAAACATATAACTTAGCGGTTGCCCTGCAGTGTCCAGCATTGGCCTGCAGGGATTTTTACGCTAATTATTATCTTCACGTAAGCTTAAAATGGATTTCGCATGAAAGATCTAGAAAGAAAAGATCTAGAACTGCTCTCCGTTCATTCCGACATCAAGGAAAACGAACTCCAGCAGTCTCTGGAAGAACATATATACCCAAATCAGGATGCTTGGGCACGATTTATCCAAATCGTCCTATTGGCTTTGGGGATCGGCTTTATGGCCGCAGGAATCGTCTTTTTCTTCGCCTACAACTGGGAAGACCTCGATAAATTCGTCAAATTGGGAATCGTACAGGGCTTAGTCATTGTCACGACCGCCCTAAGCCTGACCTTAAAAATAAACAAGCTAATCAAGGATATCATCTTAACTGCTGCTTCCCTCCTAGTCGGAGTGATGTTTGCCGTATTCGGGCAGGTTTACCAAACGGGGGCCAATGCCTATGACTTCTTCCTTGCATGGACCATTTTCATCAGCCTCTGGGTATGGATATCCAAATTCCCGCCACTCTGGCTCATGTATCTAGGCCTCATAAACCTCAGCATATTCCTCTATTACGAACAAGTGGCAAGGCATTGGGACTTTATTTACCTAACATCAGGCCTATTTATCCTAAACGCAGCCTTTCTCTTAGTCTGCATCTGGATCAACGAACAGAAAAAAGGAGAAATCCCATCCTATTTCAGTAATATCTTAGGCCTCGCTGCAGCAGTATGGTCCATCTACAGCAATATATATTGGATTTGGGATGACCGCTATGCAGATATGCCAGTTATCCTTGGATCGACTGCCCTTTTTTATGGCCTAGGCCTTTGGTATGGCAACAAAAAGAACAACCCATTCTATATGGGTATAATACCGTTCAGTATCATCATCATTTTCGCATCCGTACTGTTGAAGATCAACGACGGCATGCAGATGTATCTATTGATTTCAGTATATCTCATTGTCACCATCAGCCTTGTGATCTGGAACCTAATAAAAATGCAAAGGAGGAATCATGGAAAATAATCAAACCCGAGAAGCTCTTCTAAAAGTTCAGGGAACAATTGGAAGAGAACTGAACGTAGATCAAGTGGCAATGGATAGAGACTTGGTAAAGGACAGGCATAGCCAATCCATCACCATCAAGGTACTTTCCGTTATTGGAGGCATCCTAGCTACAGGCGCATTTTTACTGTTTTTGGAATTGGCGCATTTCTCCTCCAATCACATCCCTATGTTGATCCTTTCCGGCATATTCTTTATAGCATCCCTATGGATCAACAAAAAATACGATCGCGTCATCCTCGACACACTATCGGTCTGCATCTATTTGCTCAGTTTCATCCTATTTGGGATAGGCTACAATAAATTCGATGGCTATACCGATGTGCCTTTGTTCGTCTACCAAGCACTTGCACTCATCACATTGCTCGTTAGCCGAAGCTATATTTTGACATTCTGTGCCATCCTCATTTCTACAGGCACCTTTTTGGCCTACTTTGCTTACAAGGAGGTTCCTGAGTTCAACAATGCCCTTTTGATCCTTGTAGCGGTCCTTTTCATTTATTTCACCTTCAACGAAGGGAAACTGATGAAACGCAAGGCAATTCAAGGAAAACGCTATTTGGCTATCCGCACAGGCTTGGTATTTTCTTACTTGATCTGCCTATATTATTGTAGCCGGTCAAGCTATATGCCAAACGCATGGATTATAGATTGGGCGACCTCAGGGGTATTGATCGCCCTGATGTTGTGGCTCATCAACTGCTTGCTCAATCGATTCCTCTGCCAAGAGTCCGGCAAGAAGATCTTTATATTCTTGTTGGTGCTGATCTGTTTAGGATTCACAGCGATGAATCCCGCCATATCAGGATCCTTATTGCTCCTGCTGGTTAGCTTCAAGGTCAATTACAAGACCGGATTTGCCCTAGGTATCCTTGCTTTTATATATTTCATCGGAATGTTTTACTACGATCTGAACATCAGCTTGTTGCAGAAATCCATTGCCATGTTCGTCTCTGGACTATTCTTTCTGTTGCTGTATCTCATGATCTTCAAAAAATCAAATTCACATGAAAAAGCTTAGCATTATCATCATAGTCATTAATCTGATCGCTCTATTGATCTATTTCAATTACAGCATCCGACAAAAAGAAGACATCCTCAAAAATGGAAAGCTGGTCCTTTTGGAATTGGCTCCGGTTGACCCAAGGTCCCTTATGCAGGGCGATTACATGCGACTGGCCTATGAGATACAGGATAACTTTGTCATAGACAGCATCCCTAAGCGCGGCTATGTTGTCTTAAAAGTTGACAATAACCAGGTCGGAAAAAGCATCCGCTGCCAGCCCAACAGGGAACCCCTCAACCCAGGGGAATACCTAATCGAATACAGCAGACCTAAATCTTGGCTGCTCAATATTGGCGCAGAATCCTACTTCTTCGAGGAAGGAACTGGCCAACGCTACGAAAAAGCCAAATACGGAGGCTTAAAGATCGACGAAAACGGAAACAGCCTGCTCGTTGGACTATATGATGAGAATAGGAAGGAGTTATAAGTGGAGGATGTGAGATGTGAGATGTGAGATATGAGAAATTTCACGGTCAATACAAATGGTTAAAAGGTGTAAGATGTGAGATATTTAAGAAAAAGGGAATTTCTCAATAATCGATATACACAATATCCCGGTTAATATCTCAAATCTAATATCCCATATCTTATATTCTAAATAAAACAAAGAAGGGGTTTCATGATGAAACCCCTTCTTTGTTTTATTTGTGACCCTTAGAACGGCAAATCGTCATCATCTGATGAGTTTGCTGAAATATCTACCGGTGGCATGTCTGCGTAACCTGGTGCTGGAGCAGCTTGAGCGGTATTCGCTACTTTCGTTACTCTCCATGCAACTAGGGAGTTAAAATAAGTTGTCACTCCATCCTTATTCGTCCAAGGACGACCACGTAGGTTGAAAGATACTTCTACTTCATCACCAACGGCTAGATTATCAAATATATTGACGCGGTCCTGTGTCGACTCGAAACGAATGTACTCTACAAACTGTGGGTTTTCAGCATAGGCAACGATCAAATCTCTCTTCTTGAAAGACTCTGTTACTTGTTGCGTCGCCCCTATCTCATGTACTTTTCCTCTTATTTCCATAACTTATTTATTAAACCGTAAAATTAAACATTTTTTGCTAAGAGAATAAGTAACTTTGCACAAATATGGCAGAAGTTTTCAACAAACAGAATAAGGTTATCGTAACTTGCAACCGTAGGTTGTCCCCTTATTTGGAACAGGAAATCCGTGAATTGGGATTTGATATCAAACGTGCATTCAATACTGGTGTAGAGCTACAAGCTTCTGTAAATGAATGCATCAAGTTAAACTTAAACTTACGTATTGCAAGTCAGGTTCTCTATGAATTGAAATCATTTAGAGCTAAAAATGCAGACGAACTTTATAAACAATTAGTGAGCATTCCTTGGGAAGATTTAATTCCAATTGATGGATATTTCTCGGTAACATCCCATGTTCACAATGAAACCATTACCACTCCTCTATTTGCGAACGTAAAGGTTAAGGATGCCATCGTAGACCGTATCAAGGATAAAAAAGGCATGCGTCCTAACTCAGGACCGGACCTAAACCGTGCTGTCATCCACCTGCATTGGATGGAAGACCGCGCAGAAATCTTCTTGGATACCTCTGGCGAAACCTTAGCTAAGCACGGCTATAGAAAACATCCCGGTAAGGCTCCTATGCTTGAGGCCTTGGCTACAGCTACCATCATGGCCACCCAATGGGATGGCAAAACCCCATTCGTAAACCCAATGTGTGGTTCCGGTACCCTAGCGATAGAAGCTGCCTTAATGTGCCAAAACCGCAAACCCGGTTTACAACGTATGAACTACTCCTTTATGCATTTCATTGGATACAATGAAGAGGTATTCTTCGAAGAACGCCGTATATTAAAGGATATCACTGACAAAACCAACCTTCCACATATCATTGCATCTGATATTTCTGAAGATGCTGTTGAAATTGCCAGACTCAATGCCCGCACCGCTGGGGTAGAACATTTGATCGAATTTGAAACCTGCGACTTTGCGGAAACTACAATTCCAGAGGGCGATGGTGTCATCATGTTCAATCCTGAATATGGCGAGCGACTGGGTGTACATAGCAAACTGGAAATCACCTATTCTCGAATCGGCGATTTCATGAAACAGAGCTGCAAAGGTTACCGTGGCTATATCTTCACCGGAAACCCAGACCTGGCCAAGAAAATTGGACTGAAAGCTTCTAGAAGATTTGAGTTTTTCAATGGTAAACTAGACTGTAGATTATTGCAATACGAATTGTACGATGGCTCAAAAGACAGATAAGCAAGAGCAACTCATCCAGAAAACAGCGGTATTTGTTGAAGAAAAACTGAAAGATGCTGAATCTGGCCACGATTGGTGGCATATCCTACGCGTCTGGAACAATACCAAACTGATCCTGAAAGAAGAGGAGGCAGATGCCTTTGTCTGTGAATTGACAGCCTTATTGCATGATATCGCAGATAGCAAGTTCCATAATGGTGATGAAAGCATTGGCCCTCGGGTAGCCGGAGAATTCCTAAAATCCATTGAAGTAGACGAGTCAACGATTGAACATGTGCAGAACATTATCCTGAACATGTCCTATAAAGCTTCCTTGAGTGAAGTCAGCTTCCACTCAAAAGAGCTGGAAATCGTACAAGATGCTGACCGTCTCGATGCCATCGGTGCCATTGGCATTGCGCGCGCATTCAACTATGGCGGCTATAAGAACAGGGAAATCTATAACCCTGAAATCCCAGCTCTGGAAAACCAAAGCAAGGAAGCCTATAAAAACACAACGGCTCCAACCATCAACCATTTCTATGAAAAGCTGTTGTTGCTAAAAGATAAAATGAACACCGATACTGCAAAGAAAATCGCTCTGGGCAGGCACCAACACATGGAGTCATTTCTGCAACAATTTTATAGCGAATGGAACGGAGATCGATAAATTAATAATATCTTAATATTAATTGGGTAAATTCGGGACATGTTTCATAAAAACATGTCCCGAATGATATTCAGACAGCTAATTCATATTTCTGTATTCTGCCTATTCTTAATTCCTAACCTAGTCTTCGCACAACAACAGGACTCCGTTCAGATTACCCATGCAAACTGGAATAAGACAGAAATAAAAAAAGGTGTCACTTGGTACCAAGGACATTTCGAAAACCTATTCAATGCCGTACAAGAGATCAATTGGGTAGAAATCGATCTGCGCAAATACCACAAGAACATTCATATTGCCGCAGAACCTTCAAAATTAATCCCTACCTCCAGCTTTGCTGAACAAAATCAAGCCTTAGTAGCCATCAACGCATCTTTTTTTGACATGAAAAATGGAGGCTCTGTCGATTATCTCAAGGTCAATAACCAAATCCTAAGCGAATCAAAGGAGAAACCTAATGCTAGGGCAAATGCTGTCTTTAGCATAGCCAAAAAGAAACTGAGCATACAAGCGAACAACCAAGAAAATACAGAAAACTCTAAAGCAGCTTCCATCATGGTTGCAGGACCCCTATTGCTACAGGATGCGCAATATGTTGAACTTGCCAAGAATGCTTTCAATGACAACCGACATCCAAGGACCGCTATTGGTATCAGCACAAAACATAAATTGATCTTAATGGTTGTTGACGGTAGAAGCAATATGGCCAATGGAATGAACCTAAAGGAATTGAGCCAAGTATTGAAATGGATCGGAGCAAAGGATGCAATGAACCTAGATGGAGGCGGCAGCAGCACCCTTTACATCATGGGAATTGGTAATAATTCTATTGTGAATTACCCTTCAGACAACAAGAAATTTGACCATGAAGGTCAGCGTCCTGTTGCGAACATTATATATTTAAAATAAAATAGAACCAAATAAAATGAAAAAACAGGTATTTTTAGTAGCTATGACCATGATCATCCATGTAGGATTATTTGCACAGACTTCCATTATCGCTCACCGCGGTGCTTGGAAAAACAGCAAGGTTCCCCAAAATTCAATCGCATCCCTTGATGAAGCAATTTCTCAAGGAGCTTGGGGAAGTGAGTTTGATGTGCACCTAACAAAAGATGATGTATTGGTCGTAAACCATGACCATGATTTCCATGGCCTAGAAATCGAAGAACTTACCTACCAAGAGTTATTGGCAAAAAAACACGATAATGGAGAGTCTATCCCTACGGTGGAAGAATACTTAAAAGCAGGATTGAAACAAAAGGGAACCAAGTTGATCTATGAATTGAAAACAAGTAAGCTTAGTAAAGAAAGAACCATAAAAAACGTGGAACTTTCATTGGCCTTGGTCAAAAAACTTAAAGCCGAAAAAATGGTGGAATTCATTGCCTTTGATTGGGATGCATGTCTAAAATTCAGGGAACTTGACAAAAAGATCAAGGTTCACTATTTAAATGGCGACAAATCTCCTGCAGAGGTAAAAGCAGCTAAATTAACAGGGGTAGATTACCACTTCAGCGTTTTCCAGAAGAACCCGAACTTGATCAAGGAATTCAAGGCATTGAAATTGAAAACCAATGCTTGGACCGTAAATAAAGAAGAAGACATGAAGTTCTTTATTGATCAAAAGATTGATTTTATCACGACAGACGAACCTGAACTATTAAAAACTTTATTGAACAAATAAGATGAAAAAACTATTAATCAGCCTAAGCCTAGTGTTATGCATGGGACTCTCCTATGCACAGAAAATGAATGTTGCTACTTTCAATATCAGGATGAAAACTGACAGTGATGTGGGCAACCTGTGGAAAGACCGTTATACGCACCTGACCGACCTGATCAAATTCCATGAATTTGAAATCTTCGGGGTTCAGGAAGCATTTAAAGAACAGTTGAATGATATGTCGGCTAAATTGCCTGACTTCAAATACATCGGTGTAGGTCGTGATGACGGTGCTGATAAAGGCGAACATTCCTCCATTTTCTATGATACAAAACGTTTCGAAGTGAGTAAAAGTGGAACATTCTGGTTATCCCCTACCGATACGGAAAAACCAAACAAAGGATGGGATGCTGCCTTGCCTAGAATCTGTACTTGGGGTATTTTCAAGGACAAATCAAATGGCAAGAAATTCATCTTTATGAATACACATTTTGACCACGTTGGAATAGAAGCGCGTAGAGAAAGTGCTAAATTGATCCTTGCCAAAGCGAAGGAGTTTGCAAAAGACCTACCATTGATCTTAACTGGGGATTTCAATATCGATGAGACCAATGAAGCGTATTTCACCCTTGCAAAAAGCGGTGTAGTTCAAGATGTGTACGATTTGGCTAAGATCAAATACGAACCAAATTCATCCTTCAACGCATGGGGCAAAAACATCCAAGAAAAAGCAAGAATTGACCATATTTTTCTTACAAAGCCATTTACGGTGCGTAAATATGGTATCTTGACCGATACCTATATGGGTAAATTCCCTTCAGATCACTTCCCAGTTATTGCAGAGTTGAACTGGAAATAAAAAATAATGAGCAAGAAAAGGGCTCCTCACTAAAACGAGGAGCCCTTTTTGTTTTCAATTCTTTCCTTTTTAAAGGCTGTAAAACCAAAAAGCTGGAACTATCAATACAATTACATCATATTTCGGTTTGCTACAATATATTCATCTCATAATTGTTATAACATTCTATTTATGAATTAGCTATTTTTGAATCATGAAACATTTCAAAAGCATAACCCTACTTGGCCTATTTAGTGCCAGCCTTTTTATCAGTGGCTGTGAAACCTTGAACCAAGCAGGAATTACCCTTCCACCACAAGGTACAGGTTCTACAAACCCCAATACGGGCAGTTCTGGAAGCGGTCAAACTTCATCTGGAACGATTACCCAAGCAGAAGCCACTACAGGTATCAAACAAGCCTTGAACAATGGTCTGCAACAAAGTATACAGACGCTATCTGTAAAAAATGGTTTCCTAGGGGATGCCGCAGTTAAGATCTTGATGCCGGAGGAAGCAAGGAAAGTTGAATCTGCATTGCGTGCGGTAGGGATGAATAAATTATGTGATCAGTTTATCGCCAGCATGAACCATGCAGCAGAATCAGCAGTGAAAGAAGCTTCAACGGTATTTGTAAACTCTTTGTCTAAAATGACAGTCAACGATGCTTTCAATATCCTTTTGAGCGGACAACAGGATGCTGCCACCAATTATTTCAAAAGAACAACTTCCTCTGAATTGACAACCAAGTTTAGCCCAATCATTCAATCTGCAATGGGTAAGAACAATGTTTCAACCTACTGGAATCAATTGACAAGCGCTTACAATAACCTACCATTAGGCAACAAAATCGAAACGGACCTGACTGCCTATGTAACCCAAAGAGCCATCGATGGCCTGTTCGTCAAGGTTGCCGACCAGGAGCTTAAAATCCGTAAAAACATTGGCGGAGCCAGAAACTCTGGAATCTTGGATAAGGTGTTTGGATGGGTGGATAAGCAGTAAGGGAGATTTGAGATGGGAGATTTGAGATTTTAGACTCTTTTTGGCCCCATTTCGTAGTGAAGAAAAAACAAAATTTAGATTCTTCTCTAAAAAGGTGCTGTCATCCTGTACCTTCGGTACAGGACCTGTACGCCAATACAATTATTTGTACGGTTCCGAGAACCTTCCTGCGTCAGGTTGACAGTCTGGGGTTAAGCGATGGTAAAGGAACTCCACGCCAATACGATCATTGTCTGTACGGTTCCGAGAACCTTCGTGCTTCAGCTTGACAGTCTGGGGTTAAGCGATGGTAAAGGAACTCTACGCCAATACGATCATTGTCTGTATGGTTCCGAGAACCTTCCTGGGTCAGGTTGACACGGGAAAGGATATCTTTAAAATTTTTCAGGAACTTCCCTTCGAGAATCCTTTTACCCTTATTCGAGGCATATTGCGAAAATTCCGAATGTGTCTCGAATAAGGTCAAAAAGATCTCTAAACAAAATTTAAAATTTTAAAAAAGTAAACTCGCATAAATACAGCCATATATTACGATTTAATGGCAGTGATTTTAGTTAAGAGGGTAATAAATTTGTAGTTTTGTTAAATGGAAATTAATCAGATTCATGATTTTCAGGTTGCTGAAAATTTTATCAAATATGTTCAGGTTGACACCCAATCTGACGCACAATCAAATACAGTACCTTCTACAGAAAAACAGAAAGACTTAAGCAGGATATTGGTCGAAGAACTAAAAGCTATGGGCATTGAAGATGCCCATTTGGATAATTTAGGCTATGTTTATGCCACCATCCCTTCGAATACCGACAAAAAGGTGCCGGTAATCTGTTTCTGTTCACATGTAGACACTTCTCCAGATTCTTCCGGAACCAATGTTAAGCCTTTGGTTCACCAGAATTATCAAGGTCAAGACCTTGTTCTTCCCGATGATGAAAAAATCGTGATCCGTATGGCCGATCACCCTGATCTGAAGGAGCAAATCGGAAATGATATCGTAACTGCCAGTGGAAAAACCCTGTTAGGTGCAGATGATAAAGCTGGAGTGGCAGAAATTATGGATGCTGCCCGGATCTTGATGAGCAACCCTGAAATTAAGCATGGCGATATTAAGATTTTATTTACCCCTGATGAAGAAATCGGACGTGGTGTAGACCATGTTGATTTGAAGAAATTAGGTGCTGAATATGCATACACCATGGATGGAGAAAGAGCAGGAACCTTGGAAGATGAAACCTTCTCAGCTGATGGCGTGAAGATCAAGATTGATGGGATTTCCATTCACCCTGGGTATGCAAAAGGAAAAATGATCAATGCAATCAAGGTTGCTGCGGACATTGTAGATAGCCTTCCTAAGGACCGCTTGTCTCCAGAAACAACCCATGCTAAGCAAGGGTTCGTACATCCGACCAATATGGAAGGTACGGTAGAGGAAGCGACCTTGAACTTTATCATCCGTGACCACGACACCAAAAAATTAGCGGAACACGAAGCTGAATTGGAAGCAATTGTCAAGGAAGTTTTGGCCAAATATCCAGGAGCAAGCTACTCCTTCCAAGTTAGCGAGCAATACCGCAACATGAAAGAGGTATTGGATAAGGATACCAAAGTGGTAGAGATCGCCATGATGGGGATTGAACGCGCAGGAATGAAGGTAGAAAAAAGAAGTATCCGTGGTGGTACTGATGGGTCTAGGTTATCCTTTATGGGACTGCCTTGTCCAAATATCTTTGCTGGTGGTCATGCCTTTCATGGCAAGCAGGAATGGGTATCCATCCAGGACATGCAAAAGGCCGTATTGACCATCTTACATATCGCTGCCCTTTGGGAAGAGCTTTCATAATAAAACAATAAAACTAGAAATTTAGACCATATGCTACAGAACGAAGTATTAAAGAACATAGAGTACAGAAGAGCGGTATTCCAGGCGAACTATACAGATCAAGAGGTTACCCGCGAGGAATTATTGACTATTTTGGAAGCGGCGAATGCAGCTCCTACGCATAAACGTACACAACCTTGGAGATTTGTGGTCTTCCGCAACGAAGGTTTGATCCGTTTGGGTGATGAGTTAGCGAGAATCTACAAGTCGGTAACGCCAGCTGAAAAATATACAGAGGCAACGGAACAGAATATGGCCAAAAAAGCGACCCAATCTAAGGCTGCTTTAGCTATTATCGTCGATTATTCAGGAGATCTTCCTGAGTGGGAAGAATTAGCTGCTACAGCTTGTGCAGTTGAGAATATGTGGTTGGCAGCAGCATCCATCGGTATCGGTGGTTATTGGGCTACTCCTGGATTGATCAATCATATCGGTCCATTCTTGAACCTGAAGGAAAATCAACGTTGTATCGGATTTTTCTACATGGGACACCATGAATCAGAACCGAGAGAGCCGGTTAGAAGTCCGATCGAGGATAAGATCCGTTGGGAAGAATAAGCACTAAAAAAGGTCAAGGAAAGTATCCTTGACCTTTTACTTATACCCATTACTATACTATTCAACCGCTATTGCCACGCCCCCATTTTCACCAGTCCATCTTACTTTTTGTTCAATAAACGTTGAGATAATCGCATCTAAATTTTTATTGCTCGAGGAGGTCACTCGGATATTTTGAGGTTTCCCATCGGTTACATCAAAAGTTACCTGCAGATTTCCCCTGTCATGAATGTTCCTTAATTCGGAATTCAGTTCTTCATTGAACTTTTCCCAGCCTCCAATCGGTACAGCATCAGCATTTTCCATTAGCATAGACTGCACATGCATCTCATGTTCCATCAAAATAACCTCATTATTCCGTTCTGTTTTCTGATGGGTGATATACTTGAAAAGGATCAGTGAGGACGCCACCAGGAATAATACCGCAGCAGCCATCCCAACCGTCAACCTTTGCCAGTTATAGAATCTCCTCTTTTTATCCTCAGCTTTGGCTTCGATTTTCTTGGCCAATCGTTGCTGCAAAATGCTCAACTGATGGGAATCCACCCCTTGTTGGAGTTTATATCCATCGATAGCATCCTGTAAAAAAGGATCATTTAAGGCTTCACGTTCCATCTCGTACATCTCTTCCTTACTCATGAGTCCCATGACGTAATTGTGAATCCGTGTTAATTGATAATTATTTTCCATTACTTTTTCTCCATACAAATTTTAAGATTCCGCCTACCGTTCTGTATATAGCTCTTTACTTTGGCTATATCATGTCCCGTCTGTTCGGCGATATCTTTATAACATTTCTGTTCCAGATAAAACATTCGGATGCAAAGCTCCTGTTCTTGGTTCAGGCCCGCGATACAGGATTCCAATTTTTCAAAGTCTTGCTCCCCCCATTTCTTTTCATCATCATCGTTGAGCATCTTCTCCGATTCATAGAGGTTTTCCTCGATATCAACCTTTGTTATCTGCTTGTTTTTCCTTAGCTGCATTAAGCAAAAATTGCGCGCATATACATAAACCCAACTCTTGAAATTATCCACCTCATACACGCGCAACTTATTTATTAGCTCATCGAAAATCTGCATGACCGCGTCTTGGCTTTGCTCGGCATCCTGAAGATACTTATAGCAAACACCATATAACAAGGACATGTATGGAGCATAAAGCTTGCCTAGCGCATCCAAACTGCCTGTTTCTTTATAGTATTGCAACAACTGTTTCTCGTCCATGCTATTTTCTCTTCATGTATATGATGATTTCAGACCTGAATTTGCACAAATTATTTTAAATATTCCCATGGATAAACAGAAATAAAAAAGCCTCAAATCACGATGATTGAGGCTTGTATATTGTGTATTTCAAAGATTAACCAAACAAGGCGATGGCTAAGACCAAGGTTACAATGATATTGAAGGTCTGTGCAATCAGGAAAGCATACAGAGGTTTCTTATTGTCCTGTTTAAACAGATCCTTAAAGTTTGTTTCCAGACCGATAGAGGTAAAAGCAATGGCAAACCAAAGCCCTTGAACACTCTTTAAACTGTCCTTGATGGATGCCGTGGTTTCGGGTGATACCACAAAGGAGAACATCAGGGAAACAAATACAAAGCCAACCACAAATTTCGGGAACCTCTCCCAGATCAATTTTAAGGTTGGTTTTTCCCTTTTGGTTTTATCATCTACAGATTTGGAATAAGTCCAGTAGATACTGATGAAGAATGCCGCAATACCCAACAGTACATTCTGCGAGAATTTCACGATGGTACTGATCTTTAGGGCTTCCTCACCTACTAG
This sequence comes from Sphingobacterium sp., assembly GCF_032065005.1. Classification (GTDB taxonomy): domain Bacteria; phylum Bacteroidota; class Bacteroidia; order Sphingobacteriales; family Sphingobacteriaceae; genus Sphingobacterium. Next base: position 32,863 of record NZ_DAMBMM010000002.1, read on the forward strand.
AGTTCCAGAAGCGGCAACTGCTCCACTCGTATCGATACTACCACCTAACCAAGCACCAGTAACCTCTTGGGATAGCCCCATAAGTTCTGCTAGATAAGGCATAAAGATCATCATCGGCACGGCAGTCACCAACACCAATGAGATGATATAAGATAGTTTTTTATTGTCACCTTCGATTGCCCCCGAAGTTGCGATCGCAGCAGATACCCCACAGATGGACACTGCACTGGAAAGCATCAGGGACATTTCTTTATCGATCTTGAATTTCTTACAGATCCAGAATGCAAAGTACCATACGGACACGACCACGACCAGAGCCTGTATAAGGCCTAATGAACCCGCTTTTAAGATATCGCCAAATATGACCGTGGTACCCAAAAGGACCAATCCGATCTTGACATACATCTCGGTATTCAGGGCTGCTTTGAACCAATCGGGCAACTTAAAGAAGTTGCTGATGATCAAGCCGATCGCCAAACTGAATATCACTGCCTCTAGATTGAAACTCTTTACCCCTGAATTTCCAGCCAATACCAAGGCAAAAAGGGTCAGGATATAGATAATCGGAAATACAATCAGCAATGCCTTGAGGCTTTTCTTGAGCAAAAGGGCTCCTAAAATAGCCGTTACGTAGACTAAGATGAATTGCAGGCCCATTGCGCCTAAATTGGATCCGGAAAGTACTTTTGAAGTGAGTTCAGTAGAGTTTGACCAGCCGAAAGATGGAACAGGTACTACGAAACCAAGCAGGGCAAGCCCAATAATTCCGAATCCCAAGATAACAACTACCCAATCCTCAGAGAGTTCAAATGTTTTGGCAGACATAAAATGTTTAAGTTGATGATTTAATTAATTGATCAAATGCGGGCTGAAGATAGGGAAAATTAAACTGAAAGCCATTTTTTAAAGTTAATAAAGTTGTTACCGGAACGCTTTCCAACAGAAGTGAAGAGTCCACTCCTTTTACGAATGCGCCCATCTTGGCCATGAAGGTTGGCAGGGGCAAACCAAACGAAACTCCCGATGCTTGCCTTAATTTTTGCATAAATTCGGCATTACTGACCGGATTTGGACTGCAGGCATGGTAAATGTCGGCTCGATGGTCTGATTTGATGATCCAATCGATCAATCCCACAAAATCGGCCTCATGGATCCAAGCAATCATTTGCTTTCCATCTCCTACCTTTCCGCCCAAGCCCATCTTTGCCAATGGATATAGCTCGGCAAACATACCTGACTTCTTGGTCAGGATCGGACTCATTCGCAAGATCAGTTTTTCTGTATTTGGCGTATGGGCAGCTAAGAAGGTTTTTTCCCAATCCTGCGCCAAGGTTCCTAGGAAATCATTGGAATATTCCTTTGAAGTTTCATCTTTTAGGGTAGTACCGCCATTGAAAATGGAAACACCGGAAAAGTTGATCCAGAGTTTTACCGGATTTTCCAATTGCGATATCGCTTCACCTAACAACTTGGTTGGACCCAACCTCGAACTGCGGAGCAACGCTTTGTTTTTCTCGGTAAATCTTCTATTGATGGAAAGTCCACATAGGTTGATGAGGACATCGGCACCTTCCAGTTCTTTCTGCCAGGAATCAAGGTTTTCGGCATCCCAATATACAAAGTCCAGCTTTGGATGGTGCTTGACCATACGCTGCCGACTCAGCACGATGATTTCATGGTCCTTTTCCCTAAACATACTGATCAATAAATTGCCTAAATTTCCGGTGCCTCCCGCCAATACGATCTTTGCCATAATTAATTTTTTATTTTGATGTGGTAATGGTCCTTCAATGCAATTCGAGCAGCATGGTACCCACACATCCCGTGAACACCACCTGCAGGCGGCGTTGAAGAAGAACCGATATAAACATTGGGATTGGAAGTGCGATAAGGTGTCAAGGATTTGGTTGGCCTTGTGAACAGCTGCATAATATCCATCTGACCAGCATTGATATCTCCACCGATGTAATTAGGATTGTATTGTTCCAGCTGTCCGGTATTCATAGATGACCTAGCCAGCACGGTATCCTTAAATCCAGGAGCAAACCTTTCAATCTGATTCTCGATGGCTTCGCTGCGGTCTGCAAATGAACCATGGGGAACGTGGCAGTATGCCCAAGCCGTATGTTTTCCTTCTGGAGATCGGGTCGGATCAAATTTGCTTGGCTGCGCGAATAAGACAAATGGCCTGTCCACTAATTTGCCATTATAGGTATCCAGTTCGTTTTTTGCTATTTCAGCAAAGGTATTCCCTATATGTACGGTAGCAGCAAATTGGCTTCTACCATCGGTAAAGGGAGTAGGCTCTGATAATGCCCAATCCATTTTAAAGACCCCCATACCATAACGATAGGCTTCCAATTGCTTCCTATAGCCATCCTGAAGGTCTAAGCCTTTAATCTTTAAAATCTGCTGTGGTGTAAGGTCAAGGATAAGAACCTTATGTTTTGGAAGATCATTTACATCTTCGAACCAAAAATTGAGTTGCAGTTCTCCAGCCAGTGATTCGTAATAAGCCAACATGGCATCAGCAATCGCTTGGGATCCACCGACTGGAATTGGCCAGCCAACTTGATGTCCCAACGTCCCTAACACCATCCCAATCGCTGCTGTACTCAATTTATTGAAGGGTAGAATCCCATGGGCTACCAATCCGGACCATAAGGCTTTAGCCTCAACAGTTTGGAAACGATCGGCAATGGCATGTGCACTGCGCAATCCTGATAGACCGAACCTGGCCATCAACAAGGGGTTGTTAGGAAACCTTAAAGGTCCGAGAAGATCTTTGGAGAGGGAGTCCCAATTTTTGACAAATGGTGATAACAGGGCCTGATAAGCTTTATAATCCTGCCCCAGCTCCTGCTGCATCAGCTGCATGTCCTGATGTAACAGGACGGCTCGTCCTGAGTCTAAGGGTTGAGACACTTGAAAATCTGCGATCTTGAAAGCTAAGCCAAAATCCTCTAGCGGCAGTGAGCGCATAAAAGGAGATCCAAGGGCCATGGGATGGATTGCCGAACAGACATCGTGCTTAAAACCTGGAAGGGTAAGTTCTTTGGTTCGCATCCCGCCTCCTACTGTATCGGCACCTTCTACAAGCAAAGTGCTTAACCCCTGTCTTTGTAGGGTGATGGCGGCAGCAAGTCCATTGGGTCCGGATCCTATTATGATGGCATCGTAACTTTTCAAATCATCGGTATGAATCTTAAAGTTAAGATAAAGCAATGTGAATTGCTAAAATGAGGGGCCATAAAAAAGAAAAAGCCCCATTGCCGGGGCTTTTATTCATAATCAACCTTAATACTTAGAAACAGTATTTATTTTCTTCAATCAATTTCTTCGCAATTCTCTGGCGAGCTTCCTTGACATTGAAAGGTTGTGCTTTTGTAAAGCGACGAAGCCCCACCAACATCATGTTCAGCTCATCCCCTTCTGCAAAGGAATTTAACGCTTCTTTACCGGCAGCATTGACTTTGTCAATCGCTCCATATAGATATACTTTAGCCATATCAGCTGCATAGTCTGCATGTTCTCCCGGTTGAGTATGCTGCAGTTTTTCTGCACGCAACAATACCGATTCTGCAACATATACATAGCCGATAATATCAGCAATATTCATCAGGATTTCTTGTTCTTTGGATAGGGACATCATCAGTTTTTGGACCGCAGCACCAGCAATCATTAATCCCGCTTTCTTCAAGTTGGCAACGATTTTCTTTTCTGCAGCAAAAGGAGTTTCATCCTCAGGACCAAAGTCAGGAATAGACATCAGTTCTCCTGCTACGGCTTGAGCAGGTCCCATTAGGTCTAATTCGCCTTTCATCGCGCGCTTTAACAACATATCTACGACCAAAAGTCTGTTGACTTCGTTGGTACCTTCAAAGATTCTGTTGATACGGGAGTCGCGGTAAGCTCTTTCCATTGGAGCTTCAGCGGAATAACCCATACCTCCATAGATCTGAACACCTTCGTCCACCACATAATCCAACATCTCTGAACACCATACCTTAATGATCGCACATTCAATGGCAAACAGCTCAACAGATTTTAATTTAGCTTTCGCTTCGTCCATTCCGGATGCGATCAATGCTTCATAGGCATCATCGATGTTCTGTCCGGCACGGTATGCAGCCGATTCATTCGCGAATAGACGGGTAGCCATTTCTGCCAATTTATAACGGATGGCACCGAATTTTGAGATTGGCAAGTTGAACTGTACACGTTCATTGGCATAATTGATCGCAGTGGTCAATACGGCACGTGAAGAACCGATGGTGGCTGCACCAAGCTTGATTCGACCAATGTTTAGGATATTCACCGCAATCTTGAATCCGTTCTCTCTATCAGAAAGCATGTTCTCTACTGGAACAGGACAGTCATTGAAGAAGATCTGACGGGTTGAAGACCCTTTGATACCCAGTTTATGCTCTTCAGGGTTCATGGTGATACCACCGAAATCCTTTTCTACGATAAATGCCGTTAAGTTTTTATCATCATCAATCTTGGCAAAAACGATGAATACATCTGCAAATCCACCATTGGTGATCCACATCTTCTGTCCATTGATCAGGTAATGGGTTCCTTCAGCATTCAACTTCGCTGAGGTACGGCCAGAGTTTGCATCGGAACCTGAGTTAGGTTCTGTCAAACAATAAGCAGCTTTCCACTCTCCTGTTGCCAGTTTAGGGATATATTTATCTTTCTGCGCATCATTCCCGTAATACAGGATTGGCAAGGTTCCGATCCCTGTATGGGCAGATAATGCCACGGCAAAGGAAAAACCTCCTCCAACAGCATCAGCCACTAACATAGACGTATTGAAATTCTTACCGAAACCACCGTATTGCTCAGGAATCGATACACCCAACATACCCAGTTCTCCAGATTTGTCCATTAGGCTCTGCATCAATCCTTCTTCTTGGGCATCGATCCTTTCCAATTTATTGAGAACCTCTGTATCCAAGAAATCAATACAGGTTTGACGGATCATTTTCGCTTCCTCATCAAACTCTTCAGGAATGAAAATATCAGTGTACGGAGTTTCACGAATGACAAACTCACCACCTTTGATTGCTTTATTTTTTACTTCTTCGCTCATGATATTCTTTTTGATTTAGAATAAGTGAACAAGCACCTTCTTCTGTTTTATATTTTGTTAGTTTATTTTGTCTACAGTAGTTCAAAAATACCTGCAGCTCCTTGTCCAGTTCCCACACACATGGTAACCATACCATATTTCTTGCCTCTGCGTTTCAGTTCATGCAGCACCTGAACGGTCAATTTAGCTCCGGTACATCCCAGTGGGTGACCCAATGCAATCGCTCCACCATTTACATTCACCTTTTCTTCATCCAATCCCAGTTCACGGATTACGGCCAGCGATTGAGAAGCGAATGCTTCGTTCAATTCAAAAAGGTCAATATCCTCTTGTTTCAAACCAGCCTGTTTCAATGCCTTTGGAATCGCATAGATGGGCCCAATACCCATGATACGCGGTGGTACACCAGCAACAGCAAAGGATACCAGTTTAGCGATCGGCGTCAGGTTCAATTCCTTCATTTTCTTTTCAGAAACCACCAATACAAAGGCGGCACCATCCGAAGTCTGTGAAGAATTACCCGCAGTCACGGACCCCTTGGCGTCAAACACCGGTCTTAACTTAGCCAAAGCCTCCAAAGAGGTATCAGCGCGTGGACCTTCATCTGTATCAACCACATATTCTTTGGTCGTGATTTTGCCGTCCTTCACAAAGTTGTCTTTCACCTTGATCGGAACGATTTCATCTTTAAACTTACCGGCTTTGATCGCGGCAACAGCTTTTTCATTTGATTTCAGGGCAAACTTATCTTGATCTTCCCTTGAGACCTTATAATCCTTGGCAACCGCTTCCGCCGTAAGTCCCATTCCCCAGTACCAATCCGGATGCTCTTTAGCGACCACGGCGTTCGGTACGATCTTCCAGCCACCAAATGGCATTCCCGACATTACCTCTACTCCACCGGCAATGATCATATCCGCCATTCCGGTCTTGATCTTCGCCACTGCGGTAGCAATGGTTTCCAATCCAGAGGCGCAATACCGGTTGACCGTCAATCCAGGAACCTTATCGGTATCCAAGCCCATCAAGGAGATAAAACGTCCAATATTAAGACCTTGCTCCGCCTCCGGCATTGCATTTCCAACGATTACATCGTCAATATCTTCTTTATTTACATTTGGAACCGATGCCATTAAATGCTTAATCACATCCGCCGCCAAATCATCCGCACGCATAAATCGAAATCCCCCTCTAGGAGCTTTCCCAACTGCCGTACGAAATCCTGCTACAATGTATGCTTCCATTTTTTTAAATAGATATTAGATGTGAGATTTGAGATTTGAGATATTGGAAAACCTAAAACCTCACGTTTATTTTAAATATGGAGCCTTTTAGGCTCTCCTAGTTATCCTTGTTTAAGCTTCTTTTGGAAACCGTAAATCATTTTTTGGATTTGAATCAATGAGATATATATTCTTTCTGCATCTTCTTTAGATACCATCCCTAATTTAGACGCTATCAGTACCTGCGTTAATAATTCAAAAGACGAACCTGCTGCTACTCCAAGGAAATGGTAAAATTCCTTATGGGAATTCCTCCCAGCGCCTTCTGCTATATTCGATGCTATTGAAACAGCGGATCTTTTAATTTGAGAAGATAAACCATACTTTTCATCTGAAGGAAATTTTGAGACTATTTTGTAAATCTCAGTTGATAATTCTATGGCTCTGTGCCACACTTTAAGTTCCTCCAGTTTATGCATCTTTATTTCCGCTTTCTATCTCAAATCTCATATCTCATATCTCAAATCCTGAACTACTAATTACGCAATGGCTTCCCCGTCGTCAACATCGCTTGGATTCTTTCTAGGGTTTTGCGGGTTGCGCAGAGCTCTAAGAAGGCTTTGCGTTCCATGTCTAGAAGGTATTGCTCGTCGACTTCGGTTGGTGCGGATAGATCTCCGCCACACATCACCCAGCCTAGTTTTTCGGAAATCAGTTTGTCGTGTTCGGAGATGTAGTGTCCTGCTTCCATTGAGGATGCACCTACATATACGATTCCGAGACCTTGGTTTCCTAGTACTTTGATGTTCTTACGGTGTGCTGGTTGTACATAGCCTGCGTTTGCTAATTCCAATGCTTTGGCTTTGGCATCGGCTAACAGGCGGGCACGGTTCATCGTGATGGCATATTTACCTTCTTGTAGATAGCCTAATTCAAAGGCTTCCACTGCTGAGGTAGATACTTTTGCTTGGCCAATGGTCAAGAAGCGATCTTTCATGAAGTTCTGATCGATTTGATCCGGACGGTAATCATCAGATGCTCTTAGGGCAAATTCCTTGGAACCACCGCCACCTGGGATCACGCCTACACCAAACTCAACCAAGCCCATGTACGTTTCGGCATGTAGCTGAACAAAGTCGGCATGCATGGAGAATTCACATCCACCACCCAATGCTAATTGAAATGGCGCTGCAACTACTGGAATTGCGGAGTATCTCAGACGCATTGAAGTATCTTGGAACATCTTAACGGCCATGTTCAACTCATCGTAATCCTGCTCAACCGCCATCATAAAGATCATACCGATATTGGCACCTGCAGAGAAGTTCTTGCCATCATTGGAAATGACCAATCCACGGTATTCTTTTTCGGCAAGATCAATTGCTTTGTTCAAGCCTTGAATGACATCACCACCGATAGTGTTCATTTTGGTATGGAATTCACAGTTGATGATTCCATCGCCTAGGTCGATGATGGAAACACCGGAGTTTTTCCAAATGGTCTTAGCCTCACGGATGTGGTCTAATACGATCAACTCTTCTGTTCCAGGGATTGGTTTGTAGGATTTAGAAGTGATGTCATAATAATGACGGACTCCATTTTCTACTTTATAGAAACTATCAAATCCTGCATCCAGCATATCTTTTACCCATTGGGCAACTTCGCCAGATTGTCCAGGAAGACGTTTTTCTTCTTTTTTGATCTTTTCAAGTGTTTCTTTTACGCCTAATGCCTCCCATACCTCAAACGGACCGATCTCCCAACCGAATCCTGCACGCATGGCATCATCGATACGGAAGAAATCATCCGTGATTTCAGGCACGCGGTTAGAAACATATTCAAACAAAGGATAATGCATAGCTCTGAAAAGCTCTGCGGCCTTGTCTGTACCCTGCTCGTAAACTTTCATGCGCTTACGGATATCCTCAACGGGTTTAGTTGCTTCCAGCGTTGATGACTTTACTTTTTGTTGCGGACCATAGGTCAGGTCCTTCAAGTTAAGGGAAAGGATTTCAGAATTACCTTTGTCATCTTTTACCTTTTCATAGAAACCTTTTTTGGTCTTTTCGCCCAACCATTTATTTTCCACCATTTTGCTGATAAACTCAGGGAGTATAAAAACTCCTTTGGCTTCATCGTTAGGTGCATTCTGTTCCAGCCCTTTGGCTACATTCACCAGAGTATCCAAGCCAACAACATCCGCGGTACGGAAAGTTGCCGATTTAGGGTGCCCCATAGCGGGTCCGGTATATTTATCGACTTCCTCAACGGTAAGTCCTAATTTTTCGATAAGGTGTGTTACGGCCAACATGGAGTAAACGCCAATTCTATTGCCGATAAAGGCTGGAGTATCTTTACATAACACTACCGTTTTACCGAGCATTTTATCTCCGTAAGCTACCAGGAAGTCTACAACTTCTTTTTTGGTATCCTTTGTTGGGATAATCTCCAATAAAGGCAGATAGCGTGGCGGATTGAAGAAGTGGGTACCACAGAAGTTCTCTTTGAAGTCTTGAGAACGGCCTTCTTCCATCAGATGGATCGGAATACCAGAAGTATTGGTAGTAATCAATGTCCCTGGTTTGCGGAACTGCTCTACTTTATCAAAAACTGATTTTTTGATATCCAAACGCTCAACAACTACCTCGATTACCCAATCGGCCTGAGCGATCTTGCTCATATCATCATCAAAGTTTCCTGTTGAAATACGCGTAGCAAAGGATTTGCTATATAAAGGTGCAGGGTTTGACTTGATTGCCGTATCCAAAGATTGGTTCACAATACGATTACGGACAGCTGGGCTTTCCAATGTTAAGCCTTTTGCTTCTTCTGCTGGCAACAGCTCTTTAGGAACAATGTCCAAAAGCAATACCTCTAAACCTATATTAGCAAAGTGGCAAGCAATTCGAGAACCCATTACTCCGGATCCCAATACAGCTACTTTTTTAATATTTCTATTCATATCACGTATATTTTCTAATTTCCTATGGTTCAATTTGTATTACTGGCGAGTAGTTTGTGGCTACTTCATTTATTTTCTTTAAAAACTTGACAAGGGTCGCTTTTTCCTTTTCGGAGAAAGATGTGTTTAAATGCTCGTTGAACTCCCGAACTACGTCCTTGGCTACCTTCCTCTTCTCTTGTCCTAGCTCTGTGAGGTATACCTTTACAGAACGTTTGTCGGTATCACTGGTCTCTCTATAGATAAAGCCCAGGGACTCCAAATTGTTTAGTACGCGAGATAAGGAGGTGGTCTTGACACCGGTAGAATTTGCGATCTGAGACACTGGCGTACCTTCCTTATGGATATTGATCAAAATATATCCAGCAGCTTGAGTAAAACCATGCTGAGAGGCGATTACATTGTACTTGTTGGCAACTGTTTGCCATGCCGTCTTTAAAAAATAGTCGATGGTATTGTCTTGGCTCATATTCGGGTTTTCTAACATTTATTATGCAAGCATAACAAATTTAAATTTTACAATTGATAAATCAAACTGTTTTGTGATTTTTTAATAAATACTTGACACAAATAGATTATAATAATTAACAATAGGTAATCTGGAACTAAAAATGAGAAATGTTGATAACTTTTAAAAACTGTAACTCAAGGTATTACAAATATTACAAAATAGGTTATAAACACTTTTTACTCTTCAATATTATTATTACATTAACTTTGCATCAAACAAAACAGACATGGCATTAGTAAATATTCCAAGATTAGACTTGACGCACTATACAGAGGGCAGTGCTGAACAACGCGAACAATTTGTGGCGGATATTGGCAAGGCATTCAACGAAACGGGATTCGTCACCATCGCCAACCATGGCCTTTCACACGAACTGATCGATGAGCTATATAAAGTGGTTAAGGAATTCTTTGACCAACCTTCAGAAATCAAGGACAAATATGAATTTCCTGAACTGGCCGGACAGCGTGGATACACTTCCAAAGGGAAGGAGAAAGCGAAAGACTCTAAAACGCCAGACTTGAAGGAATTTTGGCAAAGAGGGCAGACCATCGTAGGTGAGGAATATTCGAAAGTGGATTTCCCGGATAACCCAGAGGTAAGCGAATTACCAAGATTCAATGCTGTAACGGCAGAAATCTATAAAAAACTGGAAGATGCTGGCCGTAATTTGCTAAAAGCCATTGCAACTTATTTGGAACTACCTGAAGATTACTTTGAAAAATTCGTGATCAATGGTAACTCTATCTTACGTGCCATCCATTACTTCCCTATCGAAAACCCTGATGCTATTCCAGCGGACGCAGTGCGTGCGGGAGCTCATGAGGATATCAACCTGATTACCTTATTGATCGGTGCCAGCGCAGATGGATTAGAGGTGTTGACCAAAGATGGAGAATGGTTTGCCATCAAGGCTAAAGGTGAGGACATCGTGGTGAATGTGGGTGATATGTTGCAACGATTGACCAACAACAAATTAAAATCGACTACCCACCGTGTCGTAAACCCTCCTAGAGAGTTGATGAAGACATCAAGATATTCTGTTCCTTTCTTCTTGCATCCAAAATCAAGCATGAGCTTGGCTTCATTGGATTCATGTATCGATGCAGAACATCCAAAAGCTTACGAAGATTACACCGCCGGCGAATATTTGGATGAACGATTGAGAGAGATTGGGCTTAAAATGTAAGGAAAGATGTGAGTATTGAGATATGAGTATTGAGATAGAAAACGGTCAACCCTATTTAGGGATGGACACATTTCTAATATCTCAAATCTCATATCTCAAATCTATTGGTCTCTTCTAAAAAACCCTCACCCCTACGCCAACATTCATAAAGATATTGTGCATATTGAAACTGATGCTTTCAAAGCCTGTTTTCATGATGCTATTGAAGCCGTAATCAAATTGGGCCGTAGCATAGTAGCGTTTTGCGAAGTCATATTTTCCTGCTACGCTCATTCCAACATCTACTTTTCTTATCTGGCTTTTGAAATCATAAGCGGCATTTACGATCCCTACTTTTTCTCCTGTTGGTTCTTCATCACGGATATAGCCATCTGTTGCCATACCGTAGAATTTGCGTTGTACAGCCATGGAAACATAAGGTCCGGCTTGAAGGCTCCAGCTTGGATTTAATTGATAGGTCGCCATGACAGGAATGGTAAAGTATAGATTCTCCACATTGGTGGTGATATCACCGTAATAGTAACCCCTAACATTTTGTGATGGGTCTTCATCGGCATTAAAAGTTGTTTTGTAGCCTTTTACCGTGGCTTCAGTCTTCATCCCCTTACCTTCAAATATCAGTCCTGAGCGAACGCCCCATTTGTCATCGATGCCATAGGCAACTTTAACTCCTACGAAGAAAGGCAAAGCAGGTTTAAAACCATTGATCTTGCGAATTTCTACGGGCAATCCCAATGGAGAAGCTCCACCAATCTTAGTCCCTACTTCAGCATCTACTCTAAATTTCCCTAGTTCTAAAGCCTGTGCGTTTAGGTTCAAGGCAAAAAATAAACCCAATACACTCAATAGAGCGTATTTTATCTCGATTTTACTTAATCTCATTATCTTACGTTGATTTTCACTTCATCTACAATTAACTTACTTCCAACAGCACCTTGGAATATTGCTCCATTCTTGCTGGAAGAAAGCACTACGGCAATGCTATAACGGTACGCGTCGGCATCTAACTGGCTATATTCTTTCTTGAATACAAATGGCAGATCAAACTTCACTAGGCCATCTCCTTTTGTTGCAGAAGTTTCCTTCAATTGAGCAAGGGCTATGATATGCGGGCTAGTCAGCACATCTTTGTCGTTCAGCCAGGTTCTTCCTGCATCCTCTTTATCGTTTGCGGTAGCTTGCATCAAAGCAACGCGATCAAACAATACAGCATAGATGTCACATTCATCAGTAACATTCACCTCTTTACCATTCATGTCGATTACCTTCTTACCGGGTTCATATTTATAATAACCGGTCATGGAAACAGGAATCTTGTTGAATGGAAGACCGAAACGGGTCTGTATGTCTATGATACTTTTGGTAAACATGGAGCCAATGAACAGATTACCAGCTGCAATAGGCTTCTTCACCAAAGAGCCTAAGAAACCTGTGGATTTAGTTTCCAGGTAAGCTGCATATTTTCCTGATTTCACCAATTTTGGATCATCGGTAGCTTGGGTTGGATAAGCTTTTTCGGTAGGATTAGAACCGGCTGTCAGGGCAAAGCCCGAGTTACCGGAGGCCCATAGCTCTTGCTGAACACCCTCTACCTCCTCAAAGAAATAGATCCAGTTTTTCTTCTCATCATGTTTGAATAGTTCGAAATCAAACATTTCAGGCACGGAAGACTCCAATAAAGTCACGGAATATTGTTTTGTGTACTGTCCATCTTCAGAAGTGACCTCATAAAATACAGGGGCAGAAAAATCTTGGACAGATCCTGAGGCAGGAACCGAAGTTGCTCCAGGTGTTAAGTCAAAATCAAGGGCGAATTCTTTCAAATCCACTTTCCCAGGTTTGACATAGATAACAACGTTTCTGTTGTTGATGATAGGTTTGACATTAATCAAACTATCGGCGATGGAAACCTGAGTAATATCAGCTTCCATGTTTTTCGCCTCGTCTTTAATACAGCTAGAAATAAAGAACACGACCCCCAAAAGGGCCCAAATTAATTTTGATTGCGGCATGTTTTTAAACTTACTTGAAATAGTTAATCAAGTGGGTAGATATCCAAATGAATGGCAAAGATAGAATTATTTGAGCCGTTTCGACTATTTCTGCCAATCATATTCTCTTTGATTCAGCTTTTTTACATTAATGACAAGATTCATCATTTGATTCCAGAGGTTCATCACAAAAATTTAAGCATCATTATTTTCTTCAATATTATTGTGTCAGGAATAAACAAAGGCAGAAAATTGAAAGTTATGATGTTTTATTATCTAATCCGATTCTTGACCAGCGTATTCGAAATGAACTACCAGAACCAGTTGCAAGATCAACTCCTACATTCCATTGAATCATACTTCAACTTGCAGGAGGAGTATCCACATGGAACCATTCATCTCATCGATCCCTTTCAGAAAACCTTGATGGATCAGCATCCGGCTATGTTAAGTTTTCCGATTCTTCCTTTCAATAATCCTCAAGAAAAAACCGCTTTAGGCTAAACCTATTTTCTTTTTTATAATTTTATAACTCGATTATGAATTTAAGCAGCACTAGATCAAACCATAAAATGACCTTCAGGAGATTCATCACCGAATTCCTCTTTATTATCGGCATGTCATTGATTTTCTTTGTGATCTCCATGTCCATACACCGACATTTGGCCATTTTATTCCTTTACGCACCTTTTGGCTACCTGCTCTATGCATTAAACAACTTTTCCTTATTGGAGCTTTTGGTCAAAAAGAAGATCACGAATGTGGAGTATGTCTTGATCAGCATATTGAGTGCTATCCTTATTTTTATTCCTTTCTTGTTCCTAGTCCAAGTGATACATGGTCGCTATAGCAACAAAATCCTGTTTATAGGTGCTTTATTTGCCTCGGTTGTGACCCTAGCGACTTACTTTTACTTTTTCAGGTACCGAGCCGACAAAAAGACCATCGACTTCTTGAGAAAAGACTTGGGCAAGACCGCAGCGGAATACAAACTGATGCAATCTCAGGTAAATCCCCACTTTCTGTTCAATGTCATGAACAGCATCTATGGAATTGCCCTTCAAGAGAATGCAAGCCGCACTGCAGATTCGGTTCAACGACTGAGCCAAATGATGCGTTTCCTGATCTTTGAAAACCAACAGGATCAAATCCCTCTTTCCCGAGATTTAAGTTACCTGAAAGAATACATCGCAATCCAGAGCCTAAGGACCGAGAATGTTCCTAACGTCAAGATTGAACATGAAATCATAGATAGCTTGGACAGCTTGTACATTGCACCGATGCTGCTGATTCCCTTTGTTGAAAATGCTTTCAAACATGGCATCAGCATGAGCAAACCTTCTTGGATCAAGGTGAATGCAGATGTGGTCGATGGACAGCTGAAATTTTCCGTTTACAACAGCATTCACAAAAGCACCGGAACCGACCTGGAAAGGACGAAATCAGGAATCGGATTGGAAAATGTAAGGTCTAGGCTGGACCTGACCTACCCTGACCGCTATATGCTGGTTATGGAACAAAACCAACAGGAATATTTTGTATTTCTGACCATTGACCTCGATGAAGTCCCTCATTCGGAAATAGCATCCAAAATGAACGAAAATGATTAAAGCCATTGCCATAGATGATGAACCGATAGCGCTGGATATCATCAGGAGATATGCCGAGCAGATTCCTTACCTACATCTGGAGAAACAGTTCCTGAATGGTCTTGAGGCAAAGGAATATCTGCAACATAATGAGGTTCAATTGCTGTTCTTAGATGTGCGCATGCCAGACATCAATGGAATTGACCTATTCAAGGGCCTGGAAGAAAAACCACTCGTGATTTTCTCTACCGCCTATTCTGAATATGCCCTATCAGGGTTTGAACTGGAGGCATTGGATTATCTCTTAAAACCCTACACTTTTGACCGCTTTGAAAAAGCAGTCGCTAGGGCAAAGGAATTATTGGAACTGAAGGGGGTAATCGACAATAACCCAAGCTTATTTGTAAAGGATGGGTATCAAATGATAAAGATTGATTTAAAAGAGGTCTTGGCCCTTCAAGCAGTTGGCAATTATATTCGGTTCATTCTGGAAGGCCGTGAGGTACTGGCAAGGATGACCATCAAAGAATTTCTATCGGAGTGGGCAGATGATTCATTTTTGCAGGTCCATCGTTCCTATATAATCAACACGAACAAAATCAATAAGCTAGACAGGCATTCCATCTGGATAGAGGACATGGAAATTCCCATTGGCGGAAGCTATTTGGAAGAAGTAAAGGAAAAGTTTAAACTTTAACTGCCTCATCAAGATAGTTTCTCCCGTTCCTTCTTCGGTAAGCCTTGGACAATCAGCTCATAACTATGGTCTATTAACTCGAAGAGTTTTTGATCGTTCAACTGTCTGTTTGCATGCACCGTATTCCAATGCTTTTTGTTCATATGGTAACCAGGCAAGACAGTATGTTCATATTTCTCCCTTAATTCAACGGCGTACTCAGGATCACATTTCACATTAAAAGAAAGTTGGTCCACCTGATCTAAGCCGACCAGAAGAAAGACTTTCCCCAACACCTTAAACACTAATGTATCTGGACCAAATGGTGTCTCCTCTGTACTTTCCTTTTTTGCGATGCAATAATCCCGAAGTTCTTCGATGTTCATGAGTTGTAGTATTTAGTATTTAGTATTTAGTATTTAGATAAACAAAATAATGATTTATATCCATATTTAAACAGCCCCATAGTCTAAATACTAAATACTCATTACTATATACTAAAAAAGGAGTTGCCCATTTCCAGGCAACTCCTTTTTAATATAAGGGGGTAAACTTAATGTTTTATTTAACCTCTTCGAAATCTACGTCTTGCACGTCATCAGCGCCACCACCTTGGTTTCCGCCATTGTTTGCTTGACCAGCATCACCTTGAGCTTGTTGTTGACCAGCTCCTTGTTGCGATGCAGCGTACATTTCTTCAGATGCAGCACTCCATGCAGCATTCAATTCAGTAGATGCAGTCTCGATATCTGCGAAGTTTTTGTCAGCATGAGCTTTCTTCAACTTCTCTAGACCAGATTCGATAGGTCCTTTTTTATCTGCAGAGATTTTATCGCCATATTCTTTCAATTGTTTTTCAGTTGAGAAGATCAAGGCATCAGCAGAGTTCAATTTATCTACTTCCTCTTTTACTTTTTTATCAGCTTCTGCATTGGCTTCAGCTTCTTGTTTCATTTTCTTAACCTCTTCGTCAGATAGACCTGAAGAAGCTTCGATACGGATGTTTTGCTCTTTACCAGTAGCTTTGTCGATTGCTGACACTTTGATAATACCGTTAGCATCGATATCAAATACTACTTCAATTTGAGGGATTCCACGAGGTGCAGGAGGAATGTCTGTCAATTGGAAACGTCCTAAAGTACGGTTCTGAGCAGCCATTGGTCTCTCACCTTGTAATACATGGATCTCAACAGATGGTTGATTGTCTGAAGCGGTAGAGAAAACTTCCGATTTACGAGTGGGGATAGTTGTGTTGGCCTCAATTAATTTGGTCATTACACCACCCATGGTTTCAATACCTAAAGAAAGTGGAGTTACGTCTAATAACAACACGTCTTTTACTTCACCTGTCAATACACCACCTTGGATTGCAGCACCTAATGCTACTACCTCATCAGGGTTAACACCTTTTGAAGGCTCTTTTCCGAAGAATTTCTTAACAGCGTCTTGGATTGCTGGGATACGAGTTGAACCACCTACTAGGATTACTTCGTCAATATCTGAGGTACTGAATCCTGCATTTTTCAATGCTGTACGGCAAGGTTCGATAGTACGTTCGATAAGTGGACCTACTAAGCTTTCGAATTTAGCACGTGATAAAGAACGAACTAAGTGCTTAGGACCAGATCCATCTGCAGTGATATATGGCAAGTTGATCTCTGTAGAAGTTGTGCTAGACAACTCGATTTTCGCTTTCTCAGCAGCATCTTTCAAACGTTGTAATGCCATTGGGTCTTTTCTCAAGTCCAATCCACCGTTTTCGTCAGCAAACTCATCAGCTAACCAGTTAATTATAGCGTTATCAAAGTCATCACCACCTAAGTGCGTATCACCATCAGTAGATTTTACTTCAAACACACCGTCACCTAATTCCAATACTGAAACGTCATGCGTACCACCACCACAGTCAAAAACAACGATTTTCATGTCTTTGTCTGCTTTCTCAAGACCATATGCTAACGCTGCAGCAGTAGGTTCGTTGATGATACGTTCTACTTTCAAGCCTGCGATTTCACCAGCTTCTTTCGTTGCCTGACGTTGTGCGTCATTAAAATAAGCAGGTACTGTAATTACGGCACGAGTTACTTCTTGTCCTAAGTAATCCTCTGCTGTCTTCTTCATTTTCTGAAGGATCATTGCTGAGATTTCTTGAGGAGTATATTTACGGTCGCCAATCTCCACACGTGGAGTATCATTGTCGCCTTTTACTACTTTATAAGGAACTTTGTCGATTTCGCCTTTAGCCTCATTGTATGTAACCCCCATAAAACGCTTGATCGAGTAGATCGTGTTCTGTGGATTAGTGATGGCTTGACGTTTTGCTGGATCTCCAACCTTGCGTTCCCCGCCTGCTACGAATGCAACAACAGAAGGTGTAGTACGCTTTCCTTCGTTATTTGCAATAACTACCGGCTCATTACCTTCCATAACGGCTACACATGAGTTGGTAGTTCCTAAGTCGATTCCTATAATTTTTGACATATCTTGTTGTGTTTTCTTTAATGTTTAATGATTACTTATTCTCTATTAACAACGCTTATGCCAAACAGTTTTATCTGACTTTGTCATTCCAAAGTCGGAAAAATCTGCAAGGAATTGTCATTTGAGCGTGACATTCTGTCATTTTTTCTCAAATATTGGAATAATATGTATTTTTGGAAAAATTAATCCAACATGACTTTTGACGAATACCAGAGTTACTTCGAGGATATCTTAAACAATACCGAAAAACACGAAGCATACTCATCAAACCCTGACTATTTAAGTTACGCTAAACTCAATTGGTCCAGAATGAACAGATGGTTGAAAAAATTTGAACCATCAGCAGAAATGAAAGTATGCATTGAAAACATCAAAGATCCGCAACACTGGATCTTAATCACAGAACCTTGGTGTGGGGATGCAGGGCACTCCGTTGCTCAGATCTATAAAATCGTAAAGGACAATCCTTTTATCGATCTTGATATTCAACTTCGCGACACTGAACCTTTTTTAATCGACGATTACTTGACCAATGGCGGAAAATCAATCCCGAAATTGATCATCCGTAACGATGTAGGACATGATAAAGTGGTATGGGGACCACGTCCAGATGCACTACAGCAAATCTTCGAAACTGAAAGAGCGGAAGGAAAACCAATGGAGGAAATCAAAGAAAACATCCAAAGGTGGTATAACGAAGATAAAGGAGCCGAAATCCAAAAAGAATTGACAAAATTATTATCTGAATAAAAAAAAGCTGCGATTGCAGCTTTTTTTTATTCAGATATATTCCAAAATAACCTTAATCCCTATAATGCCTTAAAATCCCCTTATCAAAAACCGTCCAAACTCCAGATGGCATATTAGCCTTTTTCAAAGCGGCGTTAGACCAAGTATTACAGGAATAAAACAAACTGTAAGCACCCTTCGCCTCATAGAATGCATCATCAGGACCATATTGCGCATTCGTCTCAATCAATATTGGTTTACCTTCCTTATCCATATCTAAGGAATTCAGGATATAGCTTTTCAGGACATTATATTGATTGCTATCGATCTGAACCTTATAACAAAGGTCATTTTCTTCCATCTGCTTATAATAAGTGACATGCAGGGCAGTTTCACCAATACCCAACCCAGCAACCAAAGCAGTCTTTAAGGTCAGGTCCTTCCACTCAGGGGTATTCAGGTAAAAGCCCTTATCACCCCAACCAATAGAAACATATTGCTGATTCAAATCCTTTCCCTTATTGTTTTCAATGGGAAAAACCTCCGTCCAGTCCTGTAATTCATTCCGAATGGGAAGCACGATATCGGTATGTACATCATTGGACAGCACATAAACCGTGATATTTTTAGGCATGCCTTCTTTATCATGCTTATCGGCAGAAATCCTAGACAGGACAGAATCTGCAGCAAAGTATAGACCTGCAAACACGATTAATCCAATAAACACATAGAGAAGGACCATCATAACTTTCTTCATCATAGATCGATTAAAGAAATAAAGATATCAATATTGTGGAAAAACAAATGGCAGGACTAAGCCTGCCATTCGATATATTTTTAAATCTTGGTATTAAAATAATTTCTGGGGGTATTCACCATCAGCTACCAATTTTGAGATACTTTCCTGTACGATTGGTTTATCTTCCATATAGGTAACACCAAACCATTTCGAAGAAGTTGGGATCACTTTAAAGTCAGCCTGTCCTTTTTTTACCATGTAATCAGGAACAGAAGGGATAAAGAATTCTGATTTAGGATTATCACCATTTTCTTCAACAAACTTAGGGAACATCTCCATCGCTACTTCAAAGATTTTAGGAGTAAAGCCCCAGAAGTTCATCGATACGCGTGCATCTGCTGGTAATTCATTTTTTACACCGTTCTCTTCAAAGACGATTTTCTTGTCGCCTTCAGTTTTATCATAATAGATGTTTGTTCTTTCCGTAACGGAAGCCATATGACCTTCAGGAGTCACCTCACATACACCACGAGAAACATAGCCATAGTCGGACATGGTATTGCCCAATGCAAATCCCATCAAAGACATGTGCTTATCATCCGCTTCATTGCTTAGGAAATCAGCCATTTTCTTAAAGGCATCAAAACCATAAAAATCATCAGCATTGATTACACAGAAAGGTCCATCAACTTCATCCTTCGCACTCATCACAGCATGAGCTGTACCCCAAGGTTTAGCACGTTCAATATCTTTATCGATTCCGAATTTTCTCAAGTTAAAATCTTGGAAAGCATAAGCTACCTCGATCTTACCTGCAAGCTTGGCGTCAAATTTCTCACGCATTACTGCTTCAAATTCTTCACGGATAATGAAAACTACTTTTCCAAAACCGGCACGGATCGCATCAAAAATGGAATAATCAATAATTGTTTCCCCATGTGGACCAAATCCATCCACTTGTTTTAATGAACCATAACGGCTAGCCATTCCCGCTGCTAGAACCACCAAAGTTGGTTTTCCCATAATGTAATTTTTTGTTTAGTACTCGATTTTCGTTTGCAAATATAATGTTTTATATATTATCTCTTTTTGAAGATAGAGTTAAGAATGCCATTGGCAATCTTCCCTAATAATTTCGCGCCCTCTCTCGCCAAAGTCCGGCTCGCCTGCGTCTGCGCCGCCTCCAAAGGCGTCTGTCTCCTAGATCCAGAGGACCTCGTTTTTCCTGCTGCTTTCTCTACCTCTTTCTGTGCCGCTTCGGCCTCTTTCTTTGCTTCAAAAGACTTCATGCGCTCCTCAATGATTTCCGATGCAGTCTGTCTTTCCACTCGTTCCTGATATTTCGAACGGTAATCCGAATTCTGAACCAATTCCTCATACAACTGAGGGCTACATGGCCCCATTACGGCTCTTGCAGGCACTAAATGCGTGGCTACCACTTCTGTGGGAATACCCTTATCATTCAAGACCGTCACTAAGGCCTGACCAGTTCCTAAGGATGTCAAAACCTTATCGATTTCGTAAAACTCCGATGTAGGATAGGTCTTCACTGTTTTCCTGAGGTTGTCGGCATCGTTCGGGGTAAATGCTCTCAAAGCATGTTGGACCCTATTTCCCAATTGTCCTAATACAGATTCAGGAATATCCGTTGCCGCCTGTGTACAGAAAAATACCCCTACTCCTTTTGAACGGATCAATCGAACGATTTGCTCGATCTGCGTCAGGAAAGCCTTCGATGCTCCATTAAACAATAAGTGTGCCTCATCAAAGAAAAACACCAATTTAGGTTTATCTAAATCGCCAACTTCGGGCAATTTCTTGAATAATTGGGCCAAAAGGCTCAATAAAAATGTGGAAAATAATAAGGGTTGGTCTTGGATATCGGAAATGTTCAACAAGGTGATCACCCCTTTTCCATCCACTTTTCCAAACAGGTCCTGTATATCAAATTCTTTTTCACCAAAGATATGGGCAAGGCCCTGTTGTTCGATGGCGACAATTTTCCTTAAGATCGTATTGGCACTTGCTGTCGAGATCTTACCATAATCATTCTTGATTTCCTCAGCGCCGGGCCCATCAGATAGGTAACTCAGCAACTTTTTGAGATCCGGAAAATCGACGATAGGCAACTGCGTATCATCTGCATATTTAAAAATTGCACTCAATACACCGGCCTGGGTATCGTTTAGGTCCAAGATACGGGCCAGTAGCACCGGACCAAAATCCTCGACCGTAACGCGCATTGGTGCTCCTAATTTTCCGGAAAGAGAGAACAATTCTATAGGGAAACTTGCGGGTTCAAAAGGAATTCCAACTGCATTTCCACGTTCTATCAGGGCATCATTGGTTTTTCCAGGTTCCGCTAATCCCGATAAATCCCCTTTTACATCCAACATGAAAACCGGCACACCGGCATCCGATAGTTGTTCTGCAGTCAACTGCAGGGTCCGGGTCTTACCTGTTCCGGTCGCTCCTGCAATCAGACCATGTCGGTTCATCATCTTTAAAGCGAGGTTTACCTTAGCTGCTGTTACAATCTCCCCATCAAGGATACCAGAACCTAATTGTATAAATGGCCCCTTGGGATTATAAGAGGCGGTTATCTTTTCAATAAATTGTTCTTTCATAAGTTATAGCCTTAATATGCTAATTGAATTAATAAATAAAGATATAATTATTCAAATTAAGATTTTAAACAAAATTATGTTAACACAATATTAAGAATTCAGATTAAAGAGGTGACTTTTGTAATTTTTTCATAATAAAATTTCAAAAAAGAAACTATTTTAAAATTTAATTTTATTTTTGTTGCAGAAATGATTATTAAGACCCACATGTTTACAAAGGCATATAGAATATTGGCAGCAAAACTTTGCTTCTTTATCTTCTTCACGAAGATGCTGATTTCTATTACCCCTATGTTTGTGGATGTACTGGATAAAGGTACTGTCTTACAAGTAGTCATGCAGCTTGAGATTGAAAACACCGCAAAAGGAACTAACAGCAACAATGAAGACCTGCACGAAACAGGCATCAAGATCTTTAGACCTGGTGATATCGACTTCATGCTTTTCAACCCAACCGTAGAAAATAGCGCTGGTATTAAACACTACCTGAAAAACGAGAAGAGTATCTGTGCCTACCATGCCTCCGTACCCACCCCACCTCCTAATTGTTAATTCAATATCCTAAGGGTATACCCTGTTCTGACCTCATTAGATCGACGTCTTAATAGGTATACTGAATCAAATTATCATTTATTGAATTAAAAATTTAAAACGTAGGTTTATGTTTGGTACACGTACGTCCGCTTTTTTGAAATTATCAAAAAGGGACTTAAAATATGACTTCCCAGCTAGTATTGTAGTATTTTTAGTGGCTTTGCCATTATGTCTGGGAATTGCAATGGCGTCTGGAGCGCCTCTATTTGCCGGTATATTGACCGGTATCATCGGTGGTATTGTTGTAGCATCGATTTCAGGATCACCCTTGTCTGTGAGTGGTCCAGCAGCAGGATTAACTGTTATTGTATTAGGTGCCATTGAAAAATTGGGCGCTTATGAAACCTTTATTTTGGCCGTACTTATTGCAGGTGCCATCCAATTGATCCTCGGGATCATTAAGGCAGGAATGATAGGAAACTACTTTCCATCTTCTGTCATCTTGGGCATGTTGGCCGCAATCGGTATCACCATTATATTGAAACAGATCCCTTTAGCATTTGGATTATCGGAAACTAATGCATTCGATTTTGAAAATGGTGGCGGAATTACTGCCTTTACAAACACAGTGATCTCAAATGTCAATTGGGGAGCCACCATTATTTGTTTCCTTTCATTGGCCGTATTGATCTTTTGGCCTAATATCAAGAAGTTGAACAAAGTCCCTGCACCGCTTATCGTCGTTTTATTAGGTGTAGGCTTAGGTTTTGCCTTCCAAGGTACCTCCTTCGCATTGAGCCAAGGACATTTTGTGAATATCCCAGTGGTATCTTCATTTGCTGAATTCCAAGGACTTTTCATTTTCCCGGATTTCACCCAGATCTTCAATAAAGAAGTTTGGATTGTAGCCTTTACCATTGCGATCATCGCAAGTTTGGAAACCTTGTTGAGTATTGAGGCCGTAGATAAACTGGACCCATTGAAACGTAATTCACCAACGAACCGCGAGCTGATCGCTCAAGGTATTGGTAATATTACAAGTGGTTTCTTGGGTGGTCTACCGATGACTTCAGTAATCGTACGTTCATCAGCAAATGCGAATGCAGGTGGTAAGACCAGACAATCGTCAATCTTGCATGGTGTTTGGTTATTGCTAGCTTTATTGGCCATCCCTAGTATGATCAACTTGATTCCTTTGGCAGGTTTGGCAGCAATTCTATTGCATACAGGTTATAAACTGGCAAAACCAGCCTTGTTCAAGCAAATGTTGATAAAAGGTTTGGATCAATTTATTCCTTTCGTAGTTACGGTTGTTGCTGTTGTGTTTACCGATCTATTGACCGGTGTAGGAATTGGTATCTTGGTGGCGACTTTCTATATCCTACGTGCAAACATGCACAATGCATACCACCTGAACATCAAATCTACCGATCATTCAGAAAACGAAACCGCTGTCATCACTTTGGCAGAAGAGGTAACTTTCTTGAACAAAGCACCGATTCAACAAAAACTTTACAATCTTCCTAAGAGTGTAAAATCAATCATCATTGATGGTCAGAAAAGTAAGTTTATTGACAAGGATGTCATTGATGTCATTAAGGATTTCGAGCAAAATGCCATTAGCAAAGGCCTGGAAATTGAGTTGAACGATGTTACGTATAAAAGAAACGGCATCGCCAAAAAACAAAAACTTAAAAAAGTAGTTTAAATAATTTAAAATAATTGCAGAAACTTGTAAGGTCTTTCATTAGACCTTACAAATAAATAAAATCACATAATAATGGGACAAAAAGAATTAGAAACAGGATTTACTCAGATTTTAGAAGGAAACAAAGACTGGATGGACTTCGTAGCGAAGGATTCATCAGGCAGATTTCAACAACTTTCTAAAGGCCAAAGTCCAGAAATCTTATGGATTGGATGCGCTGATAGTCGTGTTCCTGCGAATGAATTGACGGGAAAGAAGCCCGGTGAAGTATTTGTACACCGTAATATCGCCAATATGTGTGTCCATTCAGACATGAGCATGTTAGCTGTATTAGACTATGCGGTCAATGTATTAAAAGTAAAACATATCATCGTTGCTGGCCATTATGGCTGTGGTGGTGTTGCCGCTTCATTGAGTTCTCAACAATACGGTATTATCGACAACTGGTTGTGCCATATCAAAGATGTTTACCGTTTGCACGCTGCAGAGATTGATTCTATTGAAGATCAGGAAGAAAAAGCAAACAAACTGGTAGAATTGAACGTAAAGGAACAAGTATTCAACTTGACCTCTACCTCTATCGTGCAAAATGCATGGAAGAATGGTGCTGACTTAGCCATCCATGGCATGGTGATCAATATCGGAACCGGTCAATTGATTGACCTGAACACGACCTTTACCAATAATGAGGGTATGGGAACTGTTTTCGCATATGTATAAAATGCCCCTAGGACTATTACCATAGATTAGAAAAAGCCCTTCAACAAATTGTTGAAGGGCCTTTTTTATATATCAAGTTCTTTCCTATTTGACAAAGCTTCCATCTAAATTGATAGCTTTTGCAAATGAACTGGAAAAAAGATCGGCCACCACTGCAAATTGATCCCGGGTCACTTTATTCTCTGGTGAAAACTCCCCCTCAAACTTCAATTTGGTTTTCCAATCTTTCGCGATCTGTCTATCTACCTCATCACCTTTAAAGGCAATGAATTTGATCATGCCCAATAAATCTTTCCATGTCAGCTCGTCTTCACGGTAATTATCCAAGAACCATAATTGGCTACGGGTATAAATATCATTTAGGACAGGTTTGACATCACTAAATTTGACGATTTGGTCCCCATCAAAGATATACTTCCCTTCGACGTCCTTCCCTAAAAAGAAGCCGGTCAAATAACATTTTTGGATGGCAGCAAAATGAGGGTCTTTAACTTCCACATCCTGGTATGGGATCAATCTTGCCTTGAAAGCTAAAAGCTCTGCTTGTAGCTTTCGGATATCAATTTTCTTGCTATCGGTCTTGAAGAATGCTGTATAACCAGCTGTAGCACCAATGGCCTGCCCAAAGGAAGATCTGAACCCAATATTATCCGGAGATTTAGCCATGGACCTCAATCGCCCGATATCAAACAGGTTTTCTTTTTCAAAATCCAACAAATCTTTCAGGAAGACCACAGAAGAAGCTTTATCCAACTCCCCTACGGCCAAACTGGTCCTGCTGATTGCCAGACCCATATCCTTGGCCTGAGTATAGCCGCCTTGCAATGCCGAGTCCAATTTAAGTCCAGATGCCTTAACCAGGCCTGCATCTTCACTGGCATCTACTACCGACAGCACTTCAAATTTCTGTCTATTGGAAAGGATAATTTCCCAATTTCTTTTATTTCGGGTTACTTTAGATATGCTCTGTTCCTTAATGACGGTCAAGTTTGGCAATTCTCGCATATACTTGTCAATGGCATTCCTTGCCAATTGTGGATTAAAATCCTTCTTGACTACCTGGGCCAAGGAATCATCACGGGTCTTGCTGATAGCCATTTCCATCAGAATGCCCATCCATATCCCTCCATCCAAGTTTTTGTTGCCTTCAAATTGAAGGACCTCGGAAGTGATTTCCTCTGCCAAAATCGGCCTGTCCATCAGCATGACGGTCGGAACATTCGATCTGGCAGCCTGTATTGCAGCAGACAGGGCAGTAATGTCCGATCCATAAACGAACATCTTTGGTTTTGCCTTTTTTTGTGCACAAACCAGACAGGGAAATAGCAAACAAAGAAAGGTTAGGACTCTCAAATTCATAGTTCCATAATTTTAAATCGAAAATAAGCAAAATCAAACAAGTATTCGTTATGCTATTATCCATTATATCGTTGAAATAGCTAACTTTGCTACATGGTAGAAGAAGAAAAATCATTGAATTTTATTGAAGAGATTATCGAAGAGGATCTTCGTAATGGGAAAAATGATGGGCGTGTATTGACCCGTTTCCCTCCTGAGCCAAATGGCTATCTTCATATTGGGCATGCTAAGTCAATCTGTCTAAATTTTTCTTTAGCGCAGAAGTACAATGGCAAAACAAACCTACGTTTTGACGACACCAACCCTGTAACAGAGGATGTGGAATACGTAGATAGCATCAAAAAAGATATTCAATGGTTAGGATTCCAGTGGGCCGAGGAATTATACACCTCAGATTACTTTGATACACTTTACGACTTTGCGGTCGAATTGATCAAAAAGGAATTGGCCTATGTAGACGACAGCACTTCAGAAGAAATCGCTGCATCTAAGGGAACTCCTACCGTTCCAGGAACTCCGACCGTATACCGCAGCCGCTCTATCGAAGAAAACCTAAAACTTTTCGAAGAGATGCGCGATGGTAAATATAAAGATGGCGAAAAGGTATTGCGTGCCAAGGTGGACTTGGCGAGCCCTAATATGCACATGCGCGATCCGATCATTTATCGTATCAAACATGCCCACCACCACCGTACTGGTGACAAATGGTGCATCTATCCTATGTATGATTTTGCTCATGGACAATCTGATTCCATCGAAAAGATAACTCACTCGGTATGTACCTTGGAATTTATTCCGCACCGTCCATTATACGATTGGTTGATCAACAGTTTGGAGATTTTCCCATCTAAACAATATGAGTTTGCTCGATTGAACCTGAACTACACGGTGATGAGCAAGCGTAAATTGCTTCAATTGGTAAACGAAAAGTTCGTTGAAGGTTGGGACGATCCTAGGATGCCTACCATTTCAGGCCTACGTAGACGTGGATATACCCCTGAAAGTATCCGTAATTTCTGCGAACGCATCGGTATCCAAAAACGTGAAAACATGATCGATGTCAGCCTATTGGAGTTCTGTATCCGTGAGGACCTGAACAAAACAGCTTGGCGCAGAATGGCCGTATTGGACCCAATTAAATTAATCATCACAAATTATCCTGATGGAAAGGTTGAGGAACTACATGGCGAAAACAACCCAGAAGTTGAAGGTGGAGAGGGTAGCAGGGTAATCCCATTTTCTAAAGAACTATGGATCGAGCGTGAGGACTTTATGGAAGACGCTCCTAAGAAATTCTTTAGGTTAGGGCCAGGTCTTTCCGTGCGCTTGAAACACGGCTATATCGTAACCTGTACTGATTTCAAAAAAGATGAAAACGGTAATATTACGGAAGTGTACTGTGAATATGTTCCTAATTCTAAATCTGGTGAAGATACATCAGGCATGAAGGTAAAAGGAACCATTCACTGGGTTTCTATACCACATGCCAAAGAAGTGGAAGTACGTCTTTATGACCGTCTGTTCCAAGATGAGAATCCTGCTGCTGCCGAAGACTTCAAAGCTTCTATCAATCCAAATAGCCTACAGATCATTGAAAAAGCCTATGCTGAACCTGATCTGGCAAATGCTGAGCTTGGAAAAGGATATCAATTTATCCGCTTAGGTTATTTTAACCTTGATAACAAGAATACAACTGAAGATAAACTTGTCTTCAACAGAACAGTAACATTGAAAGACTCTTGGGCTAAAGAGTCTAAAAAATAATCTGGTTTTAAGGCATAAAAAAAGGACAAGTAAATTTCTTGTCCTTTTTTTATGGCCCGATAGTTTTACAACCACACGGCCTTGTATTTCTTGTCCATTCGGGAGGCTTCAGCCATCAACCGTTCATCTCCCAATTCTTTCAAGATCGGAACATACTGGTCTAATGCCGCCAATCCCAACTGAATGGAAATGGAATCATACCCCCTTTTTGCTTTTTGATAGATTGCCAATTGATAGTCCAAATTTTCCTTAATGGCCTCCAATTGCCTACCCGCCAACATCTTTGCTCTATCGACTTCCTTTACCTTCAGCAAGGTGTCCACAAGTACAGTATTGTAGTAGGTCTGTCGCATGCTTTTGGTCTCCCTCGGTTGAAAATCATAGGCTTGCAAGGCCAATTCCCTTGCCTCATCTAACTTTCCTTGATTAACCAAGGCTTGCATACCATCTGTATAGACATTAGGGTAGATCCATCCCTCATAGTATTGGTTGGAATCAACATCGAAATGCTTCAACGTATTAATATTGGACCATTCAAATTTATGAATGGCATTATCGTAAATCTTATCTGCATTGATCAGTCCGTTGCCATTTGAAGACTGCCCCATATCTACAGGCATCAGTTTGCTGACCAAGCCCTCTGAAGCAAGGTATTTATCCATGCCCATGGAGATTGCCGGTGCACTCAAGGAGACAAAGTAAATTGGCCTTTCCCAATTGTTATTGACCAAAATGGACATCAAGCTTAAGTCTGCTCGGGTCACCAGATTTTCCTTGAGCTCCCATTGCATGTGCTCTGGGATAAACTGCTGCCATTCCGCTGGAATATTGGCATTTTTCAAGGCTTTCTCCTTATCTATCTTAAGTTGGAGCTTTTTCGTCGGCATCACATTTACAAAACTGCCATCACTTGTTTCCAGCTTGTTCCTATTATCGTCCGAAAGCATCACATCCAGCAATTGATCCACATCTGTATAGCCTTCAATTCCTAGGTCAACCACCTGAATCACGTCACGAACACCCTTTTTTACTTTATTAAAGTCGAATGCGATCGGCAAAGCCTTGGATTGATTGACACCCTCCATCGCCTGCTTTACATACCAATCCGAGCCTAGGTAGCCATAATTCAAGACCCTGACATCTGTCCGGATTCCCTCTACTTCCTGTAGATACCATAATGGGAAAGTGTCATTATCAGCATAGGTGAACAATATGGCATTGGGCTCACAGGAGTTCAAGGTATTCAAGGCCACTTCCCTCGTCATATGACGACCAGAACGGTCATGGTCGTCCCAATTCTCCTTGACCAACAATATAGGGCCAGCAAGCATAGCAAATCCAACGGCAGAATAGGTAATTGCCTTCATGGAAAGTTTGCTCCTTTTTTGCATAAAATCAATCAAACCCAGGACTCCTAAACCGATCCATATAGCAAATACATAAAACGAACCTGCATAGGAATAATCACGCTCTCGCGGCTGTAGCGGTGTTTGATTTAAATACAGCACAATAGCTAATCCAGTAAAGAAGAACAATAGACCAACAATGCTGGCGTCCCTTTTGCTTCGCTTTGCTTGCCAGATCAAGCCGGCAAATCCGAGCAGTAGGGGAAGGAAGAAGTAGGTATTCCTACTTGGATCTTCTTTCATTCGATCAGAAATGGCATCCATTCCCGGCAAACGCAGTTCATCCAAAAAACCAATCCCTGAAATCCAATTGCCAGCAGTCAACTCGCCTTGGCTAGGTGTATCATTCTGTCTGCCCACGAAATTCCACATGAAATAACGGGAATACATATGACCTACCTGATAATTGAAAAAGAACTTCATATTATCCAGAAAGGTTGGATCCTCCCCATCTTGTAGATTCAAATATTGTTTATAGAATTCAGTATGCTTTTGGCTGTACAACCTCGGGAACAATACTTCCTTGTCGTATTTATAGCCTTTGACATTTTCATATTGCTCATATTGCTCGGTATCCTTCCTATAACCTACGGATTCCTTAACATCCGTTATTTTTGAATTGAAGGTCGGTCCCTTAAACAGGGGTTCAGATTGGTATTGTTCCCTGCTCAAATAGCCCAAAAAGGAATATGCATTATCAGGAGCATTATTGTTCAGTGTAATATTCGTTTGAGCACGGATTATTATCATACTAAAGGACGTGAACCCGAAAAAGACCAAACAAGTACCTAAAATCAAGAGATTTAGGATAGGCTTGTTCTTTCTGATCGAATACATAATGCCGAAAACCGCTGCTGAAACTAAGAGCAGGACAAACAGAACAATGCCTGAACCAAATGGCATACCCAATGTATTAACGAAGAAGAGATCAAATCCTGCTGCTATCTTTACAGAATATTGGATCACTCCCCAAAGAATAAAGGCTAAGGCGAGAACTCCCCAAGCAAAGGATTTAATTGCACCTTTCCAGGTCACCTGCTTAGACTTCCTGAAATAGATCAGGAGTGCTATGGCTGGAATCGTCAATAAATTCAACAGATGAACTCCGATGGATAGTCCCATCACATAGGCAATCAGCAATAGCCATTTATTGGAATCCGGTTCATCTGCCCTTCTCTCCCACTTCAACGCCAACCAAAATACAATGGCGGTACAAAGTGAAGACATGGCATAGACCTCTGACTCCACAGCAGAATACCAAAAGGAATCTGTAAAGGCATATGCCAGAGCTCCTACCGCTCCAGCAGCGAAAATCTGCAGATTTTGGAGGCTATTCCCTTCTGACTTTCCTAAAAGCAGTTTTCTTGCCAAGGCTGTAATGGTCCAAAACAAAAACATAATGGTCAAGGCTGAACAAAATGCCGAACCTAAATTCATCCAAAGTGCAATATGTTCCTTATTTCCAAGAGCAAGGTTTGAAAACAGGTTCTGAACCAAGAGAAACAAGGGTGCCCCAGGTTGATGTACAATTTCCAGCTTATCCGATGCCGCAATAAACTCACCGGTATCCCACCAACTGATGGATTGATCCACAGTGAATGCATACAATACAAACGCAATAACAGCACATAGCCAGCCGAGAAGATTGTTGATTTTGCTATAGTTCATAATAGTAGGTAATAAATGTGATTTAAATTTAAAAAAGAATTATCTCCCACATTTGTGATTAACATTATTTAACATGGAATACGGCTGCTCTCTTTCTTCCAAAAAGGCCTTATCATTGCTGGATTTTCAGGAGCTTTATTTGGATTTGTTTTACCCACATTCCGAAAACTCGCAAAATGAATAGAATTTTATCCAAGTCATTCTCGAAGCTGTCTCGAAGCTGTCTCGAATGAGACTGCTATATTGGTTAAAAAACTCTCCTCATGATAAACGACAAAAGGCGAATGAAATCATCCGCCCTTTGTTCTTATTTTAGAGTTAGTCAATTTAATTACACTAATTTTTCAACGATATTTTTAGTAGGTCCAGGATTACTCATGGTGTAGAAATGCAGTACTGGAACTCCAAAGTCTATTAATTCCTTACATTGCTGTACTAGCCATTCTTCGCCAACTCGCCTAACATCCGCATTGGTTTTACAGGATTCCACGGCATCGCTTAGGTCTTCTGGAATATCCAAGTGGAAAATCCGAGGAAGGGTAATCAATTGCTTCTTGGTTGTCAACGGCTTCAGTCCCGGAATAATAGGAACATGAATATCATTTTCCCTACACTTCGTCACAAATTCCTTATATTTTTCTACGTTAAAAAACATTTGGGTAACGATAAATTCAGCTCCCATTTCTACCTTTTTCTTCAACCATTTAAAATCGGTATTGAAGTTAGGTGATTCAAAATGTTTCTCGGGGTATCCGGCAACGCCGATACAGAAATTGGTCTTTTCGGATGAGCCTATATCTTCATGTAGGTAGGAACCTTCGTTCATATCCACCACTTGTCGCAATAGGTCGGTTGCATAAGCATGTCCTCCAGCGGTTGGGATAAAGTCGGCATCACCTTTTCTGGCATCACCTCTCAGCACCAATACATTATCGATACCTAAGAAGTTCAGGTCGATAAGTGCGTTTTCAGTTTCTTCTTTGGTGAAACCACCGCAGATCAGATGCGGAACCGCATCAACTTTATATTTACTCATGATGGCAGCACAGATGGCTACCGTACCAGGTCTTTTTCTATAGGATACCCTTTCCAACAATCCGTTAGCATGTTGTTTGTACAGGTAATCCTCACGGTGGTACGTCACATCGATAAAGGGAGGTTTGAATTCCATCAGTTCATCCATCGTTTGGAAGATACTTTGGATACCCTGCCCTTTAGCAGGAGGTAACAGCTCAAAAGAATATAAGGTCTTGCCTTTCGCGTTCTTGATGTGATCTACGATTTTCATAAAAATATATTAAGGCTTAGAGAGAACACAGTGAACACTGATTCTTTGGCTTATCTTTCCCATTTTGGGGGTAGAATGTAGCACCTTGACTGGTGTCAGGTTGCTAAGGCTTCAGCGGGTCTAGTCCCTCTGCCTTTCTCTATAAGCGAGGGCTAATATCGTCAATAGCAAGGTAATCTCAAAATGTTTCAAGAAAAAACTTTGCGGATGGCATTGAATCAGAAGGAATCAGGGTTGGATGGATGGGACATATAAATGAATGGAAGAAGGTATGATCATAAAAAAATGGGCGTTTATGAAACGCCCATTCTCTTTTCAAAATATCTTATTAATCTTCTAGGTACATATCTATCAAACCTTCAGGAAGGTTCAATACGATAATCTTTTCTTCGGGGTCTATGCCGACGATGAAGTCCTCATTAAGGGGAAACATGGCGTCTCGGCCATCGATATCTACGGTTGCGATAAATTGCTGTGGCATCTCTTGGACATGGGTAATTTCGCCCAATTCGCCTTCGTCTTCCTCAATGGCGGTATAACCTACCAGATCATGATAGGTAAAATCATCGGGATCACGTTCTGGCATTTTATCGTTTGGCAGGTAGATTTGCTTTCTCAATAAAGGTTGGGCTTTGTCAATATGGTCAACATCTTCAAAGTTGACATAAGCTGTGCTGTTATTGTGAAATTTGACCTTTTCTACAAAGAATGGCACCAATTTCTTGTCCATCTCCAAGAAAACTACATCCAGATCAAGGTCCATATAGTTATCAAATTCAAAAAACAGTTGCAGTTCACCCTTCAACCCTCGGGTTTTACTGACATAACCGATATAAAAACATTGATCTTTCGTCATATTCACAAATTAATTTCCAAAAATACGGAATTCTTTTTCTGTTGGGATTTTAGGGATGTAAAATCAAGATAAAATGGGAACAAAAAAGCCGGTTCATAGAATGATCCGGCCATTTTGAATACTTTATGAAGAGATTATCCTTCAGTTTCTTCAGTGTTTTCAGTAGCATCAGCAGCTTCTTCTGCTTCTTCTGTAGCTGTTTCTTCAGCAACAGGAGCGTTTTTAGCAGCGATAGCAGCAGCTCTGTCTTCTTTTTTCTTAGCTTCAGCAGCTAAAGCAGCTTTCTTAGTCTCATCTTTAGATTTCGCTAAGCCTGATTTCTTTCCTTCGATTTGAGCATCTTTACCTTCAGCCCATTTAGTGAAAAGTTCTTCAGCTTTAGCTTCATCAAAAGCTCCTTTTTTCACACCGCCTTGTAAGTGTTTTTTGTATAAAACACCTTTGTAAGAAAGGATAGCGCGAACTGTGTCAGTAGGTTGGGCACCTTTGTTCATCCAGTCTAACGCTTTTTCGAAATCCAAAACG
Organism: Sphingobacterium sp.; assembly: GCF_032065005.1. Taxonomy (GTDB): domain Bacteria; phylum Bacteroidota; class Bacteroidia; order Sphingobacteriales; family Sphingobacteriaceae; genus Sphingobacterium. The sequence continues at coordinate 66,506 of NZ_DAMBMM010000002.1, forward strand.
ATAGTTGCTGGGTTAGTGTTTGGGTTGTAAGAACCTAAACGCTCGATGAACTTACCATCACGTGGTGAACGGCCGTCTGCTACTACTACGTGGTAAAAAGGTTTTCCTTTTTTACCGTGTCTCTGCAATCTGATTTTAGTTGCCATGTTTTTTCTTTATTTATGTATTCAACATATCCCCCGTTGCTTCATGCAGGAGGGGACGCAAAGATACAAAGTATTATCAATTAATACAATAGAGAATTTAAAGCTGTTTTATCTGTAAAATATGCCCTCCTTCCGAGCTATAATCTTGAAAAAGATTTGAGTAATCTCCTAATAATACCGATATTCAGATACTTCAAACCATTGACATCTTATGCAAAGAATTGCTCCTTTAAGGATTGTAAAAGCTTCCGCTGGATCTGGAAAAACATTTTCTCTCACCGTACATTACCTGACCCTGTTGCTATCAAAAGAGAGCAGCTATCGGGAAATCCTCGCCGTTACCTTTACCAACAAGGCTACAGCCGAAATGAAAGGCCGTATCATGTCCGTCCTTCATGGCTTGGCAATCGGCAGTACAGCAGATGACATTGAGCAGTACAGACAGCAATTATTGCAGCAGAACACGCAATGGGACCCTGTAAGCATTCAGGAAAAAGCCAATCGGATCTACAGGAGGATCCTCCATGACTACAGCCATTTCTCGGTAAGTACCATTGACGGGTTTTCGCAAAAGGTGATCCGTAGTTTTACCTACGAACTGAACCTCGATTCTGGCTATGCCATCGAGATGAACACCAACAAAGTGAAGCGTGACCTGACCGTTATGCTAAACCAACTATTGGATGAAAGACCTGACCTGTTGGAATGGATCATCAACTATGCTGAACAGAAGATCGGGAAGAATGAGAACTGGAACTACCGACAGCAGTTAATGGGTTTGGCAGGGTTGATTTTCTCGGAGAACTTCCAGGAGTTTGACAGTTTTATGATTTCTGCTGATACAGACAGGATCTTCAACCTGCTCAACAAAGAAATTGATGAAAAGACGAATGCCTTTTTGGATGCCTTGGTTCAAGGAATAGAAACTTTCAAAGCTGAATATCGCCGATTGGGGGTTGATGATTCAGAAATGAAGGGAAAGTCCAGAAACAGACTCGTAGCGGCCAGCAAGATCAACATAGACCCCAAAAAGATTTCTACCTCTGATATCCAGGAAAAGATATTTGACAAGTTTTTGGTTTTGTTGGATAATGAAGAGCATTATATTGACGATAAAAAGGAGGTTAGGTATGAATACATGCAGGGCATCCGTCCGGCATTGGACGCCATCCTTTCCCTACAGCAGCATTTTGCAAATTATATTGCTTACCAAGCCGTACAGACCAACCTGTATTTCCTGAGGTTGCTCAAGGAAATGAGTGACCTCCTGAGTCAATGGAGAAAGGAAAACTCTGCACAATTGATCTCGGATGCGCAGATACTGCTAAACAAATTGGGTTTAGATGAACACAGTGACCCGACCTTTATCTGGGAGAAGATTGGCAACCGATACAATTATTTCCTGTTTGATGAGTTTCAGGACACTTCACGCATACAATGGAAAAACTATAGCCCATTGCTCCTAAATGCCCTTGCTGATGCTACGGGCAAGATTGCTGAGCATCTAGTGGTAGGCGATGTGAAACAGAGTATTTATCGTTGGCGAAATGGGGACTGGCGGATCCTTTTGCAACAGATTGACCAGCAGGTTTCGCAGAATTTCCACCTCAAGGAAAATCAAATAAATGAATTTATAGATAACGGAACGTTGGACACTAATTTCCGCAGCCTTCCGAATATCATTAATTTCAACAACTACCTATACGAAAAGATCCCTAGTCTATTGCAGCAAGTTTTGAACGAGAAAGTTGGCGAAAGTCTGGGCGAAGAAGGCATGACTTGGTGGAATGCTACGGGCAACAATAGCCTACTTGAAAAAGCTTATCAAAACAGCAGGCAACTGATCCCTGAACATAAGCTTCAGAACGGCAAACCCATGGGAAATATCGAAATCTCCTTTTTCCCTGTCAGTGATGGTCGAGCGCGGAACAATCAAGTGATGGAGGCTTCGGTAGAAGCCCTTTGTTCCAAGATTGCCGAATGGATCAGGACCGGAAAATATAAGCCAGCGGATATTGGGATCCTTGTCAGGAGCAATGCGCAGGCAAAATTGGTCATTCAAGAACTGATGCGCTTCAAAAACACCGAGAACCTCAACTTTGAGGTCATCTCTGGAGACGCCCTAAGTCTAATATCGAACCATGCCGTCAATCTGATCATTGAAACCTTAAGGTCTTTGGTTTTTCAATCGGAGAAACACGTTTTACACCTTGCCAACATGGCTTATCTTTTCCAATTGGCGCAGGGGAAATCCAACTTCGAGGAATCGATATGGCTGAAGTTCAAGGACAATAGTATTAAGGAACTGTCGGATGTGCTTCCGCTTACATTGATAGACTCATGGAGTCAATTGCAAAAAATGCCTTTGGTCCATCTGGTGGAAAAACTGATCGATGTTTATCAATTAGGGAATGAAGGAAGTATTCATTTACCATACCTTTTAGCCTTCAAGGATATCGCTACGGCTTTCTCCACCCAAGGGGAACGTGGAATCATACAATTCCTGGAATATTGGGATGAGGATGGCGAAAGGGCTGTACTGCCGTCGAGTGGCAAGGTCGATGCCATAGAGGTCAGTACAATACATAAATCTAAGGGATTGGCCTATGAGGTGGTGATGATCCCATTCTCTTCCTGGAAACTGGATGGAATGACCAATGGCGATTTTTGGATCGATGTAATGGATTCTCCTTTTTCAGAACTCGGAAAAATACCTGTAAAATATACCCAAACCTTAGGCAAGTCGATCTTTTACAAACAATATTTTGAAGAGATGCTGTTTAACTATATGGATGCCCTAAACACTTTTTATGTGGCAACCACAAGGGCAAAAAGCCATCTCTATATTACTGCGCCTCAATTTAAAGATGAGGTTGACAAGAAAACCGGTGAGATATTAGGTTCCGAGGTCAAGAATGATTTTATTTCAGACCTTTTGATTCAGGTCCTATCTGCCAGCAATTCTCCATTCCGATTAGAGAACAATGAATTTATTCTTTTGGATGAGCCATTAGCCGCTGAGCAGTCAAGCAAGAAAAAGGAAACTGAACAAGCTAGCATAAAAATTGAACTGAAGGATTATCCACAATCTTTAGCGCTAGAAACTGCTTTGGAAAAATCGACCTCAAGGAACATCAACACCATTTTGATGATGGAGAAGGCTGCACAATATGGGGTACTGGCACATGAGATCGTTTCGCTGGTAAAGGATGAATCGGAAATCGACAAACTGGTAAACCAATATATTGAGGAAGGTATTTTGGCCAGGGAAGAGAAGGACCTTCTCCTGGAAGAAATACAGCAGATCTGGAACCATCCAATCATTAACCAATGGTTGACGGGAAATTATAAGGTGTGGAATGAATCGAGCATCATCCTGGAGGATGGCAGTACCCAAAGACCGGACAAGGTGTTTACCAATGATCAGGAAACCATCGTATTGGACTTTAAATTTACTCAAGGAGATTATATCAATCATAAAACGCAGGTAGGAAGATACATGAATGCATTGAGCAATGTAGGTTACGGCCATATCAAAGGCTATCTATACTACGCTAAGTCGAAAGAATTAGTGGAGGTGAAATAAGGAAAGAACATGGAAAAAGCATTTTTAAGACTCGTTGCAGAAGACATTCAGGCTGAGTTTGGCCAAGACATATCAGATATTGCCATTGTATTCAATAATAAGAGGCCTATTACCTATCTGAAAAAACATTTGGTAGATGTATATGGAAAGGCCATTTGGTCACCACAGTTCTTTACCATTCAGGAGTTTTTTGCCCAATCAAGCAGTAATTTGCAGGCAACGGCATTAAGTCAGTTCTTCTACCTTTTTGAACTGCACAACGAATTATTGACCAAGGAAGGTCGTGATCCAGAGACCCTGGAGGAGTTCTACCCTATTGCGGAGATCATCTTAAGTGATTTTGGGCAGATCGACTATGATCTGGTACCGGTAGACCAGATCTATATGGAGTTGTTCGATACCTCCGAAATAGACCTTCATTTCCAACATTTCACGGAAGAGCAACAGTCATTCATCAAGCAGTTTTGGAAATCCTTTAGCATGAAAGGCCATACAGCCGTTCAGCAGCGCTTTTTGGCGCTATGGAAGCGATTACCAAAACTATATAAAGCATTTCAGGAGAAATTAAAAAACGAGAAGCAGACCAACTACCCTATTCTATATCGGGAATTGGCCGAAGGTAAAGCCGAGAATCAAGACTTTATCAAAGAGCACAAGAAAGTGCTTTTTGTAGGTTTCAACGCCTTGAACAGAGCTGAAGCACAATTGTTCAAAAAGTGGCAGGAAGAGGGTTTGGCTTTGTTTTACTTCGATGCGGATGCGCATTACCTGGATGATAAAATTCAGGAGGCGGGTTTATTCCTACGTCGGAACTTATTTAATACCGGCCTAGTCAATGCCTTGGGAGAATCGCCAAATCTTATTGCCAACCGGAATACGGATGTCAATCTATACAAAAGCCTTGGAAAAAACAGTGAAGCAAAATTGCTGCACGATGTTCTGGCAGTAAAGAACATAGATTTCAATAAGGAAACGGCAGCAATTCTGTTGGCTGATGAAAGTCTGTTGGTGCCCTTGCTGCAAAGTCTACCCAATATGGACATCAATATTACCACAGGATACCCCTTGATCCAATCAGCTATTTATGGATTGCTAGATCTATGGGCAGAAGTGCAGTTATTGATCACTCAACAGAAAAAGGAAAAAATACCTTATCAGCTATTGGAGACCTTCCTGAGCCATCCAATGACCAAGGTTAGTCGGAAACAGAAGCAAGATATACAGCGGGATTCTGCCAAGAGGCAGCTTTTTGAAATTCCGATTGCTGAGATTGATGTAAGTGGTTCAGTGCTTCCACATTTCTTCAGAAAACTAAATAATCCGGAAGAGCTTATCCCTCAAATGATCAAAATCATCGATGATCTGTTGAGCAGTCTTGCCTTGGAAGGAAGAACCAAACTGATCGAATCAAACCTTTTGATCGAAACCAAAAAGGTATTGAATCAGATGCACCTCGGTTTTGAAAAGCTGGGTAACTTGAGCGTGCTGTTCCAAGTTGGCTTGATCAAGAAAGCATTATCTCCGATCAATTCAGCTATTGAAGGGGATCAGCTTCACGGATTGCAGATCATGGGTCTGCTTGAAAGTAGATGTTTGAATTTTGACCATGTGTATGTTTTAGGGGTCAATGAAGGAATTCTCCCGAAAACTTCCAGCTCTCCTACCTTTCTGCCGAATAACTTACGGAAGGCATACGGACTTCCTGTTTTAGAAAACCAGGACGCTCTTTCTGCTTATTTATTTTATAGACATTTCCAATACAGCGATGATATACACCTGTTCTACAACGGAATCGTGGATGAAAGCAGTACGGGCGAGGAAAGTAGGTTCATCAAGCAGTTGATGTTTGAAACTAAGTTTAATTTCATCAACCATATCCAACAACAGCCTTTATTGTTTCCTAATCAACCTCAGGAATTGGTCATCGAGAAAAAAGGAGCGATTTGGAACAAGCTTTATGAGAGCTATATCATCAATAAAAAACCGCTTTCAGCATCGGCATTTACTACCTACCTGATGTCACCGTTGCAGTTTTTCCTGAAATATGTGGCTGAGATCAAAGAACCACCCAGCATATCTCAGGAGTTTGAGATGAATAAACTGGGGACGGTCATTCATAACTGCATGGAACATCTGCTAACGGCTATATTAGACCGTAAAGATTTTGTTCCAACTTCGGAATTGGAGAAAGCACTTGAAAAAGTGGATACGGTCGTAATTCAGGAAATCGGCAGGCAATATGAATCGGAATTGCACACCTTGGAAGACCTGAACAGTTTGCAACGTATCATGCATAAAATATCTTCTGAATACATCAAGATGTACCTGCAATATGATATGGAGCAATATGAATCGATCAAGATCGTGGAATTGGAAAATGATGTGGATTATCATTTGGACTTCGAGATCAATATCAATGGCACTCCTGAGATGATCAATCTATTTGGGATCATTGACCGTGTGGATGAGGTAGTTACGAAGAATGGACAGCATAAACTTCGGATTGTGGACTATAAAACTGGGGCAGATCAAGTTATTTTTGGTAATTTGGATAAAGTATTTGCCGAAAACACCGAAAACAAAGCCTTATTGCAGACCTTATTTTACGCTTATGTCTATGAACAGGTTTCAGGACTGAAAGGATTGGAGCCTCATCTATATGTTGCAAGACGTATGCGCGAAGATGGCACCTTATTTAGGAACAGAAGTGGTAGTTTGGTTTTTGAAAACTTAAACTTGGAGGATCAAAAGAAGGTATTTATAGGATTCTTGAAAGAAACATTAGAGGAATTGTTCAATCCTGAGATACCATTCAAACATAATCCAGATGCTATAGTTTATCCTTCAGACCCGTACACCTTGTTTTATAAGTACAGTGTTGCAGAAAAGGCAGAAGAGGAGGCTTAAGTACGGTAAAACTTTATTTTGCAAGAATATTCATGTTAGAAGTCAATTTTAGGATCAAGGTTTTTTATCATGCCGCGAGGGATTTAAGCTTTACCAAAGCATCTAGAGAACTAAACATCAGTCAACCTGCAGTTTCCAAACATATTCAAGAACTGGAGAATACCATTGGTCAGGCGCTATTTTTGCGTAATGGCAGCAGAATCCTGTTGACTGAGGCTGGTGCTACCTTAATGGAATCGGTGAAGGTCATCATCCATGAATATGAATTGGCTGATTATAAGCTGGGGCTGCTCAACAATCAAATCCGTGGAAACTTGGTCATTGGTGCCAGCACAACCCTTGCGCAATATATCTTACCGAAGCTAATTGCCAAGTTTTCTGAACAGAACCCGCTGATCAACATCAAGCTGTTTACCGGCAATACGGCTCAGGTGGATCGCTGGCTCTATGAAAGGAAGATTGGTTTGGGCTTTGTGGAAGGTATCGCAGAAGACCAATCCCTGAAATACAACAAGATCCTGGATGACCAGTTGATATGGGTAGCCAGAACCACCCACCCCCTATTTAAGCAATCACCTATCTGCTTGGATGAGCTCAAAAAACAGGAGTTTATCTTCAGGGAGCCTGGCTCTGGAACGAATGACATCGTATTCCAGAAGTTTAGTGAAAATGATATCAATGCCAGGGATCTGGTAAATCGGGTACAGATGTCGAGTTCAGAATCAATTAAACAATATATACGATATAGTAATGCCATTGGGATTCTATCTAAATATGCCGTTCAGAATGAATTGGAGAATGGAATTCTAAAACAAATAGAAGTTGAGGGCTTCGAAATCAACAGAGAGTTATATTTAGTTCATCTTCACGGGGAGCTGTCAGGGCTTCCAAAACAGTTTATACGCTTTATCAATCAATCACTTACAAAGTAAGATAACCTGAGGTTATAGCCCATAACATTTTACCGTTTTAGCGACTCCATTAACAAGCTTAAGTTTGTTCATATGGAAAACGATTTAAACAAACCACAAAACCTTCTCAAGGAAGTAAATAAGATTGCCAAACAGACAAAAATCGTGGCAGGCTTATTTATTTTCATCGTATTCGTTGTCCTCATGCAAGCATTGGGGTTCAACACCAATATATTTAAGGCCAAACTAGCTGCTGACAAAAAGCAGGATAGCGTGGCGACCAATTCCGTGAACCTGATCAAAGACTTTAAAATGGCGCCCTATCCTGATTCTGAGGAAGGGAAAATGGCCGCCTATGGGGAAAAATTAATCAAAGAAACGCCCAAATACCTGGGTCCCAACAACAAGCATGGCGAGGTGTTTTCGGGCAATAACCTTGCCTGTGGCAGTTGTCACCTTAATGGCGGAACAAAGGAATATGCAGCCCCCTATATCGGCTTAAGCGCCTTATTCCCTATATATAGCGGCCGTGAGGGCAAAGTTGCAACAATAGAGGAAAGAATCAATGGCTGCTTCGAAAGGAGCATGAACGGCAAGAAACTGCCCTCAGAGAGCAAGGAGATGATTGCCATCGTGAGTTATATCAAACACTTGAGTAAAGATGTTAAAGTTGGAAGCAGGATAGAAGGTCAAGGCTTCGTGAAACTAGAGGCTCCTGACCGCAAGGCCGATCTACAACATGGGGAGTCAGTATTCAAGACACAATGTATGAGCTGCCATCAAGCTAACGGCCTTGGTTTGCCTAAAAAAGCTGATGAACCAGAGGAAGGTTATTTATATCCTCCACTTTGGGGTTCCGACTCATTCAATGATGGCGCGGGCATGGGTAGAATGCTGACCGCAGCTAAATTCATCAAGGGCAATATGCCATTGGGAGCAAGTGCTGACGCTCCTATCCTATCAGATGAAGAGGCATATGATGTAGCGGCCTACATCAATTCCTTTGAAAGGCCTTCGAAAGCGAATAAAGAAAACGACTATCCTGATCTGAGCAAGAAACCAAAGGACAGCCCTTATCCGCCATTCGCTGATAAAATACCAGAAGAACAACATAAATACGGACCTTTTAATTTTTAAAAAGCATGAGAAATATAATTATTATTTGCAGTCTATTTTTAATGACTAGCAGCCTAGTAAAGGCACAAAGCAAATCAATTGACAACAAATTGATTGAAAACGCCAAGTTTAGTGGCGCGGAGACTCACCATAAACACTATAAAGCCATCTATCAATTGGACAGCAACAATCCTGATGTTGTTAAAAAGGCTTTTAGGAACATCAAGAACGTCTTGAATGACCCACGCTTAAAGGATAAGATCGAAGTGGAGTTGATAACTTTCTCTGGCGGTACTGAAGTGATGTTAAAAGACTCAGGCTATGAAGAAGCATTGAAAGAACTGATCGATAAAGGAGTCACAGTGGCTCAGTGTACAAACTCTCTGCATGAGAGAAAACTGAAAAAAGAACAGTTATATGATTTTATCGGCTATGTACCGAGTGGCAATGGTGAACTGGTGATCCGTGCTTCAGAAGGCTGGGTAATCGTAAAACCATAATACACCTTAATCCATTGTAGAAATATTGAATATATGAAGAATTTAAAACGAATATTATTACTTGCTGTTATATTGTTGATGAACAAAGCATTTGCCCAAGACCCTTTTCAATATGATCCACCATGGAATACGCCGCCAAAGTCGGCAGTTGATTTCACCGTTCCAGGTATAGACAATGTCCCGGATCTGTTTGGTGATATCGTAGACCCTCAGTTAGTGGTGTTTTTTGCAGGAAACCAATTTATGGTCATGGATGATCTATTGGACGCCTTCAAAAAGAAACATCCTAAATATGAAAGGATCTTTGTGGAAACATTGCCTCCGGGCATCTTGGCCAAACAGATAGAGGGTGGATCAATCACCATCGGAAATATGAGGATCACCCATAAACCTGATGTTTATGCAGCTGGTAAAAACAGGATCGACAGTATGCAAAACCACTTCTCTAGAACAGAGGTCTATGCATACAATAAATTAGCGATCATGGTTCCTCAAGGAAATCCTAAAGCTGTAAAAACAGTCCAAGATCTAGCCAAGAAAGATGTGAAGATCGCCATGCCTAACCCTGCATGGGAAGGAATAGGAAGACAGATTGTATCGGTCTATAAAAAGTTAGGTGGCGAACAATTGGAGAAAACCATCATGAAGGATAAAGTAGCTGATGGCTCAACGTACTTAACCAAGATTCATCACAGGGAAAGCCCTATGAAAATCCTTTATAAAGAGGTTGATGCAGCCCCAGTTTGGTATTCGGAGGTCGTATATCAAAAGCTATTAGATCATCCCGTAGAGATGGTTGAAATTCCAAATGACCAGAATATCAGAGCAACATACATGATTGCTGAGATGAAAAACGCTCCAAGAGCTCAAGCGGCAAAAGATTTTGTGGATTTCATGAAATCTGATGAAGCAAAAGCGATCTACAAGAAATATGGATTTGAAACACCATAGTTTGTTTAATTAAAAAGAGAAGGGTTCCAATCCATGATTGGAACCCTTCTCTTTTTATAGCTATTCGCTTATTTCTTATATTTTCTGATGGCTTTGTTCGCTCTTTTGGTTGCGGTGTCGATTTTATAATCGAGCCATTTATCTTTAAAGATCTTACGCATGGTGTCATCAAAGTGGCGTGTTACGAAAAGGTTCCTAGCACCCTTCAGTTTCTCGCTCAATGAATTCGCCAAAGCGCGTACAGAAATAGAATATCCCTCAGTTTCATATTGGATATAATGCCACCATCCAGCAGGCATATACAAGGTCTCACCTGGATTGATTACCGCTTCATAACCATCTAAAAATTCTAAGCCTGGATAATCCTTTACATCGCTCTTTTTCAAGTTGGCAATGCTATGGAAGTTATAAGGCAATTTATACATAAGGTCAGACTGGTTGTTCGGGAATAACCAGATACGCTTTGCTCCTTGGAATTGCGAGATGAATACATGGGACATATCGATATCAAAGTGGTTCCTAGTTGCAGAACCTTCACCACCGAAGAACATATAGGGTAACCACTGGATGACCTTGCCACCTGTAACATCATTGAATATAACGTCTTTTTTCAGCTCAGGTCTTATTTTCATAAGGTTAAACAAGAATAGACGAAGCTCAGTAGGTTCTTTACGGATCATATCCAAGTACTCTCCAAAGGTCATCTTTCCAACCGGAGGACTTGCTGCATGGTTTTGTGACTCCTCTTCCCGACCATAAACGTCGATTTTTTCGTTACCCGCTATTTCCTTGAAATAGTCGTAGCTCCACTTATTCCAACAAGGGCTATCCTTACTGATAAAGTCCTTGATGATAACAGGCTGACTCTTATTCAGATAGTCCCTAACAAAATCTTTAGGAGCTATTCCAGATATACTATTAACAGGTTTTAATTTCACAATATTCCCATTTTTGAGTTAATGCAAACATAAAAAAAATATTTCTACAATAAATATACCCAACCCACATGAAGGGAATATTTATGACTATTTTTTGGTAATGTAGGGAGAATATATTTATCAAAAAATGATAAATATCAAATTTGTAAGTGTTTCTTGATAATCGCTTTACGATGTTTTAGCTGAGATAAACAGAAGGTTTGTTGACCCATTACGGGAAACCATAAAAAAAGGCTACCCTTCTCAGGATAGCCTAAATATTATTTTGGGCAATTGCCTACTTGTTAACCTGTTTGATGTACTGCTCAATGGCCATTGTCATACTTGGAGCATTCGGTGTCGGTGCTGGGATATCCAGGATCAGACCATGTTCCAATAATGCCTGTTGAGTAGTAGCGCCAAATGCAGCGACACGGGTGTTGTTCTGTACAAAATCAGGGAAGTTCTCATACAAGGACTGTACACTGGAAGGACTGAAGAACACGATGATATCGTAAAAAACATCTTTCAAGTCCTTGATGTCCGAAATCACTGTTTTGAATAGCACAGCTGGCGTGAAATCATATCCATTTTCTTGCAACCAGCGCTGAGTTTCCTCATTGGCAACGTCAGAACAAGGAAATAGGAATTTCTCTTTGTTGTGCTTTTTCAGGACATCCTCAAGATCCTGTGCGGTTTGCTTTCCGAAGAAAATCTTGCGCTTACGATATTGAATGTATTTCTGAAGGTACAAGGCAATGGTTTCAGAAATACAGAAATATTTTAGTTCCGCAGAAACTTCAAATCGCATTTCCTCACATACCCTAAAGAAATGATCTACTGCATTTTTACTGGTGAAAATGACTGCAGAAAAATCTGCAAAATTAACCTTCTCTTTTCTGACATCTTTTGCAGAGACGCCTTCAACATGGATGAACCCTCTGAAGTCTAATTTTAAATTATACTTCTCGGCTAGTGTGAAGTAGGGAGATTTATCGTTTTCAGGCTTTGGTAAAGTAACTAAAATGCTCTTTACTTTTTTGGATCTTTCTACATCAATCTGCATATACTCTTTCTTAATTACTTAGTGACCTCACTAATATCAAAATTGGTGCTAATTCGAGACTGCAAAGATAAAGAATTAAATAAAAAATAGAAAATTTGAAATGACCGAACAGGTGAAAAGCAGTCCTAATAAACCTATACGAGAATAAAATAATTACAATACAAATGTAAATTATTGAGATAGTTTGAAAATAATATGCAGGAATAAACACTACAGCCAACAAAAAGGGCATTAGGAAAAACATGCTATTAAAATAAACTAGGTAAAGAATTGCAATATATTCCCTTACAATTTTATCTAATTGAAATACAAATGATACAAAGCGGATGATCAGGATCTTTGCAATAAACAGCAAAGCGATGAAACCGGAGTTCTTGAGGAAGTTTTCAAAAGTTAGATAATTTTTGTCGCCGAAGCTTGACATGATCACCACCACAAACAATCCCAGGGACAAACTAAAAACGGCGTACAAAAAGATATACGGCCACGAAGTCGCTAGGTTATCTTCCTTACTGACCTGAAGCAATAACCGCTCTTTGTAATAGGCATCGACTATAATCTTAAGCTCCACCGGAAATACAATCCGAAGTACCCCTAACATCAAGAACAAAAGGAATACGATCAACAGGACCCATGCAGGCCTGTTACTCTTCTCGATCCCATCCTGCAAGGCAGACTGTTTATGGTGCTTCCCTACTTCTTCAATCCCGAAATAAAGATCTTGATTCCCTCTTTTCAGCGTAGAATCATAGGCTACTTTCAAATAATTGATTCCCTTATCCGGGAAAAGAATAATTTGACTATTTTTAAGGTTGTTGTCCAAGGACTCAAAGATGGCCACTCGTGCAAGAGAGTCTTTGATAGCAACGGAATCCACTAACAGCACGGAGTCAACAGGCAATGTTTGGCCATAACTTTTAGGAGCAAAGAAAATGCTGCTAAAAATTAAAACCCATATCATATAAAATCTGTTGATGTGCTTCATGAAAGGCGTAAAGTTAGGACAAAATAATTGCTTTAGAAATTGAAAACATGAGTAAAAAAGAAATTGTAAGATGCGGCTGGTGTGGCACGGATGAATTGTACCAAGAATACCATGACAAAGAGTGGGGAAAACCAGTAAAAGACGACAAAGTACTGTTTGAATTCCTGATCTTGGAGTCTGCACAGGCTGGTCTAAGCTGGATTACGATCCTGAGAAAAAGAGAGGGCTACAAAAAGGCTTTCTCCAATTTTGATTACAAGAAGATAGCGAAATATACAGAGGAAGATGTGGAAAGGCTATTGCAGGATCCGGGCATTATCAGGAACCGCTTGAAAATAAACAGCACGATCCATAACGCAAAAGCCTTTATGGATATCCAAAAGGAATTTGGAAGCTTTTATAACTATCTATATAGCTTTCTTCCAGACCAGAAACCTATCATCAACAAGCTGGAATCATTACAGGATGCTGTTGCAACCACGGAGCTTTCAGACCGCATCGCTAAAGATCTTAAGAAACGAGGCATCAAGTTCTTTGGGTCCACCACCTGTTATGCCTATATGCAGGCCGTTGGCATGGTGAATGACCACCTAACCACATGCAGCTTTAGATAGCGCCGGTACGGGGGATATTTTTATAGATATTTTGAAGGTTACGGCATTGCCCATTATAGTCCAATCCGTAGCCTACAACAAATTCTTTCTCGATTTCAAAGCCCACATACATGATATTGTCGAAGGAATACAGGAGGCAATCGGGCTTTAAGAGCAAGGTCGCAACGGATATGCTGGCCACCCCTAATCGCTCCAATGCTTCAATGGTATGGACCAGAGAACGGCCCGAATCCACCACGTCCTCCACGATTACGATATGCCTGCCTTCCAGCGACATGCCCACTCCTATCAGCTCATGTATTTCGCCTTGGTCGGTCCCAGCATAGGAAGCCAACTTCACGAAAGACATTTCACAGGGAATATGCACCTGCTTCATCAGGTCGGCCATAAACATAAAGCAGCCATTCAATACGCCGACAAATACAGGATGTTGGTCTTCATACCTCAGGTTGATATCAATCCCAATCAAGCGGATCCTTTTCTGGATTTGCTCATAATCAATCATGAGCTCAAATTCCAAATCGTCGATAAATATATTCTTCATGATTAATCGTTTTGTTCTGAACTGCCCTTGCCAAAAAGTTTCTCCAATAAGGATTTGCGGATTTGCTCTTCCCTATCGATTTCATCCACCATATCCTTGATATCATCATGGTTCATCATGGAATCAGGCACACCCTTAGGTCTTGGCGGACGTAGGTTAGGCTGAAGTTCCACTTGATAGAATCCATAATTTCCAGGAACGTTCTCCCCTTCCAGCTGGTTCATTTTATTCATGATATAGCCATAGGTATTGAAATGCTTCATTACCCAAGGTTTCAGGTGGCCGGTATAATCAAAGGATGAAAGGCCGGTTTTCGGTCTAGGAATAATGCTAGACAGGTACAAGCTCTCGCCGATGGTCAGTTCTGAAGGCTTCTTGCCAAAATAATATTTTGAAGCTTCTGCTATGCCATATACATTTTTACCCCATTCGATGATATTCAGGTATACTTCCAACAGGCGGTCCTTGCTGACCTGCTTGGACTGCTCCATGAGCCATACCAGCAGGATCTCCTCAAACTTCCGCATCATGGTCTTGTTCCGGTTCAAGTACAGGTTCTTGATCAGCTGCATGGAGATTGTACTGGCTCCACGTTTAAATTTTCTCTCCTTGATGTTGGTCACGATGGAAAGCTGGAAAGCCTCCAGTTCAAAACCATTATGTTTATAGAAAAACGGATCCTCCGTATTCAACACCGTTTTCTTCAAGATCGGAGCAATCTGATCCAAAGGCGTAAAATTAGGATTGGAAACATCCAATTTTATATCCCTCATCTTAAGGGTATCCTCATAGGCCTCATAAACAAATGGACCATTTAGGGCTGCAATATCGGCTTTTCCCCATTTCTTGACCTTTAGGTTTTTATCATCGATCTTGGAGGCAAACTTCAGATCATCCGGATCATCCAGGTCCACATTGAAATCCATGTCATATTGTATGTCACCTTCCACTTGGATACCATCCAGGTTCTCAAACAATCCCGCTGGAAGGGCATCAAAGAAATTTTGGGCCTTGAACATACCAGTATGCACGGCCATCTCCAATATCTTCTTCGGTTTACGGGTAAACTTCAGTTTTGGCTGAAAGGAAAAATCCTTTACCTCCACTTTGGTACCTTGCACCAATTCGATCGTATTTTCAGAAACCAGGAATCCCCCATCTGCCGAGCCACCCGGCAAAACATTGGTTTCTTCGGAAAGTCGATGGTGGTTCACCCTTAAATTCTTGGCACTGACCCCACCTAGCATCTCCAAACTTTCCTTGCCCTTCCGAGCCACATTATCCAGATGGAAACTCAATTCATCAAAACTCACATTCAAGCCAAAACGCCTCCCAATAAAGGGTATCTGCGCATCCTTATTATCCGATGATATGGTTACATTGGCCGTCTGACGGCTTGAATTGATGTTCCCTTTAAAATTCCATTTTGCTTCCTGTTCATTGAGGAACACATCGATATCATAGTCGCCATCATCGATCTTCCCTTCAGGAATCTTTACCACTTGGGTAGAAGAAGAATCTTGAAAGGATAGGCTAACATTTTCTAAATTTAAATTATTCGGAACGGCCTGAAAAGCTCTCTTCAAAAGGTTATCAATGGTTTCGGCCAAGGTCTTGGTTTCGGTCACTTCTTTGGTACTGTCTACTTCAGACTTCTTGCGGAACAGGAAATCATAATTGGCGGTACTATCATGCTTGACCAAGGTGATATCCGCGTTTTTAAGGTCTAATTCATCCAGCTGTACCGTTCCTGAAAGTAGGGGGAATAATTTAACAGACACCTTGAACTCATCGATAGAGGCCAGTTGTTCTGCACTATCGGGAATCAGCTTTACCCGTTGAAAATCTACGGTGGTCAAACCTGCAAATTCATACTTTTGGACTTCAAAATTCAAAGCATAATCATCCTTCAATTTCTTCTGCACCTTAGCAACAGCCTTGTTCAGCATATCCCCACGCACAGACATCGCCCATATAAAACCTATTGACAACACCGCTAGGATGCTCGCTGCAGTTATAATGAACCATCTCTTCTTAACGAAACTGAAATCGGGAATCTTGATATTTTTTACGTCTAACATATATTAATGTGAAAACCGAAGATTATGGTAAAAATATGCAAAAATCATTAAAAACATCATTATGACAAGATATTGAGCTTCTTTCTTTAATTTTGTTAAATTAATTTAAATCCATGATTACTAAAGAACAGATTTTACATGCTTTAGGTCATGTGGAAGAACCAGATCTAAAAAAGGACTTGGTAACCCTCAACATGATCGAAAACATTGAAATATTACCGAATAAAATAAAATTTGATGTGGTACTCACCACACCTGCCTGTCCGCTAAAGGGACATATTGAACATGCCTGCCGAAACGCCATTGCCTTATTTGTTTCCAAGGAAGTAGAAGTTGAAATCAACATGACGGCGAGGGTTCGCGCTGTTGATACCGCCCAATTGAAAAACATCAAGAACATCATCTTGGTTTCCTCTGGAAAAGGTGGCGTAGGAAAATCCACCGTTGCAGCAAACTTGGCATTGGCCCTAGCAAATACCGGTGCAAAAACCGGATTATTGGATGCTGATATCTATGGACCTTCGGTTCCATTGATGTTTGGTGTGGAAGGTGCAAAACCACAGTCATCACAAGGTCCAGACGGTAAAAACAGAATTGTTCCTGTCGAAAGGTATGGATTAAAGCTATTGTCCATTGGATTCTTTACCGACCCGAACCAACCTATCCCATGGAGAGGTCCGATGGCAACTTCGGCAATCAAACAATTGTTTGGCGACACGGATTGGGGAGAACTGGATTACCTGATCGTGGACATGCCTCCAGGCACTGGAGACATCCATATCACTACCGCTCAAAGTTATCCTATTGCAGGAGCGGTGATTGTAACAACACCTCAACAAGTTGCGTTGGCCGATGCGATCAAGGGGATGGCCATGTACCAGATGGAAGGCGTAAAAGTGCCTATCATTGGGGTTATTGAAAACATGTCCTACTTTACACCTGCGGAACTTCCGGACAACAAATATTATATTTTTGGAAAAGATGGTGGCAAGCGACTTGCAGCAGACAACCAAGTACCGTTTTTAGGCGAGATTCCATTGGTTAAATCTGTGGCCGATGCTGGCGATAATGGCTTCCCAATTGCCTTAGATCAGGATGAACCTGTAGCAAAGGCTTTTGCAGACATTGCAGGACGTGTTGCACAGGAACTAAGTATCCTAGCTGCCAAAGCATAAGGGTATCCTATAGAAATTTGAAAGGGACAACATCTGTTGCCCCTTTCTCTTTTTAATCTATGTTTGGTAAAGAATTCATTATTTAGTCAACCAAACCTGTGCTTGAACAGGTATAATTTCCTGGTCATTGTCCAGTTTCAACAGGAACATAAAAGCAATCTGCAATTGAGAAGCCGTAGCATTCGCTTCAAACCTTTCAACTAAAGCACTATTAGCAGGACTACTGGCCTTAAAAGCAGCAATGGTTGTATTAAAGACCGCCCTATTTCCATTTCCAGGAATGGGAGCAGCAATATAAGTTCCCGCTCTCACCCCACCGGCATTAACCGCTGTCGTTCCAGCCAACACCTTAGAAATTTCCTTAATCGTCCTGCCAGAACCTGATGGAATGGTCAACGTAAAACTGATCTCATTCTTACTCAGCGGCTGTGTGATGTAAGGGTTAAACCCATACGTTGTGGCACCTTCATAGGTAACCGGAATATCAGGTCTATTATCCTTATATAGCTCTGTATACTCTTTTTTACAAGCTGAAAACAGCGTGACAAAAAGAGCTATTATGATTGTATTGATTATATTTTTCATCGATTAAAGTTTAATTAGCGTCCCACCATACTTTTACATTCGAATTTGGCACATTACTTCCCTGTGGAAAATTTGGATTACGTTGCTGTTCTGCAAATATATATACTGCGCGCACCGGTCTGGTTCCATCAATACCAGCGGCATTTTGATGGTCTGCCAAAACAGGGTACCCGGTCCGTCTCCAATCGTTCCATTGTTCCAAACCATTCGAGAAAAGGGAAATATACTTTTGGGTAATGATTTTCTCAATCCTTTGGGCAGCGGTTCCTGTCAAGGTCACTTCTGCAGGATTATCAACAAAATACTTATCAATTACTGCGGCTGTTACCCCTGCATCCGACATCGAAGCACGAATCCCCTGTTGATACATAGCTTGAGCATCCCCAGCAATTCCATGACGCACGATGGCCTCAGCAATGATAAAAGAAGTCTGCGCATAAGTAATCAAACGTGTCGGACCCTCGCCACTTTGTCCAGTTACATAGACATTATATTTAGACCTGTCATTAAATGGAGGTGCCGTACCTGCAAAACCATTGTCTAAGGTCACATATTCACCGGTTGGTTTTGTCACAAACTTTTCAAGACGTGGGTCCTTCTTATCGTTCAATAGGGTCACGAAACGGGTACTGATCAACAGGTCATTTTGGAAAAGGGAATTATGTGTCAACGTCCAGATGGGCGCCTGACTTCCAACCTGTCCACCAAAGTTTACCGCTAGGTTTGCCGAATTGCTGTTGATATAGTAATTCTTGCTGATGATCTCCTGTAGGATTGCCTTAGATTGTGCCGGCTCTACTGCGCTGATCTGCATGGCTAATTTCAACAACAGGGAATTTCCTGCACGCTTCCAACTTTCCATATTTCCGCCATACACGATATCATCCACTCGAGGACTTAATGGGCTCTCCTTTTCTAGGTCTGCAAGACCGGAGCGAACCAAGTCAAATAGGTTTCCTAAGGAGCCTTCAACATTGCCCAAATAGATATCCTTTTGTGGGGTTAACACCGGTGTGGTTTTACCCTGATCACCTATCAAGGCCTCATAATAGGGCACATCGCCCCAGACATCGGTGGTCATAGCAAAAGTTAGGGCCAACATGATCTTGGCAACACCTGAATAGGCAGGTCCATTATCTTGGTTAGCCACATCGATCAGTTTACGATAGTTGACCATGGCGCCACCATACAGTTCATAGGACCATTGGTTACCAAAATCATCACCGCTCGTAATATAGCGATCCCAACCCGCAGGGCTTCCAGAAGCTCCAGCGGTAACACTCATGATCGTAGAGGCAAACCTGTTCAATTCATTGGAATTGGCAAATGCAGTACCTGCAAGCGCCGTCGGCAGCAAAGTCGCTGCAGGCACTTTCAATGGGTTATTTGGTGTATCATTGACGTCAAGGAAATTGCTACAGCCGACTAGGGAAAGCGACAGAACAAAAACCGATATTTTCCGTATATTATTTTTTATGATTTTCATTGTTCAATTTTTAGAAGGTAACTCTTAGATTAAATCCATAATTTCTAGCGGTGGGCGCACCGTTCAGGTCCATACCTTGAACATTACCGGCACCTTGTGTATTCATCTCAGGATCACCTGGGAAACCCGGTGCAAACATCCAAAGATTTCTACCGCTTACCCCTACGGATATCTGTCCAAATGGAGTTTTCTGCAATAAGGAGTTTGGTAAGGTATAATTCAAGGAAACCTCGCGCAAACGGTAAGAGGTGGCATCAAACACCGCAGCCTCTGAACCAATACCGCCTAGGCCTTGCCAATAGGCTTGTGAAGAGATCTGTATATCATTTGGTCTATATCCCGTCACGTTTCCATCTGCATCCTTGATTTCGATAACGCCCGGAAGGATCCTTGGCTTATCCCGGTCTACAGCTGTGATATCTACCATCCCTCCGCTGCGCATATCCACTTGGGAGAAAGAGAAAATCTGACCACCTTTTTGGATATCAAATAAGGCCATTAAGCTTAAGCCTTTATAATTGATGGTGTTGGTAAATCCTAAGGTGTAATCTTTTTGCGGACTGGCGATTACTCTATTTCCTATTGCAGGAGCAAATCCACCGGTTACAGGATTGATCAGGAACTGACCCGCATCGTTACGGGCATGCTGCGCACCAACGATGACACCATAAGGATACCCTTCAGCAATGGACGGTGCAATACCGATAAAACTATTGATACCCGGAATTACCGTACTGGTCACTTCATCACCGCCGACTGGGTCCTTGCCAAAAATGGCAACGACATTATTTCTGATCTTGGTAAAATTGAAGTTGATATGCCAGCTAAAATTGTCTTTTCGAACTGGGTATCCCCCTAGCAAAACCTCAATACCTCTGTTTGTCATTTCACCGATATTCGAGGTAAAGGAATTGTATCCCGATGAATTTGACACCGCTACATCAAAAATCTGGCTCGCACTTCTGGTACTGAAATAGGTAAAATCCAAGTCTATTCTATTATTGAACAAGCCCAATTGAGTTCCCACTTCATAGGATGTCACAAATTCAGGCTTTAATTCAGGGTTCCCTATTGTACTTCCAATCTGAAACCCTGTAATACTGCTACCCCCAACAGATAATGGGAAAGTGATATTGGCCGTATTGTTACCATATCCTGCTGGACCATAAACGGAACTCAACAGATAAGGATCGGCATCACGGCCTACTCTTGCCACATTACCCCTGATTTTCCAATAGGATAAGATTTCTCCTCGTAAATTTTCAAAGGCGGTTGTAGGGACAAAGCTTAAAGAGGCAGATGGGTAGAAATAGGTGTTGTTCTTTTCAGGAAGCGTCGAAGATTGATCCGCCCTTCCGGTCAATTCCAAGAATAGGTAATCATTATACCCTAAGCTCAACTGACCATAATAACCGATCAATCTGCGCAAGGTTTTTCCTGCATAAGACGAGGTAAACACAGAGGCATTGCTCACATTGTCAAACATGGGAATAGCCAATGAACTACCAATAACCCCTGAATAGCGATAAGAACGACTATTGATGTTTTGACCTAAAAGCAGGTTTGCATCCAGGCCTTCCATAAAAATATCATCTTTCTTGGCCGTGATCATCAAATCTCCATTTAGTTCACTTCTGAACCTCGTATCTTCATCGATGGTACCCAACGGTGCACGGGCAGCACCTGGCCTTTGGATCTGCGACCTCTGGTCAAAATAGGTATCCGCAGTCACCCTATAGGATGCACTCAACCAATCCGTGAAATCATAGCCCACAACCAAGTTACCATAAGCACGGTCTACTTCGGATTGAAAAAACTCATTCTGAATACTCCATAATGGACTGTTTTGCGTTGGCAAGAAATACTGCCTCTGTCCCGCAGGGCTTAAAATGGGAGTCCCGTGTAAGTCATAGGAAACCGGGATACGGGTAATCTGTCCAAAAGCACTACCACCATTCCCCATGGTTGCTCCGCGCTGGCTAGTTTTCGCATAATTGATGGTACCACTGATCTTAATTCCATTTTCCAAGTTCCTGTTTCCACCAATATTTGCCGTATGCCTGTTGTACTTACTTTCTGGAACAATACCTTTCTGAATGGTACTTGATACACCCGCAACAAAATTGGACTTCTCATCGCCCCCAGCAAGGTTCAATGAATTTTGATAAAAAGATCCTGTTTTATAAAAATCTTTAATATTGTTTGGATACGCTCTATAGGGAACTGTTAATCCTGTACCCCCTTGGATCACTTCATCCACGGTTCCAAATCTTGGTCCCCATGAAAGGGTAGATTGATTATTATAGATGTTCTGTGAACCCTGTCCATACATGTCCTGAAATTTCGGGAGATACCCTACATTTTGGAAGTTCATCGAAGAGTTTAAGGTTACCTCGGTCTTACCGCCTAAGCCTTTACCCGATTTGGTCGTGATCATCAAGACCCCAGCCGACGCTCTTGAACCATATAGTGCAGATGCCGCAGGCCCTTTCAGGATATTGATCGACTCGATATTGTCCGGCGGAATATCATTCAAACGATTGGATGGTTGAGAACCAAACAAGGTATTCTGGCTGTTATCGGTATCATTACTGAAAATAATCCCATCGACAACAATCAAAGGTTGGTTATTACCACCAAAGGAAGTAATACCACGGATATTTATATTGGTCGAAGAACCTGGCTGACCAGAAGCACTTCCGATCGTCACCCCTGCAACCTTTCCTTGCAATGAATTCAAGACATTGGTTTCCGATCGCTGAACTAGGTCTTCCCCACCGACCTTCTGGGTTGCATAACCAATGGATTTGGCTGTTCGCTCAATACCTTGTGCAGTTACCAATACTTCTTCAATGGCTTCATCGCCCCCTTTCAGCACAATGTTTATACTGCTTCGGCCAGCAACCTTCACCGTATGGCTCTGGTATCCTACATAAGAAAACCGCAATGATGCATCTGCATTGGCTGAAATATGGTAGGTACCGTCACTTGAAGTCTGCGTTGCTACAGAAGTACCAACCACACTCACCGACACTCCTGCCAATGGCGTTCCATCACTCGCTGAAGTTACCCTCCCAGTAACCTCTCGTTCTTGTGCATACGCTGTACCGCACAGGCATATGAACACAAAAATAAATTTGAGTAGTCTTTGTTTCATAAATTAATTGTTTAGTAATAAAAGTTTATATATACTTAATATTTGTTTAAATATTAACTTGAAATTGGCTCTAAATAACTTTATTAACTATATATTCTAAATTTCGTTAATATTTTTAACATAATCAAGATAATTAGGTAGGAATTATTAATTTTAGGGAAATTATCAATAAAATAAACCTGAAATCATAAACAATATCTATTGTTTAGATTAATTTTAACCTTCGCTTATTGCGCTCTAGTATAAATTCCGATAGTTATTGAGCAGAAATGGGAATAATGAAAAACAGCTAGGGTGAAAAACAAGTTTTGTATCTATTAATTTCAAGAACTGCCAAATTCAACCCACTCTTATTCGAGACACATTCGGAACTTTGGCTACATGCCTCAATCCTTACACAGTTCCTTTTCAGAAAATCTTCGGAAAATACCGTGGAGATTTCCGAATGATTCCCGAATATGTCTCGAATATGTCTCGAATATGTCTCGAATAAAACCCGATCAGGAGGAGATGAAAATCAGGGCGGAATTGCCCCATATCCTTAAGATCATCGAAGAGGGAAAAGTGCTGTCTGGGGGATAGAATTTTCGGAAATAAAAAAAGCCTTCAGGAAATCCTGAAGGCTTATATAGCAATCAAAAATTAGTCTATTAAATTTGAGGGTTATTTTGAATTTCCACTTGAGGGATTGGGAAAGTCAATTTCTCATCATTGTATCTATAAGATTGACCAGGGAAAGAAAGGTGGTTTGAACCTCTAGTGATGGTCGCTTTATTACGTTTCATCGCTAGGTAACTTTTTCCTTCACCCCAGAACTCGATACGAGTCTGTAAATAGATTTCATCCTTCAAAGCTTGGCCAGAAAGGTTAGAAATATAGTTTACATCTGCTTTTCTTAGGCTCACTACTTTTTTCAAAGACTCAGCAGCAGAAGCGGCATTGTTCAAGTTAGCATAAGCTTCAGCGTTCAAGATCTGCATCTCATCCACACGCATATAGATATAATCCGTAACCACATTTCTTTGACCCATTGCTTTACGCTCTGGTGCGAAGAATTTGTTGAGTGGCATTAAGTTTTTAGCGTTGAATTGAGATTTTCTCACGTCATCAGCAGGAATTTTATCGTAAAGACCTTTGTCGATAGTTTTAGGGTCACCTGCAGCAGCATAGCTATAGGTAAAGTAATCTACCTGTCCCCACCAAGAAACCAAGTCAAGGTTACTCGCTAAGGTCAAGTCAACACCCCACATCCAACTTGGTGTATTTACGTTGTTGAAACCTGACTCAGGGTTTGTTACAATACCATTTTCATTTAGAATAGCAGCAGATTCACGTTTTGTAGTTAAAGGGAATCCTCCATTGGTCAAAATATCATTGGTCAAGGTAACTACTTGTTGCCAATCAGCTTGTGTACCTCTAGCACCTAATGCATAAGCTAACAAACCTTTTGCTACGTATTTGTTGATCTGATCTTTACTTGTTCTGTTGAAGTTATCTAAGTAAGCAATAGATGTATTCAAGTCAGAAACAATCAGGTCATATACATCCTTGGTACTTGACAAAGGTTGGTTAGGCTGATCAGTAGAAGTATAGATCGGCAAGATCATTTCAGAACCAGTACCATATTCTTTAGCATATAAGTTTGCTAGATAGAAATACGAATAAGCTCTCATGGCCTTAGCCTGACCCATAATATGTCTCTGTTCGATATCTTCAGCAGGAATTTCCACATCTGTACCACCCAAAGCATCAATTACCGTATTAGCAGCGAAAATGATCTTGTAGTAATATTTCCAAGCATGGCTAGCTTCTAATTTAGTATAATCAGTTGTCGTGATGTAACGCGCGATTTGATCATACCAACCATAGTTTCTTCCAGCCAATACCATATCAGAACACAACATGTCTGTATAGATGTCATAACCTTTTTGACCAAAGTCGTCATGACTTTCTTCAGCGGCACCTTGCGCAGAGAATAAATTGTACATGGTTGAATAAAGACCTGCAATATTACCTTTTAACAAAGCAGGGTCTTGTTTTGCAGCTTCTTCCAACTGTTCGGTTGAAAGTTCTTCTGTTGGTTTTTCATCCAAGAAGTCTTTACTACAAGAAGCAGTAAACAACAGGGATGAAATCAACACTATATTTAATGACTTTTTCATTGTTTATCTAACTATTAAAATTTAACTCTTAAACCTGCACTTACAGTTGATAAAGGAGAGTATCTGTACATACTTGATGAACCAGCTTGGTGAGTTGAAGGATTGAATCCTTTTCTCGCTGAAGCGATAGCCAAGTTATCTGCAGAAACCCAGATTCCTAATGCTTTTGCACCGATAGCATCTAACACATTAGTTTTGAAGTTGTAACCTAATCTTACGTTGTTCAACATCAAGTAATTTGCAGATGTCAAGAATCTAGTTGATGAAGAGTTTACACCAACATCATTGTCATTATTCAATCTTGGAACATTGGTGATATCACCAGGCTGTTGCCATCTGTTGAACATATCCGTGTGCCAGTTGTTACCACCGATCACATCATTGTTCATCAAGATTGCGTAAGCACCGTCATATGCATATCCACCTAAGCTATACAACATCTGTACGCTTAAATCGAAACCTTTGTAACCTGCTCTCAAGTTCACTGCACCTCTTAATTTAGGGATAGCAGATTTACCAACATAATGTTGAGTTGCTTCAGAGTAAACTGTTGTAGTTCCTTCTTTGATCTCTTTATTTTCTGGGTTGTCGAACAAAGCCAATGAAGTGATCTGCTCACCAGTGTCAAACTGACCGTTTGCATTGTTGTCCGTATAGAATACCTTGAATTGGCTCTCACCAGTTTCAGCATCCACACCTACGAAATCTCTCATGTAGAAATCGTAAAGAGAGTGATCTTTAGACCATCCATAAACCCCTTGGATATCAATTTCCTTAGGTAAGTTTGTGGAAGGTTCGATCGGCATTTTAGTGATTTTGTTTTTGAAACTCTCACCGTTGATACCTAGATCTAAATAGTAATCTTGACCTTTAAGGATGTGACCTACTAAATCAAATTCGATACCTTGGTTTCTTAACTGGCCGTCGTTTACCTTGATTGTAGGGTAACCGATTGATGGACCAACACCTCTATCGAAGATTAAGTTGTCGGTATTTTTCACATAATACTCAATTGTACCAGAGATATAGTTACCTAATTCGAACTCGATACCTGTTTGGAACATTTTGGAAGTTTCCCAAGTCAAGTCCTCATTACCTTTAGTTACGAATGAGAATGCAGGGTTGTTGTTCAAGTTATCTACACTGTACAAGTCGTAACCTGGGTAGTAACCAACACCAGCTTGCTCACCAAGGACACCGTAGGAAACTTTATATTTCAAGAAATTGAAAATATCTTGGTCTTGCATGAAGTCTTCGTTAGATACAATCCAACCAGCACCTACTGAACCAAAAGTTCCCCATTTATCTTTCTTGAACCTAGAAGAACCATCTCTTCTTACTGTTCCGGATAAGTAGTATTTATTTTTGTAATCGTAATTAACCTGTCCGAAGTAACTTTCCAAAGCATAAGCTTCAGTGTACGATTTAACTGGGTTAGAAACAATTACGTTATTGAAATCAAGGATGTTGTTGTCCACTAAGTTGTAACCAGAAGCATTCAAGATATTGCTTTCCCACTTAACAGCCTCATGTGCTACCAATGCTTCCAATGAGTGATCACCGAAATCTTTTCTATAGCGCAATAAGTTCAATAAGTTGAAGTAGTTAAGCTCTGTACGACTTTGGTACAATGAACCGTTTTGAGATGCAGAACTTCCGTAGAATTTGTTTGCACGGTCATTGTAGATGTTGTTATAGTATTGGATACCTAAGGAGTTTTCAAATGTCAAACCATCAATGATATTGAAGTTAACATAGGCTCTACCGTTCAATTCATTACGTTTGTGACGTTTGATGTCATAAGTTGCATCAGCGATCGCATTGGTTAATGAACCAAATTTACGGCCTGAGTTCGTTCCATAATCGTATACATAACCACCGAAGATATTATCATCGATTTTGTTTCCGTTTTCATCACGCTCAAACAAAGGATAGATAGAAGGAATGTTATCTACGAACCAGAAAATACTTCCTGAATCTTCCGATTGACCACCTGTATTTCTTTCTACTTTCGAGTAGTTGGTGTTCATACCCACTGTCAACCAGTCGGTCACTTTATGGTCTAAGCTCAAACGACCTGTAAATCTTTCGAAATCAGAGTTGATTGAATAACCTTTATCGCCTAAGTAACCGAAAGAGGTAAAGTAGTTTGTTTTATCTGATGCACCACCGAATCTAACGTTAATGTCAGTTCTAGCAGCGTTTTGGAAAGCATGATCTTCCCAGTTTTCAGGATCAAACTTTCTAGTTACATTGTTTTTAACCTTTCTAGTTACAGGATCGATTAGATCAGACACTGAACTTACGTTCCAAAGGTTGTTCAATGGATTGATACCTCTTTCTGAGAATAAGTACTCGTTAGCATAAGCAGCACCGTCTTCACCAGCCAATACACCTTCGTTGTACATAGCTTCCCAGCTTAAGCCGATATATTCTTCAGGGGATTTGATCACATCATAACGAGGCAATAAAGACATGTTTGTACCGAAGTTAACATCAGCTTCAATAAATGAGCTCTGTCCTCTACCAGTTTTAGTAGTGATTACGATTACCCCGTTAGCACCTCTAGAACCATAGATAGCAGTTGCAGCAGCATCTTTCAATACCGTTACATTATCGATATCTGCATTATTGATTGAAGTAATGTTACCTGAGAAAGGCACACCGTCAACCACGTACAATGGGTCACGGTTACCGTTAACCGAACCAAAACCACGGATACGTACTGTTGAAGCAGTACCTGGCTGACCTGTAGTATTGGTTACTTGAAGACCAGCGACCTCACCAGCGATTGCCTGCGATACGTTTGAAGTGTTTTTTTGTTGCAATTTCGTACCATCAACCTTTTTTGCAGAACCTGTAAAAGCTTCTTTGGTTGTACTACCGTAACCCACAACGACAACTTCATCTAAAGACATTTCATCTTCTACTAATTGTACATTGGCTGTTGTTTGGTTAGCAACATCAACTCTTTTGGAAGTATATCCAACAAATGAGAAGTTCAATACCGTCTTACCGTCCGCTACAGTAATCGTGAAACCTCCATCTGCGTCTGTCTGAGTAGCAATACTAGTTCCCACTAGCGCTACTGATACACCACTTAAGGGTGCTCCGTCAGTAACCGAAGTTACCTTACCACTCACTTGACGATCTTGTGCGAACGCTACACTAAACATGCAGGTTAACACAAAAATTAAGCTGAGTAATTTGTGTTTCATAAATTTTGCTATTAATTAAAAGTTTTAAAACAGAGTCTGTTAAAATTTGTTAAACAGTCGACAAATATAGACTTACCTTAAATATTTCACAAATAAATTCCTGTAACCTATTATTTTTATCAAATAGGTAACAGAAAAGTTGAAATGTTAACTATTATAAGTTTCTACGTTAAATTTTATAATAATTAGCATCCATTTAATAGTTATTTGACTGAAATGAATAAAACTTTTTTAATATTAACGAGATTATTATTCCCCTATCCTACTGAATTACTGTTATTTAGAAATCAAGATTGAAAATTTGGTAAAATATTGACTCATTTAGATGTTTGAACAAGCTTTTAGGGGAAGTAAAATTATATACACGTTACGACATCGAAATATCTAGAGATCAAAAACGAAACATTCATCAGTGGCTGAACAATAATTCAAAACATCAGTCATCAACATGTTTATTAATCAGAATATAATTTTGATTTATCCAACAAACACCACTCTTATGACAATCTTTATTGAAACACAATAATTCATTCAAAAATATTTATTACATAAAAATTGTAAAATGCATGTTACTTTAATATTATCTCTTGAATTTCTCGGTTAAAATGGATGTTTGAACACAAAAATGAGTTTAAAGCCTTAAAATCCACAATATTTCTTTAGGCGAAATATTGCACACGATTAAAGAACAAAAGTATAATTCATTTCACAAGACCTTGAAAAACAGCTTTTAGGGAGTATGGCAGAGAAAAAAAAACGGGATTGAACACTGTTCAACCCCGATTAATATAAAGGCAGTCTATCTTAGGGCTAAGCATTAACCGCCTATTACAAACACAATATTATTTAGTTACTTATTCAATTTCGATCGGAACATCATAGACATCTACTCGATTTATCTTAAGAACTTGTAAATAAAGGAACCGCCAAAATTTTGGACGGCCCCTTCATAGGTAATATTATTATTTAGTATCCCACCAAAGTCTGGTGTTCAATTCATCTGGACCTTGAGCGGCAACAGCTGCTTCATAGTTTTTACCATTCAAGCCCGATTCCGTATTCGGATATGCCTGACGAACAGGGATCTTTTTGTCGATTGACAAAGGAGCCGGACCAGGATGTAACTCTGGGAATCCAGTTCTTCTCCAGTCCACCCAGCTTTCATAACCATTTGCTTGGTAATTAGCCAACCATTTTTGGGTAATGATCAATTTCAAGCCATTTGCTGCATTGTAAGCAACGCCACTTTGCGTAAAGTAGGATGCAGGCGCAGTTACCCCTTGTTGTTGCATGGATGCATCGATACCTTTTTTGTAAAAAGTAGCAGCGTCTCCAGTTCCCCAACCGCGATAAGCAGCCTCAGCTAACATAAACTGAATTTGTGCATAAGTTGTGATTGGCAAACCATAGTTTTGAGCAGTGAATTTTTTACCGATCAACGAAACAGTTTCTTGGTTCAAATCATCATCCGCATTGGCCAAACCATAAGGCATACCTTTATAACCACCCCCTTGAACCACTTTTTCTGCATAAACTGGCAGGCGAGGATCAGCTAAGTCTTCCAACGTTTCGATCATTTTTTCACTTACCGCATAATCCGTTCTTTTACCAACAAAGTAGTTGTTATAAAGCGGGTTTTGGTTATTGGCATCATTCAGGTAAGCAAAAACAGCGTTGTCAGCATTACTAGCGATTGCTCCTGCAGCATAAGCACTAGCAAACTCCGCTTTAGCTAAATTTGGATCAACATCTGCTAAGTGAATAGCAGCAACCATACGTAAAGAGTTGGCCCATTTTACCCATTTAGAAACATTCCCTTGGAAAAGGATATCACCATTTAATGCTTCACCAGTCTTTAATTGCGCAGCAGCTTCTTTCAATTCTTTCAACAAAGAAGTGTAGATATCCTTTTGTGTATCGTATTTAGGTGTCAATACTTCTTTACCTTTTAAGGCTTCTGAGTACGGCAACATTCCCCATCTGTCTGTCATGTGCAGATAAAAGAAAGCTTTCAAAATTCGAGATACCCCAATTTGGTTATCCGTGCTACCACCTTTTTGAACATAAGGTAAGTTTGCAGTTGCTGGATCAGAGTTTAAATTAAGGATGGTTTGCGCATCCAATAATGGCCCATTGTAATAAGCTGAAAAATCATAGAACTTATTTTGGAACCTAGACTCATTGGTATATTGAATCTCGGCCATATACTGGGGATATATATCCTTTGCCCAACCAGCGATACCGTTTCCTTGGTTACCAATTTGACGGATCACATTACTTATCAACAGCTCGGTATTTGGATCGGCTGGATTATTTGGATCTTTGTTAATCTCTTCAAAATCTTTGGTACAAGAAACTGAAAGACCAATCAAAACAAATCCAAGTATTGTATTTAAAAATTTCTTTTTCATAAACTTAATAGATTTACAGGCTAAACCTTAGATTAAAACCAAATGTCCTTGTGTTAGGCAACTGACCACCTTCAAACCATGAGCCTTCTAAGATGGAAGGGTCAAAGTTTCTGTTTTTAGCATAAATCAAGAATGGATTTTGTGCAATCAGGGTTAATGAAACTTTCTTGAATGGAGTTTTACCAAACATTCTGTCAGGGAAAGTATAACCGATGTTGATTTCACGCATTTTGATATATGATGCATCATATACCCAGTTTTCCCAAATGTTACCTGAGTTCAATTTGTCTTGATATAATTGTTGAACATCCACATACACATCATTAGGAGTTCCATCTTCTTTCACACCATCAAGGAGAACACCACCACCTTGATCAACTGGATCACGTTTAGGGTTTCCTTTATCGTTCACACCTGCTGTTTCTTCGTACAATCCAGAACCATTACCGAACATGGAAGAAATAGACATGTATTTACCACCTTTTTGAAAGTCTAGAGAGAAACCAGCCGTAATGCCTTTGTAGTTGAACTGTGAAGTTAAACCACCTGTGAAATCAGGAAGGATAGAGCCTAGATCGACGTCGCCTGAAGTAGGGACATAAAATCCGTCAGCTCCAACGATTTTTTCGCCTTTTTCATTTCTTTTGAAACCTGAACCAGTCAACATACCGAATGCATCACCTTTACGGGCATTAACAGCAATAACCGGAGCACCAACGAAACCAAATGAGTTTCTGGTACCATCCACTGTAACCCTTAGGTTGTTTACAACGATATTATTTACTGGATCTTCGTATAGTTCAACAACTTTGTTTTTGTTGATACCAATGTTTGCATTCAAGTTCCAGGAGAAGTTATCATTTCTGATTGGTGTACCACCTAATGAGAACTCATGCCCCCAGTTGTCAATTTGACCAGCGTTGATCGCTGTAGTCGCATATCCTGATGCTGAAGTTACCGTCAAAGGAATAATTTGATCTTTCGATGAACGTGTGTAGTAGTTGTAATCAAAAGTCAAACGATCACGGAAGAATCTTAATTCCGTACCTACTTCAATAGATGAAGATAGCGTAGGTTTAAGTTCTGTATTCACCAATTGGTTAGGAACAGTCAATAATGGATTAGAGCCATAAGGGTTTCCGATCGAATAAGTTTGTGCAACCCTGAATGGATCAGTATCCGTACCAACACGAGCGATGGAAGCTCTTAATTTACCATAGCTGAACCAATCGGACTCAATAAATTCAGAGAACAAGAATGATCCCGAAACACCTCCGTATAAATAGGAGTTATTTTTCTTAGGTAAACTTGAAGACCAGTCATTTCTAGCATTAGCTTCTAAGAACAAGAAGTCTCTGAAACCTAAAGTAATGTATCCGTATAGGGAGTTTACTTTATAATCGCTTAAGAAAGAGTTAAGGGTAGGTCTGTTCTTGGACGCTGATAGGGTATACAAATCAGGAACAGCTAGACCACCTGCAGTACGTGCATCAGTATATGTACGTTTGTTTCTTCTGTTTTCTACGAAAACAGCTGCTGCAATATCAAAATCCTGAACCTTAGTCGTATAATCAATACTACCTACGAAGTTCAATTCTTGTTGATTGTTCAAGTATTGGTAGTACTCGTCTTGGCTAAGTGTGTTGGAAGCGATTCTAGAGTTTTGCTCACCGTTAAAGAAGTTACCACGAGCGATTGCAGAAGCTTTCCAGTTTTCATTGAATTTATACACTGCACTTACGTTTCCGTACAATCTTTTTCTGATATCATTCGAAATGTTTTTGTACACATGTGTATATGGGTTGTCCCAGTACTTAGGGTTTGTATTGGTTGGAGAAATCATGTTCCAACTTCTGTACGTACCATCAGGTCTTTGGTAATCTTTAAGATCATCCATGTTCAAGTTTCTTGCAAACCATTGGTTGAATGAACTTTGCGGACCTGAACTATAACCATCGATAGGAGTATTGAAACGGTTTTCAAAGATAAAGTTGAGGTTCGTGCTAACGGTTAATTTATCACTTAAATTCAACGCTGCATTAGCACCTAACCAGTGTTTACCTTGTTTAGAATTAGGCATAACCCCAGTTCTGCTCAAATTGGTATAGGAAAGTCTTGAATTTAGATCATCCGTTCTTTTTGAAACCGCAACGTTAGTACTCGCCGTAACACCAGTTTCAAAGAAGCTCTTTACGTTGTCTGGTTGAGGAGAGAAAGCAGCCAATTGACCGAATTTAGGGTGGGTTGGATCCCAAGCGTACCAAGGCGCGATCATTGATCCGTCCAACTTGTGACCCCAGCTTTCATCTGCTGAGAAGTTGTAATATTGAGCACCATCTAAGGCTTTCAAATAATCGGCATGAATAGCAGGATTGTACTTAAATGTAGAGAACTCTTGGTTGTAACCACCACCATATTCGTTTTGGTATGCTGGTAAGCCATAAACATTTTCAAATGAAGTGGCTTGGTTTACTTCGATACCGATTCCAGGTGTTGCTTTACCCGATTTGGTTTTGATCACGACTGCACCTTCTGCACCACGTTGACCGTACAATGCAGTTGCTGCAGGGCCTTTCAAAACGGATAGGCTTTCGATATCGTCGTTGTTAACATATTCAGGACCCGTGATCACACCATCCACAACGTAGATTGGGTTACCACCTGTCAAGTTGTTAATACCACGGATACGGATAGCTGCAGTACCGAATTTAGCACCAGAACCCGTTCTGATTTGGATACCGGAAACTTTACCCGCTAAAGCTGTGTTTAAATCTGCTTGTCTAGCTTGTGTAAGGTCCTCTCCTTTTACTTGTTGAACCGAATAACCGATTGATTTTCTGGTCCTTTCAATACCTAGAGCAGTTACTACGACTTCTTCCAGGTCATTATCTCCGCCAACCAATCGCACATTAATAGTTGTTTGGGAGCCAACGGTAATGGTTTGGGTTTCATAACCGATATAGGTAAATGAAAGTTTACCATTCGCTGGTACGGAAATTGAATAATTTCCAAATTCATCAGTTTGTGTAGCGGAATTAAGATCCACAACCCTAACTGTAGCGCCTGCAATAGGGCTGCCGTCAGATGCCGCTGTCACTTTACCACTCACTTGCCGATCTTGTGCATGTACGACGCCAATTAGCATAGTACACAGCAACAGAACACTGAGTAATCTTTGTTTCATGTTTCTTGTTTTTAGTTAATAAAAATTGGGTTCTAATTTTTCTTGGCAAAAAGTTAGTATTGTTAAACTAGCGCCAAATCTATTTATATGCTATTGGGGATGCAAAAAAAGGGCATTTATTTTTTGAAATTTTCGAAATTAAACTTAAAACACTATTAAAATTATATTTTATACAGCTTTTGGTTAATTGAAAAGGAGTGATTTTAGGTGTTTTTTATGATAATTGAAAAATATTTCACTATTAATCATTAAATAAAATATATCTGTGTAATAAAAATTAATTTCATATAATAAATGAGGTTAAATTAATTTTACAATAAGAAATTGTTAACCATAACTTATTCGTTTTTCCTAAATGCATTTTTAAACCCGTTTTATCCAATAATCACGTACATTTGCGTATGCGTTTTGACATCATTACCGTATTACCACAATTATTGGACAGCCCTTTTGCCCACTCTATCCTTCAGCGTGCGCAAAAAAAAGGGTTATGCTCCATCCATGTTCATAATTTGAGAGATTATTCCGTAAACAAGCAAAAATCTGTAGACGATTATCCTTATGGTGGTGGATCAGGCATGGTCATGCAAATTGCGCCTTTTGCAGCTTGTATAGAGAAACTAAAATCTGAGCGCGAATATGACGAGATCATCTATATGACTCCAGACGGGGAGACCTTAAACCAAGGGATCGCCAATGGGCTAAGCTCGGCCAAGAACATCATGATATTATGTGGGCACTATAAAGGGATTGACCAACGGATCAGGGACATTTACGTGACCCGCGAAATATCCATCGGTGATTATGTTCTGTCGGGGGGAGAATTACCGGCAGCCATATTGGTGGATTCTATCGTCA
Source organism: Sphingobacterium sp. (assembly GCF_032065005.1). Classification (GTDB taxonomy): domain Bacteria; phylum Bacteroidota; class Bacteroidia; order Sphingobacteriales; family Sphingobacteriaceae; genus Sphingobacterium. The sequence goes on from NZ_DAMBMM010000002.1 coordinate 101,066, forward strand.
GGATCATACCAGGGGTGCTTTCCGATGAAACCTCTGCCCTTTCCGACTCCTTCCAAGATGGCCTGTTGGATGCGCCAATCTATACCCGACCGGTAGACTGGAATGGCCATAAAGTACCTGATATCCTATTGAGTGGACATGAAGCCAAAATCACAGAATGGCGTCATGAGCAACAACTTATACGAACGAAACAAAGAAGACCGGATTTGCTAAATGACTAAAAATCCTGCCTAATCTTTGCTTTTTTCACAAATAAAGTTTGAATATTCAATTTTTCTATTAATTTTGTGATGCAATGATGACTGTAATTCAATATACTAACCGTTGGTGGCTTCTGACTATATAAGTCGGGAAGGTGGTATATTTTAGATAAAATTTTTCATAATCAACCAAAACCACTGAATGGTAGCCCGACGTATTTCGTCGGGCTTTTTTTATTTTTGAAAACTATTAAACACTTATATGAACTTTAAATTCAAAACTAACCATAAGAAGATCTTAGCGGACACGACTACACCGGTAAGCATCTACCTTAGACTGCGCGATACTTTCCCCAACAGCCTGCTCTTGGAAAGTTCGGAGTACCATAGCCGGGACAACAACATCAGCTATATCTGTTGCCAACCGATCGCCAGCATCATCTTGGAAAACGACGAACTGAGCATCAGCCTACCGAACCAGAAGAAAACCGTCAAGAACGCGAAGGAACTTAACCTGAGAGAAGAGGTTTCAAATTTCAGGAAATCTTTTGAAGCCGATCTCGTTCCTGATGTAAACGTGATTTCCAATGGCCTTTTCGGATATTTCAGCTTTGAGGCCGTGGAATTCTATGAGGACATTGAACTAACGGCCAAAGAAAACCAAAGACGGAAAATCCCGACCCTGCAATACCATATCTACAAATATGTTATCGCAATTGACCATTTCAGGAACCAATTGCATGTATTTGAAAACCTATTGGATAACGAACCTTCGGACTTGGACAGGCTTCAATTCCTGATCCAGAACAAGAACTTCCCAGAATATACCTTCCAGGTAAAGGGTGAAGAGTCTTCAAACATGAAGGACGAAGACTTCAAGGCCTTGGTCAATAAAATGAAGGAGCATATACAGAGAGGTGACGTTTTTCAGATCGTTCCTTCAAGGGCATTTGAAACTCCTTTTTCTGGGGATGAGTTCAATGTCTATAGAGCATTACGTTCCATCAATCCATCGCCATACCTATTCTATTTTGACTATGGTGATTTTAAGCTCTTCGGTTCTTCTCCAGAGGCCCAGCTAACGATTAAGAATGATCAGGCAACCATCTATCCTATTGCCGGGACCTTCAAGCGGACTGGTAATATGGACTTGGATGAAAAGATAGCTGAAGAATTGAAAAATGATCCGAAAGAAAGTGCTGAGCACGTCATGCTGGTTGACCTGGCCAGAAACGACTTAAGCAGACACTGCCATCATGTTCAGGTTAAATCCTACAAGGAAGCGCAATACTATTCACATGTTATCCATTTGGTGTCCAAGGTCAGCGGAACGTTGAACCCGAACACCAATCCTTTTGATGTGGTTGGTGATACCTTTCCGGCAGGAACCCTATCGGGCGCCCCTAAACATATGGCCATTACCCTGATCGACCGTTATGAAGGCCTTCAAAGGTCATTTTATTCAGGTGCTATCGGTTTTATGGGCTTTAATGGGGATTTTAACCATGCCATCATGATCCGCTCCTTCCTGAGCAAGCAGAATGTATTGCATTATCAAGCTGGAGCAGGAATTGTATTGGATTCAGATCCTGAAAAAGAATTACAAGAAGTAAATAATAAGATATCAGCTCTTCGCAGGGCTTTAGAATTAGCGGAAACCTTATAAAATGAGCAAGCCAATATTAGTAATCGACAACTACGACTCCTTCACCTACAACCTGGTACACCTCCTTCAAGAATTGAACGAGCGCTATGAAGTCGTTAGAAATGACAAGTTTGACCTCGAAGACATCGAGAAATACGACAAGATCTTGTTATCACCAGGACCAGGCATTCCTGAGGAAGCCGGCCTGTTATTGGATGTCATCCGTAAATATGCGCCAACCAAAAGTATCCTTGGGATATGCCTTGGACAACAGGCTATTGCGGAGGTATTTGGCGGCAAGCTCTACAATATGCCCAAACCTTTGCACGGGGTGGCTACAAGCATCCAAGTGACGGACCCTTCTGAGCCTCTTTTCGAGAATTTCCCGGAAGATTCAAAAATCGGCCGTTACCATTCTTGGGCAGTGGATCCTGACAGTTTAAACGAGAACTTAAAGGTTACTGCTGTGGACCCGAACGGTGTAATTATGGCTCTGAGCCATACGAAATATGATGTGAAAGGCATGCAGTTCCACCCAGAATCCATCTTGACTGATAATGGAAAAACATTGATCGCCAACTGGATCAAGGGCAAGAATTAATTCCCATAAAAGAAGATTAACATGACCATATTAGATAAAATAGTAGCCAGAAAGAAAGAGGAAGTAGCAGCTGCCAAAGCATTGCTGAGCATTTCAGATTTGCAGGCCATGCCTCTATTTTCTCGGGAATGCCATAACCTGAAGGAAAGCATCTTGGACCCAACCAAAACGGGGATCATTGCTGAATACAAAAGGGCATCGCCTTCAAAAGGCCTGATCAATGGTACCTCCACGGTACGGGAGGTGGTATCTGGCTATCAAAAAGCAGGAGCTTCGGCCATCTCTGTCCTGACGGACAAGGATTTCTTCCAAGGTTCATTGGAAGACCTGACCGCAGCACGCGAGGTGTTAGAAATTCCGTTATTGCGCAAGGAATTTATCGTGGATGAATACCAAATCGCAGAAGCGAAGGCATACGGAGCAGACATTATCTTGCTGATTGCGGCATGCTTGGATAGGCAGGAAATCAAAACCCTGTCGGAATACGCCAAATCTTTGGGGTTAAATGTATTGCTGGAAGTGCACAATGAGGAGGAGCTCCAAAGGAGCATTTTTGACAGCATTGATGCCATTGGGGTAAACAATAGAAACCTGAAGGATTTCAGTGTTTCGTTGGAGCACTCCTATGATTTGGTCAATAAAATCCCGGATCAATTTATCAAAGTGTCCGAAAGTGGGATTTCAGACCCTGAGACCATCAAGGCCCTTAAAAAGGCTGGATTCAATGCCTTCTTAATCGGTGAGAACTTCATGAAAACAAAGGATCCAATGGAGGCCATAGTGGAATTTGTAAACAAAATCTAGGTATAGAGCCTCTATTATTATACAAAAGAAGGGAGGTCATTAGAATGTCTAAAATCTTGTGCCTCTTATCTATTGTCTATTTTTGTTTACCTTTGTAAAAATTTCAACAAATAATGTCGGTAAAGATAGGCGAACATATTGATTTAGGTGAGTTTCCATTGTTGTTGGCTCCTATGGAAGATGTCAGTGATCCTCCATTCCGTTACGTGTGTAAACAGAACGGTGTGGACATGATGTATACTGAGTTTATCTCATCCGAGGGCCTGATACGTGATGCCGCTAAGTCTCGCCAGAAACTGGACATCTTTGAATATGAAAGACCTATAGGCATACAGATCTTCGGTTCAGATATTGAACACATGCGTCAATCGGCTGAAATCTGCACGGCAGCTAATCCAAATTTAATTGATATCAACTATGGTTGTCCGGTTAAGAATGTAGCTTGTCGTGGCGCTGGTGCGAGCCTATTGCAGGACATCGACAAAATGGTTGCGATGACCAAGGCTGTTGTGGATGCTACCCACCTTCCTGTTACCGTCAAGACCAGATTGGGTTGGGATGACAACACTAAAAACGTGTATGAGGTTGCTGAACGTCTTCAGGACATCGGTATCAAGGCATTGGCCATCCATGGTCGCACCAGGGCGCAGATGTATAAAGGACAGGCAGACTGGTCGATGATCAAGGACGTGAAAAGGAACCCTAGGATTCAAATCCCAATTTTTGGAAACGGAGATGTGGACTCTGTGGAGAAAGCTGCTGCCTGGAGACAGGAATTTGAAGTTGACGGCATTATGATCGGCAGAGCATCCATCGGTTACCCTTGGATCTTTAGGGAAATCAAGCACTTTTTCAATACCGGGGAGCGCCTAGACGGCCCGACGGTATCAGAACGTGTCGATATCTGCCATACCCACCTGACCAAGTCCATTGAATGGAAGGGTGAGAAAACAGGAATATTTGAAATGAGAAGGCATTATGCCAATTATTTCAAAGGGATACCTAATTTCAAGGATTATAGAATGAAACTGGTCAGCTTACAGGATGTCAATGAAATCCTGGAAGTACTGGAAGAAATAAGATTTAATTTTGCAGAAGAAGTCGCTTAGGAATAAGCGACTTTTTTTGACTCTATATTTTGATTATCGCCTTTTCAGTACCTTGAACAAGGTGTTTTTTTCAAAGTAGAATACAGCCCCCAAAAACAGGATAAATAATAGATTTCCAATCCAGAAATGTCCAAAATAAGCAAACCAAGAGACGATCAGTCCCATGAATAGGTATGCCAGGATCTTCTTGCTGTTATAGGGAATGCTATAGTTCTGCTGCCCCCAGAAATAGGAAAGTCCAACCATCACCACATAGGCACTCGTGGTAGACAATGCGGCTCCAACGTAGGAATAGCGAGGGATCAGAAGGAGGTTCAAAATGATGGTAATAATGGCCCCTACTCCAGATATATATAGGCCATATCGAGTCTGATCGGATAGTTTGTACCAGATGGACAGGTTCATATACACGCCCAAGAGCACATAATTGAAGAGTAAGATCGGAACGATAAACAGTCCTGACCAATAGGCTTCAGGCTCTAATTTAGACCCTCGGATAAAGCCTTTTAACCAATCAAGGTTTGCACATAGACCAATCATCACGATAACCATAGCAATGACGAAATATTCCATAATCACGGCATAGGTCTTCCTTGCATTCTCGTTCTTAGCATATGAGAAGAAGAATGGTTCAGCACCCAATCTAAATGCAGTGACAAAAAGGTTTAAGAAAACGGCAATTTTTGCTACTGCCCCATAAACACCAAGGTCCATTTCCCCTTGCTCTCCTGGCACCAACCGTGGGAACATGATCTTATCCAGGTTTTCGTTGATAATAAAAGAGATATTGGCAATCAAAATCGGGAAAGAATAGTTCAGCATACTCTTGATCAGCTTATTGTCCAGTCGGAATCTAAATCCAGCAATCTGCGGTATCAATAATAGTAAAGTGACCAGACTGGCCATTAAATTGGCAATAAAAACATTACCTAACCAGCCTTCACGAAACCAACCTGCACTGAATTCCCTGAAGAATTCCGAGTTCTTGTTCCATTCTGGCAACCATGCCAACAAGACAAAATTGACGGTAATGAAGACCAAGATGTTGATCAGTTTCACCAAACCATATCGGATTGGCCTCCCTCCTGCTCTCAATTTGGCAAAAGGCACTACAGCGATTGCATCGGCAGCAATGATCAGCGCAAAGAACTTGACGTATAGAATATAATCAGGTACATTTACCCCCTCACTTAAAAAATGGGCAATGGGCTCTGTAAAAGTGAACACAGACAACAGAAATATTGCTGTGGTAAATAGGGTAATCAAGAAACTATTGTCGAATACGCGATCTTTGTCAGTGTCTTCCTTTTGCAGATAACGGAAAAAAGTCGTTTCCATTCCAAATGCTATAACAGCATTCAGCAGGGAAGCATAAGAAAAAAGATTGGTGAAAACTCCGTATACGGAGGTGCGAAACTTCCCTGTAAAGAAAGGGGTCATCAAGAACCCAAGCATTCGGGATAAGATGGTCGAAAGACCATAGATCATCGTATCGCTGACAAATTTCTTAACTACCGACACGCTTATTTGATTTTCTTAATGACTTCGAAATTGCGGAATCCCTTGATTTCATCGGACTCTTCATATCCCACATGGGCTACTTCAGCATGTTCAGGCCCCTCCTGACAAAAGTCTATTAAAGACTCTAGGGCGAAAACATCGCCCTCAGCTTCTATATAAACAGATCCATCAGGTTCGTTCATCACAAAACCTTTTACCTTCAATTGATCAGCAACAGCTTTTGTCGAAGCCCTGAAAAAGACTCCTTGAACTTTACCTTGAACCTTAATATTCCAATGTTTCATGAATACAAAGGTAAAAGAAGAAATAGAATTAGAAACTATCTAATTCTTCTAACCTTAACTTTCGGGTTCAGTTTGAATGTATCCATTCCTTCCAACAGCACCAAGCCTGGTTTCTTGCCTACTTCCAAAGAGCCTAATTCGCTTTCCAAGTTCAAAGCCTTAGCACCGTTCAAGGTAGCCCATTTGATGGTCTCATTGAAGTCCAATTCCGGAAACTCTTGGTGGATAACCTTCAATTCCTCTAAAATATCCAATGTATCGTTTGACGCTAGGCTGTCGGTACCAATCACGATGTCATGGCCTCCCAACAAGAAATTGTCGATTTTAGGAATTCTATCTTCGATATATAAGTTGGCTTTTGGACAGAAACAGAAATAAACCGATCTACCCATTCTATCCACAAAATCCAAGTCCTTAATCGAAGTATAGGTATTGTGCACTAGGATCAATTTATTCTTGCTAGGGATATAGGGCAAAAAGGATTGCAGAGAGTTTCTTGCTTGAGCTCTAAAATCTTCCATCACCATGTCCATCTTCTTGAAAAACTCCAAGAATTCACCTTTCTTATAACGGAAAAGCTTGTTCTCTTCGTCACTTTCCTGATTGTGGATACTGATGATATTATCTTCGCTGATTGCTTTTTTCAAGGTCTTAAATAAGAATTTAGAACCAGAATAAGGCGCGTGAGGGGTGATTGAGGAATGTTTGTAATCAAAATGGAATTCAATTTCCTTGGCATTGTCGATTCTTGTAACTACATCTTCCTTATTGGTTGCCATTACTTCAACAAACGTATGGTATTTGATAGGGCTGTTTTCCTTGATCTTAGCGGTAACTGCAGAGTTCACGTGGTCGCCGACAGCTTGGATGCCGTTCTCATACATCATTTTGTCAGCTTCTTCCATGGCAGCTTCCAACTTGCTTTCATGGTTTCCGCGTTCATTGATTACAGCAGAAAGGAAGTTAGGTAATCCTGTACTTCTAGGCACAACACCTAATAAATGGGAAAGTTCCAGATGACAATGAGCATTTACAAATCCAGGAATTAAAGCTCCTTTGAATTGTTCCACTAAATTTTCATCTATTTCACCTGGATTGAAAACACCTTTCACAATCCCTTGATCATCCATCGCGACTACCCCCTTTTTAATAGCAGGCCCGGCAACAGGAAACACAACATCAGCAGCGTAATACTTCATAAGAAATTAATAGTTCCGTTTTTTTAAAGTTAGCGTAATTTGCCCATTGATGGCAATGCAGGCAATTTACAAAAAAATACTATCAGTTTAACTAATAAAATAATAATTACGAATTTGTTACAATAATATTTAAATTTTGTTTTATTTATCCAAAAGGCTAGCTTTGCGCTATCGAATAGGGGTGCCTTGTTGAAAAACACGAACAAAGGCTGAGATTATACCCTGTATTTCAAGTGATTACAAGAAATACATACCTGATCTGGATAATGCCAGCGTAGGGAAAGGGCGGTTAAATAGAACTTGTTGTGACCCCTTACAGCAAGAAAGTTTAACTCTTTAAAACATTTTTTTTATTATGTTTAACAAGCTTTGGGCAACTTTAGCCTTATGTTTGCTAGTACTTGCGAGCTTTGCTCAACAAAACTTCACTGTTAGGGTTTTAGACAAATCTGGAGCACCTGCAGATGCCGCAACTGTGTCCATCGACGGACAATCCAAATCCAGCAATAAAGACGGAATTGTCGTTTTTGACAATCTAAGCGCAGGCTTCCATGACTTAAAAATTTCTTTTATTGGTTATAAATCCGAGATTTTAAGAATAAATCCGAAAAATCAAGCTAATTTTTCCATTCAATTAAAAGACAATGTGTACGAATTCGAGGAAGTTTATGTAACAGCAACACGTGCGAAAGAAAATTCCGCGACTACCTTTAAAACCATCAATAAGGAAGACATCAAGAAAAATAACCTCGGACAAGATATTCCATATCTCTTAGACCAAACTCCTGGTGTCGTGATCGGTTCTGATGCAGGTGCTGGAATCGGATATACAAACATGACCATTCGTGGATCCGACAATGAACGCATCAATGTCACTTTGAATGGCATCCCTTTGAACAACCCTGAAAGCATGGGCTCCTTCTTTGTAAACCTTCCTGATTTTGCCTCCAGTACAGAGAGCATTCAGATTCAAAGAGGTATCGGAACTTCTACAAATGGCCCTGCGGCATTTGGAGCATCTTTAAACTTCCAGACAGACGCCCTGGAAACGAAGCCCTACCTAGAGTTCAATAACTCCTTTGGTTCCTATAACTCTTGGAAAAACACCTTAAAAGCTGGATCAGGACTGATCAACGATAAATTCGCATTTAATGCTAGGTTATCTAGGATCTCTTCGGATGGCTATGTAGATAGAGCTTCGTCCAATTTAAAATCTTTCTATGTTGATGCAGGCATGTATACGGATAAGCATACCTTAAAAGCCACCGTGTTTTCAGGTAAGGAAAAAACTTACCAAGCTTGGTACGGACTTGCTGAACCATTATTTACTGGCAATAAAGAAAGGATTGAGGAGTATGCCGATAACCTTTGGTTATTCGACGAAGAGCGTGAGAGATTCTTAAATGGAGATCGAAAATATAACTATTATACTTACGATAACCAGACGGATAACTATACGCAGACGCATGCCCATCTGAACTACTCCTACCGTCCTTCTGAAAAAATGACCTTCAATACGGCTCTTCACTATACCCGCGGCGCTGGATATTATGAAGAATTCAGACCAATGGATGGATTAGACCATTATGGAATTGATCCAGTAGTGGCAAACGGCAATACGATTAAAGATACCGATTTGATAAGGAGAAGGTGGTTGGACAATCATTTCTATGGCTTGACCTATTCCCTGCTCTATAAACCCTCCAACAACCTGAACTTCACTTTTGGTGGTGCTTATAACCAGTACAAAGGCGATCACTATGGTGAAGTAATCTGGGCAGATCAAGTTCCAGAGGATAAACTCAAGGACAGATACTACTTTAGCCATGCGAATAAAAATGACTTCAACTTTTACGCAAAGGCAGATTATAGACTAGAAAATTTCCTTTTCAATCTGGATGTCCAGTACAGGAACATAGTTTATAATGGAAAAGGCGATGATGATAAGATAAAAGACTTCACATTTGAGGACACCCACAACTTTATCAACCCAAAAGCAGGTGTTACATATTTCTTGAGCGGCAATTCCAACCTATACGCTTCTTACGCCTTTGCGAGCAAAGAGCCTACTAGAAACGATTATGTAGAAAACCCAATAGGTGCAATTCCGAAGACAGAGAAGATGCAGGATATTGAGGCTGGATACCGCTACAGAGCCGAAAACATCAATATCGGAGCAAACCTATATGCCATGCTTTATAAAGATCAGTTGATACCAACAGGGGCATTGAACGATGTGGGTTCTGCGGTAAGGATAAATGTAGACAAAAGTTATCGAATGGGATTTGAGCTTGATGGAAGTTGGAGAATCCATCCTAAATTCATTTGGTCAGCAACCGCGGCTTTATCGCAAAACAAGATCAAAAACTTTGTAGAAAACATCCCTGTTTATAGTGATGATTTCGATTTTGTGAAGTATGATTTGATTACGCATGAAACTACGGATATTGCAAAATCACCGGCAGTGGTCTTATCCAATAATTTTACCTATAAACCGATTGAATCATTAAGCTTCAGCTTTTTGAGCAAGTACATCTCGAGAATATACCTCGACAATACCTCCGAAGTGAACAGAAGCATCGCTCCTTCTTTCGTCAACAATTTCCAGGCGATCTATTCCTTCTCGGTATTTGGCCTTAAAAACGTAGACTTAAACCTGATGATCAACAATATCTTCAACGAAAAATATGCAACCTCAGGTTATACATACAGCATGATCATGGAATCTGTAGGAAAGAGAGATTATTTCAATTTCTATTATCCGCAGGCGGAAACCAATGCCATGCTAGGATTAAATATTAGATTTTAATAGTACCAAACCCCACAGAAGATGTCCTTTCGTTCATTCGGAAGGGCATTTTCGCTTTTTGGGCCTTTTGAAATCCGATTGCCCAATTGATTTTGCCAATACCGAATTAAATAATACTTTTAAGCCATGCGAGCAGTAATTCAAAGAGTGACCAATGCATCATGTACGGTAGACGATCAGATTACAGGACAAATTGAAGATGGTTTACTCGTTCTTTTGGGTGTAGAAGAAGAGGATTCAAAGGAAGACCTTCAATGGTTGGGACAGAAAATAGTCAATCTGAGGATATTTTCAGACCAACAAGGCTTAATGAACAAATCCGTTCAGGATATCCAAGGCAACATCCTATTGATATCCCAATTCACCTTATTTGCTCAGACCAAGAAAGGGAATCGCCCTTCTTTTATCCGTGCTGGCAAGCCCGACAAGGCAAAACCTATGTATGAAGAAATGGGAAAGTATCTATCAGACCTTCTGGGAAAGGAAGTACAAATGGGGATTTTCGGCGCTGACATGAAAATCGACCTCCGAAACGATGGTCCAGTTACCATAATCATGAATACCAAAGACAAAGACAACTTCTAAACACATACAAACATGACAATCAAAGAAGCTCAGGAAATTGTAGACCAATGGATCAGTACCACGGGAGTTCGTTACTTCAACGAACTGACCAATACTGCCATGCTAATGGAGGAAGTCGGCGAGGTAGCCCGCATTATGGCCAGAAAGTACGGTGAACAGTCTTTTAAAAAATCAGATGAGGAAGTCAACCTAGCAGATGAAATGGCCGATGTACTCTTTGTACTGATCTGTCTTGCGAATCAGACCGGTATAGACCTGACCTCTGCACTAGAAAAAAACCTTGACAAGAAAAATATGCGCGATGCAGATCGCCATAAAAATAATGAGAAGCTGAAAAGGTAGTATTGAGATGTGAGACATGAGATTTGAGATATTAACCTTTCTATCTCAAATCTCAGATCTCACATCTCATATCTAAAACTCAATCTCCGCATACAAAGGCAAATGATCCGAAGCATACTCTTCTTTGATCACTTGATACTTTTTCCAATTAAAATCCTGGTTCTTTAGCACCATGATATAATCGATTTCATTCTTTGTATTAACATTCGGAGATGTAGGCTGATTGGATGTCGTATTTCTTACAAAATATTTTTCAAGGATCTGAATTGGCTTAGACTCCGGTTTTGCATTCAAATCCCCTACCAAGATCAAAGGCTTTTTATATAGCTCCCCAAGCTCATTGATGAATTCCGCTTGCGCGATCCTGTTCTCTTCCTTTAGGTCCAGATGCGTATTAGCCAATGAAACGACCTTTCCTCCTGGCAACTCTACATCTACAATCGCCAAAGAACGATTTTCACTTTTCACAGGCATAGGAAGATCATATCTCCTTTTACCTACGATCTTATGTTTACTCAAGATCAAAATGCCATAATAGCCTTTCTCCAGGTCGATCCCTTTAGAGAAGAAATATTCAGTTCCTGTAAGTTCTGCAAGTTTCTCTGCCTGATTGACCATTTCCGAACGAGAGACGTTGATATCAACTTCCTGGATACCGATAATATCAGCATTCGCATCATTGATTACCTTTGCGATAGCTTCAATATCAATTTTCCCAGGAGTGGATGGTGGATTGGCATGGTGAATATTGTAGGTCAGGATTTTTACGGTTTGCGCTTTCAGTTGCATGGACACAAAAAGCAATAGGATCAGGCTCAGTATTCGCATAATTAAAAATTTGATTGAAGTTAATATAATTCATCTAATAATACCAATTTATTATCTTAGCGACATGAAAAAACCTAATTTGATTTATTTATTCTTTATCGTCTTTTTTCTGGGCTCTTGCTCAGTTAATCAACAGACTGCTTCCAACCAAACCGAATATGAAAATGGAGCAGTTGTGACGGCTCACCCAATTGCATCAGAGGTGGGAGTAGAGATTTTAAAAAAGGGCGGAAATGCTGTTGATGCAGCAATTGCTGTAAAATTTGCTCTAGCAGTAGTCTACCCTAATGCTGGAAACCTTGGGGGAGGTGGATTTATGGTGTTTCGTGGCAGAGATGGTTCGGTATCATCCCTTGACTTCCGCGAAAAAGCACCCCAAAAAGCTTCCAGAGACATGTACTTGGACAAAGATGGAAACCCTATTACAGACCTGAGTCTTTACGGACAATTGGCCTCTGGCGTACCGGGATCTGTTGCGGGGATGGATGCTGCCTACAAAAAATATGGCACTATCGCTTGGAAAGACTTGATTCAACCCGCCATCGACTTAGCAACGAAAGGCTTCCCGATCACCAAACAACAGGCTGGCGAATTCAACCGCTACAAAGCCCGTTTCCAAAAATTCAATCCTAATGGCGCTGCAATCATCCGCGATACGGAATGGAAAGAAGGCGACCTATTCGTACAATCTGAATTGGCTGAAACCTTGAAGCGTATTGCTGAACAAGGACGTGATGGCTTCTATAAGGGACAGACTGCCGAATACATCGTTGCAGAAATGAAACGTGGCAATGGAATCATCAGCTTAAAGGACCTTGAAGATTATCAGGCAAGCTGGAGAGATCCTATTGTAGGCACCTACAAAAACTATAAAGTGATTTCTATGCCTCCTCCTTCTAGCGGAGGGGTGGCTTTGATGGCATTATTGCAGTCCGTTGAGAAATACCCCCTTGCAAAATGGGGATTCCAACATGATAGCACCGTACGTGCCATGGTCGAGGCTGAACGTCGTGTATATGCAGACAGAGCTACCCACTTAGGTGACCCTGACTTTTACCGCGTACCGATCGCAAACCTGACCGATGCCAAATTCAACCAGGACCGTATGGCTAAGGTAAGCTTGGATAAAGCTACCCCTAGCGACCAGGTGAAAGCTGCCAAGTTCCCAGGTTACGAATCAGAAGAAACTACCCACTATAGCATCGTGGACAAGAATGGCAATGCCGTTTCCTTGACCACAACCATCAACGGTTCTTACGGATCCTGTGTCTGGGTAGATGGTGCAGGATTCCTATTGAACAATGAAATGGATGACTTCTCCGTAAAACCAGGTTCACCAAATATGTACGGCCTTCTTGGTGGTAAAGCAAACTCCATCGAACCCGGAAAAAGAATGCTTAGCGCCATGACGCCAACCATCATCGAAGAAGATGGAAAACTGAAAATGGTTGTTGGTACGCCAGGTGGTTCCACGATCATCACTTCGGTATTCCAAACCATCTTAAACGTATTGGAATTCGACATGACTGCACAAGAATCCGTGTCAGCAGCCCGTTTCCACCATCAATGGCAACCCGACGTAATCGACGTTGAAGAAAAAGCAATCAACGACAAAACACGCCAAAGCCTTGAAGAAGACGGTTACAAAATCAATAAAAGAGGTGCTATCGGCCGCGTAGAAAACATCGTTATCCTCAAAAACGGAAAACTCCAAACCGGAGCCGACCATAGAGGCGATGACCAAGCGAGGGGGTACTAAATCGTAGATATTAGAATTGAGATGTGAGATTTGAGATAGAATAAACTGTCAAAAATTTCATATCTCATTTAAGTTTACATCTTCCTTTAAATCTTCAAAAACTACTCGTTTGAAGGTTCTCAAATCTCATATCTCCCATCTCACATCTAGCCCTAATGATACCCCACATCATCCAGCTTGCCTTTAAATACCCTGAATTGGATGATAAAGTAAATGACTACCAGCAGGAAGGCTATCACGAACCAATTTACACCCACGGATAGGCCGTATTCATGGCCGGCGACATTGTAGACCGTTAGGGATGGATTGACGGAATTTGTTGATGGCAGTACATTTGGGAAGAGTGAAGCAACGGTCGTTGCAAAGCTTCCCAGGATAAACAAGGTAGAGAAAAGAAATCCCATACCATCTTTCTTAAATTTCTTGATCCAGAACTGACCTATCAAACCTACCCCAGCGATTACAGGAAAAATCCATAACCAGGCATGTCCGATTAGGTTATTGAGTGGAAATGGTTTTACATATTGCCATAAACCCGCTGTCAGGACCACTAAAAAAGCAAGGGCAATATTCAATTTGAAAATGATGCCTTTCAACCTTTGGTTCAAGCCAGTAGAGGTTTTGAGGATGATCCAGTTGGCACCATGAATGGTAAGCGTAAATACAGAAACAATACCCAATAAAATCGTAAACCAGTCAATGATGCCATGAACATCAGACATAGGATCTAGGGTGGGATTCCATAATTGCAGGAAGAAATAATGGGGTTCTTGTGTAGACACACCATTCTCTACCATGCCTAGATTCACTCCACGCACCACATTTCCCAATGCAGCCCCAAAGAAAAGGGCCAGAAACAGACTCGCCATGCCAAATGCCTTCTCCCAAAACCTTTCCCACAATTTATTATGGATCTGTCCACGAAGCTCCAAGCCAACCGCCCTAAAGATCAAAAACCATAGTACCAGCATCAATGGCAAGTAAAACCCACTGAAAGCCGATGCATATAAAGTAGGAAATGCGAAAAACAGAACACCTCCCGATGCAATCAACCAAACCTCATTGGCATCCCAAAAAGGACCGATTGCATTGCGGATGGCTGCCCGCTCCTCATCAGTTTTTGCAAATAAAAGATGAACAATACCAGCTCCAAAATCATATCCATCCAGTACCACGTACATGCCCAACATAAAGACCAAAATGATAAACCAAAACATTTCCATAAGCTATGATTTTAGTGCTAAATTAGTTTCAGGACCTTTTCTGATGATCTTCAATACCAGCATCAGGAACAGCAGACCCAATAAAATATACAGCCCTACAAACCCCAATAAAGTAAACAGGGTATTACCGGAAGAAACCGTAGGAGAGACTCCATCGACCATCCGCATCAGGTTGAAGACCAACCAGGGCTGTCTGCCCAGTTCTGCCGTGTACCAACCTGCCGTATTGGCGATATAGGGAAATGGAATCATAAACATCAAAACCCACAGGATCCATTTATTTTCATAAAGCTTTTTCCTCCACAAAAGAAATGCGGCAATCATCATGATCCCAATAAAGATGGTGCCCAATCCTGCCATGATATGATAACTATAGTATAAGCCAGGAACGTTTGTCGGGTGGATATCTTCATCAAATTCATTGAGCCCTTGAATGGTGGCATCCCAACGTTGATGGGTCAAGAAACTCAAAACCTTCGGCACAGCGATCTTATTATCAAGTTTTTTGTTCTCCATATCCGGCTGCCCGATTAATATAATCTCAGAGCCCCCAGTTTCGGTTTCAAAGATACCTTCCATGGCAGCAAAGGTAGCCGGCTGATGCTTTACCACATTCTTGGCCAACATATCCCCCGTTGGAAAAGCCACAGCAATCGAAGCTATCAAACCAAAAACAACGCCTGTCTTTAAAAATATCTTTCCATATTCCGCATGCAGATTGCTCAACAGGTAGAATGCTCCTACTGCCGAAACAAAGAATGCTGCAGTTACCAAAGACCCCGCTTGGTTGTGCAGGTAAGAAGGTAGCAACCAAGGATTGGTAAACAGTGCAGAAAAGTTGTTGAGCACAAACTTTCCGTTTTCCAAAATCTCATAGCCGACCGGATGCTGCATCCAGGAATGGGTCGCCAATATCAGGTAACCTGATGCCCACGAACCGATAAAGACCATCAGACCTGCTACGAAATGGAGCTTATGTCCCAAGAGTTTCTCCCCAAAAATAAACATCCCTAGAAAGGAGGACTCCAAGAAAAAGGAAAACATCCCCTCCATCGCCAAGGTCTGGCCAATTATCCCACCCGTCAATTCCGAAAACTTCGCCCAATTTGTCCCAAACTGGAACTCCATCGGAATCCCCGTCACCACTCCCATCGCAAAATTCAGCGCAAAGATCTTCATCCAGAACTTGGAAGCATCATTATAGATGATGTTATTGGTCCTTAGAAATCTCCATTTGAAATAAACGATCATGAGTGAAAGCCCCATGGTCAATTGCGGAAAGAGGTAGTGAAAGGTAATGGTAAATGCGAATTGCAGGCGGTTGTAGAGGATCATATCTTCCATTAGACAATCAGTTTTGTGGTCGAACTTTCCTTAAAATTAAGGCATTGCAACTGCAAATCAAACAAATATTAATAAAATACCATATTTGCCTGAATTAAGTCTTTTCGATGAAAATTTCTTAGCTGAATGCATCAACAGGATTCCATTGACGTTAATCTTCGAGGTATTTGTCCCCTATCTGTTTATTGGCCTTAGCGCCAAGTGTCTTTAACTGTTCTATTTTCCGAATCACATTGCCAGATCCTGAACTGAGCTTCTTCATGGCCTCATCATGCTTGTCCGCGGCTTTTTGGATCATCCCCTGAAGCTGATCCATATCATTCAGGAAACCGACAAACTTATCATACAACAATCCCGCTTCCTTCGCGATCTCCAGAACATTCCTATTCTGCCTTTCCTGTTTCCAAACACTGGCAATTGTCCTCAACGTGGCCAAAAGTGTCGAAGGGCTCACGATCACCACACGTCTATCCCATGCCTCACTGAAGAGCTCAGGTTTAAAGTTTACCGCTAGGCTTAGCGAAGACTCAATGGGAATGAACAGTAAAACGAAATCTGGCGATTGTATGCCATATAGCGAATGGTAATCCTTGGCAGATAGTTCCCTAACATGGTTCTCGACGGATTGTACATGCTGCTTAACGAAAATCAGCCGATCCTCCTCGGTATCTGCATTTACAGCCCGTTCGTAGGCCAGCAATGATAATTTGGCATCGACAATCAAATGCTTCTCATCGGGTAAATAGATCACGGCATCAGGTTGAAACCTTCTGCCATCCGCCTCCTGCACGGAAGCCTGAAGTTTATATTCTTGGTCCTTGATCAGCCCCGAGCGCTCCAATACACGCTCTAAAATAACCTCGCCCCAATTCCCTTGCTTCTTATTATCCCCTTTCAGCGCCCTGGCCAAGTTATTTGCCTCATCCTTGATCTGTATGCTCTGCTGCATCAATTGTTCCACTACGCCCTTCAGAACATTGCGCTCAGCCGATTCCTGCTGATAAGACTTCTCCACCTTCTCCTCAAAGGTTTTGATCTTCTCTTTAAGGGGATCCAATACTTGCGAAATATTCTGCTGGTTCAACTGCGTAAATTTGAAAGATTTTTCTTCCAAAATCTTATTGGCCATGACCTGAAACTCATTGTGGAATTGGACTTTCATGTTTTCCATTTCCTGCCTTTGCTCCGCAAATTTCTCTTGTTGTGCCTGTAGGTAGGCATTCGTCCCTTCCAAACTCCGTTCTACACTTTGCCTTGCCATGCTTTCTTCCCGCAGTTCACTGGACAGGCGGTCTCGATCGGCAATCAAGATCTTTTCACGCTCCTGAATTTTGGCAAATTCCAATTGGAGGTCTTTGGCAGCATCCTGCATCCTATTATGCTCTTCCCGAGACACAGCCCTTGCATTGCGCCAAATAAGGAAGGCACAGATAGCAACAAGGACGATAAGGGAAACAAGATAGACAACTTCCACGCTATTCAGATTGATAAACTATATGATTACTGTAGTTTCTGATGGGTTTTCCACCATAGATCCGGCATTTCACCAGCAACTGCCATTTGATAATCCTCATAACGGCATGGCACTAGGTAAAAACGTTCATTGACAGATTTTGAGCCAAAGTAAGGAACCTGCATCCACCAACGGTCAGATTTTTTGCTCTTCACAAAAACCAACTCATAGTCCTCAGCTTCCAAAGTGGTTCTGTAGATGATATAATTAGATTTCGGATACATCGGAGCATCCTTTTTACGGCTATAGAACCCATCAATGAAACACCAGATCATCTGGGCGATCAGCATGCCTGTCTGGCCCATCGGATCAAAGGTCGGGTTGTATTCATAGATTCCAAAAGAGCTGCATTTATCGGACATCCCAGCATATCTTGACAATTGACAGGCCTCATCACCATATAATCCATTAGGCCCTGCATTTGCATTTCCGCAAGCTTCTGAAGCTCGAATGGCACCAATGTCAAAACTGACCATATCCGCCGAACGGATAATAGGCTCTGCTTGGTCCAGCTTGCCCGAAAAGCTTCCCAATCGCATGGCATTGAAAAACAATTTATCATACATATTGATCGACTCTTTGCTCACTAGATAAGTCTGAAAACCAATATTGCTAAGATTGAACAAATAATCTGGCTGATGTAAGATCAAATGGTTAAGATAGGTCTGCGAATTCAAAGGCATATCCTCGGCATTCTCCTGATCCAGGTCAAACCTAGAATCGATGACAGCAACATCTACACGTTGCTCCAGATTCTCATACGAAGTATATTGCGCATAGGTCAGATCCTGTCCGCCGCCAATCAGTATAGGAAGGATATCTTTTTTCATCAATTCTTCCATGACCAACTTTACGGCCACATAGGTATCCTTTACCGTTGCTCCTGCTTTTATGTTCCCTAGGTCGGCGATCTTCACCGTATAATCCCCTTGATAGAGATCATAAAGATGCTTGCGGACCATGTCCGGTGCTTTTTGCGTTCCGTTGTTGTTGACTGCTGACCGTCCTTCTTCCACACCAAAAATAGCAATCTGCGGATAGCCCGTTTCCTCATCCCATTGCGGAAATACATCCGTATATTTTTCGATGGAATGACCGAATTGGGAGTTGTAATATTCTGTTGGAAGACCTAATTCTTTTAGGGAGATGGGTGATAAAAAATCAGCTAAAGTCATATTGATTGTCTAATTCCTCAAATTTTATTGAGTTTATCCTATTGTATTTAGCAAATATGCATTTATTAACTTACTTTTGAACTACATAATTTTTCAACAATAAGTTAGGAAGTGATATTAGTAACAGGCGGAACAGGTTTTTTAGGGTCTACATTATTGCAGTACCTCATTGATGAGGGGCATAGTGTGATTGCTTTGAAAAGATCGACCTCCATTATTCCTGACCCCTTAAAGTCCTCATCACTCATCCAATGGGTGGATGCTGAGATAACGGATTATTTCGCTCTCGAGGACATCATCCCTAAAGTCGATCAAGTTTATCACTGTGCAGCTAAGGTTTCTTACCAAAAGGAAGATGCCGCTGAGATCATGGACACAAACGTTGAGGGTACCAAACACATTGTCAATCTCTGCTTGGAACATCAAAAAAGATTGCTCCATGTCAGCTCGATTGCCGCTTTGGGATTCAGCAAAAAAGGACTCCCGGTAACCGAAAATGACAAATGGGAATTTAACCCTAAGATCTCCAAATATTCATTGGCCAAGTACGAAAGTGAAATGGAAGTCTGGAGAGGGGTCGCCGAGGGATTGGACGCTGTGATTGTCAA
This sequence comes from Sphingobacterium sp., assembly GCF_032065005.1. Lineage (GTDB taxonomy): Bacteria > Bacteroidota > Bacteroidia > Sphingobacteriales > Sphingobacteriaceae > Sphingobacterium. The sequence continues at coordinate 120,615 of NZ_DAMBMM010000002.1, forward strand.
TCCATCCGTTATCATGGGTATTGGCTGGAGCGAAAAAGGATCGCGTGCCATTTTCAACATGGTAAATAAAGGGAACAAGATCTATCCTTTAGGTTCTGTCGGAATCGTCGATGTTACCGATGTGGCAAAGATCATGATCCTCCTGATGAATTCTGATATTTCCGGCGAAAGGTTTATCCTCAATGCTGAGAACATCAGTAACCAAGATTTGCTGACCAAGATCAGTGAAATGATGAACAAGCCCGCACCACATATCAAGGCAACCTCACTGATGCTTTCCGTGGCTTGGCGGTTAGCAAAATTAGGGGCTGTGATCAGCGGGAAGAAACCTGCCTTGACCAAAGAGTCTGCACGCGCAGCAAACAGTAAATTACAATACGACAATTCCAAGATAAGGGAAACATTGGGCTATACATTTAAACCTCTAGATCAAACCCTAAGAGAAGTATGTGAAGCCTATTATATATAGCAACAATCTAAACGTAACATACAGTGAAAAACTATTACATCATAGACTTCGATAGCACTTTCACCCAAGTCGAAGCCCTAGACGAATTAGCAAGGATATCCTTAGAAAACCATCCTGACCAAGAGAAAATTTACAACGAAATCGAGCGCTTCACCAATTTGGCTATGGAAGGCAAGATCTCTTTCCGTGAAAGCTTGGCAGGACGTGTAAGTTTATTGCAGGCTAACCGTCAACATTTGGACAAACTGATCGCTCACCTAAAAAAGAAAGTTTCCAAATCTTTCAGTAGAAACAAGGACTTCTTTAGAGAGAATTCGGATACCGCTTGGATCGTTTCCGGTGGGTTCAAGGAATTTATCACCCCTGTAGTCAGTCCGTACCATATCAAAAAAGAAAATATCTACGCCAATACCTTCAAATTTGACGCTGATGGAAATATCATCGGTTATGATGAAGCCAACCCCCTATCGGATGAAGGAGGAAAGGTAAAGCTCTTAAAACAGCTCAATATCGAAGGTCGGATCTTTGGAATCGGTGATGGGTATTCAGACTTCCAATTAAAGGAATCAGGCTTGATCGAAAAGTTCTATGCCTTTACCGAGAACATTTCCAGGCAGTCGGTAACCGATAAAGCGGATCATATCGCACCAAGTTTTGATGAATTCCTTTATGTAAATGATCTCCCTAGAGCTATCTCCTACCCAAAGAACAGGATCTTATGTCTTATTGTAGGGGATGTTCCTGAAATAGCGGCGCATATCTTGAAAAGGGATGGATTCTCCATCCGTGTCAAGGAGACCTTGGAAGAGAAATATGTGAAGGATGTTGGCATGCTGTTATTGGGCAACGGAGAAACCATAGCTGATGATGTACTATCAAGAGCAGATAAATTAAAAACTATCGGTTATCTAGGCGATGTAAAGGGACATATCTCAAAAGCGATCTGTACGGAAAAAGGAATTGTGGTTTTTGACGACAAAAAGAACAAAAAGAGAAATGCGGAATTTATCCCTCGACGTATGGCTGATTTCATCAACAATGGTGATACAGATCAAAGCAGGAATTTCCCTAACCTAACCCTTCCGGGTTTGACAAGGGCGCACCGTCTACTGCACATCCATAAGAACGTCCCTGGTATCATGGCACAGATCAACAAGATCTACGCAGAGAACAATATCAATATCTTTTCTCAATTCTTGATGACGAGAGGTGAAATAGGTTATGCGGTAACTGACATCGATGCTGCTTACGATAAACAAATGTTAAGGCAATTGAAGCAGGTCGATAACACGATAAAATTCAGGATTTTATATAAGTAAAGAAAGTTTTTGTCTAAAAAGCATGGATAAACTAATGTTTTGGGTTTGCCAAAACCGAATGCCGACAATAGCATTACAGGGAGTAAATAACGAAAATTGTTTATTTAGCTTTTTAGACAAACTTTCTTTTATTTTCAGGAAACAACAGACTGAAAATGCCTAGGAGTTCCATCTCCATATTTTCCATTCAAGCCTAGGCTCAAATAAATTTTTGCTATCTATTATTATTTTTAACGTTGTAGCGTATTATAAAATTGTATTTATGCTGCCATTTTTTCTATTAGAGAAAATAAAAACTGCTTAAAAACAATAAGTTTTTCCCGGAGTAAAAACCAGTTCGATAGGAACATCCCATTCCCCGATATCTTCGATTAAATCCACGGGAGGAAAGTAGGAAATCCCTGTCCTTAGCACCGAAGCATTACAGCTGGCAAAAAAACGGTCATAAAAGCCTTTACCATAGCCTATCCGGTTCCCAAAATGATCCACAACCAACAGTGGAGCCAAAACAGCCTCAATTTTTCCGGTTTCAACTTCTATCGCCCCCTCTGGCTCTGGAATCCCCCAAGCATTATGGACGAGCTGGGTGTCCGAATTAAAGATGTAATGCTTTAATTGATGGGTTTCAAAGTCAGATTTTGAAATTACGATCTGGGTATGGGGATAATGCTCCCAAATCCAATGGATAAACTTGATCGTATCATATTCCTTGAATTTAGCGATGGCTAGATAGCAATGTAAATAGGAAATCTTGGACCAATCATAAGAGGTCAATTCCTGGAAGATCAACTGATCCAGTTCGGCCACTTCCGCCGCGGTCAGTTCATTCCTTTTTTGTTTATATGTTGCCCTTAAATCTGCTTTTTTCATGCTTGGATAAAAAAAACGGCCTTGAAGCATGGGAGCTAACAAGACCGAATAATCAACCTAAACCTAAGATCTTATTTTACACGTTCCATGTAATCACCGGTACGTGTATCCACTTTTACTCTATCACCTTGATTAATGAACAGAGGAACACGGATCTCTACGCCAGTCTCTACAGTAGCATTTTTCAATGCGTTCGTTGAGGTATCACCTTTCACTGCAGGCTCTGTATACGTGATCTCCAATTCCACACTCGCAGGAGTTTGGGCCATAATAGCCTCTTCACTCTCAAATGCCACGATAACGTTCATTCCTTCTTTTAAGAAACGAGCTGAATCACCAAAAAGAACTTTTGGAATATTGAATTGCTCGTAGGTCTCGTTATCCATCACCACGAAAAATTCCCCGTCCTCATATAAATATTGGTAGTCATTGGTCTCTACACGAGCAATTTCTACCTCTTCATCTGTTCTAAATCTGTATTCTACTAATTTTCCAGTCTTAACATTACGCATTCTTGCTTGATAGAATGCACGCAAGTTTCCCGGGGTACGGTGAATGTATTCCTCTACCGATACTAATTCCCCATTGAAACGAAGTATATTTCCACTCTTAACGTCTGAAGCTTTTGCCATATTTTTAATAATTTCTTTCGCAAAAATATAAAATCTCTTCCATGTTTCCAATGAAAGACCAGTCCTTCCCTACTTATAGCTCATGATCTGCAATTGCTCATCACAGAAGTTATATTCATGCTCTTGATTGGATCCGATTACAAGGATACGATCGGACTTGGTCTTTTCGATCAAGTTCAGGTACCATTGTTCACCCTCTTTATCTAGATTGCTTGTAGGTTCATCCAAGAATAGCAATTTACTTTGAGAACAACAAGCCAAAATCAATTTAACCCTCTGTTTCATTCCCGATGAAAAATGGCGGATGTCCTTTTCAAAGGTATTTTTCGCAAAGCCTAAGGTATCCTTGATTCGTGCCATATTAAAGCCGGGTAGGTAATCCTTGAACTTGAAATGGAATTCCAACATCTCATTCAACGAGAATTCCTCGATCAACTCTACATAGGGCGCAGCAAGGCTTATCTTTTGAAAAATCTGCTCTATTTGCTGTTCCTGACCTCCTTCTTCAAACTTTAGTGTCCCTTCGCTTGCCGTTAGCGCGCCGGTGATCACTTTGATGAGGGTGGATTTCCCTGATCCATTCGGACCTAGGATAGCATAGCTCTTTCCAAAAGAAAAGGTATAATCGAGATGTCTAAAAATCCATTCCCTATTATACCTCCTACCAATATCTTGTAAAATTATATTCAAATAGTCGTATTGTTTAAATTTATATTCCAGATCGTCCTTGACCAAATCCTTTGACAACTCCTCGGTTGGATGCTCGTACAAAGCCAAGGATCTCATCCCGTATTTCGGTAGCCTTAAATTCTGCCTCCACAATATCCAATGCCTTACCTAAATTACTGTGCTGTACAAAAAGTACCCTATAGATACCTTGGATCTCATTGATCTGCTCGTTGGTATAGCCTCTTCTTCTCAATCCCACAGAATTGATACCTGCATAGGAAATAGGTTCCCTAGCAGCTTTTATATAAGGTGGGACATCCTTTCTGACCAAGGTACCTCCAGTCACAAAGGCATGCGAACCGATCTTACAGAACTGATGTACGGCAACCATACCCGCCAAAACAACATAATCTCCTACGGTTATGTGTCCAGCCAAGGTACTTGAATTTGAAAAGATACAGTTATCGCCTACAAAACAATCATGGGCGATATGGCTATATGCTTGAATCAAACAGTTCTTTCCGATTACGGTACGGTATCGGTCCTTTGTTCCTCTATTGATGGTCACACACTCACGGATGGTCGTATTGTCGCCAATCTCAGCCGTCGTGATCTCACCTTCAAACTTTAAATCCTGAGGTTCCCCAGATATAACAGCTCCAGGAAAAATCCTGCAATTTTTCCCAATTCGTGCACCATTCATAATGGTTACATTCGAGCCTATCCAAGTTCCCTCGCCAATCTCCACATCCTTATGGATGGTAGAGAACGGCTCAATAACCACATTCTGTGCAATCTTTGCCTCAGGATGTATATATGATAATGGTTGAATCATTCTTATTTAATTATCCTTTGACCTTTACTATCTGGGCCATTAATTCTGCTTCACTTACCACCTTGTCACCTACCATACCAACTCCTTTCATCCTCGCAATTCCTCTACGGATTGGCTCCAATAACTCACAAGTGAAAATTACGGTATCCCCTGGCACTACTTGGTTCTTGAATCTCGCATTCTCGATCTTCAGGAACAAGGTCAACCAGTTTTCTGGGTCTGGGACAGTATTCAACACCAAGATCCCTCCTGTTTGGGCCATTGCTTCAATTTGCAATACCCCAGGGAATAATGGTGCGCCTGGAAAATGACCCATGAAAAGATCCTCGTTCATCGTTACGTTCTTCAATCCTACCACATGAGTCTGCGACAGTTCCAAGATCTTGTCGATCATCAAGAATGGCTGACGATGTGGTAAAATATTCATGATTTGAACCGTATCGTAAACCGGAGGCGTATTCGGGTCATAAACTTTTACATTCTTTTTGTTCTTTTCACGCTTGATCTGCCCTTTTATACGTTTGGCAAATGCTACGTTGGCTGCATGTCCAGGACGCGCTGCCATAATATGTCCTTTGATAGGTTTCCCTACTAAAGCCAAATCACCGATCATGTCCAACAGCTTATGTCTTGCTGGCTCATTTTGGTATCGCAAGGATATATTGTTCAAGATACCCTCTTGTGCCACCTCAACGCGTTTATGGAATAGATCCTGTAATTTATCCAATTCACCTTCCGATACTTCCTTATCTACAATAACGATCGCATTGGACAAATCGCCACCTTTAATCAAGTTTTGGCTTACCAATGCCTCTAATTCATGTAAGAAACAAAAAGTACGGGATCCAGCAATCTCCTTGCTGAATTCATCCAAGTCACTGATAGAAGCATGTTGACTGCCCAATACCGGGGAATTAAAGTCAATCATACAGGTGATGCGGTAACCATCAACTGGCATCGCAACAATCTCTACCTTGTTCTCTGGATCGGTATAGTGAATATTATCAGTTACTTCAAAGAAATCACGGTCTGCATCCTGGTCTTGAAATCCAACCTCTTGGATCTTCTCGATAAAGATGGCCGAACTTCCGTCCAAGATCGGCACCTCAGGAGCGTCGATCTCAATCAATACATTATCTAATTGCAAGCCTACCAATGCTGCCATCAAATGTTCGATGGTACTTACAGAAGCGCCGTTTTGAGAAATTGTAGTTCCCCGCGCAGTGTTGCTCACATTATCAACATCTACACTTACAATTGGTTGACCCTCTAAATCTACTCGTTTGAATTTGTACCAGTGGTTTTCTGCAGCTGGTTTCAAGGTCACATTCACTTGTTTACCAGTATGAAGACCCACGCCCGAAAAATGGACGTCAGATTTAATGGTTCTCTGTTTTACATTCATATCTAACATTAGTATTTTGCAAAAAAATTATCTTGTAAAGTTAGCTATTATTTTTTTCATTTAATTGCTTTTCTAACTCCGCAATGCGTTTTTCAAGCTCTGGAAGCTTGGAATAAAGCACCTGCGAACGCAGCTCATTGCTGTATGGAAATGCTGGGCTCCCACCCCATTTCTTATTCTCTTCCAATATCGACCGGTTGATTCCAGATTGGGCCTGAACTTGACTGCCCTTGGCAATGCTGATATGACCAACCACACCTACCTGACCCCCTAAAACCACATTCTCACCAATCTTTGTACTTCCGGATATCCCTGTCTGCGCAGCGATAACCGTATTTGACCCTACCTCTACATTATGGGCAATCTGAATCAAGTTGTCCAATTTCACACCTTTCAATATGCGGGTAGAACCTAAGGTTGCTCTATCGATAACGGTATTCGCCCCAATCTCTACATCATCCTCTATAATGACATTCCCAATCTGAGGGATCTTTTCATAAGAACCGTCCTCCTTGGGAGCAAATCCAAAACCATCACTTCCTATGACTGATCCAGCATGGATGATGACCCGATTTCCAATGATGCAATCTTTATAAACCTTTACCCCCGGCAATAAAACACTATGATCTCCGATCTTTACATCATCAGCAATATACACTTGAGGATAGATCTTCACTTGGTTACCAATGACTACATTCTTTCCGATATAGCTGAAAGCTCCTATATAAGGATTTTGGCCGATGCTTGAACTTTCATGGATAAAAACCTGTTCATCGATTCCACTTCTTTCATTCCTCATCTCATCATACAGCTTCAACAATTCCGTAAAAGCAGTATATGCATTCTTAACTCGGATAAGGGTGGCCTTCACTGTTTTCTGCAAGGCTAGATCCTCATTGATCACGATAATCCCTGCCTCTGTATCGTATATAAAGTGTTCGTACTTCGGATTCGCCAAAAAAGTCAAGCTCTTAGGACCAGCCTCCTCAATTTTGGATAACTGATCGACTAAGGTGTCAGGATTCCCTTCTACCTGTCCTTTCAATAAGGTCGCTATTTGTTCCGCGGTAAATTGCATTAAGTAATACTTGTATTTTAATTATATGTTAACTATCATTTGTTGATCCGAAGAAACCTGTCCTACCTCCTTGGGGTAGGTAATGGCATATTTCTCCACTCTTCTAGATAATGACTCAATATTTGATAGATCTGAAGCTTCAGCTATATCCAATAATTGCCCATCTTTCATCATCACACATATTTTGCTCTCCGATGAATCATAAGCATTATTTCCAATAACCTGTTGATACAACAAATAATCTAGATCGCCTTCACTCACATCAAACCGCTCTTTCAGTCTTCCCTTCAGTTCCGAAACATATTCTTCAGAAAATGGCGTATTGCTTAATTCCGTGCGGAACAGTTCTCGTCGAACAAGTTTTGAACACAACATACTCAGTATCTGGTCGTCGTGATCAGCCCAAATCTTGATCGCTGATAAAATATCCGTGTCATCTAAACGAGTAAACCATTCTAAATGCGACTCATTCGCCAGAAATGTTTCCCTATCGATTTTGTTGTTCAGGAAATGGTCCAATGCCGGTGTTGCAAACAATTTCACCCCTTTGTTGCTCAATTCCTTTGCCCTTGCGAGCGCTTTGATCAACATCTGCTCAGCGGTGATCACTGTTTTGTGCAGATAAACCTGCCAGTACATCAATCTCCTTGCTATCAGAAACTTCTCAACCGAATAGATCCCTTTTGCCTCGACCACCAGCTCATCATCTTTTACGTTCAGCATTTTGATGATCCTATCAAATGATATCACACCTTCAGAAACACCTGTAAAGAAACTATCTCTGTTTAGGTAGTCCATTCTATCGGTATCAAGCTGACTTGACACTAATTGGTGCAAGAATTTACGGTGGTATTGATCGTTGAAAATGGTAATGGCTAAATCTAGACGGCCCGAAAATTCCTCATTCAACTTGTCCATCAGCAGCGCCGAAATCAATTCATGCGACACGCCTTCAACCAAGGTATGTTCTAGCGAATGTGAAAAAGGGCCGTGCCCTACATCGTGCAGAAGAATGGCAGCAAGTGCAGCTTCTTCTTCCTCTTCCGAAATCATCACATCCTTTCCTCGCAAGGTTTCGATGGCCAAGCTCATCAGGTGCATGGCGCCTACAACATGTTGAAAACGAGTGTGCAATGCTCCTGGATAAACCAAATGGGTCATGCTCACCTGTTTGATATAACGCAGCCTTTGTAAGTATGGATGTTGAATCAGGTCATAAATAAACCCTGACGGGATCGTAACAAAACCGTAAACAGGATCATTTATTATTTTCTTCTTGTTCAAATGCCTAAATAGTGATTAAAATCTAGCCTCATCCACATGTACTATACTGTATATTATGGCTAAGATACGGGCAAAGATACATACATGGTACTTAATAAATGTTAAAAAAAATCCAAAAAGAGGCAATTTGTCAGTAAATACCTAGAATCCATTACAACGATCCTAATTTTTAGCGGACTTTCCTGTAAAAATTCCAAAAAATAATCCCTAAATATCCTGCTCTTTCCTCCCCCAATCCCAAGATTATCAAAGCTTAACAATCGATATAGCAGCCTAAATCCTGGAATTTAAAAACTTCTTTTCATTTCCAATCAATCCAATAGATCACTTTGTCACAAGACTTAAGTTTTTCCCCTTTGCAAAGGGTTTAATCCTCTTGATTGGCCCAAAATCCAATTGGGTTCAGAGATTTTCCTGACCACGGCCTTCGGACCTGGCTTTGACCTCATTCGAGACACATTCGGAAAATTCGGAATGTGTCTCGAATGAGGTCAAAATATAATCCAAAATTTAAAGCCGATTTGAGAGCCCTACTTCTGCGGATAAAACCTGACATTATTTCTTCTCGTTAGAGCGATTCGCTAAGATTAATAACGAAAAGACAACGGCAAATCCCTTTAAAAGCTGTAAATTAGCTTTTCTAAGGATTGATACATGCAGAAAATACATATACTTTGGGCTGATGACGAGATTGAGTTCTTGAAACCACATATCTTGTTGTTAGAACAGAAAGATTATAAGGTAAAGACCGTTAATAATGGTTCTGATGCTGTTGAGGCTTTTCAAAACGAACCCTTTGACTTGGTTTTCCTCGATGAAAACATGCCTGGATTAACAGGTCTTGAAACGTTGGACAAGCTAAAAGCTATCAATCCCTCCATACCGACGGTTTTGGTCACCAAAAATGAAGAAGAGCATTTGATGGAAGATGCCATAGGTGCCAAAATCGACGACTACCTGATCAAACCCGTTAATCCAAAACAGATCCTATTGACCATTAAGAAGTTCACAGAAAACAAACGCTTGGTTTCTGAACGCACTTCCATGGCCTATCAACAGGATTTCCGAGAGTTGGGCATGCGCATGAACGATAACCTCAACTTCCAACAGTGGGTAGATGCTTATAAAAAACTACTCTATTGGGAACTTTCCTTAGAAAAATTGGAAGATGCAGGTATGCATGAAATCTTGACCATGCAGAAATCGGAGGCAAACCTGCTCTTCTCGAAATTCATTGAGAAAGAATACCTCAGTTGGATAAAAAATCCAGAAAACGGACCGATCTTATCCCATCAACTCTTCAAGAAAAAGGTATTCCCGAAAATGGAAGCTGAAAAGCCAACATTTTTCTTCCTGATCGACAACCTAAGGTACGATCAATGGAAGGTAATCAATGAGGTGATGACCGATTATTATCGGGTGGAAGAAGAAGATAGCTATTATAGCATCCTACCTACCGCAACGCAATATGCCAGAAATGCCATCTTTAGTGGATTGACCCCTTTGGAAATGGAAAAACGTTTTCCGAAAGAATGGCAGAACGATGATGATGAGGGCGGTAAAAACCTATATGAGGATGTATTTTTAGCGGATCAGATTAAAAGAGTCTATCGTAAAGATATCCGACATAGCTACACCAAGGTCATTACCATGGATCAAGGCAAGGACGTACTGGAAAACATCAACAAATATATGTTGAATGACCTGAATGTTTTGGTCTACAATTTCGTGGATATGCTATCCCATGCCCGTACGGACATGGCCATGATCAGGGAATTGGCCAATGATGAGGCAGCATACCGATCATTGACTTTATCTTGGTTTGAACATTCCCCATTATTGGATGTTCTAAAATGGCTTTCGCAAAAGAATGTCCGGGTGATCATCACTACGGACCATGGGACCATCCGTGTCAAGAAACCTAGCAAGATCATTGGCGATAGAAATACCAACACTAACTTAAGATATAAGCAAGGGAAAAACCTGAACTATATCGACAAAGATGTCTTTGTGATCAAAAACCCATTGGAAGCGCAGTTACCACGGGTCCACATGAGTTCCACCTATGTTTTTGCTAAAGAAGACACCTATTTTGTCTATCCAAACAATTACAATCAGTTTGTCCATTATTTCAATGGCACCTTCCAGCATGGAGGGATATCCTTGGAAGAAATGATCATACCATTCATCACGTACAGTCCAAAATAACATAGCAGTAAAATGGAATATAGAGTTGCGAATACAGAAAGCCTACCTGCAGCTGCAGCATGGCTAATTGAAAACGCAGGTGATAAAAGAGTGTTTGTTTTTCAAGCGCCAATGGGAGCAGGAAAAACAACCTTTATTAAGGCTATCTGTGCCTATCTACAGGTAGAAGACAGTACATCAAGCCCTACATTCTCCATAGTGAATGAATACCATTCGGAGAACGGGCCAATCTATCATTTCGATTTCTATCGATTGAAAAGCGAACAAGAGGCTTTTGATCTTGGATATGAAGAATATTTCTATTCTGGGGATTATTGTTTTATTGAATGGCCGGAGAAAATCCCGAATCTAATTCCGGAAGATGCTGCCGCCGTAAAAATAGAAGTTACTGAAGATCAGAGTCGAACTATTATTATGAAATAAATTTTATTTCCGATGCAACCATTTTAGGCTGAAGGGCGTCTTTACAATAAACCAGATCACACATTGGAGCCTAATAAAGTTATACATATATGGGAGCGGTGCAAGTCCAGGGAGCGACAAGCTCAATCGGAACTGTACCAATACTTTTCAGCTAAAATGTATGCTTTATGTTTAAGGTATGCAAAGGATCAAGATGAGGCAGCTGACATATTACAGAACGGTTTCATCAAGGTATTCAACAAGTGTGAGCTCTATGAGGGCAAAGGTTCTTTGGAAGGATGGATACGTCGCGTTATGGTCAATACAGCCATTGAAAGTCACCGCAAGAATAAGGTGCGCTTTCTGTCAACGGATGAACTCAGCGGAAAGGAATTGGAAAAAGCAGGGTCCTTTTCGTTAAATCATTTGGACTACAAAGATTTGTTGGCATTGATCAAAAAACTCCCATTGGGATACCGTACCGTATTCAACCTGTATGCCATAGAAGGCTACAACCATAAAGAGATTGCAGAAATGCTGGACATCAGTGAAGGCAGTTCAAAATCTCAACTTTCAAGGGCTAGGCTTTGGCTGAAAGAGCGCATTCAAAAAATGGAGGAATTAGGAATATGAAAGATCAAGAAATAGATAAATTGTTTTCAGATGGTCTTCGAGATCAGGAAACTAACCCACCGGCATCGATCTGGCAAGGGATAGAGTCAAAACTTGACGAAGAAAAAACCATTCCTTTCAAAAGGAAAAACAATCTTTATGTCTGGATGATTGCAGCTTGTCTGACTTTAGCCTTAGGAATATCCTTAAAAATGTTCCTTTTCCAAGATAACTCAGCAGAAAAAAAACCTACTCAAATAGCACAACTTGAGGACAAACTGATAAACGATAAGGAGACATCAATTTCAGAGGATTTAATTCCTGTAGAAAAAGAAAGTAAGGAAGTACCAGTTTTGTTAACTACGAATCAACCTAGCAAATTTAAGGAGGTTCAAAAGAAACAAACTGAAACTAAACCAATAATTCAGGCTAAAGACACGGAACGAGAAGACATGATTGTCCCCTCGCAGGAATTAAAGCTTGTAACGGCAGTTGAAATTGATGATATGGAGCAAGAACCAAACGAATTAGCTACAGTTGAGGTGGCTCCGATCCAACCTTTGGTCAACATCATTGAGCATGAAGAAGTGATGTATGCCGAGGTAAAAAAGGAACATAAGAAAAAACAGACCATCTTCACCAATATCTTGAATACCTTGTCAGACAACCTTAACCCTTCTTCTAAGGCGGTAAGATTCAGTTCTGACGAAGAAGGAACCATTAGTGTAGATTTATTCAACAGCATCGCAAAAACCAGAAGATAACATGAAATTTAGAATTTTTTCAACACTCATCTTTGCATTAGGCTTGATTAACTTTTCTGCATCTGCCCAAGAAAACAATGAAAAAGATAAGAAAGACAGTACGGGAAATACCCATAGTAGTAGCTATGATTTCTCTTTTACCCTAGGAAAAGAAGACAAAGAGAAGGGCGATTCAAGTAAAAAAGAGATCAAATATCCAAGGACTTATGGAGGATTGACCTTCACCCGAGTTGATTGGGGATTCTCAAGGCTTTCTGATGATGGTAGTTTCACGCTGTCAGAGCAAAACCAATTCTTGAGCTATAAAAAGGCTTCCAACTTTGGATTTGATATTGCACAGTTTGGGATAAGGTTCAACGATAACTTCAAGGTTTACCTGTCGGCTGGTTTTGAATGGAATTACTGGCGTCTCAAACAGAATGTTCTACTTTTGGAAAATGTCTCCCCATTAACCTACGAGCCTCTGGATAGCGACGCAAATTATTCAAAAAATGTTTTCACTTCCACGTATTTGCGCCTTCCCCTTTCATTTGAACTGAGAAGTAGGCAGCTGAGCAACGGAAAAAGAGTAAAACTTGCGTTCGGAGCGATGACAGGCATATTATTGAAGGGAACACAACGCTTGAAGAGCGATGACAATGGAAAGCAGAAATTTAAGGATACCTATAACTTGCAGACTTTTCAATATGGCCCATTTGTGCGCATAGGCTATGACGATTTTGGCTTGTTTGCCAAGTACTATATGAACAATCTATTTGAAAAAAGCCCAGCTCAAGAGGGTGTCAAAAACATCGCTTTTGGATTGACTCTAGGTTTTTAATAGTAAAAACGATTCGTAAACTGTATTTTTGTGTCGGGTTCAAAAGATCCGACACTTTTTATGGCTCAACAATCTAACTCTTGTCAATATATTTTTTCTGATGTTCAAAAACCTAATCTTCCCTTAATCCATGGGGAGAATGTTTCTGCTGTTTTTGAAGGAAACCTTATCGTTACTGCGGTAAGTCAGGTGAATTTTGGCATTGAAGAGGGTAAGATCACAGCCATCATCGGCGAATCAGGTAGTGGAAAAAGCACCTTGTTGAAGTTGATCTATGGACTTTTAGAGCCTAATACAGGCGAAATAAGGTACAGAGGTTGGTTGGTGCCAACCCGAAAAGACAAATTGATTCCGGGACATGATGCCATGAAACTGGTTTCTCAAGGATTTGATGATTTGAACCTATATGCCAAGGTTTGGGATAATGTAGCTTCTCAACTCTCCAACACCAACCTGGAGCTGAAGGCAAGAAGGACGCAAGAGGTTTTGGAACAATTGCGCATCGATCATCTTGCGCAAAAAAGGGTTGCCGATCTCAGTGGAGGTGAAAAGCAACGTGTTGCTATTTCCAGGGCGTTGATCAATGATCCTGAGGTCCTATTGATGGATGAGCCCTTTAACCAAGTTGATGCTGCCTTCAGGGATGAACTGCAACAGGATATACAGAACATTGTCAAGAACACTGGATTGACCGTGATATTGGTTTCACATGATCCAGCAGAGGTATTGGCCATGGCAGACTATCTCTTGGTGATGAAAGCAGGAGAAATAGCGGACTATGGAAATCCAAAAGAATTGTATGCCACCCCGAATACACCATATACAGCTAGATTATTGGCGAAAAGCAATGTACTGACCGTTGCTGCAGCCAAAATCCTGGAAATTGAAACCAATTCCTTGATTTCTATCCTTCAGGAAAACGTCAGCTATGAAATCAATGCGGATGGAAAGTTCTGGATCAAGGATATTAAATTTAGAGGTTTCTATAACGAGCTAGTCCTTGGAAATGATGAGTTGACCCTACATATGGTGCAGTTTCCAAAGGATGAGATCAAAAAAAATACGAGAATCAATATCCTCGTATCTTCATATCATCAATTTCAATAGAAACATTGTTTATCTACTTACGTTCTGCAGCCATTCCATCATCGCAGCAAACCAATCCCTGTTATCCGTTTTATTGATCAGGCCAAATCCATGACCACCTTCTTCGTAGGTGAAGATTGGGTTCGGAATATTATACATGCCCAGAGAATCCTGATACTTATAACTATTTTCAATCGGTACAACCTTATCATCTTTGGCACTCATTAGGAAAGTAGGCTGATTGTTTTTGTCCACTTGTTTTTCCATAGAGAACAATTCAACATCTTCTGCAGTGAATTCAGGGCCTATCAGGTTGTTTTTGGAACCTTGATGGGTAATGCTAGCGTCCATGGAAATAACGGGGTAGCACAGAACGGAGAAATCGGGCTTCAGGTTTGCCTGCTCCAAAAACGCAGTCTGCGGGCGATCGTATAGATTAGACAATGTTGCTGCCAAATGCCCTCCTGCGGAGAAGCCAATAACGACTACTTTTTTATTTGGGTTTTCAGATCTGATCTGTGCTATGGCATACTGTGCATCTTGAAGCGGTCCAAAACGTTTATCCTCCATTGTGGCAACTTTAGGAAGCCTATAAAAAAGCACATAGGCTGAATAGCCTAGGTCATTTAGCCTCTTGGCTACATCATGACCCTCGTGGTTGATCGCCACCCCAGCATAACCGCCACCTGGGATCACCAAGAATACAAGATCTTCTTTTTCTTGATTGGCTTTGTGGACATATAATTTCGGTTTATCCAATTCTTCGAGGGAATCTACCGGTAATTTAGATTTGGGGATTTCCTCGTTTCCATACAAATACCTCATTTGCCCTGTATCTTGGGCTTTCGTATGCCATGCAATCATGCTTAAAATAAATAGGATTAAATATTTTCTCATCGTTTATAAATTCGCCATGACGATTAGGTTCAGGTCTTTGCAAGGCAACTGGAACTTCTCGCTCATGTCTTTGTTAGTTAGGTTTCCGTGATATAAATAGATTGCACTGCGAATGCCTTGGTTGGCCCAGATCATATTATTCATTCCGCCGGCTTCGCCAATTTCGATCAATATTGGGGTAAAGATATTCGTTAAGGCATAGGTTGCGGTTCTGGCCACCCTTGAAGCAATATTAGGCACACAATAATGGATGACATCATATTTTCTGAAGGTAGGTTTATCATGGTTGGTCACTTCGGATGTTTCGAATACACCACCTTGGTCTATACTGACATCAATCAAAACCGAATTAGGTTTCATTTTGGAGACCGTGTCCTCTGAGATCAAACAAGGGGTTCGACCGTTTCTCGCCCTGACCGCACCAATGACAACGTCACAAGTACGTACTGCTTTATTGAGAACAATAGGTTGGACCACGGAAGTGAAGACGCGGCTGCCTACATTACTCTGTAACCGTCTCAGCCTATATACTGAGCTATCAAAGACCTTGACCTGTGCACCCAGGGCAATAGCAGTCCTTGCTGCAAATTCACCCACCGTGCCAGCACCAATGATAACCATTTCCGTTGGGGGAACACCAGTGACCCCGCCCAACATCAAACCTTTGCCGTCAAAGACATTGGATAGGTATTCTGCAGCAATCAGAACGGAGGTCGCTCCAACGATTTCACTCATTGCCCGGACAACGGAAAGATGCCCGCCTTCATCTTGTAGATATTCAAAAGAAAGTGCGGTAATCTGTTTTTTCATCAATGCTTTCAGGACTTCAAGCTTCATCAATGAGGGTTGCTGGGAACTGAACAGCACCTGTCTATTTTTCATGAGCTCCACCTCTTTCAAGGTTGGGCTGGAAATCTTTATGATCAGGTCGGCTTTATAAACTTCTTTTTTGTCATATACGATACGAGCTCCTTGCTCACTATAGTGATGGTCCTGAAAGTTGGAAGCATCACCCGCTCCCGTTTCAATAATGATTTCATGACCATTTTCAACCAACAATCCCACAGATAGAGGGGTCAGTGCAATTCTGTTTTCTTGGAAGGTATTTTCTTTAGGGATACCGATAGTTAGACTGCCTTTTTTTCTGTCTTTCGAAAGCATAGCTTCCTTAGGTTGTAGTACTCCTTCTTGAGCTAATTTTGATACATTTATCATTTACGTAAATATAATGCAAGTTAAAAATACGCAATAATATTTCAACTAATAAAGCTTAAACGATTATATTTGGTTAAAATTAAAATAATAAACTTTAATAATCGTAAGTTTACAAACTAACCCGTTACGATGAGAATAATTAAGCCGTTGAATCACATCAAGATAGTTCCTAGATGGATTATTTTTATGTTTGACATAGCCGTATCAGCCTGTGCCTTCCTACTTGCATTTACCCTTTACAACAACTTCAACGTAGATTCTTTCTCAAAAACGGACTTCTCAATTGAGTTCTTATTTTGCATGACTTTAACTGCCATTTCCTTTATGGTATTTAAGTTATATAGTGGAATTGTCAGGTATACTTCTGCAGTAGATTCTATCCGTATTTTATCGACGATCGTATTCACTTCGATCATTATGTTTATCGCTAAGTTGATCTTTATCGCGTTACAAATACACATCAACATCCCGACGAACCTGATCATCATATATGCACTATTCGCCTTTACGGGATTGACCACCTATCGTACCTGTATCAAAATCTTCTTTCAGTACACGAAATCTACAAGAAATGGCCGTAAAAATGCCATCGTTTATGGTGCTGGCGATTTAGGTATTGCGGTAAAAAGGACATTTGAGCATGACTTCCGTTCTGAAAAGACTATCGTAGCCTATATAGACGATAATGAAGAGAAAATAGGAAAATCCATCGATGGGTTGAAGATCTATGGTTCTAAGGATTTCACAAGGGCCGTCCATAAATTTGGCGTTGATGAATTGATCATTGCTTCTTCCAATATCGATATCGACATCAAGAACAACATTATTGATCAAGCATTGGAGCATAATATCACGGTTTTGACCTTGCCTCCGGTAAGCAAGATCATCAATGGTGATCTTTCCCCGGCACAGATCAAGCAGATAAAAATTGAGGATCTATTGGAGCGAGCGCCAATCCAGATTTCCAATGAAAAATTGATGGATCAATTACGCGGAAAACGCGTTTTGGTTACAGGGGCTGCAGGTTCAATCGGAAGTGAGATCTCTAAACAGCTTGGAAAATACGAACCGCAAATGATCATTCTTTGCGACCAAGCGGAATCCCCTTTGCACAATTTACAGTTAGATCTTCAAGATCAATTCAAGAATCAGATCTATCATTCGTATATAGCAGATATCAGAAGTGAGGAACGGATGCGACTGCTCTTCGAGACTTTTAAACCGCATTATGTTTATCATGCCGCAGCTTATAAACATGTTCCAATGATGGAAAACCACCCTAGTGAAGGAGTGAAAACCAATGTTTTTGGCACATATCTACTGTCCAATTTGGCGGTTGAGTTTGATGTTCAGAAATTTGTCTTTGTTTCCACTGACAAGGCGGTTAACCCCACCAATGTCATGGGAGCAACCAAGAGAATCGCCGAAAAGTATGTTCAATCCCTGAACAACTTCCTGACGTCTGTCAATGGTATCAAATCGACAAGATTCATCACTACGCGTTTTGGAAATGTATTGGGTTCTAATGGCTCGGTAATACCAAGATTTAAGGATCAAATTGAAAAAGGTGGTCCAGTAACGGTGACCCATCCTGATATCACGCGATATTTTATGACCATTCCTGAGGCTTGTCAATTAGTGATTGAAGCTGGAAATATGGGTAATGGCGGTGAGATCTTTGTATTTGATATGGGCAAATCTGTAAAGATCGTCGATTTAGCTAAAAAGATGATCCGTCTATCAGGCTTTACCCCTTTCAAGGACATAGACATCAAATTTACGGGATTAAGGCCAGGGGAAAAGCTCTATGAGGAGCTATTGAATGATCTTGAAAACACGATGCCTACGCATCATGAGAAAATCATGATCGCCAAGGTGCGTGAAAACGATTTTGAGTTAGTAAAAAATGAAATACACGTTCTATCCAAACAGCTGGACAGCAACAACAACCTTAATATAGTGCGACAAATGAAAGTGATGGTTCCGGAATTCAAAAGCCAGAACTCCATTTATGAACAATTGGATCAGGAAACCATGGTCAATGTCAACCCATAAGGCTGTTAAATATTTTTCCTAAATTATTGCAAGTATTCTTTAAAAGTGTATTTTTGCGTTCCGTAATCTATTAAAACTAAGAATGTCACAAAATAATCAAAACGGTTCTTCAGCGGTAAAAACAGGGCCGAAGAAATCATTTTTCCAAGAAAATGAAAAGAGTATCATCTTTATTGTAGCAGGTATCGTAGTATTGATCCTTCTATATTTTGGATACCAAAAACTATATCTGGCACCAAGAGCAGAGAAAGCTGCTAACCAAATGTACCAAGCGGAATATTACGCTACAATTGATTCGCTTCAGAAAAAAGCTATCGATGGTGATGGTTCATTCCCAGGTTTCAAAGAAATTGCCGACGAGTATTCCAACACTAAATCTGCAAACGTAGCGAATGCATATCTAGGTGGACTATACTTACGTCAAAAGAACTTTAAAGAAGCGATCAAATACCTAGAACAATATACAGAGACTGGAAGTCAAGTATTGGACCCATTGGTTATCGGTCTTTTAGGTGATGCATATTCAGAAGAGAAAATCTATGATAAGGCTGCAAACTATTACAAAAAAGCAGCTGATAAAAGTGCGAATGCTTATACTACCCCAATCTTCTTAAAGAAATTAGGCTTGGTATATGAAGAATTACAGGATTACAAAAATGCTGAGATTGCTTACCAAAGGATCAGAGATGAGTATCCTGAAAGCGCTGAATCTACAACTGTGGATAGCTTTATCGCTCGCGTACAGGCTAAACAACAGTAATAGCTCTAAGTACTAAGTATTTAGTAGTTAGTATTTAGATGTTAGATTACTAGTTTGGTAAAGGAATTAATACTTGAAGGTCAATAACCATTGGCTGGATACCAAAAATATTTTAATTAACTTTGAGGGCTACCTTTGGTAGCCTTTTTATTTTAATTTATATCTATGTCGAGTACATTAAAAAATCTATCTGATTTTTCCCATTTACAGGTGGGCAATGCTGAGAATCTGAAATTTGCGATTGTAGTTTCTCAATGGAATGCCCAAATCACTGGAGCTTTATTGAATGGAGCATACAAAGGATTATTAGAAAACGGAGCAAAAGAAGAGAACATTGAATTAATTGAAGTACCTGGGAGCTATGAATTGATTTCAGGGAGCGACATTGCCTTGCGCAATCAAGAATTGGACGCCGTGATTACCTTAGGCTGTGTAATCCAAGGTGAAACAAGACATTTTGACTTTATCTGTGATGCAGTAGCCAATGGCATCGCGCAGGTGGGGATCAAATATAATAAACCGGTAATTTTTGGCGTATTAACAACAGATAACCAAGAACAGGCCTTGGACAGAGCAGGTGGCAAGCACGGAAATAAAGGTGAAGAAGCTGCCATTACGGCAATCCAAATGGGCCTAATCCATAAAAACCATTAATGGTATTGTTTTTGATATCTAGGAGGTTATGAAACAAAATACACATACGGAACAGGCAACTCAATCATTCCCAATTTGATTTTGGGGTTGCAGCTTTATGCACGTAGTGAATTCCTCTCATACTATCACAAAATTCAGTATTATGAAACAAAAGAAGAATATAGTTTTCTATATCTATTTAATATTTGCTGCCATCACTATTTCTCCAGCAGTACTATTGGCGCAGTCCAATGGCATTGTCGATAAAATCTGGAATGCAGTAGGTGGTAAAAACAAATGGGAAACCACAAAATATATTATGTTTACCGTATCGGGGAATAGCAAATACCCTGCTATCAGCGGAAACAGAAAGTTCTTATTGGATAAACAAACTGGGAATGTCCGTTTTGAAGGTACGCTGAACAATGAAAATGTAGTGGCTTTGTTAAATGTACAGAACCAGAAATTAAATCATGTATATGATGAAAATGGTGCTGAAATGGCCGTACATACCTATAAGGAATTATTGCCGGATTTGATCGCTCAGTACAACATTGACTTGAAGGTGCTTTCATTACCGATCACCATTATGTCGTCAAATATCAGTTCGCAGAGCAGCAGCAAGATCATCAATGCAGAGAAGCTTCAGAAATTGGATTTCTCGAATTTCTTAGGTAACTCGGGTAGTTTTTATGTAAGTGAAGAATCTGGGTTGGTGAAACGTTTGGACTATGACAATAAGAGCTATTTGGTGAACGGGTATAAGGATATTGGCAATGGATTGATCTTACCTACAACTTTCAAAGCGACTTCGGATAGCATTACCTATCAAAAGGTAGCTTCTTTTACAGAAATGGAACCAGAGAAGTTCAAATCCTTTTAAGGATTTAAAACTCTATCTAAAGGATATCATAAGGCCATTCAATTACTTGAATGGCCTTTATTTTTGAATCTTTAAGATCTTTTCTATGATCTGCATCAAGCCTGTCCTGGAGTTATCCTGATGGTAGGCTAGATAAACATTGCTCTCCAGCTTATGTTTCAGATTAGATGAACTTAAAACAGAAAGGTCTGACATGCCCTTAACCATACTCAATGGTGCAATGGCATAACCAATATTAAGCTTCACCAGTTCCAGGATAGCGTTCATATTGTTGCATTGATGTTTTATCTTGGGTTCAAACCCTAATTTATTGCAAAATTCTTCGCTGAGCCTAAAATACTCTGGAGCGTAATCTTGGTTAAAAGAGATATAATCCATTTTGCTTAACTGATCAATGGATGTTTGTCTTAAATTATTGGAATTCCCCACGATACACAGTTCATCCTTGAACAATAATTTTTTGACCACAACCTCATTTGGGCTGTGGCTACGGATAATTGAAAGATCTAACTTCCCACTTTCCAAGGATGCGATTTGCGATTGGCTGGAAGCCTCTATGAGATTGACCTGCAAATTTGGAAAACCCTGTTTGAGCTCTTCCAATATTCTCGCAATAAGTCCCTTTGGCGTGGAGCTGATATAACCTAAACGTAGTTCCCCCGACACCTGCTCATGGATCAATCTGGTTGTATTCTTCACCTGTTCCAAATGATCGATCAGCTCATTGATTTGCGCATAGAAGTACTGCCCTGCCTCTGTAAGTGCTACTTTTTTATTGTTTCTGTGAAAAAGATCGACCTGCAGTTCATTCTCGAGTTCCTTAATCTGCCTGCTCAGCGGTGGCTGGGAAATAAAGAGCCTTTTGGCTGCATTTCCAAAATGAAGTTCTTCTGCCAAGGTCTTGAAATAGAGTAAATGCCTGAGTTCCATGATACCTATTAAGTATTGTACTATGATAAAAATAGTATTTTTTAGGTATAACTGAATCCGATAAATTTGGATATAGTAAAAAATAGACTATGGAAAAATCAACATTAGTAGAAATAGAACAGCGCTTTGATGCCGATGTGGAGCGTTTTGCTAATCTGGAAACCAGTCAGGCGAATACCATCGATGCAGTATTGAACATGGAATTGATTACTGATGGGATCAGGGATATGTATCCGAACCTCAAAAATATCCTGGACATAGGCTGTGGTGCTGGAAATTATGCTATAAAGACCCTAATGAAAAGCAATAATAAGGTGAATGTGGATTTGGTAGACTTAAGTCAACCTATGCTGGACAGGGCAAAGCAAAGGATTCAAGAACATACCGGAGGCGAGGTTCAAATTTTCAAGGGCGATTTCAGGTCCATTGATTTACCCAAAGGCAAATATGATGTGATCATTGCAACCATGGTCTTACATCATTTAAGGGATGATGAAGATTGGGAAAAGGCATTTATGAAGCTCCATGGATTGCTGAATGAGAGTGGAAGTATCTGGATTTTCGACATCGTGGAACAAAACAGTGCTGAGATCCAAAAATTCATGTATAACGACCGTTATGGGGAGTTTTTAGTGAAACTGAAAGATAAAGCCTATCAGGAACATGTTTTCGCCTATATAGAAAAAGAGGATTCGCCAAGGCCCCTACTCTATCAATTGCATTTGTTGGAGAAGGCAGGTTTTAAGAAAGTCGATATATTGCATAAACATTTATGCTTTGCTTCGTTTTTGGGGTTTAAGGGTGGGGAGATGTGAGATTTGAGACAATGGAAAGGCTTTTTTTAGATAAGAAAAGAGAACATCCAAGGTTATAGGATGAATTGCCTTGGATGTTCTGTTTGGGGGTGATATTATTGGGCTAGGTAGGTTGACACTCTTCCAACCCTACCTTTATCGTCTACTACGGCTAAATTGATCTTGTCTCCTTTTTTGACCTGGATTCCCTCTTTAGGGAATCGCTGTGATCCTTTATTGGGCTCCGAGCCATCAAGGGTATAGAAGATATCAAACCCTGGATATTCAATATTTGCTTGGATTTTGTTCCCTTTTTGGATTACACCTACGGATGGTAATCTATAGTTGAATCCATCAGCGATCAGGTCCAGTTTCGGAAGCTCCTTCTTCCCTACTTTATTGACAAAGTCGGAATAGCTTTGAGCAAAAGCTTTATTGTCAAATTTGGAATCTTCTTCCCAAGCTCTTTTAGGTGCCCAAGCGCGCTCAGACAAAGCATATAACCTTGGGAACAACATATAGTCCATGCGTTCTGGGGTCAATACGGTTTCTGCCCAAAGTGCGGCTTTGATACCTAGGAGATTAGATTTACCTTTTTCGGTCAGCCTAACTTTGGATGCCAGGTATTTTGGTTCCAATTTCTTGCCAGGTTCCGTAATGGCCATATTGGAGAAAAAGTTTTCAGGCAACAATGAAAAGGAATGATAAAGATCGGATATAGCGGCCCATTTTAATCCGGGCTCCCTGAAATCACGGTCCCAGACCATATCCAGGTAGAGGTTTGCAGCACTGATGAAGATGGTCTTATATCCAGCATTGGCCAATTTATAGACTAAATCCTCATGGCCTCCGCCGATTACGTTGTTCCATACATCAAGATGCATATTGAGATGAGCCAACTCCTCATTGACTACCATTCCGGATCCTTTATTGACCATTCCGAACTCTTCCCATCCGGCCATGATCAATCCCTTGGAGGCACAGATTTCATTGATCTTCTTGACATAATAAGGCCAAACTTCATAAACAGTTTTAAAGCCTTCTTTTTTCATCAGAGCCTGGATGGCCGGGGACTTTTCCCATGAACCTGCTGGAACCTCGTCTCCGCCCAAGGAAACCACCTCTAACTTCAAGCCGACCTCATCATACATCTTCTTGATATCGTCCAATACAACGTCTAAAAAGCGGTAAACGGAAGGCAAGGCAGGGTTCATGACATTATCGTCCCAGTATTGAGCCGAACTGTATTCGGATTTGTCTTCGGCTTCGTAAAGAAGGAATTCTTCAGCTTCTTGGGTTTTACCAGCTTTCATCAACCTGTTGTACCGGGTTTCCATTGATTTGATTGCAGCTCGCGCATGACCTGGCGTTTCTATCTCAGGAATGACAGAGATATAGTTCGCCGATGCATATTTCAATATTTCTTGAAATTGGGCTTTGGTCAAGAAATGGCCTTCAGTCACATTCGTTCCAGACCCATAGGCAGGTTGAATACTCGTCCCTTCCTGATAGAAAGGGGATCGTTGGGAGCCAATTTCTGTCAATTCCGGTAAGGATGGGATCTCTAATCGCCAACCTTCATCATCAATGAAGTGCAGGTGGAGTTTGTTGACCTTCAATTGAGCCAATACATCGATGTATTTTTTGATGGTTTCGATTCCCTTATAATTACGTGCTATATCCATCATAAAACCACGGTATTCGAACCTTGGTTTGTCGTTGACTTCCAAATACGGAAAGCTTACATCTGCCTTTCCTTTCAGTTGCTCTGCCGTAAGAAGGGACTTGATGGACTGCAAGGCATAGAATGCTCCAGCTGGCTCGCTCGCTTCAATAGCAATGCCTTTGTTGTCAATTTTTAGATTGTACTCTTCGTTTCCTAAACCTTTTTTGTAAAGAATCTTGATGTTGGCATTCTCTTCATTCCCATTGACAAAATTGAATTGGCTCAGTTGCTGAGCTAGCTCCTGGAAAGGCTTGAGTGCAAAATTAAAATGCTCATGCACATAGTAGCTGACATCTGCATTGAACTTATAATTCCCCTTCCCTACTTTGATATGGGCAGGGGTAGGAAGAATCAACTGCTCACCCGAAGAGATCCTGGATGCATTCTTTTCAAATAGGTCGTTTAAAAATTTGTTCTGTTCCTCGGAACTGAGATGCAATGGAATCACCTGCGGATGTCCTATATTGATGATTTCCTGTGGATTATCCCGGTTTTGAAGGTAAAAACCATTTGGAGTCAGGGATGTATGGGTAATCGGATAGGGCGATTTATAATCGATCACCAAGGAGTCTTTCGCTTTGATGAAGGATTGATCTGTAAAATCGATGGAATATAAGTTTCCATTGCGGTTGTGTATCGAATAACCGTCCACACTTTTCTCTTCAATGGGATACATGGAATTGAACCAAAGGTTGTATCCTTTGAGATTCAAGTTGTGCGCGTCGTTGTTTTTTACAATGATCTTTAGTGCTAGATTATCTTTGGGGTTATAATTTTCATTGAAATCCCATTTTACTTCCAGATTATTCTTTTGGGCCTGCACTTGGCCTGCCAACAGAAGAACTCCGCAGAGACTTAGGGTTTTAATTAGTTTCATATGATGTAGTTTACAGCTTAAAAATAGCACCTTAAAAGGGAATCAGCAATTTTTATGAAAAATATTTTGTGTTAATAAAAGTAAATTCTATATTTGCACACCGGAAAACAAAACGGCCCGTTCGTCTAGGGGTTAGGACGCAAGATTTTCATTCTTGAAACAGGGGTTCGATTCCCCTACGGGCTACAGAAAAAAGCGACTTGAAAAAGTCGCTTTTTTGGTTTAATAGTGGTTGGGCATGGTATTACTTTAATTTACCTTTCAAGCCCCTTGTTTAACAGTATGTCAAATCTGAAACATTATTCCATTTATTTCAATGGATATGTTTTTTGCTTTATTAATATCTAAATAAATTTCTGTTTTTATACTTGACGATTCAATGGGGATATCTACCCATACTGTCCCTGGTTCAAGCCTTTCAATATTTTTGTTTTGACCAATGAGTTGTTTCTTTGAATCTCCTGCTCTGATTTTAAATGTCCCATTTGGAAGCTGAATAGGACTCTTTAATTGTAATTTTATTTGAATTGCTTTTATATTGGATAAATCAATTACTCCTAGGTTCACCACAGAATTTTGTTCCTTTGGATAAATGGTAGTTGCATTTTGATCAATCTGATGGTTAATTTCTAAACCCTGTCCCCCATCAATTTGATAAGCTGGTATATAGGGATTCCTAAGGTACAATGATTTATAATCAGTTAAGGATGGAATTTCCCCACTTCCTTTATCAGTATAAGAACTCCGAACCAGTACACCATCATTTGTTGTATTATTCCTGCCCAACAAATCATTCAAGTTTCCTTTAGGGGTATTTTTGCCTAAACCATTTTGAGAACTCAATATATAAGCTACTATATCTCCAACGTCTTCTTTTGACAATGAGGGATGCGGAGGCATCATTTCCTTTCCTCCCCATTTGCCTGCACTCCCCTTCAGGACGCTATTTGTCAACTTCTCTTTTGAATCACTGTTGCCTTTATATCTTTTAGAAATCTCTACATAGGATGGCCCCATTAATTTTTCATTTTCAGCATGGCAGGATTTACAGTCACTTTTTAAGATAAGATCATTAGCAATGATTTTTTTAATTGGAGAATTTACAT
Source organism: Sphingobacterium sp. (assembly GCF_032065005.1). Taxonomy (GTDB): domain Bacteria; phylum Bacteroidota; class Bacteroidia; order Sphingobacteriales; family Sphingobacteriaceae; genus Sphingobacterium. The sequence continues at coordinate 146,944 of NZ_DAMBMM010000002.1, forward strand.
TTGTTGCATCTAGCTTATCCTTAATTAATTCAAAATTCATATAATCAATATATTCTGCATTAACATTTAAGTTTGAATAATCAATCCCACTGCTTCTCTCATCTTCCTTATCCATAACTGAAACTTCATAATTAACAGTAGAATTAGGGAAAAAGAAGGTTTCATTAGATTCTCCCAAGCTTAAATTAATGGAAGGAGGGGCATTACCCACTTGAATTTGAACTTTTTCGGTTCCTGTATTTCCTCGTTCATCAATTACTGTAAGTTTTGCTACCCATATCCCTTTTTGGTCTAATTTCACATCTATTTTTTCCCCTTTATATTTCCTTACCACTTTTCCTGAAACCAATAATTCCCATTGATACTCAAGCTGATCATGATCATAATCCTCCGACTTCTCTGCAGACAAGGTAAGATTAAGAGGTACTTCACCGGCTACTTTTGAGGTTGTAATTCTTGCAATAGGATTTCTATTTCCTTTTTGGTATGTAATTTTCAACAATCTTGCATCCGCATTTTTTTTATAGGTACCTCTTCCGTATTCTAGTACAAACAAATCGCCATTTGGACCAAATTTCATATCGATGGGACCATTTAGTTTCAATTTTTCTAAAAAGGGCTCCATGTTAAGGAATTTTCCTTTTTTATCAAAAGTTACTGCAAAAATCCAACCTCTGGTCCAATCTGTAATAAACCATTTCCCCTCGTAATAAAAAGGAAAGCTATTTTCACGTCCTTGAAAATCATTCGTTCTATAAACTGGTCCACCAACCGCACTATTACTTCCACTTCCCAAGAGCGGAAAATCTTCAGATGCCATTTGAGGATACCAGATGAAGGCAGGTTGAGCTTCTGGCAAGTCAATGATTCCTGTATTATTAGGAGATAAATTTTTCAGTTTTTCAGGTATGAATTTTTCTAAAGGCTTATTATTCGCATAATCAAATCTCCAATAGGGCTGCTGATTAGCAACAATATATGGCCATCCAAAATTTCCAGGTCCTCTAGCAATATTGAATTCATCGTAAGATTTTGGACCATATCCAATGGAATCCTGGATTCCTGTTGGACCAACCTCTCCCCAGAACAACCAACCTGTTTCAGAATCTATACTTAATCTCCATGGATTACGATTGCCCATCGTATATATTTCAGGACGTGTATCTGCTGTTCCAATTGGAAATAAATTTCCTTTAGGTATGGAGTATGTACCATCTTCATTAGGATGTATCCTCAATATTTTGCCTCTTAAATCATTTGAGTTTGCTGCAGTCCTTTGGGAATCATACAAGGATCTGCCCGACCTTTCGTCCAAAGGAGAATAGCCTCTAGGATCATTGGGAGTATTATCTCCTGTCGATAAATATAAATTAGCATCTTTATCGAACAACATCCCCCCCCTAAATGACAGCAGGAAATCCTCTGGTTAGGAATCTCAAGAAGAACCTTCTTACTGGCCATTACTAATTGGTTATTCTTCACTTCAAACCGAGCAAGAATACTGTAATGTTTTAATCCTTTTGGAGAATAGTAGAGGTATATCCAACCATTTCTTTCAAAATTTGGATCTACAACCCCTCCCAGCATACCGTCCTCACCTGATTCACTTAACACCTTTCCATCTTCATCATAGTAACCAACACTTACTGGAATATGTCCGATAGGTATCACCTTATTTGTTTTCGACTGAAATAAACTTATCCTACCTTTTCTTTCGACAAAGAGAATATCCCCATTTTTCAAAATATCCATCTGAATCGGTTCATCTAAATTTACAGCTAGAGTTTCGATGACAAACCTATTTTCCTCAGGTTTCTGATTTTCATTTTCTCTGGTATCATCACATGACACAGTGCAAACCAAGGACATGAATGAGACAAGAACAACAAAAGGGAGTTGAAATATTTTATATCCAAGATTATTTAAGTCATAATCGATATACTTCCAAATTTTGAAAACGATCATAATCTTTTAAGTAATATGGTTTTATATTCAATTTTCATTGGTGGACCAACGTGAACTTGAACCCCTAATAACCCTTCTTTTTTCAGATATTTCTCATCTTCATCAGTAACACTGCTAAAAAGCTTACCATTTACATAATGTTCTAAAACATTGCCTTTTGCTAAAATCCTCATTTCATTCCAATCATTCTTCTTAACTAATGTCTTCAGCTTTTCAAGATCAGGCTCAGAATTAACGACCGTAGTTGGTAGCCATACATTATTTGATATGTTATCCTGTAATGATCCTTGACTAGCACTTAATTTAACCTGGTCTCCAGGTTTGGCAATGGTAGTTCGGATTCTTTCTTCATAGTTCATTCCCATATATTGAAGTTTTCCATCGATATCTGCCTGATAGCCTTTTAGAGCATAATCCAAACCTTCAACTTCCTCACTTCTATAATTAATCCCACTATTACCCTCACTAGAAACTTTAAAAACCACCTTTAATTCAAAATCACTGACCATTCCCTTTCTCCAAATTAAGAATGAATTTCTCTCTAATAGAGTTTCTGGAGTAACCTCTCCTATGATAGTTCCATTTTCTACTCGCCAATAAGTTGGATCTCCTTCCCATCCATCTAAGTTCCTTCCATTAAATAAGGAGACAAAGCCGTTTTGCCTCTCCGCTAATTTTTGAAAATCTTTACAAGAAATAATAAACAGGACACATGAGTACAATAGGTATCGAAATATAGTTTTCATGGATGAATAATTTTAAAATTTTTATTTATATATAATTAGAAACAAGCTCAAGTTTATATCAGATTTCTAATCATTGATGCTGGCAAAAGAAACTTACCTTTAATTTAAAGTCGCATTTAATAGGCTAGCCATTTCATTTTCATTCCCACCAAATCAGTATCAAAAAAATCAAAATGGTTAAGCGGATGAATTGCGTTACTAGGAACTTTATTGGCACTTTTACAACTACCTCTAATTAAAATAACAGGTCAACATTGTTTAGGTTTCGGTTTATATATTTTATTAATAACAATAAATATAATAAATTAAATTTATTAACAATATTAATAATTAATATTTATCAACAAAAACAGTAGATAATACAAAAAAGAAAATTTACGAGAAATGATATTTCCTTTGCCTAAAACCGTTTTTTTACATAAATAGAGTATTACTTTAACTTGATGGAATTTTCTATTGATGCCAGATAGCAATGATATTAAGGTTTTTCATCAGCAAAAAACATTAATAATTTAATTCTGAACTTCTTCTTTGAATAAAATCAATAAACCCTAACCTATTCCAAATTTCCATAAACTCTCCTACTGGAAAAATTAATGGTTTTTAAGTATTGTTTGCCTTTTGGCTCTCTTCTAATTTTATAAAATCGAATGCTGCCTATGATGCCTAAGAAATTCGAATGAAATAAGTCACATTGTAATATTAGAAGATCATGAAAAATAAATCAATTAAATGGAGCGCAATCATCCCTTTTTGTTGTTTAATCCTATTTGCTTCCTGTAGTAAGGATGAGGATGGAAGTAAACATGGGACCTTAGTCTTTGAGGAAAATTTTGATGGGAATAGCGGCTGGGTAACTGGAAATGAAAACCTGGGGTTCAATTCTGAAGAGAAAGATGGCCATTATGTGGTAAGTTATAGGATTAATTCAAATCATGTCAATGGGAATACTGCACCAAAAAGCATATTTGGACAAGCTAAAAAACAAATTCTCGAGATAGGATATAAACAAACCGCAGGATTAGGAGATCCTGCGATATTTTATAGTCGATTGGAAAAGGGCACCCTATCCTGGATAGTTTTAAATGCTGACATAGGCTACACCGTTTTCAAACATGTCAAAGATGAATTTAACCTAATACAGGATTGGACTAAATCATCTGCCATTCAAGGAATTGGCAAAACTAATATTCTACGAATTGAATTTGAAAATGGTAAAGTTGATTTCTTTGTAAACAATACCCGGCTCTATACCTGGAACAACAGTGGCATATCTAGTTTAGACCAAATTGGACTTGGAGCTGCTAATTACACAGACAATAACGATGCAGTTACCCTCATTGAATATGATTACATAAAAGCTTGGATTGAGGAATAGTCGTACTCTTATTATGAATATCCAGCATGAACTGTTTTGGGGTGTCGCCATAGTAAGTCCTGAACACTTTGATAAAATGTGGAACACTGCTATACCCCAAAATACAAGCTATCTCATTAACATTTAAGTTTTCATACAGAAGCTGTATAGCCTTCTCCATACGCATATGAATGACAAGACCGTAAATGGTCTTTCCAAATTTTTTCTGGAAATCTGCTTTTAGTTTTCTTTCATTCAGCATAAACCGCTTTGCTAAATCTGCGCTTGATGGAGGGTTCTCTAAATTTTGAACAAGGTAAGACCTAATTTCTTCAAGTCTATTGTTAGAATTGGACCCCTTCTCCGGAACAACCTCTCCCGTATTGGTTTTCTGATATATCACAAACAGCAATTCTTTCAACTTAAGTTTCAGGTAATGATAGCGATGATGGACAACACTTTCATTATTCATGATTTCCTGCAAGATTTTCAAGATCCCTAAATCCATAAATAGCGTTTCATTCGGTCGGTTCTCAGGTCTTCCACGCAGGATATATTGATGAAATGGATCGTTTTCTATCCATTCCTCATCTTTTAGTAATTCCAAATAGAAAGAATAGGTCATTTTTATGATGATATAATGTACCTGATCATTTTTCTCTATAACGATCTCACCCCCTCCCCCTTGGGTATCTAAAAAGTTCCGCTGTAGCATCCCTATCCGATGTGAATAGCTTTCATTTCCAGCGCCATTGTTCACATGTGAGTTTCCTTTGAGATAAAAGAAGAAGCGCACATGGGGTTTCTCTGTCGACCATGTATTGGTCAGTGAACAGCAGGTATCCAGGTTTACCTCGGCGATATGCAATCCTTTAGCAAGCTGAGTTTTGCAGCAAACCGTTATCCCATTCTGCACATAGTCAAATTGATTATCATGTACTGACTTATCATTATTTGTTGGATTGTCCTCTATAAAATTGTCGTATAAAACTCGTCTTAATTCAGTAATTTCTGAACGCACTACCATCCCTTTTTTCATTACTTTTTGTCCCGGATTTCGCTAAATATTTTCTATTGTAACTATAACTTTGCAAAGTTATTTATAATTAATCTAAATAGCAATAGGTTATTTATAGCTAAAAGTTTTAATAGTTATTTCAATATTTTACCCAACAATGAAAAAAGTATTATTCCTGATAATTTTTATAGGATTATCAGTCCTCCAAGCTTTCCCGCAATCTTCTAAAATAACTGGACATATATTCAATCAGACAGGCCAAGTCATCGAACATGCTTCTGTGCGAATATGTAAAACAAACCACCATTCAGAAGTTGATAAAAACGGCAGGTTTATCTTGTCGACTTCTGCAGGAGAATATGAACTATTGGCTTCGGCCATAGGTTACAAAAGTCAACTTCGGCGGATCAAGGTTCTTGACAATGAAAACATCAATCAGGTATTCTATCTTGAGATTGATCCAAGCACCAATATAGACCAAGTTGTAGTTCACGGCAAAAGTGCTGTACAGAAAGTCCGAGAAACCCCTTTCAATGTGGTGGCCATAGATGCAAAATCTCAGTACAATTCCACATTAGATTTAGCGCATTTATTAGATAGGGCTTCAGGGGTAAAAATTCGCGAAACAGGAGGTGTTGGTTCCGATATGAACATTACCCTGAATGGCTTTACTGGGAGAAACATCCGTGTCTTCATCGATGGAGTGCCTATGGAGGGTATGGGATCTGCCTTTCAATTGAACAATATCCCTGTGAATGCCGCTGACCGCATTGAAATATACAAAGGAGTTGTGCCTATTGAATTTGGCTCAGACGCATTAGGTGGAGTAATCAATATAGTCACCAACCAGTCTGCCAATACCTCCCTGGATGCGTCCTATTCCTATGGATCTTTTAATACCCAGAGAAGCAACCTCAGTTTGAACCACACTTTTAACTCGGGAGTATCACTACAACTGAATGCTTTTCAAAATTATTCTGACAACAATTATAATGTAAAGACATCATACCGGATTTTTGCTAAGGACAATTCACCTGAATCCGAAGGAGATAATTGGCAAACCGGTTCTGCATGGTCTGCAGACTCTTCTTGGTTCAGACGCTTTCATGATCATTACAGGAATGAAACCTTAATCGCCAAGGTTGGAGTAGTCGGTAAGAAATGGGCTGACAGAATGTTATTTGGGTTTACGATGGGACAAGTCCATCGAGACATCCAACATGGGTCTGAAATGAGGTATGTATTTGGTGAAAGGACCGCATTCAGCAAATCCATCCTTCCCTCCTTCGTATATGACAAAAGGAACCTATTAATTGAAGGATTAAGCGTCCGAGCAACAGGGAATTTCAACTACGAAAAAGCTGGAAGTATAGACACTTCTGCTTATAAGTACAGTTGGGATGGCTCTAAAAAGAAAATGGCGGACCTAAGAGGGGTTAATGCAGCCTATGGTGAAGCAAGTCTAGGAATGGCGGAATATTCTAACAGCAACCAATCTGCATCCCTAGGTATCGGTTACCGCATCAACAAGAGCCATTCTGTTAACATCAATAACAATCTTTCCTTTTATGCCAGAAAACCTAATCTGGAAAGCATTGCAAATGACCTGTATCCCGAACTTCCGAATGCAGCAGATAGTATGACCAGAACAAGTCTAAAGAACTCCTTGGGTTTGGAGTACAGGTTTACCTACAGAAAAAAATGGAACACCATCGTGTTTGGAAAGCATTACTTAAACAGAGCGACCGGCCCGCAAACCAACGAGGAATCAATAACTTCTAAAAGACAGGAAAACGCCTCTAAAACAGGTTACGGTATTGCGAGCAATTATTTCTACAAAGACTTCCAATTTAAAGCCTCTGCAGAAAAAGCATACCGATTGCCGAATGATCGCGAATTATTTGGCGATGAGCTCTTAGATGAAGGAAACATCACGTTACAACCGGAAGAATCCAACAATTATAACCTGGGTATTACTTTCAATAAGGAAATCAGTCCTTCATACAACTTATTTCTTGACTGGGCTGGATACCATAGGGACACCTATAACTTCATCCAACGGTTGCCAGGCAGAAAAGGGGATGCTCTAAATGGTGAAACTGTTTTTCAGAACAGAAATCATGGTCGTGTAACCAGATGGGGAACTGATTTCGAAGCACGTCTGTACTATAAAAACAAGGCTTCTATTGGTGGTACATTTACCTACATGGATATCAGGGACAAGGCCCCTTTCTCCAACCTTGCCCAAACACAGCTCAACGGCAACTATGGTTATCGAATGCCCAATCTGCCCTACTTCTTCTGGAATGTTGATGCCACCTATTACTTCCACAACCTTTTCGGTAAAGGAAATACCCTAAACATCAATTACACCCTAAACTTTGTGGACAAAATCTATCTGCATTCCTATGCCTATGCCGATAGGGCATCCAAAGCGATTGTGCCTCAGCAGTTATATAGCGACTTCTCCGCAAGCTACATGCTTAAAAACGGTAAATACAATATCAGTGTGGAGGCTAGAAACCTAGCAGACGCCATGCTCTATGATAATTACAGCTTACAAAAACCGGGAAGAAGTTTCGCTGTAAAACTTAGGTATTACTTTATAAAACGCAATAACTCATCAATAAATTAACATCAATAATTTCATAAAAATGAAAAATCAATTAATCAAACAATCATGGATTTACGCAATGGCAATATTAACCCTAGTTGCCTGTACAGAAGAAAGCCCAGTGCCTCCTACACCTGTAAAGGAGAACAAAGAAGGTAAATTTCTGGTTGCTGTATCGGTCCCTGGTTCAACTACCGCAACTTACTTCCTTTCTGCAAACTCTTTGGAAAACGAAAAAGACAGTATTTCACCAAAAGGTACCGGTTTGGAATTTACCAATACCTTCACACAATATATGTCATATGGACATGCAGGCCTAGTGGGAATCAAATACGGTCGTGGGGATGCACACGTTGGCCAACGTTTCACCATAAATCCATCAGGAGCACCCATGACGGTAGGAAATCAATTCGAAATCCAAAACGGATTCGTAACGGCTGGAGCTGTCGGAGATTATGCCTATACCATCATGAGTGGATTTAGAGCTGCTGATAAAACCGTTGGGACCATGAACCGTATTGGACTTGCAGCGGGAGAACCCCAATTCCAAACATTTAAAGTCAATCAATTTAATGGATTCGAAGGTAAAAATGCTGCCTTGATTGGATTAGCAGATGGTAAAGACGATGCATTCTATACCAGTCTCCACTTCCACGAAAACACCGATATTGATAAAGTTGTGGTCGCAAAAATAAACGCTAAGACATTAAAGACCGAAGCGGTATATACCGATCCACGTCTATCTATTTCTGGAGGTTTTTATCGTTCAGCCAGATATTCCCAAATCGGTGTAGCTTCTAATGGTGATGTCTATGTTTTCTCGGGCAATAACTTCGGAACTAAAAAAGCAGGTGCTTTGGTTATCAGAAAAGGCGCCACTACTTTCGACAAAGGGTACTTCTGGGATTTAGAAGCAGCATCTGCTGGTTATAGGTTCAGTAAGGTGTGGCCATTATTGGATGATATATTCTTGATTGAATTCTACAACAAGAAATATGAAGCTGGAAAACAACCTGGAATGGATGCTTCCACCCAATATGCCGTGGTACATATGAAGGAGAAAAAATTCAATTGGGTAAAAGGGATTCCAACTTACAACAATATGCCATCAGGGCTTAGCTGGCCATATGTATTTGAAGGCAAAGCGTATGTCGGACTAACGGAACTCGATAAATTCCCACAATTCTATGCTATCGATCCTCAAACAGGAAATGCTAAAAAAGGATTGGTTGTCAAAGATGCCAATGAAATTCAGGCAGCAGCCTTTATTGAAAAGAAATAAAATTTGTTTATAGTAATAGTAGACCAGATCAGGATCAATTCCTGGTCTGGTTTTTTTGTTCTAGCCTCGTACAACAACCCTCAACCCATTGTCCCCGAATCTCAATTCTTCATCCCCATAATTCGAATCACCCAATTCGGCAATCATCTTGACATTGTTTAAAGCCTTCTGCAGATAGTAATTATTTCTGTAACCGCGATCTTCCAAGAATTTCAACATTTCCTGCAGATCAGCAGCAGATAGCAATTGGGAATGCGCAGTTGTTCTAACTTCAAATTGAATGTTGGCATTCAACAAGATATCCAATGTTTCTTCAAAAGCTTCGAAGGAACCAGTAACAGTAATTTCATGGAAACGCTGTCCCAAGCCCTTGAAATCAAGCGCTACATAATCCAAAAGATCATTGTCAATAAGGTTTTTGATCAGCTTTGGTCTCGCGCCATTGGTATCGACTTTAATGAGGTATCCCAAAGATTTGGCAATCTTCACCAAGGGCATCATATCTGGATGCATGGTACATTCCCCACCGCTGAAGACAACCGCTTGCAATAGGCCTTTTCGAGATTTCAAAAAAGCTTCAGCTTGATCGATCCCTATCTTTCCCTTACCAAATACGATATCAGGATTATAACAATATTGGCACCGCATATTGCAGCCCACAAACCAAAGGATGCAGGCTGCTTTATTAGGGTAATCCAATAAGGTAAAAGGAGTTATATCATATAGAGCATTTGCCATATCCTTCTTGGAACAGGGTCCGCTGTTTATGCTCTCCTTGTTTACCGATATTGAAACTTTCAACAGGTCTATGATACCCCATTACACGAGTATAGACCAAACATTTACTGCGTTCTTGCTGATGTTGCTGCAACAATAGCAATCTTTCATTCTTCATGGTTTCCATATTCACTATTTAAATTATATTGATTCACGATTTCATCGTCACATTTTGGGCAATATTCATGTTCCCCATTCAGGTATCCATGCACAGGGCAAATACTAAATACAGGAGTTACCGTGATATAAGGCAATCTGAAATTGCTCAATACGGTCCTTACAAACAGCTTACAGGCTTCAGGAGTACTGATCTTTTCCCGCATGTACAGGTGCAGTACCGTCCCGCCGGTATACTTACATTGCAGTTGATCCTGCAGCAACAATGCTTCAAATGGATCGTCCGTATGATTTACCGGAATTTGGGAACTATTGGTATAGTATATCTGTTGATCTTGCCCAGCCTGCAGAATATCAGGGAAGCGTTTTTTATCCTCTTTAGCAAAACGATAGGTTGTACCTTCAGCAGGAGTAGCTTCCAGGTTGTATAGATTGCCGGTTTCCTCTTGGAATTTTTTCAAGCGCTCGCGGATATAATCCAGGATCTCACTGGCGAATTCAATCCCCCAATCCGAAACAATATTCTCCTGATTGCCGGTATAATTCCGGATCATTTCATTCATCCCATTGACACCGATGGTCGAAAAGTGATTCCTGAAATGGGAAAGGTATCTCTTGGTATAAGGATATAAACCATTGTCGTACATTTCCTGTATAAATTTCCTTTTCTTTTCGAGGGTAGAACGTCCGATTTCCATCAGTTCATCCAGTCGGGCAAACAGGCCTTCCCTATTTCCTTGGTACAGGTAACCCAATCTGGCCATATTAATGGTTACCACACCGATACTGCCGGTCATCTCCGCACTTCCAAAGAGACCATTTCCACGTTTCAGCAATTCCCGAAGATCAAGTTGCAAACGGCAGCACATACTCCGGACGGCATTCGGTTTATAGGCATCCGGATTTTCCTGCCGATCTCCATTTTCATCAATAAAATATTGGCTACCGATAAAGTTTTGGAAATAAGATGAACCGATCTTGGCCGTATTCTCAAACAGGACATCCACATTTTCTCCGTTCCAATCAAAGTCCTCCGTGATGTTCACGGTAGGGATAGGAAATGTAAAGGGCTGTCCATTTGCATCGCCCTCGGTCATGACTTCATAATAGGCCCGATTGATCATGTTCATTTCCGGCTGGAAATGTTTATAGGTCAAATCTTCCAAATCTTGAACGCCTCTTTCAAGCGCCAATGTTTTCAAGGCTTCATTATTGATGCCCCTGAAAAGATGTTTTCCTGCCTTGGTTGGGATTTGGTCCCTTAAGTCCTGTGGGACATTCCAATCGAGGGTAATATTGGTAAATGGAGACTGCCCCCAACGAGCAGGAACATTCAGGTTATAGACAAAGCTACGGATAGCTTTCTTGACGTCAATCTGGCTTAGGCAATCCTTAAAGACATAAGGTGCAAGATAGGTATCAAACGAACTGAAGGCCTGAGCTCCTGCCCATTCACTCTGCAGAATCCCCAAGAAATTAGCCATCTGGCCCAAGGATTCCCTGAAATGCGAAGGTGGATTACTATCAACCCGACCCCTGACACCATTGAAACCTTCGTCCAATAACACCCTTAGACTCCAACCGGCACAATAACCGGTTAGACAATCCAAGTCATGTATATGGATATCAGCGTTACGATGGGCATGACCTTCAATCCTATTATAAACCTTATCCAACCAGTAGTTGGCAATGATCTTTCCAGCAGTATTGTTCACCAAACCTGCATTGGAAAATGAGTTATTGGCATTCGCTTGGATACGCCAATCGTTTTGGTAAATATATTCCTCGACGGCATGACTGCTATCCACATAGGTACTGGAATCTACAAAACGATCGATATGCTCACGTTGTAATTTTCGGGTATGGCGAAACAACATAAATGAGCGCATCACCTGAAAATAACCAGCTGCATAGAGCTTTCTTTCAATGACGTCCTGAATGTCTTCAACATCCAAGAGGTCCGCATTTTGTTGTTCGTCCAGAATAGTTTCTATGATCTGTTCATCATAAGGAACAGACACACTTTCGAATGCCTTTTTTATGGCATCTTCAATTTTATAGGAATGAAAAAGTTCAAGAGAACCATCACGTTTGATCACGTTTTTCATAGGCATGGTTTTAGAATGAGAGATAGATTTCAAGAATTACATAAAGCTAACCACAAAAGCCCCAATATTTTATGAGGCGAAACATAAAGGCCTATTTTGTGCAAAAAATTAGAAAGAAAGGTTGATCTGGGCGATTAAATTACGGCCAGGTCTAGCAATCTTCATGATATCTTGATGGCGAAAATAATATCTATCAAAGATATTTTCCATCCTCAAGTTGGCGGTTAGTTTTTGCTGCTTTATTTGAAAGGCTTTCCGCACCGCAACATTGAACAAGGTTGCTTCGGGTGTAGCGGTATCTCCATAAATGGCGGAACTCACTTTATTTTGTTTAGCAAAATAACTTACTTCAAATTGCGCCACATAGCCCTTATGGTTAAAGAGGAAAGTATTATTATTGGTAAAAGGCGAAATCAACGGCAGGTAATTGCCATCAAAATCCTTTCCTTCAGAATAGGCAATGGTGCTTAACCACTCCAGATTCTTTAGGAACTTGATCTTCATGGCCATTTCAGCCCCCATCAGATTGGCATGTTCCAAATTCTGATGTTGTTTCACCCCAGTGGCACCAATGGTCATCACATGAAAGTCGGGATTAATCCTTCCGGCAATGTAGTCCCTAAAATAGTAGTTATACAGATTTGCCTCCAATCTAAGCCAAGGAAGCTGATAGCTGAGACCAAAGCTTGCCTGTATTGACTTCTCGGTTTTCAAATCCACATTCCCTAGGTAATCATAGTTATCCAACCGATTGAACAGATAGAACCCATAATACTCCTGAAGACTGGCACTGCGGTTAGCATATCCAATCTTCGCCATCCAATGCAAATGGGCAGATGGATGATAATGGCCGGTCAGGTTGATGTTTCCAAGGTGATTAGATCGATCGAGACGAGCATCCGTTAAACTAGATAGCTGTTCCTCCCCTTTCTGGCTATAGATACTGGAGTTTGCCAAGCTATAGGTGCCCATAAAATCCAGCATCCATTTTTCATTCAGATAGTATCTATCTGATAGGTCCAAGCTCAGTAAATCCCGCTGTGCATCAGGCAGGGTAAACATAAACATGGGATTACCTTCTTTTGGATACATGGTCATATTGGCTGTCAACCTATTGATGTATCCATTTAGCCTTGCTTGCAGATGATGCTTGGCAAACTGATAGCCCGACTCGGAATAAAAACCAGCAGTCCATGATAGGCCAGGCATATCCATGTGCATCGGAACAGTTTCCGCAGGCCTTTTGCTATCATCCATTGCATGGTCGATATGGTTGAAATAAACCTTGGATCGGATTTCATTCAGCCCATCTTTGCCGGCATTATAGACATGGGTCAGGGAAACAATATTTGCATTGGCAAAGGCAACATCCATGGTCAATGCAGGATACCCAATATCCTGACCATAATCGGCAAGATATTGGGCAAGTATTTGATTCTTGGAATTCAACTTATAGGTCGCAGCAATAGATCCATTCCATTTCTGGAACTGCGAATTGGGAACGATTGCCTTGCCCGCCGCTTTATAGTTCTGTGCTTTTCTAAAGATTCCATTCACGAGGAATGCAAATTTATCCGAGCTATATTGCAGGGATGCCAAGGTCTGAACCGCTTGTGAGTTCGATTCATAACCTGTCCCCAGCATTCCATTCAATTGAGGGACTTTGGAAAGTTCTGGATTGGCCAGTTTGAAGTTCATTCCTCCGGCCATACCCCCAGCATAGCTGTTGAATGATGGGCCAATATTCACATTGATCTGCTTCAAGTTACTGGGCTCAATGTAAGAGCTGATTGGATCCATACGATCGGTACATGCTCCGAAGATCGCCATTCCATCAATCGTCAAATTGATCTGCGCAGCATTTAGGCTACGGATGGTTGGTTCCCAGGCATAATTGCCCCGGCGAACCATCTGAACTCCAGCTATCCTGTCCAAGATCTGGTCAATATTTGCTTGTTTCGAAGCTCGTTGTTCATTTTCAAGCTGCTTATTTACAGAAACCTGAGTACTTACCACCACTTCCTCAATGGCAACATTCTTCAAGGTGTCATGATGATGATGCTGGGCTTGAACATATTGTCCAGCCGCAAGGAAGCAAAAACTTAAAATAAAAGAAACCCTTTTCATAAGCCCTAAATTTTAACGAGTCCTAACAATTTTATTGATCCTTATTATCTAAAAAAGAACATCTAGAAAGACATCTTTCCCTAATTGGGTTTCACCCTTATTGATATTGAAGAACAATCTCCAATCTCCAGACATGCTGAAATTCACTTTCCCTTTATATATCCCTGCACCTGACCCCTGTGGGTTAACATTATTGCTAGAGCCATGGTTCATGGAGGTCATTTCGGGATGAAAATCTAAGGTCAATCCATCCTGAACAGGAAATGAAAACATGTTTTCTCTCCAGAATACCATCACTTCCAAATCATTGATTCCAATCTTTGGGGAAGAAGGCTGTACCAATGCCAAGATGTAGCGTTTATTATCGGGTGCAGTGAAAGACTTGACAGGAACATTCCCTGTTGCTGCAGGTTTAATTACGACCGGAAAGTTCAGCGTTTCATTATTGATTTTCAGGTCAATTGCCCAAGTTCCATTATCCGCAGTAGGCATGGTAAAAACCACAAAACCTTGGTAAGCATCAACGGCAGAATTGAAAGCAAATTTACCGGTAGGAGCGCCATGTTTCATGGTACCCATATCCATCACTGGAGAAAATTCTATCTTATCTGTAGCATTAGCTTTTCCATCTTTCAAAACTCTGATATAAACTTGTTGATAACCTACAACCAGATCCTTATCAGCCAAAAGCTGGACTTGCGTCGAAGCATTTATCGTTTTTTCAGCAATGATCATTTTATCTTCCAAAGGATTCTCCAAACCATCGTCCTTTTGGCAAGACGCCATCGTCAGAGCAAATAAACTCCAACAGATCACATAGATTACATTTTTCATAGTAGTATTAATTTAGTTCTATTGTCTATTCAATTGTTCCCTTCCCGCCTCGGTCATCCGATCGGGCGACCATTCCGGTTGCCAGACCAATTCTAATATGATTTCTCGGTCAGGAAAGGTGTTTTCCATACTTTTTTGCACCGCTTGCGTGATGGACCCTGCCATCGGACAGTAGGGCGTCGTTAAGGTCATTTGAATCTGGAGCTTGTCACTCTTTGTAAAATCAAATCCATAGACCAAGCCCATATCAATGACGTTTATCCCAAGTTCTGGATCCATGACCAACATCAGCGATTGTATCGCCTTCAATTGCTCCGAAGCAAACGGAGATGTAAAATCAACTTCCATATTCCTCCTTCCTCTTATGAGTCAGCACCTTTAAAACATTCATTAAGTACGAAACGGAAAGCAGGACCCATAGGATAGAACTGACAGTGATCAACCATTTGATTTTGTACCCAACGGCCAGCACGGTAAGAGATAATCCGGCAAGGAACAGGATATATTGGACCTTTAATAATTGATGGCTATATAGGTCTTTCGGCATAGGCACATTGGCCATTCCGTTCAAGTTTTTATACTTAATGTTCCATATTATAAATGGCAGGGTCTTAAAGGTCATTCCCAAGATTATTCCTGTTATCCAACCCAAGAAAATCCAAACCATATAGAGGGTAATCCAATTCCCCGACTCTTGATTAATTACAAGTGGCAAACTTGCAAAAGCAGCAAATAGGCTCCCTATGGATAGTAAGCTATGTTTGATAGGGATTTCTATTTTTTTTCGAAGTCTGTTCTTTAAACAGTCTTGAATAAATACGCCCCAACTAATGACACCCGCTAGGATCAATGTTCCGCATAGCAGAAGTTTGTAATCCACTTGATTTCTGTATCCGTGCAGCAGGAACATGATCAATCCTGTATTGATCAGGGTAACAGAAATAAACAATGCTTTTCTCTTGATCGATTTACCCATGACGAACATAGGGATCATCTTTGCCCCCGCCCCAAGGATCAGTTGTAGAAACCATCCAGCTAAACCGGCGTGTGCATGCAGCTTCAAAATGTCTAAATGATTCTTGGAAATATAGTGATGCCCTAAATTGATGGCCAGCAATAAACCAACAGTTGTGGTGAAACATAACCAGAAAGCGGAAACCATGAAAAACAGGTTGAATTCAAACGATTTTTCATGGTTCTTACTGGTCATCCAAATGATCAGGAAATAGATATAAGAAGCCAAGCAAACTAAGGCCCCACCTAAAATCAGGACCCAATCAGTCCGGAAATTCCAAAAGCTATGGATCAAGAGACAGCTACCTACGGTTAACGGGAAATAGCTGAACAAAGCTAATTTAGGGGAGAATAGAGTTTGCTCAAATATGACCGGCACTAATTGATAGGCTGCACCAAATATGATCATGGTCCCCCAGCCCAAGGCCAGGGTATGGACTATGGCTAGAACCTTAGGTTGAAAATAATGCCCTAGGATTTGGCTACCCGTCATAACCAACAGGATGCTGAAAACTAGGAAAAAGATAGCCGCCGTAGCAAAAAATGGCACGACTACATATCCTTTAGTGGCATTATCCATCGAACTTAAAGTCATATCTCTTTACTTATGGATGAATTAATATTCTCACATCTCCTTCAGCAATCTCACTGACAAATACCCGATAAGGTAGATTGCCCAATTCTTCCAACAGGTAAAGTGGCACTTTCTTGTGTTGGACAAAAAGGCCTTCATTCGCTTTTAATTGGGCCAAGGTTTCCAAGATACGCTCCATTGGTTGTGGCATAGGCAAACTCCTGACATCCAACTCCAACATATCGAAACTTTTCTTATTCAGAATCCCTTCGATCACATCATAGGATACAAACGATATCATGGACTCTATTTTGGTCACCGATTTCTCTGCCATTGGCTTATAGAAATAAGTATGGAACTCAGTTTTTGAAACCTCGTCGGTATAACTGAATGCGCCTTTATCTTCCAATCTGCTTATCAGTGGGAATGGCAAAAAGGTATTGATGATTTCCAGTACTGCCTTTTCAGGGAGAGATTTGTATGCAGACATGATTTCCTTAAGGGGGTCTCGTCCTGCATCCAAAATGGG
The DNA here is from genome assembly GCF_032065005.1 of Sphingobacterium sp. Taxonomy (GTDB): domain Bacteria; phylum Bacteroidota; class Bacteroidia; order Sphingobacteriales; family Sphingobacteriaceae; genus Sphingobacterium. The sequence continues at coordinate 164,006 of NZ_DAMBMM010000002.1, forward strand.
ACGGACATCCAATGGCACTATGTGCTCACTTTCCAGTAACCATCCTGGTTTTGTATTTTCCTTTTCTTCCGTAGCATCCAAGGCTGCTGTTTGTTCTTCCCAAGTAAAGCCTAGTGGCTCCAGAACACGTCTAAAGTCATCTACAGAACAGTTTGCAATTTTTGCAGCTTCCATGATATTGACACGAGGAGTCAGGACCTTACGCAATATTGGGATTTTGATTTTCCGTAAGGGTTTCGCTATTGATGCAATGGCATCAATGCACAACTCATTAGCTTTGATAAGCTCTGAGATTTTTGTGAATTGATTGATTATCATGGCAAAAATGAATTTTATGACAATGTATAAAACCGTCAATCGGACCTGTCATTTGCTTGGCATAGTACCAATTGCCGTACTCGCTCCTATAGATCTTTCTTTTTAAAATACCTGACCGATAGCCATAGCGGAATGCTCGCCCACAAAAACAGGACGCCGATGGTTAGGCCCATGCCTAGTGCATTTCCAAAGAAGTCTCTAAAAATTGCTCCGGTATAACCCATCATGGCAGAAAGGTCGAGTTGTAAGAGGATCAAGATCCGACAGACATCGATGGGGTTGAACATGGACAAGCCAACCATAAAGTTCTCGATTGGGTAGTCCGAAAATTGGAACAACATAAATAAGACCAAGGCATCGAACAGCAATCCGAAATACAACCACAAGAGGATTGCAAGTCCGATACCTTTGGATTTGTCCCGAATCAATACAGAGGTCCACAAGGCTATTGACACAAAGATCACAGAAAGCAATAACCCGCAACCGACCAAAATCAATCCAGAACTGCTGAAAGCATAAATGAGGGTTGGTATCCCTACACCTATAAAAAAGGATAGACATAAGGTACCTGCCAGACCCGCAAAGATGCTCAGCCAAATATTCCCCCGCTTCAGGGGTTGACTCACTAATAAACAAATAAATTCAGCACTATTATAGAGGTATATGCTTGAAAACACGATACTTACCAGAGGAACTACGAAAAGCACAATGTTCAATAAACTCACCAATCCTTTTTCATAATTATCTTCCATACTGAACACACTTACTGAAAGTGCAAAGAGTAAAACGGTATAGAAAATAATGGTTTTATTTCTCAGTAAATCAACAAAAACGTAGCGTATAATTTTATTCATGGATAGCCTATTTAGTTTGATTTGGAACAGACATGACCTGCGCAATTGCTTTAGACAATTTATCTGTACCTGTATCTATCTTTAACTGTTGAAGTGATTTATGGAACATCAGTTTCCCTTCTTGCAGATAAATGATTTGGGAAACCAGATCGTCCAGGTCACTGAGCACATGTGAACTGATAATGATCAGTTTGTTTTCATTCATGACCTTCTGGATCTTACTTTTCAATATTTCCGAAGAAAGTGGATCTAGGCCGGCCGTTGGTTCGTCTAAGATTAAGGCCTTTGGATTAAACAGAAATGCCAGACATGCACTGACCTTTTGCCTAGTCCCTCCAGACAGCGTGCCCATACGTTTATCCAACAATGCTGGTAAGTTAAACGCGTGGTATAAGTCTAGATCTAACTGATCTTCTGGCATCTTTCGAATATCTTTCATCATATCCAATACCTGACCTATGCTCATATTCTCTGGATATTGTCCAATCTGTGGCATATAGCCGATCTCTTTTCGGTAAGAATATTTGTTTTGGATATTCTCGCCGTCAAATTTGATGATCCCAGCACTCGGCACCACCATCCCCAAAACAGATTTGATTAGCGTGGTTTTTCCACTTCCGTTTGGACCGATCAAGGCGACACACTCCCCTCCATTCAAGCTAAGGTTAATGTCTTTCAGCACCTTAAACTTGCCAAAGTCTTTGAAAATATGTTGGATTTCGATCATAATTAAACTGATTTCATACGTGGTTTCTCATCTTTTAACCCTTCTGGGGTCAAACTTGGCAACAGTTTCTCGGTACGATCAAACAACGTCACCATAAAACTTCTAAAAAGCAACATGGCTGATGGATAGCGTTCGACCAACATGGAAAATAAACTTACAGGGCGGAATGGAATATCCCCAATCCCATCCTTATCCAGGTCATAGCCTTCATATTTATCCCAATAATTATTTTCAAAATTGTTAAGGGTCAACGTTCCATTGGTCGCCACATCAAATGTGTTTTGCAAGAAATTATTATTCTTAAAATCATTGTCCATACAACTCGCCTGGATTTTTACGCTCCAACCATTTCCTTGAAAAAGGTTGTTCTCGATTTGGATCCTGTTGGAACCTTCCATAAAAATTCCAGCGGTATTGCGATCAAATGTATTGTTGATTATTTTACTGTCTGATATATCTTTTAGGAGCAGACCATAAGCGGAATCCCCCCAGTTCTCTTCAAATTTATTGTTCTCCATATGTACATTCTTGGTGTACATCACGGCCACTCCGGCACCATTTGCCCGGAATACATTTTCTATATAGCTGTTGTCATGTGAAAACATGAAATGTAGGCCATATCTCAGGTTGCCCTCTGAGCGGTTTTTGTTGACATGGGTATGGGTTACAAATTCTAGGTAGATGCCATCCCGATGTCCTAAGATCTCATTGTTTTCAATGAGTAGGCTGTCTGATTTCCAACCATGGATACCGTTGCCAATCAATTGTTCAGCTGTTCCATAAGCCTGGATCTTGTTACCCTTGATTTCTAGATGTTTGGAGTTTTGCGAATAGACCCCAAAGAAATTATCATCCAATACATTGTTGATGATGTTGACATGATGGGTATTGTAGATTTTTATTCCCGCTACATCGTTAATGGAGGAATGTCCTGAGCCTTTGATCTTAAATCCTTGAATATTTACATAGGATGATTTTACGGAGATTGGCTCATGTTTTTTCTCTCCATCCAAGGTCGGCATGCCCTCACCGATCAGGCTGATAGCTTTATCGATGATAATATTTCCCTCCTTATAGGTTCCAGATTGAACCAGCACGGTATCGCCTTGTTTTGCCAGGGCAATCCCTTGTTTTATGGATTTCACCGACTCATTTTTGCCTACTTTAATGGTAGTGGCATGAGACATGCCAACTACCATAAATAAACAAATCAACGCACTAAATATCTTCCAAACTGATCTTCCCATGATGCAGGTTTTATTTCCAAAGGTCGTCCCAACTAAGGGTTGTACCTCCTAATTCAGCTTTTGTCTTTTCCAGGTCCTCTGTCTTTTCAAAGGCTGCAATATTTCCGCGCATAGGGCTTTTCAGCTCTTCACTTTTCAAATAGAACATCTTGTCTGCCGGCAACAATTTATTACTGCTATAGTCAGGTAAAAAATAGGCTGCAACCTCTTCCTTCTTCACGCTGCTTTCCTTCACAAAGGAAATCATGCATTGTACATCGTCGAAATTGTAAACACGCCCTTTTTTAGTCTGCAACTGTGTGCCAAATCGAGCATCGCTAATGGTCATTTTGCAATAAGCACATTGGTCAGAGCCATATTTTATTGGCTTTGGTTCACTATTGCCTTGACATGCTTGCAATCCAAACATGATCAGAAGGACACTGCTCAAGCAGATAAGAAATATCTTAGTTCTGTTCATTTTTAAGTTTTTTAGAAGTTTTCGTTTTGCGCCATTCCTGAATGACACAAAAAGCCAAAATAATTCCGCAAAGGATAAAAATCCAACCACCTATATCGGGAACGGAATAAGCTCCGAAATTCAACAGCTTTTTATAGCCGATCAATGGAGGAGTATAGGACATGCCAGGTACTTTGATCGGTGCATTCGGGTCTAGGTTATGTCCATAGTTGTACTCCCAAACATAGAAGTCAACCATGGCTACGATTCCAAATAGCAGGAATGCTCCAAATAAGTAGTATACCCACTTTCTTTTGTTGGCAAGACCGACAACGGTAAAGGCCAATGCAAAGAATCCAATGATATAAGGAAGGACTGTGAATTCCTTGAAATCCTCCTTATGTAGGGTTTTCATGCCGATATAATGGTTCAATCCGTTGATGATATCCACCTGGCCAGACAATTTATGGCTGAATATCTGCAGTTCCAACCCTTCTGGGTATTGAGCTGCATCCAGCTCAATACGCCAAATCGGAAGGAAGATGACTGCTACTAAAGCCAGGCCGCATAGTACCAATAAGACACGGTGCAAGACTGACAAGTTATTTGTAGATTTCATCTCTATGTAGCTTTAGTTAGTACTCTCTTTAGGCATGTTTGTGCCTACACTGTAGGTCAACGGAACATTATTTCCTTTTTTAGAAATACGGATATAACCTTGCATTTCTTGGTGCAATGCACTACAGAAGTCCGTACAATAGAATGGGAACACACCAACACGGTCTGGTACCCATTTTAAGGTCTGGGTTTCGCCTGGCATAACCAAAAGCTCACCATTTTTGGCGCCTTTTACGGCAAATCCATGTGGCATATCCCAGTCTTGCTCAATATTGGTTACGTGGAAATAAACCTCATCGCCTAATTGAACACCCTCAATATTGTCAGGTGCAAAATGGGAACGGATAGAAGTTAGGTAAACATGGATTTGGTTACCCTTACGTTCTACGCGAGCTTCACTCTCTCCTTTAGTGGCATGTGGGTTCGTATTTTCCTCGATTTTGAAGATCTTGACGCTCTTGTCCACAACCTTGTCTGCCTTGATCGCTTGGGCATAGTGCGGCTCACCGATTGTAGGGAAGTCCAAGATCAACTGCATCTTGTCTCCAGAAATATCAAAGATCTGCGCACTTTGTGACAATTCAGGTCCTGTAGGAAGGAAACGGTCTTTTGTAATCTTGTTATAAGCAACCACATATTTTCCATAAGGATTTTTGGTATCACCACCAGGGATCATCAAGTGACCTGTTGAGTAATAGGTAGGAACACGGTCTAGAACTTTCAAAGTCTTCACATTCCATTTTACCAATTCTGAGGATACGAAGAATGAAGTGATCGCATTTCCTTTTTCATCAAACTCAGTGTGCAAAGGACCTAAACCTGGTTTTTCAACCTCGCCATGTAATGCTGCTTCATATTTAATGATTGGAATACCTCCGAATTCACCTTCGAATTGTTTTCCAGCAATCGCTTTCTGGATTTTATCGAATGAGAATACAGGAATTAAAGCGGCAAGTTTACCTGAACCCACAATATATTCACCTGTAGGGTCAACGTCTACACCGTGAGGTGATTTAGGACAAGGGATATAGTAACACAATCCTTCCAATTCTTCTGCCTTCAAGACGATAGTTTCCGTTTTGAATTCAGTAGATGAAGTATGTGATTTTTCATCATACTTGTTGTGGGCATATTTCAGACCAGTAACCTTTTTACCTTTACCAGCTTTTAAATATTCCTCTGCTTTTTTCCAGTTTACCGCCAAAACAAAGTCTTTGTCATTTTTGGACGCATTTACCTCTAACAAGGTGTTTGCTTGTTCAGTGTTATAGGTAGAGAAGAAGAACCAACCATGAGATACACCTTTACCAGCACGACTTAAATCGTAGTTGACACCAGGAGTTTCAATCTGGAAGGACAATTCCATGTTTCCACTCTGTTTGTCTACACTGACAAAGCTCAATGAACCACGGAAGTTCTGCTTAAAGGTATTGATAGGCACGTCGCCACCTTCACCATCTAAAGGAACCGAAAAACGAGTTCCCGCCACCACATACTCTGTATTTTCGGTGATATAAGGTGATGAGTGGTTACCCCCACTGTTCGGTAGTTCAAGGATCTCAGCTGTACGGAAGGTAGTCAAGTCAATACGGGCAATACGTGGAGTATTGTTGGCATTGGCAAATACCCAACGACCATCATAGTTACCGTCGGTTTTTGATAATTGAACGTGGTGCAAATCATCCCAAGGCACATTCCCATGGGAAGTTTCCAGCATAGGTTTCGTTTCTTCACTGAATCCCCATCCTTTTTCAGGATCCACGGAAAATACCGGGATTACTCTTAACAAACGTCCAGAAGGTAGTCCGTATACAGACATCTGTCCACTGAAACCTCCTGATACGAAGTTGTAAAACTCATCGTATTTTCCTGGAGCGACATAGGTCTTTTCTGCGGCATTACCACTGACGGCTTCGCCGGCCCCTTTGGGCTTACAAGCTTGGAATGAAGTGAGCAGCGTGGCCACAGCAATCCCTGATAGAAAATATTTTTTAAATTCCATTATAGTATGATTTAGATATAATAACTTGCTTTCGAATTATTTCACACCATCATTTTGACGCATAAATTCCAAGATTTTGCGGGCATCATCGTCTGATAAGTTTTGGTTAGGCATACGCACTAAACACAATTCCAATTGCGCTTGCAACTCAGGGTCTTTATCCAACATCGCATCTGGGTTGGTAATAAAGTTCATGATCCATTCTGGTTTTCTACGTTCTGAAACGCCTTTCCATCCTGGTCCTACCAACTTCTCATCGGTCATCTTGTGGCATGATGCACATTTTAAATCTACAATGGTCTTACCTGCTTCAGCCATCGCTACATCCAGCTTGTCGCCTAGGTCAACTGTTGTAAATTTTCCTTCTCCACGGTTAGGGTCATAGGAGCTCGCATCAGTACCAGCATCGCTAGATGCGGCTGCTGTTTCCTCTGGGAAGGAACGCTCTGATTTTTGCTCACTATTGTTTGATGAACAGGCGTATATGAACATGGCCATCAATAAGAGTACGGTTAATTTTTTCATAGTTTCTTAGATTTTTTTGAATTCAATCAATGATTGTGTATTACGTTTATTACAAAGGTACCGGCAAGCTTGAGGCTAATTTTATGAGGTAAATCATAATTTATTGAATAACAGTATTGATATATGGTAATCAACCTTACATCCTATTGACTATTAGAGAATTAAGTCTAATTTTGATTCTAATCACTATTTTGAGTGACTACCATCAACTATGAAAATCGTCTTTCTAGATAAATTTGTCTTAAATAGGAAGACATAAAAAAAACAAGGATATGATCCCATCCGAGTTACTTATTGAAAAAGGCGCAACCGTTAAAAAAGTGGAAAGCGCAGAAGTGATATTCCATGAGAATAGTCCTTCAAATTTCTATTATCAAGTGATCAGTGGACGAGTAATAATATGCAACTTCCTTGCTGACGGTAAAGAAGTATTGCATAAGGTCGTCTGTGCAGGCGAGGGATTTGGGGAGGTTGCCATACTTGATAATGGTTTCCATGTGGCGACTGCCATTGCAGACAAACCTTGTACCATGCTAAAGTTATCCTCTAGCGCATTTATGGAGATATTGAGCGATTACCATAGCATTATGCTCTTGGTAACCCAACGAATAGCTAGGGAACTTCGGTTCAAGCTCTTCATGACGAAAATGATCTGCAGCTATTCGCCTGAGGAAATCCTGATCCATCTGCTCAATAAATTAAACGATGAAAACAAACTCATCTGTGGAGAATGCCATCGATTGATGTTGACCAGGCAACAATTGGCAAATATGACCGGATTACGGGTGGAAACCATAATCCGAGCCATGAAAAACCTTGAAAAAGAGGAAAAACTATCCATAATAAAAGGAAAGGTTTTTATCCCGACGTATTGCACTGGAAAGGTCGAAGGTTAATAAGCTTAGAAAAAAGGAATGTCAGCAACACTCAAATTTAATTCTGCAAAAGATTGGACTCTACTAACCATGTTCAGTTTTCTGATCGTGGGAATCTATGGTCTATTGATGCGCCTTAAATTTCTCTTTCCCCTACCCTTTCTGGATCAAAAAAACCTGATGCATGCGCATTCACACTTTGCCTTTTCGGGATGGGTTTCTCAAGCGATCATGATTTTCTTGATCTTGATCGTTACTGGAAACAACATGGAAAAGAGCCTTCCCAAAGCCTATAGGAATATCCTATTAGCTAATTTTCTGGCATCCTTGGGCATGCTGATCTCATTTACCATTACAGGCTATGCCTTTCTATCTATTACATTCTCGTCTTTAGTCGTGTTGGTCTCTTATTGGTTTGCGATCGTTCTCTGGCAGGACCTCAATAAATCCTCTGTTCCAAAAGCGATATTGATCTTGATCAAAGCCGCAGTAATCTATAATGTACTCTCATCGATTGGCACATTTGCCTTGGTTTACCTGAAGGTAACCCATCAACTGGATCCATTGAAACAATTGGCCTCTGTTTACTTCTATCTGCATTTCCAATACAATGGCTGGTTTTTCTTTAGCTGTTTTGGTTTGTTGAACCATTGGATTTTCAAAAAATTTGGACAGAGTATCATTAGCCCGAGGTTCTCTTGGCTGTACATTTCAACAGTTGTTCCTGCTTATTTTCTGTCTGTACTCTGGTGGAAAGGATTCCCTAATTGGCTTTATGGATTATTGCTGCTAACCGTTCTGGTACAGATCTTCCTATGGGCAAAATTCCTTATCAAATTCTTTGCAGCCAAAAAGAAAACGGATGCATTACAATTAAATAAAGTTGTCTTTATCCTGTGGTCCTGTGTGGCCTTAGCGGTCTGTATCAAATTGATCCTGCAGGCCATCTCCATTATTCCGGCCTTAAGCCAATTGGTCTATGGCTTTAGACCGATCGTCATTGCCTACCTACATTTGGTATTATTAGTAATTATTTCTTTATTTTTATTGGGCTACGCATTCAATAGCCAAGCACTAAAAATGAATAAGGGTATTGGAGTTGGGGTCTATGGTCTATTGCTAGGGATATTCCTCAATGAATTTGTGCTAATGATCCAAGGAATCGGAGGTCTTATGCGGCATAGCTTCCAAAGAACCCACGAAACCCTAGGGATTGCAGCAATCATTATAGTCATCAGCATCTGCCTGATTATACATAAGCAGATTTTCTGTTCTCCAAAAACAGAATCAGTGGAGAAATCTGAATAATAGCCAAAGCACCTCATTTCAAGATAATATTTTAGCTATTCCAATCAAGTGGCTTTTCGGAACCTAAGTTCACTCTCATTCGAGACACATTCCGAATTTTCCGAATATGCCTCGAATAAGACCAAAGCCATACTCGAATGAAACACTCGAATTTGAAAGAATTTGGAGCTAAAATAGTCAGCTACAAAAGGTCATTTTACTTAATGGAAATGGATAAAATAAAATTAAATTTACCAGTAGAAATGAGAAAATGATATGGAAAACAAGAATTATCCTGTGCTTTTGGTTGCCGACAAGCTTCAATTGGAAGATGTCTCAAAATATAAGACCGAGAAAGAACAATTCGAACAATTAGCCAATCATTTAGATGAACTGGTTTCCAGCAATTTCAACAAACTGATCAGTATCCTTTATCGAATCGATGTCTCCGAAGAAAAAGCTAGACGGGCACTGGCAGAAGAAGCCGGCATTAGATCCCCCGGACATACCCTTGCCCGACTATTGATCGAGCGCGAAGCTGAAAAAATCAAGTATAGGGAAATGTATAAGAAAAGATGAGGTTATACCCTATTCAACTTATATGGGAAAACCTTTCCAGATGCCCATTGCGCCACATATAGATTATCATCATCATCCACACAGACATCATGGGGATGAACAAATATCTTGTCTTGTTGCTGCATGGTCTTTAAGGTTCCATCTTGGTAAACAGGTTCTGTACCACCTATATTGCTGACTACTTTATTGTTTTTGTCCAAGATGGTAACAAAGCCAGAATCTGCAACATCCATATTAGGGGACCTTAAAACTGCCGCATAAACATGGTTTCCTTTAACCACCGGTCTACACACGCATTCACCCGGCAGCTGGATAATCTCCAACAATTTCCCCGCTGTATCAAATCTTTTAAAGCAGTTTCTTGTTCGGTCAGTAATCAATAGACTTTTCTTTCCATTTCTTTTATCAAAGGCAATTCCATGTGCATTATCTAGGAATTGATCTCCTTCTCCTCTACCGCCAAAATGATTGATCAATTTACCTTTACTATCATAGTGAAGGATATGTTGAGCGCCATAGCCATCGGCAATAAAGATATCGCCATTATCATCGATTGCAGTTTCCGTTGGCACAAATTCCTCTTTTTTATAGTAAAGTCCAATTCCTAGAGGGGCATCGATGGTGAGGAGTACTTTTCCTGAAAGAGTAGTTTTATAGACCTGATGTCTATCGGTATCGGTGATATATAGGTAATCTGTTCCATTTTCATTATGCAAGGTCAGGCCATGACCTCCGGGGAAGTCATTCCCCCAACTTTCCAGTACTTTACCATCCTTATTGAAGACAATGATGTTATTCTTTGTTTCATTGGTCAGCAAGATGATCCTACCTTTTTTATCCTGTACCATTTCATGGCAATCATTAACCGTTAATTTCGGGTTATGTTTAGTCGCCCAAGCCGTATCCAGACTATACTTCATGCTATTATGACCATAAACGATATTTTTCGGTTTGGAAAATAGGTCTTTCATGATAAACAGACTCCCAGTTAGGACAGTAGATTTTTGGATAAATGCTTTTCTATTCATGATATAGATTTAAAGGTTAAATACCAGTTATTTTAATATGATTTCATCCACAAATAACCAAGGTGGATTACCATCTCCGGGAAAGCCTTGCGGAATTTTAGGATAGTGTTTTGTTTTCAATCGAATAAAACTGATTTTCTGATTAGGAATTGCACAGGCAATCATTCGTTTATTTCGCATTTTATCCACTTTATCCAGGTCCAATTTGACTTTGTTCAGCAGTTTCAGGTTCAGGGAGTCAGTTCCACCCCAGATTTCAATATATTCAGGGGGATAGATATGTTCATTATAGGACTGTTTAATACTGAGAGCAAGGGTATCAAGTGAAATTGCTTGACCGAAGCTCATCGTCGTTGAAAGGTCATTCCCTTGAAATCCCAACCACTTACCATCGGCATTGTTATTGCCGCCACTTTCCAGATCAAAGAAGCTTTGTTCCTTTCTTGCTTTATATTGTTGACTAGGTTTGCTTTCCAACACGATGGTCTTAGGACTAAACGAAGTTGCATAGAAGCGTTGCTGGGTTTCATTGCTAGGCAACCAACCGTCTTTCACGGCTTTGACACGTAAATTAGCATCCTTGTTCAGCAGGATGGGTTCCTTATAGATCTTGGCCGTTGAAGAATCCGGATCCGTCCCATCCAAGGTATATCTCAATTGCACGCCAGTAATAGGATGACTAAGTGAAACTGTCATCTCTTTCTGGAAAAAGCTCCGATTAGGATTTATCCTTACCGGCGTCAGGGCCAATTTTTGGGAATCATCAGATTTCGATCCTACATCTATTTTCAGGGTTGGAAAATCCTTCCTTATTGCATCCAGGTCCGTAGGTTTTAAAGCTGTGTTCCAAACGAAAATCTTCCTCATATTTGGCAGTTTTGCCAAAGATTTGATTCCTTCTATGCCAACTCCTGTCCCGATGAGGCTGATACTTTTAAGGTTTTCATGGTCCTTAAGCAATGCCAGGTCTTCGTTGCTTACTTTACTGTTGTTCAGGTTCAGGATTCTCAGGTTCTTAAATTTATTGAGTGTTTGGATGTCGGCCTTTTTAATCGGCATGGAACTCAAGTTTATGGAGACCACTTGCTCGGCAATGGAGGATAGGTCAGAAAGCGATTTATCCGTAAAAAAGTCCTTGCCATAAAAGTTGACATCCAAGGCTGGGGAGCCAGCATCCAAAGGGTTGATGATCCTGTAGGGTGTGTTTAGATTTTTTACCTCTGCTTCATCTGCTGCAGCGAAATCATAGGTCTCTGCTCCAGCAAAACCATAGACAGACTTGACAGCCTGAAAAAGGGTATCCTGAACGGCGAATGCAGAAAGGGGAACATCAAATTTGCCACCGCTCTGTATCCATGCCCGTAAAAGAGATACCTCATCGATACTCAATTGAGGTTTCCCTTTAGGAGGCATCTTATGTTTATGTTCAATATCCAAAAGGATACGTTCGATCATCAAACTGGTCAAGGCATTACCTGCAGTAAAAACCTTTCCATTCTCGCCACCTTTCAAGATTGATGTACTATCAGATAGTACCAGTCCGCCCTTAGGTTTACTTGAATTATGGCAGCCTACGCATTTTGCCTGAAGGATAGGCATAACCGCATCCTCAAAAACAATAGCGGTTTCAGCATCCAGTTCCTTTGATTTCTTTTCCCTGATGGGCGACATGATAAAATCCTCACCATGGGTAAGGGATGCACCAAAATGCCCAACCAGAAGCAACAGAATGATGGAAACATTCATGCCAAGGGCAAAGACTTTCTGGTATTTGCCACTAGCGTTGAATCGGATAAAAGCCAGTAATGCAAGTGTCAATAGGGATAGGCCAACTCCGGTATATTTATGGATTTCATAGGTCGTTCCTTCAAATCCCCCTTCCTTAGATAGTAACAGCCCCATGATGACCGTGATAGCAGTCAGTAAGGAACTGATGAACAACAGGGAGTTGAGGATCGATTGAAGTGTAGGAACTTCCTTTTCTAGGCGAGACCTAAACAGATAGAGGATCCAGCAGATGACCAAGAGTACAATAGGAAAATGCAGCAACAAGGGATGCATTCTGCCTACAACCTGTAAATAAGCGGGAATCTGAATGCTATTTTCAAACAGTAAGAAAAAAACGATAAAGCTGTTGAGGCCTATCAGTATATTGAAGTGCAAATTTTTGATTGTCATTTAGCTTCCCCGTTTATGCTAAAATATCTTTGACCACATTTCCTGCGACATCGGTCAATCGGTATCTCCTTCCCAAATGCTTATAGGTCAGTTTTTCATGATCTAAACCCAGTGTATGCAGAATGGTAGCATGGAAATCATGGACATGAACAGGGTTTTTGACAATATTATAGCCCAGTTCATCCGTTTCGCCATAGACCATGCCCGGTTTGATACCGCCACCTGCCATCCAAACGCTGAAGCAACGCGGGTGATGGTCACGGCCATAATTATCCACGGTCAATCCACCTTGGCAATAGTTTGTTCTACCAAATTCTCCGCCCCATATCACTAGGGTTTCATCCAACAGACCTCTTTGTTTAAGATCGGAAACCAATGCTGCAGAAGCCTGATCCACATCTTTTGCCTGCATGGCCATTTCATTTGGGAGACCACCATGTTGGTCCCAGCCTTGGTGGTAGAGTTGCACGAAACGCACTCCATTTTCTGAAAGCTTTCTGGCTAGGAGACAATTTGCCGCATAGGTACCAGGGACCAAGCATTCAGGACCATACATTTTTATGATATGGTCAGGTTCTTTGGACAGGTCAGTTACTTCCGGTACGGAGGTCTGCATTCTATATGCCATTTCATATTGTTGGACTTTTGCCGTGATCTCGGGGTCCTTGAACGTTTCATATTGCATGCTGTTCAATTCGGCGAGCTTATCCAAAAGTTTCCTACGGCTCATCTTATCGGTTCCTTCAGGGTTATTCAGATAGAGAACTGGATCAGGACCACCCATAAATTGCACCCCCTGATGGACAGAATCCAAGAAACCGTTGGTCCAAAGTTTAGAATAGACTCCTTGACCATTTCCTTTTCCCTTGGAAACAAGGACGCAGAAGCCCGGTAAATTTTGGTTTTCACTTCCTAGGCCATAACTTAACCAAGCACCCATACTCGCACGGCTACCCTGTTGAGATCCCGTTTGGAAGAAAGTGATTGCGGGGTCATGGTTAATGGCATCCGTATGCATGGATTTAATGATACAGAGATCATCCACAATCTTGGCCATGTGCGGAAACAAACTGCTTACCCAGGCTCGACTTTGTCCATATTGAGCAAAATCAAAATATGAACCCACCAGTGGAAAAGTAGCTTGACCTGCTGTCATACCGGTCAATCTTTGTCCCCCACGGATTGATTCAGGCAAGTCTTGACCGATCATCTCCCTAAGCTTTGGTTTATGGTCAAAGGACTCCAATTGGGATACACCACCAGATTGAAAAAGGTAAATGACCCGTTTTGCTTTAGGAGCAAAATGAGGCAAGGCTCTTTCAAAAGCTTCTTGGCTACCAGGTTTGCCCGAAAACAAGTCTGGAATCAATAAAGACCCTAAGGCTATACTTCCAATCCCTATGCTTAAACTAGATAAAAATTGCCTGCGGTTTTGGAACAGCTGAGCTTCTTTTACTTCTTTATCTAAGTTATTATCTATCTTTTTTCTCATGATTATCCATATTGTATTTCCCTAGACCCTATCCTTTATTCAATGTTTCTTCCAGATTGTAAATGGCATGCACCACCGACATCAAAGCGGCCAATTTCTCCTTTGGAAGTGAGTTGTCCTGCGGTGCCTCACCCACATTTAAGAAGGAGGCAGCATCTTTTTTGTTTTGAGTAAAGCGAGTAAGTTCATCTTGATAATAGGAACCTAACAACTCCAATTCTTTATCGGTGGGTTCTCGACAGAGTACCCGTTTAAAAACTTTATTGATATAGTCGTTCTGTTTAAGATTTGGTTGATCGGCCATTAGGTTTGTCGAGTAGATCCTAGACGCCTCCAGTATAGCCGGATCGTTCATCATGACCAAGGCTTGCAATGGTGTATTGGTCCTTTGTCTTTGGACTTCACAGGCATCTCGGTTACTGGCATCAAAAATCAACATATTGGGTGGAGGTAGCGTCAATTTAAAGAAGACATACATTCCTCGACGGTATAAGTCCTGTCCATGGTCCTGTACATATTGCGCCAAAGCACCGCGGCCAGAACTGCTGACTTCCCAAATTCCTTCGGGTTGATAAGGTTTGATACTAGGCCCGCCAATTTTCCGGTTCAATAATCCGCTGGTCGCCAAGACCTGATCCCGAATCATCTGTGCCGGCAAACGCAACCTTTTCGCCCGAGCCAGGAAGATATTATCGGGATCTCTTTCCAAATGTTTTTGTTCCATGACAGAAGACTGCTTATAGGTGGCCGTGCTGACCAGTTGCTTGATGAGCCGTTTGATGTTCCAGCCATTTTGCTGGAAGTCAACTGCCAACCAGTCCAAAAGTTCAGGGTGGCTAGGAAGGTCACCTTGATTGCCAAAATCAGCAACGGAAGCGACCAGTCCACGTCCGAAAATGAGTGCCCACATTTGGTTGACAAACACCCTAGAGGTCAATGGATTTTTATCGCTGAAAGTCCATTGGGCCAATCCCATTCTATTGGATGCGTACTTCGTGCTATCAAAAGGCAAAACAGCTTCAGGCGTCTGCGGATAGACACGTACTGTCGGGGCATCATAAACCCCTCTATCCAGAATAAAGGTAGGTCGGATGCTATCCCTTTCGCCCATGACCGAAACTGTGACCTCCCCATCATCAGCATTTTGATTGATGAAACTCAGGATACCCTTGATATCTTCTTGGGTTACGGTCAACCTTGGAGTTTTTGATGGCCCTGAATTCACCAATCCTTCTAAACCTTTTTCCAAAGAATTATTGAAGAAGGCGTACATGCCATAATAGTTCTTTTGGGTAAATGGGTCGTATTTATGGTCGTGGCACTGTGCACACTCCATGGTAATGCCCAGGATACCTTTAGCATAGGTATTGGTTTTATCCAGTCCATAGGCAACGCGATATTCTTCCTCCACCACTCCACCTTCTTCGGTTATTTTATGGTTTCTATTGAAAGCTGTCGCTAAAATCTGCTCTTTATTCGGATTGGGGAGTAAATCTCCAGCCAATTGCCAAGTGACAAACTGATCATAAGGCATGTTTTCATTAAAGGCATGGATAACCCAATCCCGCCAAGGCCATTGGGTCCTGATATCATCATCTTGGTAGCCATAGGAATCAGCGTAACGAGCGACATCCATCCAGTGCAAGGCCATTTGTTCACCAAATGCGGGACTTGCCATGAGTTCGTCCACTAATTTTTCATAGGCTCGGGGGGAATCGTCATTTAAGAACCGTTCCATGACTTTCTCATCTGGCGGCAATCCTGTTAAATCCAGGCTTACCCTGCGCAGGAGCCTATTTTTATCGGCTTCAGGGTTGGGTTTGAACCCAACTTTGGTCATTTTGTCAAGAACAAAATTGTCAATCTCATTATTCCCCCATTTAATTTTTTCCTGCTGGGGCACTTCAGGTTTTTTAGGTGCCGTAAATGCCCAATGTGGTTTATAAACTGCACCTTGTTCAATCCAACGTTCGATCAGGTCAATTTCAAAATTGCTTAAGGGTAGATTTGATGCAGTAGGTGGCATCTTGATGGACTCGTCATCCGATGTGATTCGCAGAAAAGCTTCACTGATATGGGGTTTTCCTGGAACCACCGCATGCTTATCAGGGCTTTCAGCCAAAGCTTTATAGGCCCCTTCTTCTGTATCCAATCTTAAGCCAGCTTCTCGGGTATTATTGTCCGGGCCGTGGCAAGCAAAGCATTTATCGGATAGGATCGGTTTTATATCATAGTTATAGTCGACATATTTTGGCAGCACAAAGTTTCCGGCATCTGAACTTCCTGATTCAGCACCTGGACGGCACATGGACAGCAGAAAGATTAGCAATCCAAATACTGAAAAAACAGCTGCAATGCTAAGTGATTTCTTTGAAACAGGATTTTTTCTACACATCATAATTTATGTTAAGTCAAATTATTACCAAAAACCATTAGCCCATTCTCTATTCCACTTCATTATGGAAAAAGATGTTCTATTGTCCGAATCAAACACAATCAAATGATTGCATATGATGATAGTTTTTGTTTTGGAGCCAAAGCTCCCGTTGAGGGTGTAGTATAAGGTTTAAGTTTCTTCTGAGCGATATGGATAATTCCCATTTACTCAGAATCAACTGGTTATAGCATTTAAGTTAGTATTAATTTTTAATAAAAGGAAGGTTAAAATGGATTGAGGGAAAAATTCCGGTAATTATTACGTTACAAGCAGAATGATTGGAGAGGCTTATTTGCTGCTTGAAGGAGCTGAAAGTATATAAGTAGCCATAGCTTCAGCATCTGGAACGGATAATTTAGGATGTGCTTTCATCGCTACATGCCCCCAAGCACCTGAGCCTCCATGTATGATCCGTTGGGCCAATATTTTAATGAAAACCTGTTGCCGTGGATAACGGAGATTAATATCCTGAAAAGAGGGGCCTAACACTTTTTTATTTTCTTTATGGCAGGTATAACAATCTGAATAGGACAGCAACACCTCCCCTTTTTGAACAGTGGCAGAATCTACCCTCTCATCTTCCCCAGCAATGGCACGAATGTATTGCGAACGCAGATTGATAGAATCAACACGCTTATCCTGCTTATTCTTTTCGATCCTTTCCTGACAAGAACAGCAAAGGATCGAAAAGACCAGAACATGGATGATATTTTTAAGTGAACCATTCATTTTTTATCAGGTAAAGCGAAGGCTACATAAGCATCTCCATTTTACATTACTTTTATGCTGACTTGAGCGTGGTTTAGGTTACCTAATTTAATAAATAATTTAAAGGAAAATAGAAAAGAAAGTCGCTTACCTTAATTTAACCAATTATAACAGGATTTTAATAATTGAGGGGCAGAAAAGGCGTATTTTGATCAAACAGGAAAGTTTTAAACATAAGCAAGAAAATACCACATCAATTGAATTTTAATATTTTTAATTAAATTTTGTATTTTGGCTAGACAGCAATTTGGTTCACAAGACGAAAATGCCAAATTTAGATTAGTGGAAAAAAAGTATATGGAATTTTATAAGGATGAACCAAGCACGCTCCTGGCAGTAGATTGTATCATTTTTGGGTTTGATGGTGAATCTTTACAAATCCTATTGATCAAGAGAGGCTTTGAACCTGAAATCAACAATTGGAGTTTAATGGGTGGATTTGTTCAGCCTGATGAGAGTCCTGATGAGGCTGCATCAAGGATTTTGTACAAATTGACAGGATTGGAAGATGTATACATGGAACAATCAGCCGTTTTTGGAAAACCCAATCGAGAAAAACATGGCCGTGTGGTGAGTATTACCTACTTTGCACTAATAGATAGTAAGGAGTACCAACATATCCTCTCTGAAGAATTCAAAGCGAAATGGTTCCCTATCGACGATTATCCAACACTGATCTTTGACCATGTGGAAATGATCAATACTGCAAAACGCTTATTGCGGAGCAAGGCAGCCCTATACCCTATCCTGTTTGAACTTTTACCTGAAAAATTCACCTTACCACAGATTTCCAGTCTCTATGAAGCTGTTTATGATATTGTGATCGATAAAAGGAATTTCAACAGAAAGTTGCTTTCATCAAACCTGTTGATAAAATTGAATGAAAAGGATAAGGAAAATTCTAAAAAAGGAGCCTTTTATTATGTGTTGAATAAGGATATCTATAAGGATCAGATCATGTCATTCCTAAGGTACCTGCCAAGCTGGTCGGCGCAAGATATGGGGATATAGTGCTAATATCGTTTAATCTAATATCATTACAAACCCGCCATTAGGCTTGACCGTTATAGATTTTTGATCTTTTACATCAAAATCCTGTGTGCTAAATTCGGCAATGCTATTGCCATCCGTAATAAGTTTTACCTTCCCCTTTGTTGCCAAGCCAGAAAGGTTTATAGTCATCTTTTTCTCCATGTTTTCTCCGTTTATTCCGGCCACATACCACCTATTTCCAGACTTCCTAGCAATCACGGCTTCTTTACCAGGATAACCCTGGATAAATTTGACATCGTCCCAATTTGAAGGCAGATCACGTAGGAACTGCTTAATAAATTCTGGGATATGAGCCATACCTTCGGGAGATTCTGCATAATGCTGGATTCCTGACAAAAATAAAATAGAGGTTGCCAGTTCGAAAGCTGAGGTAGTTTTTCTCTGGACATTTGCATTCACCTTATACAGGTTCATAGGGGTATAATCCATGGGGTCGAATACATTCCTGGTAAAGGGCAATGTGGCACAAATCTCGGCTTGTCTATCGGCATCTTCCTGGGTAAATGTTACGGTTTCAAATCCCCGCACAGCCTCAACTGTCATTAGATGGGGATACATTTTAGACCATCCTCGTGGCAAGGTAGCTCCATGGAAATTCACCAGTAGTTTATAGTCTGCGGCATCACGAAGGATTTCATGGTAATAGGCAATCACAGACTTACCATCACCCCCGAAAAAATCAATTTTCACACCTTTGATGCCCATTTCCTGAAGTTTGGAAAACTCCTTTCTTCGCGACTCTGAGGTTAACAGTTTGTTTTTAGGGGTATAGCCGACAGTATTCCAATCTCCTGCAGAATTATACCATAGGATCAAACTCACTTTCTTCTCTTTCGCATAATCGGCTAGTTCTTGGATCTTTTCATAACCTATGTTCCTATCCCAATTCACATCGATCAAACAATATTGCCAATTCATGTCGGCAGCAAAATCAATATATTTCTTCTGCTCATCAAATATGATGTACTCGTCTTTGCTGTTGATCCAACTCCATGAAGCCTTTCCAGGTTTTATAAAGCTTTGGTCTATCTGTATGGCTGGGTCAAGGATATCCAGGCCCAAGGTGGATTCTACTAGGGTACTTAAGGCTCCTATTGCGATTACACGCCAAGGACTCCGGAAATCGCCCTCAAGCACAGTTTCCAATTCTTTATTCATGATGGTTTCCTTAATCCCTGCATAGGCTATCTTGTATTCTGCATTTTCAGAATCAGGATCCAACCTGCTGGCAGCATGATTTGCCTCCAAACCAGATTCAGAAATTAGGGCATAAATATCTCCAACCTTAAAAAGTGCAGGGTAAACCCATCCTGTCTGGGTTGGCTCAACTGTACCGGCTTTAATCTCTTGATAATAATGTTCCTCATAGGAAGGATTCGTCTGTTCCCATCCAGACTTTGCAATAGCCATAGGTTGCAACCATGCAATGGCAGTCTCAGGAAACTTAAAGGAACTTGTTTCTGTTTTCAGCAACCTTTTTTCATGATCTATTTGGGGGATTTCGTAACGAAATACCAAACCATCATCGGAAACTTGAAATCGGATATTTAGCTGATGGTTTTTTTTATTTACAAAACTGATAACTTGTTCGTTTGCTCGATACTTATTTATTCTTCGTTTGGCATTTAAGCTTTCATAAGATTTATTTATTGTATTTACTTTGGATTTATTTAAAAGGGATAAATCAGAAGAAAATGATTCATCACCTACCATCAATCCCAATTTAGATCTTTCTAAAACGACCGCATCCTCAAATTTCACTGCATAGGAAGGTTCACCCTTTTCATTCAATTGTATATCGACCTTGATCTTTCCGTTTGGGCTTTCGAGCTGGGCATGTGCTTGGCCAACACTTAATACAACAAGGAACATAAAGAATCCATGCATACAGGATGTGGAATTTGAGAATAAGGTCAATATCATGATTCTTTTAATTTATTACCAAAACTTAACATACAATGCTCCTACAAGGAGAATCGTAATAACCACCATAACAGTAACTGAAGGCTCCAGCTTGAACATCTTCCTGTCCAGTTCCAATCCTTTAGGATTAATTTTAGGTCCCAATAAACTGATGGAAACCATCACGATCATGGTAAATAAAAATGCAAGACCCATACAAATCTGAAAAGGAATTTCATAGTTGCCTTGAGCGTTAGGATATGCCGTATACAGGAAGGTTTCATGTCCAAACCAAGTAGGTGCATAGTTGTTGAAAACGACCGACAGAACAAATCCGGTAATCAAACCTGCAATGGCTGCAGCGCCGGTAGTTCTTTTCCAGAACATACCCAATAAGAACATAGCGAAGACTCCTGGAGAGATAAAACCGGTATATTTCTGGATAAAGGTAAAACCGCCGGCTCCGCCAATTCCCAATAGATCATCCCAGGTAAATAACAGTGAAACTATAATGGACAGCACAATGGTAATCTTACCCACTCGAATCAATTTCTTCTCTGAGGCATTCTTATCCATGTATTTATTGTAAATATCCATGGTAAAGATGGTCGCTATACTATTTGCCTTTCCTGCTAAAGAAGCCACTATGGCTGCAGTGAGGGCGGCTAAGGAAAGCCCCTTCATGCCGTTTGGAAGGAATCCTAAGATTGCGGAGTAGGCATTATCAGGATTGAAATTTCCTCCTGGAGCCATTTCTTCCTGCAATGCTCCGTTTTTATAGAGCACATAAGCAGCAATCCCCGGAAGCATAACGATGATAGGCATCAATAATTTCAAGAATCCGGCAAATAGGATACCTGTTCTAGCGGTCTTCAAATCGGCTCCTAAAGCACGCTGGGTGATATATTGGTTACAACCCCAATAATTTAAATTGACAATCCAGATTCCCGCAAGGTACATGCCTATGCCGGGAAGCATGAGGTATTTATTGATCTCTTCCTGTGTACTCTGTTCTGTTGGTTTATCCACTATCAGGTTAAAATGCTTGGGAGAATCCACCATCAATTGTTTAAAGCCCGCTAAGGCGTCCTTTCCTAATCCGAAATGATCAGAAACGAGGGTCAATGCCACATAAGTGGTTGCCAATCCTCCAATAATCAGTACCACAACTTGTATTACATCCGTAAATCCAATAACCTTCATTCCTCCAAGGGTAATAATCACGGAGAATACCGCAAGGGCGAGCATGATAATATGGAAGTTCTCACCAGCACCTAAATTACTGATGGCCAACGCTCCTAAGTATAGAATGGAGGTAAGATTGACGAAAACATAAAGGAACAACCAAAAAATGGCCATGATGAGGGCCGTTGTTTCATTATACCGCTGCTTCAGGAACTGAGGCATGGTAAATATTTTGTTCTTGAGATAGACGGGAATAAACCATACCGCAACGATAATCAGAGCTATGGCCGCAATCCATTCATAGGCGGCAACCGCGATACCTACGGTAAAGCCGTTGCCACTCATTCCAATAAATTGCTCAGCAGAGATATTGGAGGCAATCAAGCTGGCTCCAATCGCCCACCAGGTCAAGGATCCTTCTGCCAAGAAATAATCCTTACTGCTCTCACTTGCTGATTTCTGCCTTCTATAAATCCAATATCCATAACCTGAGACTACGATAAAGTAAATCAAGAATATGACGTAGTCAATTGTTGCGAATTTTTCCATGATTGTAGGGTTTATTATTGGTTATTGTTGCTTATTGAAGTTTGAAGAAAGCTTCACTCCATTTTAGGTTATTCTCAAAATCTTTAAGATTTGTGGATTCATCTATGACGATTAATTCTAATCCAGCGATTCTGGCAAAATCAGCCAAGTATTCCGTGGTTAAATTCTGGCTGTAAACGGTATGATGCGCCCCACCCGCATATATCCAGGCTGTACAGGCAG
Organism: Sphingobacterium sp.; assembly: GCF_032065005.1. Lineage (GTDB taxonomy): Bacteria > Bacteroidota > Bacteroidia > Sphingobacteriales > Sphingobacteriaceae > Sphingobacterium. The sequence continues at coordinate 186,291 of NZ_DAMBMM010000002.1, forward strand.
TTTTCATATCTGGTTCTGGTTGCCAAAGTACCCGAGCTACAGGCAGCTTTGGAAGCTTTTCCTTGACTTCAACCCCTTTTACGGTATTCACCACTAATCTAAAACGGTCGCCCATATCCACTAAAGCAGCATTCAAGGCCTTTCCTCCTTTGGAGTTAAATACTAACCTTGCTGGATCTGATTTGCCGCCTATCCCTAGCGGATGAACTTCTAATCTTGGCTTTTCTGCAGCTAATGAAGCATCTACTTCTAACATATGGGAACCAAGGACCATTTCATTCTTAGGGTCGAAGTGGTAAGTATAATCTTCCATAAAAGCATTTGCCCCATCATAACCTGTTGCCATTACCTTGCACGCTCTTACTATGGCTGGAGTTTTCCAATCTCCTTCACCAGCGAACCCATACCCGTCCTGCATCAAACGCTGTACTGCCAACCCAGGCAATTGCAACATACCATGCAGGTCCTCAAAAGTATCGGTGAAACCTTTATAATTTCCCTTTTCCAAGAATGATCTTAAGCCAAGTTCAATTCTTGCAGCTTCAACAACTTGTTTTCTGTTTTTACCGTTTTCTTGGACATCCTCTGCAAGTACATAGGCTTGCTCGTATTCCCTCACAAGCTTATTTACCGCGGCTTCCGAAACCTGATCTATTTCAGCGACCAAATCTCCGATGCCATGGGTATTAACCGAGAATCCGAATTTAATCTCTGCTTCAACCTTATCACCTTCAGTAACTGCTACATATCGCATATTATCTCCAAAACGAACAAATTTAGCTCCTTGCCAATCATGCCACGCTGCAGCTGCCCTGCACCAGACATTGATCTGCGAAATGACTTCTTCATCCTGCCAATGGCCTGTCACGACCTTTCTTCCGATTCGCATTCTTGACACTATAAAGCCAAATTCCCGGTCGCCATGTGCACTTTGATTTAGGTTCATAAAGTCCATGTCTATGGCATCCCAAGGGATATCGCGGTTAAATTGGGTATGAAGATGCAAAAGAGGCTTTTGCATGGCCTGCAGGCCTCTTATCCACATTTTGGCAGGAGAAAACGTATGCATCCAGGTGATTAGCCCAATACAGTTTTCAGCTGCATTTGCTGCTGAAATTGTAGCGAATATTTCTTCTGAATTTCTGACGATAGGCTTGAAAATTACTTTTACCGGTATATTGGAATGATCATTAAAGTAGGCTGAGATTTCCTTAGAGTGATCTGCGGCTTGTTTTAATGTTTCTTCTCCGTACAGATCTTGACTTCCAGTGATGAACCAAACTTCTAGGTTTTTTAAGGTAGGCATGTATTTATTTTTTGAGGTTTATTGATGATTTATTGTCCATAGTAAGCATCTTTTCCATGCTTTCTTTCATAGTGCTTGTTGATTAAGGAATCCTTCATTCGATGTACATCAGGGTTAATCTGTTCGGTCAGGAAAGCCATCTTTGCCACATACTCCAGTACGGCTGCATTGTAAACTGCCTTTTTACCGTCCTTCCCCCAACAAAAAGGGGCATGGTTGCCAACCAACATCATTTCAACTTCCTTATAATCTAAACGGCTGTCCCTAAAATGATCGATAATCTGATATCCTGTCTGATGTTCATAATTCCCTTTGATCACCTCATCCTGCATTGGAGGAGCACAAGGGATGTCCTTGGTCAGGTGGTCTGCATGGGTTGTACCATAGATAGGGATATCTCTGTTGCTCTGTGCCCAGGCTGTCCCATAGGTGGAATGCGTGTGAACAATGGCCCCTATCTCATCCCATTCTTTATAAAGCACAGCATGGGTTTTCGTATCGGAAGAAGGCCTAAGATTGCCTTCGATAATGTTCGCATCAAAGTCTACTATAACCATGTCGGATGGTTTTAGGTCTTCATAAGGCACCCCACTTGGTTTGATCGCAAAAACCTTATTTTCCCGATCTACGACACTCACATTTCCAAATGTGAATAGAACTAAGCCTAGCTTGGGTAATTCCATGTTGGCATCGTATGCTTCCTGTTTAATTCTGTTATACATGGTAAAGGTTGTTTTCTAGTAAATCCGATAATTGGCTGTATTTCTTATATCGTTCGGCATAGATAGGAGCAAGTTCTGGATTAGGCTGGTATTCCACATCAAACCCTTGACCCATTTTCTCCATAGTCTCTTCAACTGTTTCATAAATACCACCTACGACTGCTGCAAACATGGCAGCTCCTAAGGCACAGGTTTGCTCAGATTTGTGGACTTTAATCGGCATATTGATGATGTCAGCCATCATTTGCATCACAAAAGGAGACTTTTTCGCCACTCCCCCTAAAGCAATAATCCCCTTAACAGGAATTTGCTGGTCTATAAAGCATTCAACAATTTTCTTGGCTCCAAAACAGGTCGACTCTACGACAGCACGGAACAATAAGATTACATCAGTTGATAGGTTCAGATCAAAAAAAGCTGATTTTAGGTTTTGATTCGCATATGGTGTTCTTCTGCCATTCAGCCAATCTATTGCCATTGGCTGAGAAAGTTTGGGCTTAATGGCACTTGCTTTCTCACTCAACATAGGGATAATCTTTTTTTCAGCTTGCTTAACCTGTTCATGATCCTTGCCCAGCAATTCTATCAATGGCCACATCAAAAGATCCTTAAACCAGGCATACGCATCTCCAAATGCAGATTGTCCAGCCTCAAGACCTGTCATTTTAGGAATAACAGAACCATTAACCTGTCCACAAATGCCTTCTAAGGTAAAATCGAGCTCGCCAGGGACAACCAAGATATCACAGGTTGAAGTTCCCATTACCTTACTTAGGAAATAAGGCTCTATTTCTCCACCCACGGCACCCATATGGCAATCAAAAGCACCAGCTCCAACACTGACATTGGTACTCAAACCAAGCTTTTTTGCCCATTCTGCTGATAGTTTCCCAACAGACTCCGACGAACAATACGTTCCTGTTCCTAACTTCTCGACATGTCCCTTGAGAATGGGGTCTAATTCCTCGAAAAATTCACTTGGAGGATACCCTTGATATTCTTCTGCCCATAAACCCTTATGACCCGCTGCACAGACTCCACGCTTTACCTCATCCGCAGAATTTCCTCCGGTCAATAAAAAAGGCACCCAATCACAATGTTCTATCCATGTATAGGCGTGTTCGCGAATTCTTTCATCAACACGGGAAATATGCAATATCTTAGACCAGAACCATTCCGAAGAATAAACGCCGCCAACATATTTTAGGTAGTTATTATCATACTTTTCTGCATGTGTATTTATTTCTTTTGCCTCTGCAACTGCGGTATGGTCTTTCCAAAGGATAAACATTGCATTTGGATTCTCAGCAAATTCTGGCAGTAAGGAAAGAGGAACTCCCTCTTTATTGATGGCAATCGGAGTGGATCCCGTGGTATCAACTGAAATAGCAACTACTTGAGAAGCTCTCTCAGGTCCCGCCAGTTCTAAACATCTCTTTATCGTCGCAGTAATTCCCTCGATATAATCTAACGGATGTTGTCGAAACTGATTCTTTTCAGGATCATTGTAAAGACCTTTGGCCCATCGAGGGTAGTAAAACACATCGGAAGATACTTCCTCCCCATTATTAGCATTTACCAAAATAGAGCGTACGGAATCTGTACCAAAATCTATCCCTATGACATAATTTCCTCGCATTTTGTAATTCTGTTGATGTTGAAGTTGATAGTTTATAATTGTTCAAACCAGCGGGTTGAATCATGAAATTTTCACATTTCGCAATGCAATATATTAAAAATATTTAATTAACGTCATTTTAACACTTATTTATTCAAAATATATTTTATCGCTAGGTAGTTTTTTCAAATTCTTAATTATTTATTTATTCGAGAGATAAAATAGCGCTTCATTAGTGTAGACCATACACTACAATTAAAACTTAATAGCTAGAATAAACCTTGAGGAAAGTTCAATAGCATTAAATTTGTACTCTCAACAATAGTCACCCAACTATTTGTTAGTGATAATAGAACACACACAGCTATTAAAAGAATAAAAATGAAAAAGGAATATAAGCAACCTAAGATTGAGGTTACTTTGATATATACTGAAGAAGGAATTGCGGCAGGATCGGCAAAGGTTTATCCAATGAATCAAAATGGATTTATGGAAGACCAATGGATCCAAGAAGATGATGACAATCGTAATATTGATTGGTAATCCCAGCTCAAAGAAAAGAATTGATTCGATAGGAAGCGACATGGTTATGTCGCTTTTTTTATTTTCTAGTATTTGCTATCCTAGCTTAAAAAGATTGTTTGAGTTATTTGAAACTATTCTTTGATAACTTGGAACTCTTCCTCCTAATAGGAATACAAAAACTTTAGGTATCATTTTCATCAACATATAGTAGATGAAGCTACAAATGGCAACACACAAAATCGGAATGATTAAGTAGGCATAAAACCGCTCCCAGCCTTCAACAAATAAATGATGATTGAAGAAAAAGCCTTTCAACCATTCTATGATATAAATTTCATGGAACACATAAATAAAAAAGGAAAGCGAACTGAAGCCTGTCAGTTTGTTCATGACCTCATAATTGTTGTTGAGATAGGCGAATAAATTGAATATGGAAATAACGCCAGCTAAAATAAATACTCTTAAAAAATATTCATGATAATCAGTCCCACTGGCTCTTAAGGCCAAATAAAGGAAAAGAAATGTCAAAATCATTGCTGGATATTTAACCTTATTAAAGAGCTTGAGCATATCTCTTTTTTCCAAAGAAAAGTAGGCTCCTAAACTAAAGAAAAATATGGCGGTCATGCTAAATCCCGGAACTGGGATCTCGATAAATGCTAAATACAGAATGGCCAGACCCATGATTCCATAAGCCCTGAAATACTTGATAAAATAAACTATCAGCGGGGAAATCAATACCATAACTATTAGATCTCGCAGGTACCATAATGGAAAATTTATCGGTACTTCCCAGATATTATGGTAGAAACCAGCATTCATGAGGATCCTAAAATCATCATCAACAGGTCTGCCTAGCTTGATGAAAATAAAATTCTTAGAGAATATCGCGATTCCAGTAATGATATTCCAAATAATATAAGGGCTAATTATCGTCCTAAACCTGCTTCTAACCTGTTTTTTATAGAAAGGAAGTACATCTCCAGAAAAGTTCTTGAAGAAGTAAAAGCCAGAAACCAAAAAATAGCATCTAACTGAAAACTTCGCAATATGATGGGAAAACATTTCCGAGACCAAGACATAGGTATCATTGGCGGAAATATTGAACTTTATGGTAGGATATGCAAAAGGAGCCAAATGAGCAATTACCACCAGAAATATCAAGGGCATTCTCATCGTGTCGATAACTTTCGACAGCTTTTCACTATTCATATTGAATAATTAACGATGTACATTAAAAGAAAAATTCTTTAATAGTTAATTTTGGCGTATTAATAAGGGCGCATAAAGGATAAACCCCTCTGTGTGATTTTAATTCATTCCAAAAGTAATGCAATATTACACATAAAAACATGTTGCATAATAGGTCATTACCGAAAAAACATAGTGATTTTTAGGAGTTTACTAAAACCCTAATTTGGATAACAAGCCTGGTTTTTTCCAAGTTTGTTTAAAATGTTCTGCAATGGCATCATGGTCATCATATGATAAAATATAATCCAATATTTTATGGGCTTCCTTAAGATATCCTTGTTGATAATTTACATGGGCTTTTGCCAATAAAACCTCCTCAGAAAGACTATCATAAGCCCATTGTTCCACCTTATAGATCTCTTGAAAACGATCGACCATTACATTCACTTGGCCGAGGTCATTTTGTTTGTCATATAGCTTGATACCATAGCTCAACCATAGTACATATTCATTACATTCCATTGCTTCTAGGCAAAAGGCATCATAATCACTGAACATCGCCGCCCCTTCCCTGTATTGGCCAACTAGATAATGACTTTTGACAATTAAATAGATGGTTTTGGCCTTGTCAAAGTCATTCAACAGAAAGGATTGTTTATTCTCCAGATAAAGTCTTGCCGATTTATTCACATGTTCATAATCCCCCAGTTCATTATAGGCCTGCATCAAATTAAATTGGGGATTCGCTTCATCGGGATACTTCTCAGCTATGGCTAAGTAGTAATCACGTCTTTCCAATGCAGATTTATGTTCAAATTCATGGTACAAGATGGATTCAACGGTATTTTTGGCTGCTTCAAAATCCCTGAAATCAAAATCGGAAATATCTGGGTTCTCCAAATAATGTTCGTAAATCTGGAACAGGAGTTCCTCTGCCTCAGCTTTAATATCGGAGGACATTTCTAATTTATGGTTTACAATCACCCAATCCGCTTTATGCTGTAAGTGCCTATAATACGATGCACTCTGCTCATCGTAAATACTGAAATAGTTTTCTAGGGCTTTCTGGGCTTTGGGATAATCTTCTTGTTTCAAAAGGGCATCAATTAGGGTATGATTTAATTCTGGGAATTCAGAATGTTTTAACCCTTCCTCTGCTACCGAAACAGCAGCAGGATAGTTGCCTAATGCAGTATACACGATTGCCAGGTTGTTACAGCACATGGCCCAGCAATGTTCATCACCATAAAAGTCACTTTCGAATGCAAAATCTTCAAAATACTTTCTAAATGCATCAAAGGACTGCTGATAAAGCTTTACATCCAACAGCCTCAAACCTTCTTTTATTGCATCTTCAGCCATATTTCTCAGAAAGTCATCCAAATTAACCCCTTCGTTATAGATATCCCTAGGTAAACTTGAAAACAAAGGAACATCCTGTTCAACCAAGCCGGTGGACAACAATTGAGATTCTACCATCCTCCTCCAGGTGGTCACATCAGGATGAATGCTAACCCCTTTCTTCAAAATAGAATAGGCATCATCAAAATTGCCCATCTCATATAAATAAGTTCCAACGAAATGATTAGCAGCAAAGTTATTCGGATATTTCCCTAAGAGTTCCAATCCATGTTGATAGTAATAATCCTCTGGAACACTCAATGACTCATAATAGTTCCTTTCAATAATCAACTGATAATAGAAAACATCCGGATTGTTATAACCGAGTTCAATTTGCTCCTTAAATCGTTGATGCCATTTCACAAAACCTTCGAGAACCTCGGGTTCATGATTGTCTCCTTTAATCAATTTCAACATTACTTTTAAAGCAACGTCCATTCCATTTGCTTGGTAAGCAATCTCTGCTAAATCTAGATATTCAAGATCCTGAGGACTAACAAAGTGAAAAATTCCCTTATCGATCATTTCCAGCAACTCAGCTTTCTCTGTTACTCCATCCCTGTCCAAAAGATAAACCTTCTTTATCCAGCAGATCGAGATATTACGGTCCTTTAGCTCCCGGAAATCTGCAAACTCGATCTCGAAGAATGCAATTGCCTCTTCTAAGGACTTCAGAAGAGCATCATCTTCTTTTAAGATCTCATATATCTTGATTTCGAATTCAAATCCAAAAACTTTGTTGAGCGGGTCTTGCTTGAGTTTTTCGGCATATCCTAGAAGTTCAGCTTTATTACTCTGCCTGAGGTCTACATTGGGTCTAGCAATTTGCTCCAACACATATTGATTGCCTAGCTGATAATTTAATAGATTATATAAAACCTTTGGATTGTTAGGTTCATAGTTCAGTACACGCTTGAGGTATGGAATTACCTGCTTTTTTATCGCTTTATATGCTTGTTCAGGCCCCGCTTCTAAACCTAAATCATGATGGGCAATCGACATCAGGTAAAGTACATCCGTATCCTTGGGATTATCCAATAAAAATTCCTCCCCCTTTTCGATACACATCTCCAGTTCCCCAGCATAAAACAACTGCTCTAATTCTTCGTAACTCATCTATTAAATTTTAATGCTAAAAGCATGTTAAGCTTCAATCAAATTTGATTCCTAAAGCAAAATACGAAAGTTAAGCCTCATTTATTATAGCTATTTTCAAAGTTTTTAAAGGTTAACATATTCATAATATACCTCTTTTTTCAACTATCTGAAAGCCAATTCAATAAAAACGAGCCCAAAAATGAGCTATATTAAAAGAGAATTCTCTTATCTTTAATTCGATCACTAATTCGAAAGTTCAACATGAATAGCAGGGAAGAAATAATCAAGAACTATATTAACGGCTATAATAGTTTCAACACAGAAATGATGTCTAGAGATTTAGATGAAAACCTTCTGTTCGAAAATATAGCAAATGGAAATGTAACTGATTCACTTGTGGGGTAACAAGAATTTATGAATCAGGCGGAACAGGCAAAATCATTTTTCTCTGAGCGACATCAAAAGATTACCGCCATGGAACACTTCGAAAACTATTCCGAAATCACTATTGAGTACACTGCTAAATTGTCTAAGGACCTTTCACCAGAATTGAATATTGGAGACAGCATCAAACTCGACGGAAAATCCATCTTTGAATTCAGCCCAGAAAATAAGATTACTGTGTTAAAGGATATCAGTTAAATTGAACGTTATTAAGTAGATCAATAACGTTCAATATTATTCTTTTTAAGATTAAAAGGCATCAACAACAGCATTCATGAAATCCAATTCCTCTTGGGTTAGATTGAAATCCATGGCCTTCGCATTTTGAACAGACTGTTGGGCATTTCTTGCGCCAGCTAAGGCTATCGTAATACCAGGACGTTCAACCGTCCAGCGGAGGACTAATTGCGCCAAGGTAACTCCCTTATCATCTGCCAGTGGCTTTATTCGCTCCAATAAGATGTTAGTCTTCTCGATAAAATCAGGTTGGAAGTGCGGATGTTTAGCTCTATGGTCGCCCTCTTGGAACTGATGAACAACATGGATCTTACCGGTCAAAAGACCTCTTTCCAATGGGCTATAGGCAAGAACGGCTTTATTCTGCTTAATACAGTATGGAATGGTCTCTTCCTCCACCGCCCTGTTCACCATGCTAAAAGGGATCTGGTTAGAAACCAGTGGCAAGGTCTTTTCCGCTTCAGCCATCAATTGGGCATTATAGTTACAAACCCCAGCATATCTGATTTTTCCCTGTTCGATCAATTGGGCGACCGCTTCAAAGGTTTCATCCAAAGGGGTCGTTGAATCCGGCCAATGGATCTGATATAGATCGATATAATCTGTCCCAAGCCTTTTTAGGCTCTGTTCACATTCATAAATAATGCTATCCTTTCCAGCATATTTATAGATTTCAATATCCTCACCATTATTTTTCTTACTGTGAAAGGCGAAATCACCTTCCGCTAAATCCCAGCGCATCCCAAACTTAGTCAGGATTTGGGTTTTATCCCTTGGGATATCCTTCAGGGCTTCTCCAACAATCTCTTCGCTAGTTCCTTGTCCATAAATAGGAGCTGTATCAATAGTGGTCACTCCCACCTCGTAGGCTGCCACAATAGCCTCAATGGCTTCTTTACGATCGGTCGACCCCCACATCCATCCACCTGCGGCCCAAGCCCCAAATGTGATTACTGAAGCATTGATCTCACTGTCTCCTATATACCTGTATTCCATAATATTTTAATTTTTTGTTTTGACCTATTCAATTAAACAACAGCACATTAATTAAAAATGTTTAGTATTATTCTTCTTTATTTCCATTGTATATTTCATTCAACATGGAATATAGTTCCGGATGATCTGATTTCAACATTTTAGGTTTCTGAAAGAAATATTCCGAAACGACCGCCAAAAATTCCGCTGGATTTGTTGCAGCATAATCTCGAATATCTGACTTGTCCCTTCTGATGGCTGAAATGGTAGCTTGCATCTCTTCCAACCATGGGTGGATCAAACTTTTGGGGATTAAATATTCCGGAATTCCATCCACCTCTCCATCTGCCTTGTCAATAAGGTGGACAAATTCATGTATAGCAGTATTGCTTTCCCCATTTTGGTTGAATCCGGCCATCAATGCTGAAAGCGATAGGATCATCTTTCTGTGCATGGCACCATCTCCTACCATCCCCAGGATATTTCTTTTTTCATCTTCAATATCATACTTTTCACTGAATGTTCCTGGATAGACGAGGACTTCATCTAAGTTTTCATACGACCAATTTTCAAAATGAAAGAGGGGAATGGTGGCACTGGCAGCTATCAGAATCCTATGTTCATCATTGATCACGGCACCTTTTTCCGGAGAGATCTTTGTGGTAGCCAAAAAATAGGAAACCCTCTTGATGAATTTACCCTGTTCAGTTTCATTCAATTGCTTGAAGAAGTTCACTTTTTCTCGAAGCACATTTTCTATTTCACTTTCGTCAGGAATTACCTTGTTGACCACCTTTTTATTGCCCACTTTTTTCCAGATGTAGACTGCTAATCCAATACCAATTGAAAAGACAACAAGAAGAGCAATGATATTATAAGTTTCCATATAAATTAAATTGAGGTAGCACAAATTCTAATATACAAATAATGATGCGTTGAAGTCGGTAATAAACGCTTTGGAACAAACAAAAAAAGAGCTTCCCAATTGGAAAGCTCTTTTATATCTATTAAGGGATGATGATTACATCATTCCACCCATGCCACCGCCCATTGGAGGACCGCCAGCACCTACTGGGTTGTCTTCTGGTTCATCAGCAAGTACACACTCTGTAGTCAATAACATGGAAGCTACTGAAGCAGCATTCTCTAATGCTACACGTGATACTTTAGTAGGATCGATAACTCCAGCAGAAATCAAGTTCTCAAACTTGTCTGTACGAGCATTGTATCCATAATCTGCAGTTCCTTCTTTAACTTTTTGAACGATTACTGCACCTTCAATACCGGCATTTGCACAGATCTGACGCAATGGCTCTTCAATAGCACGTTTGATGATATCGATACCGATTTGCTCATCTTCGTTTTCGCCTTTTAAGTTAACCAAAGCTTCTGTTGAACGGATGAAAGCAACTCCACCACCAGCAACAATACCTTCTTCTACTGCAGCACGCGTAGCGTGAAGAGCATCATCAACGCGGTCTTTTTTCTCTTTCATCTCTACTTCTGATGCAGCACCAACGTAAAGAACTGCAACACCACCTGACAATTTAGCCAAACGCTCTTGCAATTTCTCACGATCATAGTCAGAAGTTGTAGTTTCAATTTGTGAACGGATTTGGGCAACACGTGCCTTAATGTCTTCCACGTTTCCAGCCCCGTTAATGATAGTTGTGTTATCTTTGTCAACAACAACTTTCTCTGCTTGTCCTAAATAAGATAATTCAGCATTCTCTAATTTGAAACCTCTCTCTTCAGAAATTACTGTACCTCCAGTTAAGATAGCGATATCTTCCAACATTGCTTTACGACGGTCACCGAATCCAGGAGCTTTAACAGCAGCAACTTTCAGTGAACCACGGATTTTATTTACTACCAAAGTAGCTAATGCTTCTCCGTCTAAATCTTCTGCAATGATCAATAAAGGTTTTCCAGTTTGAACTTGTTTTTCCAAGATTGGCAACAACTCTTTCATGTTGCTGATTTTCTTGTCATAGATCAAAATGTAAGGGCTTTCTAATTCCGCTTCCATCTTATCCGAGTTAGTTACGAAATATGGAGATAAGTATCCTCTGTCAAATTGCATACCTTCTACTGTTTTCACTTCAGTTTCAGTACCTTTTGCTTCTTCAACAGTGATTACTCCGTCGTTTCCAACTTTTTCCATTGCTTCAGCGATCAATGAACCGATAACTTCGTCATTGTTTGCAGAAATTGAAGCAACTTGCTTGATTTTATTGTTGTCAGCACCTACTACTTGTGATTGAGATCTTAAGTTCTCTACTACAGCAGCAACAGCTTTGTCAATACCACGTTTTAAATCCATTGGATTTGCACCAGCAGCTACCGACTTAATACCTGGAGCTACGATTGCTTGAGCTAAAACAGTAGCAGTAGTTGTTCCGTCACCCGCTTGGTCAGCAGTCTTAGATGCAACTTCCTTAACCATTTGTGCGCCCATGTTTTCTAGAGCATCTTTCAATTCGATTTCCTTCGCAACTGAAACACCATCTTTAGTGATTGCTGGAGAACCAAATTTTTTCTCAATGATTACGTTACGACCTTTTGGACCTAAGGTAACTTTTACTGCGTTTGCAAGTGTGTCAACACCTTTTTTCAGGGCGTCGCGCGCTTCTACATTATATTTTACTTGTTTTGCCATTGTTATATGAAATTGAATCTTAGGTGTTAGGTTTTTTCAATAGATCTCAAACCCAAAACCTACTGTGTTTTAATTTTTTATCGTTGATTTTTTAATTACAGAACCGCGTAGATATCAGCTTCGCGCATAATTAAATATTCTTTTCCTTCATAGGTAATCTCTGTACCTGAATATTTGCCGTACAACACTTTGTCACCTACTTTTACAGTCAATGGTTCTTCAGGTTTACCAGCACCAACTGCTACAACTGTTCCTTGGGATGGTTTTTCTTTCGCTGTGTCAGGAATATAGATACCTGATGCTGTTTTTTCTTCTGCTGGAGCAGGCTCAACTACTATTCTGTCTCCGATAGGTTTAATACTTAATGCCATAATTGTATATCAATTTTTATTTTTTTCGATTACGTAACTCAAAAGCATCACTAACTATGCCAATTGAAATTAAGCAAAATATTTTGCCATTTTTGCATTAACTGTCATTTTTCATGTCAGTTAACCATCATCTTAATGTCATCATGACACCAATTCCGTATCCCTCTAAATCATAAAAAACAAGAAACCCTGCCTAAATCTAGACAGGGTTCTATTTCTTTAGCTATTAAGCCTGATTACTTTGTCGTATCGGTAGCAGCTGGAGTTTCTGTTGCCGGAGTTTGAGTAGTTCCTGTTGGAGTTCCTGTTGCAGGAGTCGCCGAAGGATTAAGGTTCAAGTTAGGAGCCGTAACTGGCGCCTCAATTTGATCTCCCAAACCACCTGTGTTGGATGATGATGGACCAATAATATTTATTGCAATACAAAATACCATTAAGGCAATCGCAAAAATCCATGTTCCTTTTTCTAAAATATCACCTGTGCGTTGCACACCAATTAAATTAGCGCCACCAGAAAATCCTGAGGATAAACCTCCACCTTTAGGGTTCTGAATCAATACAAAAAACGCTAATAATAAGCTTGCTAGAATAATTAGGATAATAAATAATACGTCCATTTCTATATTTCAATTATAACTTTTGTTCAATCTCTTTAATTCGGGTCGCAAAGTACGATTTTTTTTCTGGATTATCCGAAATTAATTTTCTAAATACCATGATCGCTTTTTCATACATCCCCTGGGTCTCGTAAATGTTCGCCAAGGTCTCAGTTACTACCTGTAATTGGTCCTCAGAACTGCTACGGGCCTTATTTTCAGTATTGATGGTCTCTGCCTTTGGAGGCTGGATCTGAGGCTCCTCGCGAATGAACTTCTCAATCACCTCATCCATCATCTCCGTAGACTTAAACTCTACCGTCTCTTTTTTATGCTTATCACTAAGCTTGTCAGATGGATCTTGCAAATGAAAGATATTCTCCCTGATTTGCTGATCCAATATCGCCTCATCTAATTTTTTAGGATCAAACTGCCCTTTTTGTTGTTTCGGCAACACAGGCGAAGAAAAAGGCTGATAGGTATCGGCATGCTCCATCCTAGTCTTATACAACCACCATCTAAAACTGTATGGCATCAATTCATCATTGTACAGACTGATATCCTCTTCCGGACTTCTTTTATTTTCTTCTTCCTGAGCAGGTACTTCTTCTTCTGATTCCACAGGAACCAATTCTTCCGACTCTATATCAAGTTCCTCTTCCCCAGCATATTCCCTTTCAATATCATACCCAGCAGCAAATTCAAATGCAGGCTCTTTCTCCTCTATTTCCTCTTCCTGACGCTCAACAACCTCATCTTCTACTTCTTCTACTTCGTCAAGATCATTGGCGGGCTCTGCTATAGTCTCTTCAACATCTGGGATACTCTCCACATCTACAGCCTCAACTTCCGTTTCCTCTATCTGCCCCTCACCATCAAGCTCCTCATAGGAAATATAATCATCAGAATCCACCTCTATCTCAGGGATAACCTCAATTGGCTTCTGTAGATAATCACGTAGCCAAAAAGGATTATTGGCATAGATCAAAGTCCGCTGCTTATCAATGCTTTGTCCTTCTAAAAATTTCTTGCGTTCATAGGCATATATTATAGGCTGGGAATATGGATACTTGGTCAGGAGTTGCTCAAAATCAGCAACACTAACTTCCATGGGGTTTTCCAGTGCTTTTCTAAAAATATATACTTGATCCATGTGATTCAAAGGCTCTTTTTTTACCAGTTATTAAATGCGCGGTTAAATACATCTTCAGTCAACATCTTGACAATCTCTTGGTTTAAGGTCATTTCTTGGCTATTTACCTGTCCTCTAAATTCCTTAAACTGCGTAAAAGACTCCTCAAAGTCACTTTCCCCGGTCTCATCTTTCCTATTCACGTATTTTACCTTAACCGTAATGGATAGTCGGTTTAATGCTGCCATATCTGTCCCAGCTTCCACCGCTGCAGGCGTAATCGCATAGTTGGTGATCACTCCTGAGAAGATAGCATCTCCATCCTGATTTACTTGGCTCAACTTAGATTGGGTCCTGATACGCTCCTTCAAGCCCTCCGTAAAGGTCTGGCTCAAGGTCGCAGATACAAAAGGCGAAATATTCTCAAATATCTCCACCGAATAGGTTTTCATGTTTTCGGGAATCGACCCTCCACTCAAACTATATTTTACACCGCAACCATTAAATGTAAGTATTACTAAAGCAGCAATAATAAATGTAATGAAATTGCCTTTATTCTTAAAATTGGACATATTAATCTAAGTTCAAATCCTTAATCTTTCTATAAAGCGTACGCTCAGAAATCCCTAATTCCTGCGCTGCTGCTTTACGCTTGCCTTTATGCTTCTTGAGGGCTTTCTTGATCAAATCAGACTCCTTATCAAGTAAAGATAATGATTCTTCTACCTCTTCCACATCCTGGGTATCATACAAATAATCATTTGCATTCCCATTCGGCTGATTTGGATTATGGATGGTAATCGTTGGATTTGGATTAACAGGGTAATCTTCTGAACCAATGGCCGCAGAACTTGGCCTGATCTCCTGATACAATTGATTGATATAAGGAGAATTTTGATCCATGGTTCCTTGATTGAAACCCTTCTGCATCAATTCAACGACTAATTTCTTCAAGTCGACCATATCCTTCTTCATGTCGAACAGAACCTTGTACAACAAATCTCTTTCCGAGAAATTCTCCTTCGACTGATCCTTTAATGGCATCGGAAGAGTAGTACTTTGGGTCTCAACTGGCAGATAATGGCTTAAAATCTGTGCATTGACCAACCTTTCCTTCTCTAGAACGGCAATCTGCTCTGCAATATTTTTCAATTGCCTCACATTTCCCGGCCAGCTATAGTTACGCAACATTTCTTGCGCATCTTCTGTAAGTTGAATACCTGGTGAACGATATTTATCAGAGAAATCCACAACGAATTTTCTAAATAAAAGCACAATATCTTCCTTACGCTCTCGCAAAGCTGGAATACGCAATGGAACAGTATTCAATCTATAATATAGATCTTCCCTGAATTTCCCTTTCTTAACTGCTTCATAAACATCAACATTCGTCGCAGCAACTACGCGAACATTTGTTTTCTGAACCTTAGACGATCCAACACGGATATATTCACCCGACTCCAGGACCCTTAACAATCGTGCCTGCGTACCTAAAGGTAATTCACCAACTTCATCCAGGAAAATGGTCCCTCCATCAACGACTTCAAAATACCCTTTCCTTGCTTCATGGGCTCCCGTAAAAGAACCTTTCTCATGACCAAACAACTCAGAATCAATCGTTCCCTCAGGAATCGCACCACAGTTTACCGCGATAAACGGACCATGCTTGCGACCACTTAATTGATGGATGATATGTGAAAACACTTCCTTACCAGAACCACTTTCACCTTGAATCAAAACCGAGATATCGGTAGGTGCTACCTGACGTGCAATATCGATCGCACGATTTAGTAATGGAGAATTCCCAATAATCCCAAACCTGCTCTTAATATCTTGATGATCCATTATTAATATTTAGTGTTTGATATTAATCAACTATTTTCCCAATCAATGTTGCAGATGTACAGCTTTCGCCTAACACATTAACATAATCTCCTACTTTATAGCGTTCATCTACGGGAAATACAACCATAGTGTTTTGATCGTTCCTTCCACAGAAATCCTTGTCAGAACGCTTTGAAGTCCCTTCGATCAATACTTTTTGAACCTGACCTACAAATTTTTCGATTCTATATAAGCTATGCTCACGTTGAAGATCTACAATCTCAGTCAACCTGCGTTTTTTAACCTCTTCAGGAATATCGTCCTCATAACGTTTGGCAGCCAAAGTTCCTGGACGTTCTGAATAAGCAAACATATAGGCGTAATCATATTTTACATAATCCATCATGGAAAGAGTTTCCTGATGTTCTTCCTCAGTTTCCGTACAGAAACCGGTGATGACATCTGTTGAAATTCCACATTCTGGAATAATACGGCGAATGGCATCAACCCTGTTGATATACCATTCTCGGTCATAGGTCCTATTCATCAACTCCAATACACGGCTGTTTCCAGACTGTACTGGTAAATGGATGTATTTACAGATGTTCTCATATTTTGCCATGGTATGCAATACCTCATCTGTAATGTCCTTAGGATGTGAAGTAGAAAACCTGATCCTTAATTCTGGACTCACTTCTGCAACCAAGGCCAACAATTGCGCAAAGTTCACTGTAGGCTTAGCCTCTTCTCCCTCTGCCACCGCTGGCGTATATTTATACGAATCTACATTCTGTCCCAATAAGGTTACTTCCTTGTACCCCGCATTGAATAGGTCCTGCGCTTCTTTCACAATAGATTCCACATCACGACTTCTTTCTCTACCTCTGGTAAATGGAACAACACAGAATGAACACATATTGTCACAACCACGCATAATGGAAATGAACGCTGAAATACCATTCGAATTTAATCGCACCGGACTTATATCAGCATAAGTTTCCTCCCTAGACAGCAATACATTTACAGCACGACCACCTTCATCAACTTTTTCTATCAAATTAGGAAGATCACGGTAAGCATCTGGCCCAACCACAACATCCACCAACTTCTCCTCTTCCAAGAATTTTGCCTTCAATCGCTCTGCCATACAGCCTAAAACGCCTACAACCATCCCAGGGTTCTTAGCCTTCGCAGATTCAAACTCCTTCAGCCTGTTCCTAACACGTTGTTCAGCATTCTCACGGATCGAACAGGTATTGATAAACACTACATCGGCATCTTTATAGTCCTTAGTAGTCTCAAAACCCTTATCCATTAGGATAGATGCCACAATCTCACTGTCAGAAAAATTCATCTGACACCCGTAACTCTCTATATATAACTTACGCCCAGTGGATTTCCCTGTAGGCAGCATATCTAAAGCCTCGCCTTGACGAGATTCATCATGCGTTTTTGTTGTATGCGATAACTCTAACATAGTCAATTTTCAAAGACTACAAAGTTAGTAATTATCTATTAAACAAATGACAGTTTGTCAGCAGTTGAGGAAAATTTAACAAAAATCCCCTCCCAATTCTTACCCACCCTTCCTCGGTTTTATAACAAGTTCAATACAGTAATCAGCAAAATCCATAAAAAAAAGGGGTGTCAATTTACTTGACACCCCTTTCAAATTATTTTTCACGGTCTTATTGACCTGCTTCTCTTTTAGCTTCTTCCTGCATTTTCTTACTTGCAGTAATGATGATCTCAACACGACGGTTTTCTGCTCTTCCTGCATCAGTATCGTTTGATGCAATCGGCTCAGAATAGTTTTTACCTTCAGTTTTGATACGGCTACCTGCTAAACCTTGAGATACTGCGAATGATTTTACAGATGCAGCACGACCGTTAGAAACTTTTTGGTTTGCTTGTAATGTACCTACATTATCTGTGTGACCTAACACCAAGATTTCAGTATCTGGTTCTTTATTCAAGGTCTCAACTAATTTAGCAATGTTTTCCTTTGCGGATGGTTTCAACGCTGTACTGTTGAAGTCAAACAAAATACCTGAGTCAAATTTCACCAAAATACCCTCACCTGCTTGCTCTACTTCAGCACCAGCTACTGTATTTTCGATTTCTTTGGCCTGTTTGTCCATCTTCTTACCGATCAATGTACCTGCAGCACCACCGATTACAGCTCCAGCGATTGCTCCAACTGCCGTGTTACCTGCTTTACTTCCGATCAATGCTCCAAGAGCACCACCTGATGCAGTACCGATTACTGCTCCTTTTGTAGTGTTACTACTATTTTGAATGGTTGAACAGCTAGCAAATAACATAGCTGATGTAGCTACTGTCAATCCATAAACCGCTAGTCTTTTATTCATTTTCATAATCAAATTGTTTATCTTTTATACTAAATAATTTATTGTCAATTTATAGTCAACTTATTTGCAAAGCCAATGCCAAAAGCGTTTTTATCACCTTTGCCAGTTGCAACATATTAATTATCAGTATCTTATTTTTCCTGAACTGGAATATCTAACTTCGGTAAACGTTGTGATTTAGGGCGTCCCTGAGAATTCCAGGTCTTAAATGATGAATTGATATAGTTCATCAAATCGTATTGTCCCCAACGTGAAGCAGTGGCATATGATGGTCTATAGATATCCATAAAAGATTGTAATTCCTCTCCTTCCAGATGGGTCAGTTTGGTAACAATGGTTTTATTGAAAATACGGTCTACCTTAGTTTCTTCAAGCTCTTGATTCATGAACTTTTCAAAACGTTTCGCATTTTTGGCTTCCTTTCCAAAAAGATTATACAAGGCTGTTGCTGGGCTGGAGACATAGGTACCAAATTTATTCTGCCCCCCATTGTAGACTCCTTTACTCTCGTAGTCATCCAACATCTCCTTCATCTCCATCTCCTTTGTACTACGGGTTACAACAACGGTCTCGATCCGATTACCCGCCTGCAAATCCACCAAAATATCTTCTAATGTGTTAATCCTAGTTTTGATAGGCCCATATCCAACTTTACTGATGGTAATGGTATCACCTACATTAACTTCAATATTAAAGACACCGTAAGAGTTACTCCTCACGGTTTGTTTGGTCCTCTGGTTGACCACGTTCGCATCACTAATCCTAGTGCTTGTCCCTTTTTCCAGAACCAATCCAGAAATTATGTTATCCTGATCTTGGGCATGTGCAGCAAGCGCCAAGAAAAACAATGTACATAACAGGGCAATATATTTTACTTTATTATACATCCAATTTTAAAGGTAATAATACTTTTGACTAGGAAATGTTAAAAAGTTTTAAATCACTATGTATTATATGGATAGAAAACAAAGTTTGCGCCCTCAGGAACCACAACGAACAAACACATAAAATCATTCGCTGATTTGAAATTCCTTTCGAAATATTCTTTCCTATCTTCCTTTATGATTCCTCTATCGACAAACTCTTCCAGGGAACTCGCTTGAATGCTCCATTGTGTATTCAGTTCATCCCTGTCCAAGATCATTTCTCCCAAATCAACTTTCAATTGGTGAGCGACAAAAATAGGATACAGGGTATAGCCTTCTGCCATCATTTCAGCAGAAACTTCTTGAATAGATTCCTTATAAAAATCGAGGTCTTTCTTCAAGCTTACTAACGGACTCTGCCCTTTTCCTGCTTTTCCTTCTTCTTCGGGTCCTTTATTTAATAGATCCTGTAAATCCATTTATTTCTTCAATTTTAACAATACTACATTCTCAACATGTTGCGTATGGGGGAACATATCTACCGGTTTTATCCGCACAACCTCATACTTACTGGTTAAGCTTTCCAAATCACGTGCCTGAGTTGCAGCATTACAACTCACATACACTACTTTCTCACTTTCCATCTCCAAAATCCTATCTACAACATCGGCATGCATACCTGCCCTCGGTGGATCGGTGATCACAACGTCTGGCTTCCCATGTTCTTTGATAAAATCAGCCGTCAACACATCCTTCATATCACCTGCATAAAATTTCGTGTTATGGATACCATTGGTTTCAGAATTGATTTTGGCATCCTCAATTGCTGAGGGAACATATTCCACACCAACAACCTCGCGAGCAGATCGCGCAACAAAATTCGCGATAGTTCCAGCACCGGTATATAAGTCATAGACTAGCTCATCCCCTTTTAGATCAGCAAAGTCTCTGGTGATCTTATAAAGTTCGTATGCTTGTCTGGAATTTGTTTGATAGAAAGATTTAGGTCCAACCTTGAATTTGAGACCTTCCATTTCCTCATAGATAAAATCACGTCCTGAATAAACATGTATATCTTGATCAAAAATGGTGTCATTCCTTTTTTGGTTGATGATATATAATAAGGAAGTAATTTCTGGAAACTTGTCTTTAATAAAGGACATCAATAAATCTACCTGTCCTTCTTCAGGATATGCAAAAACCACGATCACCATTAATTCACCAGTGGAAGAAGTTCTGATGATTAAATTCCGAAGGGAACCTTCATGGTCCCTAAGATCATAGAATGAAAAAAAGTTTTCTTTAGCAAATTCAAAAATGCTGTTCCTGATATCGTTAGAAGGCTCTTGTTGCAAATAGCAATGATCAATGGTCAAGATCTTATCAAACCTACCGGGAACATGGAAACCCAAAGCGTCCATGGAATCTCCAGGCTCAACCTCATCGAGGCTGGTTAACCAGCGCTTGTTCGAAAAAGTATATTCCAGCTTATTCCTGTAATATTCTGTCTGCGCAGAACCTAAGATCGGCTCCATACCAGCAACATCCACTTTTCCAATACGCGACAAGGCATTCCCTACATATTGCTCCTTAAATTTCAGCTGAGATTCATAGGTCATGTGTTGCCATTTACAGCCTCCACACACACCAAAATGTGAACAGAAAGGATCTATCCTATATTCAGAAGCCTTCTTTACCTCAGAAATCTTACCTTCTGCAAAATTCTTCTTCTTGCGGATCAATTCAACATCCACCACATCTCCAGGCACTGCCCGCTCAATAAATAAAACTAAATTATCATGCTTGGCAACTCCCTTGCCCTCTTCTGCAATGTCAATAATCTCAACATCCGTAATAAATTTCTTTTCCTGAGGTATTCTTCTTCCCATATTGGCGCAAAAATACGCAAAAATTTAATAGCAGAATGATTTTTGATTTTGATCAACATCTCGCCGGAAAGTTCCCAATACTGTAGGGGCTTATTGCATAAGCCCGCCCATACAAACATAAATTTATATCACCTTCTGATTTATATCTTGTTTTTTTTAAGAAAATTTTGTCATTGCTAGCAGAGCGAACGAACGATGTCTATTGTCTATTGCCTTATGTCCACTGCCTCTTTCTTAGACTCCAAAAGCGTAGCTTCAACTAAATAGGGAAGGATTTCTTTCTGGAAGGAAATAAAATTCTTGCGCACATCAGCCTCCGATACAGCGGTAAATGCGAAAGAAAATACAATGTTTTTGGAAGTTTTGATAAGGAAGGTTAATCGTTCTTCGGGAATCATGTTGGCAATGGTTTCATTCTGCATAAAGGAACGCAGCAATAGAAACTCCAGGTCATCCGAAAGGAGTTTAAGGTACTCCTGGGCATTGACCGACTCACGGATAAATTCCCAACCTACAAATTCATTACAGACCGTATAGGTAACACGGCTAACCCTCAAAATGGTATTGGCAAGGAAAAGAGCCAGGTCTTTCTCATTCACGTTCTTGTTCAGGATATCATAGACATTGTCCTGTATATAATCCATCAGAACCTCATGTAGAATCAACTCTTTACTTGCGAAATATTTATAGAAGGTTGCTTTAGCAATGGAAGCATTCTTGGCCAGCTCATTAACGCTGGTTTTATTATAGCCATATTTCCTAAATAGATCTCTTGCAGATTTCTTTATTGCTATAACTACTTTGTCTTCCATGAAGCTGTTTTTTTGAATTTGGGATTCAATTTTTTATATGATTCTACCCAAGACCATAAAAATCTCGGGTAGAATACTAACCAATTGGTTTAAATAATCTCTGTCTCAAATTGAGATAAGAAACGAACATCGTTTTCTGAGAACAAACGCAGATCGCGGATCTCATATTTCAGGTTCGTAATCCTTTCGATACCCATACCGAAGGCAAAGCCTGAATATTTCTTACTGTCAATTCCGCAATTATCCAACACGTTCGGATCTACCATACCACAACCAAGGATCTCTACCCAGCCTGAATATTTACACATCTGGCAACCTGCACCTTTACAGATAGTACAGGAAATATCCATTTCAGCTGAAGGTTCAGTAAAAGGGAAATAGGAGGGACGGAATCTTACTTTCGTGTCTTCTCCGTACAATTCTTTCACAAAGTGATATAATGTCTGTTTCAAATCAGCGAACGACACATTCTCATCCACATATAATCCTTCGATTTGGTGGAAGAAACAATGCGCTCTCGCAGATATTGCTTCATTACGGTATACCCTTCCTGGCATCAAAGCGCGGAAAGGAGGTTTCCCTGCTTCCATCAATCGAACCTGAACCGACGAAGTATGCGTACGCAGCACAACATCATTTCCATCTTGTTTCTTGATAAAGAATGTATCCTGCATATCCCTAGCTGGATGCTCTGGAGCAAAATTTAACGCCGAGAAGTTATGCCAATCATCCTCAATCTCATTTCCTTCAGCAACAACAAATCCCAACTTCTTGAAAATCTCAACAATCTCTTTTCTTACTAAGGAAAGTGGGTGTCTAGATCCCAAGGTGAAGCCTGGACCTGGTAAAGTCAAATCTCCTTCAGGATTTGCCGATTGACCTTCAGATTGATCAGCAAATTGTTCCGATGCCTCTTTAAATGTGTTTTCAGCTAATTGCTTGAATTCATTCAATACTTTTCCTAAAACCCTCTTTTCATCTGAGGATACAGTCTTGAACTCTTCAAACAGGTTTTTTACGATGCCTTTGGACACCAAAAACTTTAATCTAAATGCTTCAACATCTTGGGCTGAACTTGGCGCAAATGCCTTTATCTCTTCAGTATACTGCGTTATCTTATCTTGCAACATGTGTCAAAGATACAGCAATTTTAAAAAATAAATGAAATGGTACAATATTTAATTAGGTAGATTAAAATGGTAGACCATCACTATCGTCGTCATTCTCTGTAAAGTCGACGGCTTGTTCCTTTGGTTCACTGCTAGTGGAGGCTCCACTCGTGGCACTCTGTTGTGGGCTTTGAGGCTCAAAATCAGAACGTCTACCCAATAAATTAAAACTCTCTGCTACGATCTCTGTCGTATAGCGACGGATACCTTCTTTATCTTCATAAGAACGCGTCCTCAATTTCCCTTCTATGTAGACCAATTTCCCTTTACTCAGGTACTTTACCGCAACATCTGCCAGACCGCGCCACAATACGATATTGTGCCATTCAGTCTGCTCTACACGACGGCCATCTTTGTTGAAAGTCTCCGAAGTTGCCAAAGGAAAACTAGCAACACTTACATTTCCTTCTAAATAGCGGATTTCTGGGTCTTTTCCAAGATGACCAACTAAAATAACTTTATTTACTCCCGACATACAATAATTTAGGATTTAGTGAGCACTAAAAATAATGTTCCACAAAGGAACTAATCAGTTTATGTTTAGCTAATGTATCTAATTTTTCTAATAAAAAATAATTCCAAAAGCTTTTTTTGACCAATTCCCGATTATCCATATCAAGGCTATAAAATCGGGCAAAAATATTCTGATGGCTTAAAATATGCTTCACTTGCCCTTTTATCATTTTAGGGACAGTTTCCCCAAAATTATTCCTGTACTCTTCTAATTGTACCAATTCTGCTACATTCAAATCCCCTTCACTCTCTATCATCGGAAACTCATACAAATTGGCCCAAACATCTCCTTCGGATCGCTGTGACATCAAAACCGACCCTTCTTTTTCAATTATAAAGTAATGAAAATACCTATCTCTACTTTTTTTACCTTTTAGTTTAACCGGCAATCTATCAACCAAACCCTCCTCATAGGCTCTACAATCTAGCCTCAAGATGCAATCTTCACAATTTGGATTCTTAGGTTTGCATTGCAGGGCACCAAAGTCCATTATTGCCTGATTGTATTCTGCTGGATGCTCCCGATCTAACATCTCCTCCGCCAATTTGGAAAAAAGCTTTTTCCCGGAACTGCTGTTGATCGCCTCATCTATTCCAAAATATCGAGCTAAAACCCTAAAGACATTTCCATCCAAAACAGCATGCGCTTGGTTGCTGGAAAAAGAGGAAATGGCTGCGGCTGTATAATCCCCAACACCGGGCAACGCCAAAAGCATCTGATAATCAGTTGGAAACTCACCATTATGCCTATCCAAAACCTGCTTACTCGCCTTATGCATGTTCCTCGCCCTAGAATAATAGCCCAAGCCCTGCCATAATCTCAAAATCTCAGACTCCTCAGCTTCCGCAAACTTTGTTACATTAGGATAGTTCTCTAAAAATTTGAAAAAATACGGCATCCCTTGCTCAACCCTTGTCTGTTGAAGGATGATTTCTGATAACCAAATGATATAGGGATTCTTGGTCTCACGCCATGGTAGAGCTCTTTTATGCTGAGCATACCAGGTTAAGATTCGTTCCGAAAATGACATAATACAAAGATGATAATTTTAACCCTCCCTATTCCTTAAAAAGTTATAAAATGTTAAAATTTCTTGCAATTATTTTAACATCCTCTATTTTTACGCCCGGCTAACATAAAGTGGGAGAGTAAAATACTATGACAAAAAAGAAGACTGCCGTTGAAATTCTAGACTCAAACGGCGATTCGAATTTGAAGATTCAGATTCCAACTATTGTTTTAAAAAATTGGAAATATATCCTAGCTGGAGGAATCTTCTGTATCTGCTTGATATGTGCAACGATTGTATATGTTGCCACAAAATCAACAAGTGACCATTACGAAGAACAATTGACTAAGAAGATTGAAGCGCTCGAAAAAGCAAAGCAATCCTTGGCTCTGGAAGAAGCAACCAACCAGCTTAGCACAGTTCAAATCCAAAAATCCTTCGATGCTATTGATAGTGCAGTAAACCAAATTAATGCCAAAATGCGCAGAAGAGGTTTAAAAGAGTTTGCACCGAAGCTTAAAAACGCTGGTGGACCCGTAGAAGAAGAAGTTAATCTACCTGAACTTATCAAGTACTACGAAGCAACGGTTAAGAAACTGGACAAAAAATTGGAAGGCGTTCCTTTGGGAACTCCCCACAATGGAAGGATTACCTCTAGATTCGGATACCGTAGAAACCCTTTTACAAACCGTGGTCTTGAAATGCATTCTGGTATTGACATCAGCGGAAGAACAGGTGAGCCAATTACGGCTACAGCTGCTGGTAAAGTAGTTTATGCAGGCTATAAAGGGCAATATGGAAAAGTGGTAATCGTTGAACATACCAATGGTTGGGAAACAAGATATGCACATCTTTCAAGCACCAAAGTAAGGAAAGGTCAAAAGGTAGAGGCCGGTCAACAAATTGGAAGACTTGGCAGCACCGGAAGGTCAACTGGACCTCATCTTCATTATGAACTATTGAGTTTCGGAAGAAAAATCAATCCTGAAAAAACACTGATCTTCAACTAAAAGATCATAAAACATAAAAAAGGGCTTTCTTTTAACCAAGAAAGCCCTTTTTTATGCCCTTTATTATTCTTCCAAAAAGATTTTCAAGGTCTCCTTAAATTGATCCGGACAAGCATAGTGTAAATTATGGCTATCGCAATCATAAACCTTTAGCTGGATTAGATCGCGATGTAGGTTTTTCAGGTCAATATTCCCTTTGCTGGTATCAAACAAATCATCCGGCCCCTTGGCTTCAATGATTAAGAGGGGAACATCCAGTTCAGCATAAATTCTCAAGGGATCAATTTTCACCATGGATGCCGCATATTTACTTATAGATCCTGGCGAGTTTAAAACCTGTAAATAATGAAGGCTGTCCTGCATATGCATATACTCATTTAATCCTTTATAAAGTATCCATTTGTTTTCTTCCTGCTTCATAAAACCAAAGGATTGCCAAAGTGAATCCGAATCTTCAAAAGACTTTATATTCTTGTATATCTCAAAGTCTGAACCATACGCAGCAAATAACAACTCCTTCAAATCATCTGGGAATTCAACCGTCATTAGGAATTCTTCCAATCTATCTTGCTCCATTTCATCAAACATACCCTTGAAAGAGACTGAACCACCTTCTTCTAAGATGATGGCACGAACCATTTCTGGATATTTCTGATAAAATGCCGTAGCAAAATAGGCTCCTCTTGAAAATCCAGCAATTACCGTTTGATTGACTTTTTCATGCTTTAACAATTGAGCAAGATCGTCAGCAAAATCCCAGAAATCAAGATCCTCCTTAGGAATTTCAGTCAACCCATGCCCATAATGATCTATTGACAGGACACAGTAACCTTGGTTTACCAAATCTTCAGCAAATGGATAAAAATCATAAGCCGACAGCAGACTGCCCGGTAACCAAACAAAGACTTTGCCTTTATTTTCACCCCATTTCAAATATGAAATCCGGTGATTTTTAGTTTGAACAGATTTCCTGTGTTTAGATTCAAAGGCTTGAAACTTCGCTTTATCTTTTAGGAATTCTATATATAGGACAGAATCATTCTCTTGGGAATGGACAGCAGCAGATAGGAAAAATATACTTAATAACAATAAAAGAAATCGAGGCATACTAATTAGCAAAAGAATTCACCTCAAAAATAATAGCTTTATTGGATTTAATTGATTTATTATCACACAATCCTTGGAACGATAAGTTGTCCACCCAAATAATCCACCCCATCCAACTTAACTTGATAGGTGGCCTCTAGTGCTGAAATCCTATCTTTTGGATTATCGCTTGACAATTCATTCAACCGCCCTTCGTTCATCAAAAAATGCCGGTCTCCATAGAGCAAGGCCAAATTCGGATCATGCATAATACAGATCACGGTAGTACCATTACTCACTAGTCGCTTTAAATGGTCTAAAACTGCCACTTGATAATGTAAGTCCAAGTGATTGGTTGGTTCATCTAATAATAATACCGAGGGTTCCTGCAAAAGTACCCTGCACAATAATATCAGTTGCCGCTCTCCCCCTGAAAGCGAAGTATAAGGTTTGTCCCTAAGGTGCAACAGACCGAATGACTCCAGAGCAGAATCTACCAAAGCTTTGTCTTGAACGGTTGGCGAAAATTTGGAGAATGCAGCCCTACCTGTCAACAGGACATCCAATACCTTGAAGGGAAAGGTACTATGATGGAACTGTGGCATAAATCCAATCCTAACCTTGGCATTTTGATGGGGCTTGATTTTCCTCCTCTCCATACCGGCAAAAACAACCTCGCCTCTATACTCCCTTTCCATCCCTGAAAGAATATTAAAAAGAGTAGATTTCCCACTGCCATTCCTTCCCAATATCACACTAAACTCTGCTGAACGGAACTCAGCATTCAACTCCTTCAGGACCTGATTGCCCGAAAACCCAAAATTCAAACCTTTTATGCTAATCAACTCTTCCATTAGTTCCAGTTTACAGCGTTCTTTCGCATCAGGTAAATAAATAATGGTGCCCCTAGCAACATCGTAAATACACCGATCGGTATTTCAAATGGCATTAAGGTCCTAGATAGATCGTCGATCAACAATAAAAATGACCCTCCGATACTAATATTTGCAAAGACACCGATTTGATTATTGGGTCCAAAAATAATTCGGGTAAGATGAGGAACGATCAATCCAAACAGACTGATCATGCCCACAGCAGAAACCGAAGCAGCAGTTATCATGGTTGCCAAACCAATCATCAATAGTTTCATCCCCTTGGGATTTACGCCCACTGCCATGGACTCTTCATCCCCTAATGCCAGTAAATTTAATCTCCACCGGAAGATGATAATCATCAATATCCCCCCAACGATAGGTAGCACTGAACTGTTCAATTTTGCCCATGAAGCTGTATGTAGATTCCCCATGGTCCATTGCACAATAGCCTGTAATTTATAGGGGTCGCTCATATATTGCAAGACCGTTAAAAAAGCGGTAAATACCCCGGAAATTATCATTCCCGATAAGACCATGGTGATCAAAGTCGTCCTGGTCTTTGAATAGGATACCAAATAAGTGATCCCCACGGCCAAGACTCCAAATAAAAAAGCAGAAAAAGTAATGGAAAAGAAGGAAACCAACATGGAAAGTGCAGCTCCAAATGCTGCTCCTGAGGAAATCCCCAATGAAAAAGGATCCACGATAGGGTTCCTAAAAATCGCTTGCAATACCGCTCCTGAAACCGCAAGTGCTGCCCCTACCAAAAAGGTCAACAAAATCCTCGGTAATCTTACTTGCCATAAAATTGTGGCCATATTCTCATTTACAGAGCCACTGTCGCCAGTTGGATGAAGAGCTGCGACAATATGGTCGTATAGCTCATCAATTCCTAATACTCCCGTACTTCCCCATGCCAATGAAAAAAGAACCAGAAATATTGGAACCAAAAAAAGTAAGATGATTTTCAATCGCTTAATCATTCCATTTTTTGTTTTCAAAAGCCTTAACCCTCCTTAAATAAAGTTTCCGAAAGCTTTCAAGGCTGCACTCGGTAACAAGGTCATTTCCTCTAAGACCACTTGGCCAGCATATTTCTCCTTCAACGCCTGAAATAAGCGTCCATCATAAGAAACTGCAATCC
The DNA here is from genome assembly GCF_032065005.1 of Sphingobacterium sp. GTDB lineage: Bacteria > Bacteroidota > Bacteroidia > Sphingobacteriales > Sphingobacteriaceae > Sphingobacterium. The sequence goes on from NZ_DAMBMM010000002.1 coordinate 215,139, forward strand.
TATCGTCAGCTACTTGAAATATCGGCAGATGTCGATTTCCAACGTCATAACAGAACTTCCCAATGGTATGGATGGAGGTTGAAGTCAATAGAATACAAAGACAGGCTCTGATCCGGATTCGAATGGAAATTTCCGCATCTTGATAGATTAACTGCCCATCTTGAAAGGTCACCTTTTCAGCCAGCTGAATCTTAACGGGTATCCCTGATACCGTAATCCTGTTCAGATATGTCCTATTGACTTCATACCATTCTAATTCCAGGAAATCATCCTTATCATGCGTAGGGATTGACTTACTGACCAATTTTTCAATGATGATCATTAGACTACTTGGGAGATTGCTTTCTTCTCAGCAACTTTATTCTTTAACCAATCACACCATTCATCCAAACCCTCACCCTTCAAACTGCTGATGGAAATAACTTCTAGATTAGGATTGACTTCCCTGGCATCCTTAGCTGCTGCTTCCACTGAAAATGGAACATATGGCAACAAATCTGCCTTTGAAACTAACATCAATTCACTGGTCAAAAACATCCTTGGATATTTCTTGGGCTTGTCATCACCTTCAGTAGCTGCCAATACCGTTACCCTATAATCTTCACCTAGATCGAAGGCTGCCGGACAAACCAAATTCCCGACGTTCTCAATGAACAAAAGGTCTACATCTGTTAGATCGATATGGTCTAATGCCTGCAATATCATCTGCGCTTCAATATGGCACATCCCTCCGGTCACGATCTGAAGGGCATTGATGCCAACTTCTCGCATACGGACCGCATCACGCTCCGTTTCTGGATCACCAACCAATACGGCAATATTTAATTCCTTGCCTAATCGCTTTCCTGTTTCTTGCATCAAGGTCGTCTTTCCACTTCCCGGAGAGGAACAGATATTGATCACGCAGATATTTGGAATCCTGTCGCGAATGGCTTTGGCAACAAAATCATTCGCCTTCAATAGATTCAAAGATGTATTATCACATTGCACAGAGCCTACAGGCATCTGATTACTTTTTGCGGTACGATTACTCATGGTCTTTCTTTTTAAATGTCACTTTACTAATTTTCAATTCTTCACCCTGCACTATTTTGTCCGAACCTTTTCCACATGCACAAACAAAACGATGGTACTTCACCTCAAATTCCTCCCTGCAATCTTTGCAATAGGCTATAATGGGTAAAATCTCTACATCCAACTCAACGTCAGCATATTCCGAAAACTCCTCCTTATAGGCTTCAAAGGCATTATGTATCAATACCGGCTGAATATTACTCAATAAGCCAGCTTGTATCTCTACCCCAACTATATCCTTAAAGTTTTTTGGATATGCATCTTCTAGGGTTTGGAAAATATCTTTGACAATCGATAATTCATGCATGTTATTCGGCTATTACTTCTAATTTCTTGATAGTTTCTGCTTTTTTGAAGGCTTTTTTTGCAGCCTTCTTTTTTACCGGAACTTCTAATGGAACCCCATCAACTGTCTCCTCTTCAATGGCCTCCAGCTTAGGATTAAGTTCCTCAATTTTATACTGTGAAAACTCCCAACATAACTGCCCCAACATCAATAGAAAATCATACAACAGTTCTCCATTATTCCCCAATGCCCTAAAGATGACCACATCATTAGCTGCTTGCGTGAATCCATATGTTATATCCTCATAATCTTGCTGCAGAATCTCATCCAGTTCAACCTTCAGGTCCTTGGCAAAGGAGCTTGAAAACAGTAAGGTTGCCTGATGGGTATAGCCCTCAAAAAACAACATCTTCTGAATCGGTTGCTTAGCTGGACTTAAAAACTGATTATCAATAAAAATGAGTTTATTATCCTTATAGATTTTTGTCAAGGAGTGAAGCTGGCTAAACACGAAAGATTCTTTCATATGCACCCGGCCTGAACAGATAATATCACCCCAAATCAACACAGAATCCTTGTCCATATGGATTTCATTTTTGGCCAGAAAAATGGAATCCCTAAAGGGCGTGATAGGATGTGGGATATAGTGAAATATTGCATTTCTATCCAATTGGATCTGGGTTTCCTGTACCGCTCCTATTTTCATGGGATGAACCTTGTTAAAAGATTGAGTGAACAACTTAAGTTCAGCAGACTCTTTCACATGGACATCTATGGTCAATTTATCTTCATCCATTACACCTGGAGATGCACTTATGATGATCATTTCCAGATGTTCATGGAAGGTAGGTGAACCGTAATAAGTCAGTTTATAAGGAGCACTGTGATAACTCTCCTTTAAAACAGTTTTTAGGTTTTCTTTCTCCGCATTTATCTTAATCGCACTATCCATAAACTGTCTTTAATTCTCTAAAAGAGCATACTTCTTAATCCATTTTTTTACATCTTCCAATCCATCCAAAGTCATCATATTGGTAAAGATAAATGGCCTATCCCCTCTCATCTTTAGGGTATCCTTTCTCATGACCTCAAGATCAGCATTTACATAAGGAGCCAAATCTATTTTATTGATTAACAAAAGATCCGATCGTGTGATCCCAGGACCACCTTTTCTTGGCATCTTCTCACCTTCTGCTACATCTAATACAAAGATGGTTACATCGGCCAAGTCAGGACTGAAGGTTGCTGTTAGGTTGTCCCCACCACTTTCCACAAATATGATCTCAGCATCAGGAAATCGGGAGGCAAGATCCTCCACAGCTTCAATATTCATTGAAGCATCCTCGCGAATTGCTGTATGAGGACATCCCCCCGTTTCCACTCCCATGATGCGTTCGGCAGGTAATGCTGAATTTTGTTGAAGATACATAGCGTCCTCCTTGGTATAGATATCGTTGGTAACAACACAAATGCTGTAATCCTCAGACATAGACCTTGTCAATCTTTCAATCAATGCTGTTTTCCCAGAACCCACAGGCCCTGCAACACCTATTTTTACGTAATTTCTTGCTGGCATATTTTTATGTTTTATGATATGTAGATCCGTGTATATAGTTTTTCATGTTGCATGCAACGTATATCCTGAGCTACACAACAATTGCCGACTAGGTCTTCCTTCAAATCGGCTTGTTTCTCGACCAATTCATTAATGAGTGGCTGAAGTTTAAATAAAATCTGTTGCGCATCCATTTGACTAATAGGCACCAGTTTGGCACAGTTGGTAACAATGCCATTTAAAGAGTTGTAATAGAATGCACTCAAGGCATCCTTATAATCAATCTTTTGCGCATGTGCATACATCGCAAATGCCATGGCATAATGCCCATGGTACTCATTGGCTTGAATGCCTTTCAGATAACTGCTGCACCGAGCTACCGGATGTAATTTCTCCGTTAATTTCAGGAACCTAATCCCAAGTTTCTTGCTCGCATCCCTGATCTCAAAGGGGGCCTTATAAGCCGTTATTAAGGAGTCTAATTCCGCAATCCGCTTCTTGGTTGCCCTAGATTCACAGATCTCCCAGGTTTTATGGAAAAATGCGGCATCATTATAGTAAAAACTATACTCCAGCATGGAACTTGCATATTCACGGGCGGTCTTGCTATCTTTGACAATCCCCTTAAATATGTAGGTTTCCAATCCATAAGAATGCGTAAATCCTCCGATCGGAAATACCGAATCGTTAATTTGCATAAGGGTCAACAGTGGATTCATCTTAATCTTCCTTTACTAATATTATTTTATTCTTAAAATTTGTTACCTGATGCATCTTTAGCACATCAGTCCTTTCAATAACTCGTTCTTCGATCATGGGCTGGAATCCTGCTCTTTGTAACTGATCAAACAAAGGTTTTTCGAATGCTGTAATGACCTCATTTTGGTCATTGATAAATATTGGGATATGCTTATTCCCAATCTCAAAACAGGCAATCGCCATTTCCTTGATCGATTGTGGCTCAAAAACAATACAAGAGCAAGGCAATACCCGTACAACAATGCAAATTCCATCCGCATCATATAGCACATCTCCATCCTCAAGTGCCACAGAGTCTAGGTTCCTGAAGCCTAACTCCTTCCCGCCTGTACTATATGCCCGGATTATTCTTTTCGTTGTATCAAACCATTCCAGTTCTAAATATTCTATGGGATTTATGAAAACTCCAGAGCCTGAATGGTGGATGTTGCCTTTTATTGCTCTTGATACCAGCATGATTACTTAAAACAAGAAATATCTTTGTGCCATAGGAATTTCGCTAACCGGTTCACAGGTCGCTAAAACACCGTCCACAGTAACTTCATACGTATATGGATTAACCACAATATTTGGTGTGGCACTGTTATGAACCATATCTTTTTTCATAACTGTCCTGCAGTTTTTCACGGGAAGGTTCTTTCTGCTCAACTTCAACTTTTCCATATTCCCATTATCAATGGAAACTTTGGAAACGAAATTATAACAGACTGATGGCAGCGCACGACCGTAACTACCAAACATTGGCTTATACATCACTGGTTGTGGTGTTGGGATGGAACCGTTGGCATCTCCCATTTTTGAACTCAGGATCATGCCTCCTTTAATGATCAACTCGGGTTTAACACCAAACATGCTGGTTTTCCACAATACCAAGTCCGCATATTTGCCCTTTTCGATGGATCCTATGTATTCATCAATACCATGGGCTTTAGCCGGGTTAATAGTGTATTTAGCGATATAGCGTTTTACACGGAAGTTATCATTGTCCTTCCCTTTATCCTCAGCTAATGGACCACGTTGAACTTTCATTTTGTGTGCCGTCTGGAAAGTCCTTGAAATAACCTCTCCAACTCGACCCATTGCCTGACTATCCGAACTCATAATCGAGAATACGCCCATATCTTGGAAGATATCCTCAGCGGCCATCGTCTGTGGACGGATCCTGGAATCGGCAAACGCTACGTCTTCCTTAATCTTTTTGTCCAAGTGATGCACCGCCATTAACATGTCCAAATGCTCATCTACCGTATTTACGGTAAATGGTTTGGTCGGATTCGTCGATGCAGGAAGGATATTAGGATACATGGCGATCTTGATAATATCTGGAGCATGCCCTCCACCGGCACCTTCGGTATGGAAGGTATGGATCACACGACCATTAATGGCAGCAACAGAATCCTCTAGGAAACCCGCTTCATTTAAGGTATCGGTATGGATGGCAACTTGAACATCATATTTATCGGCCACTTTCAGCGAAGCGTCAATGGTTGTTGGTGTAGCACCCCAATCCTCATGGATCTTTACGCCCAAGGCACCGGCTTCAATCTGCTCCTCAATGGGCTTCATGGTGGAAACATTTCCTTTTCCAAAAAATCCTACATTGACAGGGATGTTTTCAAATGCCTCAAACATTTTTTCTATATACCATTTACCCGGAGTTACCGTAGTTGCATTTGATCCATCTGCAGGTCCTGTACCTCCACCAATAAAAGTGGTAACACCACTATATAGTGCCGTTTCAACCTGTTGGGGACTGATAAAGTGAATATGCGTATCGATTCCCCCGGCAGTCAGGATCATGCCAGCACCACTATGTACCTCTGTGGATGCACCAATTACCATTCCTTCTGTGACACCGGCTTGTATATCAGGATTTCCAGCCTTTCCAACAGCAACGATTTTTCCGTCCTTAATACCCACATCACCTTTTACAATGCCCCAATGGTCAATGATAATGGCATTGGTGATTACAAAATCCAATACCCCTTCATCTCGTAAGGCACGAGCAGACTGCCCCATTCCATCACGAATGGTCTTTCCACCACCGAACTTGTTTTCCTCACCATATACATTGAAATCTTTTTCGATTTCAATGAACAGCTCTGTATCGGCCAATCTTACCTTATCCCCGGTGGTCGGGCCAAAAAGGGATGCATACTTATCCCTAGGGATATGTAAAACGCCATCTATGTATTTAACCGATGATTTATCGATTCCTAATTTTTCTAATCCGAGGGCATCCAAACGCATTGCTGCAGTTCCAGCTGTTGTCAATCCAACAACTTTGATCCACTCTCTTCTATTCCATGTTCCCATTTTTACTGTGTTTTATGTTATTTGGAATTCCTATATTTTAGTTCTTTAACCTTTGCCATGGCAGCAGATTTCACTTTGGCATCTGTCACCTTGCCATTGGTCAATCCATTGAAACCATAAACTTCTTTATTGCCTCCAATCTCCACTAAAATGACCTTCTTCTCCTCTCCCGGTTCAAATCGGATAGCGGTACTTGCTGGAATGTTCAAACGCATGCCAAAGGCCTTCTCCCTATCGAAAGACAAAAACTTGTTGACTTCAAAAAAATGATAATGCGACCCGATCTGTATAGGTCGATCACCTTCATTCTTTACTGAGATATCAACGGTCTTATGACCGTCATTGGCTATAATCTCCTCCTTTTTCAATATGTATTCTCCTGGAACCATCTTATGTTTTTTTAAAGGTTAACGAATTGGATTATTGACGGTAACTAACTTTGTCCCATCGGGAAATGTTACCTCCACCTGAATATCATAGATCATTTCTGGGACACCTTCCATCACTTGGCCTTTTGTCAACAACTTAGTGCCGAACTCCATTAAATCTGCAACAGATTTCTTTCCCACTCGGGCCTCTTCCACAATCTGTGAACTGATATACGCTATGCTTTCTGGGTAATTTAACTTGACCCCCTTCTGGAGTCTTTTTGCAGCTAGCTCTCCGGCTAGATACAACATCAACTTTTCAGTCTCTCTCGGTGTTAATCGCATATGTTTTTTTGTATATATTTTTTTCTTATCCTCTTTTACAAAACTGGAATGGTAAAGTAAGCCCCCAGGGACAACCTGTTAAATTGTTGCCTATCCATGTTTACTACATCTTTGTATGACACCGTATTCCCCATGTAACCCAAATAGAACCGGAGGTCTTTCGTTAAGAAAGGCTTATGTTGTAAGGCAGCGAAATAGGTATAGTTTGTCCTGAAATCATTTCCTAGCTCATCATCAGCATTTGACCCGGCGGTCTCCACCCCTCCTTTTAAGGCAATCTCCCATTTGTCTGCCAAGAACTGGTCAAATCGCAAAATGGCAGATTTATAAACGATATCCTTCGAAAGGGTTCTTTCTGCCCCTGTCCTCGCATAGAAATCATTGATAACATTGGAACCGATTAAGGCATGATCAACCGCATAATATGAATATTGAAGGTCTAGATAGATCATTTGGCGATCGGTCTTATACTTATTTGCCAAAGAAACGGCATGGTTGGTATTGCCTTTTGCAAATTGAGATATATTATAAGACCATTTTGTATTGAATTTTTTCTCAGCAAATGCTCCTATCCAGGTAAAGTATGCCCCTAATGGTGCTTTTGATGCTTCCAATCCAGTCGCTGAAAGGTTATTGTCTGCCAATAGTCTTTCAAAACTGTAGTTGCTGGTATTATAGACCTGAAGATTTAAAGAGTGATTGGAATCCACCTCATAACTCAGCATTCCTCCGACAACAAATAGGTTTAAGATACGGTCCACATAGTCCGTAAATTTATACTCATAAATGGGGTTATTCTCGAATTCATAACTACCCACAATTGCACTTTGCTTACCTAAGGTAACCGACCATTTATTGTCTTTGCCGAATTTATATTTCAAAAAAGCAAAATCTAATGCAGCGGATCCATTGTCTTGACTAGTAGGTGCGAAGGATCGGTTAAGCCTAAACCTAACCTTATAAGAAAGTTGATCATTGTAATCCCCTCCTAACAAAATACGCGCTTCATCAAGATTGGCATTTACTTTACTGTCATCATTCCCCAAGTTATTGGCATTTAATCCGGCCCGCAGCAGTACGTCTAAATTGATCAGCTTGGAAGCCTTGGGTTCTTTTTGGCTAATGCTGTCTTGTTCGGATTGTTCGTTCAATAAAGAATCGGTCAATTCTTCAGCCTGGGAAAGCTGTAAAAATAGAATGGGAAAAATGAGAATCAGTAGATGTTTTTTCATGTCGAATTATTCGGTACTCACCAAATATAGTTTCAACATATAAAAATGAAATTAGCCTGAAATTAGAACGGGATTAGAAAGAAGGTTTAGGAATTTTAACACGTACGGTAGTCCCTTTGTTCTCCACAGTTTCTAGCTCTAATTGAACATCATGTAGAATGAAAATATTGCGAGCTAACACTAATCCAAGCCCATTTCCATAGATCTCGCCGACATTGGAAGCTCTAAAAAAGGAGTAATAGATATTGGAAAGATCTTTTTCTGGGATACCGATCCCTTGATCAATAATTTTAATAATGATAAACTCCTGATCAAATTCCAAGAGAACTTTTACAGGTTTGTCGGCTCCATATTTTATGGCATTGGACAAAATATTGCTAAAAGCAATATAAAAAAGATCAGGATTTGCCTTCACCAATAGATCATCACTATCCTCTGGGATATTACTGAGGTCAAAATGTATTTTGCTACGTGCATTTAATTCCGTTTCTGTTTTTATCGCTTCAAATAATAATTCATCGATTCGCACGGGAAGCACATCTCTAATTTTCCTTTGGCTACCCAAACTGGACATCACCAAAAGGTCCTTGATCATAAACTTCATCCGATTGGTATGATGTATGATCGTATCTATCGACTGATAGGCTTCATGCGATCGATCAATCTGTTGCTGTGCAAGTTCTGCTTCCCCGCCGATAATGGTCAATGGAGTTCGTAGGGAATGGGATGCATTCCCAATAAAGCTTTTTTGCAATTGGACCGCAATATCCAAGCGGTCGAGCATGGAATTATAGTTGGTATATAATTGGTCAATTTCATCGCCTTCACTACTGAATTTATTGCTGAGTCGATGATCTAGGGTGGCAATGTTGACCTTTTCCAGTTCATCATTCAGGACTTTCAATGGATTCAGGATCCTATTGGCAAAATAAAAGGCCAGGCCAATGATAAATACGAAGGAAATCAAGCCCCCCGTTAGCAAAGTCTGATCAAGGTCTTTTTGCTCTCCATGTCCATAGTCATCAATCCCCTCAGAAATCACCAATAAGTTTTCGGCATGCTGCTTATCCTCAAAAAACAGGGCTAGATAAGAAACATTATTATGAAGAAAGGTGGCTTTCCCCTCTTCGATCGCTGTTTTATAAAACTCAGATGGCATTGGCAGATCAGGCCTGATCCGCAATTGGTTGCTTCCTTTTACAATCCTGAGGTAATAATCATTGCCTTCCGAAAGCTGCTTCAGGTACTTCCGCTTTACCTCATAATAGATTTGATTGTTATACTCATCATTTTGGATGATATGCTCTCCCACAATCCGGGCATTTTCTTCTAAACGATGGAAAAATTTGGTTTGTAAGCTGTCTCTGGTAAAATACGAGACATAGTAGGCAAATAGTACGATCAAACTAATTGCAATTAAGGAAAAGGACAGTATGATCTTGACCTTAATTTTCATTCCGCATCACGTATCCCATTCCAATCACGGTATGGATTAACTTGTTCTCGTATTGTTTATCGACCTTTTTGCGTAGATAGTTGACATAGACATCAACCACATTGGTACTCATATTGATATCCATCTCCCAAACTTCCTCCAGGATATCCATCCTTGAAATCACCTTGTTTTTATTGACCATCAGATATTCCAATAAGCGGAATTCTGTAGCAGTCAGGGTAATGGCCTTCCCGTCACGTGAAACATATTTGCTGGACCGATCTAATATCAGGTCATCAATCTGTATAAGCTGATTGCTGGAATTGTTACTGTTCGATTTCCGTAATTGCCTATGGATTCTAGCTTTGAGTTCTTCAAGCTGGAATGGCTTGGTCATATAGTCATCTGCATCCCTATTGAAGGCCTCAACAACGTCTTCAGTTTGGTCTAAGGCTGTCAGGATTAAAATAGGAACATCCTTGTCAAAGCTTCGGATCTGTCTGCAGACATCTAACCCATTCATTTGCGGTAACATGACATCTAAAATTATCAGATCAAATTTCTTCGAGCTCGCTAACTTCAAGCCACTTATGCCATCATTTGCTACAGAAATCTGGAAACCCTCATATTTCAAGCCTCGTTGAATTAGGGATATTACTGAACTCTCATCTTCGACTAATAATATTTCCAATACTTTTTAGTATATAATACGTGATTCGTAATAAATATACAAAAAAGTGAAAATTATTTACTTAAAGTCTAAAAAAAGCGTCCGATTAAATTAAAATTTTACATTAATCTAATTTTTAGATAATATCATCTTCGCTTCCTCATCCTCTAACCTATCAATCTCTTGCTTCAATAATTTCTCTAATCGAGTCTGTACTTTCCTGAATTTTGTCTGCCCATAGACATTCTTCATCTCACGCGGATCTGATTTCATGTCATATAATTCCCAAGCATCCACTCTTTTATAGAAACGGATCAATTTATATCGTCCATCGCTTACACCAAAATGTGGTGAAACCGCATGTTCCCCATTTTCATAATAATGATAATAGATCTGATCCTGAATATCTTTCCTCTTACCGTTCAATAAGCTCAAGAATGACCTACCTTGCATATCCGCAGGCACGGCCGTTCCACTCAATTCCAAGAAGGTCGGACCAATATCAACATTGGAGACCATTCCCGTTATTTTGGAGTTTGGCTTGATCATGCCGGGCAACTTCATCAACATCGGGGTACGGAAGGATTCCTCATACATAAATCTTTTGTCAAACCAGCCATGCTCTCCCATATAAAACCCTTGATCCGAAAGATAAAGCACCAAGGTATTGTCTTCTAGGTTCTGCTCCTTTAAGTAATCCAGAACGCGGCCAATATTGCGGTCCATCGACTCGGCTGTATTTAAATAATCAACCATATAACGATGATATTTCCACTCTGCCAAGGCTTTTCCACTGAGGTTTGATTTTTTTAATTCTTCGTATATCGGTTTATAATAATCTACATAGGCTTGGAATTGTTCATCACTCATCCGGCTGAAATTTCCATCAGCGCGCATTTTCTCGATATTTTCAAACATCTTCAGGTCATAGCCCATCTGCATATCCTTATCGATACTCATCTCTTGCTGCGCAGCGGCCTTCCTGCCTGCATAATCATCATAGAAGGTTTCAGGCAATGGGATTTCCTTATGATCATTTTTACCGAAGTCTTCAATGGCCGGCATCCAGGTCCTATGTGTATTTTTATGGCCTATGATCAAGCAAAAAGGCTCTTGCTTATCCTGTTCTTTTAACCAATCCAAAGCTTTATCAGTTACCAAATCCGCAACATAGCCATCCTCTCTTGCTACGACTTCCTTTTCCCCTTCTTTACTGCTGATAAAATCGGGATTGAAATAATGTCCCTGTCCGGTTAGGATACTATAATAGTCGAAGCCTTCCAGTTTTCTGCCAAGATGGATCTTACCGATCCAAGCTGTTTGGTAACCATTGTTATGAAGTTCTTTAACGAAGGAGTTCTGACCATGGTTGAAATTAGAGGTCTCATTATCCTTAAATCCGTTTTTGTTGCTATATTTTCCGGTCAATAAGCTGGCGCGGCTCGGCCCACAGATGGAATTAGTGACATACCCACGCGTAAAAACAGCCCCCTCATTTGCAATCCGGTCCAAATTTGGCGTATGGCCAATCTTGGAACCATAGGCTCCAATAGTCTGGTAGGAATGGTCATCAGAAATAATAACTACAATATTGGGCTTACGCTGAGCGAAAGTTGCCAAGCTGAATAGGCAAAAACAGATAAAAGTTAGTATGCGCATGTATTCTAAAAGTTTAGGAAGCTTCAAATATAAGCATTGCTTCCGAATCATCCTGTTTCTGGATTTCATCTTTTAACTTTTTCATCATTTCTGCTTGTTGCTCAGCATACTTAGGATTATTGAAGAGATTCTCCATTTCTTTTGGATCCTTGCCCAAATCATAGAGCTCCCAAGAATTGACTTTATTATAGAAACGGATTAGTTTATATTGTCCGTCACTCACTCCAAAATGCGGAGAAACATTATGGATTCCATCCTCATAATAATGGTAGTATAATTGTTTTCGGTCTCCCTTTTTACCATGCACGATCGAACTAAAGGATTCCCCTTGAATATCTTCTGGAATCGGCACCCCTGCCAAATCCAACATTGTAGGTGCAATATCCACGGTCATCAAAAGATCGTCTACCTTCCTGGACTTTTTGATTTCCTTAGGGAAACGCATCATCATCGGTGTACGGAACGACTCCTCATACATAAAGCGCTTGTCAAACCAACCGTGTTCGCCCATGTAAAAACCTTGATCGGACATATAGATCACAATCGTATTCTCGGTCAGTTGATGTTCATCCAAATAATCCAATACCTTTCCAATATTTCTGTCCATTGATTCAGCAGTATTCAGGTAATCGGTCATATACCGTTGAAATTTCCATTCTGCCAATTTCTTTGGATCCGAAAAATCCTGACTCGCATAGTCTGCTTTTACCTTTGCATAATATTGTCTGTATTTCTCACGATCGGACTCATCCATTCTCCTGAAATTGGATTCCTTCATCCAATCCTCTTCGGTTTTAAATAGCTTTAGGTCGTAATCCAACTTTATATCCTTGCTTATCTGCATTTCCTGGATCTTGGCTGCCTCTCTTCCTTTGTAATCATCATAGAAATTATCTGGTAAAGGGAATTTCTTATGGTCATTTTTCCCAAAATCCTGTGGGTCTGGATCCCACTCCCTATGGGTTGCTTTATGACCTAGTATCAAACAGAATGGCTTTTCTCCATCTAAGGAACTCATCCAGTTCAATGCCTTTTCGGTTACAATATCTGACACATACCCCTTCTCCCTAGTCAATTCACCTTTTTGGTTCTTGAAGTCAGGATTGAAATAATGCCCTTGATTCAGCAGTACGTCAAAATAATCAAAGCCTTCCAAGGTATCCCCTAAATGCTGTTTCCCGATCCATGAAGTTGTATACCCAGCTTTTCTGAGTTCTTTGACAAAGGAATTCTGGCTATGCTCAAAATGTGACTTTTCATTTTCCCGATAACCATTTTTATGACTGTATTTCCCCGTCAACAAACTTGCACGGCTGGGCCCACATAGGGAATTGTTCACATAGGCACGATTGAAAAGTAATCCCTCCTGAGCAATACGGTCGATATTGGGCGTACTGCCAATCTTGGAGCCGTAGGAAGAAATGGTCTGGAAAGAATGGTCATCGGATATGATGATCACAATATTTGGAGCTTTTTGAGCCAAAAGCACATTTATTCCGAAAACGAAAAACAGTAGGTAGGTAGATAATCTAATCATACATTAAATATACAAATTCAAGGTTAAATATTGTTGATATAAATAATTCCAGAAATACTGTAAAATATTGCTTTCAGTAATTTGCAGAATCAAGAAAAATGAGGACTTTTGCGTAATAATTTCATTACATGAAAAAGCTTTTTTCCTTCATTGTATCAACTCTTCTTTTCCAGTTTGCTCTTGCCCAACAAGAAGTTTATAAAATTGATTACAGCATCGCTGTTGATCCTGCATTTAAGGGGAATATTGAAGAAATACAACCTGATGACCCTGAAACTACTGATTTGTTTAGGGCTGTCTTGGAAGCAATGGAAGGTGAAACAGTCTTAGAGGCATGGGTTGGAAAGACGGAAAATAAAATAAAATCCAATTTATTCCAACAATGGGTTTACTTACGCAATACGGAGGAAAAGACACTTTTCCGAATTGACACCAATACACTGCGCTTTTCTAGGATCCCCTATATCCCCCAAAATGCACCCGAATACCCTGTTAATCTGGATTCCAAGGAAACAACCACGATTGCCGGTTACCCATGTAAATTAGCTGTCATAGAAATCGGTCCGGAAGAAAATGGCCAGGTGGAGATATGGTATACGGAAAAGATCCCTCAAATATTCTGGGGTGAATATCAGTATCTTTCCCAGGTCCCTGGGGCTGCTTTAAAGATTTCAACGCTGGGTGTGGCTTTTATTGCACAGGACATCTCAACTGTTCAGGTCCCTGACCAATATTTTAAAGTTCCAAAAAATTACAGTCTAGTAGAGGACTTTGACCACATATTGGATGATAAGTTCGAAGATATAGAACTAGGCGAAGATTTGATTGCATATTATGATTCAACCAGTTTTCTATATGGCTTAAAGTCCACAGATGGAAACATCATCAGCAAACCCAATTTCTTGAGCATCTCTGCCTTCAACAATGGCACCGCTGTCGCGGTCGATGAAAGCGGCACTTCGGCTTTGATCGATAATAAAGGAAAGAATATTACAGAATATATCTACGATATGATAGCCTATGATTCAGAACTAAATGCCTATATATATTCTAAAGAAGGAAAAATGAGCGTAATGGATGATAAAGGCAATACAACCTGGACCTCAGAATTTGATACTGTTAATCCTTTCTCTTCAGATTATACAATCGTAACGCTAAAAGATAAATCAGGCTTAGTTGATAAAAAGGGAAAGATTGTCGTACCAATAACCTATAAAAACCTTTACATAAATAATAACCGATACTTTGTGGTTGATAATGATGTCCAATCGGAGATTTATGAAATCCAAGGGGAAAAATTGGTTTTAGATGGATATAAATTCCTGTTCATAACTGAAATTGATGGTATATTTGTGGCATCCAAGGATGCTGAAACCTTTGGTTTGTTGAATTCAAAAGGAGAAATTATCCTTCCATTTGAATATAGCTACATCACTGTTTCTGATGGGGTAGCCACAGTCTTGAAAAATGGCGAAGATCAAGAACAAACCATCAACCTTCAGGTTGATGACAAAAAATAATTAATAGATGACATACCAAATCAACACCCTACATCGAGGGAGATTTATCTGGATATTGCTAGGCTCCCTATTTGTGGTTGGGTATTTTTTATCACTTAGCACCCTACAGGAAATCTATAAGATCTTGATCCTATTGTTCTGTATCCCTGCCATCATGTGGGCTGCGGTCCGTTTCAGCAAACAGAACTCCACTTGGGTAATTGACAACAGTAACATTACCATTACCAAGTTTGGCAAGGAAACCCAGATCCCCATTGCAGAAATCACCTACCTCAAGAACCATATCCGTTCCGGAGGAAACCTATTAGCCTTTCATAAAAAGGGAAAAATGAGCACGGTACGGATCTGGAGAAACAAGATTTTTGCCAGCAATGATCAATTCGATCAATTGATCCAAACAATCAAAGAACTCGGAATAGAAATCGTCATCGGATAAGCCTGTCATTTTCAAATGTTAAATTTTATATATTTGGCATTATGAATCTAAAAAACACTCTTGGCTTACTAGTCTTGGCTCTTTGTTCCCTAACATCTTTTGCACAGCGCAAAACGTATTGGGATCAGAAAGTCGATTATACCATGGACATTGATGTCAACGAAAAGACATTCCAATACGATGGTAAGATGAACCTGAAATACAGCAATAATTCTGGACAAGAATTGAGCAAGGTCTATTTTCACCTTTATTTCAATGCCTTCCAACCTGGAAGCATGATGGATGAGCGTTTGAAAACCATTCCTGATCCGGATGCAAGGATGGTAACCAATATAGGCACAAAAGAACAACCTGTTCGTCAAAGCCGTATTTCTGCCCTGACACCAGAACAGATCGGATTTCAAAAAATAAAATCGGTAAAATATAATGGCACGGATGTAACCTTCAAAGAAGATGGTACCATCCTCGAAGTGACCTTGCCTACAGCGATCAAAGATGGCAGTACGGTAGAGTTTGACTTGACATGGCAGGCTCAGGTTCCTGAGCAGATCCGTAGGAGCGGTCGTAATTCAAAAGAAGGCGTAGCATTCTCCATGACCCAATGGTATCCTAAAATGGCTCAATTCGATGAATTCGGCTGGCATCTGGACGAATACATTGGCCGTGAATTTATTGCCCCTTTCGGAAATTTCGATGTTACCATCCATATCAACAAAGATTATGTAATCGGTTCTTCTGGAAAATTACAGAACCCTTCAGAAGTTAAGGGCTATGTAAAAAATGCCAAGATCAAAACCAAAAACAACAAGGCTTCTTGGCATTATAAAGCCGAGAATATCCATGATTTTGCTTGGGCTGCAGACCCTAAATTTGAAGTGGATTCTGCCAAAACAAAATTGGGAACTACTATCTATACCATTTACCTACCGACTGACCAAGAGGTAAAGGATAATTGGAAAACAGCATTAGGCTTAGCTACTGAATTCTTTGATTTTACCAGTGAGAACTTCGGTGCCTATCCTTGGAAAACTTACTCGATCGTGCAGGGTGGTGATGGTGGAATGGAATATGGAACTGCAACCTTGATCACTGGTGGCAGAAACCTGAAGGGATTGGTGGGCGTTATCTTCCATGAAGCAGCGCACTCCTGGTACCAACAGTTGTTTGGCGTGAATGAAACAGTCGATGAGTGGATGGATGAAGGATTCACCAGCTATATTGAAGAACTGGCATACACTGAACTGTTTGAAAAACCTAAAGCAAGAGCACTTAATCCTATCGGTTCAGCCTATAACTCTTACTATCGCTTGGCTAAATCTGGAAAAGAGGAACCAATGAGTCTATTAGCAGACTATTACAATACCAACTTTGCCTATAGCATAGAAGCCTATAGTAAAGGTGGAGTATTGGCAGAACAGATGGGCTATATTATTGGAAAGCAAAACCTGCAAAAGACCTTCTTGAACTTCTATGATATCTGGAAATTCAAACACCCAACTCCAAATGACTTTAAAAGGGTAGCGGAAGAGACCTCTGGAATCAATTTGAAATGGTATTTTAACTTGTTTATCAATACTACGAGAACGATTGACTATGCCATTGCCAATGTTTCTGAAAACAGCATTGAAATCCAAAATAAATCGAACTTGGCTATGCCTATCGACCTAATGGTAGAATATGAAGATGGAAGCAAGGAACTTTTCTACATCCCATTACGTGAGATGCGCGGTGAAAAACCGGCTGAGCAATATGAGATCTACCAAGGCGTAAAGCGTACCGTTCTTACGGATTGGTTCTGGACAAAACCAACTTATTCGGTTCCAGTTTCCAAGAAAGTGAAAAAGGCTTGGATTGACCCTACCCAAAGGCTTGCAGACATCAATTATGATGACAATGCCTACGGTTTATAAATATTAAAAATCTAACATGGAAAAAGGCTGTTCCTCCTGATGGGGAACAGCCTTTTTGTTTAATTTCCATGGTCAGTTTATTAGAAACTTTTCATTGACCTTGTTTTAACCTCATTCGAGGCACATTCCGAATTTTCCGAATATGTCTCGAACAAGACTAAAACGAATCTCGAAGTCCCTGCCAAAATTTTCAGATTTCAGGATCCGGAAATTTTATTTCAGTACTTTTTCCAACAGTTCCTTTAACTCCGCGACTGCTTTTGGATTTTGTTTAGCGATATTATCTTTTTCTTCCGGATCTTTTGACAGATCATATAATTGGTCTTCGGGATGATTGCCTAGCTCGGTTCCGGTCAGTTCATTGAAGGCTCTCCCCTTGCTTGGCTTGATGTATTTCAAATTTTCTTTTGTAATGGAGAAGGTTCCTGCAGATTGCACCAGGAAATCTCTCCCTTTTTTATCTTTCCCGATAAATGCATTCCAGATATTCTCACTATCCAATTCGTCTTGATTGGACAGTGGTTTTTTAAAGAAATTGGCAAAACTGGAAAGAAGATCCATCTGACAGACTAAAGCGTCCGATACCTGCTGCTTCTTGATTCCCTTTGGCCAGCTAATGATAAAGGGAACACGGGTACCGCCTTCAAATGCCGAATATTTACCTCCTCTGTAGGGTCCAAAAGGATTGTGTCCATTCAGCTGGGTCACCGCTCCGTCTACATAGCCATCGTCCAATACCGCCCCATTATCACTGGTAAAGATAATGATCGTGTTTTCATAGATACCCTTATCCTTTAATGCCTGGACGATCTCACCTACGGTATGGTCCAATTGTAGGATCGCATCGCCCCTGTAACCTAAGCCACTCTTCCCCTTGAACATGGTAGAAGGCATTCTTGGGACATGGGGTTCGGTTGCATGGTAACTCAAGAAGAATGGCTTCTTGGCGTTTTCACGGATATATTGGACGGTCTTATCCGCAAAGGTCATGGTTACTTCCTCATCCACCCATCTGGCCTGCATGCCGCCTGTCATCCAGCCTATTCTTCCAATTCCATTGATAATGGTTTGGTTATGTCCATGGTTGGGACTTGCTTTCATTTTCAATAGTTCCGGATTTTCAAGCCCTGTCGGTTCATTCCCGATCTTCTGTTTATAGGAAACCTCAATTGGGTCATTTGGATCCACCCCTACCACACGATGCCCTTCCAAGAAAACGGTTGGGACTCGATCAGCAGTGGCCGGAAAGATATAGGAATAATTGTAGCCAACTTCCAATGGTCCTGGTTTTATACTTTCATTCCAGTTCTTTTCAACCTGAGAGCCTAAGCCTAAATGCCATTTCCCGATTATTGCTGTTTCATAGCCTTGTTGTCTAAAGAGCTCTGGCAAGGTCATCTGCCCTTGATCGATAATCAGGGCAGCATCTCCGGGCAATACGCCTGTTCCGGTTTTTCGGAATGGGTATTTCCCTGTCATCAGGGAGTATCTGGAAGGTGTACAGGTTGCAGCGGAGGAATGTCCATTGGTAAACCTGACCCCTTGATTAGCCAAGGCATCTATGTGTGGCGTGTGGATCTTGCTAGCGCCATAAGCACTCAAATCACCATAGCCTAAGTCATCTGCATAGATCATCACAACATTCGGTTTCTGTTGGCCGAAACTTAATAATGGAAGGAATAATAGCAAGAATAAAGCTTGATTGAGCTTTAACAAAAGGGTTTTCATAGAAATGATTGGGTTTAGAATATACCCGAATATACTGATTTTATTGAAATGGGCGGGAAAGGGATCAAATAAAGAAGGCTGCCCGTGATGAGGCACCTTCTTTTAATGAAGAAAGAAAACAAAACACAGATCCTTCGTTACTTTTGGTGCCCAAATTAACCAAAACCGACGAAGGAGCTCACACATGCCAAAACCAACTCGAATCCGTAACGCTTCGGTCCATTTAAGGATTACCGATCTCATTGTTACTTTTGAAGCGCAAAAGTAACCAAACCGACGAAGGAGCTCACGGATACCAGAAACAACTCGAATCCGTAAACGCTTCGGCCCATTTAAGGTGGCTTTTCGCACAATCATCCGCACATGAATAGAATGCCTTGTTGTCGGGAATATCTTCCAAAAGATCATCCCTTTTGATGGGATGATCTTCTGAAAGCATTCCAAGGCCAATCCCATCGCACAGGTCGACGGCATTCTATCCATTTTTCCGCCACTGGAAATGAGCCGGAGGCTAAAGGGCTTCCTGCGGAAGGATGAAGTTTGTTGAAAACCTCTGGAAGGGGTGGAATCTTTATAGAAAAATCGGATCGACCTGCGGATAACCCCCCAATGGTTGTGTAACATTTTTCCATACCCATTTCGTGTCACTCTGAGGGCCTGCCCGAAGGGTCTCGGAAGGTTCCGACCTTCATTTGAAATGGTTTTCTCATCTTACGATTTTGAAAGGATGAGCATCCAAAAAAATAAAACAATACATTCTTCGCTGCGCTCTGAATCCCTCTCAGGAGGCTTCCAATTCTGAACGATTAGTGAAGAATCTGTACGTAAATGCCTCAAAACTTGCCTGTCATCGTCCATCGAAGATGGATGACCTGTTCGCCAATGGAATTATGGATTGTACAGTTCCGAGATTCTTCCTTCGTCAGAATGACAACGGAAAGGATGTTTTTTGCGATAAACTGCCCTAGAAGGGCAGAATTATTTTAGCAATCCCATCGCACAGGGCATCGGCATTCTATCCATTTTTCCGCCAAGGAAATGAGCCGGAGGCTAAAGGACTTCCTTCGGAAGGATGAATGTTTGGCTTGAGGACCCCCTAGAAGATTGTGACCCAGATATAGAAAAATGAAAGGATTAAGGAAAAAAGCTCAGCATAAAATACTTTAACATAAAGAAGGCTGCCCGATAACGGGCAGCCTTCCAGTTTTTTCTAATTTTTTATTAATAACCAGTTCCCCAGTTTCTATTGGCTTTATCGCCCATGACGAATTCTAGGACTCCGCCCTCTAATATTTGTTTATGGGAAATCTCGGCTTTATTCAAGGGTTTCCCATTCAATTTAGCGGACTGTATATATTTAAATCTATCTGAAGCATTTTTGGCAAGGACAGTAAAGGTCTTTCCATTTTCCAGTTGGACCACGGCCTTTTCAAAGAAAGGTGACCCTATGCTATACAGCCCAGAACCTGGTGTAACCGGATAGAATCCAAGTTGTGAGAAGACCACGAAAGACGATAGTCCACCGCCATCCTCATCTCCAGGAACGCCCATTAGGTCATTTCGGAACCATTGCTTGATCAAGGTTTTGATCCTTTTTTGAGTCTTCCATGGTTGCCCTGCATAATTGTACAAATATGGGATATGTAGCGAGGGTTCATTTGCCATCGAGAATTGTCCAACATTTCCGGTGTGATCGGGTAACTGTTGGTAAAAATCAAACTTAGACTTGCCCAAAGGCTGCACGAACATTTCATCTAGGTAGTTCACGAATTGTTCATTCCCGCCCATCAGATTAATCAAGTCAGGGATATTGTGCTGTACGTCCCAGCGGTAAATCCAGGCATTGTTCTCACCATAATATTCCCTAGCACCCTGACCTCCTGAAAAAACATAATCAAAAGGTTCCAAGAATTGGCCTTTTTCATCTTTCGGATGGAAGAATTTCGTCTCTTGGTTGAACAGGTTTCTATAATTGAAAGACTGCTTCATAAATTTCTCATAGTCTTCTGTCTTGCCTAAATGCTTAGCCAGTTGCGCCAAACACCAAAGGTCATATGAAGTTCCTAGAGTAACAGCCACTGGTTGACGGCGCTCGAAACTATGTACCTCTGGATAGGTTTCCTTTTCACCAGGATGCAGAGCTGGGATATACCCTTTTTCAAAGAAAAATTGGTCCATCTTTCCGGCAGGTTTACCTGACCATGGGGCCAAGGTCTTTTCGGTAATCGCTCCTTTTGCGGCACGATAAGCCTCTTCTACATTGAATGAACGAACACCCTTCTCATAAGCATCTAAAAGAGCTGCCACCCCATGGTTGGAGTTCATTCTGCGGCTATCGCCCGTAATCTCCGGGAAGGTAGGCAACCAGAAGTTAGGCATCTGTTCAGACATGCGAACGAATGATTGCAGGATATTGCCTTCCTTCTTGGTATCGATCAAGACATTGAGTGGATGGTGGGCACGATATGAATCCCAAATCCAGTCATCTGTAAAGAATGGGACTCCCTCATCTGAATGCACCTTGCCATCAAAGGCACTGAAGTAGCGCCCATCTTCAGAAATATTGACCGGTCTTTCATAGGTTCTGTACAGGGAAGTATAGAAGATGTTCTTATCATTTTCATTTTTCCCTTCCACCTTCAATTTGCCGAGGGCCTTATTCCAGGTGGCTTTTCCATCCGCCTTCACCTTTGCCAAATCGAAGTTCTTGATTTCACGGCTGAGGTTTGCTTTAGCCTGGGCAGCATCGATAAAGGAAATACCATAACGTACCTTTAAAGTCTTGGCCGCTGTTGGGAATGTCAGGACTAAATTCGCCTGATCGCCTGAAGCTTCAGTGGACTTGCTAACCTGACCATTGTTTAAGCTTCCAACCTCGGTCGGTTTTTGGTCAAATTCTGCATAGATGTAGACTTTTGTATTGTTGCCGATGTCCTGACTTCCAGAAACACCGTTTCCATCCCATTTCACATCGCCCTTGCGGGAATTGAAGATCAGTTGTGGCTGTCCTGATTTTTCAAAGCCCAATTCATAGATTGCGGCCTGATGGGAAACAGCAAAGTCAACCTGAATATTGTCTTCATCCAAATAAACGGAATAGCGATATGGATTGATGATTTCTTGATCGTAGCTATAGTTCAATACCGGTTTTAAATCTCGTGTTCCCGAGACAATTGGGCTCAGGTTAAAAGCAGAGCTTCCGCGGTGACTGGTGACGATCAAAGGTAGGCCTTTGATGCGGTCCGAGGTATAGTCAGCCCTTTCAGGATAGACACGCAACAGGGAATTTGGTAAATGAACGGTTGGGTAGGTGGGCACCAACAGGTGGGAAATATTTCCCATATAAGGGTTGACATAATCTACCTCTGACTTTTGGGCCTGGGCTTGGGTTGCAGAGATAAAAATCAATGCCATGGCTGCAAAGCTCTTCCCTTTGCTCCATATTTTCCCTATTCGCGGAATTTGACTCTTGAACATAGTGATCTAGTAATGTAATCTGAAAAAACACCGTTTACTGTTATACCGACTTCGAAATAAGCATTAGATTGATTGGTTTACAACAGGTCCACTATCAAATTTAATAAAAAAATTTACAAAAAAGATAGGTAGTAAAAAGGTTTTAGCTAATTATTTAGGGAATAATAAGCCATAAAAAAACGCCGATGCAGGGGCATGGGCGTTTCCAATAATTTTGAGTGATTATTTAATCTGCATATGTTCCAGATGTTTTCCCATCAACCATTTTTCGCCGACCACTTGGAAGCCTAGACGTTCATATAGTTTTTTAGCTTTCGGGTTATCATCATCGACAAGCAACCCTAATACCGTCTTCTCCTTGGTAACATACTCCCCGATCAGGAATTCAATAATTTTCGACCCTAGACCTTTACCTTGTTGATTGGGATTGACGCCGATGCAATCAATATAGAACTCGCCCGCTTGGGTTTCATCTTCAGGGTTGAAGTCACGTTGGAATTGGGATTCTACATATTGGGCAACAGGTTTTCTTAATTCATGCAATTTTGCCCCATCGTAAACTAGGGCAGTAGCCACAACTTCTCCCGCCTCTTCGATGACCCAATTATTATTATAGGAATATTGATTACCTTCTTGTTTTACCAATTCTGTCAAAAAATGTAAAGCTTGATGCTTGTCTCTTTGTCCGATAAAACGGTAGGCAATCTCTTCCATCGCCAACAATAAATAACTTGCAATTTGCTCCGAATCCTGCTGTAATCCTCTTCTAATATTCATTGTTAAAATAATTTTTTGCCCTAAGATAAAGATTAATCTAAAAATTGACTAAGATGAGCTTGTATCCCTCATCCGTCCGGAGAAACTCAACTGTTTTTGATACATATGGAAATTCGTCGTAAAAGGACAGGGATATGACCGGATATTTTGCATCCAATGCATCACCACACTGATCGAGATACTTACTATAGGACTCGCCTTCAAATATGAAATAATTTAAGCTGGATTTAGAGATGTTGTATTTTTTCGATCCGTTGATGACAGACTCGAACAGTTCCTTTATTATATCACCTTGACGGTTGATGTATTTAGGACTTTCCTCAAACATCCATTTATTTTGGTCTTCCTGCCAATAGGCGATGCTGTCATAGGAGTGGGAGATCAACTGTTCTACGGTTATTTCTTTGGAAAATAATTTAGAAAAAAGCTGTTCAAACTCTTTTTCATAGTCCATAAAAGCATAAGTATCTCCATTTTTCCCCTTAAATTTTTCCCATGTTCCATCTTCAGGCAGAGAACCATTGATACTCACTTGGTAAAAATTCAGGTTATCATTGTATGGAAAATCCTCAATAAGGACCTGATTATTCGTATCGATCAACATACTTTTTCCGCCCACAAAATAGGAATGTTCATCATCTGGGCTATCCCTTTTCCTCTGTGCTCCCTTTAAGGCTGGAATCATTCCATTTTTGACACGCCCTAGGCCATTATAGATAGCAGGAATTTGAATTCCTCCTTCGGCATTTAGCATCCCTACCAGGTCATTTGCTTGATCATAGAAACGGATAAAGCCCTCACTCTCGCAATCGGGGAGATTATCATAATAAAAAAGACTATCCTGTCCGACCTTTCTTCCGGTCTTGGTCAGGAAATAGTAACGATATTCTTCCTGATCGTTGACCTCTGTTACCGAAATGATATTGTCAAAAGAACTTGGGATCCTACTTACCGGCCGTAGGGAGAGTGGAACGATAACTTTTCCTTGCCGATCTTGATAGCCCAGCAAGGTAGAATCAGCATTGTAGAATGCCATTAGGTTTCTACTGACTTGCGCAAAAAGGATATTAGGAAGCAGGAAAGCACATAAAATTAATAGCAGTTTCATACAGAAAAGATAAGAAAAACATCAGCTTTCCGGGAGGGAAATTTTATTGAAAATGCATTAACGTTTTTTCTTGTTTTTCTTCTTTTTTTCCAATTGGTCAATCCTTGCTGTTAGTGCTGCAATCGTTATTTCTTGTGATTGAATGGTAGACTGTTGAGCGCTGATTACTTTTTCCAGGGCGGCGGACAAGGTTCCGTTATCGATAGGTTTATCGATTTTAGAAGGAAGGGTAATGGCGACTTCATGAAGTTGATGATTATCCTCTCTCAACATCTCGCCGGCACCAGAGACTAACCATTCAGGAGAAATATCGGCATAGCTAGATAGAATAGTGGCTATTGCATCGGAGCCTAGGGCGGAGTTTTTTTGTACGCCCTTAAAATTTGCATAGGAAAGACCCAATCCTTTAAAAAACTCGACTTTGTGTATCCCCTTTGATTCGGCAATCAATAGTACTCTCTCTTTGATATTACTCATAGTATCTAGTGTTAATAAGTTTGGATAAAATATAGACTAAATTTATTAATATTTTCAGGAATAGCAATAAGTTAACAATAATATAATAAGGTTATTGATGAGATTCTGCAAGGAATTGCAGTGCTGGGTAGGAAGATTTGGGCAAAAAGAAAGCCGGCAAAACCAAAGGTTTTGCCGGTATTCCACAAATGTCTAATTATTAAAACTTGAAGTTAAAACCAAGGTTAATAGCTCCGAAATTTACATCATTATTTACGGCACGGTAACCGCCGAAGAGTTCCCATTTCTGTTGTTGGTAACCAATTTTCGGCATATAGTAGAAACCTCCAGCGTCTTCACCGCCTGAAGTAGTCAGAGCATATCCTAGATCAGCTCCGATGAAGAATTCAGGAACGATAGAATACTGTCCAGATGCAGCCAAAGGGATGTAGTTGAAATCTGTAAAGCCCGCATCTTTATAATCCGACTTCAAGAAATAGTTCTGGAATCCAACGGTAGGACCTACTTGGAACTTTTCGCCAACATTCCATAAATACGCCGCATCAACACCGGCTGTAAATGAGGATACATCAGCAACATCGCCAACCGGAAGTCCAATGTTGGCTCCGATCTTGAATTGACCTGGACTCTGCGCTTTAGCGCCAAAACTTAACATTAAAATGGAGGCAGCAAATACTAATTTTTTCATTTGAAATAGTTTTATGTGATTGATTTTTTCAGGCAGGTTTCAAAAATCGTTCCATCATTTGCATATTTTGCCGTCCATCTAATTCCTCAAAAACTACATGTTTAAACAACCATAGGTTAATATTTTTTATTTAAAGAAAATGTTAGCCTTCTCCAATTTTAGTTCACAATTAATTAATAAATTATAACTAATAAGTTAACATTTATTTAAAACTCACTTAAAATTGCTTTGCTTCTTTTGCAGAAATAAATGGAACAGGGGTTCTATTATTAATCTAAATAGTATTTATGGATTTATTAACCGTCCGAAATTTTCGGAAATACAGCAAAATTGGCTATGCCCTCTTATGCTGTGCACTCATTGGAAAATCCGCTTCTGCAAGTAGCATTGATGAAGCCCTTTTCTATGAAACTTCCACCAGCTTATCCTTCCAGACCCAAGCTACTGGTAAGATAAAAAACGAAGCCAACGAAGTATTAGTTGGTACCACAATCCGAAACCTAACCAACAAGCTAAGTACTGCAAGCAAACTAGATGGTTCATTCCAAATTGACGCAAAACAGGGCGATGTATTGGAATTTACCTCTCTCGGTTATGTTACTCAAACCATTACCTATTCAGGATCTCCGATCAATATCACCATGTTGAAGGATGAATCGGCATTGGAGGAGGTCGTAGTAACCGCAATCGGTATCAAGCAACAGAAACGTAAGTTAGGTTATGCAACACAGGAAGTGAAAACGGAGGTGTTGGATCAATCTAAAACCATGAATATCGGAAATGCCCTGTCAGGACAGGTTGCCGGATTGACCGTCACCAACCCTACAGGTATTTTCCAAAAACCTAATTTCTCCCTTCGTGGCAAGAATCCGATCATCGTCATCGATGGTATCGTGGTTGAAACGGATTTCTTCGATATCCCAAGCGAGAACATTGCCAACATCAACGTACTGAAAGGTACCGCAGCTTCTACCCTATATGGATCTAGAGGTAGAGATGGAGCCATCTTGATCACGACCAAGACAGCCAAGGAAGATGGATTGGAAGTAAGCTTCACCACGACGAACATGATGACTGCAGGTTTCACGGTATTCCCTGAAACACAGACTGAATACGGTTCGGGATCGAATGGCAAATATGAATTCTGGGATGGTGCCGACGGTGGTATCTCGGATGGAGATATGACATGGGGACCAAAGCTGAATGCAGGTGTGAAAGTACCGCAATGGAACAGCCCAATCAAAAATAAACAAACTGGCGAAATCATTCCATGGTGGGGCGACGTGAAAGGTACCATCTATGATGACCGTTCATTGTACGAGCGTGTACCGATGGATTTTGTGAGCCATAATAACCTTCAGGATTTCCTGAGAACAGGTTTTGTCAATGATAATAACGTAAGTATTGCATACAAGGGACAAAAAGCCGCCGTATTCTTTACCGGTAAATATGCTATCCAACAGGGTCAGGTTCCTAATTCGCAGTTACAATCTGGTGGCGCGACCATGAATACCTCCTATATGTTCAATCCATCTTTAAAATTGGACGTGAATCTATCTTATAACAAGGTGTATTCTCCAAACTATCCAAGATATGGCTATGGACCGAAAAACCACATGTACACGATCTTGTTATGGATGGGTAATGATGTAAACGGTAAGGATTTAAGTCAGCACTATTATGTTCCTGGTCAGGAAGGATTCCGCCAAGCGAACTATAACTATGCTTGGTACAACAACCCTTATTTTGCAGCCAACGAACTAAACCAACAACATAACCGTGACGTACTGCAAGGTCAATCGACCTTGAACTGGCAGGTATCACCAAACTTTACGGTTCAGGGACGTGCTTCGGCAAGACAGAATTCATCATTTGAAAACATGCAAAGTCCGAAATCGTACATGAACTATGGTGATTCAAGAAATGGGGACTATAAAGTATGGAACAACAAGAGAATTGATTTTGATGCAGACGTTCTGGCAACTTACCATGAGGAATTTGGCGAAAACTTTGGTATCAGCGTCAATGCTGGTTCTTCGGTTTACCAACGTTCCTTGAACAATTCCTATCTGGCAACAGATGGTTTGATCGTTCCAAATCTTTACAGTTTGGCAAATACCCAAGGTCCAGCTTCAGCAACGACCTTCAATTCTGAAAAGGTAACCCGCTCGGTATATGGATCGGTGAACGTGGATTTATTTAAATCGACCTACATCAACTTCTCTGGAAGAAATGACTGGTCTTCATCCTTGCCACAAGGAAACAATTCATACTTCTACCCTGCAGTATCTTTAAGTTCTATCCTATCGGATTACTTTAAGCTGCCGGCTGGGATCGACTACCTGAAGGTATATTCATCCTTAGCACAGGTATCGAACGATTTGGATCCATATAGTACCTATTTGACCTATGGAAAGAACTTGACCTATGGGTCTACGCCATCTGTATCCTATAGGGACGTACTTTCAAATCCTGCAATTTTACCGGAACAGTCGACCGCTTTCGAGGCTGGTTTGGCGCTATCTTTCTTAAACAATAAAGTAAGCGCAGAAGCGACCTACTATAATGTTTATGATGAATTCCAGATTAGGGATTTAGCGATCTCTCAGGCTTCTGGATTCCCGTTGAGAAAATCCAATGTATTGGACTTCAGGACACAGGGTTTAGAGTTAATGTTGAACATCTACCCGATCAAGAACGAGAACTTCAGCTGGGACTTCTCGGTAAACTGGAGCAGACAGGTGAAAAAATTCGCTGCGATACATGGTTCTGAGAAATTCGGAAACTATATGGTTGGCGACCGTGCTGATGCTTATTATGCAACTATTTGGCAGAAATCAGCTGATGGCCAAGTTATCTTGAACAATGACACAAGAATGCCTATCCGTGATAGTTATGCCAAAAACGTAGGACACCTAGATCCAAATTGGAGATTTGGTTTCCAGAACAGATTCAATCTTCATGGGTTTTCATTGAACCTAGATATTGATGGATCTATTGGCGGTCTGATCAATTCTGTTACTCATGAGAAAATGTGGTGGGGTGGTAAACATCCATCTTCTACCAAATATAGAGATGCAGAATATACTGCTGGAAAATATGTTTATGTACCTGAAGGTGTAATCGTAACGGGTGGTGAACTGGTAAGGGATGTAAATGGAAACGTGGTTTCCGATACACGTACCTACGAGAAAAACACACAGGCAGTGAGCTGGCAAACTTGGAGTCAGATCTACCCATACCAAGCAAGGGTAACTGAAGATGAGAGCAAATTCTTTGCAAACACTTTTGATCGTTCATTTGTAAAATTACGCCGCTTGTCGGTGGGTTATGACCTCAATAAATTCATCAAAACCTCAAAGGTGAAGTCAATCAATGCAACGGTATTTGGTTACAACTTATTGATGTGGCAAAACATTCCGTTCCTGGATCCTGACTATGGTGATGACAACAACCTGCAAGATCCATCTGCACGCTACATCGGGGCATCCTTAAACTTTAAATTCTAAACAATGAAAATCAAACATATCATCATATTGGGATTTCTTGCTCTGTTCGTGAGCTTGAATTCTTCCTGCCGAAAATTGGAAGAGATCAATATCAACCCCAACGAATCGTCTACAACTCACCCACAGTTTTTGTTGACAAAAATACAGTGGCAGGCGTTCAATGCTTTTAAAGGCACGGGGCCTCTTTATGCCCTAAAAATGATTGTGCAGACTGATGGTGAGAACTCCAATCAGATCTATGCCTGGCAACGTGGCGACTTTGATGCCTATGGCCAACTTCGCGATGTTACCAAAATGATAGAAGAAGCTGAAAAGAGAAATCTGCAAGACTATATTGCCTTGGGAAAATTCTTCAGAGCCTATTATTTCTTTAACCTGACGATGACTTTTGGTGATGTTCCGTATTCGGATGCATTGAAAGGTGAAAAAGAAAATAACTATACGCCGAAATACGATAGCCAAAAGGATGTATTCGTAGGGATTTTAAAAGAGCTGGAAGAAGCTAACACCTTGCTTTCAAAAATTGAGAACAGGATCGATGGAGATATTATCTATGGAGGAACGGCTTCTCAATGGCGTAAATTGGTGAATGCCTTCAGACTGAAGATTTTGATGACCTTGTCTCCAAAAGTAGCCGATGGCGATATTG
This sequence comes from Sphingobacterium sp., assembly GCF_032065005.1. Taxonomy (GTDB): domain Bacteria; phylum Bacteroidota; class Bacteroidia; order Sphingobacteriales; family Sphingobacteriaceae; genus Sphingobacterium. The sequence continues at coordinate 244,654 of NZ_DAMBMM010000002.1, forward strand.
CTCCGAAGGCTAAGTTCAGTCAGATCGTAAGCAGTGAACCTTTGTTCACTTCGGGCTCTGATGATGCTAAATTAGTGTACTTAGACCAGATCGGAAACCGTTATCCAGAGTTCAATTCGAGTAGCTATGGTTCGGGCATGTATGTGGATTCAACCTATATCAAAAGATTGCAAGACCTGAAAGATGCTCGTTTATTCGTCTTGTTCACTAGGACTCCTAATGCCGCAAAAGCTGGTAAGGCAGTTAACGATTTCACGGCATACGAAGGTGGTAACCCGATCAGACCTTATGATGAGGTTAACAAGAAAGCGACAAATGGTAATGTTTCAAAGGTTGCCGATCGCTTTACGAAAGACCCCACCAACGAACCCTCGGTATTGTTGGGCTACAGTGAGCAACAGTTAATCCTAGCTGAAGCAGCTGTGAGAGGATGGATCTCTGGCAATGCCGACAACTACTATAACGAAGGCGTAAAGGCTGGTTTCAAGTTCTATGAAACCTATGCGAAAGGACTTGGAAGTTATGTAAATGAAGCCATTGCTACAAACTACTTGGCTCAAAACACCGTAAAGCTATCTTCAGTAAGCACAGTGGAACAGAAGCTTGAGCGGATCTTGATGCAGAAATACCTTCGTTCTTTCCATCAAGGAAGCTGGTCGGCATATTATGACCATTTGAGAACTGGGTATCCAAGTTTTGCAAAAGCTAACCCAAACCATTTTGCATATAGATGGATGTACCCTCAAGCGGAATACAACTCCAATGCCACCAACGTGGCTGCTGCAATAGCCAGTCAGTTTTCCGGTTCGGATGTGATTACAGCAAAACCTTGGTGGTTAAAATAATACTCTAAATTAATCATAGAAAAGGCCGGAGATCTGATTTCCGGCCTTTCTTTATTTTATTTACTGATACTTTGTGTACCTAGGTATTTCACCTCTACCCGTCGGTTCTTCGCTCTACCTTCTTCATTATCTTTTCCATCGCTCGTGGTATTCTCAGCAATGGGCTCCTCTTCTCCTTTTCCTTCGGTAATGATCTGGTTTTTTAACCCTTTATTGACCAACCAATCCTTGACCGCATTGGCTCTATCTAAGGAGAGTTTTTTATTGTAGCTGTTGTCCCCTTTGGAATCTGTGTGTCCGGTTATCCTTACGCTTTCATCACCCATTGACTCAAGGTTTGTAGCTAGCTGGGTCAACATCTCCTCAGCTTCAGGCTTCAGTGTTGATTTATTGAAATCAAAGAGCTGATCAGCGGCGAGCTGAGCATCTACATTGAGGTTGCTCTGTTCAGCGCTGAGGCCACTGCCAGTGGCTGTTAAAGTATTGTTATCCGGATTAACTGTCTCGCGAGTTGCCGTTAAGGTATCTCCAGTTTCGACATTATCTTCAATGGAATCCTCAGTGGCAATCAATTCGGTAGAGTTTTTAGGCTCTTCTTTCTTTGTATCCGAATTACAGGATGCGGCGAGAACCAAGAAAGACAGAGCATATAATATTTCTATTTTTCTCATATTACCTGGTTATTGGCAGGGCATCAAAGCTACCGTAATCACTAAGGGTCAAACTAATGGTTTTGGTTTCAGGAGATGGAACAGCAAACTTTAAGTTTATCAATACCATCTTATCTGAACCTAAGTACCAAAGCTTTTTACCTTCTTCCTTGGTTGGAGTGAACATGAATTTACCGGCGTCATCCTTTAACAGACTGTTCTTTTTAGCCGTGGCATCATCGATGTAATAAATGTTTTCTCCAGGAAAGTTGATGTTTATTACCTTTTTATCTGTGTTGTCTAACCTTAACTCAACATTTAGGATGCTGCCGACAATACTCGCCTTCGTAACGCTCAAGGTTCCATCATTAACTTGTTTGGACGCTATGGCAGCAGGCGAAGTTTGTGCTGAATCAGTTTTTTCTACTTCCTCAACGACCACTTTGGTTTCAGGCACAACCTGAACAACAGTATCCTTGTCATTCTGTTCGTTGGATTTATCTTGGTTCGAGTTGGAACATGAAGCCGTCAATAACACTCCCATTCCCATGGCAATAATTAATTTGTAATTCATAGTGAGTTCTTTTTAAATGTAATTTATAGTTGGTGTTATAAATCACAAATCAATTTTTATACCAAAGGATAAAATGTTTGATTTTCCAGGAATAAAACAAATGGATTTATCATCTTCCTTTTTGGACCGGAAGACCTTGCTAATCTATTAAATAGGGGTTTAACCGAGAACGCAATAGGCCAGTCTTAAAAAACCATGACACTACATGATGGATTAATTATGCTAGTTTCTTAACTTGAAATTATGCGACTAACCCTTTTAACCATTTTAAGCCTAGGATTTATTCTATCCGCCTCTGGCCAGGACCAGAAAAAGGCCAACCCTGTCGGACCTGTTCACTTTAAGAAAGTGAAGGTTTCTTCGGAGACCTATGAATCTGTCGGGGTGTTCGATGTCAACGGAGATGGAAAGCCAGATTTAGTATCAGGAGCTTTTTGGTATGAGGGGCCAGATTATGTGCAAAGACATTTTATTGCCGAAGTAAAGCGTGTCGACGAATATTGGGATGAGTTTATGCATATCCCAATGGATGTCAATGGAGATGGAAAAATGGACTATATCACCGGAGGTTGGTTTGCTGGAACACTATACTGGATGGAGAACCCGGGAGACAATACAGCCTGGAAGAAACATAGCATTGATTCTACCGGCAATATTGAAACCGCAAGGGGTTTTGACCTTGATGGTGATGGCTCTCTAGAGATCATTCCCAACAATCCTGGACATCCCTTGAAGTACTATAAGTTGATTACCGACGCGAATGGCAAAGGAACTGGAAAATTCAGCAAAATAGATGTCGCCCCAACGCAAGGACATGGAATGGGCTTTGGGGATGTAAATGGCGATAAACGGATGGATATCATTGTTAACAATGGTTGGCATGAGGCTCCTGCTGACCCTAAAGGGAAATGGACACTACATCAGGAGTTTGATTTTGGAGATGCGAGCATTCCCGTATTGCTGCTGGATATCAACAAGGATGGAAAAAACGACCTTATCGTCGGACAAGGGCATTCCTACGGCCTTCATTGGTATGAACAAAAGATTGCTTCTAATGGCAAACGTGAGTGGATAGAACACCCAATTGACCTGAACAATTCACAATACCATACCATGGAATGGGTTGACATTGATGGCGACGGAGAAGAAGAACTCATCACCGGAAAGCGATATAGAGCGCACAATGGAAAAGATCCGGGTGCAAATGATCCTGTGGGATTATATTATTTCAAATGGAATGGCAAGTCATTTACGAAAAACATCATTAGTTATGGCCCCTTGGATCAAGGAAAAGGTGCAGGGATTTATTTTTCAGTGACTGATCTCAGGAACTCAGGCAGAAAAGATGTGATAGTCGCGGGGAAGGATGGACTGTATATTTTCTATAATGAAGGAAATAGGTAGAAAATAAATTAAAGTTGTCAATTCGACAACTTCTAGCTTTTTTCGTGATGCATAATTATATTGAAATTAAAGAAGTTACACGACTTCAAAAGAAAACATGCAGACAGCTCAAAATCAATTAATATTTAGGTTTCAATTGTAAAATTAGCTAATTGGACAAAGTCAGCTGATGTGGTTGAAGATTTCCCAAAAGCTAAAATTATACCTGCAAACAGAGCAAGATTTAAGATAGTGGGAAATAAGTATAGATTATTTATTGAAGTAGATTATTTGGATAAATACGTTGACATTAGGTTTATTGGAACCCACAGCGAATATGAAAAGGTTAATGTAAAGGAGGTTTAAAATGTGGTTTATTATAGAGAATGAAAAGGAATATAACAGAGCAATTTCTCGTTTTGAAGAATTGAAATATTCTAAACAAGGAACCGATGAAGATAAAGAAAAGAGACTGCTGGTAAAACTCATCTCAGACTTCGAAGAAACCAATTACCATTTTGATGATATTGATCCTATTGAGATAATCAAAATTAGAATGAAAGAGTTCGGACTCAAACAAAAAGACCTCCAGGTAACCAATAAAGGGTTGATAAGTAAAATATTAAATTATAAGAGACCCCTGTCTTAAAATTACATAAGAGCGTTTTCAAAAGAATTACATATTCCAGCAGGTTTACTAATCAAAGAATATGATTTAGTCCCCGATAAATAAACTACCCTTTATTCAACATCTTTACAGCCAATATATGCTTACAGACACCGCGCTTTCCTTGGTGATTTGTAAACCAATCACAGGTACATCTACCTTGTTCATTTTGTATGATGACTGTATGCTGAACTCCTGAGCCCTCGACCCTGGCTTCAATATAGTTCTCGGAAGATTTGACAATTTGAACACTTGAATGCTCCAATAACTTTTTGGCGTTTTTCAACCTAGGGTTCAAGGAAAGAATTCTCTCCATCTTAAAGGGCAGTCTCCTATAGTAATGTTGATGGCTACTCAGGTCATACCCCAAAAGACCAATGGAGGAGAGCGAGGCAGTCAAGCTATCCATCGTTCCAAAATCTACATCATGTTCAATAGATAGCATGGTAGGGTCGAAAAGCTCATTAGATTTCAACAAGGTGTTAATCCCTAAAACCCATTCATCAGGAACGGATTGAACCATATTCTCCAATACATTTCCTTCTCCAGAAAAGCCCCTATAATTATCAGGCGACAGTGACAAGGTCAATCGCATGTTCTTAAAATCAGCGACAACTGAACAGCTCTCAGCTCCTTGCTCTTGATAAACCACCATGCTTTCTATGTACGGCAAAACACCTTCCAGGAGCCTCAAACGTTGAACCCCTCCAATTCGAACCGAATCAGGGCTGGCAAGCGGACTCAGTACAAATCGATTAGCACGTTTGGTAAGAAAGAACTCCCCTTTCACATTCCCTTTCGGGATAGCTTGGAATAATTGGATGACCTGAACCTTGTTCAATCTAAATTTCTCCTCCATACCAGCCAAATACAACTGCACCGAGGTCAATCCCTTTATCCAACGTTCTGGCAATCGAACTTTCTTCTCCACTACCTTTCCCTTATTTGTACTGATCGATACTTCCTTACTGCCTACTCCTAAGACCATTTTTTCTGTTTTCCGAACAGCATTCAATGCGTTCAACATAGGTTCGTTAAAATCTACATTCGTGGTACCGCTGGCTAGGAATTCACCATCAATGGCATCCTCCAATAGATCCAGTCTTGCATAGACGCCATTACAGGAAGAGAATCCCTCAAAGCGGATCTGATCCGTACCTGCTGAAACAATAGGGTCACGCAGGCTTGGAGGGATAGGTCCAAAACTGGACCTAACCACTTTGGAAAGGGTCATCAAACATTTAGCAGTAGTTAGCGGATCCGTCAAACTACCCCAAAAGAAACAAGGAACATCATTTACTTCCTTAAGCTCCGCTTGGTGCGACAGTACTAATTGTTGAATCCCTGACTTCTGGGTCAATACTGAATTCGTTTGATACGCAATATCTAAATCTACATTTGCCATAATCTATTTCAATATTTTCTTTAAGATTGGTTGAAGGGATTTATATCCTTCCAATTTCTGCATCGATTCCTTCAGTATTTCACTCAACTGCCAATTGCACTTATGTTGAAGGTCATAGAACAGCTCCACTAATTTCTTGAAGTTGGTTGGCATTTTATCCTTTACCTTTACAGCTTCAAAGGCATTACTCAGTATTTGCAGGATTGCTTGATTGTGTTTAGAAGAAATGTCCTTGCATTGTTCTAATATTTCCGCCATTCGTCCTATCGGTCCATAATCACTATTCAATAGTAACATAAGTTTTTTTCCTAATGCTTCCGTTGGTAATCTATTTTGTTCGATCAGCTGAATCAACAGCTCTACGACAGTTCCTCGCACCGCTTTATCCTTGTTATAAAAGTTTGTTGCTAAATACCAAATGGCATATTCATTCATTTTGAAGAAAGGATAAAACATTTGTTCCAAGAGCGGTTTGCTAGATTTATCACTCCATTCAGCCATGAGATTATGTTGAACGGTATAAAACATACAGGTAGCTTCCGTATTTTGAGGCGTTATACTGCACACAAAAGGCACATCCAAAGCATGAATATAACTGGAGTAATATTGATCATTTACGCGATTGAATAAATCCAATGCATATAAAAAGGTTTCTGGGAACTTTCCATTAGGCGGAAAGTCATATTGCAATTGGTTCCCAATAAAAACATCTTCCTTTTTATTGATCCTCCAATTCATTTGTTGCACAATATACGGCTCAACCTTAATCTCCATTTCAAAGGGTTTTACGGCAAAAGGGGCCGTCTTTAAAACCGTTGCATCAAATTCCTCAAAAACTGCATCAGGATAATGCGTCCTAGCCACGGTTGCCCATAATCCTAACCAATCGTCCTTCCCTTCCGTTTTACCCATCAATTTAGAAAACCAATTCTTTTTGCCTAGGGACATCTGTTTATCAAAGCCTAAGGCATAACGAAGGATCTCTCTAAGCTGTTCATGCTCCAGCCTATCAATCTTGCCTTCAACATCAGACAAGTTTTCACGAACGGTACGGCTCAGTGCAATACTCAGGTCTACGATATTTATATCTTCTCGCATCTCCTCATGCAGTAGTATCCTATCTAATAGGACAGATGGATCGATCCAATAAGGCTTATGCGTCGGCAATGACAGAAGAGGCAATGCCGTTCCAGATCTCCATCGGTTTTGAAGAGTTACCAATAAGAGATTCAATAACATGACCGTCTTACTTTTAGAATAATAGTTGTTATTGAATATGTAGTTTTTAGCCGGTCGATGGAAATAATTAATAAAAACCTCAGAAAAGATTCCAATGAAAGCACTATCATCATAATAATTCTTCAACTTATTGATGTAGGGCTCCAATTGTTTTTTATAATCATCTGGAAAATCCTTTACGTGCAAAGTCCATGCATTCAAAAAGATTTCCATATCCAAATGATCCTTACTATGGATAAATTGTCCTAGCAGAAACAGGATATCATTCCAGTCAGAAGGCACCTTGATTTCTTCAACCAACTTTTCTGCCGCTACTGGCTCATATTTGTAGTTTTCATGGTCCTCGCCCGCCAAGCTAGCTAGGATATCATCTTCAGAATAATAGTTAGCTTCTTCTCCTATTAACTCCTTAAGATCATTAGATGTAGCCCCTAACATCTGTTCCCTGTACATCGACAGTTTTTCCTGAACAGGTTCAGAGACTTGTTGCTGATGTTTCAATAGAAACTTTGCAGCACGCTCCTGCAATTGGAGGTCAGGAACCATAAAAGTATCAGCAACAATTGCAGAAATCCGATCACTCAACTCAGGCCTCTTTTTCAACAATTTATCCAATTGAATGATCAAAGTCTTAATCCCACCTTTCATATCCACACGCATGAAAACAGGTTCTATCCAGGTCAGGAATTCCTGGATATCAAAATCCTTATGATCCAATAAAGGTTTAAGGATGTTGATTGCAAAATTTATTGCGCCAGTTTGTTCAGCATGGAACAATGGAAGTATAGCATGTTGCTCTTTCAACAACAGATCATCTTCAGGTTTTATATTCAAGATCAGCTCCCTAAAAAAGGTCTTCAGGTTAGGGTTCCAATTTTTGGTCTGCACCTCAAGGGCACCATTCAGAACGAACTCCTTACTGTACTTTCCATCCTTTACCAACTTCTCAAAGATTGTTTTCCAAAGAGAAATACTGGTTCCGGTTTTATGGTCATAATTATAGTTAATCCCTTGAATACCGGTTTCATATTCAAATACCAAAGGGATATCGCGTTGCAAAACGATCGGATCAGAACAAAACTCCTCCAACATTTCTTCATTGATATCGGTAGGATAATTTTCATAGAAGTCAGGGATTGTCAAGGCATAGAGCTCAGGGTTAAATGAAACTAACCCCTTCTCTTCATACATCCTCAAATTCCAATATTTCACCTTTATCCAATTGTTCCTTCTAATCTGTGTCAATAAGAATTCAACTATCCAGGTCGGCTTCGCATATTCCAAAACCTGCAGCATCTTTGGATTTTTGGCCTCATTCAATAACTCCACCAGCTCAAACCAGGAGTTTGCTTCGGTTTGGTTTACCAGCCCTAGAGCGAGCAGTTTAATGACGAACTGTTGGATCCTATTTGCCCGATACTCCCAATCACCAGAATTCTGAGATCTGAACTGAGGCTCTTTAGCAAGATCCACATAGGTCATATAGTACTTTTTTATATCCTTTAATTCCTTCCTGAGCAACTCTAAATTCCCACTTGCATGCTTTTCCAAAAAAGGGACGATTCCATCTACATTTGCTCTTTTAACCAAATCTCGGAACTCATTGATCAATTCCTCTTTCTGTTGCTGATTAGCAGATTTCACGGCTGGCTTGCCATCTTTAGCCGACTGCTTCTCCAGGTTAACAGTTCCATCTTCTGAATAGCCTTTTTTGGTCTTCTCATTGATTAACTTCTCCGCATCTTTTAAACAAGCTTCTTCAGAATCAAAATACTTGGTCTTCGATTCTCCATCCTTTCCATTTCTACCGTAGGTAACGGTATGGCTAGCCCCTGAGGTTTCAATTTCCCAAAACTTATCTGAATTGCCGTCAATATATTTTAGATGCTTGAACATAGATTTCTTGTTATTAGTTAAGATTTAAATACGGAATAAGATGATGATATTTCATTTTTTTCCATAAAGTATGGCCATTATAAAATTAAAAGAAAAATCCGTTCCCTTCCTTCAAAACGAAGAAAATAATTTAGGAATAAAATAAAAAGACAATAGCTGCTTGATTAATATAAATCAATGACAGAAATCCATGGAAAGCCCTTATCCCTTCTTTCCTTTTACAATCAGGACATTCCCGAGCAGGTAACTTTCAATGACAACACTTAAACCCCCTTCTCAATTTTTAGGATGTATAGAATTATTCTTCTGCTTATTACCCTCCTGGTAAGCAAATTTACCGGTCCTACAATCAGTTAAAATGAACCTAAGTTCATAATTTCACTATTTTACGTAGATGGAATTAAATCTCGCCCTATTGTTGCCCTCAAAATCCATCGGCATCAACTGATTGTTCTTAAATAGCTCAGGCTTTAGGTCAAAGGCCTCATCCTCTTTAAGGGTAGCCAAATAGACATCATTCCCTTTCACATACAAAGCGGTGGGAATGAAGACATCTTTAATTTTAATATCCATTGGCTTCCCATTCTTCCAAACCCTTACATCATTCAGCCCTGTAATGTTCTTCGAACTAATTGCCCAAGCCACATAGCTATTATCCCCCTCTTGAAATATGACCCTGTTTGATGCAAATTTCCATTCCGTATCCGTTAGGTTAATACAATAAAACAAGCTGGAGTTTTTATAAACCTTATAGCTTTTCTTCTTGGTTTGCGGATCCTCCGTAAAATAAACGTAATTGAATAAATCTGTCCCATTAGTCCCAATTTCAATAGAGGATTTATTAGGATAATGTTTAAAAATCTTCCCATTCTTCCATACTACGGCATGCGAGCTTCCTTTTTCTTGTATGTTTCCAGCCACATAAAAATCATTGCCAATAGTCAGCATATTGCTTATCGTCCAGCGTATCCCTGCAGGTTCCAATTTATAGATCTCCCCATTTTTCCAGATGGTATCCCAAGTCGGATCAACGCCGTACCTATATCCTTATACATAAATATCCCCATTGGCTGCTCTATGTATTTGTTTTAACTCCGTATCATTTACCTTATCGATAATGACCCTCTCCTCATTTTTCCAGAATATTGCAGATCTAAAGTTTGAAGGATTTGCATCTGTAAATTCTTGGGTCATCCCAGCAATATAGAGGTCATTCCCATAACCGATTATATGGTGGGCCATCCCCGAATTCCCATTATCAAGAATCGGTTTAGGTTTTCCATTCTTCCATAAAACGGGGATATGGGTTTTTAGGTCACCCGCAATATAAACCTCCGTTCCTGCATATTCCTCATAACCTGGATCCTCCGTTTCTGGTTCGGGATTATTTGAATCTTTCTTACAAGAAAAAAGGCTTGTCAGCACCGCCGCAAAGCAGAATAATATGAATAGGTAAAATCGCTTGTTCATGTTTTATTTCCTAAAATGAATAACCGAAATAACAGAATATGAAAACCGCAACAAAACTTTGGGATGTCGGAATTATATAATTTAGGTACAGCAGAGGGATTAGTAAAATCTACTTGATGCTCTTAGCTATGTAGAAATAACAATCGATTACTTAATAGAAAATCATTAGTTTTATCACTAATAATGAACAACTTATCGATAATTAAACACAATTAGCATAAGGCAGATTTTCCCAACATTATGAATTCAAAAAACAAGGTCCAACCACACGAAAGCATAATAAAAGAGACCACATCTTTTCCAACAGCAACAAATACAAAACTTTCTCCTACTTGGTTAGTTAGAACGTAGAAAGATTCACCTGCAGAGCAATTAGCTATAATTGAAAAGATCCGAACAGGAGTAACTAAAAAGGAATGGAAAGATTTTATTAAGTATATAGAAGCTGATGAAAAGGATTTTGAAAAAATATTACCAAGCTCCAAAAGAAAAATGCAGAATAAAAACATCTACAATCAAGAAACCTCAGAAAGAATCTACGAGATATCCCACTTATTTGGATTGGGATATGAAGTATTTGATAGTCCTGAACAATTTAAAAATTGGCTTTTTACCCCTTCAAAAGCCTTAGGAAACAAAAAACCATTTGATTTCTTAGATAGCTCATTAGGTTTTATCGTCGTCGAAAATGAAATTACTAGGATTCAGTTCAATGTTTATTGCTAATTTCTGTTTATCCTTATTTCCTTACCTTTGCCCTCATGTTCTACTTCCACATCCCTTTCTGCAAACAAGCTTGTCACTACTGCGACTTCCACTTTAGCACCTCCCTAAAGTACAAGGAAGACCTGCTCCAAGCCATGCATCAGGAAATTGAACTCCGTGCCTCCTACCTCGAGAACAAAAAAGTAGAATCCCTATACTTTGGTGGTGGAACCCCTTCCATCCTCCAAGCAAAGGAAATCGACGCCTTAATCGGCCAAGTCGCCAAATACTTTGAAATCAGTTCCGATGCAGAGATCACCCTGGAAGCAAACCCTGACGACCTGGATAAAAAGAAAGTACAGGAACTCCGCAACACCGAGATAAACCGCTTCAGCATAGGCATACAATCTTTCTTCGAGGAAGACCTCAAATGGATGAACCGTGCCCATAATTCCGAAGAAGCAAGATCATCGATCATGCGCGTGCAGGATGCAGGTTTTGAAAACATTACCTGCGACCTGATCTATGGTTACCCCTTATTGACCAATAGCAAATGGAAATCCAATATGCAATCCCTGATTGAACTGGAAGTCCCGCATATCTCCTCCTACTCCATGACAGTGGAAAAGAAAACTGCATTGGCACATCTTATCAACAAAGGGAAAACCCCAGCACTCAACGAAGAACAGAGTGCCGAACAAATGCTCATGCTCATCGATACGCTTACTTCCTCAGGATACGAACATTATGAAATCTCCAATTTTGCCAAACCAGATCGTTACGCCCGTCACAACAGCAATTACTGGAAAGGGAAACCCTACCTAGGCATAGGTCCTTCTGCACATTCCTTCAACGGAACTTCCAGATCCTGGAACATTGCCAACAATGCACTCTACATCAAAGGAATCCTAGCCAAAGAACTCCCTCTGGAAACGGAGCAACTGAGCAAGAATGACCGCTTCAATGAATATGTCATGACCTCATTAAGGACCAAATGGGGAATCGACAAAAACTACGTGGAAAAGGAATTTGGAAACGATTACCTAAGCAGCATCCTCAAGAACATTGAGGAATATGTTCACAACCAAGAAGTATTGATCTCAGAAGAAGGCATCATCAGTTTAAGCCCATCCGGAAAATTACTGGCGGATCAGATAGCAGCCGAATTATTTATCGTCGATTAATAACAAAGGAGGATGCTTTCGCATCCCCCCTCTCTAATTAACCTAATATATAACCTGATCTTAATTTCCTTTTTTAATCAAATCCTCAAAACGTTTTATGTAATACCCACCTACAACCGCTCTTGCCTTAAATCCTCTGCGTTCAGGACGATCCGTCCAAATCCAGTCCGACATCGGCACCCGTGTCGTTGACTCGTTCATAAACAGATAAACAGGCTTTAGAAACTTCAGGAAGTCCTCATGTTTATCCGCCATGGTAGCCGTCCAAAAAATCCAATCCGTCTTGGTATAGGCTTCACGGCTGTCCAATGGAAGCCCGTATTTATTCTGCTTGGTCAAGTAGTATTTGATCTCCGTCTCCCTGATCTTTGGATCAAAAATCCCCATATCAAAGATCTTGTCCCAAACCATGTTGTATTTCTGGCTCCAGGTTCCTGATTTATCAAAAGTAAGCTTGTAATGATCGCCATCCTTTGCCATCTCTTCCCACTCTTTCGCCATTTGCTTAGCTTTCGCAATATATTTAGTGCCAACTTCATCTTGGCCCAACATCTTCGCTAAATAACCATAGGATGCAATTCCCATGATAGCCTTGACAGAAAGGTTCGCATTATGGGCAAAATGTCCCGCGAAATCATCTGTACATAGCTGGTTCTCCGGATCCAGGCCTTTCTCGACCAAATAATCTGCCCAAGTGGTCAATGTGCTCCAATGCTTATTCGCATAGTCAGCATTTCCCTCCGCCCTTGCAATGGCATAAGTCAGGATCAACATATTTCCACCCTCTTCAATTGGCATATCCCCACCGTAAGTCTGTCCGTTTCCAACAGGATAGGTACCGATATCATGCGAAGGGAATGGCTTCTGCCATTTTCCAGACTCTGAATAGTAAAAGATAAAGTTCGCCAAGCCCTTTGCCAGTTCTGGATTATAGATCAAGAACAGGGGCGATGAAGGATACGTAATGTCTACAGTTCCGATTGAGCCATTACTGTCGTTTTCTTTAGACAACCAAAGGAGGTCGCCATTTGGAGCTTCAACCAGTTTATGGGCAGCAATGGATTGCCTATAGGCCAAAGCACATAGCTCTGCATATTCTTTTCCATAAGGCTGATATTCCTGCATGAATTTATCATCAAACTTCTTGCTCGCAGCCATCAATTGATCATACTCCTTAAAGGCAATTTCAAACTGTTGCTCAATGCTGCTATTTTCTTTGCGGTTCCAATAAGGTCTAAGGTTGGTATTGAAGTATTGAATGGCATATACATCGTCATAACCAATGGCTATTTTACCTTTCGATGTACCGTTAACTTTTAATTTCTTGTACAAAGCCAATTGCTTTACTCCGCCCTTTTGGTCTGCATCGTTGGCAGTACCTAAGGCAAATGCGGAACGCAAGGCGGTACTAGAACCTACCTTTGCCGTAGTACCGGCACTTTCACTGGCCAAATAGAAGTACCCCCAGTCGTTTTTCACATGGTCTCCGGTCCTACCCAAAATCTTTTGGGCAGTAGAACCTGTCTTTAGGTAAGTAATCCCATTTTTTTGAAAGGTACTTGAAACAGACTCTTGTGTCGGAAGATTAAGGGCCCAATTTGGAGAGGCTTCAAAATATAGCTCAACGTCTTTGGCTTGTGGAGATTTGATTTCATAGCTCAAATAGTTGATCGGCCTAGACAACAATTCCAGATTATCTAAAAATACCGGAGCCGTAAAAGTCACTTTCAGTTCCACATCGCCACATTGGAAGGTATATAGCGTTTGCATAGGCTGTACATCTACAGAAATCTGCTTTGCCGTATTAGCAAAGAAAGCCTTATCACTACGCTCAACCAGCAATCCAAAATCCAAAAATCCGTTTGCACCACCATTGAAACAATAGGCAGCTATGCTATTCTTACCTTTCTTCAAGGTCTTGATTACCTCCTCCGATAATTTGACGCGTTTATTCTTTCCAGTTCCACCATGATTGACTACTTCTATTCCATTCACATAGATTTTGATGTCATCATCATGCGAATATTCCAGAAATACGTTTTTGTTGTTCAGGTCTTCCCCAAGTTCAATATCTCTTCGAACCCAGATCTTGTCTGTGGTCCAATTGGTCTTGCTCAGCGATTCATTTTCAGTTGTTCCAAAAGCACCTTTTCCAGTCTGCCATTTAGCGGCATCAAAATCCTTGGCAAACCAATTTTTTGCAGGCTCTGTCGTTGTATACTTCCCTTCCCATGCCTTATCTTCACCATTTGGAATGACCGTCAGCATCTCTACATCCTCTGCTCCCATAAACCGGTAAAATTTCCCATCCACCTTTAATACTCCCATAAAAGGCAGGTTCTTATCTGACCAATGGGATGGATTGGAATCATATAGATTATTGGTATAAGACCATGCGCTCGTATTAGGGTCTAGGGTAATCAATGGAAAAGCGGGGGCTCTCAAATCATTTTTGATATGTTGTGCTGGCAGCAAGTGTGCCAGCAACAACATAAAAACCCCAAGGACATTTGCTTTATTAATCATAGGTGCTGTCTAAAATCTTCTAAAAATGTATCGGAAGTCCAAAAGCTCAATTCATTGAATTCTTGGTACTCTTGATGAAAATAAAATTCTGGATTAAAGGTTTATTATCTCTTATCGATTAGCTTAAAGATAGTAACTAAAACGTTTTAAGCAACTTCTGTAAGGAATTCTTTACAATTCATTAAAATGTGTAATAAACCTAGATTAATAATTATTTCTCCCCGAAAGCATAATAATAAATAAAATAAGCAAAAAGCGTTTAGCAGCGACGAGAACAAAGTTGTCATATTAACAATAAGATGTTATAATTTTTTAAAAATTATGAAAAGCACGAAGCTTAAGTAGCTTAAAATTGCCATATTTTCAATTTTTATTTTTTAAGCAATACAAAAGCTCTAAGTTTGCGTCAAATTTCTTTCAATCAATAATTATGATACACAATTCTACTTTTGAGGACCAGATCAAAAGTTACAAATCAAACCAAAATGCATGCGTTAAGCTTATCCAAATCGTAAGCGACCTATGGTTCAACCAATCCATTGAACTCGTGCTCTTCAGAAACCAATTGATCGATCGCAGGGTCAGCTTTATTCTGAATTTACACCAGGAAACAAAAGAGTATGCCGGTGTAGAATTGAATATTATGGAAACCCTAAAGGTTGCCGAAGTTATCTATGCCCTAGATCTTAATCCTTCTAGGTTAGATATCGGGAAATTGGCACTCAACATCCGCAAACAGGGCATCCAGGATGCTGACATCAAAGAGTTTGTCCGCAAGGAATTGGAACCTGCCAATCAACATTTACCTTTCCAACCAAAGGATGTCGTACTTTATGGTTTCGGAAGGATTGGAAGACTGCTTGCCCGTGAGCTGATCAGCAAAGCTGGAGCAGGCAGACAATTGAGATTGAGAGCCATTGTAACCAGAGATGAGGTAAATGAAAAAACCCTTGAGAAAAGGGCCTCCCTATTAAGACAAGACTCCATTCACGGCAACTTTGATGGCGAAGTAGCTGTTGATGCTGAAAACGGAGCATTGATCATCAACGGAATCCCTGTATATATTATCTCAGCAAAAAACCCTGAAGATATTGACTATGGAAAATATGGTATACAGGATGCATTGGTAATTGACAATACAGGAGCTTTCAGGGATGACAAGGAACTTTCAAGACATCTGACTTCAAAAGGAGCATCCATGGTATTGTTGACTGCACCTGGTAAGGGCGTCCCTAATATTGTTTACGGGGTAAATGAATTGGATGCAGACCCTAAGAAAGACCAACTGTTCTCGGCAGCATCTTGTACGACCAATGCTATCTCACCGGTATTGGCCGTTTTAGAAAGGGAATTGGGAATCAACAAGGGTCATATTGAGACCATCCACTCCTACACCAATGACCAAAACCTGGTCGATAATATGCACAAGAAATCCAGAAGGGGTCGCGCAGCTGCCTTGAACATGGTCATCACAGAAACCGGCGCTGGCTCAGCAGTGGCGAAAGTATTGCCTGCCTTGGCTGGAAAACTAACTTCCAATGCCATCCGCGTGCCGGTACCAAATGGATCATTGGCAATCCTCAACTTAGAATTAAACAACAAAACAACCTTGACCCAATTGAATGACCTCCTGAAAAAGGCAGCATTGGACGGTGACCTGGTTGAACAGATAAGCTATACCAACAATTCGGAACTCGTTTCTTCAGATATCATCGGAACTTCAGCCGCTTCAGTTATTGATGCTCCCGCTAACATCGTTTCGGAAGATGGAAAAACAGCCATTATCTATGTATGGTATGATAATGAATATGGTTATTCTCACCAAGTCATGCGATTGGCAAGACATATCGCTGGGGTAAGGAGATATACTTATTATTAATACACGAAAGGGGCAATTGGATCCAATCGCCCCTTTTCTTTCTTATTTTTCAGATCTCGTTTCTGATTTCAAAAGGTTCATTCCCATAACAACCATCCAAACATAAGCAATCGTCTTCGGGATCATCAAAACCCCAATACTTGGAATGCTCCTTGACCAAATAACAACCGGAAGATAAAAGGCAAAGCTTAGCACAATAGCCAACCACATCCAACGGAAAACCCTGTCCTTATTCTTCCTAGCCTCCCTCCAGAACAGGATAATGATCACTATCCCTAACATCAAAAATGGTATATTTCTATATATTTCCCAGGAATACGATGGGGCTTCGGAAGTCCATTTATTATCAGGGCACAGACAAAGCAAGATCCGTATGCTTGCCAGACCATAAACCAACAAGGTCAAAAACCCATCTTTCAGGGAGTATCGAATTTTTGCAATATGGTAAAGGATAACATAAAAAATAGTCATGGAAATGGAGGCCACAAAAGTTCCAAAGCCTAATGTAGCCCGATGGTTTTGCAGTCCATCGGTGGTCAGCGCATAAATCCTGGGAACCAAGTGAAAGGAGTCTCCAAATCCTAGTATCAAGGCCATAATTCCGAATAGCTTGACCAGTTCCCTGCCATTTGACCGCATCAAGAGGATAAACCCCATCGTCAATACCGCAACGAGATAAGCACTATCAAAAAGAATTTCAGCGATTTCCATGATGGTTTATTGAGGTTTACTTTTAATTAAGGTTGATTTCGGGGCATGATAACATTCCATTATCTACCAGAATCAGAACAAAATTAGCGGATAAGGTCAATAATATCATCCTAAATGGTCAGGATTTGCTCTTCGATTTGGTAATGAGATTAAAATAAAAACCAATGGTATCAAAAGTTTGACAATGACCGCCCCTTCCAAATGTATTATCTAATTGGATTTATTTATCCAACCAAAGTATTGTAAAGAGATGGGCAACCGACATTTTATTTTATAGAGGTAATAATCTTTTAGAACTTATATATTTATTTAACTTAATATTTACTGAAAATTTTAATCAATTAACAGTAACTTAATAACACAATTATAAATTTGAAAAACAGTTTACATTACCTTTTGAATATCAATGAAACACTTAAGTGATTTTCAGTTATTTCTTGAAATCAAAAAGAATAACAAAACCGCGTTTTGCGAGCTTGTAAATAGATATTCTGAGATTCTATTTAGGTTTATTTATAAACGGATTCAAATTAAGGAAGATAGCCAAGATATCTTACAAGAAATTCTTACAAAATTTTGGCTAAGACGGAACCATATCGAAATACAAAACTCGATGTATCCCTATTTATTTACTTTAGCAAAAAATGAAATAATAGATAGGATCTCCAAAAACCAAAAATACCAAAACCAATTGCTACTACTTGCCCAACATTCTGAACATCTAACTGAACCTACTTCTGAAGAATTTCTTATGGCTAAAGAACTTGACAAATTAATTAAGAAAGAAGTTAATAATATGCCTCCAACAATGAGAACAGTTTTTGAGCTCAGTAGGAACCAGAAAATGCCCATCAAAGAAATTGCAACTAATCTTACCCTCTCTGAACAAACAGTTAAGAACAACATTTCTTTAGCTTTAAATAGGCTCAAGCTAAAAGTGAAGTAAATTTCACTTTTTTTCGGTACCATATCTACTTTTTGAAGTTTATATAGGTATATGAAAGAAAAAGATAAGGTGCATCAACTGCAAGACCTCCTTAAACGATACAAGGAAGGCAATTGTAGTGATGAAGAAATCGAGTTTGTAAACAGTTGGTTTTATAATGATTTTGATTCAAACGATATCAATTTGCAACCTGATGAACAAGAATCCTTATCCAAAGAAATATTTCAAAATATTGAAAATAGTCAGCAGCTTCTATTACAAAAAAACTTCCCTTGGAAATTAATTACTGGGATTGCAGCAGCTTTCATCTGTATTTGTTTTGCTGGTTATTACTTAGTCAAAAGTTATGATAAAGGTAAGCTAGATCTAAATGTATTAAGCACAAAGGACTCAATCATAAATGATTTATCCCCTGGAAATACCCAAGCAATCCTAAGTTTTTCGGACGGTACGAAAGAACAATTACCTGACTCTTCTTCTTATCGGAACATAAATAATAATTCTGACTCAATAGCTATGGAAGTACCTATTGCTTCCACCTATTCAATGACTTTGGAGGATGGAACAAAGGTTTGGTTGAATTCTTCTTCAAAACTAAAATATCCTCAGAAGTTTGATTCAAATTTTAGAAAAGTTGAATTAGAAGGGGAAGCCTTCTTTGAAGTTGCCAGAAATCCATCCAAGCCCTTTATTATTAAAGCCAGAGAAACCGAAATTCTAGTTCTTGGAACATCATTTAATGTTAATGCTTACGAAAACCAAGTGGCAACAACATTAGTTGAAGGTTCTTTAAAAGTAACAAATGGTGTCTCAAGCTCTATTATAAAACCTGGTCAAGAAGCTATTTCCAATAAGGAAAAGATCAATATTGATCAAACGAATATTAATGTTCGCACGGCATGGCAAAGAGGGGAGTTTTTCTTTGATGGCAACAACCTAAAAGAAATCATGCTACAAATTCAACGTTGGTATAATGTGAAAATTATAGGTTTAGATAATCTAAATTACAAATCCACCTTTAAAGGAAGCATTGATAAAAACCAAAACTTATCCTCTGTATTAAAAATATTAAATATATCAACTGGGAAAAATTTCGAATTAAGGAATAACATTATTACTATCCATTAACCGCAATAGCCTATGCAAAAAACATGAAATAAAAACACAATTGTTTTTGAATACTAAGAAGGGGATGTTCGCGCATCCCCTGTATTCAAGGCATTTAGAACTGAAATTCAAATTTATTAAACCTTAAACATTTACAAATTTATGATTTATTTTTCTCCATTTTCAAGGAAGAATAAAGTTAGTCCTCTATTGGCCGAACCTTCCTTAAAAATTCTGCTCACAATGAAGCTAACCTTATTTATGATAGCGTGCATGTCATTAGGTGCATTTGCATCTGGAAATGCCCAAAACATCAATTTAAAACTAAACAATACCAGTGTCGAACATATCCTTGAAGAAGTGTCCAAACAAAGTAAACTACGTTTATTTTATGACCAGCAGATATTAAAGAACATAAGGATTAGACAGATAAATTTTGAAAATGCTTCTGTAAATACGGTATTAAATAAAACATTCACTGGGAAAAACCTCTCTTTTAAAATTATTGATGGTACCATAGTAATTACGGAGAAGGAACAAACAGATTTCGAAATAAAAGGTGTCGTAACAGATGTTAATGGTCCATTACAAGGGGTGACAATATCTTTAACCGGTAACTCAACAATCAATACAATTACGGATGCTGACGGAAGGTATACCCTTAGAGTACCCGAGAATTCAACGGTAGTTTTCCGTTATCTAGGATACTCAGACCAAGAGTTTCAAATTAACCAAAACCGAACATTAAATGTTCAGATGGTTACTTCTTCCTCTGAATTAGAAGAAGTTGTCGTCGTTGGTTATGGTACCCAGAAAAAAGCAAACTTAACAGGTGCCGTTGATCAAATTGACAGCAAAAGGTTAGAAAAATTTAAGACAACAAACCTAGGAGAAGCATTAGCTGGTCAAGTCCCAAATTTAAACATTGGTATCAGTGATGGGAAACCAGGTAGAGGTGCCTCTTTCAACATCCGTGGTAATACATCAATTAATGGGGGCTCCCCATTAATCTTATTAGATGGAGTGCCAATCAGTTCTTTTGAATTGAATAACATTTCTCCTCAAAGCATTGAAAACATCTCAATCTTAAAGGATGCGTCCTCAGCTGCAATATATGGAGCGAGAGCTGCATACGGTGTAATTTTAATAACCACGAAAGAGGGAAAAGATGGAAAACCTCAAATAAACTACAATAACAACTTTAAATGGGGAAAAGCAACTAGAATCCCAAAAGTATATGAAGGCCTCGATTATCTAGAAATTCAAGAAAAAGAGTTCAATGGAAATATTGGCCAAACTTATTACACTGCTCCTCAAGTACAATATCCATTTGATGTGGCAAACGACCCTTCATTGCCTAAATATGATTTACAAAACATTGGAGGAAAAGCAACTCTTCTATTAGGTGGACCAGTTATCAACTATTACGAAGAATGGTTTAGAGAATTCACTCCGCAACAAAACCATAACTTAAGTGTAAGAGGGGGGACAGACAAGTATAAATATTATTTAAGTGGAGATTATAATCACGAAGAAGGAAACCTAAAATTTAAGCCAGAAAAAATCAATCGTTTTAATGTCCGTTCGAATAATAGCTACCAAGTTTCAGATCATGTAACTATTTTCAGTAAGAGTTCTGCTACATTAAGAAGAGATGATATACCAAATACATATTTATATGGTTTTAGCTCAAACCCTTGGAGATTTATAGATAACACGAACCCTTTATTACCAGAAACGATTGAAATTGATGGTAAAACAGTTCCAACTGATATTGGCTTTTATAGACAATTCATCGAAAAGCAATCGGAATACAAGACAAATACATCGAGCTTCCTAAATACTTTTGGAACAGACATCAAATTATTAGATAATAGCTTAACATTACATGCAGATCTATCTTACATGTATTACCATTGGTATAGAAACCGTTGGTGGGACAATACTGGACCTTACCTATCGCACTCTTTCAACAACAGAAATACAGTTTTAGCCTATTATGCCGATGCTGGGCCTGCAAAAATATACAAAAGTAATACAGAGTCTGAAACATTCAATGTCAATGCTTACGCCAATTACAAAAAATCAATTAAGCAACATAATTTCGATATCACAACAGGTTTAACCTTTGAAAATTATACAAATCACTATGAAACTGTTGCTCATCAAAACCCAATCTTAGGTTTGGATGAACATTCCATCAATCTAGCAACAGGACTGTTCGAAGCTAGTGATGATGATGACAAATACGCCAATAGAAGTATCTTTTTAAGGACTAACTATAATTTTAATGAGAAGTACTTACTGGAATTAAATGGAATGCATAACCTGACTTCAAAATTTAGCAAAGAAAGAAGGGGTGCCTTTTTCGGTTCACTTTCAGCAGCATGGAAGATATCCGAAGAAGAGTTTTTCACGCCATTAAAATCAACCATCAATTCCCTTAAAATTAGAGGTTCATTTGGTGCACTCGGAAACCAAAACATTGGTTCTTATGACTATCTTTCCATTTTGAGCATGAACAGATCTGCATATTTATTAGATGGAGAACAATATACTTACACTTCTGTTCCTAGCCCAAAATCAGAAAACTTCACTTGGGAAACTTCTAAAACTGTAGATGTTGGATTGGATGCAACATTCTTAAAAGATAGATTAAACTTAGTGTTCGATTATTACCAAAGAAATACCAACAATATGTTGGCCCCCTATCATTCGTTGCCTTCTGTATTTGGTGCCACTGTCCCTAAAGAAAACATAGCATCATTAAGAAACAGAGGATGGGAAATTACCCTAGGTTGGCAAGACCAAATAAATGGGGTCCACCCATTTCAGTATGGTATCAATGTCAATCTATCAGATTACAAATCTGAAATTACCGCATATTATAATCCAACAAACTATTTAGGGGACTATTATGTCGGTCAACAATTAGGTGAAATTTGGGGGCTTAATACTTTAGGATTTTTCCAAACAGATGAAGAAGCGAAAAATAGCGCTATTCTTCAAACAAACGGATATCGCCAGTTTGTAAGTGCCGGTACCATAAAATTTGAAGACTCAAATGGCGATGGGACTATTAGTAAAGGTGATTGGACCTTAGAAGACCACGGCGACTTTAGAATAATTGGTAATACAACTCCTAGATACCAATATGGAATTAACCTAAATTTTGCATACAGAGGTTTTGATCTAAGTGCTTTCTTCAAAGGTGTAGGTAAAAGAGATATTTATCCATCTTCTGAAACCGCACAATTCTGGAGTTCTTATAATAGGAAGTATCAAGTTTTATTAGATCATGCTGTCAAAGATAGATGGACACCTGAAAATCCTAACGCCTATTTCCCTAAACCACAAGGTTATATCGCCCTAGGAAATAATGATTTGGGGACGGCACAAACTAGGTATCTGCAAAATGCGGCATTCTTAAGATTAAGCAACATGATTATTGGTTATTCCATTCCTTCAAAAGTATTTAAAAACAAAATCTCTAACCTAAGGCTGTACGCTGCAGGCACAAACCTTTTTGAATGGACGAAACTACATCACACACTAGATCCTGAAGGGCTATCAAAAGACCCTGATGCAGATCAAGGAAACGTGGGAATGGGTACAGCTTATCCTATTCAAAGAACTTTTGCTTTTGGAATTGAACTTGGATTTTAAACACAAAAAACATGAAAATTAAATTAATAATATTAGCAATTACTGCAACTATACTGAGTTCCTGTGAATCTCATTTTGACATATACCCTGAAACCCAGGTGGCAGAATCCCCAGCCTTATTCAAAAATGAAGCTAGCTTAAAAACATTCACAGACGGATTTTATAACAACCTTGATTTCAATGCGATTAAGGATGATAAAAACTCTGATAATATGGAACATATCACCACTCCTCCTGCTATAAGAACATCCAATTATACGATGCCAACTGCATTAGGAAGTGGAGGTTGGAGCTGGTCAGAATTGAGAAACCTGAACTATTTCATTCAAAATGTAAATCTACATACTGAGGATGTTGCCTTAAAAAATAAAAATTTAGCAGTCGCAAAGTTTTTTAGAGCATGGTTTTACTTTAAAAAAGTAAGAGCATTTGGAGATGTTCCATGGTATTCTGAACCACTCAAAACTTCTGATGAAGAATTGCTTTATAAAGGTAGGGACCCCAGAACGTTAGTGATGGATAGTGTTATGCAAGACCTAGATTTTGCAATCGCAAATCTAGCAGATGTTCCAAGCAAAAATAGAGTTTCTAAATGGACAGCATTAGCACTTAAATCTAGGATCGCTCTATTTGAAGGGACGTTTAGAAAATATCATACAGAGGCAAAACTACCTGATGCTGAAAAATTTATTATTGCAGCAAAAGATGCAGCTAAAACTTTGATTGATTCAAAAAAATACAACTTATATAATACTGGAAAAGCTGAATCAGATTATGCAACGATGTTCCAACTTGCAGCATCTCCTACTACTGAGGTAATTCTTGCAAGATCTTCAAGCCAGAACTTTATTTATTATACTCCAGAATTTACCTCAACATCAAACGGAAATTATGGAGCTACTCATTCCTTAATTAGTGATTACGCAAAAATTGATGGAAGCTCCTATTATAAATCCAACAATGGAAATATTGACCAAATCAGTTATTTCGATGAGTTTCAAAATAGAGATTTAAGACTAAAACAATCTGTCGTTTTCCCAGGGTATATAAGAATTGGCACCAGCAATATTGCAGTAAATGATTTTGCTGAAAACAGAACTGGTTATCAAGTGACAAAACGTGTTGGAGCGCCAATTGAAGACCAAGGAAGTGATAATCGTGATGCAATATTAATGCGTTACGCTGAAGTCTTATTAAATTATGCTGAAGCAAGAGCCATCTTGGGCGAACTAAATCAAGCCGATTTGGACATAACTGTAAATGCTTTAAGGTCAAGAGCTGGTATTACTCAAAAACTTAGCCTCCCTTTGCAAACGGATAAACTACAATTAGACAGATATAAAAGGACTACCGATGCAAATGTGTTAGAGATTTGTAGAGAAAGAAGGGTTGAATTAGCATTTGAGGGACTAAGAAAAGATGATTTACTAAGATGGAATGAAGGCCATTTATTTAGAGTTGAATATATGGGGATTTATATTCCTGCATTCAATCAATTGATAGATTTAGACAATGATGGCAAACCAGATTTATACGTCATCAAAAGTACGGATAATGCTCCTGCAAATAAAGTTCCAGGTGTGCAATACTTCAAACTTTCGGCAATTAATGCCTTATCTAATGGAGAAAATGGACGTTTAATGCCTTACAAGAACCCTAAAAAATCTTTTGAAAGCTGGGAATACTTAAATCCTATTCCAATTGAGGAACTTACACTTAACAAGAATCTGAAACAAAATGAAGGATGGGAAAAAATCAAATAATCATGAAATTCTTAAAAACCATAACATTCATTGTATTTCTACTTTCAGTAAATACGATTTATGCGCAGCAAATATTAAAAAAGGGATTTTTAGTGGCATGTGGTGATGATAAGCTTTTCATTATTGACCCTGCAAAATCAAATGACAACCACACGGAAATTGTATGGTCTTGGGAGGTAAAAAATTCTGAAGGCTTACCCAAAGAATATATCCCTTTATTGAAAAGCTTAGATGATTGTAAGCCTGTCATGAATAATAAAAAGATCTTAGTTACTTCATCATCAGGGGCAACAATTATAGTAAATATTGGAAACAAAAAAGTAGAGTTTTACGCAATGACTCCAATGGCTCATTCAGCAGATATCCTTCCTAAAAATAGAATTGTTGTAGCGAACTCAACACATAAGGATGGAAACTCTATTGAACTCTATGATTTACTAAAAAATGAAAAGGTTCTTTTTAGAGACACCCTTTATTCAGGTCATGGTGTAGTTTGGAATGCTAAAGAAAATCTATTGTATGTTTTGGGCTATAAACATCTAAAATCATATGAGCTTATAGATTGGAAAACGGAAAACCCAAGTTTAAAACTTGTTAATTCTTGGGAAATACCTGACAACAGTGGTCACGATTTATCTAGAATTGATGACGAGAACTTTTTAATAAGTACCCATAATTCTGTATTCCTATTTAACAGTAAAATCAAATCTTTTACCCCCTTCGACTTATTAAAAGACAGAAAGGATGTAAAATCTTTGAATTATTCTCATAAAACAAATTCTCTAGTTTACACTATTGCTGAGGAGAGTTGGTGGACTGAGAACATTTATATGGTCAACCCCATGAAAACAATTAAACTTCCAGGCTTAAAACTCTATAAAGTTAGAAAAGCTATATAGTCACAATTATTAGTAATCCCTACTTCAGTACACCCTTAATTTTGTATGGAAGTAGGGATTTTTATTACCTAATTAGGTCAAATTTTTTGGTCATCCCTCCGACTCTCATTCGAGACATATTCGATACACATTGCGAAAATTCCGAATGTGTCTCGAATAAGATCAAAATGAAATCTAAGAAACATGGTCAAAATAATTTCCTAGCAAAATAGTTTGAACCAGGATGGGGTTCGACCGGCTCACCCAACGAGGATGAGAGGATTGACCAAGATCACAACAAAACCTTACTGTCTAGGTAACAAGTACGGTAGGGGCTTATTGAATAAGCCCGCCGCATATAATCCAATTATTATTCACCCATTTGGGTGAATGAAACCCGTTTCTCGTACCTACAAGATTTAATAAAAAGGGCTCCTTCATTTTCCTATTACCTTTGAACAGATAGTTTTTTTGGAAACCCCTGAAGGGGGTGAAATATTTTCTGCAAATCTCCTACATGGGGATAAAATAATAAAAAATAGTTCTCTCATCTTACGATTCGAGATGACAGCAATCCTAAAAAACAAAAATAGATTCTCCTCTAATAAGCCCTGTCATCCTTTACCTTCGGTAAAGGACCTGTACGCCAATGCATCCAGTGAGGCAATATTTTTTTGTTGTTTTTAAACAAATATGGGATTGCTGTATTCCGAGATTCTTCCTTCGTACCAATGACTAGTTTGTTAGAACTGTGTTTTTTGGTATTTAGACCTATATTTATTTTCCAGAAGAATATTTTTTATTCACCATACTTCCCCATAGGGGATAAATTATTTTAGCATGGATGATAAACAATATAGGATTAATGCAAAAACGAAGTTCGATTAATTGAACATCGTTTTTGCGCTACTTCAAGGCTAACCTGCCATGCCAGCTAAAATAATGGAACCCCAAAAGGGGTTCTATATTTAAAAATATAAAAGAGCTAATTTATTTTCATTAACCTTTCTTTGTCACCCTGAGGGTTTCCCGAAGGGTCTCGGAACTATCCATTCTATTCTGCAGGGGTGTTCGCCAATGCTATTAATGATATTTTTAATTTTGGATGTTTGCATTTCTCCGAGATACTTCGGATGAACCTCAGCATGACCCAAAAAACCATAACTTATTGATATTGCAATACGCCCTAATCCCTCACTTGAAACTGTTCGCCAATGCTACAAAGCCTGTTATTGATTTTAAAGCTCTGCATTGTTCCGAGATACTTCGGATAAACCCCAGCATGACCAAAAAAACCCTTAGCAGAAGACCATTTTCCGCCCCTTCTTTGTAAAAATTTCATATAACAGGACAGTACAGGATACCCTCAATCAATTATAAAGTTATCTTTGAGTTAACCAGAATCGTACATTCTTTGCTATCGGTTCTTATAAATCTAAACTAAACCACTACAAAAATTAATATGAACCGTCTAAGGCATTTTATTTTAATCTCTTTGGTTCTAGTTCTATTCGGTTGTACGCATAAGCCAACGATGGAGCCAGTAAAAATCCAAAAAGATTCCCGTATCGTACTTGTTGGGAACAATCTGGGCTCGAGGATGATGGAATATGGTGATTTTGACACTGAACTGCAAACACGATTTCCGGATTATAATTTATTTATCCGAAATATCTGTAGTCCGGGCAATACGCCAGGCTTTAGACCGCATCCGTCTCGGAACTCGCCTTGGGCATTCCCTGGCGCAGAAAAGTTCAATCCAGAATTTGACATCAATACAGGCAGCGAAGGACACTTCCCTACAGAAGATGAATGGCTGATCGAACTGAAACCAGATGTGATCTTGGGATTCTTTGGCTATAATGAATCCTTTCGTGGCCCTGAGGGCATTGAAGATTTCAAAGGCGAAATTGCAGCCTTTATTGACCATACGAAAAGTCAAGATTACAATGGCGGAAAGGGCAGCACTTTGGTCCTGATCTCTCCAATTGCATTCGAGGACCTAACCGATAAATTTGACCTTCCGGACGGTAAGGAATTCAACAAGAACATTCAGCTCTATGCTGCAGCAATGCAACAGGTGGCTAAGGACAAAAACGTTCCATTTCTGGATGTTTTTGATATTACCCAAAAATGGTATGAGCAAAGCGCAGATTATTTAACCATTGATGGCTCGCAGCTTTCAGAAAAAGCCTATGAGAAATTTGCTGATTACTTGGTGAGCAGCATTTTTGGCAAAGGTGAAGGAAAAGCATCAAGCCACAAAGCGGAGATCAAGAAAGCGGTATTGGAGAAAGATTGGATCTGGACCCAAGACTTCAAGATTCCGAATGGCGTACATGCATATGGTCGTCGTTTTAATCCTTTTGGCCCGGAAAACTATCCATTTGAGATCAAGAAACTTCGCGAGATGGGTTATATCCGCGATACTGCCATCTGGAAAGCTGCAAAAGGTGAATCCTATGATCTAGCTGCGATGGATAAGAATACGCTGAAATTACCGGAGGTGAAAACAAATTATGATTTTGGACAGGATCCAAATTCTAGATACCTATACGGAGAAGAAGCATTGGCAAAATTCCATACCGCCCCTGGTTATAAGATCGACCTATTTGCATCGGAAAAGGAATTCCCTGATCTGGCCAATCCTGTTCAGATTTCCTTTGACGCCAAAGGAAGGCTTTGGGTGGCAACCATGCCGAGCTATCCCCATTACAAAGCAGGTGATGGAAAACCTAACGACAAAATCATCATCCTTGAAGATACCGATGGTGATGGCAAAGCCGATAAACAATCCGTCTTTGCAGACAACTTACACCTACCGATCGGATTTGAATTTGCTCCTGAAGGAGTCTACCTATCGCAAGGAAAGAATCTAGTCTTATTGAAAGACACTGACAATGATGGAAAGGCTGATCATAAAGAAGTTATTTTAAGTGGCTTTGATGATCATGATACGCACCATGCCCACAGTGCCTACAGTATGGATCCATCAGGAGCCATCTTAATGGCTGAAGGCGTATTCCTGCATACCAATGTAGAAACCTCATATGGTCCAGTACGTGGGGTAAATGGCGGTTTTTACAGATATGCTCCGCAGACCAAAAAACTGGAACGCGTAGCACAGGTATCCATTCCAAATCCTTGGGGAATTGCTACAGACGAATGGGGCCAGACGATCTATCTGGAAACTTCCGGACCAGATGTGAGATGGATGCTTCCTGGAAGTATGAAGCCAAGATATGGAGAAGCTAATGATAAATCCTTTTCTCTGGTTGATGAAAACCATCGTGTCCGTCCTACCTCTGGCCTGGAGTTTATTTCCTCTAGCCATTTCCCTGACTCTGTTCAAGGAGATTACCTATTGAACAATACGATCGGCTTTTTAGGCGGCAAGCAGCATACCTTTGAGGATGATGGCACCGGTTACAAATCAAGACACAGGCAGGACCTCTTTTGGTCAGATGACAAGAACTTCCGCCCTGTAGATGCAGAAATAGCACCGGATGGCTCTCTATACATTGTAGATTGGCATAATATGCTGATCGGACATATGCAGCACAACGCAAGGGATCCCCTTCGTGACCATGTACATGGTCGCATCTATAGGATAACCTATCCATCCAGACCATTGGTAAAACCTGCTAAGATTGATGGAGCATCCATTGATGAATTGCTTGAAAACCTAAAACTTCCGGAAATCAGAACCCGTTACAGAACACGTACGGAACTGAGGATGCGTGACAATGATGAAGTAGCAAAGAAAGCTATCGCTTGGGCTGAAAAGTTGGACACAAAAGATCCAAAGTACCTGCACAACCTATTGGAAGCCATGTGGGTAACTTGGGGAGCCAATAAGATCAATGCAGACCTGGTTCAAAAGCTATTGGAATCAAATGATTACCATGCGAGGGCAGCTGCCATCCATGCCATCCGATATAATACCGATAAGATCAAAAATTATAAAGATCTGATGGCCAAGGCAACAAAAGATGAAAACGGTCGTGTAAAATTAGAACTGATTGCCGCAGCATCATGGTTGACCCCTAACGAAGGTATAGATTTGATGAATGCGATCGATACTAGCAGTCTTGACAAGTGGAATAAACCGGCATACTTAACCTCTGTTGCGCATCTAAACAACAAATCGGTTAAGGAGAAAACCGAAACCAGTAAAACAGCGACTAAGCTAACTGGTCCAGCATTGGAACAATACAGACGAGGCGCAGTGATCTATGCAAAAGAAGGATTCTGTATTACCTGTCATCAACCTAACGGCAAAGGATTGGATGCCTCAGGTTTCCCTCCATTAAATGCGAGCAAATGGGTGACAGGAAGTGAGGATCGCTTGATCAAATTGACCTTGAATGGTCTTTTGGGACCGATTGAGGTGAACGGCAAAAAATATCCTGGTCAGGTACCGATGACTCCATTTGGCATGATGCTGAACGATCAGGAAATTGCAGATGTATTGACTTATGTCAGAAACTCATTTACCAATGAAGCTAACCCAATCTCTGCAGCTAAAGTGAAGGAAATCCGGGAGTCCATTAAAGACAAGAAGGGATTCTATTCACCGGATGACCTGTTAAAGGAGCATCCATTAGAAAAGTAAGATAAACTATAAAAAGATATATAGAGAATGAACAAAATAGGATTTAACATTTTACCATGGACAGCAGGAGTTACCGAAAAGGCATTTCCCATCTTAGACCGTTTGAAGAAAATAGGTTATGATGGTGTTGAGGTCTTTATAGGTTCTCCGGATGAAGAAGAATATAAGGCATTGGCAAGGCATGCACATGACCTAGGTTTGGAAGTCAATGCGGTTACCACACTTGGTGAAAATGAAAGTCCCATCTCGACGGACAGGGCAAGTAGAAGTCGAGGGTTAGATAGAATAAAGTGGGTAATTGATCGGGCACATGATATGGGTTCGACGATTTTATGCGGACCCTTTCACTCTGCCCATGGTTATTTTTCAAGGGCAGCACCTACAGACCAGGAATACCAGTGGGCTGCTGAAACCTTGCGGGCGGCGGGTGACCATGCCCAGCAGGCTGACATAACCCTAACTCCCGAAGCGGTAAATCGCTTTGAAAACTATCTGGCGAGCTGTATTGATCATTTGGCATATCTGATTAACCTGACCGACCATCCCCATGTAAAAGGCATGTATGATACCCATCATGCCAATATTGAGGAGAAGAGCGTTCGAAATTCTATCCAAAAAATAGCTCCGGTTTTGGCCCATGTCCATATCAGTGAAAATGACAGAGGTACCCCAGGTCGGGGATTAGTGCATTGGGATGAGGTCTTTCAAACGTTGAACGAAGTCAATTATTCAGGTTGGTACACCATTGAGGCTTTTTCGAGGGCAGATCCAGATTTTGCGAATGCCATCAATGTATGGCGGGAATACTCCGATCCATGGGAGATTGCCGAGCATGGTTATCATTTTATCAAAAATAATCTAGCGAATTTTGAAAAAAAATAAGTTATCTTGTTGATTGATTTATAATCAACACAAAATAATTTAACCACAAATAAACCACATTATGAGTAAACAAGTTAACCCTAGTGCCTTGTTTTTAGGAAGCTGTCTAGCCCTAATCACTACAGGTCTTACCTTTTCAATTCGTGCTGGGATATTACCTCAGTTAGGCGAAAGCTTCAATTTATCTGCAGAACAACTGGGATTTATCAATTCCATGTGGTTTCTCGGCTTCCCGATCTCGATGATTCTTGGAGGTATATTCTATTACAAAATTGGACCTAGCAACATTATGCGCTTTGCGTTTGTTTCCCATACCCTTGGGATTTTGTTGACCATCTTTGCAACTGGGTATTCCACCTTATTGATTTCCACTTTATTTATTGGTTTAGGTAATGGCTGTACAGAGGCCGCCTGTAATCCATTGATTGCGGATCTATATTCAGGCAAGAAAATGGACAAGATGTTGAACAGGTTCCATATGTGGTTCCCAGGAGGAATTGTATTGGGTAGTTTGATTTCCTTGGCCATGACAAAAATGGGTGCAACTTGGCAAACTCAAATGTGGGTTATCATGATCCCAACTATTTTATACGCCATTATTTTTTACGGAAAAGTTTTTCCAAGACCAAAAGAAGAAAGCGCAACTTCACTTTCCAATAATGTGAAAGCCATGTTCTCGCTGACCTTTATATTCTTATTCTGCTGTATGGCATTAACGGCTATCTCTGAATTCGGACCACAGCAATGGGTAGGGATCATCATGGCAAATAGCGGTGCCAGTCCAATGTTAGTTTTGGCCTTGGTAACGGGTTTAATGGCTGTAGGAAGGTTCTTTGCCGGTCCGGTAGTCAAAGCTTTGGGCCAAACGGGCGTATTGCTTGGTGGAGCCATCTTTGCCACCATTGGAGTTTACCTATTCTCTGTTGCGACAGGAGGAATGGTCTATGTAGCAGCCATTTTATTTGCCATCGGAGTATGTTACTTCTGGCCTACCATGATTGCAACAACAGCTCAGCGTGTACCATTGAGCGGTGCGATCGGTATGTCGGTAATCGGTGGTGTAGGGATGTTCTCAACTTCCATCTTCCAACCAATCATTGGACGTTGGATCGATAATTCAAAAGCTGCCGTACAACAATCCGGTGAAGTGATAGAAAACCTAGATTTGGTCGTAGGTCAGGTGACCTTAGCTAAATTGGCAATTTTCCCAGCTATATTAATTGTCCTGTTCCTATTCTTCCATTTCTGGCAAAAGAGAACCTATAAAGGACATCAGGAAACTGAAGAGGGAACATCTAATGCGCAAGTAGAGACCATTTAATTCAACAATACTCAAAAGAAATAATGAAACATCAACTCAGAACCACCTCTATTCTTTCATTTTGGGCCAATAAACTGGTATTGATAGCCTTTCTATCGATCAGTTTAGGTCTTAGCAACTGTGTTGCCCAGCAAAATAATTGGTTACACTTTACACCTGAAAAGGCGCAAGCCAAAGGCAAGAAAGTGGTGCTGATTTCTGGCGATGAAGAATATCGTTCTGAGGAAAGCTTACCCATGCTGGCGAAAATCCTAACTCAAAAGCATGGGTTTGAAACTTTCGTGCTCTTTGCCATTAACCCGGAGACGAAACAGATAGATCCTGAATACCAAAAGAATATCCCAGGATTAGAGAATCTGCAAAATGCAGATTTGATGATCATTGCAAGTCGATTTAGAGAACTGCCGGATGAGCAGATGAAACATGTGGACAATTTCCTTAAAGCCGGAAAACCAGTTATTGGCTTACGTACTGCAACCCATGCTTTCAATTTCGGCAAAGACTCCAAAAGTGCCTATAAACACTATGGTTACAACAACCAAGAAGGTGAATGGAAAGGCGGTTTTGGCGGATTTGTTTTAGGCGAAACATGGATCAATCACCATGGAGACCATGGTACAGAAGGATCATTAGGTTTGGTAAATGGCCTTCAGGTGAATGCCAAAAACCCAATCCTATTAGGGGTTGAGGATATTTGGGTGCCTTCCGATGTGTATGGTATCAAAAACAGCTTAAAACAGTCGGAAATCCTTGTATTCGGTCAGCCTACCTTGGGAATGACCGCAGAAAGCCCTGTCAACAGAAAAAAATCAATCATGCCTGTCGCTTGGACAAAGGATTACCAAATCCCAGGCGGTAAGAAAGGCAAGGTATTCACTACCACAATGGGATCTTCCATTGACTTATTGGATAAAAACCTAAGACGATTGATCGTAAATGCTTCTTATTGGGCAGTTGGTTTGGAAAATGAAATCAAGGCAGATTCAAATGTGGATCCTGTGGGTGATTTCAAACCGATTATGTTTGGTTTCGGAACCCATATAAAAGGGAAATATCCTAAAGATTACCAATAGGACAGATCCGATTAACCCAATAACTTTTCAGTTTCCAGGTACTTCATAATGATTTGGGTAGCACCAGAGCGCTGTTGAACATAGTTTTTGGCAGCAATGCTGGCTTGCACCAGCTTTTCAGTAATGCACAATGCATTATAGACTTCCAGCAATTCCTGTTCATTTGAAATAGAGAATCCAGCCCCTATTTCCATAAGGTCGACTGCTTCCTGAAACTTCTCATACTTTGGTCCAAAGATTACGGGCATACCATAGGTTGCCGCTTCTAGCGTATTATGGATTCCGGCACCAAAGCCGCCACCAATGTATGCAATTCGACCGTAATGGTACAAAGAGGATAACATACCGATATTATCAATGATCAATTGTCGGGATGAGGCAATCTGTTGATCGGTATAGGTATGGAATTTTGAGAACAGCAGGGCATGCGGAAATAACTTCATCATGGCATCAATATGATCCTGATGGATTTCATGTGGCGCAATAATCGCCTTCAAATCCTTATTGTTTTCCAGCAAAGTTTTTATGAGTGCTTCATCAGCTGGCCAGGTACTTCCAGCTACCAGTATATCTTCATTCCCTGCGAAAATATGAGCTTCAGGAATTTCCTTATGTTCTTTTGGCAGCTCCACGACCCTATCAAATCGAGTATCGCCTGCCAATCCTGCTTTCGTGATACCAATCCACTTAAGCATATTCACACTCTCGGCATTCTGGGTAAAGAAATAGGAAACATTTTTGAGAATGGACCTGAAGAATCCTCCATATTGCTTAAAGAAAACTTGATTTTCCCTGAAAATGGCCGAGATCATCAACAACCTGATATTCCTTTTATCAAGTTCCCTAAAGTAATGGTACCAATACTCATACTTAGTGAATATGGCCAACTTTGGATTGATTATATCAAGAAAGCGGCGAGCATTCCTGGCCGTATCTGCGGGAAGATAAAATACATGATCGGCCAATGCCGTGTTTTTGCGGATCTCATAACCGGATGGGGAAAAAAATGTTACAATTATTTTTTCCTTAGGATGGCGCAATTTAATTTGTTCCATAACGGAGCGGCCCTGCTCAAATTCACCCAAGGAAGCGAAGTGAAACCAAATGTATTCCTGCCCTTTTTCAACCGATTGTTCTATATGCTGCATTAGCCCTTTACGACCATCAGACAGCAACTTCGCCTTGGTATTGAACAAGGCAAAAATGCGAAGAAGCAAGCCATAAATTAAAATCCCCAGGTCGTAAAGAAAACGCATCATGTTAAAATATTACTTATCTTCGTCAAAGATATTTAAACCTTTTCAAATTCACTATTGTGCAAGAAAACAAGCGCAAACGAATATTAATAACAGGAGCAGCTGGATTCTTAGGATCCCATCTTTGCGACCATTTTATTGATCAGGGTTTTCATGTCATCGGAATGGACAACCTCGTGACTGGAGATCTTCGCAATATTGAACATCTTTTCCATCTGTCCAATTTTGAGTTCTACCATCATGATGTCTCCAAGTTTGTCCATGTACCTGGAGAATTACATTATATATTACATTTTGCCTCACCAGCGAGCCCCATTGATTATCTGAAGATTCCCATACAGACCCTAAAAGTTGGTTCATTGGGTACCCACAACCTATTGGGATTGGCCAAGAGCAAACAAGCACGGATATTGGTCGCCTCGACTTCTGAAGTCTATGGTGATCCTTTGGTCTCCCCCCAGAATGAGGAATATTGGGGAAATGTAAACCCGGTTGGTCCAAGAGGGGTTTATGATGAAGCCAAGCGTTTCCAGGAAGCCATGACCATG
Source organism: Sphingobacterium sp. (assembly GCF_032065005.1). Taxonomy (GTDB): domain Bacteria; phylum Bacteroidota; class Bacteroidia; order Sphingobacteriales; family Sphingobacteriaceae; genus Sphingobacterium. The sequence continues at coordinate 279,843 of NZ_DAMBMM010000002.1, forward strand.
GCCTACCATAATTTCCATGGATTGGAAACCCGTATCGCTAGGATCTTTAACACCTTTGGTCCCAGGATGAGGCTGGAAGATGGACGCGCATTGCCGACCTTTATCTCCCAAGCTTTACAGAACAAGGATGTAACGGTTTTTGGCGATGGAAAACAGACGAGATCCTTTATTTATGTTTCGGATCAGGTTGAAGGAATCTGTAAATTACTTTTCAGCGACTACCATTTACCAATCAACATCGGTAATCCAGATGAAATGACCTTGATCGACATGGCCAATGAGATCATTGAACTAACGAACAGTAAGTCCAAGATTATCTTTGAACCGCTTCCTATTGACGACCCGAAGAAAAGACGGCCCGATATTAGCAAGGCTAGGGAGATCCTTCAGTGGGAGCCAAAAATTGGAAGAAAAGAAGGACTTGAGAAAACAATAGAATACTATAGAACATTATTTTAAGAACACCCAACTATATAATTGTAAATAAAATGAGTAAAATACTTGTCACCGGAGGAACCGGATTCATTGGATCACACACCGTAGTAGAATTGCACAATGCTGGATATACGCCTGTTTTAGTTGACAATCTTTCAAATTCCAATATCAAGATCTTAGATCAAATTGAAAAAATCATTGGTGTTAAACCAGAATTCCATCAATTTGACCTATGTGATACGGAGAAGGTAAACGAATTTGTAAAGGCAAATCCTGATATTACGGGTATTATTCATTTTGCAGCATCAAAAGCAGTTGGTGAATCGGTTCAGAACCCATTAAAATACTATCATAACAACTTCTTCTCCTTAATCAATTTACTAGAAGCTTACCGTGAGAAACCGATCAATTTCGTATTCTCTTCGAGCTGTACAGTTTATGGAGAACCAGATACCCTTCCAGTGACGGAAAGTGCTCCTGTTAAGAAAGCGACTTCTCCGTACGGAAATACCAAACAGATTGCAGAGGAAATCTTAGAGGAAACTGCGAAAGCTGCTCCAAACTATCAATTTGTTGCTCTTCGTTACTTCAATCCAGTTGGAGCGCATAATTCGGCCCTGATCGGTGAATTGCCAATCGGTGTACCTCAGAACTTATTGCCTTTTATAACACAAACAGCAATTGGCAAGAGAGAGAAACTGACCGTATTTGGTGATGATTATGAAACACCGGATGGATCAGCGGTTCGCGACTATATCCATGTGGTGGATTTAGCGAAAGCACACGTTGCAGCTATCAAATTATTGGAAAAAGGTAACCCTAATGGCAACTACGATGTTTTCAACATCGGAACAGGCAATGGTTATTCGGTATTAGAGGCCATCAAGGCATTCGAAAAAGCATCCGGACAGCCACTAAGCTTCGAGGTTGGCCCTCGCCGTGAAGGTGATATCGTAAAAGTCTGGGGCGATGTCACTAAATCCACAAAAGAACTGGGTTGGAAAGCCGAGTTAGGAATCGACGAAATGATGTCCTCTGCTTGGGAATGGGAAAAATATTTGAAAGAGAATCCGATTAAGTAAAAGGGGATATGAGATGTGAGATGTGAGATGGGAGATATTAAATCTCACATCTCATGTCTATAAAATATGCTAACGCCCTTTCTATCTCAATACTCATATCTAAAATCTCATATCTGCCCCATAAAAAAGCGGGCTTTTGTTAAACAAAAGCCCGCTTTTTTATGGGGTAATGCTATTTCCCCTCTTCTTTCACCCTTTGAAAAATTTTAGGGTTGAATTTGAAGGAAGGAGTCATCAAGTATAATAGGATGATTCTGGAGTAGCGGTTGTTGAATGGTGCCATGATCAATGTTACAGCTAGGGCAACGATGACATATAGCCAAGGGCTTTCCAAATTACCGGACAGAAAATAGGTCAATACACATGCTGTTACCAATTCGGCAACACTAAGTGCATAACTGACATACATGGCAACATAGAAATAGCCCGGTTCTTTTTCAAATTTTAATTCACATGCTGGACATCTTTCCAACATTCGCTTAGATTTAAAACTCAAAAGAGGTGCTGCGAACATATTACCTGTTCTACATCTTGGGCACTTTCCTTCTATTGCACTTTTTAATTCGGAAGGTATGGTATATTTTGTTTCCATATTGATATTTACGTCCATTGTGATTTTCTGAATTCTTCGGGGGTCTTACCCTCTACTTTTTTAAAAAATTTTGTAAAATATGAATTATCGTTAAAACTCAACTCATAGGCCACCTGTGAGATGGTCCAGTCTGGCAAGATCAGCAAGCGTTTGGCTTCCAGCATGATCCTATTCCGGATCACTTCCCCTGCCTGCGTCCCCAAGTATTCCTTACATACCGAATTGAGGTGATTTGGAGTTACAAACAATAACTCTGCATATTCCTTAGGCAAATGAAGCTCTTTATAATTTTGGTCGACCAAAGAAATAAAGTTCTTGATCAGGACCAAATGATAGTCGATGCTCTTTGCTGGGAAATTAGGGATATAAGCCTGATCAAACCTCAGCAGGATATAAAGGAGCAAAGAACGCTTAAGATCTTTTGCTACAGGTAAGCTGCTCAGTTCTATCAATTGATCGAACAGAACAGAGATCTCGCGGACCTGATATTCTTCTAGTGTGAAAACTCCCTCGTTCAAGGAAGAAAACAAATCTAGATTCTCTACATAATCAGGCTGGATCAACAGGGATTTAAAATAGTCGATATCGAAATTGACGATATAACCAGTCATTTTCCCTTCGAACATCCATGAATGCACCTGACCTGGCCCCATAAAATATACCTGTCCCCTTTCAATGGGGTACTGCTTAAAATCAATTTCATGCATGCCCTCTCCGGATAGGAATAACAACATCTGGTAGAAATTGTGTCTATGCGGAAAAACTAGGTTATTATTTTTGCCTAGGTATACCTCCAGACGGTCTGCCAAAAAGTTTTTATCCTCCTTGTAGGATACTGTACATTGCTCTAAAACAGGTATCTTGCCCATACAATACAAAGGTAACCAATAACTACCATGGATAATGGTATAAAAACAGTCATCAATGGTGTTATTTACTTATTGAATTAATTTTACCCTTAAAAACGGGAGAATTAATACCATTGGTATAGATTAAAATGGTATTAATTGTAATATTATTTATCTTTATTTATGTCATTACACAAGGATCAGGAACTCAAGGAAGCGGTTTTAAATCTACCGGCGAAGGAAAAAGACAAGTTATTGGTCAGGTTAATCAATAAGGATAAGATGCTTTTGAAACAATTGCACTATGAGCTTTTGGAGGATGAAGCAGATCTGGAGGATCGTATATTTGATCTAAAGAATGCCTTGGAATCTCTATTTGAGATCAATAGCAATAAGGTGAAAAACCTGCCCATGTATTCCAATTACAAAGGGTTAAACAGCACCTTACGCCAGGCAAGTGGCATGATCAACGAACATGAGAAAATTACGAAGGATAAGTTTTCAGTGGTTGAATGTAGGCTTTTGATTTTACAGGAGGCCTTTGACCGGTATCCCTCCCTATTTGGTCCATCGGCATTATCCCCTGCTTTCAAATTACAGAGTTATGTCAGTGGGCGGATAAAAAATGTCGTAAAGATATTTGACAATCTGCATGAGGATTTACAATTTGACCTGAAAGAGCAAATGGAATATGTGCTTGATTTTGCTGCACAGCATAAGCTCGATCAGAGCTTGTAGGTTGATATTCATTCCTATTACCCAAGCATTTTTGTAAATTTGCAAAAATATACTAGCGTGAACATCCAAGAAATATTAGATAAATACATCCTATCCGAACAAGTCAAGCGATTTACCAGCAGTATCCAGAACGGCAAACCGAAGATCCATGTCAAGGGATTGGTGGGATCAGCCGATGCCATGCTGGCTGCGGCAAGCTATCAGATAGAAAAGCGATTGAATGTTTTTATTCTTCCGACACATGAAGAGGCATCCTATTTCTTGAGTGACCTGGAAAGTTTATTTGATAATCAAATCCTGTTCTTCCCGGCATCTTACAGGAAGGCCTTTGATTTCACCATCTTGGATAGCGCCAATGTGCTGCAACGTGCAGAAACGCTAAGTTCACTGAACCGCAATTCAGAATTACCAAAAATTGTGGTGACCTATCCTGAAGCGATCTCGGAAAAGGTCATCAATAAACAGGATCTGGAAAAAAACACGCTAGAAATTCGCGTGGGGACCAAACTGAGCATTGATTTCATCAATGAGTTCCTCTATGAATATGATTTTGAACGCGTTGATTTTGTTTATGAACCCGGACAGTTTGCTATCCGTGGTGGGATAGTGGATATATTCTCTTTTTCAAATGACCTTCCCTATCGGATTGAGTTCTTTGGGGATGAAATCGATAGTATCCGGACCTTCGAGATCGAATCTCAACTTTCCGTCAATAAGATCAATTCAGTAACCATTGTTCCGAATGTTCAAGCGAAGTTCCTGAGCAATAATCATATCTCTTTATTGGAATATATAGAGAAGGATTCCATCATCTGGATCAAGGATGTTCAGTTTACCTTGGACATTATTCAGGATGGGTATAAAAAAGCCTCTAAATATTGGAAGGCCTTGACTGAAAAGGAAATCAAGGATAACCCAGACTGGGTAGATCCGAGATTCACCTTTACCGATGACAAAAACTTCAATGCCATGCTCTTTGAGTATGCATTGGTAGAATTTGGGAAGCAATTTTTCTATAAACCGGACGAAGAGTTCAGTTTTGACACGCATCCACAACCTTCCTTCAATAAGGATTTCAATCTGCTGATCCATAATTTCAAGGAAAATGAAAAACATGCGATCCATAATTACATTTTTTCAGATTCCAGCAAACAGATCGAACGCATCTATGCCATATTGGACGACCTTGACAAGACCGTAACCTTTACCCCTATCTACAAGGCACTAAGGGAAGGTTTCAGGGATGACAAGTTGAAAGTGGCCTGTTATACCGACCACCAGATCTTCGATCGTTACTATAAATATAAACGTAGAAAGGGCTATGAACGTTCGCAGGCAATCACATTGAAGGAATTGAGCGAACTAAAGCCCGGTGATTACATCACGCATATTGACCATGGAGTTGGTAAATACGCCGGTCTGGAAAAGGTAGATGTAAATGGCAAGAGCCAGGAAATGATCCGTCTGGTCTATGCAGACAATGATTTACTGTATGTCAACATCAACTCCTTAAACCGCATATCCAAGTATTCTGGTAAGGAAGGAACGGTTCCAAAGATGAATAAATTGGGAACGGATGTCTGGGAGAAACTTAAAAGGACCACCAAGAAGAAGGTTAAGGATATCGCCCGTGACTTGATCATGCTCTACGCTAAGCGTAAAGCCCAGACGGGAAATGCTTTCAGTCCGGACACCTATTTGCAAAGGGAATTGGAAGCCTCCTTTATCTATGAAGATACCCCCGATCAGGAAAAGGCAACTGCTGACCTGAAAAAGGATATGGAATCACCGCATCCAATGGATAGATTGGTCTGTGGCGACGTAGGTTTTGGTAAGACCGAGGTTGCCATCCGAGCAGCTTTTAAGGCGGTAGCCGATAGCAAGCAAGTTGCTGTATTGGTACCAACGACCATCTTAGCACTTCAACATTACCGTACTTTCTCTGAAAGATTGAAAGGTATGCCGGCAAACATTGATTATATCAATCGTTTCAAAACCAGCAAGCAGATCAAAGAAACACTTAAGAAATTAGAAGAAGGAAAAATAGATATCATTATCGGTACCCATCGTTTGGTCAGCAAGGATGTTAAGTTCAAAGATCTAGGCTTGATGATCATCGATGAGGAGCAAAAATTTGGCGTTTCAGTAAAAGAGAAGCTAAAGGTGATGCGGGCCAATGTGGACTCCCTGACCTTAACAGCGACACCGATTCCAAGGACCTTACACTTCTCCCTGATGGGAGCTCGGGATTTGAGCATTATCTCTACCCCTCCGCCAAACAGACAACCTGTACAAACGGAATTACATGTCTTTAACGAAAGTTTGATCCAAGAGTCCGTTAGCTTCGAGATCGATCGTGGCGGACAGGTTTTCTTCATCCATAATCGGGTGGCGGATCTACCGCAGTTGGGTATGCTGATCCGTAAATTGGTGCCAGGTGCACGGGTTGGAATTGCCCATGGACAACTGGAAGGAGATGACTTGGAAGATGTAATGCTGAAGTTCATCAACCATGAATACGATGTGTTGATTGCGACGACCATTATTGAAGCAGGTTTGGACATACCTAATGCCAATACCATTATTATCAATCAGGCCCATATGTTTGGTTTGAGTGACCTTCACCAGATGCGTGGTCGTGTAGGGAGGTCAAATAAGAAGGCCTTCTGTTATCTCTTGAGTCCACCACTGTCCACCCTGACCAGTGAGGCTTATAAACGTTTATCAGCGATTGAAGAGTTCTCCGAATTGGGTTCGGGCTTCAATGTTGCCATGCGTGATTTGGATATTCGTGGTTCCGGTAACCTACTAGGTGCAGAACAGTCGGGATTCATCGCGGAGATCGGTTTTGAAATGTACAACAAGATCTTGGATGAAGCCGTGCAGGAATTGAAGGATGATGAGTTCGGGGAACTGTTTGCAGATGAAGAAAACAGAAAATATGTGAGCTTCACGCAGATAGATACCGACCTGGAAGTCATGATTCCTGATGAATATGTGACCAACGTTTCTGAACGATACAATCTGTACAATGATATTTCGAAGTTGAAGGATGAAGGGCAGCTACAGAAATTTGAGAAGGAATTGATTGACCGATTCGGTCCAATACCTGAGCCGGTCTTTGAACTGTTTAATACCCTTAGATTACAATGGTTGGGCAAGGAAATCGGTTTGGAGAAAATATCCTACAAGAAACATGTGCTGAAGGGTTATTTTGTAAACAATCCGAAATCAAGTTATTACCAATCGGACAGTTTTGGAAAGGTTTTGGGCTTTGTCCAGCAACATGCCAGCAACTCCAATATGAAGGAGGTCAAAGGCCAATTGCGGATAGCAATCAATAATGTAAACAGTATTGAATATGCTATTGAATTGTTGAAACAGATGCGATAATATAGCCTTAAGGGCGAATAGCTATCTTATACAGGAATACAAAGTATCCAGCAATGAATTTTAATAGGGGTAATAATCTATCCTTCCTTTTTGATTTTCTTTTTGAATGCGAATACATAAAATGTCCTAATGTTGTTACCCAAAAGTAAAGCACATTAGGACATGATACAATCCCCGACATTGGGTATTTTTTACTCAACCGTTAGGAAGGTTGCATTGGCCATGATCAGTTTTCCGCTTTCCCAAAAGTTACGGAATAATACATTGTCCGTCAAATAGATGACAGAACCTCTACCAAGGTTCTGGGTCGCGAAGACCATTCCATTCTTAAGCTTCTTACTGAGGTTATGACCGACAAAGCCGCTCATCTTAGAGTTTTCAGTGATATAGCCCACATTCCAACCTTTGCCCTGTTCAAAATATTGAAATAGATTGTCATCCTGTTTCAGGGTGAAGTAATCTTTAATTCCGAACATCAAAGGGTGCGAGTTATCAAAAGTCAATTTGAATATGGCTCCAGAGGTATAGTTTTCCATTGCACCTCTTTCACGGTCTCCATATTTCTTCAATGGGCTAGGTTTTGCTTTTGCAGCAGTATCTTGTTTTACCGTTTTCAATTCAGACCATGGTTGGGCTGCCAATTGACTTACGGCACTTTCCAATGCAATGACCTTTCCACCTTTTCTGATCCAGCTTGCAAATTCCTCGCTCTGTGCTTTATCCTTCAGGAAAGAATAATTGCCATTCGGCATAATGAAGACATCGATTTCATCCCAATCTACTCTTGCAAAATCAGTAGGATTGATCAGGATTATTGGATACTGTAATTGTTGATCGAAGAAATGCCATACCTCGCCCACATTGGTCGCTCTAAGGCCTTCACCTGCCATCATCATCACCTTCGGAGCCTTGATGGTCTTCACATCGGAACTTCCCAAATCTTTTCCGCCTTCTACGATTCCAGATTGGATAACATACATCCTCACTTGTAACTTATCTGCTTCTTCCTTCAGGATCTTTTCTACATTCACCTGTTTATTGCCATTTTTCATAACCAAAAGTGATCCTTTTGGAAATTCATCGGAACCAATCTTGAAGCTCTGATCGGAAACTTTAACCGTGATCTTATGGCGTAATAATGCCGCCAATAATTTGGCAGACGAGAAGCCATCCCATTTTACCGCATAACCAAAATTGGAACCCACGCTATTGCTGATGGTTTCCAGTTGATACGGATTAAGGTTGCTTATTTTTGCCTGAGATGCCATAGCTGGTAGGCCATAGACATAAGGTAAGGACCAGGCGGTAATATCGTAGGTGATGGAATCCGTCAATTTCGCTTCAGGTTCAAACAGCACGCGTATCAATGCCGCTTTGGATTGATTGCCAGGGATAACCAGGTCCTTTTCGTTCAGGCTATGGTTCTGTTCTTTTTTGCTGAAGTAATCAAAGCCTTTTACAGAACCAGAGGAAGAATAATAATTGATTTTATTCTTGTCTAAAAGTTCAATTAAGGCACGCATGGTCTTATCTCGGGAAGCATCATACTTGATTACATAGGTTTGATATGAAGACAGTTTACCTGCAGCGGCATCATCTCCGAATTTCTTGAATTCAGAAACGACCTTTGCAGCATTCTGGGAAACCACTTCCACGATGTTCATCCCTGACGCATGATGTTGGATAGCTCGGTCCACCAAAGTCAGGGTATCCTTTTCATCGGTATAGACTCCCAACCCTGCAGATCCATTACCAGCTTTTTCAAAGGTCATACCGATAGCTCCGGAATAGATGGGATAGGTATCACCGTAGGAAGGGTAAAACAAGTCAAAACGTTCCTTAGTGAAGTATAACCAACCTTTGGAATCAAAATACTTCGCATTATGTTTACCAATGGTCGTTTGAAACTCACGTTGCCAAGGCGTAATCACCTCATGGAAAGGTTCTGCAGCTGGCGGGAAATAATACGGAGAGTTAATTCCCTGCTCATGGAAATCGGCATGGATATGTGGCAACCATTTATTGTAGATCGCCGCACGGAATGTACTTTCCTTTTGTGTTTGCCATGCCCAGTCGCGGTTCATATCGAAATAATAATGATTATATCGACCGCCTGGCCATGGTTCGCGATGCTCTCTAGCAAAGATTTCAGGATTGTACTTGATGCCTACGGTGCCATTGTACCAATTGTTATATCGTTCAGTACCGTCAGGGTTCAAACATGGATCTATGATGACCAAGGTATTATCTAACCAACCTTTGGTCTTGCTGTTTTTGGGATTTACCAATTCAAACAGGGTCATCATGGATGCTTCGATCGATGAAGTTTCATTGCCATGGATGTTATTGCTGATCCAGACAATGGCTGGGGAACTACTGCTGCCTTCGCCTTGGATGGCATGGGCAAGCTTGAGGTTGTTTGTTCGGATATTTTCAAGATTTCCGATGTTTTGGGCAGAGGAAATATAAAAAACCTTTAAAGGTCTACCTTCAGGTGTTTCACCATAAGATTCCACTTTTACTTGATTTGGAACTTGATCTGCCACATACTGATAGTATTCCAAAACCTTCCAATGCGGCGTCACTTTTGTTCCCACTTGATAGCCTAGGTATTCGGCGGGAGATTTGATTTGCGCAAAAGAAAGTGTGGAAATAAAACAAGCCAGGATGGCCAGTATTTTTTTCATAGTATTTGAGGTTAATTAGGATTTAATAATTTAAAATAATTCGTTGCTGAAATTAAGTATTTACAAGTTATTTTTTTAATTTTCAGTCCTTTATTTTTTAAACCCAACCTACTATGGCTCATTTAGAAACCGACCTCATCCATAAAGGCCAGGAATTTAACAGCAGTAAAGCTGTTGTAACACCCATTTATCAGACATCTACCTATTTTGCAGATGAAGATTTGAAGAATTATATCATTTCTGCTACAGAAACTAAGAACCCTAATTTTTATCATCGACATGGCAATCCAACCAACTCCCAAGCAGCAGCAATTGTGGCAAGTTTGGAGAAGACGGAAGATGCCTTGGTTTTGGCAACAGGGATGGCGGCTATCAGCACTGCCATATTATCGGTAGTCAAGGCCGGCGATCATGTGGTGACCCAAAACTCTCTTTATTCTGGAGCTATGCTCTTTTTTAAGGACTTCTTGACCGAATACGGGGTGGAAGTAACCCATGTGGACCAGAAAGACAATACAGCCTTTGAAAAGGCAATAAAAGCAAACACCAAGTTGATCTATGTTGAAACGCCTTCGAATCCGAACTTGGATGTCACCGATCTGAAGTTTATCGCTGATCTAGGGAAGAAGCATCAGCTGACCACGATGGCTGACAATACCTTTGCCTCACCTATCAATCAAACGCCTACGGAGTTTGGAATTGATGTCGTGGTTCATTCAGCGACCAAATATTTGGGAGGACATAGTGACCTTACTGCAGGAGTGGTCTGTGGAAGCAAATCCTTTATTGAAAGGGTCTGGAAAAGGTCCTTGATGCTAGGCGGATCCCTGAGTCCTTTTGACTCTTGGTTGCTCTTGAGAGGTCTTAAGACACTATCCATGCGCGTAAAACAGATAAATAGCAATGCCTTGGCATTGGCGGAATACTTTGAAAAACACCCTGCCGTAAAACATACCGGATATGTGGGGCTTCCTTCACATCCCCAGTATGATTTGGTCAAAAAACAGATGCGCGGTGGAACGGGCATGCTCTGTATAGAAGTTGTGGGAGCTAATGAGGACGAGGCCTATAAAAATGCGCAATCAGCAATAAACAAATTGGAGGTGTTTGCCAATGCAGCCAGTTTGGGCGGTGTAGAATCCTTGGTGGTCCACCCAGCCAGCATGTGGGGTTCACATCATGATAAAACACAAAAATCAGTTTCCGGAATAAGCAATGGCATGCTTCGGATTTCTGTAGGAATCGAACATATCGATGATCTGATTGCAGATTTTGAACATGCTCTCGAGGATATCAAATAGAAGAAGCGGGCAAAACCCGCTTCTTCTATTTTAGTCGATCCTTACGGATGTTAATTTTTCAGGTATCCAGACCTGCATGGCACTCTTACCCCTGTTGTTCCAAAGGAAGTAAGGGATTGCCGTAATTTCTTTCTCTTGTTGTAATACCTGATGGCTTGCCTGATCAATTGCTACAACAGGGGCTTTGAACTGGATAACATTAGTCCCGCCCAATAAATCAGGTTTGTAGCTCACTTGAAACTGGGTATTCTCTGGAATGAACAGTCCATTCTTTGCGTTCGGATTATCCACATCTTCCACGGCATATACAATAGGACCATATTGTAGGGCAATACGGTTCTGGTTCTGCTTCAATTCATCGGAAGACACGATGCGTTGCACCTCCATGTTCAGTTGCATATCAATCTTATCCCCCTTTTTCCACTTTCTATCGATCTTTAAATATCCATCTTCCACAGCTGCATTTACGGGCTTTCCATTGACAGTTACCGTGTAATTGTTGGTTTTGCTGTTTTTATAATGATATAATGAACTTGGAACGGGTTCTTTTAACCAGCCTGGAATGCGAACAAAGACGGCAAAATCCTTCGCTTTCTTAGGACTTACCTCTATACTGACCTGTCCGTTCCAAGGATAATTGCCTGTCTGTTTCACAAAGACCTCGTTTTTATTTAGGTCTACCGTTGTTTCACTGCCAACGAATAGATTGACATAGAGGTCTGTTGCCGAGCGACTGTAGATATAGGAACCTAAGGAAGATACCAACCTTGCGATATTGGATGGACAGCAGGCGGTTCCGAACCATTCGCTACGTTCGTAATTTCCATCGGAAGCCAATGGATTTCCATAGAAGAAGCGATTGCCAGAAAGGCTGATGCCATCGATAGCGGCATTGTACAGCGTCCTTTCCAGTACATCGATGTATTTTGCCTGTGCAGAAAGCATGTTCATCCGCTGGTTCCAGAAAACCATCCCTACGGATGCACAGGTTTCGCAGTAGGCGGATTCATTTGGAAGGTCATAGGGTTTTCCAAACCCTTCATTGGAACCTTGAGCTCCAATCCCGCCGGTGATATAATAATGCTTGTTGACTACGTCATCCCAAATGGCATCCATGGTCTTGACATAACCTGCATCCTTTGTTTCAGAAGCTATATCCGCAACCCCTGTATATAAATACATGGCTCGTACGGCATGACCCGTTATTTTTCTTTGATCGCGAACCGGAATATCATCCTGCGCATATTCAGGGTCTTTCCATTCATCCCAGATCTTACCCACACCATGTCCCCTCCCTCTCTGTTCAACAAACCAGTCTGCCAATTGCAAATAACGCTTCTCATTGGTATGATGATATAATTTCATCAAGGCCAATTCAATTCCCTCATGACCGGATACCCATGGCTTATTGGGAATACGGAAATAATTGTCGATATGGTCTGCAAACTTTGTTGCTACCTTCAGCAATTTATCCTTACCAGTTGTATTATAATAGGCTATGCCCGCTTCGATGAGATGACCAGCACAATAATCCTCATGCCTTTCCATATCTTTCCAGCGATCCTGAAGGCCATTTAGGGTGTAATAGGTGTTTAAATATCCGTCAGGCTGTTGAGCTGCGGCTATTTTATCGATCCATACATCTGTATTGGCTTCTAATTCTTTATCCGGATAGTTCTTCAAGGAATAGGCGATGGCTTCGATCGCTTTATACACATCAGAATCATCATAATAGATTCCCTCATGCTTGCCAGAACCCTGAGCCACCTTCTCAAAATTCCGGATTCGTCCCGTTTTGTCCTCGGTATAGGTTACACAGGCATCTATAGTAGCATTGGCGACCTTTTCCAATTGGGGCGACCAGAAGTTATCCTCTATGGCAACCTTCGAAAAATTAATCGGATAAATCTTTTGTGAAGGGCTTTGGGCCCAAAGGCTCGCGGAAAACAACAGTCCCGCTGAACAAATCAGAAAGCTTCTCATAATGGTAGGGTTGGGTTAATTATGAAAAAAGCTAGAAGAGGAAAATACCTCTCCTAGCTTTGGTTATTACCAGAATATGGTATAAAGCGCAGCGGTGATACCGATAACAATCAAGGCACCTACTGCAAAGCCTGTTTTTGTTTTGAACATGGTAGCATCAATCTCAAGGCCATGTGTAACCACGCCTTTTTTGTGCTCGTACATAGAGATAATGTACATCCCGATAAGACAGAATATGAATACGAAACCAATTCTATCGATGAATGGGATTTCATAAACGCCATCCACAGGGATTGCAAATCCTGTTGATGCCAAGAATGAAAGATCCATATAACCTGGAAGGAATTTCAATACGATCGACAGCAAGAAACCAACGATGGTTGCAAATAGTGCCGCATTTGAAGTCGTTTTCTTCCAGAAAAACCCTAAAAGGAACATGGCAAATACCCCCGGAGAAACAAATCCGGTATATTCCTGGATGTATTGGAATCCACCTTTTTTATCAATTCCTAAATAAGGAGCGATAAAGATGGCCAAGATCATGGATACCACAATAGTAATCTTACCTACATTTACTAATTTCCTTTCAGAAGCATCTTTGTCGAAGATCTTTTTATAGATATCCAAGGTAAAGATTGTTGCCACAGAGTTTGCTTTTCCAGCCAATGAGGCTACAACCGCTGCAGTCAAGGCCGCAAATGACAAGCCCTTCAATCCTGTTGGCAATAGATTCAATAGCACCGGATAGGCTCTATCTGGGTTCAGTTCTCCACCAGCTAACATTTCTTGTTGGAATAGACCATCATTGTAAAGTACAAAAGCAGCAATACCTGGCAATACAACGATCAAAGGCATCAATAACTTTAATCCTGCAGCGAATAACAGACCGTTTCTTGCTGTTGGAAGATCCGCTCCTAATGCACGTTGTGTGATGTATTGGTTACAGCCCCAGTAATTAAGGTTGATTATCCACATACCACCAATCAGAACGGAAAGACCAGGAAGGTCGATGTAATTCGGATTATCTGGTTTTAGGATCATATGGAAATGGTCTTGGGCTTTGTTATGGACGATTCCCAGTCCATCTAAAACGCCTCCACCACCGAAATGGTCAGACACCAAGTTTAAGGCAAGGTAAGTCGTCGCCAATCCACCTAAGATCAGGAACAATACCTGGATAACATCTGTATATCCAATTACTTTCATTCCCCCTAGCGTGATGAAAATAGCGAAAATTGCTAACCCGATCATACAGGCCTGGAAATCTATTCCTGATATACTGGACACGGCCAATGCACCTAAGAATAAGATAGAGGTCAAGTTGACCACGATATACAATAGCAACCAGAAAACAGCCATGATCATGGCGACAGTGCCATTATACCGCTGATTCAAGAACTGCGGCATCGTAAAGATCTTGTTCTTGAGATAGACCGGAAGAAAGAAGATTGCGACAACCACTAAAGTCACCGCTGCCATCCACTCATAGGTAGCAATGGCAAGACCGATCTTAAAGCCCGAACCACTCATCCCGATGAATTGCTCTGCGGAGATGTTGGACGCGATCAGGGAGGCTCCAATTGCCCACCAGGTCAAAGATCCTTCGGCTAGGAAGTAGTCCTTGGAGTCTCCAGAGGCTGATTTCTTCTTATAATAAATGTAAAGTCCATATCCTGCAACAATGATGAAGTAACACAGGAATACAATATAGTCTTTGGTTTCCATTGATATTAATTAGTCGTAAACTTATAAATAGATTTGCTTGTATAGGTATCTCCTGGCTTCAAGGTTGTTGAAGGAAAGTTCGGTTGGTTTGGGGAATCTGGGAAATGTTGTGTTTCCAAGCATAAACCAGTACGAAAGCTATCCTTAACACCATTTTTAAGGGTTACATTATCTGCCATAAAGTTACCGCTGTAGAACTGAATTCCCGGCTCTTCGGTATACACATCCATCACGATCCCTGTTTTATCTCCACTAAGTGTGGCAGCATGGTTTAATCCATCCACTTTAGTTCCGCTAAGCACCCAATTATGGTCATATCCTTTTCCGAATTTCAATTGCTCATCCTCTTGTTGGATATCCTTACCGATAGTTTTGGAGACTGTAAAATCGAATGGAGTACCTTTCACATCCTTCAACTCTCCAGTTGGGATCAAGGTGCTATCTACTGGCGTAAATTTATCTGCATATAGCTTTAAGGTATGTTCCGTAATGGTTCCACTACCTTCACCGTTTAGATTGAAATAAGCATGGTTAGTAAAGTTCACGACTGTTTTCTTGTCAGCGGTTGCTTTGTAAGCGATGGCCAATTCATTGTTGTCAGAAAGGCTATAGGTCACCTCGATATGGATTGGACCAGGAAAACCTTCTTGTTTATCTGGAAGGGTATATGCAAAGGTAATGGCTTTATCATTGGCAGATTTCACCTCCCAATTTGCAAAATGAACTCCTTTTAATCCACCATGAAGGGTATTAGCACCATTATTGGTCGGAAGGGTAAAGGTCTCCCCATCTAGGGTAAACTTACCTTTGGCAATACGGTTGCCGAATGGTCCAACGATAGGTCCGAAAAACGGTTCTTTAGGGTTGTTATAATCAGAAGCTTTATTGAATCCCAATACCACATCAGTCAGCGTTCCATTCTTATCCGGAACCTGTAGAGAAACAATCCTAGCCCCAAAGTTCGTAAAATAAGCCTTGGCGCCGGAAGCATTCTTTAGCATGTAAAGCTTGGCTTCTTTCCCATCGATATTTTCCGTGAAAGAACTGGAGTCTAAGGTTGCAACGGCATTGCTGCTGGAATCAGCGGACTGACTGCTTTGTTGCTTACTATTTTGCTGACATGCCACAGCCGTAAATAGGCCGCACGCAAGCATAAGTCTGAGGATTGATCTTTTCATTTTCTGTTTATAATTGATTCTAATATACTAATTCTGAGCCATTATCGGTTTTTACGAAAATAGGTGTCAGCTCAAGGTTAAACTCTTTTTTATAGGCCGGTGCAAGCGCATCAACGAGCTGCTGTCCAAATCCTTTTTTGACGATATTGATCGTACAGCCACCGAATCCTCCTCCCATCATTCTCGCTCCAAGTACTTCAGGGAAGTCCTTCGCTTTCTCCACTAGAAAGTCCAATTCTTTACAGCTTACTTCATATTCCTTGCTCAAACCTTCATGCGCACGGAACATCTGCCTGCCCATTTCTACGATATCACCATTTTCCATGGCTGCACAGGCTTTCGCTAGCCTTTCATTTTCTTCTACTACAAACTTTGCCTTGATATAACTATCCAGATCAAACGGCTTGACCAATTCATCCAACATGGCTATATCAACATCTCTTAAGCTCTTCACATCAGCATGTTTCTTTTGGACCAAGGTAACAGCATGCTCACAGGAATACCTTCTATCATTATATGCAGAGGAGGCCAGAGAATGCTTCACATTGGTATTTAACAATACGATTTCATACTCACCCAATTCCAAAGGGACATAGGTATAACTGAGATCCCGACAGTCAAGACGAACTACATGGTTTGCTTTGCTGAGTACCGAGGCAAATTGATCCATGATTCCACACTTTACGCCAGCATAGGTATGCTCGGCGAGTTGACCGATCTTAGCAATGCTGACTTTATCCAAGCCTAGACCGAACAATTTATTCAATCCATAACCTGTTGCACATTCAACGGCAGCAGATGAGGACAAACCTGCTCCTACAGGGATATCCCCATCGATATAAAGGTTAAAACCTGAAAGTTCCAATCCTCTTGATTTTAACTGATTGACCACGCCTAAAATATAATTAGGCCAACCTTTATCTGAGGGAGCTACCTTGTCTAATTCAACGGTATAGCTCTCTTTAAAGTCTTCAGCGTATAGATGAATCTCCGAATCTTCCCGTCTGGAAAGCGCCACATAGACAGCTTTGTCAATGGCAGTTGGAAGGACAAAGCCTTCGTTGTAGTCGGTATGTTCCCCGATGATATTGATCCTTCCTGGGGATTTCGAAACTAATGTAGGCTCTGTTCCATACAATTCCTTAAACCTAGCACTAATTTGGTCTCTGTCAATCATTTGGTATTCGATTTATAATGTACTGTGGATTGATTTCTGATTATTTCTGCTGCTTTTTCAGCTGTAATATCGCGTTGTGGATTGGCTAACATTTCATATCCGACCATGAATTTCTTTACTGTTGCCGAACGCAACAAAGGCGGGTAAAAATGCATATGCCAATGCCAAAAATCTTGATTGCCACTATTTACAGGAGCTTGATGCATGCCTGCAGAATATGGAAAAGAAGTGGAAAAGATATTATCGTAACGGATAGTTAGTTCTTGTAGGGTCTTGGCGAGGTCGGTTTTTTCATCATCGGTAAATTCCCTGATGTCCTTTACCTGTCTTTTGCTGATGACCAAGGTTTCAAATGGCCAAGCTGCCCAAAAAGGCACTAAGGCTACGAAATGATCATTATCAACAATGATCCTTTCCTTTTTCTTGAGTTCCAAGGCGAGGTAATCAGAAAGCAAGGAATGACCATTTTTTTCGAAATATTCCTTTTGTTGCTTCTCTTCTTTTTGGATTTCCATGGGAAGTTTACTCTCGGCCCAAATCTGTCCATGCGGATGCGGGTTGCTACAGCCCATGATGGAACCCTTATTTTCAAAGATCTGTATGTATTTAATCCAATCGTTTGCTGCCAAAGAAGCAAATTCACTTTGCCACACATCGACTACCTTCCTGATTGCAGGGATATCCATTTCGGGTAAGGTCAAGTCATGCTGCGGCGTAAAAGCGATCACTTTGCATATTCCCCTTTCCGTTTCAGCTACCAAAAGGCCTTCCTCATTCATCTCCCCTTCCTCTGAATCTTTCAATAATGCAGAAAAGTCATTCACGAACACAAAACTCTCTTTGTAATCTGGATTTACACTTCCATCAGCTCTTGAATTTCTTGGGCAGAGGTAACAATTTGGGTCATATTCAGGCCTACTGTCGGCAGGTAAATCTTCCACTTGCCCCTGCCACGGTCGTTTACTGCGATGGGGAGAAACAAGGATACTTTCGCCTGTCAACAGGTTCAAACGCCTGTGAGGAACATCATTTATAGCAAAGTTGGGCATAGGTTGCACTTAAATTAGTTTTCCTAAGATACAAATTCCATCAATTAATTGTAGTGGGTCCGTGTACTTTTAACACACCCTTGGAATCTATTTCTATTGGATCAATAAAAACAACCCTGTCATTTCCGGTTTTGGTGGTCCTGCCATGGTAGACACAGTACATTTTGCCGTCCTTCCCTACAAACACAGAATTATGACCCGTACCTGTCACATCACCTCCCTTTTCGCTGTTCTTTTCCAATACCGGATTAAACTCCGATTTCACAAACGGTCCTAAAGGACTTTCTGATGTTGCATACCCCACGGCATAATATGGACCTGCATAATGATTCGCAGAATACATCATATAAAAAAGACCATTATGCTTGAACAGATAGGACCCTTCGGTCCAACGGCGATTGATTTCCTTATTATGCACAGAACGGCTTTCCCATTCTGCCTGCTTATCATCCATTTTCACAGGTGGCTTCAACAAAAGACGAGGTTTACCGATTACCCCACTCAAATCTGGTTTCAACTCAATTCCGTAAACCCAACTTTCCTCAATCTCATCATATATGCCATTCTTTTTTGCCCAATCTGCAATATCTGATTCCACGGGATGTTTGTAACAACATCTGGAATAATAGAGATATTTCTTGCCATCATCCGCTACATAGACATTGGCATCAATAATGGGATAGCCAGGATCAAAAAGCGGATGCGATTCTATATCCACAAAAGGCCCGGTTGGTTTATCCGATACCGCAACGCCGATTTTATAGTTTTCAAGTTCGTTATTTGGGTTTTCCTTCCAATGCGCACTGTAGAATAAATAGAACTTATCATCCCACTTATAAACCTCCGGAGCCCAAAAGTCTTTGGTGCCCCATGATTTTTCCTGTTGGTTATTGTAGATTACACCTTCGTTTTTCCAATCCTTCAGGTCTTTGGAAGAATAAACCACAAAACCGTTCTTTGTGCCCCCTGTTCCATATAAATAATAAAGGTCGCTCTGCTCATCAAAGATGATATAAGGATCCCCTAAAGCAACTGACAGTGGATTTCCTGGTAATTCCTGGGCCTTACCTTGCAGGCACAACAGGAATGACAATCCTAATAGCAATAATCGTATGTTCATCTCTAAGAATTAAATAATAGGTTTTTGAGTTTTATTTCTTTCTGGTTTCCCTGTACCGATCAATGGCCACCCATCTTTCCAGTTCAGCGGGTCCAACATCAACATCCTTCTGCTTGTTCCATTCCCCAACTTTCCATTGTTCTTATCAATCGCATGGTAGAAAATCCAGTCCATTCCTTTAGCATCTTTGATGATCCCTGAAGTATGCCCAGGGCCAACTATGGAATCTGAGCCTTCCAAGATTAGGCTGCCATGATTTCTTTCCTTGATATCGCGTCCATCTTTGTCGAGGTAGGGTCCCAACAAACTCTTGGATCTTGCCGTCAGCACATGATATTTACTATTTGCGCCCTCACAGCAACTACCCTTAGAACCCAAGAAATAGAAATAGCCATCTTTCTTATAGATGGTCACTGCTTCATAGTCACCGGCAGCTATTTTATGCTTTTGCCCATTTAACACCTTTTTGCCATCAGGGGTTAGCTCCAGCGCAAAAGTGCCCTGTTCAGGACTATCGGAAAAACTTCCCCAGAATATATATTTCTTGCCATTATCCTCCATAAAAAAGGGGTCAATGGAATTAGGCACATTGGCAGATTCAGAATCAAGCAATTTCCCTTGATCTATAAAAGGCCCTTTTGGAGAATCCGAAATAGCCAACCCAAGACCGGGGTTCTTATCGCCCCAAGTTGAAAAGGAGTAATAGAGGTAATACTTTCCATCTACAACATTGATATCTGGAGCCCAAATACCACCGGCCTCTTTCCAATTAGGTTTAGTGTCAAAAGCCGGCCCTACATAGGACCAGTTCACCATATCCTTGGACTCCAAGATGGGAACAAGACGAGAACCCTTACCATCATCCCAATTATCTTGGGTGCCATAAGCATAGAATAGTTTCGTTTTAGGATCTTGGATTACCGTGGGGTCAGCGAGCACAGGTTCAAATACCGGATTCTGATAGGTGTCATTTTTATGGCCTGTAACCACCGAGTTTTTCCTTGCACAAGAATCAAGAACAGAAGCTGAAAGTAATAAAACAGACATGAGCATTGAATTGCGAACCGTAGGCACACTGATCAATGTTTTTATATAGACCACACTTTTCAGAAACATAATTTGATTGAGTTTAAACAGGTTAAACAAGTAGATAAAGTTCAATTTACAGGAATTTTCTGAGAATTAAGGGAATAAAAAAAGAAAACCCTAAGCTTTATGGGCTTAGGGTTTTCCTTTATTTAATCTTTTCCGTTAGGAAGACAATGTCTTTATAATTGTCTTTTTCATACAGAATACCGACCAATTTAGGTTTCATCAGGACGATGTCCGAATAGGCTGAATAGGCTCCTTTATAACCTTCAGGCGCCTTAGCAATCAGTTTTGTAAAATACCAGGTCTTCCCTTTATCCTTTGAAAGCCTCAAGGTCAGGTTATCCCTATTCATTTCATCCGCTGGATTGATATGAGCCAGCACAAAATTCTTTCCTTTCTTCCAAGACAATACCGAACCTTGGTTGATCGGATCCGGAAGGTTAGGATCTGGAGCAGAACTCTGCCAGGTTTCACCACCATCATTGGAAACAGAAATGACACGTTGCTTTGGATTCAACTGCTGGTTTCTAGAGCTCATATATACTTCATTATCTCCAACCTGAGCAGCGGTAGACTCATTAGTACCTGGATAAGGCACATTCTGGCTCAACTTAAAGGTCTTTCCATGGTCATCCGAATAGAAAGCATGTGCATTCCAGTCCTTACCCTGCGCACTTGGATCTCCAGCACTGTGGTTGGCAGCAATGTAAATCCTTCCCTTATTTGGGCCTGACACAAACTGAAATCCATGTCCAGGCGTATTGGCATAAGTTCTCCAGTCTTCTGTAAAGGTATAGGCGGAATTAACCTGTGGCTGATTTGGTCTATGGGTCTGGGTCGTGATATTCACGGGTTCAGACCAGGTTTTTGCACCATCCGTAGAAGTGATGTACCATACTTCACGCAAGCCTTTGCCTTTCCTCACTTCGCCTTCGTGGTTGTTTCCTGTATTATAAAAAAGAAATATCCTTCCAGCTGGATAAGCTGGATCTGTCATATCGAGCACCGGTGCTACATTTCCAGCCTGAAGCTTATCATAATCAGCTGCAACGTTCAGTTTCCCCCAAGTCTTTCCTTGGTCCTGACTGATCTTATAAACGATATCCACATTGCCATAATCTCCGGCGTGGTCCACGCGACCTTCCGAGAATGCTATCAGGTCTCCATTCTTGTTCTTGATAATGGCTGGAATCCTATAGCTGGCATAACCATCCTCCCCTGAGCGGAAAACCACGGTTTCCTGAGCTGAAACTGCTGATATTAAGCATGCGGCAAATACTGATAAAAATAGTTTTTTCATATATAGTGTGTATTGATTTCTATTGATAAGGTATAAAAGTAAACATCCATTTTGTGGGATTCTGCCAATCCTTGCCCTTAAAATCACCGACTGGCAACTTGATTAATATCTCATTCCATCCTTCCTTCATCTGGATCTTAGTGGGTTCCCTAAAAGAGTAGCCTTCATCCGTCAATGGCACCTCTAGCTCCCCTTTCTGACCAGGATGATTCCATTTCGGAGCAGGGATTTTTATTCCATTGACAAAAACCTGGCTGTGCAGGTCATCCCATGTACCTTCTGCTGGCGAATCGCTGGCATAAGAACGCGAAAGGTTTGCAAAACCGATCCAGAATTGCTTTTCTTCGGCTTTATCACTCCAGATCCTTGTTCTTGCATAAAAAGTACTGTTAGGTTTAGGCGATTCAATAACGCCCGGAATAATATCAGCCCACCAATGTCTCAAAACAATGGTCCCGCCAACTTGATTCTTATAAACTGCGAATTGATCTCCAAAAGGATCCTTTTCTATAGGAAACTCTTTCGCTAAGTCGCCACTATTATCAAAAGGCCCGATTATGTCCCAGAACATATCAGTCTGTCTTTGATATGGGAATGGAAGATTTGCAAAATTTTTAGATTGATGGATTAACAACCTTTTTTCAAAAGCAGCAAATTCACGGAAAGAATCTGTTTCTTTATTTGGAAGAAAGGCCTTCCAACCCAGCTCTCCGGCACCACGCCATATTCTTTCTGCAAATGTTATCATCCCTGGATAGATAGCACTCTGCAGGAACATATCCTCAGGTTTTTCAACGGCACGGTCTGGCCATGAACAAAGAATAGCACCAGGAAGTTGCGAGCTTTCCTTTTCCTGCTCCGCAAACCTTCTGAAAAATAAGGTGGTCACGGTTTCCAAAGGATCCATATGGTTGATGTAGAGATGCTTGGAATCTAAATACTGTAATTTAGAACCAGGATCTATTGGTTTAGGACCACCCATCCACATTTGACGAACGGTGGATGATTCCAGGTTACTTCCCGGATCCCAACCATAAGTTTTGAAGCCCAATGATTCCACATATTTGGTTATCTCAGGCATAAACTCTTTGTTGCTAATCTTCACCTCATCACCTCCTATATGCAAATGCTTTAATGTTGGGAAAGTATCAGCAAACTCCTTAAGCAATTCCTTGATGTATACAATGCCTTCTTCACTCTGCATATTGACCTTAAAGAAACGCTCAAATGCAGCTGAATGCCCTGGCATATCAATCTCAGGTAAAAATAAAATATGCCTTTCCCGACAGTAATCGATCAACTCCTGAAACTCTGCAACCGTGTAATATTTACCAGCCCAGCGCGTCATATTTTCTGCAGCGACTAGACCAGGGTATTTTTTACTTTCCAAACGCCATGCAATATCCTCCGTGAAATGGAAATGCAAAACATTGAGTTTATACTTCGCCATCACATCGATTTGCTCTTTCAACATCTCCATCGGTTGGTAATTCCTTCCCACATCCAACAGAAATCCCCTAAAGGAATATGCAGGTTGGTCCTTGATGTTCACTAAGGCTACTTGCCTCTCATGAAAGTCCAATTGTCCTAAAGTCTGTAGCGCATAGAAAATCCCTTTACTAGCTAAAGCTTGGATTTGGATTCCCTTGGAATCAATATGCAGAGTATACCCCTCATCAGATTGTATACCTTCAAGACTTAAAACCATCTTCAATGAAATTGAAGGTAATTTCTTATTCTTAGAAATGCTTATCGATTGACTTTCTAATATATTTTTAAGCAGGCTTAACTCATTCTTTTCAATGGATTTGCCAATTTCAAGATGAACCCCTTTGGACAGGTCCAGTTTATTTTCCGACCACTGCACATTTTGAGGCATTGGAATCAAAGCCTCCTGAGCGTTCAGGCTATCGACAGCAAAAAAGCTCCATAACAATAAAATATAATGGCCTATCTTATTCATAATTGTCCTTATTCTTAAATTGATTGATAATGGACCAACAGTACCATTCTTGCCTAGGTAAATGGAAAGGCCCCTTAAATAGGTTCCCTTTAGCGGTTTGAGCTATTCCCCCATCGCGATGTAAATAACCGTACCATTCCCCATGTTCTTTATCATGGAAATGGCTATAGGCATATTCATGGATCTGCTTGTGCATGCTAGCATATTTCTCATCCTTGGTTATCAGATATGCCAATAAGGTAGCAATGATAGCTTCGTTCTGCGGCCACCAAAATTTCATGTCCTGCCAATATTCTTGAACAGGTTTATTATAGACATCCCTAAAATACAGAATACCTCCAAATTCCTTATCCCAACCTCTTTCCCACATATAATCCAACATCCGCAATCCTAAGTTTACCAATTTCTCATCCATATTTCTATGGACAGCTTCATGGAGAATAAACCAAGCACCCTCAATGGCATGCCCCGGATTGAGCGTCCTTCCATCAATATGATCGATGATACTACCATCAGGAGCTACCTGCTCCATCACACAGCGGATATCATCCTTCACAAAATACTGTTCTATCTCTTGGATCCAATTTGTAATCGCATCATCACATCGAGGGTCGCCAATGGTCTCCCTTAATTGCTGGGCGGTATTGCACATGATCATCGGGATTCCTATTCCGCGGCTTGGTCGAGTTTCCTCAAACTTAGGTTCCATTTTCCGTTCGCCACTGGCATACTCCAAACATATCCCAAATAGATCACGGGCTAATTGCGCAGCTTCCTCATCACCTGAAGCTTTTGCGTAAGCAGCACTCGCAATCACGGCAAAAGTCTCCGAGAAAAAATATCGACGCATACGGATTGGGTTCCCTGCTTGATCCACATGGAAATACATTTTCCCTGCTGTATCAAAACATTTATTTTTCAAAAATTCATAGCCCAAGCGCGCGCCTTCCAACCATTCTTCCCTAGGTTCCACCGTGTAATAAAGGGTAGAAAGCAACCAACAGGCACGACCTTGTATCCAAACGGCCTTATCGGTATCAATCAGGGAACCATCTTGATCTCGCATCAATAGGTACCCGCCAAACTCATGATCAAATGACCTCGGGAACCAAAAAGGAACCGTATCATTGACCAATTGATCTTTATAAAAATCTGCTAATGCAGTTAACTCTTCGTTATTGTACATTCTTTTTTATCTTTTAATCGAAAATGTGGAAACAGGCACTCCTTCCTCATTCACTAAATTTGCCCTTGAAAAAGGCTTGTATCCATAATATATCTCCATTAAACCTCTAGGATTTTCCAGGAAAACCGAATTCCCTTTTATTTCCACGACCTTGAGATCTACCAAGTTTCCGTCTTCATCCTTAGCCTGAAAACCTGTAACTTCTTTTGATTCCATTACCTTTAATTGCTTGGCATGACTGAACCTTATTTCATGTATATCTTCATTTTCATAAGAATAAATAGGTTGCGGGCTATCCGAATTATTATCCTTTCCAAATTCATGCTTAAGGACCAGATTAGCCAATCGTTTTCCAATGATTAACTTCTCCTTAGGGTGTACATCCAAGGAATCTCCTAGATCAGAACTGACAGCCATATAGACATCCTTCAATTCATTGCTTAGCTTTCTTTGGCTATCCCTGAATATTGGCCAAGAGGGCCTATCTATACTGGAAAGCTGAACCGTATAAAATGGCAACCTTTCCCGTTTACCCAAAAAGGGCTTATAATTCTCTCTCCAAGAAGCTATTAATGTCCTGAATAAGTGCTCGTGCAATTCAACGTTATGGGCATTACTTTCCCCTTGATACCATAGAATCCCCTTTAATGAGGCATCATTCCACTTATTATACCCAGCTTCAAAATTATAGGCCGGTTCATAGGGATGTCTTTGGTTCTTGACCATGGATTTCTTCAGGTTAACCTCAGCTCGATTTCTACAGAAATCTTGGATGAAATCGGATTTACGCCATTGATGGATATAAGTCGCCAAAAGCGGATCTTCCTCCAAGCTTCTTCTCGGAATCCAAGACTCAGTATTCGAACCGCCAACGGCAAGTTCAATGATGCCAATCGGAACCTGCGTTTCCTTTCCCAATGCTTCTGCAAAACTGTAGGCAATCGCTGAAAAGTTGGCGGCATTTTCTGCTGTTAGCTTCTCCCAGTTCCCAGAGAAGTATTCCAGATCATTTACTTTCTTTAAAGTAGCTTCATCCCACTCTTCATTATTTGTTTCCTTAAGAACCTTGTTCTTAAAAATTCGAATATTATTGTGTTTGGAAGCCTCCTTGATCAATTCTTTTGATCCATTGGCATCCTTTAATGGGAAAGCCATATTGGACTGTCCTGATGCTAAAAACACATCGCCAAACAAAATATCTTCTAAAAATATCGTATCCTGATCCGTAAAGATTTTCATCTTATATGGCCCCCCAGGAGGTATGTCATAAATATCAATTCTCCACTCCCCTTCGGAGTTAGCAGGGGATAAGTAAGTTCCTCCATTCATTTCAATAAATACAGCCTGTTTAGCATTCGCTTTGCCTTTTATTCGATTAGTTTGATCCCGTTGCAATACCATATGCGAACCTATACTTTCATGTACGGAAAGCTTATTCCTAACGGGAACTATTCGATCGAAAATGGTCTTTGCAATAATTTCGGCACCTTGCTCCGATGGATGTAGATAATCATCAAATAGATCGATACGAAAAGCTAAGGGCGGATAGAGATCAATGAGTTTGTGGAAGTGTATCACCGCTACAGCGCCTATTTCTTTCTTGATATCCCAGTACCAATCTCGAGTTCCTGAAAGAAATCGAGGATGTCCACTAAAAATTGGCGTATTTTCACATACAAAAACTTCCACCTTAGGATTTTCGTTTTCAAAAAGAGAGATCAGTTTATTATAGTCCCGTTGAAAGTCCATTTGGTAATTAGGCCAATTTCTTGGATCTGTATCATTCAAGCCTAAGTTAATGACAACCAAATCAGGTTTAAAGGCTAGCGCAGCCTCCAGTTCCTCTGATTTCAGATAAGGATTATGCCCTTTTTCCAGTAGCGTTGCACCATTTCTCCCAAAATTGCGTACTTCATAACCTTCGCCCAGTAACTGCTGCAATTGATCCGGATAGGTTTTCCCTTTGGCTAAATTAGAGCCTTTAGTCACTGAATCACCAATACAGGCCACCCTCTTCTTTTGTTGGGCAAAAAGAAAGTTGAACGATAGAACAAATAAGAAAAGTACTTTAATCGATAGCTTCATTTCCCTTCGGTTTTAATACGGCCAATTGAATGATCAAGACGATCAACACAATTCCCGCCAACAAAGCAAAGTCACTGCCCAATTGCCCTTCATCTGCAGAGGCACCAAGAATCTTCGTGATATAAGCACCTGCAAAGACACCGACCATATTCATGATCCCATAGGCCGTTGCCCTGTATTTCGAAGACACAAACTGACAGAGGATCGGCATATTATTGGCATCAAACATCCCAAAACCGAAACCAAACATCAAGCCTGCAGCCACGATTGCAAAGACACTGTGACCATATCCAATCAATATTACCGCTGGAATGGTCAATGCCAAGCCAATGGCGCTGGTATAGATCCTACCGCGCACATTCTTTTGAATCCATTTATCTGAAATAATTCCTCCAAGGATTACCCCAAAGAATGAGGAAAGGGCTATGGTAATGGTCGCCAAGGGACCTGCTTTTTCCATAGGGATATGCAGGTTTTCCGAGAATAAGGTAGGTAGCCAATTCTTGGTAGCCCAGCCCGGAAGACTAGGGACAGCAAAATATAATAGGATGACCCAGAAAGCAATATTGGAAAACAACATAGAAAGCCCTTTTAACAGGGGAACCTTGTTTTCCACTAACTTCTTGGCATCAGATCGATGATCCGTTTCATGTAAAAATAGAATAAGGACGACGGAATAGATGATTCCGATCAATCCAAACAGGATAAAGGTATAATGCCAGGAATAAGATGCCGCAACGGTGGCACCAAAACCACCTAATGCCTGACCAAAATAAAAACCCGTCATGTGGATCCCCACAGCTAAGGACCTTGATTTATCCGAATGGTAATCAGCAATCAAGGAAAGTCCCGCCGGAATATACAAGGCTTCACTGACGCCCATAATCGCGCGTAAGGCATACAATTGCTCATAAGTATCGGCATAGCCCATCGCGAGGGTCACTGCCGACCAGACGAACAAACTCCCTACGATCAACCATTTCCGGTTCCACTTATCGGCAACAATTCCCGCTACAGGACTCATAAAACCATATATCCATAGAAATACGGCCATCAGGTTTCCAAATACCGCAGCACTTTCCAATTCCAAAATATCGATGGCCATTGCAGGTCGCATGGTTGATAAGATCTGGCGGTCCATATAATTCAGGAGTGCCACAAACCATAACAGGCCTACAACGATCCAAGGATATCTTTTACTGTTTTTCATAGGTTTATTTTATCTGTCCAACCAGGATCTGATCGGTACGAACCCCCGCTCGAACCTCCCCAGATGGAATAAAAAATAGATTTTCTTTTATAACTGCCGTAGTGGTTACTGGACTTTCAGTTTCCATTCCCTCCAATTGTGACCAAGAACCAGTCTTCAGATCATAAACCCAATTCTCTTTCGAGAATCCAGGATGTCCTGCCTGAAGTTTATTCTTTGCTTGAGTCATTACTTCTTTTTTCTGCGGATCATTTTCCTTGGCAATATTGGCAATAGCCGCTTCTACCTTTGAAAACGTGCTCCCATCATCCCCTCCGAAAACATAGATCTTCCCATCTTTATAGACTCCGGTCCCTGCAGCCAAAGCTTTAGGTAGCTTAATAAGCTCACGAACACTTTTGGTATTTAGGTCCAATTCCAACAGCCCATCATAGATATCACTGATGGCATTTGGGTTTTTCTTCCTTCCCCCAACGACATAGACCTTGTCCTTACCATTGCTAAGTACAACAGCATGACTCAAAGGATAGGGCAATTGCATATATTCCTTCCAATTTACAGTTGAATCATCCAATTTCAGGGAATAAACCTGATCAGAGACCGATTCTGCATTTTCACCGCCAATAAAGAAGATTTCATTATTCCCTGCTGCTAAGCCGGCATTGGTCAAAGCCACTGGTAAGGGTTTTAAGTTTTTCTTTTCCAGTTTACCACTTTCGGATAGTTCATATTTGGCAACTTGATCAATTGGACCGGTTTCATTTTCTCCGCCAGCAATATAGATGGCATTTGGCAGACTTAGATTGGCAGGATAGGCAATCTCTGCTTCAAGATTAAATATGGTATCCAGCTTTAAGCTTGACCCTGAAATGGAATAGATATATCCTTGAGAATGGTAAACTTTCTTTCCTCCATCCCAAGGCAAGCCATCGGGGAAATTAGCACCAGCCGCAATAATCAGTTTGTCCTGAATGATACCGGCTATTGGTCCTGCGACACCTATATTTTTTGATCCAGAAATCGCAGGCAAATGACTTGCTTCTTCCCATACTAATCCAGATTTGCTCTGCGAACCAGAGCAACCAACCACTAAAACCGCCATAGATAATATTGCCTTAATCCGCATTAATTGATTGACTTAAATGAATCAAAGCCCAATGCCGCAACATCAGCCTTAAACAATTCAAAATTCTCTTTTGACATATTGGCTATCGGTAAACGGAATTCTCCGCAATCCAGATCCACTAATTTCATGTAAGCCTTTCCAGTTGCAATACCTCCATATTTACCTAACAGACGGATCATATCAATGGATTTCTGCTGCAATCTGTTCGCTTCTTCAAAATTGCCCTGATTATATGCCGCTATCAGATCATTGTATAATGGAGCCGCATAATTGTAGGTACTACCTACCGCACCTTTTGTTCCTAACACCAAGGAAGACAACATGTTTTCATCACGCCCCCAAAGCATATCGTACTTCCCATTTTTATAATTCAAACAAGACAAGAAATCCATAAAATCTTCATGCGTATATTTGATGCCTTTGAAGGTTGGGATCATATTATCCACAGCTTCCAATAGATCGATCATATTGTAGTTTCCACCTGTAAGCACTGGAATATGGTAATAATAAAATGCAGTATTTGGTGCAGCAGCTGCTATTTCTTGACAGCATTTCGCTAATTGCTGCACATTTGCAGGTTTAAAATAATAAGGGGAAGTAAAGGAAATGGCATCTGCTCCTTCTTGCTGCGAGATCACTGCCAATTGCTTACATTCCTTGACATTCGTACCGCCTAAAAACATAATCAGGGCGAAATCTGGATCTGCTTTTGTCAATGCTGTCCAGGCCTTCAGAACCTGCACTTTTTCATCAAAGGTCAAGGATACCCCCTCACCAGTCGAGCCACAGATAAAAGCTCCTTTCACATTATTCTTTTTAAGCGACTGATAATAAGCAGGGATCAGGTCTAGGTTCAGTTCACCGTTTGGATCAAATGCCGTAAATGGAGCAGCAATTAATCCTTCAATTTTGTTTGTTAGCATATACAAATTATTAAAAACTAGATAGCCTATCCTGCTAGGCAGGATAGGTTTATATTAAATTTAACATTAAGTTCCTGAATATCCAGGATTTTGGTCTCCCTCTAACTTCGGATCCGCTGATAGCGTTCCTAGGTCAATAGGCCAAAGAATTTTATGTTTTTGGGAATCATTGTTGTCCAACACCCCGACCAAATTCAGGTCCTTACGGAAAACCAATGGCGTTCCTGAGGCATCTTGCATGCGGCGTAGATCATACCAACGCTTACCCTCGGAAACAAACTCCTTGCTCCTCTCATAAAAAATGGCAAGCTCATTGGCTTCAAACCCTCCGTTAACAAATTGTGGAGCCGAACCTTTATAAGCCCTGTTTCGCACCAACATGATTTCATTAGTCGGATCTTGCCCCAATTTATTCTTGATTTCTGCCAATAACAGATAAGCATCGGCTAAGCGGTAAATCGGATAGTCATCTGAATAGCTTCGTACGCCTTCCACAATAGTACCCAAGAATTTACGGAGTACCACTGCATGCACATCGCCCTTGTTAAAGTTTAAGAAAGTTGCATTGGCTCTGCTATCTGCTGCTTCATACAGTTGATATAGGCCATATTTGTATTCATAACGGATAATGCCCGTATTGGAAATTTTCAAAGGATCTGCAGGAATGGCCTCCCCTTTATCATCTACATAGCCTGAAATATCATCACTCTGTGCATACAGAAAGTTATTGAAGAAACTGGTCGCTTCACCATATTGGTACCTTAAGGTAAAAATGGTTTCCGAATTTCCTTTATTGGCTGCTGAACTTGCCGTCGCAAAGACATTCGCATAATCATTGACTAGGGTGAATTTTGGTATTACGGCCTCTACCGCAGCTTTTGCAGTCTGCAGATCTTGAGCAGTACTTGCCGGAGCATTCCCGTCAATCTTTACCTTGGCCGACCATAGATACACCTCCGTTTTCAACATCTGTGACGCAGCCAAGGACCACTGCGCTTTTTGGCTTAAGGTATTATAGTCATTGTTGAAACTAGAAACTGATTTTTCAACGTCCGCTTTAATAAAGTCTAAGGTTTCTTTTTCCGTTTTACTACGGGCAGTGTATAACTCTTCAGCTGAGCTAGGTGCCTGATTGGCTACCTTCGCTTCTGCAACCAAGGGAACCCTTCCCCATGTTCGGAACAGATTGAAATAATAGAAAGCACGCAATCCATAGGCCTGTCCTAAATAATATCCTTTCTCCGCATCTGACAGGTAAGTTGCCGATTCCACTTGGAATATAAAGTTATTGATCTGGAAAATCTGTCCATAAAGGTTGGCCCAGCTGCTAAAACCAGGACTGCTTTCACGCACATCTTGGATAATGATCGAACTCGAATTTAGGGATGCAGTCCCTGTAAAACTGGTCCCATCCCTCAGCGTTCCACCTCTTAACTCTCCAAAACTCCATAAGGTTTGCTGCGCATTCCTTAATTGGCTATGGATACCAACCATTGCTCCTTTTACTTGATCCGGTGTTTTCCAGAAAGATCCACTTGCGAAATAATCTTCTGGGGTTAAATCCAATTCCATCTTGCTACAAGAAGAAAATGTTATGCTCGTTGCCGCTATTGCTAAGGCTATTAATATCTTTTTCATGACTTAAGTTTTAAAAGGTTAATTGAAGACCAAAAATGACCGTTCTTGGCAGTGGGTAACCACCCCCTCCCTGTCCAATCGACCCACTTTCCGCAGAGAACAGGGTATTGGCTGTCCAGTATTGAAGGTTCTGCCCGGTTACTGAAACACTTAAATCTTCCATCTTGATCTTGTTCGCCAAAGACCTTGGTAAACGATATGCCAAGGAAATCTCCCGGAAGGCCAAATAATTACCTTTATTGTAGAACATGCTACTTTCTCGACTGGTATTGTTCTTGAACAATTGGTCCGCCCAGTAATAGGTTGGGTATTTTGCATTTGTGTTTTCAGGCGTATAGGTATCCAATACTTCCGTGGTTGTATTGAACGTTCCTTGCATCATCCCCAAGAACCAAGCTCTTGGTCCATCATAGGCAACATAGCCCAAGGCATAGTCAAATCTTGCACTCAAGGAAAAATCCTTGTAAGTGGAATAAAGACCAAATCCACCAGTCCAACGTGGTACGGTATTCCCCATGTAAACCCTATCGTAGGAATTGATGATACCATCATTATTGACATCTCTCCACATCACGTCCCCTAAGGCCAATGGATAATGCAGGGCTTTCTCTGAAGCGGTCATCGCATTGAACACATCAGGATGCACCAAGGTTCTCGCTCCGATCAAATCCTTTAACTGCAGTGCATAATTATCCAGGTCCTGTTGAGTACGGATAATGCCCAAGGCCTCGTATGCATAAGCCACATTCGGATCCTGTCCTTCTTGTAGGCCTCCAACCCATTCTAATTCCATGGTACTTGGGTTATAGACTTGGAAACCATTCTGACGGTTGTCCTCAACCCCATTATATGGCAGCTTTAAGATCTTGTTCTTGTTGTAGGCTGTATTCCAGTTGAAGCTCAGGGTAAAGTCATTCGCACGGATCGCTTGGTAATTTAAGTCAATCTCTACCCCTTGGTTTTGCATGTCACCATTATTGGTCGTAATGGAAGTAAATCCTGCTGACGCTGGCAATAACAAGGTTGCGATTTTATCCGAAGTCGTTCTATGATAATAGGATACCGATAGATCTAACCTATTTAACAATCTGGTTTCTAACCCTACTTCTTTGGTAATCAAACTCTCCCATTTCAGGTTAGGCACGGCTAGATCCGTCATTAAAAATCCAACTTGGTTGTCGTAATTGTGTTTATAGAGTAGGGATCCATTGGGATTATAGGTCGAAGAGTTATATACCCCTTGCAAAGCATAAGCTCCAATGCCGCCAATATTTCCATTCGCACCATAACTAGCCCTTAATTTTAAGGTGTTGATCACCTGGTCAGCGCCCATAATATTTGCGAAGAAGTCTTCATTATGGAGGTTCCAACCTAATGACACCCCTGGGAAAGTTCCCCAACGATTATTCAATAGGTTTGAATAGCCATCACGACGCAAGGTCAAGGTCATGAGATAGCGTTGGTCATAATCATAGTTCAAACGTCCGAAGAAGGAAGTGATCCTATTACGGACATGGTAAGAATCGATACCACGACGGTTTGCTTCCGTACTGGTCAAACCTAGATCCATGAAGTCATCTGATGGTGCACCTGAACCCGATGCTGAAAACCCAGTATTGTAGGAATCAAAGAATTCCCATCCTGCCATGGCATCAAAATTATGTTTCTCGCCAAAGGTGTTTTTATAGTTTAAAACCGCATTATAGGTTTGGTTCAAAATCTTGTCATAGCTTGCCGATGAGTTACGAGTTCGCACCCAGTTACCCGGACTGGCTAAATAATCCCTATTGAAGGATTCATTATTGGTTTGGTTGATAAACCAGTTACCACTTGTTCTCAAGCTCAAGCCTTCATAAAGGTCAATGACAAAAGCTTGGGACATCGTAAATTTCTGGTTTTGGTTATTGCGGATAAAACGATCATTGTTTACCGCCGGGTTACCATCTTGCCAGTCACGGCCAACCAAAAGGTCTCCATTTGCGTTAAAGCCACGCATGGTTGGAGGAGCTCCCAGAGCACGGGTCATATAATTGCCTTCCCCATTGATGGCATCTCTCCATTTGGTATTGGCGAAATTCAAGCCTGAATTGGAAGTAATCCAAGGTTTGATCTTGTAATCACCATTTAGGATAAAGGTCAAACGATCATAATTGGTTCCTATTGGTACACCTTGCTCATAGTATTTACCCAAACTTGCATAGTATTTACTCTTATCATTTCCCCCCTGTACGGCAAGGTTATAATCTTGGGTCAAGGCATTTTTGCGCAAGGCATAATCGGTATAATCAAAATCTTTATAGATCAATTCTTTCCCTGTAACAGGATCGATCATGGTTTGGTACCCTTGGCCCAATAATTCCCTGTTGGAATCATCCAAGTACATGGTACTCCAAACGGCATTGCTCACCTTGTTTCCATCCAAAATATTGCCTTGATCATCCTTATACTTGTTTCCAGTACCAAAAGGACCCACTGAGGTCAATTGGTTCAACTGGTTTGGTTGGTACATGCCAGAGGTCTGCACCCCTTTTCTGGACCAGTACAAATAATCCTTGGCATCCAAGAACTCAAAAGGAATATTCAAGGAATTGACCCCGATCTTAGATTTCAGCGAAATATTGGACACGCCATCTTTACCACGTTTTGTGGTAATCAATACCACCCCGTTTGATGCTCTAGCACCATAAATAGC
The DNA here is from genome assembly GCF_032065005.1 of Sphingobacterium sp. Taxonomy (GTDB): domain Bacteria; phylum Bacteroidota; class Bacteroidia; order Sphingobacteriales; family Sphingobacteriaceae; genus Sphingobacterium. Next base: position 314,366 of record NZ_DAMBMM010000002.1, read on the forward strand.
CGTGGCAGATGCATCCTTTAATACGTCGATGGACTCAATGTCATCTTGGTTGATATCGGAGAAACCCGAACGGATCAAACCATCCACGATCACCAACGGGGATCCTCCGCCCCCATAGGTTGTTCCTCCACGCAATACGATGTTTGGAACTGAACCCGGACGACCAGAAGTCTATTGAACGCGTAGCCCAGGAATGGTTCCTGCCAATGCCGATGCTGGGTTAGAACGAACTCCAGTCTCTAAAACGCGCTTGTCCAATCTGGACACAGAACCCGTCAGGTTTGATTTCTTAATGCTACCATAGCCTAAAACCACGACTTCTTCCAGATCTTCTCCAGTTGGGTTTAATGAAATTCTTACCGAACCTAGGTTCGCTAAGGTTAGTTTGTGTGATTGATATCCGATTGAAGAAAATGCTATGACATCCGATACTTTAGCTTGCACGCTAAATTCTCCCTGTTCATCGGTCTTTGTAACATGTCCTTGGGTTTGATTGGAAACTGTCACCCCTACAAGTTGATTACCTTCTGGGTCTGTAACCGTTCCATTTAAAGCAGTTTGCGAAAATGCTGCGAGGTTGAGGCAGCACAAAAAGGCCAACAAGAGGACCCTCCGCAAAGATTGATCATATAGGTTTTTCATAATAGATGAATAATTAAATTGGATTATGTTATACATAATAATTATTCAAATGTAATACATAATGTTTTACAACCAAACATTTTTTTAATAATATTGTAACATTAAATTAAACCTTCATAGCAAACCTATGGATCAGCAGAACCCTTCAATGGAAAAATTAGGCAGTATTGACACCTCGAGCCTTGTCGATAAAGCGGAAGAAAGGATTATTCAATTTATTCAGGACAATAAATTGAACGTGGGCGATGTATTGCCTAAGGAATTGGATTTGGCGGATAGCCTAGGTGTGAGCAGGACAGTTGTTAGGGAGGCCCTATTAAGGCTTAAGACCATTGGTTTGATCGAATCCATCAAGCATAAAGGTGCCGTACTTAGAAATCCCGATGTCTTGGGTTCATTGAGAAAGGTATTCCACCCTTCTATCTTAGATAATGAAACCTTGAAGGATATGTTTGAAATGAGATTGGCCCTAGAAGTAGGTATGGCTGATTTTATTGTCAATAATATCACCGATGAGGATATTGTTGAGCTGGAAAAGATAGCGAACGAAATAGTTTCCGGTGATACCGCTAATCCTTGGCATGTAGAGGATGAGATCCGTTTTCACGGGAAGCTGTACAAGATTTCCAATAACAAGATCCTATTGGAATTGCAGGAAATGCTATTTCCTATTTTCCAGTATGTACATCAAAGCGGCTTATTGGAAAAAGACATCATGAAGGGAGATTTCATCTCGCACAAAGAATTGGTTCAGGTATTGAAATTAAGGGATGCTGAAGCCTATCGAGAAGCTATCAGAAAACACCTAAACAATCATTTTGCAAGGATTCTTGGTTAAGAAATTGGCAATTACCCTTTAACCAGTTCAAAAATGGTGATTTCAGGCGCAATACCGACACGCCCTGGGTAACCCAAGAAACCATATCCTGTATTGACATAAAGTTGAGAGGCTCCCTGTTTATAGAGACCCGCCCATTCTTTATAGATATATTTCGCTGGGCTCCATTGGAAGTTTTCACCGCGGACCCCAAATTGCATTCCATGGGTATGGCCTGCAAACATAACGTCCACATCGGTTTCCAATACCTGTGCACGCCAATGAGATGGGTCATGCGACAATAATAATTTAACTGCCTTATCTTCTGTACCTACCAAGGCTTTCGGAAGATTTCCTTTTTTGGGGAATCGACCTGTACCCCAGTTCTGCACTCCGACGATGGAGATCTCTTCGTTACCTATTTTCAAGGTACGGTTCTCATCCATCAAAAGATCCCAACCCATCACTTTATGGGTTTCGATCAAATCTTGCAGGTTTTTACGTTTAGCTGGCGAATCCCCGGGACCAAAGTAATAATCGCCATAATCATGGTTTCCTAAGGTAGAATAAACCCCGAGGTCCGCTTTGACATGGGCAAAGATATCTTGGTAGTCACGCATTTCAGAGGCTACATTGTTCACCAGGTCGCCTGTAAAGAAGATGGCATCTGGTTTTTGCGCCAATAAAAGCTCAACGCCGCCCATAACGGCTTTTTTATTATAGAAAGAGCCCGAGTGTACATCCGAAATCTGTCCGATCGTCATTCCATGGAATTCCTTCGGTAGGTTCGGAAGCACCAATTTCTGGCGTCTAACCCGGTAATCATAAGCAGTGGAAATAACGCCCCAAGCCAACGGAACCATGGGAAGGGCAGCCACGATGATCCCCGATTTTAACAGGAAATCTGAACGGGATATCCCTTTTTTGGGTACCTCTGGCAATGGCTCTTCTAAAGTCTCAATCCTTTCTTCCAGATCCTTGCCTTTGCCCCTAGAGAATAGACGTCCGACCCAAATCCCCCCTCTTCGTAAATCATCGACGATCAAGACGATAGCATAGACAAACTTGCTGACGGCAGTCAGGAAAAAGGCTACTAATATTATGGAACGGATAGAAAGCGGAATGTTATATTGAAATGAAATAAATAATCCTACCAGCAAAGACAGTGAATAGCCCCACCATAGGATGGTAAACCACCTTGTCTTGATAAATCTAATATTCGTTGCCCTTAGCGCAAAAAATATGTAGAAGTCTAATAAGAATAATATTACTGCATTTAATTTTAACATCTTAATTTCCGTTTTCCAACACCATTCGTTTCAAGGCTTCGATCCACTTCGGGTTGCCGTTCAGGCTCTCCACCATGTGGACCTCTTCTCCGCCCATTTCTTTAAACTCATTGGCGTATTCAACCTGTATCTCATCCAACGTTTCAATACAATCGGCAACAAATGCCGGACTGAACACCAAGAGTTTTTTCTTCCCTTCTTTTGCTAAATTATGCAGTGTATCTGAAGTATATGGCTGAATCCAAGGCGTCTTCCCTAGTCGTGACTGAAAACAAACCGTATATTTCTCCTCAGGTATATTCAACTTTTCTACGATTGCACGCGTGGTTGCATAACATTGCGACAAATAGCAATAGGAGTTCAATTCTTTCTTGCAAGAATCGCACCCAAAATCAGGACACTTCAATTCGCCCTTAGGATCCACTTTTCCTAACTGTCGAACTGGCAGTCCATGGTAACTGAACAGGAAATGATCATATTCGCTCAAGTCATGTTTATGCGCATGTTCTGCGATAACGTCTACCATTAAAGGATTGTCGCAATAACTACTAACGAAACTAACCTTCGGAAAGTATTGCCAACTGCGCATCAATTCCATGACACGGTCGATTACCGAACCGGTTGTCGCCGATGCATATTGCGGGAAAAGCGGGATGACAATAATGGAATCCAAGAACATGCTTTCCAGATTCTTCAGTGCATTGGGAATCGAAGGTTCCTGATAACGCATGGCCAATTCCACATGATATTCATCACCGAGTTCCTGCTGCAGCATCTGCTGCTGCAATTCACTGTAGTACATTAAAGGGGATCCGGTTTCCTCACTCCAGATGGTAGAATAGGTATGAGCAGATTTTGAAGCTCTTTTAGGAACAATAATTCCCTTGACCAACAAGGTTCTTGAAACAAAAGGAATATCCATCACACGTGGATCCATTAAAAACTCTGTCAGGTATTTCTTTACTTCACCGGTAGTCGGTGATTTAGGGGTACCCAACTGGACCAACAATACACCCTTTTTAGCTTTTTTACTCATACTAAACACAAAATTAGGCAATATTTATAGCAATACAGGCGCAATGGTAGATTTCAATGGCCTGAATCAATGAATTTTAAATTGAAATGACGATTAATAGGATTCGATGGTTTCCTTTACTTTCTTCATTAACCACATTGGAGTCGATGTAGCTCCGCAGATACCGATGGTATCATTGTCTGCGAATGTTTGGGCATCCAATTCCTCCGGATCTGAAATAAAGTAGGTGTTTGGGTTGACCTGTTTACAAACATCAAAAAGTACTTTCCCGTTCGAAGATTTCTTTCCCGAAACAAAGATGATCTTGTCATACTGCCCGGCGAATGTCCCCAAATCCTCATATCGATTGGACACTTGTCTACAGATGGTATCATTGGCCTTTACCTCATAACCTCTTTTGATAAGCTCTTCCTTGATCGCATAGAAACGATCAACACTCTTGGTGGTCTGACTGTAAAGGGTAAATTTAGCTGGTAATTCAACCGCATCAAGCTCATCGATATCTTGGAACACGAGCGCTTCATTGTTGGTCTGTCCCTGTAATCCGATAACTTCGGCATGTCCATGCTTTCCGAAAATCAAGATCTTCTCATTATCATCATGTGAAGTTTTGATACGGTTCTGCAATTTCAAAACCACAGGACAAGATGCATCGATCAAGGTAATATTGTTCTCCAATGCCGTCTTATAAGTTTCCGGAGCTTCACCATGGGCACGGATCAGAACCTTCTCGTTCTGCAAGCCTGGCAATTCATCATGGGAGATAATACGCAAACCTTTTGCTTTCAGCCTCGCGACCTCCTCATCATTGTGTACGATATCACCTAGACAATACAGATAGCCATCCTGATCCAGGATTTCTTCTGCCATATCAATCGCATAAACAACTCCAAAGCAAAAGCCCGAGTCCTTATCTATCGTTACTTGCAGATTCTTAGACATAGTACAAAGTTAGAGATTTTTACTTAACATTTTTCTAATAGGTTTGTCAATATACTCCGCAACCAAATAACTAAATAAAATCAGCAAAAGCATTCCGACAACAATGATATAACTCATCTGGGTCCCGTTTGGTTTGTACTGCTCCACATAACTCAGGAACAACTAAATAAATGGATAGTGAACCATATATAATGGATATGAAAGCTCCCCCAACCAATTACAAACTCCTTTGGTCTTGGCATCCTTTGCCTTTTGGCCAGTTCCGAGAATGATCAGGACGGGAAAATAAAACACCACGATCATTGGATCGATGATAGGACTTGTTTCCCAAGAAAATGGAATAAAAAAGACTGCAGCTAACAGGATAGCCAACAACCAGAAGGGAAAAGTTCGCTTTAATCGAATATTTAGCCTATATACCAATACCCCCGCTGTAAAGGCGAAAAACAATCGAATAACTCCCGACCAAAAATTATCCCCACCAAAGCCAAAACCTAAATATTTTGACCGATCTGCCTCCCAAAACAATAATGCGGCTGAGACCACAAACAATATCCACAGAACAGGTTTTTTGGCTCGGACCAGGAAGAAGGCATAGACGATATTGGCAACGTATTCCCAGAACAGCGACCAGGTCGGCGGGTTATAATGGAACAGATTATTGTATCGCTGCGGTACAATGGCATAGGGAATCATAAAACAGGCGCTCAACAACATCAGAACGATCTGCGTAGTGGAAAAGGAATCTTTGAGGTTACCGAATGGATCAAACACAAAAGCAAGAAAACCGATGATCGCACCTATGACCACTAAGGGATGCAGGCGAATCAACCTTCTCTTAAAAAAGGTCTTCAAACCCATCTTACCCAATTTATCATCATAGGAGTAAGCAATCACGAATCCCGAAAGACAGAAGAAGAAATCAACGGCTAGGTAACTGTGTGCGACAAAATTATCCTTGTAATCAGGGGCAGCAATCTCCATAAAATGAAATAGGACTACACTGATGGCAGCAATCCCACGGAGGCCATCCAAGGAAGCAAAATGAACTTTTGAAGTACTAAGGTTTTGCTGCTGAGCAGCGGGTTGGAGGTGTTTCCATAAATAGAAGCGCAAGATAGTGATCAGACCCAAGATATACTTTATTAGCTTAAGGGAATTAGCTAGGGGTCTCAAAATCTTTACATTTTGTCTCAACAACCACAATTTTGGAGTGCGGGTAACTTCCCTTTGGCAAGGTTCGTTTATAAAGTCTGTCAAAATGTGTAGGCCATAAAATAAAAACTTCTTTGTGTACTTAGACAGAAAACATTATGTGATTATCAAACACCCAACATCATCTTATAGAAATCATAATACTTCTCGCCCCCAGCAATATCGCCAAACTCTTCAGCCATCTGATTATTTAACTCTTCATTCTCGTACAGACCATCTTCAACGGATCTTCTTTCAAGAAAAACAGCTGTGTTTAGAATCGCTTCCAAAAAACTCGAATCATTCTGAGCACAATCATAAAGAACATGATCCAGGCCACATTCTAGCATGATCACACTGCCAGAAGTAATATCTATTACAAGATTGTCAACTTCAAATCTACCAAAGAACACAAATCTTCCTTTCTCTTCAATTCGTTCATCAAATCTAATCATGCCAATTTCAAGATTAGAACAATCATAATTCTCTGCCAACTCTACTAACGGGCATTGAGAAACACTCCCCCCTCCTTTATAAGCTGCAAGATAAGATCTTTTTCTATGCTCAATAAATTGGTCTGTAACACCTTGTTTTTTCAACAAGTCCTTTCTTACACTGATACGTTTCAGACCTTCAACAAATTCACTTGCTTTCATCCTTATTATATATATTTATTCTATTAAAGCATTAGTTGCCTCTCGAGCCCATTTTGGCAAAGACCTATCCGACTATTCATAGGGTTGAAACTATTCAATCAGAATTTCTAGATTTCCTGGTAGCAAATGATTGTGGCAACTCGTTTTTTTTTATCTACATCCATTCATTATCAAATACAGATATCATGTTTGCATCCAAATAAATTAAAGATTCATTATCAAATCTGTAAAATAAAGAATAAGGATCGCTGTTTGTAGGAAAATAAATCAACCCCTGTTCCTTAGCCGATCTCAATCTACTCCTTTCAATTTGTTTATAATAATTATTATAATCACCAACCTTTATAAACTGATTGGTACTTTGTAGAAATTCTTCTGAATCACCTAAAAATCCAAACGTTTTACAATCGAACATGGATACTCCTACTACAATGTCCTTAAATAAAAACATACTTTTACTGAATTCGTAACGATCCATTACAGCTATTTTTAATTGCTTTTTTGAGCTATTGTAATTAACAATTATATAATCATTTTTTTCTGTTTTTTTTGATCTTTGAAGTTCTTGAAGAAATAAGTTTGACTCCAATTTATCTTTAAACACATATTTTTTAAATTGAATTTGTTTCTCTTGGGCATTTGCTTCAGTTAAAACTAAACACCCATTAAAAAAAAATAACATCCAAAAAAGAATAACTATAATATGTTTTAATTCAATGTATTTTACTACCGTCATATCTTATATATTTTTTTGTTCGAACTTGTTATACTTTGAAAACAGCTTAAAGAAAATATTTTTCGGAAATTTCTGCCAGTGGCTTATCGGAATTTTTTAATGATCGTTCTGTCGTTTTGAAACCTGACAGTCCTACATCTGTCCAGTTGGGATAATTATGAATATTTTCACGTAGCGGAAGCCTATGTTTGATATTTAGGTGAGAATCTTAAATAGCACTGGTTCCATAATAAACTGGATAGACCATACCACCAGGTCTTGGGGTGTCGCCTTCAAACTTTAACAAACACTCAATCAATTGAAGTTTTTCTTTATTAGATAATTTCTTTTCAAACCCTTCATAAAGATTAATGTCAACTGTATCTTGTCCCCTAATAAACAAGAGGTTTATGTAGGCATTTCCTACTTTACCAAACATTTTTTCACTTGGCTGCCCATTGCAAAAATTACAGATAAAAAAAACAAGCCGTTAAGAATATTTTAATTTTGTTTTCTATACAAAATCGTATTCAATAATTCCTCTAAACTATTCAACCCATTTTTATCCATGATATCTTTATTTGATCTTTGCTTATTGTCATTAATCTTTGGGAGTAGTCCCTAATTTAGTATTGACACGACTATCTCCTGAATTTCTATAAAAATAACTTTTGTTCATATTAACATTACCTGCCATTGCAGTTGCATAATTAAAATTCAGGGTTGGAAGCTCTTCACCATGCCCCCTTAATAGTCCAATAAACTCCTTTTAAATAAACAGTGACTTATATTACCGTTTCCATCCTAAACCACAATTAGACTTTTAATAGCCATCGTCATTAAGGATAGCATTTATTGCATCAGCATTTTCGGATCCATCTTCAATAACAATATTCCCTCCAACTAAAGATAGAGCATGGCAATTGCAATCAGTTCCTAACAATGACGGATCAACCTTCCCACTTCTAATTCCATCTTTTGAATTATCTTCATAAACCTCTCTACTAATTTCCCTAAGTGCGTTAATAGGTCTGCCAACATCGGTATAAATAAATAAATAAGAATCCAATAGTTAATTCAAAAGAGGCAATGCCATTTCATTGATCAATAACTCAAACTTATCATCATGGTACAAATAAACCCAGACCATGGGTTCAAATATTTCAGGCTCATCTGCTATCTCCCCCTTATTTTTCACTTTTTTATGTTTGTAAGGAATTAAAAAATCAAATGACTCATTATCTTTAGTTTTCTTATAAAATTTATGGGCACTGTACCTTCGAGGTACCATCTTAATTCTTCTTTTTCGGCTCCTGTAGCCTTTATTCCATAATTATTATCAATTTTGTTTATATTTAGGATTATTACACTTTTTTTCAAAAAAGAATATACCTCTAAATGTTTAAAAACAGTTTTAACAATCATCCCTTCTATTTTAGTATTCTTCGAGGTCAAAAAACAAACCTTCTCTTGATTATTACAACTCAACAATAATATTAATAACAGATATTTCATAATTATATTTGGTTTTAATTTGTATGTTCTTACATCTTTCTGTGATCAGCAAAAAATCAATGCTTTTGGATCTTGAATCACTTCAAGGCTATTAAAAAGTTCTATTTTTTTCAAACATTCCATTTTAATAAATAATTCATATCAGTAAGGAGAAAAGTAAAAAACGATCTACTCTATTTATGCCCGCCTATAAGTCTAATCACTAAATAATAATTACTTAATACTATTTTATTACCTTTGCAAAAATTTTAGAGTAAAATGGCTACAAACAGAACATTCACAATGATTAAGCCAGATGCGGTAGCAAATGGTCACACTGGTGGTATCTTGAATGATATTATCGCTGGCGGTTTCAAAATCGTTGCAATGAAGTACATTCAACTGAGCGAAGTAAATGCAGGCAACTTTTATGCTGTACACAAAGATCGTCCTTTCTATGGGGATCTAGTAAAATTCATGACTTCAGGACCAATCGTGGCAGCAATATTGGAAAAAGAGAACGCTGTTGAAGATTTCCGTACCTTAATCGGTGCTACTGATCCTGCTAAAGCTGCTGAAGGAACTATCCGTAACAAATACGCTGACTCTATCGAAGCTAACGCTGTCCATGGATCTGACTCTGACGAAAACGCTGAAATTGAAGGCAACTTCTTCTTCTCGCAGTTCGAGAGGTTCTAACTGGAAACCAACGTCGGAAACACTGGCTCGCAATTTATCTCCATAAATCCTTGTCACTAAAGCAAGTAACAAGGATTTTACTTGAACCAGAAATAAAGAGGTGTTTTGACATCATTCTCTAAGACTTCGACTATTTGGATCCTTTTATAGACATAGCTCTTTCCACTTTAATTAAGATTTTGTGGGAGGCGGTTCAATTTTTACAACTTTGTTGAATTAGGTTAGGCATGGATTTCAAATACGTAACAATCATGAACATTCTCCTTCTTATCTTATCCCCACAAACCTCCTTCCCCATGCTATCATGTACCTTGCAGGATTGAGCAAAAATTTATGTTTCATTCCGCTAAATGTACAAAGGTTCAAATGGATTGCCGCATCTACGTTAAATCTGCACCACGGACTTGTGTGAAACATAAATCCAAGGTAAATCTCTTACCATCCACTCCCCATGCTATCATTTCACCAAGGGAAGCCAAGATATCTATCCGCAACAATCATATTCATCTGAACCTTGCAGTAATGGTTATGAGAAGGTCCACTTTTCCATCATCCCTTATACTTAACTAAATTCTCGTTGAAAACATTGAGCAAGGGCTCTGTTTGTACCATATTTTAGCCTTCATATTGCAAATCGTAAGCACTGAATAGAATTCACCAAAAATTCGAGCAATGGTTTCAGCGATTGTTAAACAGTTTCCAAATACTTATTTATTATAAATGGAGATGAAATATGGCCCAAAGTATATGTAAGCGGGGAATTTATTACTATGCCAGTTAAAAAAGATGAAAGAGATGACAGATTTTATGTACCCTATCAGAAAAGTGAGGAACGACCTAAAAGTAATTTGCCAAGATGGCAAGCAGCAATGTGATCACAACGAAAATAGATTTGCCTCTGGAACTCTAATTAGAATTCGCCTACTGAATCAATAAAATGTATTCCCTTTCCCAGCTATTTGCCATATAATTGTATTTTCGTGTTCAAATCAAATGTTATGGACTAGGGCACCAGATGGGACTCTGCAATTGATGGGTCAATAAATATCACTGGAACTTCTAAAAAAATCACTATTCAAGGTTCTCAACGTAGCTTATAATAGAATAACTATAAATTGTTTCCCGATTCAGTCTGTATAATCCTTGTATTTGTACAAAATATTTTCACATGGTTTTTACCCAGGACAATTTTTATACCTTGTGCCTGAAAATAGTTCCCCTGTTAGATTCAGGTTCCTAGAATTTATTATCATCTTAATTTCTTTGACAAAATCTATACTCCTGGAAATACCTTTTTTTGCTGAAAAAGCATAGGGGAATGTTTATAATTAGCACACCTGTTTTCCCGAAAATCGCGGCGAACATCCGTTTAAATTCTTTCCCCATAAACATAACTTGATGGTAGAAGCTTAGCTGTTGCAACGGTACCAAAGAAATATCATCCAATTCCATGAGCTTCCAGTGGGGTAATATGCATGGTATGGACAACCAAAATTGATAGGTGGAAACCATTTTTCCAAAGAGATAGGAACCTATTTTTATGTTATTTAATAACTCTGAAAAAGTCAATTGGAGAAGAACTTTATTTACATTCAGTTGTTCAGAACTAAAAACTAAATTTCGAAGGAGATGAAATCAGATAACAACAAAAAAAATAATTTGCCTCAGAATGAGAGGACACCTAGCAAGGATATGCAACCGATAGATGCTAGCAATGATTCAGGTGCAGTACCCCCCTTTCTGCCAAAGGGAGAGGAATCAAACATCCCTAAAAAGTTCCATCCTAAGAATAAAGAGAGCAATGGCACACCTCGAAGTAAATAACGAGTTTCGGGGATAGGGCACCAAATTAATATATAGGATAATTTATTTGCTGGATGGCTCTTACGCCAAGAGAATTTATAGGCTCTTCACCTCAGCCGATTTAAGGATGGGTAAATCGAATAAGCTGAAGGCAGGCCCTATCGAGGATATCCTTTAGAAAATTGTACACTATGTCTGCTTTCGTCCAATTTGAGGATGGAACGAAATCCAAAATTTATAAACCTCGGTGGAGAAAAATCTCATGAGAGACAAAACTAAAGCCGATGCAAACCTCATGTACTTCATATATGCCGTCGAGGAAATTAAGAAAAAATTTTAGGGAATTCTCAAACCACTTCGGTAATGGGGAACCGCCCCCTCCCGGGAATTGGAATTCGTAAATAAACTTAATAAAATGAAAATAGAGGAACTAAAAATGGAAGAGGGTCTGACCTACGTTTTAGTAAATGGTGGGTCATCCGATATCGAATATCATTATGTCTCCTATCAGGGAAAGGTGATAGGAATAGGAGCCTATAGTAATTCCTCGGAATATTTTATAGCAGCACAGGTACGATCGCATGGCCAAGAGATACTGCTGACCCAAAGGGATCTCCCAGAAAATCACGTTAATGCATTGGTCGGGCTTGAACACCTATTTTCAGTCTATTTCCGCGATTCCGGCAAGTGATAACCCCTTCCATCTATATAAATGCTAGATGGTGATATTTGTGCACCCTATCCGGACGTTCGGCAAGATAAGACCGTGCACTTCTTTCCCTATTTTTTAAGGATACTGATTCTCTGTCCTCCCCTAGCTCTGTATGTCCTTGTCTTGCCGGAATGGGTCACAGAATGCCCATCCTCAAAAATAATTTCATAACGGTCCTTTCCTATACCATGAAACCTGTACTGGAATTCAAAGTCGCCAGATCCCAGGACCATTAGGGAAATCTGGGCCTGCCCACGTTCCAGTTCCACATATGGATAGCTTAAAAATATAAATTGTCCAATCCCTAAAAGGTCTACTGTGAAAGAATCGGTGAGGTTGAAGACGGCCCCCATTCCGTAGACTTCCTGCCCAACGCCCCCTATGGGTTTCCAACCGTCTCCGATGTCCTCGACGGGTACCCAGGAAGTGCTGTCTAAAAACCCGGTCTTAGGATCTTTGCAAAGTATATCCTCGGGAATTAGCGGCGGGAAATAATACGGAATGCGCTGGATTGCGTACTTAATGTATTCGGCCATTAGTACCTGGGTCGATTCGGCAATTGCGTTGGGTCTTCCATGGCAGAACCTCAAAATTCGAAGAAAGGACAAAACGCATTCCTGTTCTTCAAAAATGGCCGAATATGGCGCATCAGTAAGAGGGAAAAGGGAGAAAAATGTCTGTACCTCCTTAGAGTTGCCGTACTGCCTATCCCATATACCGCAATTTCTGATAAGGTTTCCTAAGCACAGTTCGGCCAATTCAAGATACTTACCTTCACCAAAGACATGCCATAGCTCTAAGAGCGCCTCCGCTGCAATGGCAGTGTTGTTGGCTTGATAGATCAGGTCGGTTCCATAGCTAGAAAGTGAATCGGCAGCCCTCCTTGCCTCATGCAGGTATTTTTGGAGGCCACTGAGCCTGTATGCCTTTAGCATGACCATGGCATAGAGACCTGCAACATCCTTTTCACCGCCTTCGCCCGGTACAGTTTCATCCTTTACGGTCATAAGTGTATCAAGGTCATAAAAAACCGGCCAGTCATACCTGTATTTTGCAGCAACTTTTTTACAGAATGCCACTGATGCAAAAAATAGGTCTCTGTATTCCTTTTCCAGATGGCTGCTTTCCAGCATGGAGCCTAGCTGCAACAGGGGATGATGAAGATACCAGGAATCCATCACCCGGGCCTTCTTCTGTTCCTCGGAAGGACTGAGTTGGTGCGCCTTTTTAGGCAGCCAGCGTTCCAGTGTACCCGTTTTCTCGTTATAGAAATTCAGGATTCCTTCCAGCAGTTCACTGGTTATCCGGATGGCCTTCGTCGAGGCAAACCTGTTGCCATATTTGGCTAATGCCGGTAAAAGTGCCATCTGGACCATGCTCTCCGGAGGGTTCCCGTAGTCGTTCAGGTATGCATTCAGATAGGGGTTCTTCCCGACCTGTTGCCAGCATCCGTGGTTTTCCGTCAAGGTCCTGAGGCAGTGTTGTGCAATTGTAAAGTAATTCACTGGGCGATCCTTGGGTTTAAGCAGCATGGGGTAGATTCTTGCCAGACCTGATATGAACCTCGAGGAGGCAAAATTGTCTCCCTGACCTCTTTCCCCAGCTTCCACAACAAGGTGAAAATCGCTCAGGACATACTGTTTCCCTCTTGTCAGGGGGCAATCCGCAGAGGTACGAAGGTGCAGTCCTACCTCTGGCCAAAACACCTTCACACATTCCGAAAGGGAGGTGCGAGTGTCTTCTGCAAAGGGACAGAGCCGACCGAGGTCCTGGAAATAGAGAGCAGTGGCCTGTCCATCACCTATTTCAAAAAAGCAGGCCCCGGACCTGAGCTGTCGCTGCTCCAAGATGATCCTATAGGACCCAAGTGGAATCCATCTGCCCTTTTCCAGAAAAGTCAATTCGGGATGGACCTCCATCCCGGAAATGTTATTTTTCGGTGTGAAGTTAACCTTACAGTGTATGTGCAGCGCAGTGCCACTCAAAAATTCCATCTCTACGATATACTTGCCAAGGATGCCTGGTATTTCTACCTTGGCTGAATTTCCGTTACCTGGGTCAATCTTTATAGGACGGTCACCCCCAAGATTCGGGGCCACCCGTATGAGTAGGTCTGCGAAGGGAAGTGGTACATGCAATAAGGTTTCCTCTGCAGTCTGAAGTACCCTGGATGTGATACCTTGGATATCTATTCGGGAAAGCTTCACGTACTTTCTATCGCGGAGCTGCCCTAACCTCAACATAGTTGAATAGCGCTGATTTCTCATTAACAGTATTTTAAGTTAGTTGCCACCTGGACGCGCCTATCCTAAAGGATTCTCCTGAATTATCGGGAAATAATGCCCTGTCGAGCTTTTTCCGGTGCCGGATGTTTCTGATGGTGTGACCCTTTTTGTGGAACCTTCCCCGTCTTCCTATTCAATATATCTCAGAATAGTCGGAGATGTAGCACAGACCACTATTCCACTTATTTGAATGAACACTTCATTGCGTTTAATGTTCTAATTTTCTCAAAAAGCGTCTAAACCAAGCCTTGAGCCCATAAAAGCATCCATTCCTATAAGTCCCCGAGGGGTGGGATAAACCTTGCCGGACCCACGTCCGCCATCGGGCCCGGTGCCGTTTTTTCCTATCAGGTGCTCGGGTACGGGATCCTGAGTTTTACAACAGTACTCTTTCCCTTGTGGGATTCCACAAGTATTTCTCCACCTAAATTCTCCACATTGTTTCGGACCCAGGAAAGCCCAATTCCCTTGGGTACTGTGGAAGTGGGATCGAATCCCCTCCCATTGTCCCGTAATTGTACAAAAATACCCGCTTGCGAAACCCGCATTAGAAGGGTACAGTGGCTACAGCAGGAATGTTTGGCGACATTCAGCAACAGCTCCTGGACGATCTTGTAAGTCAAATTTTCCTGGAGACTGTTCCCTCTGGATTTTCTGCCAAGGTATCGGAACTTGAACCTTTGCCTATCGGGGAACCTCGACAAAAATTTCTCAATGGCCCCCTTTAGACCAAGCTCTTCAAGTGGTAGGTGCGAAAGGTCGTGCGAGAGTTCCCTTACCTCCTTGACCATAAGAGCCAATAGCTTCTCAAGCTTTAGGCGGTTCCCCACGAAATCCTTCCTCTCCATTTCAGGGTCCAGACTGGAGAGCTGTAGGCTGGCTGCGTACAGCAATTGACCTATTTCGTTGTGAAGGACTTCCGAAAGCCTCGATCTCTCCTCTTGAACTTTTAGCAGCGTGAGATGGAGAACTTCCCTGTGCCGATCCTTCTCCAAATCAATTATCTTTTTCTGGGCGAGTACCATTTTGGTAACGTCTTTGGTGCAGGTCGTTACCCCGTCACCCTGCCTGACGACTGATTGGTGGTACCAGCCATCAAACTGTTCATGAACGTAATGGTGGAGATTTGTTTGCGCTAAACCCGTCCTCACCACTTCCCGGAAGATGTCAAATATACCCGCCTCCAATACTCCTGGGTTGAGCTTTAAAAGGCTCTTACCTATGACATCACCATAAACTGCCTCTGAAGCTTTGTTGTTCAGTATCCATTTGAAATCTTCGATCTTTCCGTCAGTTCCCCTTACGCATTGGAATACCTGTATCATGTCCAGTGAACTATCGATGGTGTTCCTCAATAAACTGTTGCCTTCCAAAATTCCCATATAATTTGTATTGTGAAAACCTTAAATTAAGTAACTTTACTGATTTCCAAAACTTCTAAATTACTTACAAAGGCCCAATTAAGGCCATAGCGCAAAATTTTCAGAGAGGAATGAAAAACCAGGAATCCAGTAATGTTTGTTTTCTCCAGGTATTTTAGATTATAAAAAAAAGATACATACTTACTTTTAAACGGACAAGGTAAAACCGACTCCGCGGATTGTTTTCCCGAGATGATAATACTCCTTCAAACTATCGGGATTGCTCAGACAGTGACTAAAAATGTGGTGAACCAATTATCGATCCCTGTATTTTCGGTTTTTTATAAGCGTGTTTGCCGAACACACTTCTATTTGCCTTTCAATCCTCTAGAATGATGCGGTTAATGGTTAGATGGATAAACGACATCACACCAAAAGTTTGCTGCCGGCAACTGTCAAGGCAATCCAAATAAAGTTTAATGAAAAATATAACCCCCTTCATATTTTCGTATATAACAATTAGTTAACCATCCATGCACATATAAAACAGTCTAAATGTGTCACCTTCACTCCTGATGTCTTTTTATTTCCATCATAGAAAGGTAGATCGAACTTGCTATAGCACTGTTATAGGATGGCACATAATGCAGATATCCGAATGCATGTAGGTCCTTCAGGCACCTGGTATAGCTCACAGTCGAGATCTTGGCCTTCTGGGCTCCCTGTTTGGCATAAATCTTTATGCAACCCCTGAATTGTGAGTTTGCCCACTGCCTTATCAGGGAGAAATACAGTGAAACGTGTGTGCTTGATAGCCTGGGATCTCTGTCCATGGCTTCAAAGAAACCGGGCAGTACATTGGCCAGGGCATAAAATGTTTCCGGCCTCATAGACTGTGCCTCCCGCTCCCACCTCGATTACTTTTGATCTGGATCTGCCGCTGTTGTTCCTGTTTCTTGGCGCTCGGTTTCTGGTCCAGCTTTGTCCGATCGTCAATGAATTCCTGGCGGATCCCCTGGTCATTGTAGATGCATACTGCCTTGAACCTTGGCAATGCCTCCAGGTAGAGTTTTTCCGGTCCGGAACTTAGGAAAAAAGTTACCAGCTGGCGGTTTCCCCTGCGCAGTGAATCCAATATCCTTTTTTTGTTCAAATCGTCCCTAATTTCCATTATCGGAAAACGCTGCAATTGCTTTTCAAGGTCATAACCATAGTTCTCGTGAAACTGGAGCATCTTGTGGTTGCCATGGATGTCCAATGTCTTGGAATCCAACTGGAACCATGCAGTATAGGGATTCCCTTGGACATTGGAAATGTTTTTGTGCACGGACCTGCCATTGAGTAGGTTATACGCCTCCTTAAGGGTAAACCTGTCGTTTCCATTGACATGGAACTTCCTTGAAACAAAAAGCCTGGATTCTTTCTGTGGGAGTTCGACCCTGTAGGAATTGAAGAAGTACATGTCCGTCTTCTTACTCTTGGAAAAGTACAGCTCAGCCTTTACATTTTCAGAATCTATCTGTGTCTTGAACTGCAACTGGAACTCCTGTTTCCCCTTTGCCATCTTGGATCGAAGTATATCTTCAAGCTTGTGGCCGAAGCCAGAATAGAAGAGCTGATCTTTGAGGTATTCATAGTTTTGTATGTTCATGATCTTGTTTTTTACTGAATGATTGGAACAGGCCGGGTCTTCAGGACGTGGCTGTTCCTTACCTTTAGCTCCAGATCCCGTCCTCCGGAACGTTCCCTGAGTTCCACCAGCAGGTGCCTGCCCCTGGGAATTGTAAAACTGGGAAGGGAGACCACCACTGTATTCCTTATGTGTTCGATCACCGTGGGGGGCCCTTCAACCATATATTCGGGAATTATTTCAAGTTCCTGGACCGCTGTCCTTTTTGCCGTTCTGTTATCCTTCAGGGAGAACCTGAGCTGGTCAATATGGAAGGGGATATGGGATTCGTTGTGGAGGCGGAACCGGAGGTACATCCTGCTCCCTTGGATAAAGATACCGTCAAGGACAAAGCTTATCCCATTTGATTTTTTGGTCAGCCGAAAGGGAGTAAGTTCCGTCTTGCGCACCCACTCCATCCCATGGGTTACCTCGGGCGGGGGAACCCTTTTTCCCTTCTTGATCGAGCGGACCGGAGACTGGCCCGGCGCCCCCTCCTGGACGGTCAGGTTGATCGGGTCGGCAAGTTCCGAATAGCTCGCCAGGAAAGAATGTAACTTCCCGTCCTGGGTGATCACGGTGAGGTTGGTTTGTCTAAGCTCTCTGCTGGCGGCCTTGACCTGCAGGACGTTCTGCACACCACTTGCCCTCTGGGCGATGAGACCGGGGTTTCCCAGGTCTACGCTCAGGATAGGAATGGGGAATATGAGGTTCGTGGTCATATATTTGCTGACCCTTATGCTCTGGGGCTCTGGAGCGGACTGTCCCTTTGCCCCAAGGAACGAGTCCAGCAGACATATCCATATTAAGATGATCTTTGGTAATTTATCCATGATAGTTTCTGTTTTATGGGGTTAGTTATTAGTACTGTTTTTTTTGTCGAATAGAAGCACGCGGTAATCAGCGGGAATGACCACCTTTTTCACCTTCATTCTCTTTGTCGCTATTTTTCTTGCGGCCTGCAGCCCAAGGGTTGCCGCCCGGGCCTCCCAGGATGGTTCCAGTGATGACATCCCTATTTCCTGTATGGACCTTTCTGCAGTTTCATTGAGGCCCTCTCCCAACAGGTTCCCTGGGACATTCACTCCCTGCATGCCGTCCAGATCATGTACCTGCATCTCTATCGGCAAAATGGCCCTACCGATCCTGATGTGCTTGACCCTGATCTCCATCCGCTGTGCTGAAAACCTCACCAAGTCGAAAACCGGGGTTCCCTTTGGGGCATCATGGCCGGCAATGTTTACCTTTTCCAAAAGGTGCAGCTTGACTTGGGAGCCATCAGTAAGCTCCTGCCTACCATGGGAGGCAGCAATGATTGGGACTTTCGCTTTTTGAAGTTCCCCACTGTCATTGACCGAATAGAACCTGACCGCCCTCCGGAAGGTGTCCGTCGCGTGTTGCGGACCTCCAAGGACCGAAATTTCTTCCCGCCCCGAAGAAGGCTCAACGGATAATACGCTATCCTTCCCCCGGCTCTCATGCAGAAGGGCCCGGGACCTCAACCGCTCGGGATACTGGATGTCCAGGACCTTGTCGAGCATGGTGTTGAGCTGCGAAATTTCCCTGTCCTGGACAGGATCCCGGGAGAGAGAGTCCAGATGGGCGTTATGGACGTCCAGCATTTGCCGGAATTCCATTTGCGGTGGGGCCCCATCCCGTTGCCCGGTCACGGAAATCGAGCTGCCGTGAACTTCGTTCCGGGTTGTAGGAGCACCAAGTTCTTCCTGGAGTTCGGAAAGCTTCCCAAGGATCTCCTTGGAAAGCAGATCGCCTGGATCCCTTCCATCCGGGGAGAACTCGCCCGTTGTTGCCGCATCCAGAAAGTCCAGCCCCTGCTCGGGGGAACCAAGGGGGTCGGGTTTTCCAAGGTAGTACGGGTCGTTCTTTTTGAGCTCCCTGAGCTTTTGGGAGTCACGTTCAGCCTTTTCGTAATGTTCCAGTTTATTGAGGTTTCCCCCTACTGGACCTCCCACCTCGGGAAGTCCGCTGGGGAAACCTGATTGTCCTTCTTTCATAGGCATTGGGGTTTGGTCTTTTCCGACGCCCAATTTCCAAAACATAAGGATTAAAAAAGGTATGGTAAACACTGGCGCGAGCAGGAGGAACCTTCCCCGGGCATGTTTGCTATTCTTTAGAGTGCTTGTATGCATGTCTTTTCTTTTTGTTCCGTTAATATCTTGATCCCTTATCCAGGATCTATGTCTCTTTTTGGTCGCACAGCCCTGTTCCCTATATCTTCAAGACTGTCTGTTTCTTTCTTTCGGTGGACCTCTGCCTCAGGTTTCCGCCGGGCCCGCTTTCTGGAGCTATCCTGCTGGACTACGGGCAGTTCCATGGGCCCTGGCCTGGAAATCCGCGGCCCCCCGGTGGACCTGACCGCAAGGTAGATCTGTGTGAGGCACGCTGCGCTCCCGACCACCATAAAGATGTACAGGCAGACAGTCCAGGTCCGTTTGGAGAACCTATCTGTCGCCCTATGCATCGCTGATGCCCAGATCCTTTGGAGCGTCAATGGGTTATATGCTTTTCTCTTTTGCATTTTAACTTATTTTCGGTTACGTGTCCGAAGATCCCGGTTATCAAGGATCTCCCACCTTTCGATCAGGAGCCCATGGGAATTATTCTCGCTCCTGGATACTTCCCTTAACATCCCCTGACAAAACAGGTTGCGGGTGGTCTGGGTGGTCGGCCTGGTGATCAGCTGGGTACCATGGAAGCGGAACCGGTACGGATATTCCGACAGGTCGACCTCAATGCTGTCCACCTTGAGGCTCTGGTTAACGTTGGCGGCGACCAGCTGGGAATAGAAATCCCTTTCCCTGAGGTTGTCATAAACTTTCTTTGCACTCTGGTCGGCCAGGTAAAGGGCCCTGGTCGTGTTCTCTCGGATGGATGCCTCGTCTGGATCCAGTGTGAAGAACAGCTCGTGGAACCTCTGTACGTGGTCCCTGGCCTCTGCCGAAAGGTTTTCCTTCCGTGAGGAGGAGCTGGCCAAAAAGGCCTGGCCGTTCCCTATCACATAGACCGTTTGCTGCTGCCTACTGATCGAGCGGAAGCTCCAGTACAGGCTCAGGCAGCACAGGCCGCTACTGACCAGGACGATCAGAATCGTAAAGACCCGGAGGGTGCGAAAGGCAGAATCGATATTTTTCATTTTTCTAAACATTGCTAACTGTTTGGTAGTTAATGATTTCCCTTCAATTTATCTCCCCTAAAGCCCGTTTGGCCAGCATCCTTGAAGTACGGTTCACTTTGGGACCTTTGGGCCATGGTACTTGTGTTCCTTGCGGATGAATCTCCCATGGCATCGCCTGCCATTGCTGCCCCTTGGACCATCTTGGCGGGAAGGCTGCTCGCCGAACTCAGGAAGATATTGGTCACGTTCCTTACAAAGGCACCGTTTTCCGATGCATTGACGATATAGTTGGAAATGCTTGGAACGGCGAAGTATCCCACTATCCCCATGATCAGGAAGATAAGGTAGGCAGTGTCCGTTGGCGAGAAAAATGTATATCCGCCCTCTTCGATCTGGGAAATGTCCAACATTATCATGTTCTGCTGGATCTTCCCGATCAGGCTCCCAAAAATATTGGCCACAGGCAGCCATAGGTAAATGTTTATGTACCTGGCAAGCCAGATGACCAGACTGTGTTGGAACCCGTCAAAGACGGACAGCCCCAGCACGATCGGCCCAAGTACCGACAGGACAATCAGTTGGAAGGTCCTGAGGCAATCTATGCAGAGTGCGGCCGCCTGGAATAGAACGGAGAGCACCTCGCTCATCCACTCCTTGATGGAATTTCTGAAGTTGTAGGCTGCCTTGGACATGGCGAACTTATAGTCATTGCCAAGCCCTTCCCAGAAACCTTCAGATCCCGGATCTGCGCCCTGGTTCGTGTATCGGTACCATTTTTCCCTGTCCCCTTCTCCGTCGTGGCCAACGTAGATCTGGAATAGTTCAGTCCGTTCCAGTGCTTCCCTTTTTTGCCTGAGGAGCTCGGATATGGCCTGGTTGGAGTCTCCGACCATGGACGAGGTGACCCTGACCACGGGGGATAGCACCCCGTTCACCAGTCCCATCACCGATGGGAAGATGGAAATGCAAAAACCAATGACAAATGGGCGGAACAGCGGAAAGAAATCTATTGCCTCGGCTACCGAAATATGTTTCCAGACCCTATAGGAAATGTACCATAGAGCGGCAAATCCAGCGAGCCCCTGCCCCACCCCGATAAGGCTAGAGCACATCGGCACCATTTCCTCATATAGCCGCTCCAGGACGAGCTGGAAACTCCTGAATGTCTCGGAATGATCCTGTCCAGAGGCCCGCAAGGGCCCAAGTAGCGGCAAGCAAATCATTCCATACCTAATGTCTATTTTCATCGTCTAAATCGTTTATGACGGATCGGCACTTTCCCGTCTGTAAAATCTTTCTAGGTGGCCCAGGCCACTTTTCTGTTGGGCCCGCTGGTTCCTGAGCATGTCGGCTGAGCCTAGGAAACCCCGGAGGAAACCAACGTTCCCCTCCATCCTTAGGTGGATGTCATCGATGGCAAGGAGTCTCTCACCGTCGTTCATCTGTACCTGGCCGTCCAGGACCAGAACTGTCAGCTCCTGCAGGTTTACCAGGGATTCCTTGAGGACTTTCTGCTGGACCGAGGACAGATACCGGAGTTCCTCAACCGAAAAGCTCCCTGAATTTCGGAACCTCTGCAGTGAACTTTTGCAAAGGGAGACCAACTGGACCTGTAGACCAATGACCTTTTCAACCTTATGGTACCTCCTGACCAAGGGGCTGGCTTCCATGAGCCCCTGAAGAAAGACCCTGTGGAGGTCAAAGTTCCCTTTGGAGAGGTCCCTGACCACCCCGTAGCCCGTGGAGAGTATCTGGTAGCTTTGCTTCATCTGCGAGAGAATTTTCTTCATTTGGGTCAATTTCTCAACGTTTAGGAGCAATTGCGAGACCTCTGCACTCTGCCCGAGCAGTCTCTGGCCAGGCATGGCCAGGCAGAGCGAGGTAAGCAAAAGGAGTTTAAATATTTTCATTTTTCTGTTCCTTGGTGTCCAAAAATATTATAGCTGGAGCTCAAATCCGTGCGGAGGCTTTTCCGAATACTTGTGATAGCAAGGGAATCGTCCAGCCATCCCTTGGAAAGGGCAAAGAGCCCCTTCATCTGGCCGTGGAGCTTCTGGATCCGGTCCATCCGTTGGAAATCGTCCATCTGAAGACGGTCGTTTCCCAGCAGGTCCGCCAGGTGCTCTATCAGTCCGGCACAGTCCAACAGCAGTCCTGAATAGGCCCTGGCCACGGACCTGCTCTCTGGTCCGGGAAGCCAATCGCTCGACCTGAGCAGGTTCCCGACCATTCCATGGTGTTCTATGATAATGTACTGCATGGAAAGGATCTCAGTGATCAACGTATTTCCCCGGAGGTGCGGGCTTACCCTGTCAAGTGAACCCAAGAACAGTGCGTGAAGGTCAATTTCCCCAGTCTTGAAGAGCTGGATAGCCCCCCATCCTGCCCGTATCACCCGAGTCCCCTCTCCCAGGAGATCTAAATAGGCCTGTTGGGCGGCTATCTGCTCGACGAGGTATTGCTTCTGGGTCTTCTTTTGGTGCACCCATTCCCTCAAGGCCTGGCATTGGCCTGAGTTGGCCAGCAGGAATAGCATGGCCAGCATCGACATTGCGATTTTTATTACTTTCATCGGGACCTTTCTGGATTATATAGTTTTCTGACGCTCTCGATCTGGTTCCTTTCCCCCGCACGCTGGGCCTTTAGGACCAGGTTCTGCCTGTTGAAGGTCACCAGTTCCCCATAGTTTGAATATATCGCACGGCTTGCCTTGCCGATCAGCTTCATTCGCTGCCCATCTGCCATGGAAAGTTGGAATGACGCCATTACAAGGCGTATCTGATCAATATTAGCGATGCTTTGTCCCAGGATACCTGCATAAACCATCTCCATATGTTCTAATTCATGGGGGCTGAAAACCGGGTCCCCTTGCAACAGGTCCCAAACCCTCTGATATTCCCTGACCAGCCCCAGTTGGACCTTTACGATCTGGCGGACCTCCTGGATATCGGAGATTGCGGACCTGACTTGGCTGAACTGCTGGTAACGGTCCCGATATTGCTCGGTCTGTTTCTGTGTCCATTCTGATATTTCCTGGAGTCTTAGCTTGCTCAGGGAATTCTCCAGGACCTTTTGCGCATTCTGCAACCAGACGGTCCGGTTCTGCAGCCTCTGTACCCTAAGGTCCACGGCACGTACCACTCGCTTGATCCCTGCCCGAATCACCTCTGCAAGGGCGAACTGCGCATTTGCGCGCTGAAGTGGCACCTGCGCCAGTATCATGCCTGCAATGGCAATCAATCTTATTGCATGTCTTTTCATTTCATCATATTTTTAGTGTTCCGTTACGGATGTCCCGGGCCATTTCTGCAATTCCCCGGGTAAGGTCCCCGTCATTCAGGACGGTGTATTCCATTAATTTGACCCGTTCTGCCTCTTCAGTGGTATAGCAGAGGTATTCCTCCAGGGAAACCTGGTTCCTGTATACCCTTGAGTGGACTCCGCCAAGGGAAATAAAGACCTCCTTGTACTTCTGCTCGGGATCGGTGTCACGGTTTATCGAGAGCACCATGGCCTTTTCCTTTTCGGTAAGGCCCAGTAGCTTCTGGATATGTTCAAACCTGTTGAGGAACTTTCGCTGGTCCATCAGGATCTTGCAATCGCTGTTGTTGATGATGGTCTGCCTGACCACCGGGGATGAGATGATATCCTCGATATCCTGGGTTACCACAACCGCCTCCCCGAAGAATTTGCGAACCGTCTTGAAAAGGTACTTGATATATTGGGCGAACCCTTCTTTCATGAGTGCCTTCCACGCCTCCTCGATAAGGATGATCTTGCGGACCCCCTTCACCTTCCTCATCTTGGCGATGAAGACCTCCATAATGATGATGGTGACCACTGGAAAAAGGATGGGGTGATCCTTTATGTTGTCAAGTTCAAAGACTATGAACCTTTCCTCGAGCAGGTTAAGGGCTTCAGGTGAATTGAGAAGATAGTCAAATTCCCCTCCTTTATAGAAAGGCCTGAGCACGTATAGAAAGTTAGCTATGTCAAAATCGCTCGGTCTGACCCCATCAACCTGCAGGGAGGGGGCGTAGAGGTCCCTGAGATATTCATAGAAACTGTCAAAACAAGGCCAGACCTCGGGCTCGGAGCCCAGAAAGCCAAAATAGCCCGAGATTGCATTGGAAAGGGCGACGTATTCCGATCGCCTGAATGATTCGTCGTCCTTTTTCCATAGGGCAAGCAGCAAGGTCTTGATACTTTCCTTTTTCTCGGTATCAAGGCTGTCACCCTGCCCCAGGAAAAAAGGATTGAAGCGTATAGGCTCCTGTTCGCTATAGGTAAAGTACCTTCCCCCGGCCATTTGGCATAAACCACGGTAACTGTGCCCTACGTCCACCAGGACCACGTGGCTACCCTGTTGGTGGTAGCTTCGCAGCATATGGTTGGTAAAAAATGACTTACCGCTCCCCGTTGGCCCAAGGATGAACTTATTTCGGTTTGTACAGATCCCCTTAAGGATGGGCTCATCGGAGATATCTACATGGACCGGCCTTCCCGTAAGGCGGTCTGCGAGGCGTATTCCCGTTGGGCTCAGCGAGGTTTCACTGCTGCTTTCCAGGTTTAGGAAACAGCTAGCATGTTCGGCAAAGGTCTCAAAGGTATCGTTCATTGGCAGGTCAGCTGAATTCCCAGGTATCCCGGCCCAGAAGATCTGCGGGGCTCCCACGGATTCCTCCTTGCAGGTGGCATCCATCTTTGCCATGGCAGAGGAAACCTTGTTCTTGATCGAAGGCAGGTCCTTAGGCTGGTTCGTCCAGGCAAGCACATTGAAATGCGCCCTTACCGGCAGCCGCTGGTGGGTGATGGCCTCGTTCAGGAAATCCTCGGCAGCGTCCCTGGCGGCCCTGTTTGCCCGGCTATATGCAGAAAGCGACTGTAGTCTCAGACGCTTTCTCTCCAGCCTCTTGAGAACCTTCTGTTCGTCTGAAACGAAAATGTACTGGTTATAGACATGGTCACACCCCAGAAGCTGCCCCAAAGGGGAAGCGAATCCTACGCTGAAGCGCGTGCTGTCAGTGGAGTACTTTTCGTAGTCGATCCTGCTACCGCAGAGCTGGGGGAGATCATGGGCATCGCTCAGGGTAAACAATTGGCAATGACGGTCGCCAACCTGGATCCCATCGGAAAAATCGATGTCCCTGAGAGCGGGTTTCCCCTGGGAATCGCCCAGGCCGATATAACGTTCAATCAGGCCCGCTCGGTCTCGGGAGCTCCTCAGCTCATCGCCGGTCATCCGTTCAAGGTAAACCAGGCCGGAATCCTCCAAGATCCTCTTGAACTGCCCGCATGCTCCGAAGAAATCCCTATAACCTTCTATCTGAATGGTCTCTGCGGGAACCAGATCTCCCCTGACCAAGCTCGAGAACAGACTGTTAGCCCCTTTCCTGGAAGCGGGGGATTTGGTCAACATGATATAGCACTGGTGGTCAAGGTAGGGCCTCTCATTAAAGTACCGCTCACTTGCCCGGTCCAGGAAACTCCCATCGGCTTCGGAGATGTCTGCCTGGTAATATTTTCCTTCGAACCAATCCTGCTTATGAACAATGCTGCCCTGTGGCAGGGTCTTCAGGGCACTGATCCAGCTTTGGTGGAAAGTTTCGAAATCCCCGTCCGACAAACTGAAGATCTCGGGCAAACTGGCACGAAAGACAAGGGTGACGTCCCCCCTCTTACTGATTATGCAATCATGTTCCACGTCCATCAAAGGGAACACCCTTTGGAATTCTACGTCCATCACCGCCCCTCCCTAGATTTTAAGAAGGTAAAGATACCCCTGCCCCTCAAGCGGACCGATCTGGGCAGCTTTCTGCGGGCGTATGACTTCAACAGTCCATATTGGCCATATCTGTTTTCCCACCTCTGGACCTGGACCGCCCAGGCTGTACCTAGCAGAATTAGGCCTGAGATCCCGTAGATTCTGGATACCCCTGAATAGTAGGAGACCAGGAAAATGGCGGTGATGAAGGACAGGCCCAGCACGAGCAGCCCGATGTACTGAGGGGTGAGCCCATGGAACTCAATGGGCTTGTTGAGGTCCCGATGTATGCGGTATACTGAATTTCCCATGGTCAGCTGATTCCAAAGAATGACTCGATGACCGTTGTAACCACCACAAGGAACACACAGCTCCCGAACCATGCGGCGGCAACCTTTCCGGTATCGGGATCCCCATTGTTCCATTTCTGGAAAACCTTTACTGCTCCGATGAGTCCCAAAATCGCACCTACGGCATACATGAGCTGGGTTCCTGCGTTGAAATAGCTCCTGACCTGCGAATTTGCAGCCTCTATTCCCGCATTGCCATCCTGGCCGGAGCAGATCTTTGGGAGAAGGAAGCTTACCGCGACCATCACTGCCCCGATAAGCTGCCCTTTGCGGGCCATTGTCCGGTTGACCACTTTTATCGATTTATTCATGAGAATGTTAATTTTATAAGTTTACTGAAAGGTTGGCCGGCGGTCCCGCGGTACCTGAAATAGGGTATTGTTGAGGTGGTATCACCGTGCAGGATCCGGGAGCGCTGGCCAGCTTTCGGCTTGTGTTAGGACTTACCGATCCTCTCTTGGAAGATACTTTCGGGTACCTGGACCCCAAACCTGTGAAGCTCTGTGAAAAGCGATCGCATCAATTCCTTATCCCTCACACTGTCACCTGAGGGATTGTACTTTGCCATAACTTCCCTCAGGATTGGCCATTGTTCGGCAAGGTCCAGCTCAGCATTTCTATAGGGTTCTAGGTAGAGCCGCAATTGTTCGAGGAATTCCTCGGTACCCTTGGGCCCATCTTCCCTTGCCGACTCTTGCTTCAATGGGGCACGCAGGGTCTGGTAACTTTCCTTTTCGAAACTTGAAGGGCCATCTTCGGGATTCATTAGTTTTATTAATCTCTTCCCGTATAGGCTCGATAGCACCCAGCTATAATAAATGATCAGGGTAATTGAGAGTGGAAGCAGGATCTGCGTCCAGGACACCTTTTCTAGCATATTTATTCATGTTTTAGGTTAACGGATCAGGCTGTCACCGTCTTGGGGTGCACAGCCATTACTCCAACAAAATTGGGGGACAAAAGATACTGGCACAAGTACAACATTTACCTGTACCTATTCCGTACCCCTTTTCGCCGGCAAGCGATCTTTGAGCTTTGGGTCCAGACCGGGCCCCTCAGCCTGAATGAGGGGGTACCACAACCTGTCCAGGCCTGCCGTGGGGTCCGTTACAAATTCGAGCCCCCTTGTCTCGCCCGATGGACCGACCGGTCAGGGCTGGGGTGATCCTACCCCTGATTTTTTGTAGGGTCGTTTTTCTGGGAGCTACCTGACTATCTTTAAACCGAACGAGCATGCAATTGGTATTAAAAACGTGGATATGGAAAATAGTAAGAACGGAGTTTCCCTAGAGGAGATCCGGGAGATGGACATAGTGACCTACCTTGCGAACCTTGGACATGAGCCCACAAAGGTAAGGAACAATGATTTCTGGTACCTTTCCCCTCTGCGCCAGGAAACCCTTCCGTCCTTTAAGGTGAACCGCAAGATCAACAGATGGTACGACCATGGACTGGGAAAAGGGGGGAACCTGATAGATTTCGCGATCTTATACCAAGGGTGCAGCGTAGGTGAATTTCTGGAGGGGTTCAGGAACGGTTCGGCAGTGGTTGTATCTTCCGAGCGGGCCTATCCCAAGAAAGACCACAAACCGGAGAACAGGATCACGATAGTCGGTCAGCGTTCCCTGAGGTCAGACTCACTGATGCGATATATCCACGACCGTAGGATCTCCCTTCACATAGCCGATCTGTACTGCCGTGAGATCAGCTATGAGATTGCAGGGGCGGGCTACCTTGGTATAGGATTCCCCAATGACGCAGGTGGCTTTGAGATCCGGAGTCCGCACTATAAACTGAGCAATTCACCCAAGGACATCTCGAGCCTTGGAACCGGAAGAAATGAAATACTGGTCTTTGAGGGCTTTATGGATTTCCTGACCTTTAGGACGCTCCATCCAGACCACGATGAGTCCAAGGCCGACTTTCTGGTACTGAACTCCGTATCGTTCTTCGAAAGGGCAAGAGAGAAAATGGAGTCCCATCGGAAGATCTCCCTCTACCTTGACCGCGACAGAACAGGTATCGAGCTGACCAGGTACGCCCTATCCTTGGACAAGCGCTACCAAGACCAGAGTATGCTCTACCAAAATCACAAGGACCTCAATGAATGGTCCATGAACGTCGGAAAGGCAAATAGCCGCGCACATTCCCGCAGATTGACACGATAACCCAATAAATCAAGCCCAATGAAAACAAAAGAGCTACGCAACAGGTCGATTACCCTAAATTTCACCAATAAAGAATTTCTTGATTTACAGCGCCAGAAAGAGAACAGCACCTGTCCTAACATGGCCCTCTACATAAGAAAGAGGCTATATTCCAAAAAAATAGTCACCACCGTACGGAACCGTTCTCAGGATGATATCCTGGAGGAGCTCTCCCGGAACAGGAAATGCCTCGTACTGATCAGGGGCGATCTGGAACATGCACTGAGGGACAGGTCGGTCACTGTACCAATGGAAACCTTGGAGCAAATGACCAGGATAATGGAAGAACAGACCTCCCTGATAAAAAAACTGCTCTCGCTATGGTTGCCCTGACCTATGACATTGCCAAGGTCTCAAGGTTGATCGACTATCATGAGAACAAGGTTTCCAAGGGGATCGCAGAGTGCATCCTTGCCGGTAACATGCCCCTCTCGGCCGGGGAACTCACCTGTCGGCAAAAGGCTTCCTACCTGGTCGGACGTTGCACGCTCAATGCAAACATCAAGCTCCCCTGCCTTCATGCGGTACTCGGCTTTCACCCCCTGGATGCAAAGCTATCGAGTTCCCAGTTCGGGTCGATCTCTGAACGATACATGGAGCTGATCGGTTTTGGGGAACAGCCATTTCTGGTGTACCGGCACAGCGATACCTATCATCCTCACCTCCACATCGTATCAACAAACATAAGGAGCGACGGGAGCCAGATCTATACCCACCGTTTGGGCCAGCGGCTTTCCTTCCCAGCAGCAAACAGGCTGGAATCGGAGTTTGGACTGGTCGCAGCACAGGAACCGCACTTATCCAGAAAAGAACGCCCCATGCCCATAAAAGCGCTCACACAAACATGTCAGCCTCTGAAAAAGAGCCTTAGGGACATCTTGCTTTACCTGCAGGCAACTTACAGCGTTACCGACATCACGGAATGGAATGCCCTTCTCAGGCCGTTCAATATCCTGGCCCTTGGTCCAAAGACCAATGCCGGTCATCCAAAAAGGGGACTTGTCTACTACCTTACCGACGGATGCAAGGGGACAATCAGCAAAGGGATCCCCGAGGGCAAGCTGTCCCCGGATCTCTGTTTTGCTGTCCGGCAGGGCCAAGTGGACGGGCCCCGGGAAGCCACGGCCCGCTCCCGTATCCGGGCCATCCTCCAACTGGTACCTGCGAACTCCACAAACAGGGCGATCGATTACGCCGACCGGCTCCTCAACCAGGGGATTGAACTGATCGAAATGCCCAGCAGGGACATTGGTTGCACCGAGACCGTAGTCCTAGACCACCAGCTCAGATGTGCCGTGCATGAAAAGCGACTGGACCTCGACTTTGAGCTCAAAAACCTGCATTTGGGCCATGCTTCCCGGAAAAAATCATCAACAGACCTTCAAATATTTCCGCATTTGGCACCTAAGTTCTGAGTGCCCTCTATTCAAACCGTCATGAACAATACCGAAAATACACAGGCATTGAAAAAGATATCGGACATGTGCCGATTCATAGCCATGATCCTATTGACCGTACACTTCTACCATACAGGCTACCATTGGTTCAACCAGCTCGGGATAAGCTCGTACCTGACCGACCGGATCCTCCACGCCATTGCCAGCACCGGGGTCCTGGACAGTTTTAACCGCAGCAAGTATTTCTGCATGATGTTCCTCCTGATCTCCATGGCCGGTACCAGGGGGAAGAAAGCCAGGGAATTCAGAACAGCTGGTGCCCTGACCTGGTTGGTCAGCGGGACGGGGCTTTTTTTCTCCAGTGGCCTGCTTTTCCGTCTGCTGCCCTTCGGTTCCCTTGTCCTGATGACCTACTACGCCCTGTGCTCGGGTGGCGTCCTAGCAGTGATAAGGGGAATGGCGATCCTGGCCAGGATCCTCTGGACAAAGTTAGGTGACCAGGACATCTTCAACCTTCAGAACCAGACATTCCCCCAGCAGGAGGTCCTTCTGGAAAATGAATTTTCAATCAACCTGCCCTACGAGTACCGTATGCGGGACCGGATCAGAAGGGGCTGGATCAACATCATCAACCCATTCAGGGCAACGCTGGTCCTGGGCAATCCCGGCTCCGGGAAGTCATACTACGTGATCCGCCACATAATCTCCCAGCACATCAAAAAGGGATTTACCATGCTGGTCTACGACTTTAAGTACGACGACCTCTCCAAGATAGCCCATCACCACTGGATAAAGGGGGGAAGGAAAACGAGCTTCTACAGGATCGATTTTGACGATCTTTCCAGGACCCACAGGTGCAATCCGCTGGAACCTTCGGCCATGAACGACATTACGGATGCCGCGGAATCTGCCAGGACCATCCTATTGGGGCTCAACAGGGAATGGGTCAAGCGCCAGGGCGATTTCTTCGTGGAGTCGGCCATTAACCTCCTTACGGCAGTTATCTGGTATCTCCGGTGTTACCAGAACGGGGACTTCTGCACCCTTCCGCACGTCATCGAGCTCATGCAGCAGGACTATGACCGCCTCTTCTCGCTGCTAAGGAGCCAGGAAGAGATCCAGGTCCTTATCAATCCATTTGTCAATGCGTACCTGAACAACGTCATGGAACAGCTCGAGGGCCAGGTCGCCTCGGCCAAGATCGCCCTGGCCAGGCTCTCATCTCCCCAGCTATACTACGTGCTTTCGGGAAATGATTTCACCTTGGACATCAATAACCCAAAATCCCCAAAGATCGTCTGCATGGGAAACAACCCGCAGAAGATCCAGATCTACGGAGCGGTGATCTCGCTCTTTGTCAACAGGCTGATCAAACAGGTAAACAGGAAGGGAATGGTAAAGTGCAGCCTGATCTTCGATGAGTTCCCGACTATCTACCTTAACAACATCGATAGCCTGATCGCCACGGCAAGGAGCAACAGGGTGGCCACGACCCTGTGCGTCCAGGATATCTCCCAGCTCCGCAAGGACTATGGCCGGGACCAGGCCGACGTTATCCTGAACATAGTGGGAAATGTGATCAGCGGCCAGGTTTCCGGGGAGACCTCGAAGCAGCTTTCAGAAAGATTTGGGAGGATCATGCAGGACAGGGAAAGCCTTTCCATCAATTCCAGCGATACGACCGTCGGGCTGTCCAGCCAACTTGAGGTGGCCATACCGCCCTCGACAATCTCAAGCCTTTCCTCTGGGGAATTTGTGGGAATGGTGGCAGACGACCCCCAATTGCCCGTATCCCTGAAGGCTTTCCATGGCAAGGTGATAAACGACCACGAGGGGATCGCAAGGGAGCAGTCCAGTTACCAGGATCTCGAGGAGCTAACCAAGCCCAGCGAGGGGCTGGTGTCCAAAAGCTATCAACAGATAAAACGCGACATCCAAGACATAACCTTCTCGGAAATGGACAGGTTGATCTCCGACCCCTCGACCAGGCACCTGGTCATCTCTAAGAAATGACAAGACTGGCCGTCAAGCGGCACCGACCGCACAGGTAGGTACCGCCACGGGGCGTGCTTTCCGCGGTGACTGACAATTGAAAGAATTGTTGCGGAAATCTCTTCCATGTTTGCTATTTTTAGGACTGAACACCCTACATTATTGGAACATGAAAAAACTACTTCTTCTGACGGTCATCTCCCTTCTATGCTGCACCAAAGGCCTTTGCCAGAGGGATACGGTCAATTTCACCGTGGATTTCTCCGAAGCCCACCGGAACAGGTTCAGGGTCCAGATGCACTTATCGGTGCCCAACGGTGAAAAACTGTTGGACCTGAACATACCTGTCTGGACCCCAGGATATTATCAGGTGCTGGAATTTGGCAGGAATATTTCCGAGTTCAGGGCATCCGACCTTCGCGGCAATGGCCTACCGTGGCAAAGGACGAGGGACGACCAGTGGCGAATAGCAACTGGAGGAGGTGGGAGGATCCATGTGAGCTATACCGTTACCACCGAACGACCCTTCGTCGCAGTTCCCTATATCGATAAGGACAGGGCATTCATCAGGCCCACGGGGATTTTCATGTATCCAGACAAGGATCTCGACCGGACAGTGATCGTAGAGATCATGGAGCATCCGAGCTGGCGGAATATCGCGACGGGCCTGGATTCCATAGCTCCGCGCACATTCAGGGCCGGGGACTACGATATCCTATATGATTCACCGATTCTGGCGGGAAACCTCACCGAATTGCCGAGCTTCAGGGTCCGGGGGGCCGAACACCGGTTCCTGGGTTACCAAATGGCCCAATTTGACAGAAAGTCCTTTATGGACGACCTTCAAAGGATCGTGAGGAGCGCCAGTGACATAATTGGGGAGATACCCTATGAACATTACACCTTCCTGGGTCTGGGGATGGGCAATGGCGGCATCGAACAGCTAAATTCGACGGCGGTTGCCTTTACTGGGGATGGCCTGGACTCAGATCCCGCCAACCGGCTGAGGACCCTGAGTTTCCTGGCACACGAGTATTTCCACCACTACAACGTAAAAAGGATACGTCCCATTGAACTCGGCCCTTTCGACTACAGCCGGCCCAACAGGACCAGGGGGCTATGGCTGAGCGAAGGGCTAACGGTCTATTATGAGAACATCATCCTCAAGGACGCCGGCCTGATTGAACCGGGACAGATCCTGGAAGACTGGCAGAATACCATCCAGGGATATGAGAACAATGCGGGCAGGAAAAAACAGACCCTGGCCCAGTCGAGCTGGGAGACCTGGGAGGACGGCCCTTTCGGGAGGCGAGGGGAAACAATCTCCTATTATGAAAAGGGTCCGATCATCGGTATGTTCCTTGACATTGCTATCCGTCATTCCAGTAAGAATGAGAGGTCGCTCAACGATGTGATGAGGGCCCTCTACTACAACTACTATAAGGAAAAAGATAGGGGCGCAACGGAAGAGGAAATAAAAACGGCCTGCGAGGGCATCGCGGGCCGGGATCTTGATGATATATTCACTTATATACAGGGCACGGGGGACCTAGATTATCAGAAATATCTTTCTATGGCAGGGATTCAGTACCAGAGGACCGTTAACGCCGATGGCAAGAGCAGTGTGAAATTATCCATTCAACCAACACTGTCGATCTTGCAGAAAGAGATCTTGGGCGATATTTTTGGGTATTGAGTTATTTTACCGCAGCATCAAATGCCTGAACTCCGCCCACCACTGGCAATGTCAGACTGGTTCCGTTCAAGTCAAGGGTCAGTTCCGTTCCGGCCTCCGGCCAAAGGGTATACTCTTGATCGGAGGAGAATACCATCAGTCCGATCTGTTGACCAGCAGGAATGATCTGATCATCGGGCTGCAGGTCGAAAGCCAAGTCATAGAACCTGCCCGGTTTGAGCGGACTGCTTTTGGTCAATGACCCATGGTTCTGCGGATCGGCCCAACCACGGGTAATGATGTTATCCGTGATCTTCACATTCTTACCCTTTTCCCAAGGCAATGCAACCAACCAAACCGAAAGGTTTGCTGCAGGTTTACTGCTCGATAAGCGGATATTGATCCGGGACAAACCCGAAATATGGAGATCTTTAGTCAGTTTTGGGCTCAGATAAAGCAATCTATGCTTGGATGTTTCTAATTGTGCCAATGAATCACCCGTAAAGGATACATCATCAACCAGAGTCTCTTTAACTTTTCCTGATTTTTGTTTGGTTGACAAGCTACCGTGTTTTGGAGCACCTGCAGCTAGGTAAAGTTTCACATTGGAAGCGGCAGGATTTGGATAATCGGCATAGGCAGTAGGATTGAACTGTCTATCATTTTCACGCACGATCCAAGCCTTAGGGTCCTTTTCAACTCCATTCTGCTCATCATATAAATAACGGGTGAACCAACGGTTCATCATTTTCATGGGAGGAGGACCACCATGTCCATCTTGATGGTAATAGATCTGGACCGGAATTCCCAATTCCTTAGCGGCCTTATAGATCCTGTAGCTATGCTCAGGCATCACATTCCAATCGTTGAATCCATGGGACATCAATAACGCGGCCTTCATCCCTGACATTTGGTTCAGATAATCGCGGCCCTTCCAGAAATCATTATAGTCACCAGATTCACGATCCAATCCGTTCGCCATTTCCGTATCACGGATTACCTTATTGCCATATGCACGTTTAGCTTCATCACCACTATGGACAAAATCATACAATACGTCGATATCCTCACCTAAGTAGCCTCCTGGACTGCGGACCAGCCCGTTAGAACGGTAATAATGGTAATATGAGGTATTCGGTGCAACGGGGATGATGGCCTTTAGGCCTTCCACACCGGTCGTAGCAGCTGCCAAAGGTAGTGTGCCGTTAAATGACGTTCCGGTCATACCTACCTTTCCGGTTGACCAATAGGCCTTTACTTTTTCGTTTCCGTCCCGGCTGGTATAGCCATTGTCCTTTCCTGACAGCCATTCAATGACAGCTTTTGGGGCAAGGGATTCATTAGGACCACCAATAGTCGGCGAACCATCAGACAATCCAGTACCAGGGGATGAAGAATGCACAACGATAAAACCACGTTTTACCCATTCACGAATAAGACTATTGGAAATTACAGGTCTTTCACCTGTTCTTTTAACCTCGGGATGTACCCTGGGAGCAGGAGCTTTTTCTCCTATCTCATGCCTAACGTTCCACATAATCCCATCGACCATCTGAGCCGTTCCGGCATAATAGGGACTGGTTTCGTAGATGACAGGGAGTTTGAGGCTCTCGGTTTCCGTCTGGAAGGGACGGGTCACGTCGACGTGCATCCGGTCCGGTTTCCCATCTCCATCGGTGTCAAATTCGGTTTCCACCCATAGGTCTTCGCGGATCCATCTCTCAGGGGTATTGAAACCTTCCACAATCTGAGCTTCGCCTTCCTTGATGACAGGGACGGTCTGTGCAAAAAGTACAGTTGCGCTGGCCACAAAATAAGTAGAAAGTACGGAAGCGAATAATTTATTTACCATCGGCATAACAGTTTTTGTGATTAGATCGTCGGTAAATCCCACCGAGCCCTTAATCTTACTACAATGTTAATCATTTTCCCCGTTAATCGATAGCCACCCACCATAATTTCCCTCCTAAAGCTAGGTAGGTTGTACGATTCGATCATGGCCTGGATGGTGCATCGGGCAGGATCCATGATTTTTCCCTCGCTGCAAATATTCTCTTGACCCTTTAAATATCCTGCCGGTTCAGGGAGCTTTCCGCTGAACCGTTCTTGAAAAAGTCAAAAATCAAGGGTCCTTAGAGATTATGGACTGCCCCAAAACTCTCAAGAAAGGTTACATTGCTCCCTTAGGGAGTTCCAAATGTGCCGGCACATTTTTTATAACCGGCTTTTTTATAATTCCGGATCCGTGATTTGCTCAAGGGGAGTTGTGGAGGGCCCGTTTAGGATCTTCCCGTTTACATTGAAGCGCGAACCATGACATGGACAATCCCAGGAAAGCTCCGCATTATTCCATCGGACCTCACAGTTTGCATGTGGGCATGTGCTCCTTAAGACGTGCAGCTTACCGTTCTGTTCGGCAAATATCGCATACGAATTGCCCTGGTGCTGGACGACCTTAGCCTCACCCGCACCGATATCGGCCAGGGAGCGCACCCGCTCCATCCAAATCTTGTCCACCAGTAGGTCCTTGAGGACAGTGGCATTCTCCTTCAGGAGGTTAGAGAAGCCGGCATT
Organism: Sphingobacterium sp.; assembly: GCF_032065005.1. Lineage (GTDB taxonomy): Bacteria > Bacteroidota > Bacteroidia > Sphingobacteriales > Sphingobacteriaceae > Sphingobacterium. Next base: position 350,775 of record NZ_DAMBMM010000002.1, read on the forward strand.
GGGCTTAAACCTTTTGGGATCGAAAATTTCCTTGTACTTACTTGCCCCCTCTGTGATCAGGTCGGAAAGGATCCCAGAAGAAAGCGAACCAAATGTCATCCCATTCCCCCTAAACCCTGTCGCTACATATATACGGCCATCGCTGGATGGCAGCACACCGATAGAGGGGAGGCCATCGACCGGCTCGAAATATTGGCTGGACCAGGCATATTCAACCTGATCAACTGGGAAATGCTTCCTGCAATGGTCCTCCAGGCGGGAAAAGCATGCTCCTGTATCGTCACTATGCCCTGTTTTGTGGTCTTCGCCACCAGCAATAATCATTTTTTTTTCATCTATCTCATGAACACGGTAATAATGGTACGGATCGCCTAGGTCATAACCCAGGGTGGTTGGAAAGGTTCCCTCTCTCAGGGTGAACGCGATCACATAGCTCCTATAGGGTGCACAGGTAAAATGCAGGAGGCTTATACCCGGGGGGGTGTGTGTAGCGAAAACTGCATTCTTTGCACGAATTTCCCCTAAACCCGTTTCCATTACGACCCCTTCGCTGGTCTCGTTGAAGGAGCTGCATAAGCAGTTCTCTGCCAACGCCCCACCATTTGCGACGAATATGTCTGCCAATGCCGTGATGTACTTTACGGGGTGGAACTGCGCCTGTCCGGGTATAGAGACAGCTCTTTCAAAGTGAAAGGGGTATTCGATGCTGTCCGTGTAATTCATCTCATATCCTATCTTCCTTGCCCCATCGACAATTTCCGCCAATTGGTTTGCCTGTTCCTCCCCCAGCGCAAAGAGTTCCGCTGTTTTACCTTCATAGTCGCATTCGATCCCATATTCGGCAACGTTCATCTGGACGGTCCTCAACCCCTCGCGGCCTGCCTGGGCAAGCAATCGGGCTTTCTCAAGGCCAAACTTCGCGATAGCGTAGCTGAAGGTGGTATCAAAGAAATCGTTCAGGTGCGCAGTTGTTCCGCCAGTAGTTCCAAACCCTATGTTATTTGCTTCCAGGAGAAGGCATTTCAGGCCCTTTTGCTGCAACTTGAGTGCAGTGGAGATGCCCGTGATGCCCCCACCTACAATGACTGCATCAAATTCTCTATCTTTGCTGAATACGGTACCGTACCATTTTACTTCATTCTGCCACGCACTTTTTCGGGCTCCATCTCTGAACATATCTTTCGGTTTTGGGGTGAACTGATTTATTAATTATTAGAACAAACTGCGCAATGATTGGTTGGGGCTGAAGCAAATAAAGATTTATTTTCTAAAAACTCATAGGGGATTTCCAATTTTGAGCACAAAGGGATTCAATCTTGCCTACCTGGACAGGTTTCCTGAGTCTGGGGATTCACGAAAGATTTCCAGCCATCACCTTCCGTTTGAGAAATTCGGGCCTCTTTCCGTAAGGTCAATGCTGCATCCCTTGATGAGCAGGTGGACCTGGATGTCTCGTGCATAGATCGAATTTACCGCATCGATTTCCTCGCTATTGGTCTGGGTCACGCCTGAACAATCGATCACCACTACCATTCCGTTACCTATGCAGGTGGCCTTAATGCCACCCTCTATGACCACGGCGGAGTCCTCGCCCAGGCCCAGTCCCAAGTACCGTGGGTTTAGTAGCAGAGAGCGCGCAAGTCTTACGAACCTGCCTCTTTCCACAAAGTGTGTATCCACAACGCAGTGGTCTACAATCCCCAGGCCGGGGCCTAGCCTGATAGGCGTCTCGATATGACTATCGGAACTCCCTCCCCCCATGATCATGGTAGAGGAGAGGACCATAGCCCCCGCACTGGTCCCTGCCACGGTAAAGCCCTTATCTTCTCTGTATTTTTCCTCAATAGTGCCCCAGGGCCTGCTGCCGCCAAGTATGGCGGCCAATTTGGCTTGGTCGCCCCCTGTCAGGAAAACTACCTCTGCATCCCCTATTCGCTGCGACCAATCCTGTGCAGAAACCTCAGAGCGGCGGTCCGCGTGGAGAAATCCAACGTTAGCATATCCTATCTCCCCAAAGGTACGTTCGTAGGTTCTGGCGATATCCTTGGGTACCCCCGATGCACAGGTTATTACCTCTATCCGTCCGTTCATTTTTTTTGATGGCAACAGCTGTCCCAAGATTTCATAACGCGAACTGCATTCCTTGGACCGTTCGGGCTGCATATTGCCTGCCCTTTCCTCAGCTCCTCCAATGAGAAAGATCTTTCCCTTAGGTTCCATATTTTCTATATCCAGATTTTCTTTTTAAAATTTCATTCTTTACGATTTCAAGGGTGGCGCGGCTGTCATCACTGCTGATGAAGACCAATTCCCCCTCTTCAAGGGAGTCCAGTGCGCGACCAATAGCCATTGTTTCCGGAATTTCTATTACCACTTCCATTTCGCGGTCCCGTTCCCTGATGCCCGTTAGGAGCAGTTCTATAATCTCTTTGGGCTTTCTGCCGCGGCAGTTTCGGTCGGTCCTCAGGACCAATCTGTCGAAGATTTGCGCGCATATCGAACCTATCTCGGCAATGTCCTTGTCCCTACGGTCCCCAGTTCCCGTGATTATTCCCGTTTTCCTGCAGGGCCCCACCCTGGAAAGGTATTTTGCCAGTTCACGATAACCATGGGAATTGTGCGCATAGTCTACAATTATCCTGTTGGATCCCAGCTGAAAGGTGTTCATGCGTCCAAGGTTCATTTTTTCATCGGGATTGAAGGTGCAGAGCCCAACCGCTATTGCGCCTACTGGTATCCCCGACGCCCTGGCACCCAGTGCAGCGGCAAGGCAGTTCTGCACCATGCAATCGTATTTTCCGCCCATTGTCAGTGGCATTTTCCTTACTTCGGCTATTTTTTGGAGGATCCCGTTCCAGCCCAACGTTAACCAGCCCTGATCAATATAGGCAACCGCCCCGCCCTTGGAGAAATGTTCGGATAGAAGTGGAGATGCCACCATCCCGAAATATCCCACCCCGCAGCCCAGGCCCGCTGCCAACCTGCACGCAATGGGGTCATCTGCATTGATGATGGCAAGTCCGTCCGGCTGTGTCGTCTCCAGTACAGTCCTCTTTACAATGGCAAGGGCCTCCACATCCTCAATTCCGTCCAGGCCCAGGTGATCCTCGGCAATGTTGGTCAGGATACTTACCATAGAACGGTCGAAACCTAGGCCGGCCCTTAGGATGCCCCCCCTGGCGCATTCAAGTACCGCATAGTCGACGAGGGGATCACTGAGTACGGTTCCGGCGCTTATCGGACCGCTGCAGTCCCCTTCGGTTATGCATTGACCGTCGATATAGATCCCTTCGGTGGTCGTGCAGCCTGCTTTTTTACCAGCCACCTGCGCCATGTGGGCCAGCAGTCTGACTGTCGATGTCTTTCCGTTGGTTCCGGTAACAGCAACAATGGGGACTCGAAATGGGACTCCAGCCGGGAACAGCATATCGACCACGTCCTTTCCAACATCCCTGGCATCTCCCTTGGTGGGGTGGGTATGCATCCTCAACCCGGGGGCGGCATTGACTTCGATGATCGCTCCATTTCCCCCGCCAAGGGGACGCTCAATGTCCAGGGCCACAAGGTCTATCCCGCAGATATCAAGGCCCACAATCCTGGATGCCCTTTCGGCCATTGACTTTGTTTGCGGATGGACCAGTCCCGTCACGTCCTCCGAGGTACCCCCGGTAGACAGGTTGGCCGTATATTTCAACAGAAGCCTGGTACCTAAGGCAAGCACGCTGTCCATTTCAAGTCCGTTCTCCTCCAGAATGGCAAGGGTCTGATGGTCCGCCTCGATCCTGGTCAGGAAATTCTCATGTCCCTTGCCCCTTCGAGGATCGGAATTTTGTTCCACAATAAGTTCCCTGACCGTTGCCCGTCCATTTCCTATGATATGGGCAGGGGTCCTTCTGGCTGCCGCGACCAGTTTGTGGCCTACCACCAGCAACCGATAGTCCTCGCCCCTGATGTGCTTTTCCACGATTACCTCATGGGAATGGCTGCTCGCCTTTTCAAACCCTTTCCTAGCAGAGGTAAGGTCAACTACATGAGAGCTTACCCCTCTTCCATGGTTTCCGTCCAGGGGCTTGATGGCTACGGGATAGCCCAATTGGGCTATGGCTCCCTCCAGTCCCGATATATTGCTGATCACCGTTCCTTGCGGTACGGGAAGATAGCTTTCCATCAAAATTTTTTTGGCCAGGTGTTTGTCCTGGACAGTCTCTACGGCTATGTTGCTTGTGCTGTCGGCCATGGTCGCCCGGATGCGCCTCTGGTGGATCCCATGTCCGAGCATGACAAGTGAGTTCTCGTCGAGCCTTCTCCATGGGATTCCCCGCCTGGTGGCGGCATCTACAATGGCCTGGGTGCTGGGCCCCATCCTTTCCTCCCGGCCGATCTGGGCGAGCCGGGCAAGGCATGGTTCAAGGTCGAAGTGGAGTCCTCTGGCAAGGCGATCGGCAAGGTCCACCGCCGCTTCTGCGGCAAAGGCCCCCGCTTTCGGAAATAGGTAGGAAAAGACCACATAGTACACCCCGGGCCTGCCTTCAGCGCGGGTCCTTCCAAACCCGCACTCCATCCCGGCAAGGCACTGTAGCTCCAACGCAATGTGTTCCATGATGTGCCCCATCCACGTACCGTCCAACATCCTTTGGAGGAATCCCCCAGCCCGCCCTTCCGAGCAGCGGTGGCTATAGAGTGAGGGGATAAGCTCGAAGAGCCTTTCGGTAAACCCCTCGAGCTGGTTACTGGGGAGAGATTCATACTCCTGTATGTCCAAGGTGACCTGGATGAGGTCCGTCCGCTTGATGGACCAGCGGTTAGGGCCCTTCAGCACTTTTATGTCTTCGATATTCATATGGTGTTTAATGAAGAACAAGCGGGGGCACAAAAATGCCTGTTCCAAAATACCCTTTCTTCCTCGGGTAGTTCATCCTCGCTTTGGATAAAATACTCGGGAACGGAAACTGTTGACCTTCTGTTTCCTGCTATCGGCGTTTATGCCACACCTGTTTAACTGTTTCCCTCCAGGCCCTCTTTCCCTTTTCCGGGCCCCTGCCAACAAAGCCGTAGGGTCCAAGCCATGGACAACGTTAGGGATCCCTGAGCACCAACGGCGGCATGGATATCGGGCTCAAAAGTAAATGTTAGGGATCTCCCTATTCCTAGGGGGGTTTTTTCCGCTCGGGTCCAGGGGTCCATCCAGGCCATTTTGCACCGGGCAAGAAAGAGCATTATTGCAACCACCCAGATGCTGCACTTCCATGGGCCGGGGGCATCAAACTCGGTCCTTCTGTTTTTGGTCCTTGAACAACGGCAAGCTGGGACAAATGTCCTGTGCCGGACCTTTGGCCTTTATTTTGCGCTGGAAAGGTCTATGGGATAGTTTTCGGAAGTTATGTCTGTCCCCTGGGGACGAAAAAGGTTGGGCTTTTGCAATATGCGAACGGGGGATGTGGCAAAATGTGCAAAAATCCTATAGGCCTGCCTCTTGTTGGCAGTCCCATGCTCCGGTGGCATTGTCCTGTTGCACAGCCCTGTCCGGATAAACATGGAAGGAACGCAGGGTTTGCCCAAAACGGAATATAGGGGGCAAGCGGCTTTCGGCCGCAGCTCCTCAGAATCCCCTCACAGATAGGTAATGGTCCTCCTTTTCGGTCATCCGGGCTTTGTCCCGTTTGCCTTTGTCGCCATATCCGCACAGGTGGAGGATCCCATGGATAATCACACGGTGCAGTTCATCGCGCTCGGAAACATGGAATTTTTGGGCATTCTCCCTGATCCTCTCCACCGAAATGAAGATATCGCCCGCAATGACCCCCTGCTCCTCGGAAGAGTCAAAGGTCACGATATCAGTGAAGGTATCATGATCTAGGTATTGTTTGTTGATTTCCAAGAGATAGGCATCTGAACAGAAAACAAAGCTCAGCTCCCCTATGCGCCGGAATCCCTCGGCCTTGATCGTTGCGCCAATCCATTCCCTAACCCTTTGTTTTTCCTTGATCGTAAAATCGATGTCCTCCGTAAAAAACTGAATGTCCTTCAATGCCATATTAAAAAGATTTGGTGTCCATATAAGTCTGCAGGATCAATACTGCCGAAACTTTGTCAATCAACTGTTTGTCCTGTCTCTTGCTTTTTTTCATCCCTGACTGTGCAATTGCCTGGGAGGCAATCTTTGAGGTAAACCTCTCATCCACCTCTACAATCGGGATATTGGGATATGTCCTGCGGAGTTTCCTTCTGAAACCGACCACATGCTGATCAGATCCAGAGGCAGTTCCGTCCATTTGCCTGGGCCTGCCAATGACAAACGTTTCCACTTTTTCGCTGGCAAGGTAGCCGGACAGGAATCCCCAGATTTCCTCTGGGTGTATGGTGGTCAATGGGCTTGCAATAATCTGCATGCTGTCGGAAACAGCGATTCCAATTCTCTTTGTCCCATAATCAAACGCCATTATTCTCATGTCTCTGCAATTTTCACAAAATTACAATTAAACTTTAGAATACCCCTATCCGATAATCGCAAAATATCTATACATTTGATAGATATTTATTCAAAAAATGAAAGTATTTATCTATTTCATCAGCTTTTTTGCACCGTTTGTTCTTATGGCCCAATCCTTGGAACAGGAAATCCAGTCCTATAGGGACAGACAGATCCAGGAAATGGCAAAGGATGAATTTGGTCCCTTGCGAAAAGATCAGGTTGAATATGTGACCTTCTATCCTGCAAAACGAGATTATGTCGTTACGGCAAGGGTAGAGCAGCTTTTCAACGAGCCTACCTTCAGGATGCCAACTTATGATGGTACATCAAACGAGTACAGGAGGTATGGACTTTTGAGCTTTGAACTCAATGGGAAGGAACACAGGCTCACGGCTTACCAAAGTGTGGCGCTATTCCAGAATGCGACCTATAAAAACCACCTTTTTGTTCCTTTCATGGACAGTACCACTGGAGAGACCTCCTATGAGGGCGGCCGTTATCTGGACCTGAGCATTTCAGACATTGAGGATGGAAAGATAACGATCGATTTCAACAGGGCATATAATCCCTACTGCGCATACAGCAACGGATACCGATGCCCTCAGCCTCCAAAGGACAATGTTTTGGATGCTGCGATCGAAGCGGGAGAGAAAAAGTACAAAGGACCTAAAAACGAAAGGAACGTGAATAAGAGTACGGCAAAGAACTTTAACGATTTTGAAAAATCTTTGATCAATGACGCTGATCAGAACAGCTTGATGCACGTTTACCAGATTACAGATGAAAGGGAGTCGGCGGTCCTGAAGAGACCTTCTGAGGACATTAAATTTGATGATCCACTACTGGACAGGCTTGCGGCAAGGATGCTGCTTACGGTCAGGGCCCCGGAACATCGCGGGGTTGGGATTGCGGGCCCCCAGGTCGGCATCAGCAAAAATGTCATTTGGGTACAGCGTCTGGACAAAAAGGGCGAACCTTTCGAGTTTTATCTGAACCCCAAGATCATCTGGCGGTCGAAGCTTACCCGTCTGGGGGCCGAGGGCTGTCTGTCGATTCCCGACCTGAAACAGGACGTAAAGCGAAGCTACGCAATCAAATTGCAGCATATCGACCGCAGGGGCAACGTGAAGGAGGAACTGATCGAAGGCTTTACGGCCGTGATATTCCAGCATGAGGTAGACCATCTCTACGGTATACTTTTTCCTGACCGGATAGAGGAGTCGCACAGGCTGGAATTTGAACCTTTGAAAGGAAAGGTGGAGTTTATGGTGCCCAAAGGGAGCATCAGACCTTAATTGACCGCAAACCCCGGTGTACCCGTAAACAGGGATATTTCAGATCGGCCATCCATTTTGCCGGGAACTTGGCTATCTTTAGGATCATTATTTGACAACTTTCCCTCATAACATGTACAATTCTGCCTATAGCATAGCCATTGTCGATGATCACTCGCTAATCCTACAGGGGTTGGTCAGCCTCTTGGGCCGCATTAGGTCCTATGAGGTGAGCGCCACCTTTACCAAGGGTAATGAACTGTTGCAATTCCTTCGCACCGACCCGGTGGATATTGTCCTGCTGGACATCTCGCTTCCCGATATCAACGGTTTAGACCTCTGTTTGGAGATCAAGCGGATCGCTCCGGATGTGATCATCCTGGGCCTGAGCAACCATACGGAGCGCAGCGTGATCCTTCAGCTCATGCAGAACGGAGCTTCAGGTTACCTGCTCAAGAACATTGATATCGTGGAACTGGAAAAATGCCTGGACCGGGCGGTGAACAAACAGATGGTATTCAGCTCTGCCGTCCAGGAGATCATCGCCAATCCGACAGGTTCCGACCTGCCCTTGTTACCCAAGCTGACGAAAAGGGAGACTGAAATCCTGAAACTGATCGCTTTAGGGAAGACATCGGTCCAGATTGCGGAGGAACTGTTTCTGTCCCCGCTCACCATCGAGACCCATAGGAAAAGGATGATGAGCAAGTTCAAAACAAAAAACATGATGTCGCTGATCAAGATAACGACAGAGAACAGATTGATCTAGCGCTCCTTTAGGCGGACCTCGAACAATTTGGTCCAGTGCTTTCCTGTTACCAATAAGGTTTTGCTGTCCGGTTTATAGGCTATCCCGTTCATCTCATTATCATAAGGAGCGCGGTTATCGCTATATAGGCCAACAAAGTTGATCCTGCCCTCAACGATTCCGGTCTCAGGATCGATGATCACCATTTCGTCCCTGTCGCCGTAATAGAGGTTTGCATAGACCTTTCCGTCAATGAATTCCAATTCGTTCAATTTTTCAACGGGACCGTTATCGTCAAATACGGCTATGGAACCTGTTTCTTCCAATGTTGCTTGATCCAAGAAGTATAGATTGTTGGATCCGTCGGATTTGATGAACCGTTTGCCGTCATTTGTCAGGCCCCAGCCTTCTTTGCTGTTCCGGTAATCAAAGGACTTCAATAGCTTGAAAGTATCTTTATCATATACATGTCCCTTGTTGTTCTGCCAGGTCAGTACGTACATGTTATTTCCAACTACGGTCATGCCCTCACCGAATTCATCAGCGGCCAGGTCCGCTCTCTGAAGGACCTTTCCTGTTGAGAGTTCCACTTTCCGCAGGGTAGATTCGCCTAACTGACCGGTAGTTTCATATAAGGTCCCGTTTTCGAAGAATAGCCCCTGGGTAAAGGCTCCCTGATCGTGCGGATAGGTATTTACCACTTCAAAAGCGTATTGCTTTGGAGCGGGCGGTACGACCAAGACCTCGCTGTATGCGATATCCTCTTTGCCCCCGGAATACACCTTTGCACTCAATCTCTTATTTCCATAGCTATAGGCCTCGGTATCAAACACGACCGCTGTCGTGTCGGTCCTGCGGTCAAAGATATCACCGTCCACCGAATAGACGACCGAGTCTACCGCTGCATCAGGAAATTTCAACTTCACTTGCACCTTCTCCCCTTTCAGGACCTTGCTGTCATCGGTGGGGTTGAGAAATTCAACCTTGCTCTGTTGGGTCTTACAACCAATGACCAAGGAAATGGAAAGGGCAGTCAGTGCCCGGATGCTAAGCTTTAGTTTGTTGTTCATATCAATAGTTCCAAAATTCGTCTTTTATGTATGTTGGCCCACCCTCGATAAGGGTCATGACATCCAACCCGGTTACTCCACGGTTTCAGTATTGCCTGAAATGGGCTTCTTTTGCCCCGCTCATTGTATTTTTGTGCTGTGATCTGGCCATATCCCTTTCGGCACCAAATGCCGAATGGGACCATGCTTTCACTTGCGAAAATACCAAAACCCATTATCGTGGGCGATAATATCTACCGTTAGTTTTTTTATCCCGCCATTTTGGTCCAATAATCTGAAAACCGATCATTTTAAATGAAACCGCTAATTCTCTACCTTTTGCCCAAGGGTCCTGGCGGTCAATTTTAATTATTTTACGATCGTATTTCCGAGAAAATCGCCCAACAGTTTCTCGCCTTCCTTCAGCTTCTGGTATTTGGCGATCAACAGAAGCATGTCATCGGGGTCACTGCATGTTTTGAGTTCTTCCCTGATCCTGTGCATCTCCTGTTCGATCTTGTTCTTCTTCACCCTATAGATCAATTGGTTGACCAGGTCCTTCAATTGATCTTTTTCCTCAGGCACGAAGATCTTGCGCTTATCGTCGTTCCAGTTGGGGCTGATCTCGTATCTTGTGGCAATGCTGTCAACGGCCAACCTGGAAACTTCTCCATCCTCATGGGAGAAGAAGAACTTGGCTTCAGGTACCTCAAAGTTTCCAGCCTGCTTCTTGAACTCTTCGATGATCTTGAGGCTGGCCCTGTCCTGGAAGCTCACGTCATCCATGCTCGCCAATAGATAGGGGGCCACCGGGATATCGCCATCCCCTTCCCAGGTCACGAGCTCACGCCCATAGTTCAGCAGTACGCGCACAAGCTCCCTTTCCATCAGGATTTCGGAAGTTACCTGATTTACCTTGGGCTCTGGAACAGCAATTCCCTCGGCGGCCATCGCAGCAAGCATCTCTGCCGGAATAAAATCATCCGCTGGGTAATCTGGACTAGGTTCAGGAGCTGCACTTGCTGCCTTTCTATCCCTTGCCTTAGCCTTATCCATCCGGATCTTGTTAAGTTCGGTAAGCAGGACGCGTTCTTCAATGTCCAACAGTCCGCTACATTGGCGGAGGTACACAGATACCTTGATCTCATCGGGGATAAGTGCAATACTGTTTACGACTTCTCGGATCACTTCCGCTCGCTTGATAGGATCTTCCTTGGCGTCTCGTAATAAGATGTTGGTCTTATAGAAAACAAAGTCTTCCTGATGTTTTTCGATATGCTCCTTGAAAGCGGATGCTCCATATTTCTGAACGTAGGAGTCTGGGTCATTCCCATCAGGAAACAGCAGGACCTTGACGTTCAGGCCTTCTTCCAATAGCATATCGGTCCCCCGCATGGATGCCTTGATCCCCGCTTCGTCCCCATCGTACAGGATGACGACGTTCTTAGTGTACCGGGAAATCAGTTTGATCTGGCCTGTCGTGAGGGATGTCCCTGAGGAGGAGACTACGTTCTCCACGCCCGCCTGGTGGCACGAGAGCACATCGGCATAACCTTCAACCAAGTAACACATATCCTGCTCGGAGATCGCTTTCTTTGCTAAATGCAATCCGTAAAGGACATTGGATTTATGGTAGATCTCGGATTCAGGAGAGTTCACGTACTTAGGGACGTTCCTGTCCGTCTTGAGGGTCCTCCCTCCAAATCCAATGACACGGCCAGTGAGGTTATGGATAGGGAAGATTACCCGGCCACGGAAGCGATCGTACAGGGACTTGTCATCACGCTCCACGGCAAGGCCGACCTCGGCAAGGTATTCCTTGCTGAACCCTTCTGTAAATGCGGCGTCCACCAAACTTGTCCATGCTTCAGGAGAGTACCCCAGATCGAACTTTTGAATGGTCTCGTCCCGATATCCGCGTTCGCGGAAATAGCTCAGGCCGATGCTCCTGCCAAGGTCGGTTTCCCAGATCTGGGCCTTGAAATACCTGGCTGCCCACTGGCTCAGGACGTACAGGCTCTCTCTTTTATCCTGGGCGGCAAGCTGGGCGGGACTTCGCTCGACTTCCTCGATTGGAATATTGTATTTCTTGGCCAAATAGCGAATGGCTTCGGGATAGGCATACTTCTCATGCTCCATCACGAACTTTAGGGAATCTCCCCCTGCCCCACAGCCGAAACACTTATAGATCCCTTTCGATACCGACACATGGAAGGAAGGCGTTTTCTCATTGTGGAATGGACAGTTCCCGATCAGGGATGTCCCTCTCTTTTTGAGATCGACAAAATCTCCGACCACCTCTTCGATCCGAGCTGCGTCCAGTACTTTCTCTATGGTCTCTCTTTTAATCATCCCAGGAACAAATATAGCAATACTGCGCATGAATGGTGAACCCTACGGACAAAATGTTCACCGCCCTACCCTCAAACCAGACGGCGCCAAAGAAGTCCTTTCTTGCATATGGATATCCTGATGTTTTCTGTACCGCCGCAATTGGCCGGGGGTCCCCCCTACTGGCAAGGAAATCCCTGAGGACAGAGGGGCCTCCTGCGGTAGATCACAGATTTTGCCAGGACGGTGGCGGGACCGGGCTTTTGGGCCGGCATAGCCACATAGGTCCGGCTAATGCCAGGCTTTGGGAAAGGGCGCTGTGATGCGGAACAGCTGAACATGGACGCACCTAACTGTCCTTTTTTTAGGACGTCACAAGAGAGCCAATACCAAAAACAGGGAAACAATTTTTCCTCATAGTGAACACTGCTTGCACAACAGCCAATGGCAGCTTTCTTTATCATAAAATTCATTTCACAAGTAGCTAATCCGCGGATATTAGTACCGGATTTGCACTTAACCCGGGGACTGAACAACTTATAAATTTAATCGCATGGAAATGGACAAGATCGAAAAGAAAGCAAAGGAACTAGGACTGGAAAAAGGCTATTACCTATTACTGTTGGCAATACTAGATGCCAAGGACTTAGAGAGGACCGATAAGGGGAAGCATGCAAGATAGATGGGCAAGGATCGATGGCGCATCAGGGGTGCCACCATGAAATTGGGCATGCCTACCAATGGATCCATCCAGGGGAAGGCCATCATACCCACAGAATGGCTGCCGGTGGGGACCTGGTTCGCCAATATCGGATTGTTGGGGTCCAGTCCCGGGGAATGTGGACCGTCCTATGGTGCAAATCTGGTAATACGGTCACATAGATGGAATGCCCCCTTGGGAATCCTGAAATGGAAAATGACATGATAATTCCGGTCATACCGCAAACAGGGCTAACTCTTTGCGGGGCATGTCCCTTGAAAGCCCAATTGAGGGTTTTAGACGGACCATTTCGGAAAGGATTCCATGTAACTGCACCCAGTGGACCTTCAACCAAACATTGGGCAGGTTCAGGAACTTATATTAATGGATGCCTTTGGGCACGGGGCTTTATGCTGAGCGGACCAAATTGTAGTTCTAGCAAAGGCTGCTTATCCATTTGAACTAATGCCTGTTTCCAAAGAACTACCGGACAAGGCACAGCTTTAGGGGCACCCAGAAAAAATTGCGGAGCGTATTTCCCTGCAATTCTCCCGGCTACCCGCCTATAACATTACCCAGGGTATTTCCCCGACTTTTTTCGAAAATGGAAAACGTGGGTATTTTCAGGTTAACCTAAGGTAAATCTTTTCCAGCTGCACATCGTCCCATGTCAGCAGTTCCTCCAGTATAAAAATTTCGAGGAGTTCACCGTCCAGGCCAGAAAGATACTCCCAGAGATCACCTTCAACTTTCCTGGGGACACCGAATTCAATTATATGGTAACCTTGTTCCATCAATTGGCTGATATGTTCTTTTGTCATTTCTTTAGCGTTACATTTTACGGTTAATTCAACGGAGCAGTTCCTGCGTGTTACCCTTGGAAGGTCTGTGGGCAATTCTCTTGCATATTCCGGTATTTTCGTACCCTGCCAAGGCTCCATGGTCCAAATAAAAGACCGGAATTCTCAAGGGCCCCATTTAAGGTCCTCCCTGCGGGAATATAAATTGATCGTTTCTAGAGAACAATTACCTGGCTGGATTGTTCAATGTGAACAAGTAACAACTTAAGAATACCCTGCCGCCTATAAATCCCCTTTATAGGTGGCAATTTTTTCAGGACAGGTTGAAATATTGCACATCAGCAATGAAATCGGTAAGCTCGCGGTTAACAATCCCTATTGGGAGATCGTCCATTGACCCCGGTAACCCATAGGACCGGGGAATTTTTATGACCATAGGGTGCCGTGGAAGTCAAATCACATTATCCTGAGACACGCATGTACATTGACAACCAATATAAGGCTTATGAAAAAGATACCCATAGAAACAGTGCTGTCGGCTGCAAAGAGACTCTTGCAGGAAGGAATTGAGACCAATCGAAAAAAAATAACTTTTCCGGTTACGGCAGAAGGTAGACCGTTCTATTCCCCGGACTCACAGATAAATGAGATTCGGGGTGAAATGTGGACAATGTACACGGTGGACGGTAAACAGTGGCTGATAAAGATCGGTGAGGAAGTAATTGACCTGGGAATCCAGATGTCTATACTGGCGGCTGATCCTAATTGCGCTTTTTTGATTAGGGACAGTTTAAAGGGCAGCCAAATGCGCGGCAATCGCCACCCGAAAAGGCGCTCCGTACTGATGCCCGCCAGAAAACCGTTAACGTAGCGATTATGCTTTCGATTGGCCACCGGAGAGCAAACGTCCAGCCACATGAATGGACGTTTGGATATAGAGTGAAAAATGAACCAATTGTTGTTCCTTGGCTCCTTAATCTTCCTTTTCTGCCTCCGGATTAATATGGGATTCCGCAATATCCGTTAAGGTTTCGTCGGTTTCTTCCTCTTCCTGCAATGTCTTTTCGAGGATATCGGCTACTTTATCAAGCCCCAACGTAATGGCTATCTGTGCCAGACCTCCATACGTTGCAATTTCATAATGCTCAACTTTTTGGGCAGCGATGATCAATGCTACGTCACGTGTGACCGAACCCTCTTGAGTGGATTTGATAATTTCCCTGGCTTCTTCAATAAGTCCATCCATTGCCTTGCATTCCTTGCTCTCCTCATTTTCGCCAAGTCTCTCAAATATTTTCTTCAACCTGCTGACGTGCTTTTTCGTCAAGAGGTAGTGGTCTTCAAAAGCATCCTTGAGTTCCTCTGTCGTTGCGGCCTGCTCCATTTCCTGGAGCGCATCCACCAATTTGTTCTCTGCATACAGGATATCCTTCAATCCGGACAGAAAGAGATCATATAAGGGGGTTTTCTTTTCAGCGCTGTTTTTTGATGATGAAATTGTTGGGGTATTATCGTCTTTTTTGGAATCATCTGTTCCTTTCTTTGCTTTCTGCTGCAATTCTGTCTTTGCCATATGTGTTCTTTCGTTTAAGTTACAAATGCCCCTAGGTAGGGGCACATGTTAAAAAAATGGATTTATTAGGAATTTCTTCTCCCGCCAATTCCAGAACGTCCGGAGCGGCGTCCGCCTCCATGTGAAGCTTCCCCACCCATCCGGGCGATCCTGGTCCTTTCGGCCTTGCTCATGGAAGCAAAACCTCGCTTGCTTGTTCCGGAGCTGGAGCTTCTCGATGACCCAGAACCGGATGAGGAACTCGATGAGCTCGAACGACCTCTAGATGAGGAACCGCGGCCGGAATTGCCACTTCCGGAACTTCCCGAACCGTTTCTCCCCCTACCGGATGAAGAACGTGAGCTCCCAGAGGTGAACCTGCCGTCACTGTCCCTTCTCCTATTGGATCCCCTGCCGTCTGATCTATCATCGTCATCGTCATCGTTATCCTCTTCATCATAATCTCGATCATAATCATCATAGTCCTCATCATCATAATCATCGAAATCCTCTTCATCGAAATCATCATCATAATCCTCATCGTTGGATGCATCGCGGAATCCATGGCTGTATCCCAACTGATAGATGTCTTCCATTGAATGTTCCCGGTTCCCTGTTGAAGAACCTCTCGAATTGCTCCTGCTTGAATTTTTCCTGTTCATAGCTATTAATATTTATAATGTTTCCCCTGATTATTTCCAGGGCACTAAACGATGGAAACAGGATCTAGAATTGTGCTTCCTATCTATGAAACCTTAACGGGCAAAAAGGTTGGAAAAATATTAAATTTTGAAATTCTCCAGCAGTCATGTCCATGACCACCCCAACACGTAATGCCCTGGAAGATCCTTGTATCATCTCAAAATGTACCGTCCTTCATAGGGGCGGCGGTTAACCATGAAAAAAGTATACCTTATTGGACCCAGAAGGCAAAATGGTCCGGATATGGACGGCAGCCGTTTTGCATTTCGGAAATTTTTGCGTATTTTGACAATCTCTTTTACAACCTTTGAAGGAAAATCAAAAGGACCTGACGGAATAGCCTCCTGTCAGGTTTTTTTGTCCACAGGTACTTTGCTCGGTCAAAGCCGGTCCCATTGCAAACCATTTCCAGCAATCTTTGTCTGTGGCATAGGGACAGCTATCAGGAATACGTTTCCTTTCAGACGATTCCCCGGCCCGTCATGGTTCTGGGGAATTTTCGGTATATTGGGAAAATCATGTCCGACATGGTATTTTTCGTTTTATGCCCCGGTTGTTTTTCAGCATTCAACTGGGGCTCTTTTGTTATCTTTTACAAAACAACGGGCGGTGTTGGGAACAGCTGCCTTCATTTCCATTGCACCAATTGCCCTGTGGCCCCGGATTATGGGCAGACCATTATGAGAGTTCATCAGGAGCCGGTGGGACCTGCCATCGCACCGCCAGGATAAGCAGGTTAAAAACTATCGGTCGATATAACCCAGGTATTGTTCTTTTCCATTACTCTAAATCCCCGTCAATCTCACCAAGGATACATATCTGGGCCGGTAAGGCCAAGTCGTCACAACAGAGAACGGTCGTTACTGCGGAACCTGGGACATCCCTGATTTCCAGAGACAGAGGTTTCCCTAGATTGAGCGCAACGATCGACATGGGGGCAACCTGAAAATCCGCCGTACCAGATGCCCTTGAACAATGAGAGAAATTTGGCCAATCGGTCTGTCGTGCACTGACTCTTGCCCATGGTCCCTGGGGAGGCGCTGCGCTTTCACCACGTGGTATATTACAGTAAGGATGGATAAGCCGGATATCCGGGGAATGGATTGCCTCCGGAGAGAAACCTGTTGATGGGGACTGGGAGCGGCACGTGGAGTTTGGTGTCCCAAAACCTCAGGGTGCCAATGGGCATCGCGGTGATTCGGGACGGAGGTACTGCTGTCAGAAGAAGGCCCTCCCAAAAGCGATTTTACCAACTTCAAAGTACCTGTGCCCAGAGGTGTATCGGGCCCTGCAACGGCAAATAAGCGATTTTTTTAATAGTGGTCGAAATGGCCCCCCTTTTGGCCTCATGGCCCTAAAGGGGCTTCCAAGCGGGTTGGGATCCTCCCTTATCCCCTTCCTTTAGTTTTTTTGCTTTCCAAGCGGGCAATATTGCCGAAAACCGCTATTGCGTGACAGAGAGATCCATGAAGTACCTGGCCATACCTGTGCAGGGGGAGAATCTATTCAAGCACCTGATGCCTGTCGAGCTTCTCGAAGACAGAGTTTTTAGATATATATTCTGGGACTATCTCCTTTATCAGTTCCACCAGTACCATTGGGCTATGGTCCGCTCCTTGAGATACGACCTGGGAGCATAGGCGTTCGATCCTTGTTTTATTGACATCAAGTTCTTCTGTCCTGACCCTTGCGACCATGATCTTCTCATGGTGGGTCCGGGTCGTATTTTCATTGTCGGCCAACAGCTCTTCGTAAATTTTCTCTCCTGGTCTCAGACCGGTCACCTCTATGGCAATATCATCAGGGTATCTATACCCCTTCAGGTTGATCATGCGTATTGCCAGGTCCATGATCCTAACCGGCTGGCCCATGTCAAAGACATAGATCTCGCCCCCCTGTCCCATCACAGCTGCTTCCTGGACCAATTGGCAGGCTTCAGGGATCGTCATGAAATAACGGGTGATATCCTGGTGGGTCACCGTTAAGGGACCTCCGCGTTTCAACTGTTTCTCAAACAGTGGGATCACCGATCCATTGGAACCCAGCACGTTTCCAAATCGGGTGACGATAAAATTGGTATCACTGTTCTTATTCAAGGCAGAGACATAGATTTCAGCAGTCCGCTTGGTCGCTCCCATCACATTTGTGGGGTTTACCGCCTTATCGGTGGAAACCATGACAAATTTTTCCACACCGTACCTATCCGCCATATCTGCCAGGTTCTTTGAGCCCCAGACATTGGTCAGGATAGATTCATAGGGGTTCTGCTCCATCAGCGGAACGTGCTTATAGGCCGCAGCGTGGAATACGATGTTCGGCCTGTGCTGCTGGAAGAGAGAATCCATGGACTGCCTATCACGGACATTGCAGACCATAAAGACTACGTCCTTATGGCAATTTGCCCTGAGCTCCTGCTGGAGGTCATAAAGAGCGGATTCTGCCTGGTCCACGACTACCAATCTGTCAAAATCGGCAAAGCTTATCTGCCGTACCAGTTCCGAACCGATCGAGCCAGCTCCACCGGTCACCAGGATCACTTTGCCCTGCATCATTTCTTGAACAACTGGATTTTCTAACTTAATGGCCTCCCTCCCCAGCAAATCGTCGATTTTTAAGGTCCTCAGCTGGCGGGTCGCCACTTTTCCGTTCATCAGTTTCGCCGAAGTCGGCATTATCTTCAGTTTGACGGGAAGGGGCTCTATTTTGGAAGAAATCCTGGAAAGGCGCTCTTTGTTGTTATCATCCAGGGCAATTATGATACTGTCAAGCTGGAGTTTCTGCACGAACTCCACCGTTAGACTGTCCATACTGATGATCTTGTACCCATTGATCAACTTTCCTATCCGGTTGGGATTATCATCGGCAAAGGCCACGACCTTGACCTTCCTCCTGGTTTCATTTCTCAGAAGGTTCAGGGTAATGGTGCCCATGTTCCCGGCTCCAAATATCAAAACGTTCTCAACCTGCCGTCCCCCAAAAAAGAAATTTTCGTAAAGGGTCCGGTAAGAGGCCCTGGCCGCTACCAAGCAGACCGTGCTGAAAAAGGCATGGGTAAACAAAACCGCGTATGACGGCCGCATGAAATCACTGACAGGTGATCCCTGTGGAAAGTTCATCCTGATAAGGCCAGAAACCAACGTAAGGCACGCCCACGCAGCAAAAACAGCCTTAAATATCGTCCAGGCATCCCTAAACCCCGTCTGTCTGACAATTCCCCTGTAGGTCCTGTGGTACAGAAAGGATAGATAGTAGGCCAATGAGATGATTATGGACTTCTTGACCATTAGATCAATCGCAAAATTACCCTTAAAGCTGTTGATTACGAAGTTTGAAAAATAATAGCAGAAAAGCACTATCAACATATCTATGAACAGGATTACCCATCTAGGGCTATCCTTTTTAAAATATTTCCTTAATACAAGAATATTCATTTGGTGTAATTTTCTTAATAAACCTATCGGACGGTGAGAACAAGGAACGTTCGCATGACATCAAATCCTCACAAAGTTGATGCCATAACCTGGCTAAAAGGATAAACCGTCCCATTAGTGATGAGCTCGAGGGCACATGCCAGGTTCTGAAAGGCGCATCCCTCAGGCAAATATATATCATAAAAGCGAGTTGGGGGTGCAAAACAAAAAAACTTAATACTTCCAAAACCCTATATTAATATGCTTTTCCCGGCAGTTATATACCGACCCGGCGAAATTTTAGAAAGAGGTGATTGAGATGATAAGTGCGATGATTGCCATTTGAAGGGCAGGTGTCCTAGTTTTTGTGTGGCAAATGCCGCTAAGCGGGAAATCGGGCCCTTAGGCCCCCAGGGCTGGCCAAGTAGGTTTACCAAAAACTGCCCTGAGCCAAACAGTTATCCCTATCCGGGCGCACGGAGTGGCCAGGAAAGGGTGAAGCAGCCGAATGAAATGGAAATTTGCCGGCTGCAGTTCTATCTCTGGACAGGGGTTAGACCGTTTCATCCAGTAATTCTCCTTATCCTTGAATGGAGTGCACCTGAGATCCAAATGGTAAGGCAATAGCTGCGTCCGGCCGGAAGGGCTTAAGGGCCACCGTTCATGACTTGGGCCGGCTTTCCTGTGCCCCTGTGCCAATTTCCCCGGTCCTCCCAACGGACCGAAAAAACGGTTGAGGAGGCCCTTTTGCGGATCCCTTTTCCCTATGAGCGGACCGTAGGATACGGTAGGACAGCCTCCGCCATGTCCGCAACCCAACGGAAATATCCGTGAGCGATTACCACCAGGCCATTTATCAGCAGTCCCTTACCTTTTTGATCATCAGTTCCAATTTTTCGATAACTATAGCCTAGTCCCTCTCTTCAGGATGGTAGGATTTTACGCGCATGGATCCTGGAGAGATCTCCGTTCGGAAATGGGTGGACAGGTAGGGCACGATTTCCCGAAAGACCTGGTTAAGGGAACGGGCCTCTACCAGACCGGCCTCGTCCACTGACCTCAGGACCAGTGCAAGCTGGTCCACCGTTAGGTTTGAACGCAATTTGGCGTACCCGGAAGTCCGGGCCGGTAAGGGTGCGTGCCCCTGTCCCGTTCCGCTGGGCGCCATCGGCGTGGACCTTTGGCCGATCTGATCGAAATAGGAAATCTCGGCCTGGAACCAGTTGCCCATAAAGTCGTCCACGGTATGATATCCGGGATTTAGGATAACCCCGGGTTTTCGGTGGAGCTGTCTGAATTCCCTTTGGAAGTCCATTAGGGCGAACTTCCTGTCAACTGTGTCTTGATGTCCGCGAACGATCTTATCGATCCTGCCCAAGATGGCGTCGATTGCGTTTTTGCTATTGAAGTTCATGTATACGATCAACCTCTCCATGGGAGCGAAAAGGGATTGCCTATCCTGCCAATCCCATCCCTCCAATGTTCTTATAAGGGAGCCCTTATAGTCCAGTGCCCGTTTATCGAGCGTAAAGTCAAGTTCTCGCAGGTCTACAAAGTCCCAGGCCCTCTTCAAGATCAGTTCTGAGATATCGCACCGAGGGAGGCGCTGCTCGAGAACTTCAATCCGGTGCCTCAATCCATTCAGGGCTGGCACTAAGATTACCCGGGGCACTTTCCTGTTTTGGCTGATCAGGTCACCGAACCTCGTTTCCAGGAATTCGCAAACGTCCAGCAACACTCTGGAGGTGCTCTCAAGGACCTCCTGCAGGCCTGGCTCCTGTCCTGCTCGCTGGCACCTAATTCCTGAGATCGTTTCCAGGATTTCGACCGATTCGGCGTACTGCTGGTCAATGTACATGCAGATATCCCGTTTTGAGGTTTCCCCCGCAACGCGCTCTTTTACACGCTTCAGGAATAAATGGTATTCCGCCGAGACCATTTCCTTTGCGGACATTAACCACTTTTGGAACTCGGCCCCAGGTTTGGGATAGGTCCCTGACCTTATGGTCTGTACGAGGTCATCAAAACAATGGTGTTGAAAGTTCTTGAAATTTTCCATTTTTCTGCTTTTATTGCCTGGGAGACCTGTTCTATGGATGTTTGGAAAAAGCCATCCCACGGCATCCCGGACCTTCAGGACCCTAGATCACGTTCCTCTGGATCAGGTCCCAGAAATCCTTGTACAGGGACTTGTTTCCTACTGGGATTTCCTGTTCCACATGGTTCAACTTTACCTTGTTGTTCCTGTATGAATTAAAGTACATGGAGTTGAAGATATATCCCTTTGCACACTGGATGAACCAATTGCGTGGGAGCATGTCCCTTATGTCCTTCAGGAGCGAATTGCTCACCAGTGGGTCGTTTCCATCATTGCAGTAGATAAACACGTACCGGTTTGAGCTGGTGATATAGATGATATCCTTGAACCGCACCAGTTTGCGCATGTACCTTGTAGGGCCCTTTACGTTGAAATATGCATCGTAATGGTCCAAGGAGTGGCGGTCGTCAAGTTCAGGGGAATTCAGGCGCATCTCCGTATCAAGCCGGTCAAGGGCAATCAGCAACCTGGTCTGAGAGACGGGTTTGAGCAGCACATCCACCACGTTCCTCTGATAGCCCCTGTCCTCAAATTCGGGGAAGGCCGTGTAGAGGATGACCTTGGATTTCTTTTTGGGCATGGCGGACATAAATCCGAACCCGTCCATGTTCTCCATCTGGATATCCAGGATGACCAGGTCCACCTGGTTAAAGCGCAGGAACGTCAGCGCGCGTATGGGGTCGGTAAAGGTGCTGAGGATGTTGACATTTGGGAGTACCTCCAGCCATTCGAGCAAGCGGTCTATGCTGGCTTGCTGATCATCGACAATAATAACGGACCATTGTTTCATGATATGATATTTAAAAGTTTACAGTAAGTTCCGCCAGGTACGTTCCGCCCGTGCAGCCACAATTCAAACGGAATCCGTCCCTGAAGATAAATTCAAGCCTCTTACGGAGATTGTCAAGCCCAAGCCCATGGCTTGCAAGCCTGTTTCCCGGACCGGTGACCATATTCGAGACCACGATATTGTACCTTTCCCCGGCAACATCGATCCGGACCTTGGCCGGGGCTTCCGGGTGAAGGGCCGTTCCGTGCTTGAACACGTTCATTACCAAGGTCAGGAGGCCGGTGGGCGGGATACATGCCCCTTGTGTATTTCCCACCACCTCCCATTTAAAGTACAGGGGGCTCGCCGATAGTTTCTGCTGGATGGCCACAAAGCGCCGGCAGATCTCTATCTCTGTGTCCAGAGAGACCAATTTGGGTCCCTCGGGCAGGCATGCCACCATAAAATAATGCATTAATTTGTACATATCTGCCACCTGGGCCTTCATGGGCAGCTCGGTCCCCTTGAGCTGCTGTTCCCAGGACTGAAAGACATTCACCAATAGGTGCGCCGGGACCTGCTGGGCAAGGGTGAAATATTCGTACCGTTTGCGCAATCTTTCCTCCTGTAGCCGCAGCTGCATTTCCTCGATCTTTTCCCTGCTTGCCTTTAGCCTGTTACTGTACTGAAAGTTCAGGACCGCAAGGAAGGTAAAATGCCCGATCATGATCAGATACACCTGAATGAACTGCATCCAGAGAAACGGGCGGCCAGCCACCAGGTACCTTCCATAAACAAGGCCGCTACCGGACCAACCATAGGTCATCCAGTATAGCAATACCCCGCAGGATCCGTAAACGATAACAAGCGAGCCTAGCAGGTGGAACCATCTATGGTCGGAAAGGAACCTCTTGAGGATATAGGAAACGGAATAAAAGATATATAGGAAGAACGGAAAGGAGTAGATCACGGTCAGGAAGGAGAGCTCGGGATTTCCCATCAGGTTGATCAGGTAAAAGTAAACCAGATAGGCAGTCCAAAACACCGTATGCCTTCCAATTGCGGATTTATCTAAATGGGTCATGTCTAGGTTTTTGAAGGTTATTTGGGCTAAAATCGCCCTGAATGTCACAAAATATGAAAATTACTAAAAATACAAAACTCTATTTCAACAATTCATTGAACTGGCACTCTCCTATTTCATGTACCCTGTAGGAATATTTGTCCAGCAGGTAGAAATATTTCCCACGCCTGATAGGTACGAGCCTATCGGACGGGTCCCATGCCAGCTGATCTGATACGGGCAGGAAGTACCTGTGGAGGTAGAACCAGCTCTCCCAGAGGAAAGGTTCCTTCTCGAGCTGCCCGGAGAACTTTCCAAAGATATCCTTTACGGCACTGTCCACAAACTCTTCCCTGGTTGTAGAGCCATGGGCACCGTACCGGCCCAATACCCGGAAATCCTGGCACTGCCCGGGGTCGCCCGAGATGTCCAGCAAAAAATTTACGGGAATGCCCAGGAGGTAGGCAAGATCCAGAAACCCGCACCTGACCCGTAGACCGGCATTCTTGACAATGACCCTGCGAAGTGCCTTTTCCCTGGTGGGATCCAGCGCCCCCCTCGCTCCGTCGGCATACACAAAGGGATGGACACCCCGGTTGACCATTCCCTTGAGCCTGAAAAACAGCATTGGATCTTCCGCTGCAAGGAAATACAGTTCTGCTCCGCGGAGGGGCTCGGACAACAGTTCCCGGTAATAGGAACTGTAATCGGCCAGGAGGTCCCTTGAGATGACAACGCAAACCGATATGCCTGCCGATAGCAGGCGCAACGGGAGCGTCCTATAGGCCCCATAGTGAAAGGACACGAACATTCCCGGTACTGAGGCGATCTCCTGGGCCGCTTGACGGTCGCTTTGCGAGCAGGGAAAGCCGCCCCTGAGGTCTTGGGCCGACTGCCTGTCCGCATAATCCCGTAAAAGGCAATAGTCCCTTACGCTTGTCGCAAGGTCGGTGGGACCCAGGACATGTTGGGCATTTGCCATGAAATAGGCAAAATCCCTCCACTTACATTCGCCAAATGCTTCATACAGTGATTTTAGAGAGTAGGTCATTTACAGGTTGATTATAGCCCCATAGGTTCCAATCCCCCTTAACGTCAGGGAGCTATGGGCTGTTGAGAATACCTGAGGGATAGGATAAGATGCGTGCAGGGGGTCCTGCACGCATCACCAGTGGACTAGAAGGGAAATACGATATTGCATTTGCGGTCATCCGGGTCATCTCCCAGGAATTCCAGCATTTCCTCCATTGAGACCGGAGAATCCGATAGGATCTCCGACAGGTCCATGAGCTGTAACCATTCCATAGATCAGGTCTTCTGTTTTTTTACCATGTTCCGATCTCGCATCGGATGAACGGCTCCAGGCCTTGAAGTCTTTATGATCGATCGCAACAAAGATGTCGCTAATGGGACCAGTTGCCAAAAATCTCGTGCCGTGATGCCATTTGCCATGTGCATGTTACGTTCTGCTCTCTTTTTGGGGACCAAGAGAGATTTTGCACACAGCAAAGTCCATTTCACACAAAACCGTTTGGAATACAATGCGGATGTTCAGGTACTTTGGGCAGTCAATTTAGGAATGACCGATAGGCATCTTTCACCTGACACCAAACCATAGCGACACTTGCCCATGAAACCAATCCACCCAAACAACAAGCCTTTCAGGGATTTCCTGCAATTCTGGGAGCGCCTCTGCACGCTGGAAGATTATCACGCCAAATGGGCATCCAGCCACATGGAGCTGATAGCTGTCAAGCGCCGGCAGGTCCTCCATGGAGACGGTATGTCCCAGAAAGCCATGTTCATCGTGTCCCGAGGTTTGCTGGCAAATGTCCAGTACGCATCGGGAAGGCCCAGGATCCTGAATATCGCACTGACGAACATGTCCCTAACGACCACCACCCACCTTTTCAGCGGCTCCTTTGTCCCGGGGGAGATTGTTGCCCTGAGAGCGGGACTTGTCTTCCGTATCCCCTATCGGAACCTTCTGGAACCAATCCAAATGGATCCCTGCTTCAGCACGCTGATATCCGCCCTTGGCAATAAGCAGCTCCGGTTCCTTCACCTCATCAGGAGCTGTTGCCTCTTGGTCCCTCCAAGGGAGCGCTACAGGCAGTTCTCGCTGCTGCTCCCCGAGGTCCTCAAGGAAACAACCCAGAGAGAACATGCCGCGCTTTTGGGAATTTCAAGGGATACCGTCCAAAAGACAAAAAAAGAACTCCTTTTTTCGCGCTTTTAGGGGAATTTGCATGTCCAGCCGGTCCGGATTCCCTGGGATATACTCGCGAGATTTGACCTAGGACTAACAGATACAGATATGACACTCCATAACAGAAAATTTGCGGTATTCCCCCCTTTGAGGGGGAAAGGAAAATTCTACACGGGAAATGCCGGGGATTTCGGTATTCCCATAGGGATAAATAAATCGGTCCATGATGCACCATTAACTGCAGTTCCATGAAACAACCATCACACAGGGACCCACACAGGGGAAGGGGCCCAATGACAGGGAACGGACCTTGGGTCCGTACCAAACCTTTAAGGCACCGCAATCCACTATGGGCGGTACCAAGGGCAATTACGCTGTTCTATGTGTTCCTTTTTACATATACTGGCTACAGCAAGCTCAACGATCTGGACTCCTTTGCGAAAGGGATCAGCAAGGTCCCTTTCTTGGGACAGTATGCAAGGGCCGTTGCATGGGGAGTACCCCTCGCGGAGATCCTGCTTGCGATCGGAATGGTCCTACCATTGGCAAAGGTGAGGGAGGTTTCCATGAAACTTTCGGTGGCATTGATGTGGGCCTTTACAGTTTACCTGTTCCTGATGATCACACTTGTCAAGGAAAAACTCTGCAATTGCG
Organism: Sphingobacterium sp.; assembly: GCF_032065005.1. Classification (GTDB taxonomy): domain Bacteria; phylum Bacteroidota; class Bacteroidia; order Sphingobacteriales; family Sphingobacteriaceae; genus Sphingobacterium. Next base: position 376,606 of record NZ_DAMBMM010000002.1, read on the forward strand.
GTGGCATCATCGGATCATTGGGATGGCACGAACATCTTTTGTTCAACATCGCCGTATCGATGCTAGGCGTATGGTCCATCCGACAAAGTAACTGATCGATAAACCATTTAAAAGAATTATCATGAAGATGATCAAAAAACATTCCGGTCCTTTCCTGTTGGGATTGGCCGTGATAGGACTGGCATTATCAACAAGTGCCTTTACGACACGTACAAATGAAAGCAAATTTGCTGGCGAGGTCTACTACAACTCGGAATTAGGGGAATATAAGTTACTGACCGACCCCTATGACAGTGACAACTGCCAGCATACGAGCCCAAATACGTGCGCTTGGAAAAGGACTGACAAGCCTGGGAGCGTCCCAAGCACCTTTTCAGCTGAAGAGGCCGAAAACCTCAAGAACCAGGGGCTGATCGAGGAAATGGATTCCAAAAAGGGAATCTATATTCCTTAACCGCAAATGGGTGTTCCCTTTATGGGAACACCCATTCCTAGGTACCGGACAAAATCCAGCACTTCCAAATATTGTTCCTGCCTATCTCCGCCTCTCAAGGGCCTCCTTGACCATCTCGACGAAGGCCTCCTCTTCCCCTTTCTTCCTAACGTCCGGAGGGTTCATCGCTACTATCCGATTGTTCCCGTCGACGATGATCTGTGTTGGATAGGAATTGATGGAAAAGTGCTGTACCATAGGATGGTTATCCCCCATTTCCCCAACCCAGAGATTGGTATCGCCCATGTCCGCGTAATTCCCGCTCTTGAGCGACCCCTTCCACATCTCTTCTTTCCTGTCTACGCAGATACTCAGGAATACGACGTTCGGATCGTCCCTGAAACGGGCCTTGATCGGTCCCATATATCTATGGAGAGTGATGCATCCCCTACATCCCGTAAACCAGAAATCATAGATGACGACCTTGCCTTCCAGGTCCCTGTTGCTGATGCGACCGCCGTTTTGGTCCTGGAGTTCAAACTCATAGAACTTACTGCCCCCAACGGTACGGTCCCTCTGCTGGGCCACATATTGCAGCATTTCAGGATCCCGGATCCGGGATGTGAGGATGGAATAGGTCTTTTCGTCCACGAACCTTTTGCTGGCACGGTCCAGATAGGCAGCAAAAACTACCTCGTCGTACAGTCGTCCAGTATACCTCTTGCCGATTATGTCCACAACAGGTTCCAGCTGTACGGTCATGTTGCGCTCGACAAGGTTAAGCCCCACCAATAGGTCGTACACGACCTTCTGGCCCAAAAAAGATGCATACCCGGGAGCCCCTCCCCGGTATGCGGCAAAGGTCGGTCCATGCTGGCGGCCCATATAGTGCTCAAGGTAATGCCTGATCGCTATCTTGCGGAGTTCGGGCCCGGCCCTTTCCGCCATATGTCCAAAAGCTGCGATCTCCATCCTCCGGGTATCGCCGATCTTATTGTACAGGATGGCCTCCGCAATTTCAGGAAGGGGATCCTTGAAATGCCCGCGCACCACCTCTCGGATCTGGCCCTCCCAGCGGTCATAGAATATCTGCAGCTCCTGGAAATACGCCAGGGCCCTTGTCTCCAGGTCGACCGTATCCTCCAGGCGATAGCTACGGGTAAGGGAAATGCGGTCTTTTAGATTTTTCGCGTTCAGACCGATGAGGTCCATCTGGCACTTCAGGGAGGGGCTAGATCGGTCCGCTAGCAAAACTCCATCCCTGGTTATGTTAAAGTCCAGTGTATCGGTACTTTCCATCAGGAAGGTATGTGAGAGGATCGGGATGAACATGCCCGCCACATCTGCCCGCTTGGATTTAAATTGGTAAATCAACAGATAGAAAGGTCCGTCGATATCCGGAAAGTCCAACTGAAACTCCCCCGATTCCACCTTGCCTATCAAGGGGATGCCCAGGTTGTATATCTTACCTACCTGAGCCCTATCTACTGCATACCTTACCTCAATATATTCCAGGTCCAGTGAAGGATCTACCTTCCCCTTAAAAACGGCCTGAGCCCTGATCTGCACCATGGGACACAGCACCAGGACCAATAGCACCATGCATAAAATTATTTTCTTTTCCATCCTTATTTTCTGTTTTTTGCTAATTTACTATCGTTCATTTTGTGTAATTCCGCTACGGTTGATCTCATCCTGAGGTATGTTGAAGACATATCTCCCTGAACCGGGAAGAAGGGTATAGACCTTTCCACCCAGGGACCTGGTCAGTACGATCCCCGCCCCCTGTCTATTTAACCTCTTGATATCGTCCCACCGAAGCCCGCGCCAGACGAGCTCCTTCCTCCTTTCGGTCAGAACCGACCTGAGCGCAGCCTCCTTTTCGGTAAAACTTGACGGTGCGTAGGTCCCTTTCCTATATCTTTTACTTCTCAACCTGTTGTACAGTTCCGCTGCCGCTCCCAATTCGCCCCGTCTCACCAGGCACTCCATCTTTACCAACATTATCTCGTCTACTGCAAGGCCGTTGAAAGGGGACAGACCCGTTCCGTTGTATCCCCTTTTCATGATATAGCGACCTTCGCCAAGCTCCTTGAAGTAGACCGATAGGCGCAAATCGTCCCTATCATATAGATCTATTAGGTTGCTGTCGATAAAGACCGTGCCCTTCTGGTTGAGCTGATCGGAATTGTTGTAGCTGTTGGTGCGTCCGTACATGATCAGTTCATCATTGGTCAGGGAGAACGGGGTATTTGAGCTCGTGGAAACGGTATTGTAGTCCATGAGCCTATCATATCGGTTCAGTACGCTGTCAGCAAAATCCTCTGCTTTGCCGTACTCTCCCCGATAGAGGTAGATCCTGCAGAGCTGGGCCATGGCTGCCAGCCTGGTCGCACGGTTGCGCTGAGCGACGGGCCCCTGATGGACCAGGTAACCAAGGGATTCCTCCAGGTCCCGGAAAATTGCTCCGTAGCATTCCTCCACGGTTGCCCTTTCTTGGACATGGTCGATCGAGGGGTCCGTTCTCAAAGGTATTCCCAGGTCCGTTTTCTGTGTATTTGGATCGAAGGGTACGGAAAAGTTCTTCAGTAGGTCAAAATTGGCCTTGGCGCGGTGGAATAGCGCCTGCCCATAGGTGTCTGCCAGCAGAGTACCCTTTGCAGGGCTCCCTTGGGATCCCTGGATCTCCGCAATAATGCTGTTCGCATAGAAAATGCTCCTATAGGGCCCGTTCCAGTCCTCGATGTTCCCCTCACCGCCATAGACATCGGCATCCCAGACATAGGAGTTCCGTTCGACCGCAGTCCTGCTCGAGAGCCAGTCCGACTCCTTAGGAATAAAATATTCATCACCGGCCAAATGCGGAAGGGCTGCGGTGTGCCCGATGGTATTGAAATTGTCCAGCAGGCGCTGAAAATCATGTTCGTTGCTCGGCACGATGATATTGCTGTTCGGGCGCTCCTCCAGGAAATCCCGGTTACAGGAGACCAGAAGGATCACGGCCAGAAGATAGATTGTTGCTCTTTCCATAATTCTAATAGTTAAATTTTAATCCAAAAGACATTCCCAGGGGAGCCGGGTAGCCAGTGGTCACATCCGGGTCCAGTCCCAGCCCATTGCCCCTCCAGATCAACCCCAGGTTGGTGGCGTACACAAATAGCTGCAGGCTGGATTCCCTTGCCCTTGGAAATGGTCGCAAGGTATATGATAGCCTGGCATCTTGGAGGCGTACGGTGCTTGCGCTGTAGGCCAGGGCATCGGAGCGCTGGTAGAATTCCTCCCGCACGATATCTATGGGGTAAATGAACCTGGGGACAGTGGTGGACAGCTCGTCCCCGGGCTCTTTCCATCGGTCACCGTAATCGTCAAAACGATAGTTCCCATTGATGAGCTCATTGGAATTCAGGGAATTGGTTTTACGAAGGAAGTTCCCGAACTTGAACAGGACCTGGAAGGACAGTTCGAATCCCCTATATTCCAGGGTATTGCGCAGGCTTCCAAAGTGAGTTGGCACCTTGGAGCCCACTATCCGTATGGCCTCCCTGTCAAAACCGTTCAGTATTCCGTTGTAATCATCTGTGGGCTTTCCCTGGAGATAGCCCAATGGGTCCCCCTGGGAGCTCAGTCCTGCCGAACGGTATAGGATCAGCGAATTAATCGGTGACCCTACGATTGGCACCAGGTCAAAGGAAGTAACCATGTCGGTGTTGCTGCCCGGCTGCTTATAGTACTCCCTTATCCTGTCCCTTACTATGCTTAGGTTGAGGTCCGTACGGAAACTGAATTGCTTTTTCCTTGTCCAGTCGAACCAGATCTGGAGATCGGTACCCTTTGTCGATGTACCTGCCACATTTCCGTAGAATTCGCTCACTCCCGTCTGTGGGGCTATCGGGCTATTCCCCATCAGGTCCCGCCCCCTTTTGACAAAATATTCGACAGATCCCCCCACACGGCCTCCAAGAGCCTGGAAGTCCATCCCGATGTTGATATTTGAAACGCGCTCCCAGCGCAGTGAACTGTTGGGCGGGTTCACGATCACATCTGCAGGGCTCCCCCATAGGTTCATGTTCTGGTAGAGCATGGAGGTCAGGTACGCTGTGGTACCCTTGTCGACATTTCCGTTGTGACCGTATGTCATCCGCATTTTCAGGCGATCAAGTTGTCTCCATCCGATGAGACCTTCCAGGGAATAGGAAGCTCCCACGGACCACAGCGGCACCCCCTTCTGGTTTGCAGCTACCCCGAAGATATTCGATGCATCTTTCCTGATGCTCCCGGTAAGGGTGAAATTATCATCGTAGGTATAGGAAAACAGACCGTACCAGGATCGGTTGTTATCCACCTGCCGGCGCCTGGAACCATAGCGTGGGATCTTGCTGTAGTCGCCATTATGGAATATCGGAAAATAGCTGAATATGTCCACTTCCATAAAATTCTCCAGGTCGGGATCGTAGCCATAGAGATAACCGGGACTGTCAAATAGCAGGCGGTCCTGTCTCCATTCTGCGCCCACCAGACCGGTGACCCGGTGTCTTCCACCCAGAGTCTCGTTCCAGTCCAGTTGTGCCCTGCCATACCGGGAATCCTGTTTCGATGAATTGCGGTCCAGGATATCCCCGTACGGCAAAGGCCTGCTAAGGATGCCTGAATTGGGGTCCAGGCTACTAAAACTGTTAACGCGGTCCCTTACGAAAAATGAATTTCGGTCATAATGTGTTTTGGTTTCTATCCAGTTCCTGCTGGAAAGGAAATTTAGCTTCATGGAAAGCGAGCGGTAGATCCTGGCGTTAATGCCAAGGTCATATCTCAATTGCTGATCGCTGCTGGAATACTCGTTCCACCTGTTGCGTAATTCTGCCAATGGTCGGAATTTCCAGTCCAGGAGTGCGCCTGCCGCAACCGTATCCGTGTAGGATCCCCTAAGGGTAGAAGGTCCTGAGGCCTCCAGAGGTTCGCCGTTTTCGTTTACGAACCGGTCATATGGATAGCGCGGGGAATATCCCGCGGCATTACCGTTGTTATGCTTATTGCCCGCATACCAGATGTTGAGGTCCACGTTGACCCGCTCACCAAGCCCCGTCCACTGACTTGAGGTGCGCAAATTGAACCGCTCCTGGTCAACCGATACCCGTTCGCTCAAGGACCTGTCATATCCGACACCGATAAGGTTCCTGACCGAGGAGGATCCAGTGGAAATGCTCACATACTGCTGGTTTTCCGTTTTGTTGCGAAAAAAATATTTTCGGTAATCCCCCCTGTTATCGACCTTTCCATATTCAGAAAGCTTTTTTTCAGCATTTATAGCGGAAAGCTTTCCCGAGCGCACCTGTTCCATAAGCTCAACGGCCGGAGAAATGTCTTCATACCCGGTGTTGATCTTTTGATCATAGTACCCTTGATCGAACAGGAATTTCTCGACCTCTATCAGATCACTCGAGGACATCTGTGGCTGATAGGACAGATCGGGTTTCACTGCGGTTGAAAGAACAGAAGAGAACTCTATCCTGGTCCTACCCTTTGCCTTCTTGGTTGTGACCACGATTACCCCATTTGCAGACCTAACGCCCCAGATCGAGGCAGCGGTTGCATCCTTCAATACCGTAACGCTCTCTATGTCATTTGGGTTTATATTGTCAATATCGCCCTCATAGGGGAAATTGTCCACTACGATCAGAGGTCGCGTACTGGAAAAGATCGTGCTCCTTCCCCGGACACTGATTCCGTCGGGATTCCCAGTATTCCTGTCGAGCAGTAGCCCACTGGCCACACCGTTCAGCCGTGATAGGATATTCATGCCCGTATTTCGCTGCATGGCAGTTGCATCCACATAGGAGAAGCTACCTGTAGCCCGCTCTCTGGGAATGGACTGGTATCCAGTACTGACCACTTCTACTTCCTTTATCGTGTGGCCAACCTGTTTTAACAGCACCAGGATGTCCTCTTTGGTACTCATAAAGTCTATGGCGGTATCAAGGTACCCCAGGTGGGTTATTTCGATCTTGTTTGTTGAGAACTTTCCGTTTAGCTGGAATTGGCCGTTTATAGCGGTCTTAGCCACAATTCTGCCAATTTTAACCGTTGCACCCTGCAAGGCCCGACCAGTTTGACCGTCTTTGACGGTTCCCCTTATTTCAGTTTGCCCATTTGCCCCGGTGAGGGGCTCCTGGGCGTCTAACTGATTATTAAACAAACTGAAACAACATGAAAACAATAGTACTATAAATTTCTTTGTTGATAATCTTGAAAGGAATTGAACCTCCATCCTGCTCAGATGAATGGAGAGTGACCTTAGATGGGTTAAATTTTTGATCCGATAATTTAGTTTCATTGGTTAAATGATTTCTGGAACGCATTTATATTAAAGGATATCCTTTAGTGGATGACCTACCTAATAAAGTCTTGGATAATTGTTTCTCATAACTGGTTTCCAAGGACTGATTTTCAGTATATTTTAGAAAATAACAGCCACGCTCATGGATTTTTAAGCCCATAAGCATATAAAGGAGACTTGACAGTTTGAAAAAATAAACCTAGATTTAGATAGTCGAGAAATAAATCTGGTTACATTGTTTTAGTCCTGGTCAATGAGCCTTTGCTGTTTGTTTTCGGATGACTGGTTACAGGGGAATGTGAGAATTTTAGCCAGAAACTACGATTCTAAGGGCCTTTTGCTTCCCCTGATTATGAATAGAATTTATTCAGGATTTCGAATAATATTCTTAATCTGCTGGTCGCGAGAAAACCACCTCTGATCCTTGATCAGGGAAGGTCGCATTTTCTTAATTGGAATAGAATTCGTCCACATAATTAATTGGTTTATCATGGAACGAGCCTGATAAATTACGTAAGGAGTGAAGCCCTACAATCCACCGCTCTTCTCCCTAAGGTCTAAACCCTAGGTCAGACCTAAGGTTAATCTTAGGCGGAACCTGAAAGCGGATTCACAGTAAGGCTCACTCCCACGCAATTTTATTCAAAGATAAAATAAATCGCAGGAAATGAGCATAATCTTACTGCCTCCATCTCAGGTTCCAATTGAGAAGTTGGAGACTCGTTTTATTAATTAGGAATTCCTAATTACTGCTCAAACTTTTTGATTAACATTTAATAATCAAATACAAATATACAAAAGTTGATTTTAAAAATCAACAAAATAATAAAATAATTTTATGCTTAATAACAAGATCAATCGTATTGCTGAAGTATTATTAGAAAAAGGGATGAAAAACAATGATGTAGTAATTCATTTTAATTTAAAAAAAGAAACGGTATCAAGGTGGGTTAATAATAAGCAACAGCCAACTTTAAATACCCTGAATGACCTGGCAAAGTTCCTCAAAGTAGATATTAGAGACTTACTTTATCCTAGTGAATGGATAAAAAAATAATCCTATTAAATTTTGTCGTAGTGATTTTTATTCCTCTACCAATTTGCAATAATATTTAATAAAAACACTAGCATTTATTTTATATACTTAATACGAAATTAAAGCAATAAAAAAGGAGCATTCAAAATGCTCCTAACTTAATAATATTTATTTTATTTTAAATAGTTTTTTCAGCTTTGCTCTCAACGATACTGAGCTAGCATCCACATAACCATAACCGTATCCATAACCATAACCATAGCCATAACCTCTCGCGAAATCCACGTCATTTAACACAACGGCCATATTTCGAAGCTTTCCTTGTTCGTATAATTCTTTAGGAACATTCAACAAGCGCTTGTCTAAGTAATTCGCACGAGTAACATACATGGTCAAGTCAGCGAACTCTGAAATTAGGAGTGTATCTGTAACCAAACTAACTGGTGCTGTGTCCACTATTACATAATCATAATGCTCGCGTCCATAGTCAATTACCTCCTTGATATGACCATTCATTAACAACTCCGCTGGGTTAGGGGCAATATAACCCGAATAAATAATATCAAAATCATAAGGAACAGGCTTACGGATGATGATATTTTCCACTGGCATATCAGGATTAATTAAATATTGAGTAATACCAATATTAGTATGTTGTAAATGTGCCAAACCTAAATAATCAAGTACCTTAGGTGAGCGAATATCTGCACCGATCAATAACACTCGTTTTCCAGACATAGCAAGAATCCTAGATAAGTTCGTCGATACGAAAGACTTTCCTTCTCCTGAGGTTGTAGAAGTAACGAAAATTACTGCAGAATCTTTCTTAGCACCTAGCATAAAGGAAACGTTAGTGCGAAGAATCCTAAAAGCCTCTGCCAATGATGAACGATCATTATCTTTAACCACCGGATCATCAGAACTAGGGATCTCACCCAAAATAGGAGCATTAAATTTATCTTCTATATCCTTTCTAGAATGAACTTTATTATCCAATAAAAACTTCAAATAAAGGATCGCAAATGGAATAAGTAAACCTAAAATAAGGCAACCTAAAACTACGATTGCTTTTTTTGGCGAAACAGGAACATCCGAACCATAGGCATCATCAATAACTTTAAGATTTGCAGGAGTAGCTGAAGCTTTGATTTCTGTTTCCTCTCGTTTTTGCAATAAAAATAGATACAAGGATTCAACAATCTGTTGTTGTCGAGAAATATCCTTAAAACCTCTTTCTTGGTTTGGCAATTGATTCAATTTCCCTTCAAATTTATTTTTTTGGGATAAAAGAGAATTTACATTACTTTGTAAGCCTTGCCTATAATTATTCAATGAACTTCTTAAACTTGCCCCTAATTCATTAATATTCTTGTTTAAATTCTGTACTACGGGGTTATCGGGTGTAGCGGATTTTAAGAGATCGTCTCTTTCTAAAACTAAATCATTATAACTTTTTACAGTAGATTGAATTGATTGATCCTCTAATCCAATATTAGAAGGAAGTAAATTTCCTGCATTAGAATTGACTGCTGAACCCATCATATCCGCTAACCTTAATTGGGTTTGAAATTCAACTAATTTCCTTTCATTATCAGAAGCATTCTGCATGTAAAGTTGAACCTCCGAACTCATATCGACCATATTATTACGGTCTTTATAATCTGCAACCTTGGAGTCAGCAGATTCTAGATCTTTTGAAATTAAAGTCAGTCTAGAATCTATAAATTCAGAAGTTGCTTTAGTCACCTTAGATTTATCATCAGTAACGTCTTTATTATATTGTTCAATCAAAGAATTCAAAATCAACTCAGCTTTATCAACATTTCTAGAATTTAAAGCAAAATTAACCACATAAGATTGTTTTTCTTTATTAGGTGTAATTTGAACCTCTTTAAGTAAATTATCTACAGTAATGTTAACTGGTTCATATGAAATTAAAATATCATTTTCAATTACTTTTTTCCCTTGTGGCAAAAACATAACTGAACCTATTTCTGTCTGTATTCTTTGGCCTAAACTATAACTTCTGTTTCCATTTTTCTTGTCATCAAGGGTAAAGGAACTTCCTTTCTTTTTCAATATAAAATCCAAGGAAAGAGAGTCTAATTTTTGATTACTGAAATCTAAAATCACCATTTTAACAGGTGAATGTGATTCCAACATTTCAGAATTCTTCACATTTCCTTTTATTGAATATGATATATTCAACCTGTTTTGTTCCACTACTTTTCTAAATATTCTCCTAGACTTTAAGACGTCAATCTGATCCAGGACAAATGCTGATCCTGTAGATACATTCGCTAATGAGGCTAATTCAGAAAGACCAGATAATTCGCCTGAAGCTTTATCTTCATCCTGAAGCAGGATTTTGGCGGTGATATTGTAAATCTTATTTGCATATCTTAAATAGATAAATGCACCTATTAAACAAATAATTACAGAAAGAATAAACCATTTCCAATAAAAAACATATTGCTCAAAAATTTGTTTGAGATTTATCTCTTGTTCCTTCGTTTCTTCCTGCATTTTATTCTGGATATTATTCATGAATCGATAATTAACGAACTATTACTGCAACCATTGTAATTATTAAACTAGCAATGGAGACAAAGATAGAAGTATTCTGAGTATACTTTGATGATTGAATTCGAGCTCCATTTGGTTCTACATAGATGACATCATTCTGTGATAAATAATAAACTGGTGAGTTCAAAGCATCTCTTTTTGTTAAATCCACTCTGTATTCGGTCTTTTTGCCATTCTGTTCTCTAATGACAAGAACATTATTTCGAACACCATTAATGGTCATATCCCCCGCTAATCCTAATGCTTCTAATAATGTAATCCTATCATTATCTATAGCATATGTTCCTGGTTTAACAACCTCTCCCAAAACTGTAACTTTAAAATTCCTTATCGTCATGTTCACCCCAGGATTAACTATATATTTACTGACTTCTTCCCTGATCCTCTTAACAGCTTGAGTTCTTGTTAGCCCAGTGAGTTTGATCCTACCTATTTTAGGAAAATCAATATATCCATCATTATCAATCGCATAAGTAGGGATAAAAGGGTTTGCATTTTGAGGAGTTCCAACTTGGTAGGCATTAATCTGGTTAAAAGGCTCTGTTGCCCTAACATCATCAGCTGTAATAGAAATTGTTAAGATATCTCCAGGTTGAAGTTTAGGAGAATTCAATTCAAAAGAAGTCCGAAGGTCAAGTGAATCAGGTTGAAAATAAATTAAATCCTTTCTAGAAGCACAAGATGTGAACATTCCTAAAAAAAGAATGAAACATAGAAGTATTCTCATAATATTTTTTTTAAGTCAATCAAATATTAAACCACAAAAATAAATTCTCACAAAAATAGATTAATATTTGAAAGAATTCCAGTTTTGATACCATAATGGAAAAAAAAGAATTATTTTCTAAAATTCACAAAATAATCCAATTCAAAAGTATAATCATCCAACGAAGCATGTTCAATTGGATGATCGCCAAAAACTAACAGTTCACTGCCTGGTTCAAGTGCCTTAATTGCGGTACCAAAACCTGCTGGCACATGTAAAATATTATTGTCTCCTGAGCAAATAATCTTATTTAAGATGTATAGTTCTTTGTCTGGATGTTCCCAATTATCAATTTCAACTAAGTCAAAAGAAAAGCTTCCTGAAATTGGATAAAACCAACGTTGTTCAATTTTATGCGCTCTCCAGCCTCTAATAACATTCAAATTAGAATTATTGATCACATAAAATCTCCGTACATCTTTCAAATCAAAACCATTGAAAAATTTAATTTGACCACGTTTATCCTTATGGACACCTCCCAAAATAATATCGATCATAAATTATTTTTTATTTATTACATAGCGTGAAACAACAAAGCGTTTTAATATTAGATATAATATACTAATAATGGTTAACAGTAATACAGAAAAAATAATTTGCATTGAATAATCATAATTAGTGACCCATATTACAAGTATTCCAATCAAGAATTGAAAAAAACCAAAGAAAAATGAAACCCATAACTTGTTATATTTTGCTTCATTTGCTAAATATTGATATAAGTGCGACCGATGTGCTTCAAAAATATTTTCGCCTAATTTTAATCTACGTAAAATCGTCCAAATAACATCAACTCCGTATATAGATAAGAACAAAATATAAATCAAATTGCCAGTTTTAATTATAAGAGCTCCTAGCGCAAACAATAAAATGAACGCAATTGCTACTGACCCAACATCACCTGCAAAAGTTTTTGCATTTATTCGAAAATTAAAAAATGCAAAAACTAAAACTGAAACAATTAAAAAAACTAATAATTTTTGATTAATAAATGAAATATCAGAATTTACTAGCATTAATAACAGGCAAACAGCGAAACTATAGCATGCAGTAATTCCATTAATACCATCCATAAAATTATAGGCATTTATCACTCCCACTATTATTATGAAAGTAAACAATAAATAATACCACGGAAGATCGAAAATTTCAAGCTGATAAACCATTAATAAAACGGAAGCAAAATGAATAATTAACCTAATTTTATTTGACAAAGTCAAAATATCATCCAAAAATGATATTATAGCCATAAGTGACAACCCCAAGAAAAACCAAGGATATTGAAACCCTGAACTGATAAAAAATAATAAAACACCAAAATAAAAAATAATCCCCCCGCCTCTTAATGTAACTTTAGTATGAGAAGACCTCAAGTTTGGTGTGTCGATAATATTAAATTTATCTGCAATTTTAAAATAGCAAAGCTCTAGTATTATTAAAATTGCTAGAACAAGCAGATATTCGAACATTAATTCCAATTTAACGATGTTTAATGATTATTGCTTCTGAACCAATTAATAGTCCTCATTACTCCTTCAGAACTTGTTTCAGGCAATTTAGTTATATTTAAGCTCCTGTTAATTTTTCTATTTGAAACTACTAAAGTAGATGTCAGCTTTTTTAATTTGGTTTTATTTAAGGGAATAGGTAATACCTCACCTATATTTGCTATTAATTTAACAATTGATTTTGGAAGGCGAAACCTCAAAACATTTTTCCCTGTAACTTCTTTAATTATTTCAATTATATCGTTTGTGGATATGGTTTCATTGTCAGCAACATGATAAATCCCATTTTCCATATTTTCATATTTAGCTATCACTTCCTTAATATAAAAAATGAAGTTTGTTATCGAAATAAAAGATCTTGAATTATTGAAATTAGAAAATGGATAAGGTAGACCTTTTGAAATAAATTTATAAAGTAATCCCAAGTTCCCCTTATCTCCTGGACCATGAATCATTGGTGGACGTAAAATAATCATCTTTTTACCTTCCGGCATTTCCTGATTCAACAACCATTCTTCAGCATCTCTTTTAGAATTTCCGTACCAAGAAACTGGATTACACACTCCTTCTTCAACCAATGGCTCCACAGACTCAATTTCCTCAGTAGCTGCAATTGAACTTATATGAATAAATAATTTCGATTTTGACCTCACAAACTGTTCAAAGATTGATTTTGTTAGATCAAAGTTTACCGTGTAATAATCTTTTTTTGTGGCAACTCCCATATGGTCATGGGCTTTGCCTACCAGATTTATTATGATGCTAGAATCCTTGAACTTTTCTGGCCAATTCTTATCTCTCAGTGAGACTCCAACTGCTTCCGGAATGCTGTTTAATAAATATTGGCCAACAAAACCATTGCTTCCACTAACTATTATCATTATTAACCTGTTTAAGAACACCTAACATTTTTCCTGCCAAGTATTTCTTGTCAAAAAATCTTTTAGCAATTATTAAGGCATTTTCTCCCATTTCACTCGTAATGGCTGGGTTATCATGTAATTCTATTAATTTATCAGCCAACATCTTTGAATCATTTGGATTTAATGTATAACCGACATTATGTTCATTTAAAAAATCTTTTAGCCATCCTTGGGTATTTTGAACAACCGGCACTCCTGCAGCCAATGATTCGAAAAACTTATTAGGAGATGAAGTATCTAATACTGGAGAACCTTTTAATGGAACTAATGAAACAAATGCGTTCTGAACATAGCCAACCAATGCATTCTTTGGGATTAACCCAAGCCTGATAAAATTTGACACACCTTCTTCTTCTGCTAATTTCTCTAATTCCTCTCTTTGCTGACCTTCCCCGATTAAGAGAATTTTAATATCTTCTCTTCCCATTTTATTCAATTCTTTAGCAGCATTATATAACCAATAAGAATTATTCACCATGCCTATATTTCCAGTGTAAATTGCATAACTCTTACTTGTAATATTATTACCACTAAATGGTCTTTTTGTGGAAAACAATTCAATATTAGCAGCATTTGTTACATCAATAACATTCTTATAGCCAAATCTTTTTTCAATATTCTCTGTCATACCAGGGGATAGAGTAATTATATATGATGATGCTTCATAACATTTCTTTTCAAACCAATATGCAATCTTTTTAATATTTTTGTTTTTTATTATGCCGAGTTCAATGGCTCCCTCCGGCCATAGATCTCTTGTTTCAAAAATCAATTTTCTACCTCGAATGTATTTAGCTATCAACCCGGGAATACCAATAGTAATTGGTCCAGAAGAAGCAATGACAACATCAGCTGGCAGTTTAATTGCATAATAGGAAGATAGAAGACTATATTTAATAAAGGATAAAATCCTTTTGATAAAAGATTGCTTATTGTCAATAATAACATTTAAAACTTTTACCTTGATTCCTTCAAAAACTTGATCTTCTACTAGTTTCTCAGCAACCAAATCTGATTTTGAATAAATACTAGTTACAACAGTTACGTCATGACCTTGATCTACCCATTCCTTTGCAAATTCATAAACTCTTGTTCCCCATGAACCATTTGGAGTAGAAAAGTACTGATAAAAATATACTATCTTCATCTATAATTATTTAAAAATTATTTCCGTATTAAGTGAACTACTAAACTTGGCTTTTATTCTACTCCCTTCTTGTAGAATATTAAATTCTTCTGCATATAAAAACGATTCAATTTCGATTGAATCAACATGATCAAATTTCAAAACAGCAACTTCCTTCTTTTCCAATTTACATTCTACTCTAATAGTATTATTAACTAAAATAAGATCATAATAATCTGGGAAATGTAAATAAGCACAACATGTTAACTTCTCTACTGAAATTTTATCTATGATTTCAATGAAATCAGTTTTAAAAACAAACTTTCTTTTGTGGAGTGCGTTCAGATCACTATATCCATCATGCTGAGCTTCAATGAAATCAATCCCTTCATTTGATATTTTGGTTGTTGCCCTTTTCCCTACACGAAATGCGCCCCAAACTTCCGATTGATTCTTATCCGCTACAACTACTGTATTATGGGCTTCGGTCGATCGCTCTAACTTCCTTCTATTATTATCATTATAGGTTGAAGTTCCCTGCTCAATTAGGAAAGGTCGATTCTTAAAATATAAGATAAAGCTTAAGGCATCTGAATGTCCATGCCCTGCTTGATATGATGCGCCAATTTCTGCCACATCCACTTTAATCTCATAATTGTTATTTATATAACTTCTATAGCCAGATTCATTCAATTTTAGAGTCTTAATGGCTTCAATACCCAGTAATTCAGAATAGGAAAGCAGCTCTTTAGTATCTAATGCTATATTTTTTGCTGAATCATTAAACAGAGGAATATCACCATTCTGGAATTTAATGTTTTCTAAGTAGCTCTTCATTTTTGAAGCTTTCCCCTTGATAAAACCTAAAAACTCATTATCCTTTGGATATGTATTGGAGTACCAATCAATTAATTCAAGTAGCCTGAAAAATATTATATTATGGTACATTGGACTTAATTCAAAATGCCCGCCATCTTCAAGAATCTGTTCATTAAGCTCTCTAATAATTAACTCTTTAGCTTTTTTAACCCAATCCTCATTCTTAAAAAAAACACCTCCCAAAATCATCGCAAATCCATTCTCCAACAAATGATTACCCAAAAGATGGAACTCATAATTGTTATGTAGATAAGCAAGTTCTTGTTTTAAGAAATTTAACACCTTTTCATTCACAATATTGTTTTTTAAACAATATTTGATAATGTTTATGCTTCTCAAAGAAACAGGATATGGCTCTAATATTCTCTTATTTATTATGGAAAAAGCATAAAACTCATGAATTAGTTCATTTTTCTTCTCAACTCCTAAATTGTTTTGATTAAGAAAATCGAAGTATTCTAAATTATAATTCCAAAGTTTACCATATGTTGTGAGATTCCAATTAATCGAATCACCGAATTGATGCTTAATATTTAAAAAAACAAATTCATTATTTTTTAAATACTTATTATAATTGGATAACGGGAAAAACCTAAATTTTATGCCATTATCAATTTCTAAACTGTAATCATTATTTGAAATATAAGATTTCTCCTTAAATCTAGTTTTTAACTGACTATATATTTGAATTGGCCGTAGAAACCTTATAGTATTTAATAATTTTCCGAATTCGTACATTAAAATTTAACTATAGATAATTGATAATTTTTCAAAAATTTGCGAATCTTTGGATTTCGCTGTTAACTCTACAGATTGAATTAATTCAACGAACCTATATTCTCCCCTTTTATACAAAATACTACCTTCTGGCCTACTAACTGCATTTGTTGCGAAGGTAGGCTTATTTAAATACAATGACTCCCTAATTGATATTGAATCACCGTCAGTGCTAGTATTCCTTATATTAGCATCGGAAATTTTTAACACTTCAAAATATGAATGTGGTTCTGAGATTAATAAAATGTTATCCCTAATATTAATATTATTCGAAGAGAAATAATTTCCATAATCTCCAGATGGATCAGAAATAACTAAACAAGAGGAAGATTCTACAAGAGGTGAATTAAAATAATTCACTAAATCAATAATTCCATATATTTCAACACCGTCCTTATCATAATTTAATGCAGAACCATTTGTGGCGAAAATATTCTTGTATTTTTTTGATAATGTAGTTAACTTACTTAAGATATCTCGATTTAATTTATCTTCATTTATTGGAGGAATAAAAACTGACATTAGCACCGCTCTTTTATTAATTTGTTTTGCCTTTTCATAGGAACTAACATTTAACATTATAGGGATGGTTGTAAATTTAATATTAACAAACGAAAATATTTTTTTCAGTCCTGAAAATCGATTCAAATCCCCATGGAAAGTAATAATTGATTTTTTTCCTAAGCAAAATGCAATAAAAATTAGAAAAAATTGAAAAAACACATTTGAAACATGAATATGAACAACTTTTGCTTTTAGAATTTTATTAAATAATTCTTGAATTCTGAAATTTCTTAAATCAACAAAAGAATAATTCACATTATTGATCTTCAGCAGATGCAACAATCGTTGAACATGAATAGTGACTCCTCCAACTGGAGGAGGGATTTTACCTATTATTAGTATTCCTACCAAAGACATCTTAATAATTTTTATTAGAAATGGAGATAAAATCTTCCCTTAAAAATTTTTCCTTATTTGTATTTTTTAATACTTCTTTCCATATTCTTGAAAAGGTTCTTAAATTAAATTTCTTCATTCTTATCAATAATCTTATTGAAGACAGCATATGTAAACCAACTGAGAGCATCCAAGCCGATTTGGGCAAATTATCAGCCAAATTAGATATTCTTTGACTGTAATGATAGGTCATTTTACCTACTGAATTTTTGGATATTAAATCTCTTGAAGAACCAACTTTGTGATAGATAATAGATTCAAAATCACATATTATTTTCAAACCTAGTTTTTTTACCCTAAATGCAAATTCCATATCCTCTTCTCCAAAAAAGAATTTTTCTGATAGTTTTCCTACCTTATCTAAGTCAAACATTAAACAACAACCTGTTCCATAATCTACAACCTTAGTTCCATTTTGCGGAGTTTCATTAATATTTTTAAAGGCGTAATAGTATTTTCTAATACCTAAAAAATTAATTTTACCACCGCAATTCCAAATCACATCAGAAGGATTAAAATAACGAATTTGAGGAATAACAGCTCCAATATGTTTGTCTGACTTTAACAATCTAAACAACTTTTCAATAGAATTATCATAAACTACTGTATCATTATTCAACAATAAAGCATATCTTCCTCCGATTCGATTTACAAGGTCTAAACCTACATTATTACCGCCTGCGAAACCTAAATTCTCATCATTCTTAATAAAATAAAATCCATTATTATTTAAGGAAACATGATTAGAATCAATAATTTGTTGTGAAACTTCCGGCCCAGTTAATTCAATATAGTTCGAAAATTTTTCCCTCAGATATTTTTGAATTTCTAATACTTCTTCGTTATTAGATCCATTGTCAACTAAAACTATATTGCAACTTCCTTTATTAATGCTTTCAATACAAAATATTGTGTCATGCCAACCATTCCAATTGAGTATAACAATAAATAATTCATCCTTCATTTTATAAGTTTGATTTAATTAAATAATAAGTATTATAATGAAGAGGATTTTTCTTCAAGGTTTCTAAAGTATTCATAAACTTAGTTGAACCATTTAGATCTTTAATATTTTTATATTTACTGTTTTTAGAGACTTCTTCAAAGGCTGATTTATATAATTCCCACATGTTTCTCAGTAAACGTGCTCTGTCTACCTGACTTGGATTCGAGTTCCTAGCTTTTTCTTGAACTAGGGTCATTAACTTATTTAATTCACTAATTTTACTTTCATTTATTACGTTTATATACCCCAAATCATTAAAGGGTAAGAAGGCAACATTTCGATTAAACCATTGACTATTTGAAATATCTTTTATCCATATTTCATCAATCATTAAATAAAACTTTTCTAAATATGGTGATGCGTCCTGACCAACAGCTTTTGTACACCATTCTTTCAATAATTCCTTTTCGTTTAAATTCACATCCCAAAGCAGTTTTGATAGAATCCAGTATCTTGGACCTTCGCCCCAATTAGGGTATATTTCTGCATAGTAATAATTAACATTATTTGAATTTGCCCATTTTAAATAGTCAGAGGTTAAACCGAAATATTCCCTTGGGAACAAGTAGCTTCTTCCATAATAATAATCATACCAACCCAATTCATTAACTTTTGTCTTCCATTGAGAGGTTAATTTTTGATCTTCAGATTTAAAAGTATTATTTGTCCATCTCAACCTTTCAAATGTTATAAATGGAATTATTTGGGATTTATTTTCGAAATTCAGACTTGGCGGTTCAGAAACGTTATAATAAGCTAGCAAACCGTACTTTATGTTTGGTTTTTTTTGATTAACAGCTGTAATTAGTTTATCAACCCAAGCATAATACTCATTTGAATAACTGTTTAATCCTAAATAATTCTTCCCTTGGGAAGCACCATCTGAAGATTTGCGAGAATCATTGATTCCTAAAGAAAAACTACTAGCAGTTGGATTTTTCTCCAAATACTTTCCCACTACATCAACAGAGTGTTCAAAAAACAAATTAGATTTAAAATCAGGGTTCCAATTAATATCAGACTTATCTTTTGGATAATAAATCTTCCCATTATATTTTGGAAAAAGAGATTTATTATAATTCTTAATTTCCTTTTCAGCGAAAAATGAATTCATGTTATGATGAAACGCAGGGTTATAATTCAATTTGTTTCTTCTACCCCAATAATGAATATCATCTTTTAAATTAATATCAATAGGAGATAATTGTCTTCCTTTAAAACTCGGAGAAAATACACGATCAATATTTGGAATAGATATAGTTTCCTTTTTTTCAAAATATTCACCATAATGTGTAGGCATCAACCAAGTTACATTCAAATAACTCTCTAAAAAATGATATACACCATATTCTAAACCTAAAGAGGAATTACTATAAATTGTAATATTTGTTCCATCAGAAATTATTAAAAAAGCATCTTCAGAAAAATTCGCTAACCTAGATCGGAATTTATTATCATTGTGTATTAAATGTAAATTATATCTGCCGGGTTTAGTACTTATAGATAACTTTGTCCCAGATACTTTTTCAATATATTCATTCAATATATTTGCAATCTTTATCCCGTCTTTATCTTCCTTTTTCAATACAATAACTGCATTGGCCTGACCATTTTTGATTATATCAACTCCAAAAGACTTACAACTAATAAAAATGTAAGATAAAAGCAATATAACAACTGTAGTATTTCTCATAACTGTTTTTTATAATACGTTTTGTCTATGATAATCCATGTACATAATATTATAGTACATTCTCTCTCTATTTTCTTCAATTTTAGGATTAATAACGGAATGATATGGATAATATAACATGTAAAATCGAGTGTCGGGAAATCTATCTGACATATCTCTGTAATAGTAATAAAATTGATAAAACAACATACAGGACACAGCAAATGCTTTCAAAGGAACCAAAAAGTTAAATCTTCTAGGCAAGACCAATAATATCGTATCTATAGAATAGACCAAATTAATAATTAAAAAATAATTCAATATTCTATAAGCCCCACCAATTACCATTGAAAGTGTACCAAAAATTAATGTAACAAAAATAAAATTGTCTAATGGATGTTGGATAGCTATTCTTTTCCTAATGAAATAGAACACTACTGGAGGTAGAAACAACAAGGATTGCATGATTTTTCCATATATATTAATTTCCTTCGTTAAGTAGGAATTAAACTTATCGCTTATTTGACTAGGAAGCGGCAAAACCTCTACAAAAGAATATAAGTCGATAAATGAGAAAAAGATTGTAATGACTCCAGCTATAATTAAATATATTTTTTTTATGGGTCTAAAAAAGAATGGCAGAAAGAAAAGGATAATTGCTGAGGTATGAAATAATAACGCAATAACACAAAAAAAATAATATTTTCTCCAATCTCTTTTAAGTATAAATGGAACTGAAATTAAAAAAACCGAAATTGCTAATGATTCCCTTAAAATTTCCATATTGTAATAAGGAAAGGAAAAAATAAAATAAGCTGTGATTAAGAGATACTTTTTTGAAGAATATTTTTTAACAAACCAAAAGATGGTTGAATTTACAAGAATAGCATGTAAAAATTGAAAAGTCGTGAAATCATTATAAATAACTTTAGCAATTCCATTAAATACATACCATAGAGGATTATATTTAGCATTAATAAAATCAAAGTGTCTTAATTCTGCTAATGAAGGTAATTCTGGAAACATCATAAAATATGACAAAGAATCACCGCCAACTCTATATCGAAAACCACTTAAACAGATAATTATTATTAAAATAAAATAATACAATATATCCAAATTTGGATCCTTTTTAATAAAACCATTTATCTCAAAGTAAACACCAAATAATAAAATAATTAATATAATAGCATAAACCATTCTACCTTTTTTAAATATCTTTCAGAGTGAAAACCTGTTTTAAAATTAATAAAAACAAAACTATCTCTGCACTAACCATTGCAATCGCTGCCCCTAAATCTTGTAAAAAATACGACAATGAGGTACAAATTACCACACTTATCAATCCACTTATCCAAACTGCTTTAGAAAAATATCTATCCATCCCCATATTGACCATTCCAATAATACCATAATAATAGTTTAATCCTCCAAAAAGGATAATAAAGCTCAAAATTCTTAGATCAAGAATAGTATTAGGAATATATTCTCCCAAATATAAATTAATAATGGTCGGGGAAAAAACACAAAGCAATAAACTGCCAAATAAGAACAGCCCGCATAAAATTTGGCCTGTTTTATTAAAGGTATCCATGGTTGAGCTACTTGAGTCTGCAAACCTTTTACTGAAATGGGGATATAGTGCAGTTACAATAATATTGGTAAAAGATTGAACTGCTTTCACTAGTTTCTCTGCGGGAGCATACAAACCTACAAAGGTATAATTCGTCATTAATCCTAAAATAATAATATTGGATTCTCTATAAAAGTTCATGCCTATGGTAGATAGAAACAATTGCCAACCTTCTTTTAGCTCCATCAGCAATTCCTGTAATTTGGGAAAAACGAACTTTATTTTCAATACAAAATGAAGAATACATATCGAGGCTAACGCACCAAGTAAAAAACTTATCGATTGAAATCCCATTAATAACCCCATATCCTTTTCATTCTCAATAAAGAAGATGATTAAAACAAAGACAATTACCCTTACAATTAAATTAATAACCGTAATAAACTTCATCTTTTCCAACCCCTGAAATAACCAAACTGGAATCAATCCCTGTCCTAAAAATATTCCGCTACCGAATAGGTAAATAGAAAGTGTATCAGGTATAAAAGGTTGAAAACAGATTAAACCAAGAATCAAAACCGCTGAAATTGCGACTCTAATAACAGTTATAGAACTGTAAGTCCGAGAAATCAGATCGCGATTCTCCTGATTTTTGGCTATTTTATTAGTTGCTGAAAAATTAAAGCCATATTGAACCAGTAAATTCAGATAATTTAAGATCGTATATGCAAATATATAAATCCCATAATTCTCAACACCCATCCTCTTTATCAAAATGGGGATAATTAGTAAAGGAAAGATGTAGTTAACAATGTTTAATACAGAAAGTGATAAAAAATTCTCTATTACTTTTTTTGCTGAACCAGACTTGAATTTACTTAAAACAGACACCTTAACTATTTTACTACTCTTAACAAATATTCGCCGTACCCACTTTTTCTCAAAGGTTCCGCAATTTTGACCAATTGGTTTTTTCCAATATATCCCATTCTATATGCTACTTCTTCTACCGCCCCAATCTTCATTCCCTGTCTCTCTTCGATTACCTGCACAAATTGCCCTGCTTGCATAAGTGATTGAATGGTGCCGGTATCTAACCAAGCTGTACCTCTATCAAATACTCCAACTTTTAATTTTCCTCGTTTTAAGTATTCCTTATTAATGTCAGTGATTTCCAATTCACCTCGGTGGGATGGCTTTATTGACTTAGCAATTTCAACCACATCATTATCATAAAAATAAAGGCCAGGAACTGCATAATTGGATTTAGGATCAGTTGGTTTCTCTTCTATGGAAACTACGTTCTTGTTCTTATCAAATTCAACCACACCATATCTTTCCGGATCATGGACCGGATATGCAAATACATAACCTCCATCTGGATTTGCACAGGACTGTAGAAGTTTGGACATTCCTGAGCCATAAAAGATATTATCGCCTAAAATTAATGCGACCTTGTCATCACCGATAAAATCTGCCCCAAGGATAAATGCTTGGGCTAAGCCATCTGGTGACGGTTGTTCTATATAAGAAAATTTGCAGCCAATTTGCGACCCGTCTCCCAATAATTTCTCAAAATTGGGTAGATCTTGGGGCGTTGAAATAATCAGTATCTCATTAATCCCTGCCAACATTAAGGTGGAAAGGGGATAATAGATCATTGGTTTATCATAAACTGGCATTAATTGTTTAGAAACAGCTAATGTAAGAGGATGAAGTCTTGTACCAGATCCCCCTGCTAATATGATTCCTTTCATTTTTATAGTTTATTTAATTGTTCAATGAATCCATCATTTCCTTTAGACTATCTTTCCATGATGGAACATCCACCTGATAAACCCTTTTTATTTTAGTTTTGTCTAAAAGAGAAAATTTTGGCCTTTTTGCAGGCGTTGGATAAGAAGTAGTTGATATTGAGTTTATTTTTGTGTTAAAACCATTGAGTTCCTTGATTGCTTGAGCAAAATCAAACCAAGATATTTCACCTTCATTGGAATAGTGATAAATTCCAGAAATCCATTCACCGGATTTAATAACTTTAATAATAGCCTTTGCCAAATCCCTTGCATAGGTTGGTGAACCAATTTGATCGCTAATTACAGATATTTCTTCTCTTTCTGTCATCAGCCTAATCATCGTCTTTACAAAATTATTCCCATAGATCGAATAAACCCATGATGTTCTAATAATGATTGCCTCCGATAAAACCCGTTGAATCGCAACTTCTCCCAATAACTTTGTCTTTCCATATACATTTATAGGATCCACCTCTGCCTCTTCATTTAATGGGCTGGTTGAATTACCGTCAAAAACGTAATCAGTAGAAATGCTAATTAACCTGCAATCATTTTCAACACAATATTCTGCTATTTCTCTACTCGCTAAATGATTGATTCGATCAGCAACCTCCTCTTCAGTTTCTGCTTTATCAACAGCAGTATATGCAGCAGCGTGAATAATAATCTCTGGGTGATATTCATTTAAAACAGCTTTAATCTTTTCCGTGTTTTCAAGAGGCAGTTCTCCACGAGAAAGATAACTTACTTCAAATTCAGATTCTAATTCAAAAAGATCCTTCAATTCGGAACCCAATTGACCATTTACACCAGTTATTAATATTCTCTGCATTATAAAATTATTTTATTTTTTAAATGATCTTGCATTCTTATCCTTTTCAGATAGTATCATTTCTTCAAGAGGAACTTGCCAATCCACAGCCAAAGTATGATCTAGTGGATTAACTCCATCCTCAGACTCCTTATTATAAACATTGTCACATTTATAGAAAAATGTTGCTGAAGCTGATAATACGGCGAAGCCATGCAAAAAACCTCTTGGAATAAATAGTTGACGGTTATTTTCTTCTGATAATTCAACAGCAACATATTCTCCATACGTTTCAGAACCTTCCCTCACATCAACTGCAATATCCAAAACCTTCCCCTCTAACACTCGTACTAATTTCGCCTGAGCAAATTCTCCCGTTTGCTGGTGCAACCCCCTAATCACTCCGTAGGAAGATTTTGATTGATTGTCTTGTAAAAATACTGGATTCAATCCCGTTAGCTCCTCAAATTTAATTTGATTATAGGATTCAAAAAAATATCCCCTTGAATCTTGAAAAACTGAAGGTTCAATGATAAAACAGCCTTTTAATTTTGTTTCAATAGCTTTCATCGTTACTAAGAATATTGCTTATTATAATAATTTTGGTAGTCTCCCGAAGTTACATTGTCAAGCCAATCCTGATTGTTTAAAAACCAATCGATCGTAACTGATAATCCCTCTTCAAATGTAACAGATGGTTGGTACCCTACTTCTTTATTAATTTTAGCTGCATCAATTGCATATCGCAAATCATGACCAGGTCTATCCTTTACAAAGGTGATCAATTGAGCAGAAGTCCCCGGTTCCCGATTTAATTTAGAATCCATCTGTCTACAGAGTTCCTTAACCAAATCAATATTTTGCCATTCATTAAACCCACCTACATTATAAGACTCACCTAAATTTCCATTATGGAATACTAAATCAATTGCTCTTGCATGATCCTTAACAAAAAGCCAATCTCTCGTAAACTTTCCATCTCCGTAAATGGGAAGTGGTTTATTATTTAGAATATTATGGATACAAAGTGGAATTAGTTTTTCCGGAAAATGGTTAGGACCATAATTATTAGAACAGTTTGTAATAACTACAGGGAGCCCATAAGTGTCATGATAAGCACGGACAAAATGATCCGAAGATGCTTTTGAAGCTGAGTAAGGAGAGTGTGGATCATAAGAAGTGGTTTCGGTAAATAAACCTGTTTCGCCTAATGTTCCATAAACTTCATCTGTAGATACGTGATGAAATAATTTCCCTTCAAAATTATCTTTCCATAACTCTTTTGATGCATTTAACAAATTTACTGTGCCAATTACGTTAGTCATAACAAATGCAGAAGGATCTGTTATTGACCTATCCACATGTGATTCAGCTGCTAAGTGTATAACACCGTCAGGTTTAAATTTATCAAAGATCTCATTGATAAGGTTTGCATCCGTAATATCTGCTTTCACGAATGTATAATTAGGAGAATCCTGGATATCGATAAGGTTCTCTAAATTTCCCGCATAAGTTAATGCATCAAGATTGATGATTTTATATTCTGGGTATTTTTGCACCATTTCCCGAACTACATGGGAACCAATAAATCCAGCACCACCAGTTATTATTATTGTTCTTTTCATATTAATTATCTCCTTACGCCACAGAAATCAAGGATTACTTTATTGTTGGCAATGTTTAGATCTTTAAATTCATTATGCGCTACTAAAAATGCAATAATATCTGCTTTTTCTACAGCTTCTCCGTATTCTGTCAATTTGAAAATTTTATGTTCATGGATATTAGGTTCAACAATGAAATATTCCTCTTCATTTGCATCTTGCAATACCCTTTGAACAATATACTTCGCAGGTGACTCCCTTAGATCATCAATATTAGGTTTAAAAGCCATTCCCATCAAGGCAATCTTTGGCTCTTTATTGTTTTTTAATTGAAACTCTTTTCTAGCTTCTTTTATCTTTTCAGCAACCCAAAATGCTTTATGGTTATTGATCTCACGTGCTTTTCCAATAATTCTCGATTCCAAAGGAAATTCTGAAACAATAAAATATGGATCAACCGCGATACAGTGGCCTCCTACACCACAGCCAGGTTGAAGAATATTTACACGTGGGTGCTTATTTGCCAAATTAATTAATTCCCATACATTGATCCCTGCTTTATCGCAGATTAATGACAGTTCATTAGCAAAGGCAATTTGAACATCTCTTGAAGAGTTTTCAGTCAATTTACACATCTCGGCAGTTCTCGCATTTGTTGGGTGTAATTCACCTTTCACAAACTGGCTATAAAACTCAATCGCTTTTTTCGTTGAATCTTCATTCACACCACCAATTACACGGTCATTATGCACCAATTCATACATCACATTTCCTGGTAATACACGTTCAGGACAATAAGCTAATGAAATTTTTCCTTCTAATTCCGGACGTTTTGAAAAAATCAATGCCATCATTTTTTCAGTTGTTCCAACTGGCGAAGTAGATTCAATAATATACAGGTCCCCTTCTTTAAATAAGGGTAAAACTGCCTCAGTAGCTGCTTGAACGTAAGAAATATCCGGTTCATGATCTCCTTTAAAAGGAGTTGGCACTACTATTAAGTAAGTATCTGCTGGAACTGGGGTAGTTCCTGCTTTCAATAATCCATCCTGAACTGCTTTAGCAACAGCTTTATCTAAATCAGGTTCTACGATATGAATCTTTCCAGCATTGATGGTATCAACTACATGTTGGGAAATATCTACTCCGTGAACTGGGATCCCACTATTAGCAATCAATGCTGAGGTTGGTAATCCAATATAACCTAAACCTACGGTAACAACTTTCGCTTGCATTTCTTTTATTTATTTATGTTTCTAATAAATTTAACAATTCTTTCACATGCCTTTCCATCTCCATATGGATTGTGAAGTCCTGACATTTCCTTATACCTAGTTGTATCTTCGATCAAACTCTGCGCTTCAGAAACGATTTTATTTTTATCGGTACCTACCAAGATAACTGTTCCTGCATCCACGGCTTCCGGTCGTTCAGTTGTATCTCTCATTACCAAAACTGGTTTACCTAAACTAGGTGCCTCTTCTTGAACACCTCCAGAATCAGTAATAATCAAATAAGATTGATTCATTAACCAGACAAAAGCTGGGTAAGCCAAAGGATCAATTAATTGAATATTATCAACTCCTGATAAGATCTTATAAACTGGCTTTTTAACATTCGGATTTAAATGAACTGGATAGATTATTTGAACATCAGGATTTGTTAATGCAATTTCCTTTAACGCCTCACAGATATTAATAAATCCCTGTCCATGATTTTCCCTTCTATGTCCAGTCACTAAAATTAACTTTTTGCTGGTATCAACGATACCTTTCAATTGTTCAATTTCATCGTTATCTAGGTCTTTCACCCTTTCTGAACTATCAAAAAGAGCGTCAATTACAGTATTACCGGTAACTAAAATGTCTTTTTCTTGAATGTTTTCTCGCAGAAGGTTTTCCTTAGAAGCTTCAGTTGGCGCAAAGTGAAAATCACATATACGACCAGCCACCTGTCTATTGATCTCTTCTGGAAAAGGTGATCTTTTATTGTGGGTTCTTAGTCCAGCCTCAACATGACAAACTTGAGCTCCTGAATAAAAAGCTGCTATACTACTTGCCATTGTGGTTGTTGTATCACCATGAACATAAACATAATCAGGTTTGAAATCCTCTAATACAGGTTTTAATTCTGTAATTATATCTGCAGTCAAAGTATATAGGTTCTGATTTGGTTTCATTAGATTCAAATCATAGTCCGGTTTGATATCAAAGAACTCAAGTACTTGATCTAACATTTCACGATGTTGTGCTGTCACACATACCCTAGTTTCAAAATCTGATTGATTTTGAAAAGCTTTAACTAATGGAGCCATTTTAATAGCCTCTGGACGTGTACCAAACACAATTAGATTCCTTTTCATATATATATTTACTGTTTTACAATCTACTATCCACTAAATCTCGATTTAAACAAGATTTACTGTCAAATATTATTCCTTTATCATTCAATAACTTCCCAAAATTCAATTTTAGAAATTCATTATGTGCAACTGCTAAGATTATGGCCGAATACCTATTATTATTACTTAATTTATCAATACACTCAATCCCATAAACCCTCTTCACTTCTTCTTTATGCGCCCAGGGATCACAAACATGTACCTTCACCCCATACGAAACCAACTCCTCATAAATATCCACAACCCTTGTATTCCTTATATCTGGGCAATTCTCCTTGAATGTAATTCCTAAAATCAAGGCATTGGAGTTCTTTACAGGAATATCCTTTTGGATCATCATTTTCACTACTTTATTTGCAATAAATGACCCCATGTTATCATTAACTCTTCTTCCTGACAAGATAACCTGAGGATGGTAACCAACTGATTGAGCCTTGTAGGTCAAGTAATAGGGGTCAACACCTATACAATGTCCCCCTACCAATCCAGGTTTATATTTCAAGAAATTCCATTTCGTCCCAGCTGCTTCAATCACGTCATTGGTATCGATACCAAGCCTATCGAATATCAGTGCCAATTCATTTACAAATGAAATATTAACATCACGTTGAGCATTTTCGATGGCTTTAGAAGCTTCAGCAACTTTGATCGATGGAGCTTTATGAGTACCCGCTATGATTATGGAACGATAAAGATCATCCACTCGATTGGCTATATCCGGGGTAGATCCCGATGTTACTTTTTGGATTTGAGGTAAGGTCCTGATTTTATCTCCTGGATTGATACGTTCTGGTGAGTAACCTACATAGAAATCCTGATTAAATTTCAATCCAGATGTTTCCTCTAAAACTGGCACACATTCTTCTTCTGTACAGCCAGGATATACTGTTGATTCATAAATAACAATATCGCCAGATTTCAATACTGAACCTATCATGGTAGACGCCTTCTTTAAAAAACTTAAATCTGGAAATTTAAAGGAATCTATCGGGGTCGGAACTGTTACAATAAAAGTATTACATTTTTTTATATCTTCCATATTTGAAGAAAAAGACAAGCCTTTCGAAGTTTCAGGCAAAGATTCCAAAACGATTTTTAAATCTACCTCATTAACTTCTTGTGTCCGATCCCTACCCGATTTAAGTTCGTCAATTCTAACGGCATCTATATCGAAGCCTATAACCGTGTATTTTTTTGCAAATTCAACAGCAAGAGGGAGCCCAACATAACCCAAACCAATTATGGCTATATTGACCTGATCTAAAATCGTCCGATTATTTACCTCCTGAATATCTCCCACTTAAAAACTCTTTAATATTTATTCTGATTCTCTTTCTCCGCAACAATCTTCCTCAAACCGCTACTCGAAAACCTATGATCTCTACTATTAAAATAAAGCTCTATCCCTTTCTCCTCACAATATTTCCTTCCCGTAAAGTCTCTATCCTTATATTCATCCCCTACAATCCTCACATCCAATTTAAAGGACCTCAATATATCCTCTAAATCCTGCTCGGTTGAGTAAGGAACAATCTCATCCACTGAAACGCACCCTCTCAATTGAATGTAGCGCTCAACAACAGTTTGAGTAGGCGCATTCTTTTCAGGGCGATCCAATGTTGGATCCATTTGCAAACCACAGATCAGATAATCACACTGACGTTTTGCCTCTGCCAACATCATGATATGTCCGGCATGCAAAAGATCAAATGTTGAAAATGTTATACCTACGCGAGGACCAGGATTATAATCCTGATGTTTAACTTCTTTTATGTCTTTAATCTTCTCTTTCATATACAGTTAAGATTTATTGCTTATTCACCAATAGCATAGTATACAAATCCCAGGCTTTCAATTTTCTTTCTGTCCAACAGCTTTCTGCCATCAAAAACAAAGGCAGGCTTTTTCATGGACTCTTTGATTCTTTTCCAATCCAAGTCCTTGAATTCGTCCCATTCTGTAAGGATGGCAAGACCGTGGGCATCTTTAGCAGCTACATAAGGATCTAACACAACAGACAACAGCTCCTTATTTTCTTCTGGGGATCTTGTATCCAAGTAATCCAGATCCTTAAAGATTTGATTTTCTTGCACTTTTGGATCATAGACTACGATTTGAGCCTGTTCATCCAGCAAATGGTCTGCGACATAAATGGCAGCTGATTCCCTTGTATCATTAGTGTTTTTCTTGAAAGCCCATCCGAGAAAAGCAATTTTCTTGCCATTAACCGTATTGTACATGGATCGGATGATCTTTTCTGCAAACCTTGTCTTTTGGTGGTCGTTTATCAAGATCACCTGTTCCCAGTAATCAGCTACTTCGTTCAAGTTATAGGAACGAGAGATATAGACCAGGTTCAGCAGGTCTTTCTGAAAACACGATCCACCAAAACCAACTGATGCCTTTAAAAACTTTGATCCAATCCTGGAATCCTGTCCTATGGCATGTGCTACCTCGTCCACATTCGCTCCAGTAACCTCACATAGTTCCGAAATAGAATTGATCGAGGAAACACGTTGCGCTAAAAAGGCATTTGCTACCAATTTAGACAGTTCAGATGACCAAAGATTGGTACTGATTATCCTTTCAGAGGGCACCCATGCTTCATAGATTGACTTCAGAGCATTTATAGCCTCAGGATCTTCTCCGCCGATCAAAATCCTGTCCGGATTATGCAGATCTGGAATAGCCGTACCTTCAGCTAAAAACTCAGGATTCGACAATACATGGAACTGTACTCCTTTGCCTGTATGGTCCAAGATACTTTTGATGGTAGCAGCGGTCCTGACCGGAATGGTTGATTTTTCAACGATGATCTTCGAGGATGTCGCTACATCTGCAATCTGACGCGCACACAATTCAATAAACTTCAGGTCAGCAGCTTGCCCTTTACCTTTTCCATATGTTTTTGTAGGGGTATTCACTGAAATAAAGATCATATCTGCCTCAGAAATGGCTTTTTCAATTTCAGTCGAGAAAAATAGATTACGGCCTCTGGCTTCATTAACAACTGCGTCAAGTCCGGGCTCATAGACTGGAAGTTCCTCTAAATCATCTGA
This sequence comes from Sphingobacterium sp., assembly GCF_032065005.1. Taxonomy (GTDB): domain Bacteria; phylum Bacteroidota; class Bacteroidia; order Sphingobacteriales; family Sphingobacteriaceae; genus Sphingobacterium. Next base: position 407,853 of record NZ_DAMBMM010000002.1, read on the forward strand.
ATTCCAAGCTTCAATGCGCGCTGCATTTAGGTCAACGACCGTAATTTGGATATTTGGATTTTTCTGAGCTATGACAGACATCGTTGGTCCCCCAACATATCCTGCTCCTATACATGCAATCTTTTTGATTTTCATTGTTGAATTACCAAGTGATAATTGGCATGCACCAATTTACAGTTTTCAATTTTCTTTCTGATATAAAATTATCTGCCCATTCACTTCTTTTGGCTTTTCAAGATAGATCTTGATCCTTTTGCCCAACAGTTTCTCGGTTTTGCCGCTAACCTGCAATAAATATGCCGAATCGATTACCTTTCCAGTGATCAAAATTTCAATAACCCCTGAATCAACTCCATTTGCATAATCCCCCAACAATGAAACCTGCTCCACGTCACCTGTCCTTTCAAGCACATGGTCGATAGCCTGGTCTATACCCAAAAAGGTACGCACCAAATTCTGCAAACTCTGGAAAAGAGGATGCTCTACATTCGCACGATAATAAATTTTATTGTTGTCTTGGTACTTGATCAGATATCCTGCGTCTGAGAGCTGGTTGAGCTCTTTTCGGATCGAGTTGGTCGATTCATTGAATTCTTCAGCGATCCCCCGCAGATACCCCTTATTGGTCGAGCTTACGAAAAACTTGATCAGGAGTTTCAGTCGGGTCTTTGATGTGATCAGCGAATCTAACATACCATAGAAAGTGAGCAACAAAAGTACTCAACGATTTCCGTAATTTCAAGAATATAATAATTTAGGGAAAGAATTAACAATTTAATAACAGGTTACTCCGCTTCCATTTTCTTTTTCAACCGCTGCTTGGCCTTCTTTACCCCTTCTAGTGTAATACCGAGCAGATCGGCCATGCTCCTGTTGTTCAGTCCGAGCTTCATCAGAGAAATTAGGCGGATATCATATTCGGTCAGCCTAGGGTTGGCCCCCCTCTCCTCTGCCAGGTAACCCGGATAAACACGCTCAAAGATATCATTGAACTTTGTCCATCGCTCTTCCGTCATCACCTGTTTCTCCAGCATCCTGTTCAGACTGTCATTTAACTTTTCCTGACGGTCGGGAAAGTGGTCAAGGTTCTCCATCACCTCGTTGCGAAACCTCTGGATAGTTAGGTCATTCTGTTTGATGGTATTAACAAAATCCTGCAAAGACCTGTTCAGGACACCCAGTTCGTGGTCCACGAGCTGCTTTTCATAGGACAGTTCTATTTGGTTTCTTTCAAGGACAGCGTTCATGTACATGATCCGGTTCTTGGAGCGGTTCACCAGTAAGAGGATCAGGGCTAGGCCCAAGACAATAAAGATGAACGCATAGATGTATGTCTGGAAATCTTTCCTCCGCCTCAGCCCTTCGTTCTCTAGGCCCTGTGCATATCGCTGTACCTCCCACTGGTAGGCCACTTTCTGGAGTTTCTCAAAATCAAGCTTTTCGTCCATGCTGTCCTTTAGTTGGAGGTACTCCTTTAGGTACTTCAGTTCCTCTTGGGGCCTTTTCTGTCCCCCTGCCACTTTGGAAAGGACTCTTTTAGACTCCATCATGTATGGTAGGTAATACGGTTTCGGCTCCATGTCGCTCTGGGCTTCCAAAACATGGCTCTTGGCCTTTTCCCATTCTCCCTGTTCTGTGTATAGGTTTGCCAGTTCAAGGTTGGCACGCATCGCATCCTGGGTCTCCTCGAACTTCCTTGAGAGCGCCACGTTCTCCAGTAGAAGCTTTATGGCTATCTCTCTGTTGCCCTTTTTGGCCTCGATATCGGCTAGGTTTCCAGTAACGATCCCGACCCACACCGAGTCATGAGCCAGATTTGCCTCCTTCAGAGCGAGCTTGAAATATCGATATCCAGCCCCCAGAAGGGAATCCTTCATACTGTATACTCCGAGCGAATTTAACATATCGATGCGTTTCCTGCTAGGTTTTTTGGCAAAGGGAAGAGCTTTTTGGAGATATTCCTTTGCTTTGGCCTGATTGCCGATGAAACTGTAAAAGCTCGAGACAAACACATAGTTTTCCGCAATATTGGGAACCCGCTCCAGCTTAACATCATTAACCATGTCATCTGCCCTGAGGAAAAAGGGGATCGCATTTGAAACGTCCCTGTAGATAAAATGATAGTATCCTTGGCGTATCAGGCCCACCTGGAGTAGTTCATCGTACTTTCCTGCGGACACCAGTTCCTTGGCCATGCGGTAATAACGGTCGGTAACAGGGTTTACCCTGTCAAAAGCCATGGAGAAGCCATCTGCCATCAACATATAATAGGCCCATTTTAGGGGTACGCTCCTTTTCGCCTCCGCCAACAACTTTACGGAGTCCAAGCGGGCCACCAGGGTAAGGGTATCGCCATTGAAGTTCACATTGGTCCTTAGGATCTCCTCCAATTCTGCCAGGTCCTTCTCTTTTTGCGATTGTGCGGCAAGGGTGAAGGCAGGGTGCATCAGGAATTGTAACACTAATATCAGAAGGAGGGTCAATGTACTTGGTCTAGGTTTCATCATCTCAAATTTCGCGACAATTGGTGAAAATGCAAGCCCCAAATCGTAAATTACCACATATCGGTATGGTTTTATCATATTATCGGCGCTCGGCCGACCTACAAATCATGTTCAGGGAACAAACGTATCAATAAACGGACATTTAACCTTAAATTAGGTCCTTATCTGCTGATTTTCTTTAGATAGTCAAAATAGACGCCCTTTAGGTCCTTTACCCTCTGGAAGAGGGTTTCCTTTTCGATATAGCCCTTGGATAGAGCGATCTCTTCCAGACAGGCAACCTTCAGGGATGTTCTTTTCTCGATGGTCTTGATGAACTCGGTTGCTTCAGAGAGCGACTCATGTGTACCTGTGTCCAACCAGGCAAATCCACGTCCCAGGAGCTGGAGCTGCAGCGTCCCTTGGTTGAGGTAAGACTGGTTTACCGTGGTGATCTCCAGTTCGCCCCTATCCGAAGGCTTCACCCCCCTGGCGATCTCCACAACAGAGTTCGGGTAGAAATAGAGCCCCACAATGGCATAGTTCGATTTTGGTTCGCTTGGTTTTTCTTCGATGTCCAGGACCTTACCGGCTGCATCGAAAGCCGCAACGCCATAACGTTCCGGATCCTCTACGTAATATCCGAAAACCACAGCCTCTTGCTGATTTTCGATTTTCGCCCTGGCCTCCATTAATTGCTGCTGAAGTCCGGCCCCGTAGAAAATATTGTCCCCCAGGATCAGGCACACGTCATCTCCTCCGATAAATTCTTCACCGATGAGGAATGCCTGCGCAAGGCCATCGGGCGAAGGTTGTTCGGCATAGCTGATCGCTATCCCCAACTGACTGCCATCCCCGAAGAGCCTTTGGAAATTCGGTAGATCCTGGGGAGTCGAAATAATCAGGATGTCCCTGATACCGGCAAGCATCAATACCGAAAGCGGATAGTAGATCATCGGCTTGTCGTACACAGGCAGGAGTTGCTTGGAAACAACCTGGGTAAGCGGATGTAGCCTGGTCCCGGATCCTCCAGCTAATATTATTCCTTTCATATTCTATTTTTTTCTAGTTTTCTATTTGGATCGCTCAGAAAGCTTTGCCATCATCCTCTCCAGGCTGTCCTGCCATTGCGGCACATTGATTCCGAACGTTGTCCTGACCTTACCCTTATCTAATAGGGAGAAGTGCGGTCGTTTGGCAGGTGTCGGAAAACTGGAGCTGGGAATCGGATGTACCTTACATTGAAGGCCTGAAACATCCCTTATCTTGACAGCAAAGTCGTACCAGCTGGCCCTGCCTTCATTTGAATAATGGTAGGTTCCCGGAACCCAGGGCCCTGAAACCACTATATGCTCTATCAGTTCAGCAAGGTCACGGGCATAGGTCGGGGATCCTATCTGGTCAGAGACCACACTGATCTCTTGCCTGCTCTTCATCAGGTTCATCATGGTCTTCACGAAGTTCTTCCCAAAGGTTGAATAGACCCAAGATGTGCGAATGATGATAGCATCCGGACAGTTTTGCTCTATTGCCTCCTCTCCACTTCGTTTGGTCCTGCCATAGACATTAATCGGGTCGGTAGGATAGTTTTCATCCAGGGCCTGGTCAGCATTGCCAGGAAAAACATAATCCGTGGATATATAGATCAATCTGCAACCGCGGGATTTCGCATATTTTGAAATTTCCAGCGTTGATAGATGGTTTACCCTATTGGCTAGGTCAACTTCAGTTTCTGCTAAATCTACTGCTGTAAATGCTGCGGAATGAACGATATAATCGGGGTGATACACTCCTAATACGGACTGAACCAACTCTGGGTGGGACAAATCCAGATCCTGACGATCTAAAAAGACCAAATCGGCGATATCACCAGATTGCCAGATATCCCTAAGCTCCGAACCCAACTGCCCTGAACCTCCCGTAACCAATATTTTGAGGGCTTTCATCTTTTCCTAATCTAAAAACAATTTGGCAACTGCATCCTTAAATGAAGGCAGTATTAGATCCTTTTCTGAAACGATCAGATCATCAAATGGAAGTTGCCAATCAATATTCAATTGCGGGTCCTTGTAGGACACGCCCCACTCTGCGGCGCTGTTGTACAGGTTGTCGCACTTATAGAAAAACTCTGCAGTTTCGGAAAGCACGATAAATCCGTGCAGAAAGCCCCTCGGGACAAACAGCTGCCTTTTGTTTTCCGCGGACAGCAGTACGGAAAAGTGCTGTCCAAAGGTTTCCGATCCAGGTCTGGCATCGACGGCCACATCCAGTACCTCGCCCTGCAGGACCCTTACCAATTTAGCTTGGGCAAATTCCCCTGACTGTGCGTGAAGTCCGCGCAAAACTGCCCTGGAGGAGAAGGACTGGTTGTCCTGCACAAAGTCCACGTCCAATCCGGTCAGCTCCCTAAAAACGGATTGGTTGTAACTCTCGAAAAAATACCCCCTTTTGTCTCCAAAGACACGGGGTTCTAAAATATAACAGTCCTTAAGACCGGTCTCTATGACATTCATGAATATCACTTTATGAATCAAATACCACCGTAATGCTTATCATAATAATTCTGGTAGTCTCCCGAAGCGACCTTTTCCAGCCATGGCTGGTTGGCTAAGAACCAATCGATTGTCTGGGACAGACCCTGTTCAAAGGTCACGCTCGGTTCCCAACCCAGTTCATCTTTTATCTTGTTCGCATCGATTGCATACCTCAGGTCGTGTCCGGGTCGGTCCTTCACGAACTGGATCAATTTTTCAGAGGTCCCAGGCTCGCGGACCAATTTTTCATCCATCTGCCTGCACAGTTCCCTCACCAGGTCTATGTTCTTCCATTCATTAAAACCTCCAACATTATAGGAATGTCCGTTCACACCTGCATGGAAAACTGTGTCTATCGCTCGTGCATGATCGATCACATACAGCCAGTCACGTGTATATTTTCCATCTCCATAGATCGGCAAGGGTCGGTTATTGAGGATATTGAGGACGCACAGAGGGATAAGTTTCTCAGGAAAGTGGTTGGGTCCATAATTGTTTGAACAGTTCGTGATCACAACCGGCATTCCGTAAGTGTCATGGTAAGTCCTTACAAAATGATCAGAAGCCGCCTTGGAGGCTGAGTAGGGTGAATGTGGGTCATAACTGGTCTCTTCTGTAAAAAATCCCGTTTCTCCCAGTGTGCCATATACCTCATCGGTGGAGACATGGTGGAACCGTTTACCATCTAAATCGTCCTTCCAATATTCCTTTGCCACATTTAATAGATTCACCGTACCGATTACGTTCGTGTTCACAAATGCCAGCGGATCCGTGATCGAGCGGTCCACATGGGATTCTGCAGCTAAATGGATAACTGAATCGGGTCTATATTCTGAAAATATTCCTTCCAGTGCTCTCCCATCACGGATGTCGGCCCTCACAAATTTATAGTTTGGTCGATCCTCTATGTCCACCAGATTCTCCAGGTTACCTGCGTAGGTCAGTGCATCCAGATTCACAATCTGGTATCCGGGATATTTGTGCACAAAGTGCCTAACGACATGAGATCCTATAAATCCCGCTCCTCCAGTGATAATAATCGTTCTGTTCATACTACAAAATAAATAAATAAAACCAGTTACTTATAACAGTGAATCCCAAATTCCAATAAATTAGGGAACCCATATGGTCCGAATTCCTGGAATTTCGTGGTAGATTATCGATTATGCGATATATGGGATTATCCTTTCTATAATCCAGATCTTCCATCCAGATAGCCATTAACCTACGTTTTCCACAAGCATAAAGTATCTCCCAATTCCTATCTTTCAATAGAAACATTGGATCCACGCTGAAATTTTAAACTGTAAATGCTATTTATGGTTATTCTTTTGATTTTCCTTATCCGCAACGATCTTTCTCAGGCCGCTACTTGAAAACCTATGGTCCCTGCTATTGAAATATAGTTCGATGCCTTTCTCCTCGCAATATTTCCTTCCCGTAAAGTCCCTATCCCGATATTCATCCCCAACGATCCTTACATCCAGCTTAAAGGACCTAAGGATATCCTCTAGGTCCTGTTCGGTAGAGTAGGGAACGATTTCATCCACAGACACGCAACCTCTCAATTGGATATAACGCTCAACAACGGTCTGGGTAGGGGCATTCTTTTCGGGACGGTCAAGGGTAGGGTCCATCTGCAGCCCACAAATCAGGTAATCACATTGCCTCTTAGCCTCTGCCAGCATCATGATATGGCCAGCGTGCAAGAGATCAAATGTCGAAAATGTAATACCTACCCGGGGGCCCGGATTATAGTCAAGATGTTTAGGGTCTTTTTTCTCCTGTTTCATAATTCATGCATTGTACAATAATGTAAACCTTCTCAATTTAGGAAAAAGTTCCTTGAGTCCAAAAAACTAACGCCCCTAATCGGCCATAAACCGACAAATACGTCTATTCCATGCCACAATCTAAGTTTTTGTAGAACTTTGGCTATATGGTCACCTTTTCAATTTAATGGATACGGTATAATGGCAACCATATCCAAGACATCATTTTTCTCAAAAAACATACTTCTCCCATCTCCTGAAAGTTCCCCGAAGTCCAGCCCAGATTTCGCCAGAAAAATCCGAAGCTCTTGGAAAAACCCATCGCAGGGTTAGGAAAGCCTGAACCTGCCCTTGAGGCCGGTGCCAAAATTTTCCCGCCCTGATTTTCTGTCAATAAGAATGCAATGAAAGCTCCCTACTGACCTGGGTAGTGGGGAATTATACCTAACCTGCATTTTGCAATTAATTTTCTATTTGGAGGAACTATCAAAAGAGCCTAATGATGCGCGCGTTCTCGGCAGCGGTAGCGACCCCTGGCGAAGAAAAACAAAAACCTCTGGATAATGTGGAGGATCGTACCCAAAAGCCAATACAGTTCCATGGGCAATTTGGAGATTTGCAAAGGAAAGACTGTTTAATATGCATTTGGAACCCCAGGTTGGCTATCTGTGGAATAACAATATGATGGCAAAAGCCTTTCAAACATTATCTGAAACTTCATATCGGAATGCTAACAAAGCCTGAGCAACCATCATTAATGCCTGAAGCTTACAGCGTCCCTTGGTTGATTTTGGCAGTACTCGAAATTTTGAGCCGGGCCCTTTACCTTCCCGATAGGTTAGGGGAAAATGGATCAGTTCCATCTATAGAGCAATACATGAGGGGCCTGATTTGGTGCCGGGTGGACAGATGGTAAAACAGTTGAGCTGGAGGTGCATTGAACAATAAATGAAATATTACATCCGTCCAAAAAACATAAGTACTACAGGAAGTCAATAATACTATTCACATTTTGACCATAATAGGTTGTTGAATATCAAGTCCATCGTTAATTACTAACGTACCTTACTCCAATACGTTAAAATAGACCTGCCTTACTATAATAGCTACGGCAGCGACAAACAGCACAATCCCGATGATCTTGTTTATCTTGAATCCATACCTGATAAGGAGGAAACTTAACACCACCAGTAAAAGAGAAATTATTACTTCCATTACAAATCATTAAGTACGTTAAATAATATTGAGACAATAAAAGCTGTTCGAGGCCTCCCAGCCTAATCCTGTCTATGCACCTTCGACAAGGATTGCCTTGAGCCAAACGATAAACCTATATCACCTTTCGTTATTGGGCCGTTTTTTTGTCATTGCAAAAAATCACCTACCATATTTAGGCTAAAATTACTACTGGCCCCCTCGGGCAAGTCAATCTGAAGTTATCTTATCCAACAACCTTGGTTTACCTATAGTTAACCAACTTAGGCTCAAAAAGTTTTAAATTGTTGGTACGGGGATTTTCTGGCCACAGGTATGCCCTTAAAAGAAATAACAAGGGTATGGCCAGCAGGAATGCCGGAGATAAGGAGATCTTCATTATCTCCGATCCATCGGTACTTAGTTATTTAAGCGATCGGACTTCCTTCTGGATTCCACTGTAGGGACAAAAATGATTATTTTGGATTTATCAATGATTCAAGGATATATCCTTCCTCCATACCCTTATATGTACATTGCCTCTATCTGTTACCGTACCGTGGATTGCAATTTTCAACGTAGGAAGTGCCTTACTGAACTATGTCAGATTTAATATCATTCTTTAGGTTTTACAGCACGGGGTTTTTATATTGCAGTGAAATTTCTGTAATGCAATTACCTAGGCAAGACCATCAGTCAATTTATAGGTAATCGGGGTTAAGTTTCAAAGTGAACTATATTTGTTTCGGAAAATGCCCTGCCTGTCAGGGCCTTCCGTATTAAAGCCCCCCCTTCCTGATTTCGCCATCTTTCATTGGGAATCTCGTCATCAAATCTTCAATCCCGTTAAGCGAAATTAAAAATTATATTCCCCTGGGATATACACTAAATCCGTTTCATTTCCCACCGCTAATAGCCGGGATCATGGTATTCTTATAAAAAATTACTGCCAAGGCAAGCTTATCTTTCCAGATATGGGATGGTAATGGAAATCTTCTATAGCTTCAAAAATATAATGATAGGTTGCTTGGGCAGCATCTAGTTTAACTATATATTTCTCAAGCTGTTCCTCTTGCACCTTTTTAAATACCCACATATTCTGGTTTGGGTCTTTTGATCTTATCTGCAGGACCATTATCTGATAACCTTTACCGAGCGCTTCCTCCAGGAGGGATTTACTGATCTCTAACATATCGTCATTCTTAAACTGGTTCACCATTCAAATATTTCGATTTCTTGGATCGGTGCGTATGGCTCGTACCCTCCCCCCCCCCATTTTGACTCCTGTCCCACCCGCGAGAGCACCATATAGGTGATACTTACATTTGGCGGAAAGGTTCCTTCCGGATGGGAGTGTCACCCGCTATTTTTTCTTGTTTTGACCTTCTGGAAATGACTTCACCTAAAGGCTATCTTAAAAAGGTGGGGACAGATGTCCCCCCAAAAAGCTTTTGCACATTTCTTTTATGTTACCTTGATGGCTCTGGGTCAATCAGAAGAGTTAGTGTCAAGAGGAGCTTACCCCCGACACTATCAAACTCGGACAGATGTGGGGTCCATAAAACCGGTCCATATTTGCCAAGTGGTGTTTGGTGGCTTCAACTTCTTCCCACTTCCCAGGCTAACAGCAATTTTGCGGACAGAACACCTCAAATTTCAGGTCGGCCACCCGTTAACTCCACTTTCCTATACCCTTTGGACAGATTCCTAAGTTGGGGAATGGCCAAGGATGTTATTTTTAATAGCTCAAGGCCTCTTCGGAAGAACGATGCGAGGTGTCCTCATGCCACTTTACACAAAACTTTAGCTTCACAATTTTCGTACTGTCATTAATTGAACAGATATCATGGCCCACGAACACATAATCGGAAAGCTCCTCTATAAAATAGAAATGCTTTTCTATTTCTTGGACGTATTGTCGAATAAGTTCATCATAATCTTCCTTCTCGCATAGAAGGGGTCGTCTTATAGTCAATATCTTTGGCATATGGATTCTTTCTTCTATAACAATTTTCAAGCTAAATGGTTTGCCAGATCCCCCTCCTATATAGCTTGAATTCTTCAGTCAGCAATCCGGGAGCAGGGTCATTGATCCTCCTCGGCAAACCTCCACCTGGAGATCAGAGTGCTTGTATCGGATTCCTGGTTAGCTTCTCTCTCAGGTCACTTGGACCATATATATGGTCTCTCCAAAAATTTAAGAGGCTAAGACAGGTATTATTGTCTTCCCTAACAGGTTCCTAACAGATGATTTCTGTGCGCTTGATGACCAAAGAAGATTTACTTTTCCAAAAAGATAAATGAATACAGTATATTAGCCGGGTATTTTACTAAACTTAAAAAAATTTTCAGCTATGAACCCTCGCACAACAAGCATAGGTTTAAAGTTACAGGGATTTAAATAAGTTAAATAAATGCAAGACAATGAAGGACAAAAAGAACGGTAAACCTTACGTAAGCGCTCTGACTGAAAATAAGATTATTGGCCAGTTAAAACGTTGGCAGCAGGAAAATCGGTTTCTAGACCCCAAACTCGATCTAAAATCGCTTGCAAAGGAAATCGGGGCCAATCATAAATATATTACGCACATAATAAACAGGAATCTCGACACAAATTTCTCGCATTATGTTAACCGGCTGAGGACTAATTATATGTTACAGTTGCTCGGCAACAATGGCGACTCCTCGAAGGTAAATCTCACGATCCTGTCCGCCAAATGTGGATTCTCATCATATTTTAAGTTTGCACGTTTTATCCGCCTTGAGTACGGAATCTCTCCAAAAGAACTTTTCAGCATCGATCGACCTATTGATGTGTCAAGGATTTTTTAATACGCGATATACAAGCATGGACCGTATGGCCCGAACTGGACTATGTATTCTAACTGAATGTTTGGTCATCATGATTCCCTCCTTACTAGCTGGGAGAAACCCCTTGCAACAGTCAGCACCTGTGCCAGTACCGTAAATAAGGCCTCAACACCATGGTCCATCACAGGAAGCGATTTTGGGTTCCGCCCAAAAAATTGATCAGGATGAACATTTTCGCTCTGCCGGGCACGGACTGTCACGGAAATCAGGGAACGGCCCAAGGAAAACTCTAAAAGAGCTTGTTGATCGTAGTTGTAGTAATACATGCTACTATTCATATAAAAAAGAATCAAATCGTTATTGATAAACTTATAGATCTTTCGTCTAAATATCTCACAAGGAGCTTAGAGACCTATTTTGGTTAGATACGATAAGTCCCCTCCATAAAGCATTAAAAGGATTAAGCCTTTGGTTATTCGCTAAAAAACATTAGGTTCTTAGGCGTTTTTTTATATTTATTTATTGTTTAAAAAATGGAAAGGCAACAATTTAACATTCTAATGAAATTTATTACCATAATTGTTATAATCTTCTTTATCTACGGGTGTAATAATAGATAAAATAAAAATTCCAGAATTTCAAATGATATGATAAATATCGATGCGAAATCAAATTATAATGATTCAATCCCTCCGAGAATCACCTTTGGTGGGCCAATAAATAATTATATTTCTTCTTTAAGTAAAGATCTGTTGGAAGCACGAAGTACACAAAAATTTGAAGATGAGGAATTTTATTATACTTCATTATTCTCAGGAAAAAAAGAATTTATAAGCAAAGATAGCGGTTTTTTAACTATTATAGTTCAATACCCATTTGTTGCTTTAATAAAAGCTAAATCCCCCAGTAATATTATAATCAATTCAAATAATATGAAAAAAGATAAAAAGAAGTATACATATGGGATATTTAGAAACTCAAAGTTCTATATTTTAGATTTAACAAACCCAGGTTTAAATTTCACTGATGAGTGTTGCCAATTAATATATAAGGGAGGAGTATTGACAGAAAAAACAAATAATACTCAGGTTGTTTACAATGAGGTAAATGAAAAACATTAATCGATTAATAATATTTTATATTCTCAATAACTTATCCTTTATAGGTCGGTATTCGGTCTATGGTGTTTAATTTTCGGAAGTATACTCGCTGAAGAATTGATACAGGTTTACAACTACAAACACCCATAACCCTAAGTCAAACTGTCTGAAAAACAAGGAGAAACACATTATATTTTGAACTCGCCTGGATGCCAGTCCTAAAAAAGGAAGGTTACAGTGTTAAGCGAAAATGCCGTATTCCTGTGCAAATATTGTTGTTCGCTGAATAATTCTTCAAGCATAATAGTTCTGCTTTCCTTTCTCTCTTAAAATTATATATTATGACCTATAGACGTCTTTCGTTGTAGAGATCTGCTTAACCACTGGTCAGAAACTTAATAAGCTTTCCAGTATGCATGTTTCTAAAAGTTAACATAAGGGGCGTTTCTTTAATGCTCAAGTCATCAAAATCGCAGTCTTGTTTATAATAGTCATGTATCTTTCTCATGGCTTCTTCCACTACCTGTCCATCAGGGCAGCGCATAAAAATTTCTTCGTGAAAAACGTCTGTAGTTTCACCTTGCATCTGCCGTATAATTAGTATTTCTCTTGGACGTATTGCTTCTTCCATAACAATTGTTGTCTTAGGTTTGTATTAATTAATTGAGGAAATCTTTATGTTATTTGTGCGAGCCGCATCTTTTATGGCTTCAAGGTAGCGTCCCCTAACGACTTCTATCTCATCGCTCTGAATACTTACCTGAACGGACAGCAGATATCGTTGGGATTCGATCTCAACGGTTGTAACCCGGACAGGAGCATCGTTACCCACTTCCGGCTGAGCTTTTGCCAGCGTTATCAGTTCTTTCTTCCACTCATCAATTTCAATAGGCTCCTCTACAAAGAGGGAGAGATTAAGGAATGTTCCATAGTTATCTTTTGTCCAATTAACAAGTCTGCCTGAAAGAAGATCTCCATTGGGAATAACGACGCGCGCACCACTATCGACATGCAGCGTGCTCGAACGTATGCCAATCTGTGTAACCTGTCCCTTTTTATCGCCTAATTCCACGTAATCTCCCAATTTAAAGGGCTTCTCGAAAATGAGAATAATTCCGGAGACAAAGTTATTGACGATATTTTGTAATCCTAAGCCTATCCCTACACTAAGCGCTCCAACGATTACCGTAAGCTTATCGACCCCCAACCCGAGCAAGCTGAGCGCGAATAACAAACCTATGATCACAACCAATAGTCTTAAAAGGGGCAACAAAGTCACTACAGCCCCGCGGTGACCAGTATTCGACCCTGCGAAAAATGCTCCAAGTGAGCGCTGTATTTTATTCGCCAGCCAAACAACAATCGCTGCTGTAAAGAAATCACCATATTCTATCTTTAAGCCTCCGAGACTAAACTGCTTTTGCAAAAAATCGCGAAAATGCCGCAAAGCCTCTGCAGAGAGATGGAGATTCGCTAATAATACTACTGTAACCAATCCTAGGCAGCAAAATAAAATCAGCCTATCGAGGCTTCGATAAACTTTGTGAGGATTGAGTTTAGCAATAAAAGACTCTGGCTTTGCCTGCTCTAACTTTGATGTCAAATCATGGAGCAACATATCACGGAATGTTCTCAAAGATAGCGCGTGCACGACACCCAATGTTGCTGTCAGGCTGGCGATACGGGCAATATTTAGATAACCAAACACATTAAAAAGGACACTTATCAGGTGACAGCCAATCAGTACCCAAACAATATAGGCAGGAAGAAAGCCAATCGGATTGTCGCTATCTGTTTTCTTTCCCAGATTCCATAATAGGATAATACCCACAACATTCGCTGCTATAGCACTACCTTGGATGAAAACCCCCTCATGCAAAATTAAATTGGTAAAAATTAACAGAAGGTAGTAAATGAATAATACATTCATTACATTCCTTTTAAACCTAGACAATTTAGCATATAGCAGCATATACATAATACCAAAGGCCAATAAAAAAATCAGTTCTAGGGTCCATATCGGCAGAGTTGGGTAAGACAATGGAAAAAGCACCAAAAAAAACATGAGTGTCTTGAGTATAGGAATATAGAGAGGTTGGTTTTTGTGCAGCGGCAAGGAGTCGTTTTCCTCTCGTGTACGACCTAGCTTGTAAATGATATAGAAATAGAGACCGCTAATCAACAGCAGAAGAAATTGTCCATGCCAAGCTGCAATAGAAAGAAAAGGCATACTAAATCCATCCTTCGCCAAATTCTTATCAGCTACCTTTTTCAATCGTGGAATCCACCTTTCGGAGTTCGAACCACTCGTGCCCTTGGCGAGGATTTCGGCGCGTAACTTTTTGGCTAAGAGAAGTTGGTGCTCTACTTCCTTCATTAAATTACGAGTCTGGTTAAGCATTGACTCCAGGGTATCTCTAATTCTTGGTCGAGTCATTGCTGAATCTTGAAGTTCGAGCTGAGGAACACCTATTGTGTCGGTAACTATACCATTTTGTAAAGATTTCGAGATCGTGCTATGGTAAACATTCAGTTCCTGATAGAGATTTTCCAAATCGGCAAGGACAATGTCTATTTCGTGCAGTTGGGGTGTTAATCTTTCCCAGGCCTGCTCCCGTTTTATACTATCCAATCTGTTCTCGCGTGTTTCAAGGAAGCCCTGCAAATCAACGTAATTACCCTGTGCATGACCAGTATCCGCAGAAAAAACAGAATCCCTCTCTTGTCCCTTCAACCCGTGGGCGAAAGAGCTAAAAAGAATAATAGAGATCAAAACCTTCACAATAGGGTGAGGAACACCAACAAAAATCACCATAGTTTTAATTTACATTACTATTGAACAAAAAAGGTCCTTCATAACGGGAGTTAACACATTTTTCTGCCCTTTTGAAAGTGTGCTTTATATATTAAACAATAAAAACCAAAATTGTTCGATTAGAAAGGCAATGAGCTATTGGTACCGCAAAATTACCAGGGCCTACAAACCAGCAATTTGCTATAAAAGAATGCGAAAAACCAATAACTGAAAACGCCAGGAAACGAGATTATATCATGGTTTCTTGCCACTTTAATATGAATATTCTGTGGTTGGGCTTAGACATGAGTTATGTTCAATTTATATTTGGAATCGATAGGTCGAAAATAAAATTATGGCAATAAAATCATATTAAATACGACAATGCTAAAATTTGTTAAAAAAGCTTGAACTAGCTCTTTTTTCGCCGCCGTGTCCTTTCCCATTTTCTAACGACCAACGTTAGCAGGGTCGAGGTTCAGCAACTTTGGAAATACAATAGGAACCAAATGGTAAATATCGATTGAATTAGTTTCTAAATCAAAGTCACTTTTATTTCATTGTGGAGATAAGTTCTACAGGATTATTCCATTAACCTTTTAAAGACTATAACGGATAGTTAGCATCATCAGAATTTATGAAATGAGATTAGTAATTCAATGCTTTGCCATTTTCATGCAATCCGAACGGGAACAAAAATTTATAAATCCATAATTATATTTACTACAGCCACATTGAAACCAAACATTTAAATCGGAATTTCATAATATTGTTTTGCTGTGAAATATTTCCGTCCTAGTCTACTATGGGTTTTAAGGTTCGATCTGCTACCGACCTATTTTCTGCAGGAATCCCTGATCGCACCAAAATGTAGCTCAACTGCCGCCCTTTCCGGTAGGTTTACCAGTTCCCCGACCGGAACGCATTCAATGAGCTTGCCCAGCACTCCGACCATCCGTGAATAGATCGTTTCATCCCACCTGATCCCCGAACCGCTTGGAAGAAGTGCGACAAGCGCATCCGTCCCCTTTTTTTGTGAGAATTCGTTCACGGGTCCTTGGATTAGCCTGGTAATGCCCGCAAGCCTTGCCCTCTGGTTGAGGTAGCAGTCCTTCTTACCGCTCCAGGGTGTCCCATATATGTAAATGGAACCGTCCTCAAATGCCCTTACTGCCGGGTTATCGTCGTTTAGCAGCTCACATCCATCGACATGATCCATCCAGAGCTCACTGTGCGTGCTCTTACCCGTACCGCTCTTGCCCAGGAAAGCATAGGCCATTTCGCCTACCTTTACTGCCGAGGCATGCAGGAGCAGTGTATCGCACTTTACGCAAGCCTGGCCGAAGGCTATCATGATCAACCAGCTAAGTTTATTGGTGGTGTAGAGCTCGGAAGCCTGTATGCTAACCGTGGACACAGAGAAATCCATGGAGCTCTCCATGGTCCATTTCCTTTCACCGTCGTCTGAAAGGATGCTTGTAAGGTAGGACTCAGGTGCCCTTTCAAGGACAAACCTTTCGTCCAAGATGTAATCGACATCGTTAAGTTTCTCCAATCCCTCCATATCACGCTGCTGCGGGGAATCGGAGACCTCAATGTCAATAAGGGTCCCCTCCCCAGCCGTGGAGTTGGCCAGAAATGGCCTAAAGCTCGGAAGGGTCCTGCCAAGATCGACATTCATGTTCCAATGGATCCGGACCAGGTGGTCGGCAATCCTAAAATATTGGCATGGAGTAATAGATGACATTCCTTTACTTTTTTAGTTAATCAAATATAGATCTTTTGTGCGCAAAGTTCCGCTAGGGACTGATCATGTGTTACAAAGATGACCACCTTGTCCGAACCAGCTTTCAGGAGGTTCCTCATGACCGCCTCTGCGGTTCTCCTGTCGAGCGATGAGGTGACCTCATCGAATAACCAGACCATTGAGTCCTGCAGAAGGGCCCTGGCAATCCCGATCCTTTGCGCCTGTCCCTCGGACAGGGAATATCCACCCTCACCCACCTGGGTAAGTAGACCTTGGGGAAGGTCGTGAACAAATTCCGCACATGCCGTCCTTAAAGCTTCTTCCAGCCTTTCCTCCGTCAGTTCCTTACCCATTCCTATCAGGTTGTAGAGTACGGTTCCCGATAGGAGTTTGTCGCCCTGGGGGACAAATGCTATTTTTTCACGGTAATCGGGGGACATGTCGATCGGCCCGGAATCGGTGAGGAGCAAAACTTGGCCGGAAATTGGGCGATGGAGGCCCATCAGGATCCTCAAAAGAGTCGATTTACCCTTGCCGCTCGGTCCCAGGATCGATGTTGGCACGCCTTTGCTGAAAATGTAGGACCTTCCGCTCAGCACGGACTTTTCCCCGTACCCATATTCCACCCGCGAGATTTCCATCCCCTTGACCTCAGCTCCCGTTTGGGATCCTATTGCCGGAACCTCCTGGGGGACCGAAAGGGCTTGGGTCACCCTTTCCATTGCGGTGCGAGAGCGGACCATTAATGGAATGAGAGCCAACAGGGAGACGAAAGGTCCCTGGATCCGTCCAACAAGCTGCAAAAAAGCGGTCATCGTACCAAAGGAAATTGCTCCCTGCTGCAGCTTAAAGAGCCCCCAGGTAAACGTAAGGAGGTAACCGATCTGAAGGAACGTGCCAAGGATCCCCCGGGAGCGGGTCGAAAAGTTCAGGAGTGCCATTCTTTGGCCGAATATAGCGCCGTTTTCCTGCTGAAGCATTTCCCATCGTTCAGTCTGTCTGTTGAGTTGGCGAATGAAGAGCCTGCTCCGGAAGTTTTCCTGCATGAGGTTGCCCAGTCTCCCTTCACTTTCCTTCAGGGAGCTGTTCAGCCTCCTGAGATTCCGGAAATAGGCCCGGGAAAGCAGTCCCAACGGAAGGAGGAACAGGATTATCAGGCTAAGCTGGGGGTCGAGGTTCCCCAGGAGGGCCAAGGCCGCAGCTATCCGGATCGCCGTGAGAAGGGCAGAGATCCAGGAGTTACCTAGCAATTGGACGGTTTCCTGGGCATTCGATCCCGCCCGCACCAACAGGTCGCCCGAGTCCATTTCCCCGACGCTGTCGATCCTGGAGTGGAGCTGGGCCCTGGTGATCCTGGACTGCAGGTCCATGAACATCCTTGCCCGGGTCCTTTCATTTAGCTTCCCTGCCTCCAGGTTGCACCAGAATGCAAGGAGCAGGGAGCCGCTGAGTACAGCAATGCTTGGCAGCAGCTCCTGTGATCCTGACCTAACAGCCATGTCAACCGCATCCCTGGAGGCCCAGACGAACACAAGGCCCAGCGCAAGCGAGGCAATTTCCAAAAGGAAGAACCCCAATAGCTCAGAGCGGTAAGTCCCGCAGAACTTCCATGCCCAAAGCATATCCCCTTTCTGTCCTGCCATTACCTGAATACCTTGTTGTAAAGGTGCACCACTGGAAAACACGCCGATTCAGCGGGTGCCAGGGGATAGAACCTCCTGAAATTTTCCAAAAGCCTGTTACTCCTGTTTATCCTGCCACCAGGTCTTTCTATGTCCGGATTTTCAGGATCGTAAAAACCGAAATTGCCGGTACGAAGGATATACTCCTTCATCCATTCGACATCCTGGTCGCCCTCGATCCCAAAGGGAAGGTCCTCCAATTTAAGGCCGAGCAGCTCCACCAGTACCCTATGGAAGGCATGTGCCCACCTGAGTATCCCCAACCGCCCATAGATGAGCCTTAGCTCATTGCCGTCATAATGGCCGCTGAAGCGGTGGTAGAGCCTGGCTGAATCGCATAGCTGTCTCAGGCCGATCCCATAGGTCACCTGGTGCTTTAGGATGTGGGCATTGACCTGGATGATGTTGAGCATCGGTGAGGGTATCTCGATGGATTCCCCAGCGATGTCGACCCAGAGGTTCTCCTTCTGGAGCTCACCCACCAGGCCTTCGGCATATCGCGAAATCAAGGGGTTCCTCAGTTGGACCAACTTGCGGTGGTGCTCGATCTCGATCCCCTGGAATGTATATCCCGAGCTGTAACGTGTATGGAGACTGAACGATGGACAGGTGCTCGAAACCAAGCCGTTGGCCCTGATAAAGCCCTCTCTTTCGGGAAAGAACCAGTCAATGTCGCCCATGTGGCGGATTTCAGGTTTCTCATAGTACAGGGAGACCCCGTGGCCTTTCTGCAGGACGGACCTGATGCCGTTTTCTCTGAACATCCATCCCTGGTAGGCGATGACCTTTTTCATCTGGATGTCCCGCTCTTCCATGCGCTGTAACCTTACGGCCCATTTGAGCACCAGTTCATGTGGAGGGAGGAGATCTGCGGGGAGCGTTGCAATCGCATCGGCTATGTGCCCCTCAACGGTCTGTTGGAAGGAAAGTGTGAATATCTCCCGCCAGTCCTGCCTGTCAAGGCCCTCAAAGCAAGAAGGGATGGCAGCCCTGTTCCACAGGGAAGACCGAAGGGCTTCAAGGAAGGCGAGCCTCACCCTCGGGCCGATCTGGGGCTTACCGCCCTTCATGGCAGGATCAGGTTTTGGGCCCTGAAGCTGGTCAGTATCTTGTCCCCGTCGATGTAAGCGGTCCTTGGATCAAGCTGGTATTCCTCGATCAAGAGCCTGGCCACGTCCTCGGTGGTAAATTCCTTCCCCTTTAGTTCGTCCCACAGCCATGCTGCTGTCCAGTTCAGCGAATAGACGTTGGAAAGGTCAGTTGTTCCCTTCCCCGGTTCAACGATCAGGTATTCCCCCCCGATCTTTCTCAAAGTGAGATCATTTCTTAGTTTCATCTTCTTAAAATTTTTGCAATCGAATATTTGGCCCAACGTGCCGGCCTCATCATGAACCACAGGATGCCCCGGATCCTCTGTTCGGCACCTGCAGCTGAAACCTGCTTGCCTTTGCTCTCAAAGCGGGTGACCCTTGCCATCACGTCATCACAGGAAACCTTCTCGATCCTGAACAGGTTGTTGTCCCCGGCCAGGTAGAGCTGGGTCCGGTTCCTGAAGACCAGCCTGTGAAGGATGAAGAGCCCTTTCCACTTGACAAGCAGTATATCGCCCGTACGGAGTTCACTGTACTTGGCGGCCTCCAGCCATATCGCGTCCCCCTGACGGAGGAAGGGAAGCATGCTGAAGCCCTTGAGCGTGAACTTGACCTGCTGTCCGCTCTCGAGGAATTCCTGGGCAATCTGGAAAAAATCGGCATTTTCGAGGATAAGATTTTCTGTTTTTCTCATGTGACATTGGATTTCCTGGGACATTAAAGGAAAGAGCGGCCGCATTATCGGGGCCGCTCTGTTCCTGGGCTCAACCCATTATCATTTCTATCTTAGTTCCTCACACATCTGACGTTCTTCATCGTCGTGCTAAGAACGTCTATGTTAAGGGCCGATACGCCGTTCAGCAGTTCCGCGGTCTTCTGCGCAGTCACGAATTCACTGCCAAGTAATGGGTCAACCGTAGCTCCCAGGTATCCCCAGGTGCCCGTGCCTACAAGGCCCAACAGGTTCAGGACCTGTTCGTTGGTCCAAAGGGCCGTAAGGTTACCGTAGCTGTCCAACAGTGGCACCCCAAGGTTGATCGCTGTCTGTCCTACAAGGCTGACAGAAAGGTCGTTCAGGCCAAGTCCCAACAGACCGCCGCCTTGCCCGATCTCTGTCAGTACGGCAACGTTGTTGATCTGGCCGTTATAGTAGAACCTTAGCTTGTTAGATGTGCTGTTTGCGTTGCCGAAAGCGTTGGATCCGCTTGTAGGGGCTCCTGAATTGGCTCCCAGGGTATACTCCACGTAGTTGGCACCGCGTACGGCATTCGGAGCGTCTGTCCCGCCAAGTAGTCCGCCAAGGATGTTACCAAGGAGGTTGGTAAGCAGTCCCTGACCGTTTACCATATTGTTGAAATCGGTATTGCGGGGCTGTCTCCAGGTACCCTCAGGGTATACAAGGGCACATGGGTCCCCACTGGTCGAGGTAGTGGCAAAGGTGCCCGCTACCGTTCCCCCGAATCCGAAATAACCGTCTGCGCGTGATCCCTGGGCGTTGTTGGCATAGAAGGCATAGTTCCTACCACCGCCATTGTTGCCCCTATAGTACAGGTTGGACCTTGCCCATCTCACGGTATTGCCTCCATATGATGTTACCAGGGGCGATTCAATCACGTTCAGCAACAGGTGGCTGCTCTTGCCCACCTCCGGAGTGATACCTGATGTGAACTCGGCACCGTTTGCGAAATATGTCCGGTTTGTCGTAACCACGGCGCCCGAAGCCCCTTGGTCCACATGCTGGATGGTGAGGTTCTGGACGTTGACCGTGATGTTCTGCTGTGCAGAGGAGGCCGTATAGACATATGCGATCTTGGCATCTTCATGATCAGGGTCCACGTTCTGGAAGTCAGCATAGCTAAGCACCGGTTCATAGCTGGCGCCCGGTGTGATCGATCCGTCCATCAGGTCTATCGATCCCGCGGCAAGGCTCAGCCCGGTGACAGTCACTGTCGGACTCCCCGTTATCTCACCGAATATACCGATAGTGTTGAGTTCGATGCCTATGCGCGAGAGGGCATGGTCAAATGTTATGGCCAGGTTAGGATCGGTGGCGATACTTAGGTTCCCACTGGCAAACAGCAAATCCGTGTCCTGAGGGATTTCCAGGCTACCGGCCGACGGGGACAGCGAAGGTGCCGTATTTTCGCTGTTGTGCGATACGGCTACCCATCTGTAGGATTTGGTAGCGTCAAGGCCATCGATGGTCCCCGAGGTGCCCGCCGAAAGTTCCTTTGATGCAACCAGGTTCGCGCCCTCGTAGATGTATACTACGTACTTGATGCCCTGGTCCATTTCAGCAGCGGCCCTTGCCCCGGTTCCTGAGAACTTTCCACGGCTGGCCGGGACAACGACCGACCGGGACTGCTTTGCCGGCAGTGAATTTCCTACCGATAACGCCAAATCCACGTCAGGGAACTGGTAAAGCTTGGCATCTGCAGCCTCAGCGGTTGAACCGGCCCTTCCCTTATGGGAAGCAGACGCCTTGGCGCCCGGCTGGCCCGCCTGCTGGCTTTCGTTGATGCCTGCAACCGAGATGGTCAGTTTTTGACCTTTTGTGTCAACTATTTCTGTTTTGTTTTCCTTTGAACAGCTTGTGATAAGCGTAGCTGGTAGCGCGAGCATTGCCATGGCCAACACCCAGTTTGCGCGTTGAAGTCTAATTTTCATGCTTTTAGATTTTTAGTTTGATTGATTACATGAAATTAGTTGCCTTCCCAGTTTCCGGTCTCTGTGGGACCGCCCGTCCAGTCATTGACAGAAGGAGTGGGGCCTGCCGTAGTCGATGCTCCGGCAATGCCCTGCTCCAATTCTACTACGAGCACCTTCATCTGCGGCGCTTCGTAAACTTGATTTTCCTTTTTTTTCATATGAACACTTTTTTGGTTAAAATTTCTGTTTTTGATCTATTTCATTCTCTTTGATTCAATGTCCGTCCCTGGCCGTCACTTTAGTTACCGGGAGCTCCACACGTGCTTTTATGGTGTTTTTTAGATTCGATTAATAATTTTTTTACTGGCTTTCAGCCTTTAGAAGGACTATCCGCTGAACAATAGCTAAACAACAATGTTAATTAAAAGTTTTATTAATTTAAAATTTTTCAGGGAAGATTTCTTCTTTTGAAAAGTTTTTGGACAGCTACGGCTAATACCCTAAATGACCGTGCCATCTTTCCTCCCACTTTCCCTTCCTGTGCGCCGTAACCGTAGCCGTAGCCGTAACCGTATCCGTACCCGCTCTTGAGTTCCACATCGTTGAGCAGCATCCCCATGTTCTTCAATTTGCCCTTTTCGTACAGGTCCCTTGCTACCTCAGTGAGCCTCCTGTCAAGGAAACCTGCCCGGCTCACGAAAACGGTCAGGTCCGCAAATTCGCTGATAAGGACCGTGTCCGCCACAAGGCTGACTGGGGCGGTATCCACCACCAGGTAGTCGTAATTTTCCCGGCCGTAATCAACGATCCCGCGAAAGTTGCCGTTCATCAGCAGTTCGGCAGGATTCGGGGCGATGTAACCCGAATATATCACGTCGAAAGGGAATCCCTTGGGTCTTTCGATCACCAGTGATGAGACGCTTATCCGGGGATCCACAAGGTATTGCGTGATTCCCGGTTGGATATGTTTCAGGTGTTCGATCCCCAGGTATTCCAGGACCTTCGGCGACCTTATGTCCGCGCCCACCAGCAGTACCTTCTTCCCAGACTGTGCAATGATGCTAGCAAGGTTCGTTGATATGAAGGACTTGCCCTCTCCGGCAACCGTACTGGTCACGTAGAGCACAGCCCCCCCTGGGTACTTGCGGGGTCCGAGCATAAAGGCTATGTTGGTGCGCAGGATCCGCAGCGACTCGGCCAGCGGTGTCCTGGAGTGGTCCTTCACTATGCCCTCCTTACCCTTGGGCACCTCTCCGAGGATAGGTGCACCCACCAGTTGCTCCAGTTCTTTCTTGTTCCTCAGTTTGTTGTCCAGCATGAACCTCACGTACAGGAGGCCTACAGGGACGCCGAGCCCAAGCAAGAGGCCCGCTAACAGGACATATGCCCTTTTAGGGGAAACGGGAACGCCATAGCCGTAGGCAAAGTCGACGACCTTCAGGTTGGCCGGCGCGGCCGAGGCATTTATCGCGTTCTGCTCCTTCTTCTCCATCAGGAAAAGGTACATGGATTCCACCACGTTCTGCTGGCGGAAAATCTCCTGGTACCCCTTTTCCTGCTCGGGGATATTCCCCAGGGTCTCCGATAGGCCATTTTGCTGGGCTTCCAGCACCCTCACCTTTTCCCTCAGGCCTACGCCATAATTTTCCAGGGAGGCATGCAGGCTCCCCTTGAGCATATCGATGTTCTCATCCAGCCGGAGAACCGTGGGGCTCTGGTCCGTTGCGGAACGCAGCAGGTCGGCCCTCTCCAGGACAAGGTCGTTGTAAACCTTTACCGCCCTTTCGACCGAAGCGTCTTCCAGCCCTATGTTAGAGGGTAGCAGTCCCCTTTGGTCCGCACCCGAACTATTCCTTAGCAGATCGGCCAGGTAGAGCTGCGTCCTGTAATCTGCCAGCTTCTTCTCAAGATCAGAGGCATCGCGCATCGTCATTTCCCTTTGGGCCTTAATGTCTGCAAGGCTGTTCTGTTGCTTGAAGGAAGCGATCCTGGAATCCACTGACCTCAGTTCCCTGCCTATCAGCTCCAACCTGGAATCTATGAAACTGGAAGTGTTCCTGAACACGGTTTCCTTGTCCTTGCTCCGGTCCATATCGTAATGTTCGATAAGTGAATTTATGATCCTTACGCCTTTCTCCGGGGAGCTGCTTTCCACAGAGAGCCTGATGGCAAATGACTGTTCCTTGGAGTTCGATTCGACCGAGACGATGTTCTGGAGCAAACTGACCTCAAGATCCACGGGACGGTACTGGATACGTATCACCCCCGTCCAGCCATTTGCGCCGCCACGGTCAAGCAGCCCCAGGGGGCCTATCGGACTGGAAAGCCTCTCCCCCTGCCTATATGGTCTCTTTGGGCCGTACTCGTCCCAGACTTCCAGCCCTTCAGTTGACCTCTTTACCCAGAGGTCATGGACAGAGCTGTCCAGGCGTGGGTGCCTGGGCTCAATTAGAACCAACCTTACGGGCGAGAGATCCCTGAGGACCTCACTCTCCCTGATCTTCCCCTGTACGTAGTAACCGATATTGAGTTCATGGGATTCCACGACCTTGCGCAACAGTCTCCTGGACCGGAGGATCTGGGTCTGGTCGTTCACATAGGCGGCCGAGGACGAGGTCCTGCCCGCAAGGTTGGCAAGTTCTGCCAGCCCTGCCATCTCCCCACCGGCCTGTTTCTCGTCCTGCAGGATGACAATGCCCTGGGCAAAGTAGGTCTTTGGTGCATACCTGAGGTACAATAGCGAAAGTACCAGGCTCAGAAAGAGAAAGGCAGAAATGAATTTCCAGAAATGGAGGTACAGGTCCAGCTGCTGTTTAAGCGATACGGGACCGGCCCCTACAGATTTTGGTCCGGCAGAGTTTTCCATCTTAGAGTTATGACACTTGGTAATATCTTAATCCTACGCAATAATACGCGTAAAATTCCGTCTTTTAATGGCTTTTCTGTATTTTTTTTGAAAGATCTGAACCTTTGTCCTGACAGGGCGACAAATATTGTGCGGTATGTGCTATATTAGTTGACTTAACCAAGTGATCATGGAACACACCACCCATAAAAGAAGGGCCGACCTGGACTTTCTGCGGAGCATGGCCATCATTTTCGTCCTCGGCTACCACTTACGGTGGCCCGCCCTGCAGAACGGGTTTATCGGTGTTGACGTCTTCTTTGTCCTCTCGGGCTACCTGATGGGCAAAATCGTCGCCCCCCCGATTGCCTCGGGCACCTTCTCCTTCCGCCGGTTCTACCTGAAGAGGGCCGAAAGGATCCTTCTTCCCCTTCTTGCCCTTGTCATTTCTTTTCTCCTGTTGGTCTGCACCCTACTGGGGATCAAGGCCTATGACTACGCCAAGGACGCAACATCCAGCATACTGTTTGTTTCCAATGTATACTATTACCTGCAATCGGGCTACTTCAGTCCCAAAGGGGAACTGAATTTCATGCTGCACACCTGGTCGCTGTCCCTGGAGATGCAGTACTACCTCATCTTGCCGGTGGTCCTGGCAATGGCCAACAGGTTGGGACAGGGCAGGATGACCTCGGCATGCGCGAGCCTTGCCCTGGCCTGCCTTTCCTACCTGGCCATGGTGTACCTGGGCCAAAGGGACCAATCGTTTGCTTTCTACATGCTGCCGGCAAGGTTCTGGGAATTTATGGCCGGTGTCCTGGTATGGGCGATAACGGGTTCCATTAAGGATACCGGGACGAGGAAAAAGAAGGAACGGTTGCTGCGATCGACGGTGTTCTATGTGGCAGTCTGCGTCCTACTGCTGTGCGCATCCGGCACTATACCCCTGGCCAGCTTTCAGTGGCCCGGTTCGGGCACGCTGCTTGTGGTGGCGTGCAGCGCGACCGCAATCGCCATCGACCATGGGTCGGCCCTGGTGAAGTGGAAGGTTTTCGGTGAGCTGGCAAAAAGATCCTATGCGCTCTACCTCTGGCACTGGCCGATGATCGTGCTCTTCCGTTATTTTGGTGTGGAAACGGGGGACTGGCATTCCCTTTACATACTGTCGATAAGCTTCGCCATGGCCTGCCTGAGCTATTCGTTGGTAGAAAGGCGGTATGGTACCACGGGAGCCGGACTGCCCCGAAGGGCCATGGTGATGGTGATCTTGGGAACCTTCTCCATTGCGATGTGCCTGACCGCGGGAGCGCTATTCCGACGCCATGGGGAACTTTCTTCCTTTATGTACGGATACCACGCGGACCATGCACCGGAACAGTTCGGTTTCGATATCTCGCACATCCGGTACAACCAGGATACGGCCTCCTTCAGGTCCATACAGGACCTGGCATTTGACCCGGAAAGGCCCAACTACCTCCTTATCGGGGATTGCTACGCCGCTATGTTCTCAGCCACACTCCGCCGTGCAGCAGAACAGAGGGGTGTCAACCTGATCCAGCTCACCGCTGACGATACCTTCCCCACCCCCGAGAGCCCATCGGACTATACCGGGCCCGGGGATTTCATGAGGGGTGCCTTTTCCGGGTTCATCCCTTCCAACAGGGACCGCATCCAGGGAATAATCATCATGGCAAACTATTCGGCATATGGCCGCTCGCAGCTGGGACGTTACATCGAACGGAACAGGCTTTTCTTCACTCGGCTCGGCATCCCCATCACGTATATCGGTCAGGTCGAGGGCTACCGGATCGAGGCGCCTGTTGCAGCGTGGATGCACCAAAGGTACGGGATCCCTCCGGAAAGGTACGTCCGCAACGATCGCCGCAGGGCCGGAGACTTCGTAAGGAACGCTGCCGGGAAGGAAAGATACATCGACATTCTTGCGCACTCGGGCACGAGGTTCTCCGATGGAAGGTCCGTGATGCTATACGATACCGAGCACTACAGCACCTATGGAACCGAGCAGTTCATGGATCTCCTCAAGGGGGCATTTTCACGTGCAGTCCACAAGGAAAAAAAATAGGGCCCCGATCAGGAGATCGGGGCCCATTAACCAAGTGTTCATAATCCTCTAAGGAAAATGATTTCCAAATATAGCTACACGGCAAAAAAAAATCACATTGCATTTCAATTTTTATAGCCGTTTAACTACAATTAACAATTCTTTTTGAAACAACCAACCATACCGAACTGTTAACTAGGAAATTAGGAAGAACGGCTTAGAACTGACCTGTAACAGGGGGCAGTGCTAGGGCAGGGAAAAAGAAGTGCTTACCATCCCTGCCAGGTGCCAGCAGGGATTACGCTCCTAGGTCGGACCGATCGTAAAGACGACCTTGGCCTGATAGTTTCCCGTCGGGAGCGTGACGGAAACCCCGCTCAGCCTTAACTGGACGGGTATGTTGCTATAGGAGGCAAGGGCGAGCACGGCCTGGATTATGAAGAGCTCCGTGTCTACGGAAGTAACCTGTTGATAGGCAGTTCCACCGGAAATGGCACAAAGCAGGCAGAGGGTGGAGCCGTCCCCGGTCCGTCTTGCAGATAGGTTGAGGTCCCCATGCCAATTGGGGTTCGGTTCATACCGTACGGAGACCCTTCCACTGGCCAGAAGAAGGGGGACCCTGACATTCAAGAGGACCTGGTCAGGGGCGCTCTGGTAGGACCCCAGATAATCCCCTCCGGCCTCTACTATCGGTTCAGGGGCCACGTTCCATGTGGACCCCGAGACCGTTATGCTCCTTTGGGCCTTGGCCAAAGGAGCGAGCAAAAGCAACAGGGGAAGAAAGAGCAGCCTAAGGATCGTGTTGCGTTCTATTGGATTGAACTTCATCATTCAAGTATCGTAAAATTAATTATTATGCTGGTTGCCGGAAGCTTCCTCAGCACTGAATAGTCGCTTGAAGAAATCGTAAACAGGAGCTGGTGACCGGAATTGGCGCCATTGCCAGTAGAGGCGCCACGGATACCGCTGAGGATCACCACGGGCGTGGTCCCCAGTACCACCTGCCCGCTTGGTATCCCCAGCACGCCGCGACCCTGGACAGCCGTTCCAGTAAGGAGGCTGAGTTCCACCCCTTCCAGGGTCTGGCTTATGGAAACCGAGATGCTCCTGCTATTGCCTGCGGGGGAAACGGCCGAGGTGTAGTTCAGCCATTTTGATCCATTGGCCCTCGGAGGTGTAATGGGCAGACCGGCCTGGACCGGGGCCAGAAACTCCATTGAAATGTTGCCCGGTGGCTCCACGTCGACCAATGCGACTGGAGGGAGTGCTATCCCCATGCCTACCGAACCCGTAGTCTGGCTGAGGCAGGCCATGGCACCTCCCATCAGCAAAGTGAGCAAAAAAGTCTTCATGTATCTCATTTCTTTTCCTCCTTGATATGACCGATCTCTATGGACTCTGCCTGCTGCCGTATTTCAAACTCCTTCCTTGTGATCCGGAACGTCAACTGGGATTCCGTACCCGGGGCAAGATCCATCTCAATGTGGTCCCTGTCCATTCTGTACTCTTTGGAGAGATCTCCCAGGTAGGCCCTGACCGTCCATTTCCCGGGCCTTAGGTAACTGAAATCGAAAGCTTCACCGATACCGCACCTTTTCCTGTAGACCTCCGAACCGTTGGAAGCCTCTATGATGATTCCTCCGGTCCGTGGAGGCTTACCCGTCCTCTCCCCAACTGTGCCGGCGCTCTGAGGTCTTTCCAGGCTGAACTTTCCAGAGATCCTGGCCGCACGCGTCATCCCAAAGTCAAATGTTCTCTCGCTGTCCTCCGAGATGTTCAGCCGAACGGGCAAA
This sequence comes from Sphingobacterium sp., assembly GCF_032065005.1. Taxonomy (GTDB): domain Bacteria; phylum Bacteroidota; class Bacteroidia; order Sphingobacteriales; family Sphingobacteriaceae; genus Sphingobacterium. Next base: position 436,410 of record NZ_DAMBMM010000002.1, read on the forward strand.
GGTACGTCCGGAATGTCGCCCAGTGGAATCCCCGACCTATCGATCTCCAGGATATGGTCTCCAGGAACGACGTTCTTGAAAGAAAAGGCACCGTTCTGATCAGTGACCGAGATATTGTCCGCAAGGTTAAGTCTTATTCCCTCGATACTCCCCACCCCAAGGTTCCGGACACTCCCCCTGAGGGAGGAATATCTGGCCAGCTTCCTTATAGGGATGCCCAGTTTCATCGTATATCGCAGCGAAAAGATAAAGTCCCTGTTTCCCAGGCTCCCCCGCTGGATCATATACCTGCCCGATAGGTCGAACGAATGGCTCTCACCGACCCTCTGGTTGACACCGAGCTCAAATTGGCTCCTGTCCCGGAAATAATCCTCGGGCATATAGTTGTTCTGGTAGAACAGGTTTACCGATGTCCTTGGGGAGAGCCTGCTTATGGCCCTCCCTCCGTAATATAGCTGGCGCTGGTCCCTCTCTGTGTACCTGGAGGTCCTTGCCAGGCTCCCAAAGAGACTGAATAGCGTATTTAAGCGATCGATGCTCAGGTTGGCCGTGAAGTAGTTCGAGCTGCCGGTGAAGGCCGTGATATGGTTCCTGGTCTTTCCGAATTGGGACTCCAGGTTGACGTGGAGATCGCTAATGACCTGTTCAAGGGAAATCCTTACGAACAGCTCGTCATAATTGAACTGTTGGGGTACCAGGCGGTCCCTGTACCTCTGATACCCATTGAAGAACATGATGCTGCCGTCCTTGTGGTAACGAAAGTTAAGGCCGTACTGCATGGTATTCCTGAATGGTGCGGCATAGAGCAGGGTATCCCGGTGGAAGTTCCTGGCATCTCGGTGGACGCTCCCCAGGATCTCCACCCTCTTCAGGAGAAGGTACCTCAGGTTACCGTTGAGCATGGTGGTATTGTTGTAATAGCCGGCATAGGTCGGGCTTGCCCCAACAAGGTCCAGACCGGCCTGCAGGCCGGACCGGTTTAGATTGGCGCGCAGACGGTATCCCGTCCCCCAGTCCAGACCGCTGCGGCTAACCGACAGCTCACCCAATATACCCACGTCCCTGAACAGCCTTGTTTGGCCCATGATGTATGGCAGGTGTGCCGGCCGGCCTGACAGATATGGGGAACCAGGGCCGGTACCGGTTCCCTGCGAGGGAACCTTGTACAGGTAGCCCGCGGTGAACCGGGTGATCGAATCCAGCCTCAGGGTCGTTCGCAGACCGTACTCCCGGTCAATGTCCCGATAGAACCTTGGCCTATTATAGAACCCTCCCACGGACAGCCTTCCCACATCGAACCTGATCTCCGCTCCCCTGCCGTACCGGGCATATTCCGTTAACATGGAGGAAGAGAAGACCTTGTCCCCAAGGTGGACAAACAGGTTTTTCCTGGAATAGTTTACATAGTATTCCTCATAGCGCGAAAATGTATTGAACTGGATGGGATTTTTGGTAACGGCGCGGAATTCAAGTTCGTCCTTGCCTCCTTTGCTCAACCTGCCCCTGCCATGGACCTCGCCCTGTAGGCCCGTCTCCTTCACTCCCCGGTCATTCATCCCCAGGAGGGAGAGCGAGCCCGAAATCGGGAACCTCTGGTAGATGTCGTCCTTCTTGGGACGGACCGGGATGACCGATACCACATGGTTGAATATATATGGGGCTGCGGAGGTATCAGCCGTAAAGACAGATAGGTCCAGGTTATGGGTCTGTACACTTCCCAGGCCGGGGTCCGTCTGATGGTACAGCCCAACGCTGACTTCCTCCCCTGGTGAAAGCGAAAGGACGTGCATGTTCCCCTGGATGTGGCCACGGCTCCTGAGCGAGAGAACCTCTGGAGCGTTTCCCAGGTTCTTTATCACAACCTGCTGACGCATGGGCTCCCCTGCTCGTACGTAGACCAAGGGATCCAGCGGTCGGATAGAAAGCTCACGGATGCTTGAGATGCGGATCTTGGCAACATGGTCCCTGAGATATCCATCCGATTCGTCAACGGTCGAGACCGTCAGGACCTTCTCCCCCGGAGATGTACCCGGATGGACGACCAGCGGGACGATAAGCACGGCACTGTCCCCGGCCTGCAGAACCAGGCGGTCAGTGGGGAGAACCGCACGTACAAGACTGTCGGAGCTATGGACCCGAACATGGAACGACCTGCTCTGGGAAGAGGCGTTTCTGATGAGGAAGGGTACCGAACTTGCGGACCCCGGCCTGAGCTCACCCCGGTCTTCCGACTGGATCACACCCTGGGCCCTTGAAGGGACGGCATAGATGCAGAGCACCATAAGGAACAGTTTGCAGATTCCATTCATCCTAAATTTCTAGTTCCACCTGGATTGAAAAAACATTGTGCTCCCGGTCCGAAGCGTAAAGAACTGCCTTATACCTGCCCGGGGGCAGCTTGCCCGCATCAATGGAATAGGTCTTGGAAGTCCCGGGAAGCAGGCCGAGTTCCTGGCCATGCAGATGTGAGACCTTTTCGGCATTACGTGCATCGAAGAGTTCAATGGAGGTCCGCGGCCTGCAATAGACTTTCCCCGAATTTGCAAGGGCCACGTTCAAAAAGGCCTGATCTCCCTTTCGGGACACATCTATCCGCTTAAAGACAAGTTCGGGTCGCAGACCCTCCGTGGCAAAGTCCGTGATGACCTGGATGGCATACCTGACGACCGAGGTTATCTGGACACCGCCGCTGCCATTGGGCTCCATGTGGTCGACGGGCTCAACGATGATGGTGCTCCAGTAGCTCCCGCCCTGGCTCACACTGTCCGGGACCCGGATCTCATAGAATACCTCCGTCCTTTCCCTTTCCTTGAGGTTTAGCAGACCGCTCTGCAGGTCGATCCAGTGCGAATTGGACCCCTGGTTGCTCGATGGGGGCAAATATAGGATGGTCCCGTCATATTGATAGGTAAGATCCTGGAGGTAGAGCTTAACTGACTGCGGCCGTGAACCGGTGTTCTGCAGTTCGATCTTTCCCCTGTAGACGTTTCCCTTCTGGGTCCGGTAGCTATGGGTAAGGCCATTTAATATGACGATCCCTGCATGCAGCTCTGCGCTCAACAGGAATAACAGCGTCAATATAAGGACGTTTCTGGTCATTTTCTGTAAATTTTGGGGTACTAGGAAAGGGGCACAATTCCCCCAAGGAGAATAGGTCCCTATCCTGTTCTGATTGAGTCTGGGCCTTTAGTTGTCCGAGATCGTGTAAGTAACCGTGGCGACCGTTGCCGCAGCTGCCTCCAGGTCCGCGTAACCGCCTTCGGAAGCCGATGGAGCGATAACATAGCTAAGGTTGTGGCCGTTGGAAACCCCGTCCCCGGTATATGCGCTCCCTATACCTGATATAACGGTCTGGTCGGCAGCCGTTAGGGTTAGCTGTGCAGATGGTGTGCCAAGGCTACCACCTCCAGAGCCCGTCGCACCCGCAGCGGTAAGCTGGATGTCGATCCCCGGAACAACCGCAGAGAGCCTAACTGAGACAGTCCTTGTAGCATCGGTTTCCGATTTTATCGAAGAATAGTTGAGCCAGAGCGAATTATTTGCGGCATCTGCAATTATGGGAAGACCCGCCTCCAGCGGTGCGGTGAAGCCCAGTACTATATTTTTGCTGGCCATGGGTTCGATGTCCACGATCGCAACCTCGGGAACACCGATCGTGATGGTGTGGAAGTCGGCATTGGTGTCCTGGGAATGGGCGTTCAAGGAGGCCATCAGTATAATGGCAACCAAATAACTTTTTAAGGGGATATTTTTCATGATTCACTTGGTTTATGAGAGAATATCCCTAATTTATGAATTATTTTCCACATTCCGCTTTTTATGGGAATAACCCCCCTAAGTTGGTAGGGAATGAAATGATGTTCTGCAGTGTATGTGGACCCAATGAGAAAAAATCGTCAAGAAACTGGAAATATTGGTAAATTAGGGCATTGCAGTAGCTCTGCAAATACCGTCCCGTGGTGATGGTCGCTTTGGGAGGGACACATGAATTTTACAAACATCGACAATGGGATGCGAAGGACGTACAGTTTTTTATTTTTTAGTATTACTGTTCTGGATATTTTTTATCTATTACCTTGTCAGGGCAATAAGAACATTATTGACGGCAAAGGACAGATTGGCACCTTTTCAATTCACGAGGACGGACTGGTATAATGCCATTGCTGTATTCCTTGGCTGTTCTATTGTGTGCGCATTGTTGATCATGGTAGCGGCAAGATATGTCGCCAACGGGCTACCCCCTTCCTATTACCTCTTCACGATTCCTCTCTCACTGGTATCGGTATTGATTCACAAAATCTTAAATTGACACATTAACCGTTAAGTTTCCGATCATTCCATTGGTATTTACTTCGGAGAATTGGATTTCCTTGTGAAACACACCGATTTTTAAATAGATATAAGCAGAGCCCGCTGCTCCGCCCAAGTTAAAAATATAATGATAGTAGTTCATCGCTAATTGAGCAGACAGACGCTTTCTTTGGGCCGAACCCGCCTGAGATCAATATTCAATAAATGACACCACAGTACCGCCTACATCCAGTCCTAGCGTCTTATTCTTTATATAATCCACGCTATAGGGATCGGACACTGTTGGCCCACTGCAGCAAAAAATCCCCGGGACCATGAAGAACCGGGGAATAGGTCATCCTGAAATGACCATTAGTTATAAACGTAAATGTCTGTTATATTAACAATATTGCAATAGGATAGTTTTAATTAAAATTGACATTTTTTATAGATAATGGCATCCATTTGCATTTTCGCCTTTAGGCGGGAACCGAATTTCTCTCCTCACGCTCCCAAAAGCGATGCTGCATTAGGGCTTCAATGAACTCATCCAAGTCACCCGAGGTAACCACTCCCTTTTCCTCAGGGGGAATGGAAGGGAGTGCTTTTTTCAGAAATGCACTGCCGTTCTTATCAGTCCCGATTGGCTTACAGTGTTTAAATGCCTCTGCTACGAAATGAACAGCTTCTGCATTGTTACATAGGGAGCTTTCACACCCCCCGGCAACAAAGACAGCATCGAACATCACAGAGTCGGACGTAAGAAAGCTATGATCAATTGGGTACCTATCCCCGTTCTCGGTGGTCACAAATCCCAGTTTAGGGGCAACTATATTAACGATTGCATCCTTTTGGCAAAGCTTATGCTTAAATTCCGTAAACGTATGGTCAGCGGCACCGTCGGCAACCAGGATCGCGATCCTGCGGGATTTAATGTCCTTTGGTAGTTTCTCCGCCATGCTCAGGGCTGGTGAAGAATCGATGGGCAGTGGATTGCTGTAGGAGTGGTATTCGGCCAATTCCGCACCTGCAGGGATACTGTCAGTTATGGGTTGGGGAAGTTTCTCAGGATTAAGACCCAGATTCTCCCCAACGATCTTTGCGAGTCCCTCGCTTACCTCTAAGAGCATGTTTACCATTCTCTGGCGGATCGGTACAGTCTTGACTTTTCCAAGTTCAAACGAAAAAGCATCCTGCACATGTCTTTGCTCATGCCTACTCAGGCTATTGTAGAAAAGGGTTGCTTGGCTAAAATGGTCGAAAAAACTTTTGCTGCGTTTTCGCACCTTCGAAGCCTCCACTCGCTCCTCAAAAGAATTGAACCCGCCTTCTTTTATCATTGCCTGAAAAGGACATCCACCACCCAGGGTATTGGGATGATAGCTGGCCTTCCCTTTGTTCACCTGCATTCGGTGCATTCCATCTCGTTGGTTATTGGTGATTTCCTGAATGGGTCTGTTGATTGGAATTTCATGAAAATTTGGACCTCCGAGACGTGATATCTGTGTATCTGTATATGAAAATAGACGGCCTTGCAAAAGGGGGTCGTTTGTAAAATCGATTCCCGGTACAATATGTCCCGGATGGAAGGCAACTTGTTCTGTCTCTGCAAAGAAATTGTCAGGGTTACGGTTCAGCGTCATTTTACCGATGATCTCCACCGGCACCATTTCTTCAGGTATAATTTTTGTCGGGTCTAGGAGATCGAAAGGGAATTTATGTTCATCCTCCTGGGGTACAATCTGTACTCCTAATTCCCATTCCGGGAAATGGCCTGCCTCGATGGCCTCCCAAAGATCACGGCGATGGAAATCTGTGTCTTTTCCCGCAAGGCGCTGAGATTCATCCCATGCTAGGCCCAGTACTCCCTGTAAAGGTTTCCAGTGAAATTTCACAAAGTGTGAATGACCTTGCTCGTTAATGAACCTGAAAGTGTGGATACCGAACCCTTCCATTGTTCTAAGGCTTCGGGGTATGGCCCTGTCGCTCATCAGCCACATGATATTGTGCATCGCTTCGGGCATCAAGGAAATAAAGTCCCAGAATGTATCGTGGGCAGATGCCGCCTGAGGGATCTCATTGTCCGGTTCTGGTTTAACGGCATGTACTAGATCGGGAAATTTTATGGCGTCCTGGATGAAAAAGACCGGTGTGTTATTCCCTACCAGGTCATATATACCTTCCTGGGTGTAAAACTTCACGGCAAACCCCCGGATATCCCTTGGCATATCGGTCGAACCTCGGGAGCCCGCTACCGTTGAAAACCTGACAAAGACCGGGACCTTCACCGAGATGTCGTTGAAGAGCTTTGCCTTGGTATATTTTTGCATGGATTTGTACAATTGGAACTCTCCGTGGGCTCCGGAACCCCGAGCGTGCACGATCCTTTCCGGTATCCTCTCATGATCGAAGTGGGTGATCTTTTCCCTTAGGATAAAATCTTCCAATAGGGAAGGACCACGGTCCCCGGTTTTCAAAGAGTTGTTGTCATCGTTAATTTTGAGGCCTTGATTAGTGGTCAGGAACTCGCCCTGGGTATCTGTGGTATACCGGCCAAGCTGTTCCTGCTTAGGGTTGGCGCCATTTTCAAATGGCTCGTTTTCGTTGGGTTTCATGTTATCGTATTATTTTAAGGTAAGATGGAAAATCTGGACTATCTTTATCGTTGCTGCAAATAGATCCGGAGAAGCAATGTCCTCAGGTATTTGCGGATCCAGCATATTTGGATAGTCCCTGGTTTTGCTTTCTGTTAAAAAAGATTGCCCGCTTAATGCTTGGCGACTAACCTTAAACAGCTTTTAAATTTTTGGACTGATGGCTTCCCGACAATGCCCGGGAATTTAGGTCAGTATCTGCGATGGAGGTTAGGATACAGTCAGATTTCTTTTCTTCTCCCAGTGTGCGCAAAAGAAGTTGTTGTACCTCCCTTTCGTTGAGCGTCTTGGCATATGCGGCCAATGTCCCATAGCATGTGATTTCATAATGCTCCACCTTTTGGCATGCAGCAACCAGTACAGAATCCCGGACTGTCCCTTCCTGGATATCAGCCAGAGATTCATCGCCCTCCTTCATGATCCCTTCCATTGCCAGGCACTTTTTGCCTTCCGCTTTTTCTCCGATCAGTCCAAATACCTTCTCTAGCCTGGCGACATGCTCATAGGTCTGAGCGCAATGGTCCTTTATTGCAGTTTTCAGGCGCACATCGGAAGCTTTTGCCTCCATTTCAGGAAGTTTTTTTGTCAATGCCTGTTCTGCCCAATAAATATCCTTCAGGCCAGTCAAAAATATATCCCTGAGATCTTTGGCATTTGAAGTTTGTTTTTTTCTTTCCATGGCTGTTTATTTTGATGTAAGGTTTAAAATGTTCATTTCTGATTTCTCTCTTTACTTCTGGCAAGCTTAAATGGATCAAGGACTTATTTTAACAGTCCAAATAATTCATTAAATTGCGGGCTATGGCCCTCAGTTCTTATTTTAGCATTCTTAAGAAGTGAAATGTTGTTTATTTGGGTCCCCATCAGTTGATGGGGACTTTTTGGGTTAAACAAAATTGTTGTTCTACACCGATCGCAAGACCGATCCGAACCGAACAAACATGTTCGCACTACCAAAAGGAATAAAAGTTCCCAAAAAACAGTTTTAGGGAACTTTTGTAGTTATTGATGAATTTTTCAAATTAATTGTTAAGGATTATCAATCATGTCCTTCAGTTTTTACGATCTTGTTATAGATCCCCAAGAGAAGGAACGGAGCGGCCCACTGCCCAATGAAAAGAGCATCCTTATCATCTTTCCACCGGGAGCATTTCAATGCTGCAGAAACTCCCATCGACAATAATGCCGCACCTAGAAATACCACTGATGGTATTTTTGCTGTTTGACTTTCAATAGTTTTACTTATCTGGTCTTCGTTCGCTGTGTTAATTGCCATAATGTTTTCTTTTTTAGTTCAAAATATGAACAAGGCAAAGAAGAAATAGTTTCATTCTTCTCGTATTTCCTTTAAAATACAATTTTAAGGCACATAAAGGACTCAAGCTGTAGGGATATAGCTACATGTATAAAAAAAGATAGCCATGTGTACATTAAATTGAACACACCACTTTTTTTGCAGCTACTGAAAAAAAAGAAAATCAATGTCCAAAGGATGTAATACATGGCACAATCCATTTCCACCGGCAGGGGATTTTCAAAAATGTATTTGGCATGGGTATTGAATCTTGCTAAATCACACAACCTTTACATATAGGTATGAGCCGTCCGCACGCGAGGTGCCATGACAGGTCATATCAACATCTTCCTTTGCGCAAAGGGTAATTAAATAGTAATATTTGTTCACAAAAGCCCTACTAAAAGATGAATTACAAATTTTTGAAAGAGGAGGTTTTGGTGCACACACCAAAACTTCTGCAGTATGCCCATAAATTTACTCAAGATCAGAATGATGCAGAAGACCTACTTCAGAATACACTGGTCAAGGTGCTGAAGTATCATAAGAAATTTGTCAATGGAACCAACCTATTGGGATGGATCTATACGATCATGAGAAATACATTCATTAACGATTGCCGTAAGAGATCCCATCAGCTTAAGTATATTAATGGAATTGTGGAATCCCAGGATATGGAGAATCGGATCAGTCAGGATAGGTCCGAAGGGCCCCTAATAAGTGAAGAAATAGACAATGTCATCAAAACAATTCCTGAAATATATTATACTGCATTCATGATGTTTTATGAAGGGTACAAATATTATGAAATAGCTGAATATCTCGGGATCCCAGAAGGGACTGTAAAGACCAGAATTCATACGGCAAGGCAAATCCTACAGAAAAAATTGCGCAACTATAGGATTGATTAGCTAAAATTTTAAGGCGCTTCCAGGGGTGATGGCAACAGAACCCCTGCTAAGCGTTTGTTTCCTTTATGGCCAACCTCTGCAAGAAAATCGATAGCCTTTAACCTAATAAATTTTTCTACCGTCCGTAGGTCATTATTAAGACCCAATAATATCAGTCTTTTGAACCTACAATCTTTCTTATATTCCATCCTTAAGGGAAAAGAGGACTGGATGGCAAGAACACAAATAATATCCGAAATGCGCCTACCGATCACATGAAATTGATGCTGATAAAAATATTTCAATTTATGATCCTCTGGTATATCTGATCAGGTATAGTGACCTTTCCATGGAGGAATTTTTCTATCATCATCCTGCCAATGGGTGCGGCCCAGGTACTTCCGTAACCTGCATTCTCAACGAAAACTGCTATAGCGATCTTGGGAGCTTTCCGTGGGGCGAAACCAAAGAACACAGCATGGTTTTCTCCGTGGGGGTTTTGGGCAGTGCCAGTTTTTCCGCACATCTCCGTACCAGAGATCCTTACGGAATATGCCGTGCCGCCCGGCTGATTAACTGCCATGCTCATGCCTTGGATGACCGGTTCAAAAAAACGGTCCTTTGTTTCAACCGAATGCAGAGAAAATTCCAAAACTATTGTCCATCATTTTCACAAGGTGAGGATTGTAATAATAACCCCTATTTGTCACTATAGACATTATATTAGCCATCTTCAGTGCAGTAATACCCATTTCTCCCTGGCCGATCGATAGTGAAATGTTATAGCCCGACATCCATTTTTCATTTCCAAACCGCTTGCTATAATATTGGCTGGGAGGCAACAAACCCGGTTTTTCGCCTGGAATATCAATACCAATTCTCCTGCCGATACTGAACTTCATCACCTTTTCCCTCCAGATATCATACTGTTGGCTAGGTAAGACATCACCTCCTTCAAGTATTGCTGAATAAATGTGACCGTAATAGGTATTGCAAGAGGTTTGGATCGATTGAGACAGATTTATAGGTCCGTGCACATGGGTACATCCCATAGCCGTTCCTACCATATCGGTATCCCCCCTGACAGTTTAAAACCGTAGATCCAGTAATTTCTCCCATATCCTGTGCGGTTAGGGCACTGACCACTTTAAAGACTGAACCGGGTGGATATTGGGCATGAATGGGTCTTACAAATAATGGTTTATCCGGGTCATTAAGCAATTTTTTAAATCCCTCTGCCCTTTTGTCCCCAATCAGATCATTGGGATCGAAAGTCGGACTGCTTACAAAGGCTAATATCTCTCCTGAATTAGGTTCAATTGCAACAATACTTCCTTTTCTTTTCCCCATCAGCTTCTCTCCAAATTCTTGGAGATCAATATCCAGGGTACCCGAGAATTCCATTCCATATACAGGATCTCGGTCATATTTCCCATTTGCAAAACTTACCTGGGGCCGGTTATGGACGTCAGCGACCATAATTAGCTATTCATAGACTAATTAAAGCAATAACCATGTCCAGTTAGCTTTAGAAAGCACACGGGAGGACGAAAATCAAGAATCAATTTTTAGAATCTTGTGGGCCGCCCGACACGAAGTAGAGAGCTTTAGGAGAAATGGACAACAGATATTTGGGGATGCAAAGGGATATCCAGGATTTCCTCGCACCAAATTCATTGTCGATTACACTCTAAAGACTCTTTTACAGAATCTGATAATCCCAATTCCTGTTTTATCCCATAAGACTCGATTAAAAAATTTTCAGAAATGCATAAAAATCTGCTCTTAAAATATTTCTGTCCATTTAGAGACCAGATCCCAGCAACCTCCAATCGCATTTAATAAATCTTTTTAAATTTCACTATACTCCAACCTACTGATCGAAATAATGTCCTCGGATAATAGTCCAGAAATGGCCCAATTTATCTATTTGGTTACTTATTGCATTGGATCAAATAGAATGGATAATTTTCCTGAACCGTTTCGATCTGATGAAGTCCATGATTAGCGAATTCCTCTTGAATGGATTGCGGGTCATAGAAAAACATATTCAAACCGCCAAATTGTTCATACCGATCCCTGCTTATCAGTGTTCCTTGTCGAAAGGTAGAAGCATCCTTGGTGATTGCAGATAAAATCATTGAGCCTCCAGCAGTAAGCTGATAGAAACAGTCTGCAATAAATTTCTTCCTCTCATTTTCTCCTAGCAGATGTATTAAGGCATGACAGAATATACCATCGTAGATACCGGGATGGACCTTCATTTCAGTTACCGACCCCTGGTGGACTTTCAGTGATTCTCCAAAATTTCGTTCTGCAAGTTTGATAGCGGTCTCGGAAATCTCAATTCCAGTCACGGCCATTCCTTTATTGAGGAACGGGGTAGCATTCCTACCATACCCTATACCGGGAATTAATATTTTCTTCAAACCTTTTTTTGCAAACATTTCGGCGGATAGGACGGCAGTTTTCGCAGGGGTTGATCCCCACATTTCCTGCTTAACTTTAAATGCATTTTCCCAAAATTCAGTCATAAATCTTCTAGCATCTTCGATAAAAGCAAGGTTCTTCAATAGCTCCCATTAGGTTTCAAAGATATAGGCAGTATCCTTATACTTAAAAAGTAATGTAATAGGGGAGCGCCTCCTTTTAATATCTGCCGATCTTTCTATTTTAAAAAACGTTTTAAGGAAATCATTGAAATTTAAACCTCGATTCGATCCGTTCATTAAAGTTAATGGATTATTTAGATTAAAAATAGCAATCAATCTTTATTTGAATATTTTATTTTAACATTGATATACCAGGGATTGTCTCAATCAGATCTCACCGTTATATAAGAAAATGTCCAGAAATTTCTTTGGCAGACTCATTGCAACTTCAATTACTTACAACCATAAGATTTTTATTGGGCCGGAGATTTAACGCGAGGTTTGTTTCTGGTCCAATTTCAATCTAAATCATCTTTGCGCAATGGTGAATTAATACCAGTTTTCTACTAAATCACTTTTTAAAATGAACAATGATTTTATAAAAAATGAAGTGTTGGTTAATTCGGACATGCTGCTTCAATATGCGAACAAGTTTACCAAGGACCAAGATGATGCGGAGGATCTCCTCCAGGATACCCTCATGAAGGTCATTCGATACCAGAAAAAATTTGAGAAGAGCACAAATCTTTTGGGCTGGATCTATACGATCATGAAAAACATTTTCATTAATAGGTGCGGTAAAAATGGAGTGGAGAGAAATTACGCGTCAACAGTCTTCCCCGATTCTGACCCCGCATAACAGCAGAGCCAAAACAAATGTATGGACAATTTTTTGGCAGAGGACATTGAATCTGTCCTAATATCAATACCTGAAAAATATTATGTGCCGTTCATGATGTTCTTTGAAGGTTATAAATACCACGAAATAGGAGAACACCTAGGCCTACCGGAAGGAACCGTCAAAACTCGAATATACACCGCTAGAAAACTTTTGCAGGAAAAACTTAAAAGCTATAAAGTTTCTTAACTTAATATAAAGTAAAGGTCCTAATATAAAATTTAGGACCTTTTTCCGCTAAAAATGTTCCCTATGGGAGGGGTAATTTTTTATAAAATATAAAAAAATATTGATTTAACCCCCTACAAAATACTTTTGATTAACATAAAATCAGTTCAAATTCGAGACTGTCAGACACACTCCAATAAAAGCTGACTACTCTATGCAATCCTCTTCTTTTTATCTCCTTCTCGTATTTAAAAAAAATATGCCACCTATAGTGGGGATATAGGTGGCATGGGGTTTTTTGACTATTAATTTACCTTTCCAGTATAAACAGTTTAGAGGTAAATATGTTTGATGTTGTATAAAAATATTTCCTGCCCAAATTTATATCTACAGAATAAAATCTTCATTAGTTTTAACTAGTACCTACAAAAGCTTGGATAACTACTGACATTTCAGAACAATTATGAAAATCGGTTTTTATTTCCTCAAACAATCTTAACAATATTAATCATCGCAACAATAAAATCTATTATCTCAACTTGAAGAGACCAAAGAACATGTCATAACACTTGAAGAAGTTTTGAATCGATCGAGATTAAAGCGAAAGCTTACAAATGTGATGCTATGACCGGGCTATCAGAAGATGGTAAAAGTATTATGGAATTGACAGAACCCGGAGCTGTACGTGATGCGGGAATAATCGCTGCTTCGCAAAAAGTAGAGCATTATGAGATTGAAACTTATGGGACGCTGGCAGAATTCGCAAAAGCGCTTGAACATAAGGATACATTAAAGTTACTCTTGAAGACATTAAAAGAATAAAACTCGTGCGATGAAAAATAAGCGCCATTGCGGATACGAACTTAAATTCAAAAGCCGAGTAATATATATCTAGTAAAATAGGTATTTTTAAATGCCAACCTTCTAGGTTGGCATTTAAAAATCCAGTAAGATATTATCTTACAAGCCAAAGCGTGCAATTTTCACTAAACCCAAAAAAAATGGCCGGATATCACAAGAGAAAATAAGCGCCTTGATCGATGTCCCATTTAACTTTCTGAAATATCATTATTAAACTTAAAATTATCAAGCGAATTGATCCCCGAACTATTCTAGGCAACATATCTGACGGAAAAAGAGATAAATTACCCGCTGAAAGGTGGATCAACATTCACGGACATAGAATTCAACTTTCCATCTGAAAATAAACCAGGAATGGGCAAAAATGAAAACAAAGCTGCACTTCACCCACTGGAGGGGAACAGGACGTACTAAAATAATGGCGGCAGCGCAGCTCTAGCATAATTTGACCTTTAAATTATATATGCTAAAACAAAATACATTCGAAACGGATTAAAGGTATAGGAATAATTCAATGACAATGTATGGAAGCAAAGAAACCTTTTAAATATGTAAACTGCAATTCAAAGGGCATCTCTAGGATACAAAACGGTGAGCTATTTGAATACTACGACCAAAAAAAGGTGAGGATTGTGGATCCATCTGTCCTATCTCGGATCCATTCCTTGGTAATCCCGCCTAATTGGACCAATGTATGGATATGTCCGAATAGAAATGGGCACATCCAGGCCACGGGCTTGGATATTAGGCAACGTAAGCAATATATCTACCATCCCCGATGGACAGCTTTCCAGGACCAGGATAAGTTCAGCAGACTATATCACTTTGGAAAGAGCCTGCCAGTATTAAAAAAACAGTTGGAGAAAGATATCAAAAGGGAGTTGTGTGACCAGAGATATGTCTGTGCTCTGGCAATCATGATCATCCAGCACACCTCCATACGCCCAGGAAATACCATATATAGAAATTCCAATGGTTCCTTTGGTCTCACCACACTTCAGAATAAACATGTTAAATTACAGCAAGGAAAGGTAATATTTAGATATAGGGGGAAAAAAGGTGTAAAGCAGGAGAAAGCATTAAGTAAGAAAAGGCTGTATGATAAGATTGAGAAGATATTGCAACTATCGGGAAAACAGTTTCTCCAATACGTGGACCAACAGAATGTTAAAAGAGCCATAAAGCCTTGCCATCTGAACAGCTATCTTTCTGAAATATATGGCGGGAATGTTACCAGTAAAACCATAAGAACGTGGAACGCATGCTTTTTGGCTTTGGGTCATCTTTTGGAGACTTACCCTGGCAACACTAAGAACCGAAACAAAAGCTGCAGAGAACTTGTCTGTTCCGTCGCGCACATTTTGGGAAACACACCATCGGTGGCACGCAAAAACTACATCTGTCCCGTTATCTTAAAAAGGTTTGAAGAGGGCAGTCTTGACGGCTGGATGAGAAGGTATGCAAAAATTGCAAAGAAGGAGAAGGATACAATTGTCCAAAAAAAGCTCTTGATGCTATTGAAAGGGTGTTAGATAGATCATCATTGTTTTTATCCCGTAAAAAATCTGAGTAATTTGTTATGGTGGGTAAACACACGGCACCGATCAGACATAGCTGAGACCATGTTTTAACCCGTGATCTAGGGCCTCTTCATACATATTCCAATAAACTGTGGAGCTCAGGGGGGGATGGTGTTAATAGATTGATGAAGGTTCAAACACCTGATAGGAAAACCTAAAGTCCCCCTCATCAACTTCTCGGAGTGTTACCAATACAATCACTCCCTTATTTCTCAACCAGCTTTGGATACTGGTCGGGTCAGGATATCCATCAAACCCTTTTTCTTTCGCATATGCAAGGATGTCCATATTATTGTTTCCCATAGGATAATGATCTAGGTTTAGTGTCTTAATACTAAAATAGATAAAGAACATTCTACGGTGAAAATTCTGAATGAAAATGAATGATTTGATTAAAAATTGTAGGCGACGAGCTATAGGTTAATGATTTTACTCAATTCTTTAGGACAAGATGAACAGAAATAATTTGATCTATTTCTCACGAAAATTATCAGTTATAAAATATTTTCAAGAAAACTCCATAAAAGATATTAAGTTGAACGGTCTTTGCATTAATATCTAAAAATAAATCAACTAAATAATCTATATATGGAAAATTTTAAAACAGCAGAAGAACTTGGTCAGGAAAAGGGATATTATCTATTATGGTTAGCCATTTTGGGAGAGAATGGCCAAGAAAATGGTTCTAAGGGAGATAGTGCAATGGAAAACAGTCATAATTGATCCCAATTTTTTAGAATGCTGTTCTCGAGTTGCAGAAAATAGGTGGCTCTTATCTCTGACCTGAGTGCAACAGCAAAATTGCAAAAATAGATAAAGAATAAAAAACGTCCATAAAAATGGACGTTTTTGAGATATTAGAGATTATGGATATGTTTTAAAATTAGGTTTAATCCTCTTTTTCAGCTTCTGGATTAATATGGTTCTCTGCAATAAACGTGAGTTCCTGATCCGTTTCTTCTTCTTCTTCGAGCGTTCTTTCTAAAAGATCCGCAATCTTTTCAAATCCCAGGGTGATTGCCAATTGGACAAGTCCTCCATAGGTAGCTATCTCATAATGCTCAACTTTCTGAGCACCAATGATAAGTCCCACGTCCCTAGTGGCAGAGCCCTCAGGAGTATTCTTGATAATCTCCCGTGCCTCCCCTAAGATACCTTCTATTGCCTTACATTCCTTGGCTTCCGCCTTTTCCTCCAATATACCAAATATCTTGTTGAGCCTGCTGATGTGTTTCTTGGTCAACAGATGGTGATCTTCAAAGGCATCCTTAAGTTCCTCTGCAGAAGCTGCACTTTCCATCTCTAGGAGAGCTTCAACCAATTTGTTTTCAGCATAAAGTATATCCTTTAGGGATGAAAGGAAAAAGACATATAATTGGGAACCTTTTTGAGCGGATTGGTCCGCTTTTTTATCAGTTCCGCTTATTTGATTGGTATCCTCGGTACCTTCAGTCTGCCCTTCTTTGAGCAATTCTTTTTTTGCCATAAGTATTTTTTTTTCAGCGCCCTATGAAAGGGCACTGAAGTGATGATATTAATTAAGAATTCCTTCTGCCCCCAATTCCCGATCGACCGGATGAGCGTCCTCCACCGTGAGATGCCTTGCCTCCCATGCGGGCGATACGGGTACGTTCAGCTTTGCTCATTGAGGCAAATCCGCGTTTGGAACCTGAACCCGAGCTGGATGAGGAAGAACCCGAGCTGGATGAGGAGTTCCTTGATCTCCCCCTGGAGCCTGAAGAACTTCTACCGGAGCTGTTTGATCCACCTCTACCTGAATTTCCTGATCTTCCCCTTCCGGATCTAGTTGAGCTAGCCCCAGAGTTATTCGATCCGCGTGCCGAGCTGGTAGACTCGCGACGTGAACCATTTGACCTACCTCCCGAAGTGCTACCTTTTCTGGAACCAGAGCTGGATGAAGTAAACCTTCCATCGCTATCGCGGCGTCGGTTTGATGATCTGCCGTCCGAAGAGTCGTCATCATCCTCATCATCCTCATCATCCTCGTCATAATCATCATCCTCATCGTAATCGTAGTCTTCATCCTCGTTATCGTAATCCTCGTCCTCATAGTCATCATATTCTTCTTCGTCGAACTCATCATCATAATCTTCATCATTTGATGCGTCGCGGAATCCATGACTGTACCCTAATTGGTAAATGTTTTCTAATGAATGTTCGTTATTGTCAGAGGACCCCCCTCTTGAGCGGCTGCTTGAATTATTTCTTTTCATGATAAATTACTTAAATGTTAAACTGTTTTGATACAGTTGTTTATAATAATTAAATAACGAAACACTCTCTAGAACCGGTTTCTTAAAATTGAACCCTTTAAAATATAAAAGGTTCACAATTAGTGTAAATTTTACAATAGGCTTTTAGACTTGATCAATTATCACTCTTTGATTTCCTGAAAGAGGGAGACGTCCCCTTAACTCCGAAATGCAGGGTCAGTCCTATAATATTCAATCAATATCGTTATTCCCCAACATATTGGCAATTCTCTTAGCCGCTGTATCGCAGAAATCCAGGCCAGAAAAATCTGGGTTTACCCCACTGAGAAAGGGCACTGCCATAATGAAGAGTGAGGGATTGACTGCCCCGAACCTGTCCAGTGCCTGAAAGTTATCATTTATGGCCAGTCCCGTCACTTTCATGAAATACTTGCCCATGTCATCCCTGTACACATTGGCTGCACTGTCTTCAACATGTTTTTTTGCATTTTCCTCATCCTTGAAAAATAGGAATCCGGAAGTGACCTTACCCGTCTTGAGCCCGTCAAAGGGAAGGTCGTTGAAGTGCATGGGCCTCTGCCCAATGGCATCTACAAAAATCTCATAGTTTTCTACAAATCTCTCCCCTTCGTCATCTGCGAACGTTACTTTACATCCTGAACCTGTTGCATTGGGAACGAACTCGCTTTCCTCACCAACGGCGTAGTTACGAAGGAGATCCTGTTCATATAGAGCAATCATCTCATGGTAGGAAGCTTGGGGCAGGGACGCGATAACAATTGAAATGAGCGGCATAAGCACTCTTTTGTGCCGGACCATATCTTCGGCGCTGAGATGTTTTGCCGGATAGTTGATGGCATAGCTAAAGGCAGACAGAGCTTCCTTCCAACTTATGGACTGCTGCCGCTTTATAGACTTTTCAGCTTCCCTGAATTCGGCCATAAATAGCTTTATGGCATCGATCTCTTCCCGGAGTTGCAGCATTCTCTCGGTAAATTCTTCAATTCCCAGATCTTTCACCCTGGAGTAAAACTCGGGGTCCCTCTGACTGAGAGGGATCAGGAAGTTTCTCTTGAATACGTGGTCGAGATCCACGAATCCCCCGTTTTTCGCTTTATATTCATTGATTTCGTCCAAACCCATCGTCCACTCGCTGGAAAATGCCTTATCCTCCGAATGGAACCTTAGGGCGGGAAGGAACCCTCTGATGGAAAAAAGGTCGATCCGAAAACCGCTGCTGTCTTCGTTCAATATGAAATCATAGCCGCCTTCAGGTCTTTCCCTGAATTTTCCGTTTGCCCTGGCCAAAGTTTTTATGGCATCAACTGCCGTTAACGACGCCCCCCGGATCGCTACCGGGAAATCTGCATTCAAAGATAGCTTTGAGGGCGGATAGGGAGAATCGTACCACGAATTGATCTTTCCCTCATTTTTAAGGGGCCATACGTGGCCGGTGCACAGGATCACAACGTCCGCATGGGTGGTGTCCTGGGATGTCAGTATCTTGAATGGTTCTCCTCCATCGCCGGGAATAATGTCCTCCACACAGGTATCCAAACGTATATCTACGGTAATCCCCAATGACCTAGCCATTCCGATATAGCTATGGAAGGAATGTTCCAGATAATCACCCAATAACCTCCTAGGGATCACTTCGTAGGGATTTATTTTTTTCCCTTGACAGAAAGACGCATATCCCTCTGGCGGAAATCTTTGAAGGTATGATTCAAAATCTTCTGCAAGTAAGGGAAGTTCATTTGCAGAAACATTGGCCAGGTGTTCCTTTCCTGCCCCCATTTTGCCGTAGGGCATACCCACCCCCAATCTATCGAACCTTTCGAAAATGGTAAGCTTTTGAAGGGTAATTTTGCGTTCAACAATGTGCTTGAGCATAAAAATGCTGGACCGCCTCCGACAATCGCAATATTCTGCTGTATGTTATTTTTGTCCATGGAATTGTTATATATAAATTTGATATGAGCCAAGTGCTAACATTATCGTCCCATGGCTAGTGGGACAATCCATAAACATAAACGCTATGGAAAAGTTAGATGTAAATGCATTTTTTAAATTACCAATCCTCTTTTAATATATCTGCTTTAAAAAAACCATAGTCCAGTTAAATATTTCGAAACCGGATTGTGATTTGTATATTTATATAGATGTTAGACCCAAGCTGAACAATAACCAATGAACAAATCTTTTTTATATATATAAAAAAATACGTGGGGGACCGAAATATGCGAGATCTCATCCGGAGACTTAAGGAATACCTGTGGGAGGCGGGATATGAAATAGACCAGGAAGATAGAGGAATGAGATATTTTTTCTATTCCTATATCTTTTTAACGGTACTTTTCATGCTGATAATGATTTATATCCTCCTTAAAAAGTCCTTATAAAAGAAGGAAGGCTTGAATCGACGACCCAAGCCCCTATTAACCAAACAATTATTATCCCATAAAGATACTAAAAATTTCAGAGCACCATGAGAAACCCGTTAAATATTAGTGGAGATTGAATTAATTGTTTTTGATAATGGAGATTTTTTCTATGGTTGGAGGATCCTATTTACTATTGCCTCAAAGCTGACCAGGTCAAAAGGTTTGGAAAGGAAACAATTTGCTTTTGCCTGACCGGCCAAAAATTCTATGTCACTGTTCGCTGAGACCAAGATTACCGGGATATCCCGATAAAGTGGGCTGGATTTCAGCATCTGCGTAGCCGCCACCCCTCCGATATCCGGAATCCAGTTGTCCATAAAGATCAGGTCAGGCTTAAAACTGCTCACTTTCTCCAACACGTCGTGCGACGTCCGCGATTGATAGACTATATGACCCATGTCCTCCAATACGATCGTAAATATCTCAAGCACGTGCCTATCGTCATCGAAAATAAGTATCTTTTTGTTTTCCATTGTATTATGCGAAAATATCAAATCTCCCCAAATTTTGAAACATTAATTTATTTTCTGCCAGATTTTTTGGTCACCAATCTGTTGGAACCTGCCCCTCAGAGAGGAAAACAGGAGGGTTTCCTTGGGACCCAGGCCTAGGAACCCGGCATTTTCCAAGCTCGTATGGAAGAGTTCTAGAACAGTGCCCTGCAGGGATCGGCGGAAATAGATCAGTACATTCCGGCACAGGATCAGCTGAAAGCTATTGAAGGAAGAGTCACCAGCAAGGTTATGGGTAGAGAACACCATACGGGAGCGGAGCTCATCGCTAAACCGAAATCTGCCCTGCTTCGAAGAAAAATAGTCCGATAGTTCCCCTGTACCGCCCGAACTGAAATAATTTTCCGTATACTCCCCAAGGTTCTCCATGGGAACAAGGCCTTGGCAGGCAATCTCTACAGAGACCGGGTTTAGGTCGGTTGCGTAAATTAGGGACCGTTCCATCAGTCCTGCCTCCTTTAGCAGTATGGCCATTGAATATGCTTCTTCACCCGTGGAGCAACCCGCTATCCAGACCCGGATCAGGGGGTATGTACTCAGGTAAGGGATCACCCTCTGGCGGAGGTCGAGGAAAAATGAGGGATCTCGGAACATGGAGGTCAGGGGAACGGTGACCTGTTGCACGAAGCTCCCTGCCATGGAGGGATCCATGAGCATCTTTTCCAGGAGCCCTTCCAGTTCGGCAACCTTCCATAGGGACATTATCCGGACAATCCTCCTCTGAAGGGAGTCCCGGCTATAACCGGTGAAATCATAGCCGAATTCCTCGAGTAACCTGGCAAGGAACATATCTAAATGGGATCCGATTTCCATTTCTCAGCCTTTCACTAATCCCCGGATCTCGGTCAACAGGAGATCGATATCAACTGGCTTGGAAACATACCCATCCGCTCCCGCGCTAAGGCACCTCTCCCTGTCGCCGCTCATGGCCTTTGCGGTCACGGCAATAACGGGCGGATAATCCTTTCCTGGGGAATCCCTGATGTGCTGCAAAAACTGGAATCCATCAAATTCCGGCATCATCATGTCCAGCAGCACTACGCTTATCCCATTTCCCACCTCTAGGATATCAAGGCCTTCCTGGGCGGTAATGACGCCCAGGGCATCGTAGCCCCTTGATCTGAGCGCGGTCTTGAGGGCGAATATATTCCGTCTGTCATCATCAATAATCAATATGCTCATCTGTTTTTAAGGTTTAACGGTTAAAAAGCCACACCCGGAGCAAGGAGACCAACTGGTCCACATCCACTGGTTTGGAGATATAATCGGAGGCTCCTGCCTTCATGCAACGGTCTCGGTCCCCCATCATCGCTTTTGCCGTGACTGCGATTATGGGAAGTTTGCTGAACGTTTCCTCAGAACGTATCTTTTCGATGGCCTGGAAACCATCCATCTTTGGCATCATTATGTCCATCAGCACGATGTCTATATCGGGATGTCCTTCCAGGATCTGGAAAGCTTCAACCCCATCGATGGCAGAGTAGATTTCCATGTTGAATTTTTCAAGTGCCCTAGATATCGAAAAGATGTTTCGGATATCATCGTCGGCAATCAGGACCTTTCTCCCATCCAAGATTTCGGACAGTCGGTTACCTTTGGGATTCAATTGCGAAGGGGTCCCTGAAGACTTATGGTCAACCAAATGAAGGAACAGGCTCACCTCGTCCAGGATCCTCTGGAAGGAATGGGCCGTTTTCAGGACGATCGAGTCTGCATATTCCTTAATGCGCATCTCTTCCTGCCCAGAGAGGCTCTTTCCCGTAAAGACGATTATTGGAAGATCTTCTAGTCCATCCTGCCCCTTTATGGTTTCCAATATCTCATATGCCCCCTGTCCCGGGATCCCCATATCCAGGATTACACATTCAACGTTTCCAGATTTAAGGGCCTTTACGCCATGGTCAAGGGAGGACTTCACCTCTGTGGATATGTCGAAGCTCTCAAGGTAGGAGGACAGGGCTTCGGCATGCTTGGGATTTTCTTCGAAGATCAATACCTTTTTTGGACCATTGCTGAGGGCAGCATCTATTTTGGAGAAAATCTCCTGGAAACCCTGTTTTTGGAAAGGTTTCCTGATAAAATCGATGGCGCCCCTACGAATGCTATCGCTTTTCTTGGCTTGTTCGGCCGACATCATGTGGACTGGGATATGGCGGGTATCCGGGTTGGACTTCAACCCTTCGAGAACCTGCCACCCGTCCATATGGGGCAGGACGATGTCCAGGAGGATGGCATTGGGGGAAAACCGCAGGGCAGCTTCCATGGCGAGGTCACCCCTCCCGACAGCTATTGCCTTGTAGCCAGCCCTTCTTGCATACTGCAGTATCAGCTTGGCGAACGCTTCATCGTCCTCGACGATCAATATGGTCCTGTCTCCCGGTACAATGTCCCCTCGGTCATCGGCAATGAATTGCGGGATAAAGCTCTCTGGACCAACAACGGGTGCACCAACTGCCTGCACTATGGGACCGATGGGCTGCTCCTGTTGCACACTGATATCGCCTCTGCCTAAAAAATCCATGGGCAGCGAGAGTGTAAAACAGCTTCCCTTGCCCAGGGTGCTCTCAACGGTAA
This sequence comes from Sphingobacterium sp., assembly GCF_032065005.1. Classification (GTDB taxonomy): domain Bacteria; phylum Bacteroidota; class Bacteroidia; order Sphingobacteriales; family Sphingobacteriaceae; genus Sphingobacterium. The sequence goes on from NZ_DAMBMM010000002.1 coordinate 459,241, forward strand.
GTTCGCCGTGCAGCAATCGTGCGATTTCCCTGCTGATCGAAAGTCCCAGGCCGGTTCCACCGTACTGCCTCCTGGTAGATCCGTCCGCCTGCTGGAAGGCCTCGAATATCAGTTTCTGTTTTTCTTGGGGAATCCCGATCCCGGTATCTCTGACATGGAACAGGACAGAAGGGTCCTTTCCATCGATAAGCTCTACGCTGAGGGTTATGTATCCCTTTTCTGTGAACTTGGTGGCGTTGGAGAGCAGGTTTCTAAGGACCTGTTCCAACCTTAGGCGGTCGCTTTTCAATTTAAAATCCTTCGGCAGGGTGTTCTCGATCCGGAGGTCCAGGTCCTTTTCCCTGGTTAGGGGGCGGAACATCTGCTGAAGCTCCAAAATGAGGTCGGCCAACCTAAATTCCTCGAGCTCTACGTCCATCTTACCTGCCTCGATCTTGGAAAGGTCCAATATTTCGTCTATCAGGTTAAGCAGTCCCGTACCGGATGACCAGATGACCTGGGCTGATTCCACCTGTTCATGGTTAAGGTTGCCCTCAATGTTCTCAGTGAGCACACGTGAAAGCAAAAGGATTGAGTTAAGGGGAGTCCGCAGTTCATGTGACATATTGGCAAGGAACTCAGATTTGTATTTTGTGCTCAGGGCTAGGGCTTCCGCCTTTTCCTGTATTTCCTTGTTCCGTGCGACGATCAACTGATTGGTTTCTTCCAAAAGATGCGACCTTTTCTCGAGCTCCTCATTGGAGATAAGCAGTTCATCCTGTTGCGACCTTAGCTCCTCTTCGGAGATCCTGAGCTTACCGGCCTGTGCTTCCAGTTCGCTATTGAGGGTCTCCAGTTCCGCATGCTGGACCTGCAACTCTTCTGTCTGGGTCTGCGTTTCTTCCAATAGCTGTTGTACCCTGCGCCGGCTCTGTGCCGCGACCAGGGAAATCCCGATGATTTCACAGAAGTCGGAAATAACCTCGAGCTTCTCTTCGCTTATCTCTCTTCGAGAACCTACTTCGATGATGCCCATGCATTCCTGTTGGTAGACAATGGGTACCAACGCTATCTGGTTAATTGATATCTCCCCCTGTGCAAATGAGAGCTTGAATTCATCGGGACATAGGTCCTTGATGACCCGGTGGCGTTTGGTCCTGTGGACCTCTGCGAAGATCCCGTCCGTTAAAGGAATCTCTGAGAAAGGAAGGGATTGAAGACCCACCGTATGCATGACCTTGAAGGATCCCCCTTGGACCATGAAAATTGCTCCGTTCTCCAGATCCATGAAGTCGGTGATGAATTCCATGCTGTACTTCGAAATTTCTGCAAGATCGGGGTTCCCCATCAATCCGGAGTTCAGCTGGGCCATGCCATTTTTCTGCCAATCGTTCCACTGGAGCTGATCAAAGTTCTTCTTCAATGACTCGGTCATTATGCGAAGGCTCTCCGCAATGTTCCCAAGGTCATCCTTTTTCGTGTCATCTATGATCACAGAATAGTTCCCCTGGGTAATCTGCCGGGCTATTCCCCTGATAATGTTCAGCCTGTGCTTCATGTCAAGGTCCTTCTCTAGCAATTCCTGCTGTAGTTCTGCCCGCCTTATGTAGTCTCCTCTAAGTTTCCAGAACAGGATGGCTGTGATGAAAAGGGACAGCAGGGAGGCGAAAGCAAAAAGGATATTTGTTCTTAAGGTGGAGTTATCGAGTTGTTGGGAACGTTTCCCTGCCCGGCTCTCTTCCTCATGCTGGATCTCGATGATCAGGTTCCTACATGAATCCATGATCGATTTTCCCCTGTCCAGCAGGCCCGGGGAAAGGTCGTCGGACCTCAGTCGCTGTCCTATGAGTTCGTCAAGTACTTCAATCCTTTCCCTGGCCAAACGGCCTAGCTGCTGGGCCCGGGCCAACTGCTCGGAGCTCAGATTTCCATTCACAAGACCACTGAGGTGCTGTGGGAGATCTCTCTGGCTGTCCCTGTAAGGAGCCAGGAACTTTTCCTGCCCTGTCAGGAGATAGCCGCGCTGGCCCGTTTCCGCATTCTGAAGGTCGATCAGTATCAACTGTGAATTGAGTATGGTCCTTTGGGACTGATCCATAAGGACCTTGTTTTCCCGCTGGTTTCGGAACGAAAAGAACATGACAGCCGATGAGGCCAAAAGGATGGCCATTGAGATACCAAAGCCTATCTGTAGGTTCCTTAATACATTTTGTGCCATTATTTATAAATTGGTAGGGTAAAATAAAATGTCGAACCTGCTCCGAGCTTGCTCCTGACCCCACAGGTCCCTCCGTGGAGGGTAATGATCTCTTTACATATGTGCAGTCCGAGGCCTAGACCCTGGAACTTTGCTGATGCTTCCTGAACCCTATAGAACTTATCAAACACGAAAGGTATTTTGTGTTCTGGGATCCCTATCCCGTTATCGGAGACCTCTACGGACAGGAAATTTTTCTCAACATAGGTGTGGATGCGGACCGCTTGGGAACCGGGAGCATATTTTATGGCATTGCTGAGGTAGTTTGAAAGGACCTGCTCCAATCTTAGGGGATCCGCCAAAATCCGCCTATCTATCTTTGTACCTGTCCGCTCTATTCTCATTTCCGCCGCTTGATGTTCTACCAATGCCGAATCAACAGCCTGTTGGATGACAGTCTCGATATCAGTTTCCCGGAGTGTGAGTTTCATCCCCCCGTTTTCCAACCGGGATATGTCCAGTAGGTCCTCAACCAAAGTATGGAGCTTTTCGGCCTGTTCCTTAACCTTCGATAGATAGCTGTATGCACGGTGCTCTTGAATATCCTTCATTGAACGCAAAGATATTTCTGCAAAGGCCTTGATACTGGTCAAAGGGGTCTTGAGTTCGTGGCTTGCAACACTCAAGAATTCATCTTTTTTATTTTCTAACTGTTTTCGCTCATCTATATCGGTCATGGTACCCACCCATCTGTGCCCACCTGACCCCTGAGCTACGGGCACAATCTTTAGGATATGGTATCGGTAATTCTCAGAATGTTTTTCGCGAAGCCTCAATTCAGCCTCCAATGGCAACAGGTCACCCATTTGAAGCCTCCATTTCTCAAATATGTGTCCGTCTTCGGGATGTAGCTCTGGCCATGTGGTCTTATCATGAGAATACCGTAGCCACTGCTCATTAACGAAATCAACATTCCCCCTGGAATCAGTGGTGAAGGCGATCTGGGGCAATGACTCAAGGGTGGTGTTCAGCTCCTCAAATTTTGAGGAGAGATCTTTTTGCGCTGATTTGCGCCATTCGACCTCCCGTTGTAGCTCATTCTGAATTTTATGCAGGGCTGCCGTCTGTTCGTAGAGCCGATAGAAGGTCTTCACCTTTAGCAAAAGGATGTCTGGGTCCACCGGCTTGGTAATGTAATCGATGCCTCCTGAATCGTAGCCCTTTGTGATATATTTCTTTTCACGGTTGACAGCAGACAGGAAAATTATTGGAATATCCTTGGTTTTTTTTGTCGATGAAAGAAACTCTGCAACTTCATATCCATCCATTTCGGGCATCTGCACATCCAGGATGATCAGGGCGTATTCGTTCTTGAGGCATTTCTTCAATGCTTCATCTCCAGAAAGGGCAGAATCGGTCCTGAAGCCTTTAACTTGCAGGGTCTTTTCCAATGAAAAGATATTTTCGGATTTGTCGTCAACTATTAGGATCATTTGTAATCTTTTTATTCGGTTGTACCAGATATATCTGAACCAATGCCGAAAGTAGGTCAAGAAAAGAAATTATCAAAATTTTACTTGATAAAACATCAATTTCAATAATCAGATTATTTTACTTTAACGAAAATGTTTTGGGAGAAATTCCTCTACTTTTTCCAACGCTGACAGACAACGCCTTGGGACAATTATTTAAATCATATCAGCATATATTTTATCCCTTTAATACAAGGATCAAATTATCAACTATAACATCAATCAATTTCATAAATAAAAAATTTAGTATTCTTTATGCAATTTGTTTTTTAGCTTTTTATAAGCTCTATTTAACAATAGTTAATAAAACAATAACCCTTTTTCTTGATGTCCATATGCACATACGGTCCATCCCGACAAGCAGGGCGATGCAAAACGGCCACATTGAACGTATCCACTTACATTTAGAGAAAACCCCTTGATTCCTAACTCTCATGAGATAACCTGCAAGTACAGTTATCTGGAGAAGAATGGAAATAGGAATACAATAAAAAAAGACGTACTAGCATGTGGGAGCGAATAGTAACAAGATAAATTGCCGATGGCAAGTAAATTGGTCACATTTGAAAAAGGTTGACCTATTGATAACATCATTTTTTGGATAAAAACTCCACCCGGTAACCAAAAAGGTAGAGTTAGAGACCACATAATGAGTGGAGTGCACAAAGCTGATTATTTGACCGTGGAATGCTTCAGAGACTTTCTGAACAGAATAAAAATGGTAGTTGAAAAATCCATATACCGCAAGGATGATATGGATTTTTCAAATATGTAAAATTTAAGAATTTGCCATTCCGTCAACATCATACATGTTTTACAGATAATTCGGTAGAAATAATGTAGCTTGAAAATAAGTGGTTTATTTTCTTCTCTAATATCAAAATCCTCAGTAACACATTCAGACATGATATCTTGAAAAGTTAATAAATGATCCCTATACATTTTCTTTTTTCGGGATTATAATTCGGGAAAATTCATTCAATAACCAATAGAGGTTTAGATATCTAGCATATTAAATTACTCCTCCCCCTTTTTTCCACACTGACCTAAAAATAAGAATTATCTATTTCTGTCAAGCAGTTTTCATTTCCCTTTTTGATTCAAAAAGTTTTGAATTTTTAATGGGGTTTCCCCTCAATAATTCCTCTGTATCATATTTTGCAACAACTGCCTTCAACGCCTCCAAATGCCTTGTATGATGCATATCGGTTCCCACAAAATCGTACATTCCTGCCCGGATCAGGGTCAAAGCACAGGTTTTCACGTTCTCCCCGTAATACTTGCTAATAGATAGCAGATTCAACTGAAGGAAACACCCAGCTTGTTTGATCTCCTGGAATATCTTAAAATTGTTGTGGAAATAATTGTAGCGTTCGGGATGAGCGAGGATGGGCTGGTAACCTCGGTCCTGAATGTCCCTGATGACGCTGAACAGGGCCCTTGATTCCGATAGGTAGGACATCTCTATCAGCATGTACTTATCAGCAATCAAACATAACTTATCCGCTTGAATCCATTGATCTATTTGGTCATCGATCATATACTCAGCACTAAAGTTCAGTTTGAAATCCATAGCATTAGCCTTCAAATGGTCGGTCAATTTGCCGTGTGCTGCTTTGATGGTATCCGGCGTATTGTTATGTACTCCTGCCATGACGTGAGGTGTCGATACACTGTTATGAATCCCTAAGGCTTTCAATCCATTAATTAAAGTGATAGACTCTTCAACACTTGGACTTCCATCATCAATCCCAGGTAGAATATGATTGTGAATATCCCAGCCGACCCAAGCCAATCGGTTTGCATACGCCTTTTCATCCTTTTTGCTTCCCCCAAATAAATTACTCCAAAATCCCATAGCTTCTCAAAATATTAGTTGTTTGGTAATAGGTTTCTAATTTTATATTAGATGTCCTGTTTATCAATAAGGTTTAATGTATACGTTCAATAAATCCTATTTGCTACAAAACACCTTAAATTAACGCAGAATTGTCTTTTTCCAACTGTTCATAAACCTGCTTCACATCCTGCGCTCGATTTCTATCCAAAACTAGAACCGCATCCTCAGTACTAACTAACATACAATTAGTTAAACCTACAAAAACTGTATGTTTATTAGTACCTACAACAATATTGCCATTCTCGTCCACTGGATGTCCTTTGCTTTTAAAATACTCAAATAAGGAATCAAATGCCCCCATATCGGACCATTCAAATCTTGCCGGAACGACCTTGATCAGGTCACTTCGTTCCATTACTGCATAGTCAATACTCTTAGAAGGAATCAATTTCGAATGTGCCTCATCTAGCACCAAGTCTTCTGCATATTCAAATGCTACTTCAGCAGCATTGTACAGCTTGGGTTCAAAACGCATCAATTCTTCTAAATAAACCCCTGCCTTGAAACAGAAGATCCCTGAATTCCAAAGGAAGTTGCCCTTCTTCAGAAAGTCTTTAGCGGTATCTTCATTGGGCTTCTCCCGGAATGAAAGCACGGTATTGCCTTCATGCTCGATATATCCGTACCCGGTCTCGGGTCTGGTTGGAACAATCCCGAAAGTTGCGATAAATCCTTCCTGGGCATACATAACGCCCTGATTGATCGCTTCGCGATAGTTTTTCAGCCCTTCGATCAAATGATCGGAAGGCGTAACGATCAATATATCGTCCGGATCCGCGTGGAAGGCAGCAAAGGCTATTGCAGCAGCTGTATTCCGAGGAGCCGCTTCTGCAATGATATCATGGTTATAATCTTTCAAGTAGGGCTCCGCGATTGTTTTGTTCAATGCCGATCCTACCAAGATCACCTTGGATGCGATTTCCTGATTCCTGGCTAGAGTCCATTCAAACAAAGTCCTACCTTCGAATATCGGCAGGTACTGCTTTGGTCTAGACTTCCTGGACAAAGGCCATAACCTTGAGCCCACACCACCAGATAATATTACATTTATTATTTTCCCCATTATTACCCTAATTTTTTCATTTCAATTGCATCGCCTACTTTAAGATACAATTCGGCAGTAGCTCTCGCATCAGACAATGCATCATGATGCTTTAATTCCACACCCATTAAATCACAACAGATACTCAATTTAGTCCGTTCAAAACCTAGGGATCGATAGATCTTGCTGGTACATTCCCATACTGGGTCTAGACCAAGCTCCTCGAATGGAAGATTATAGAAATTCATCGTTTCCTTCAATACGGAACGATCTAACAATTCATCATGTGCAACCATATGTTTGGAAACCAACAATTCTTTTATACTTGGAAACAGGTCAATAAAGGTCGGAGCCTCAGCCGTATGCTTTGGTTTAATCCCATGAACCCTTGAAGTTTGCCACATATACTTGTTCTGTGGTGGCTGAACCAAACTGTAGAATTCACTTACGACCTCGCCGTCAACAACGTCTACAATACCAACGGCACATACACTGTTGTATTTTGCCGTTGCTAGCTCAAAGTCTATAGTTGTAAATGTTTTAGACATTTATATAAAAGTAAAAAAATTAAACTCAATACCCATATTTTCCTTTCCATTTATCTCGAAGTGAAAGTCTTAGTTTCTCTTCTGCAGGATTCTTACCGGGCTCATACATTTTTGCATCGTGCAGGCCTTCTGGCATATATTCCTGATCGACAAAGTTTCCGCTATAAGCATGGGCATACATATACTCTGTTCCGTAATTCAGCTCTTTCATCAACTTGGTCGGCGCATTCCTCAGGTGCAGCGGCACCGATAGATCTCCTGATTTGCGTACGATTGCCTGAGCTTTGTTGATAGCTTCGTAGGAAGCATTACTTTTTGCAGAACAAGCCAAATAGATAACTGTTTGCGACAAAATGATTCTAGATTCTGGCCAACCGATTACGTTAACAGCCTGAAAGCAATTATTCGCCAGCAACAAGGCGTTCGGATTCGCATTCCCCACATCCTCAGAGGCTAATATCAAAAGCCTGCGAGCAATAAATTTAGGATCCTCACCTCCCTCGATCATCCGGGCCAACCAATAGACCGCAGCATTCGGGTCACTTCCACGAATCGATTTAATAAATGCCGAAATGATATCGTAATGCTGTTCTCCAGATTTATCATATCGAACCCTGTTCTGTTGGACATGTTTGGCAACAAATTCATTCGTTATTTCCTGTTTCCCGCGCGATGCGGCCTGGCTTACCAGTTCCAAGATGTTCAGAAGTTTCCTGGCATCGCCACCCGAAAGCTGCAAGATGGCATCATATTCCTTTATAGAGATATTTTCATCCTTGAGGAATTCATCATGGTTCAATGCCAAATCAATGATCTGGATCAGTTCCTCCTTGGTCAACTCCTGTAAAACATAGACCTGACAACGAGATAACAATGCGGAAATCACCTCAAACGAAGGGTTTTCAGTGGTTGCCCCAATCAAGGTCACCGTTCCTCTTTCCACGGCTCCTAGCAGTGAATCCTGCTGTGATTTGGAGAACCGATGGATTTCATCGATGAAAAGAATGGGTTGTTCTTGATTGAATTGACGCATCTGTTCAGCTTTGTCAATTACTTCACGCACGTCTTTCACGCCAGACTGTATAGCACTGAGGCTATAAAACGGCCTGTCCAAAGATTTAGCTACCAATAATGCCAATGTTGTTTTTCCGACTCCTGGAGGACCCCAGAAAATCATGGAAGGAATGGACTTTTGTTCTATGGCGTTCCACAACACAGCCCCCTCGCCTATAATATGCTTTTGCCCGACATATTCAGCAAGACTTTTTGGACGCATCCTTTCTGCCAAAGGTACTCTAGTAACCATAATTCACAAAGCTATTGATTTTTCAGAGTAAAGCCAATGTAAATATGAATTGGTAATACGAATGTGGCATTTCATCTATGATTTGGACACTTCCCCAGTAATGAGTTCCGTTAACGGAAAATTTTAACATTTTTTAGTAATTATTCTACCTTTCTAGGACGATCCATTTATCTTATATTTCAAATTATTTAATACTTTTGAAAAAAATGAATTTGCGAATGATTGATAAAGTGCGTGTTATCTTAGCTTTCGGCTTAATTACATCAACAGTAAGCTTAAAAGCTCAAACCAACAATAAACCTTTGGACCCTTCTGGATTTGTTACAAAATATGACAGTTCATTTGCCGGAATCGGACCTAAAGTATATGTACTCCCTCCTCCTAGGACAAAGGAAGAGGAATTGGTTGATTCTTATAAAGAGAAAAAAGGATTCTTTGATTCCATTTCGCGACAATTGGAGTATCAGTCCATCATTGAAGATTACAAGCCTACTTCAAATGCTTCGTATCTGAAACAGAGCTTCAATCCATTCCCGGCAACGGAGCAGGATTGGAATGACCTGATCGCAAAACTTGAAAACAACAGGAACTTACCTCTGGCTGCAGGAATGGCCAATGAGTATGCATATGACCTCTTGAAAAAACGTGATATCAACAAGGCAATCGCCCTATTGATCAGAGGCCTAAATGCTGCAAGAACCTCGGGTTCAGGAGAAAAATTTGTCCTGGAGCATAATCTTGCCAATGCATACCTATTCAATGGGAACTTTATAGATGCAGCAGCCATGCAGGAAACATTTTTGCGATCTGCAGTTGAGAAAAAGGAACTGGTTGATCAGGCGAACACCTTGGTCCGTATCGCATTGGTGCAAGCTCATGAAAAGAAATATTTTGCTGCGGAGAACACGATAATCAGACGTGCATTCCCTTTATACAATAGGACAAAAAACCATTTTGGCAAAGTATATGCTTTGATTAATCTGGCAAAAATCTATCAGCTGCAGAATAAGCATACCGAGGCACAATGGTTTTTAATACAGGCCAAGGATCTTGCTAACCTGAGAAAGATTGACAACGAATTGCCTGAGATTGAGTATATGTTAGCTTTTTCCAAATACATCCAACAAAACTATAAAGTCGCACAACTGGAATTTGAAAAGGCAAAAACATTGGCAGATGTAGAAAACAATAAGGTTCTACAACTGGCCATTGCGGATAAATTAGGAGATATCTATTTGATGATGGGTAACTTTGAAGATGCCGAACAGGAGCTTTCGAGTTATTGGAGATTAAGAAACGAACTGTTTTAAAATCCGCCGTTCAACCGGCTATCTCGGTAAGTTAATAAACCTTAAAAAGGCTGGGAAACAACAATTGAAATGAATATTTTACGTTGTCATCCTAACATTGAGTTAATTTTTGACTAAATTTAGCGCTAATAAAATACTCGCATACTATTTGAAAAGAGCAATTTCCTGATAGAGCAATTAATGAACAAATTCAAGAACTATACATATATGTTTAAACATCTCATTTTCTGTCTTGCGTTAATATCGGTTGTGGCATGTGGAGCAAAACCACGCATCAACCTGGACCAAGAAGGCTTAGAATTAAAGCCTACTACGCAACATGAAATCATTGCTAAGGAAGTAGCCAATTTATTGGAGAATTTCAGCTATAAAAAAGTCCCTATGGGCGATTCCCTTTCTAACATCGTCTTCAACAACCTGTTGGAAGGTATCGATCAAGGGAAGAATTACATGTTGAAATCGGATATTGACGAATTTCAACAATTTAAGAACAGCATCAGCCAAGATTTTAGAGAGGGCGACCTTTCCAGTGCATTCTATGTCTTCAATAAATACACAGACAGATATTTGCAGTGCATGAACTTTGCGTTGGAGCAGATCGATGCGAAACATGACTTCACTAAGGATGAATCTTACACCAGTTTCCGCGAGAAACAAGATTGGTTTACCTCAGAAGCGGAATTGAAAGACCAGTGGAGAAAACGTGTTAAGTATGATCTATTGAACCTAAGACTGACTGCAGGCGATTCTGCTAAGGTAGATGAAGAAAAAAATAAGGAAACTCTACGCAACAGGTACAATAACTTGATCTCTCAGGCGAAGAAAACCAATTCGAATGATGCTTTCCAAATGATCATGACAGCGTTAACAGATGCTGTTGATCCGCATACTACTTACTACAATCCTTCATTCGCCCAAGCATTCAATGAAAGCATGTCGAATACATTAGAAGGTATAGGGGCACAGCTGCAAATGGAGAATGAAATGGTGACCATCAAGCAGATTATTGCCGGTGGACCTGCGTTCAAGGATAAATCTCTTCATATCAATGACCGAATCGTAGCCGTTGCACAAGGCAATGACGGCGAATTTGAAGATATCATTGGCTGGAGACTTGATGCTGCAGTTGCGAAGATAAAGGGTAAAAAAGGAACGGTTGTTCGTTTGAAAATCCTTCCAGCTGGAGCGGAATTGTCAGCTGCACCAAAAATAGTAAAACTGACCCGTGAGAAAATCATCCTTGCAGAAGAGTCTGCTAAGCGCGAAATCAGGAACATTAAAGGTGAGGATGGGAAGACCTATAAAATTGGTGTGATCAACCTTCCTAAATTCTACATAGACTTTGAAGCGGTTCGTCGTGGAGATAAGGACTACAAGAGTACCACAAGAGATGTTAGTTTGTTATTGGACAGCCTGAAACAAGATGGCGTAGATGCTGTATTGATGGACTTAAGAAACAACGGTGGTGGTTCATTGCAGGAAGCAATTGAACTGACAGGATTGTTTATCGATCAAGGCCCGGTAGTACAGGTAAGGGACACCAGAAACCGTGTTCAGGTAGATAGCGACCAGGAAACAGGTTTGGCATGGGAAGGACCATTCGGCGTGATCATCAACAGGTTCTCTGCATCAGCATCTGAGATTTTCGCTGGTGCCATCCAAGATTACGGCAGAGGGATTATCCTTGGTTCTACAAGTTACGGAAAAGGTACAGTTCAAAATGCCGTGGATATGTCACGTTTCATCAGTGCAACCAACAAGCTTTTAATCAAAGCTTCAGGTGAAGCTGATCCTGACACCCCGAACGGCGCACCAGAATTTGGACAGATTAACATTACCATGGGTAAATTCTACCGTGTAACCGGTAGCAGTACACAACATAAAGGAGTCGATCCAGACATCATATTCCCTACTCAATATTCTGCAGAGAAATTTGGAGAAAGTTCAGAACCTTCGGCATTGCCTTGGGATCAGATCAAACCGACCAAATTCTCGAAGATCGGTTCTTTGACCGATATCAGTGCTCAATTAGAAGATATCCATAAGAAACGTATGCAAAAGTCTCCTGCTTATTCTTTCTTATTGGAAGACATCGCAGAATTCAGTAAAAACGAGACCATGCCTGCAATCTCTCTAAATGAGGATAAACTGAAAGCTGAACGTGAGAAGAGCAGATTGAAACAACGCGAACGTATCAACAAGCAACTTTCTTTCCTAGGTAAACCTCTCTGGAAAGAAGGCCAGCCGCAGCCTAAGTTGGACTACGATTTTGTGCTTGATGAAAGTGCGAATGTGTTGACCGATTATATTAAACTCAAGAAGTAGATAGACATAAGACTGGTCTAAGTGAAAATAAAACAAAAAGCAGGCGGGAAATTGAATTTCCTTCCTGCTTTTTTAATAATATCTCCAATCTTTGTTCTTGGTTTATCTATGAACAGGGAGGTTTCTCTTATTATGCTGAGAATTAAAATTTGAATAAAATTTATCGGAAGGTTATGAGAGCCTTTTTTTAGGAAAACAATTAGGCCCGTGAAATTTTAGTCTTAGCACCCCATCCGGAGTTAGCCTAGTAGCGAAAAACAGTTCTAATAAGCAAGTCATTGGCAGGAAGTAAACATCTAGGTTAAAGCAAACCTCAATATTTAATCAACATGGTTTGCATGGCGTACAGTTCCATAATCTTCGATTATGGATTACAGGGTCTTGGGGAGCAGAAACGTACAGATCCTTCACTAATTGTTCAAAATTAGAAGAATACAAATCTGATACTATTATGAAGACGAATACCACTTTGTTTTTTAATCACTGACAACTGGGGTTATCCAATAAAAAAGGTTACTGAAAAAATGGACAAGCATGTGCTAGTCCATTTTTTTTCAGTAACCTAATCCGTTAGCACTTATATTACCCGAATGCGGCGGGCACATGCAATACCCCCTACCAAAATTGGACACCTTACTAGCTGGATTATAATCTTGTTCTATCGTCCAATCTTGCTTCAAATAAAAAATCTCCCAGCAAGAGGCCTAAACAGGTCTTATGTCTATTAATAGCCTACGCCAGACCTTCTTGGTTGGCGAATTGCTGGCCATGAAACTGGTTTTCCACTGGCATCAGCTGGCAATACCCTTTTTTCTCTGTTCACCAATTGAGGTTCTTCAGTAGCTTTATAGGTCAACACCGCAGTAAGGATAACATTGGACAATAGGTCATCGAAGACCAATTTATCGTAGGTGTCCAGATTGGTGTGCCAAGTATTGCTGAAATAGCCCCATGATAGAGAGCTCAGCATAAAGCCCGGTACACCTGCTGCCACAAAAGATGAGTGGTCGGAACCTCCGCCTCCTGGAGAGCCAGGGAATTGTGTCCTGATATCTTTTGTAATTTCGCGAGGAACAGCATCTAACCAGCGTCCCATAAAATCATAAGCATGTACGAAACCTGAACCATTGATGTTGGCTACACGGCCTGTACCATTGTCTAAATTGAATACCGCTTGGGTTTTCTCGATGACCTCAGGGTTATCCAGGACAAAAGAACGTGATCCATTTAGGCCTTGCTCTTCGCTGCCCCACAATCCAATAAGGATCGTACGCTTAGGATTAGGGAGAACTTTTTTCAATACACGGGCTACCTCCATCATGGCAATAGTACCGGTACCATTATCGGTTGCACCTGATCCACCTTCCCAAGAATCTAAATGGGCAGATAGGATCACATATTCATTTGGAAACTCAGAACCTTTAATTTCAGCAATGGTATTGAATGAAGGTACATTTCCTAAATGTTTGGAAGAAGTCTCTACTTTGATCTTAGGCGCATAGCCTTTTTCGGCTAAACGGTACAAGATCCCATAATCTTCCAAAGAGATATCCAATGAAGGAGCTTTATGGGTCCTAGCGCCGAAAATCTTGTTAGCACCAAACTCACCAGACCAATAGCTGCTCAGAACACCAACTGCACCTGCATCTTCTAGAACAGATGGAATGGAGTTAGGAGCCAATCCAGTTGCTTTGATACGTTTGTTCCAAATGGCACCAATTGAATCTCTCTGTCTTTGCATCTTGGCATAGGATTCAGGCGTTGCATATTCTTTCCAGTTGGCATCTGGCCTACCTGTTGGCTGAGGCATGGATACCATAACGTATTTGCCTTTTACCTGTGGTAACCAAGACCTAAATGAAAGTGAATCTTTGAAATCGGGTAATGCAATGACCTCTGCTTCGATCGCTTTACCTTTGGTAGTTGGACTCCAAGCTAATTGGGTACCAGCTAAGGTTTTCTGTCTTGGATGGGTCATGTCAATATGCGAAATACCTCGTTCCCAGCCGTGCCACTCTCCAAATTGCTGATTTTTTGCTGAGATACCCCAGCGTTGGAAAGTTTTCAATGCCCATTCATTGGCATTGGTCATTTGAGGAGTACCAACCAATCTTGGTCCTACAACATCCAGTAATTCAAAAGCTAAAGTTTCCAGTTCAGAATTATTGGTTGCCTCTTTCACAATCTGTTCTACAATGGGATCAACTGGTCTTACTGCAGTAGGTCCCATGCGTTGAGCTTGAACCGGAGCATAAGCAATCCCTGTGGACAGTACTAAAAAGGCTAACTTCCTGAAACGACAAATCGTTTGTTCCTTGAATTTCATAGTAATTATTTAGTTATTAATTAGGTAATCCCAAAGTACGGCAAAATTTGTCAAAAGGAAGAAAATGTAGCCTAATAAGTCAGTGTAAGGAAGTATTCAATTACCTTTTTGAATGCAGCAATCTCAATTGAACATAAACAGACCGCAAAAAAATAGCCTGAGTATTCCTCAGGCTATCAAATTTTTATATGGTATTAGACATTCAATCCTTGTATGGATCTACGTCCGTAAAACCTATGCTCTCCAGTTTTTGTATTGATTGATCAATCCGTTAGTGGATGAATCATGAGATTCCACTGCAGCATTTCCTTCTAACTCTGGAAGGATCTTATTTGCCAATTGTTTTCCTAGCTCCACTCCCCATTGATCAAAACTGAAGATATTCCAGACAATACCCTGAACAAATATCTTGTGTTCATAAAGCGCGATCAATGCCCCTAAGCTCTTAGGAGTAATTTCTTTAATCAGGAATGAATTAGTCGGACGATTGCCTTCAAAGACTTTGAAAGGAGTCAGTTCCTTGATTTCAGCATCTGATTTGCCTGCTTTTTTCAATTCAGCAACAACCTCTTCCTCAGATTTCCCATTCATCAAAGCCTCAGTCTGTGCGAAAAAGTTAGAAAGCAACATTTGATGGTGCTTAGCCAATGGATTATGAGAGATAGCTGGTGCAATAAAATCACAAGGGATCAATTTGGTCCCTTGATGGATCAATTGATAAAAGGCATGCTGACCATTGGTTCCAGGTTCTCCCCAAATGATTGGTCCGGTTTCATAATCAACTCGCCTTCCATTGCGATCAATGTATTTCCCATTGCTTTCCATATCTCCCTGTTGGAAATAAGCTGCAAAACGATGCAAATATTGGTCGTATGGAAGAATAGCACTGCTTTCCGCTTCGAAGAAGTTATTGTACCATATGCCCAATAAAGCCATGATAACTGGGATATTTTCTTCAAATTCGGCATTTCTGAAATGCTCATCCGCTTCGTATGCACCTGTCAATAGTTCCTCGAACTTATCAAAACCTATCGCTAAACAGATCGATAGTCCAATAGCGGACCATAATGAGTATCTTCCGCCTACCCAATCCCAGAATTCGAACATATTCTTGGTATCAATACCAAATGCCGATACGCCAGACTCATTGGTACTCAAAGCTGCAAAATGCTTAGCAACATCGGCCTCTTTTGCACCTGCCTTCAAGAACCATTCTTTGGCAGAATTTGCATTTGCCATGGTCTCCTGGGTAGTAAAGGTTTTTGATGCAATTAGGAATAAGGTCGTCTCAGGATCTAGTTCTTTCAGGGTTTCAGCAATCTGGGTTGCATCTACATTCGATACAAAATGCATATTCAATCGAGTCTTATATGACTTAAGTCCCTCTGTGACCATCACTGGCCCAAGATCAGAACCACCGATTCCGATGTTCACTACATCGGTGATCTCCTTCCCCGTAAATCCTTTCCAGTCTCCTGAAATAACACGTCCGGAAAAATCTTTCATCCTTTCCAAGACAGCTTGGATTTCAGGCATTACATCCTTTCCTTCAGTAAGGACAGGCTTGCCGGATCTATTTCTCAATGCCGTATGCAATACCGCACGTTTTTCTGTTTCATTAATTTTATCACCCTTGAACATGGCCTCGATAGCATCTTTCAATTTGCACTCGCGCGCCAATTGAACCAACAATGCCATAGTTTCCTCATTTATGCGGTTCTTAGAATAATCCAATAGGATATCGCCCAAATAGATGGAAAACTTATCGAAACGCTCCGGATCATTAGCAAAAAGTTCTTTTATGCTGGATTCGTTGATGGTTATAAAATGATCGGCTAAATATTTGAAGGCTTGGGTTGTTGTGAAATCAATTTTTGGTAACATATATCTTTACTTTTGTTCAAATATAAGGAATACAGCCTATTCTATCCTTAATTTTATTTTATCTTTGTTCTTATGACCAAAGAACAGATTCAAGACTTGAGGGACAGAATTACTTCCCTGAGGAGGCATCTTTGACATTGATGTCAAAAAGGAAGAAATAGAGCGTGAAACCCAGACCACCCTGCAACCCGACTTTTGGGATGATCCCAAAGCCGCAGAAAAAGTCTTACATTCCATCAAAAACCATAAGATCTGGACCGATCAATTCGATCATGTATTTGCTGCTGTTGAAGATACCGGTGTTTTATATGAATTTTTTCAAAGTGGAGACGCTTCTGAAAAGGAATTAGAAGATCAATATCAGATTGCGCTGTCAGAAATCGAAGAATTGGAATTCAAGAACATGCTTAGTGCCGAAGAGGACCAATTGGATGCGATTTTGCAAATCACAGCCGGTGCCGGTGGTACTGAATCCTGTGATTGGGCGGCCATGCTGATGAGGATGTATATCATGTGGGGCGAAAAACATGGCTGTAAGGTAACGGAGCAGGATTATCAAGAAGGTGATGTGGCCGGGATAAAGACTGTGACCCTACAGTTTTCTGGTAATTTTTCATATGGATACCTAAAGGGTGAAAATGGCGTACATCGTTTGGTCAGAATCTCCCCTTTCGACTCCAATGCCAAAAGACATACTTCATTTGCATCGGTATATGTCTATCCGTTGGTGGATGACAATATCGAAATCGAAGTGAAGGATTCTGAAATCGATTGGGATACCTTCCGCTCAGGAGGTGCCGGCGGTCAGAACGTGAATAAGGTGGAGACTGCAGTGAGGTTGCACCATAAACCTACAGGAATCATAATCAAGAACCAGGAGTCAAGGTCACAACTGCAGAACAAGGAAAATGCCATGCGTCTATTGAAATCTCAATTGTATGAAATTGAAATGAGAAAACGCCAGGAAGCAACCGCAGCCATTGAAGGGTCTAAGAAAAAGATTGAATGGGGTTCCCAAATCCGTAACTATGTCCTGCATCCCTATAAATTGATCAAGGATTTAAGGACCAATACGGAAACCTCAAATACACAAGCCGTGCTGGATGGAGATCTGGATGAATTCCTCAAATCGTACCTGATGGAATTCGGTGGTTAATAAAAACTTTGTATTAGAGATAAAAAAAGGGTTGGAATCATGATTCCAACCCTTTTTTTATCTCTATATTAATTGCTTAAAAAGCGTTTTTCCACATCATACTTTCAACCGGACGAATGGTTTTCTTATTGTACTTTGCGTTTCCCTTACTGTTGTACATGGTTTCAATATCCCCTTCCACGACGAAGTAGATCAATTGTCCGATCGGCATTCCTGCATATACACGGACTGGCTGTGCCACGGAAATCTCCAAGGTCCAAGTATTGCAAAATCCTACATCGCCTTTTCCTGCTGTTGCGTGGATATCAATCCCTAAACGGCCTGTGCTTGATTTCCCTTCCAAGAAAGGGACATGCCCGTGGCTTTCGGTATATTCTAAGGTCACCCCTAAATACAAGGTTCCCGGTTGGAGAACATAGCCTTCAGTTGGAATCTCAAAATGTTCGATTTCATTATGCTTCTTCGCATCTAGGACCTCATCCTTGTACCTTGCTAAATATTTGCCTAAATGAACATCGTATGAATTTGTTCCCAAACATTTCCTGTCGAAAGGTTCAATTACGATCATTCCCTTATCGATTTCTTCTAAAATTCTCTTATCTGATAATATCATATTCTGAAGCTAAACTACTGCTGATTAGCAGGATTCAAAAATACATTAAAAATAAATAAAAAACATATCTAAAGCTAAATACTAGTTACTAAACACTAAATTTGATTATGGCTTTAGCATATCTCAAAGAATTGGATGCGCACAGTCGCATTGCCCTGTGGAAAATTGAAGAAACTGAAGAGGAATTGGTTGCCATGCTGCAGCTTGATGAATCTGAACTTGCAAAACTTAGAAGTCTGGCAAAGGGAAAACGAAGCTTACACTGGCTGGCAACCAGAGTTCTCCTGCGCTACCTATTGCAGACACCTGACTATATCAGCTGTCCTTCCGATGCCAATGGGAAACCCTATTTACCAGACTTTCCTTACGAAATTTCATTGACCCACTCCTTTGACTACGCAGGGGTCATGTTGAGTTCTGCCGGTGCCTGTGGAATCGACCTAGAAATTGTAAAGGAAAAAGTGGTCAGGATAAAAAACAAATTCCTGAAACCTGAAGAACTGGCCTTTATCGAAGAGGGACAAGCGGTCGATCAATTATATGCGTGCTGGTGCGCCAAGGAAGCGGTCTATAAGCTACAGGGCAATAAAGGGGTCTCATTCTACCATAACATTAGCATAGAGCCCTTTCACTATACACAGCAAGGCGTCATGAAAGTGATCCTAAGCAAGGATGATTCGACGAGAACCTTTGATGTATTCTATGAAAGATTTAATGAATACATGTTGGGCTACGTCGTTGAATAGGCATAAAAACGGTCAACCCTATTTAGGGATGGACATCGATCTAAATCCTAATTACTTACTAACAAATACTATGTCTGACCATCCTGCAATAAATCCTGTTTCAAGGAGAGCCTTTTATTTGATTTATAGATCCTAACGGCAATTAAGAAATTGGCCAACAACAATGGTCCGTAAACCAAGCCGATCAATCCAAATAAAGGCAACCCGATAATCACACCTACAACGGTAATGATCGGATGGATATCCCCTAGTTTCTTGGCGATCACCAATCGAAGTACGTTGTCGATATTGATCACTAATCCGAATCCCCAAGCCAGTAATCCTATCCCCTGCCAATTATGTCCGTCGGCCAATAAAATGACTGCCGCAGGCACAAATATCAACGGAGGTCCCAAAAGTGGAATAAAAGAGAGGATGGCACATATTACGCCCCAAAATAAGGGATCCCTTGCCTCGAATATCCAAAATCCTACTGCCAAAAAAGCCCCCTGTATGATGGCAATGATCGTTTGCCCGATAATATTAGAATAGGTGATGTTTTTCAACTCCTCCCCAAAGGTGAGCGCATTGTCATCATCGAAAGGGAGATAATGGACCAAGCCGCCTTCAAATCCCTTATAATTGACAAACAGGAAATACAGCAGGAAATACATCACCGTGATTTCCAGAAATACATTAGCAGCACCACTCAAGGCAGAAGTCAGCAGTCCTCCTAAATAGGTTGAACTCGCTTCCAGTTGCTTTTCAATCAGATCAGGCTGTCCGAGCTTATCTCCCACAAAATGATTGATGGCATCCATGATCTTTTTTACCCACTGTGGATTCTGTTGCAGCTCGATAGCTTTATCAAAAAGCATCTTTCCTATCCCTACAAAAGGCAGGACGATGATAAAGATGGAAAGGATGACGATAAAAATGGAAGATACAGGCTTAGGCCAGTGCCATTTCTCGATCAGGAAGATATTTAGATTCCTAAATAGGGTGTACATCACCATGGTCCCTAAAAATGCCCCAAATATTCCCGAAGTAGCATATAATATAATCGCCCCTAATACAATCACAATCATTAGGATGATCACATTACGTTCCTTCTGCGAAAAAACATCGTTGTTGCTCATAAATGATTTTAAACTTAGATAACAACAAATTATTGATTTGGTTTAGACACTTCTTTAAATTTTTGGCAATTCTTCTATGTCTCAATCTGAAAGGGATTATCCTGCATTAAAACTTAAAGTGGCTTAACTCAATCCAGCAGATTTATTCATGGACATTCTCAAAACGCCTAAATAATAGTCAATAATTAACATAAAGTAATATAACAAAATTATTACAGCCTATTTATATATATAAAGAAAGGGTATTTAATATAATTTAATACCTTAGTAATCATTTCTTAACCATTATTTAATTTAAAAAAAGAACCTTTGCACCAACATCTATTACTTACTTATGAAAAAGTCACGAAAAACCATACAATCTTCTAGTATTTAACAATCTATAAACACCTTTATATTCATGAAATTTACTTCGAAAACCACAACGAGGTCTGCTTTCCTATTGCTCCTCTGCTTTGTTTGGGCTACCTCAGCATTCAGTCAGCAGCGAACGGTCAATGGTAAAGTCAGAACAGCCGATAATGTCCCATTGTCAAATGTATCTGTACTTTTAAAAGGAACAAACATTGGTTCACAAACCAATGATGATGGTCAATTCCAGATCAGTGTTCCCAATGATGGGATCTTAATTTTCTCCAGTATCGGTTACACCACCCAGGAAACGGATATAAAAGGAAAGGATTATTTGAACGTAATCCTTGAACCAGACAATAAAGCCATCGATGAAGTGGTGGTCATGGGTTATTCCCAAGTTGAGAAACAACACGTAGCCTCTTCAGTTGCCAGTCTTGATATGGAGTCGACCAAAACCAGACCCATTTTCAAAATGGAAGAAGCGTTTTCTGGAACTATTCCAGGGGTAACCATGCTTCAAGGGTCCAATATTCCCGGAGCTGTCCCTGGGACAATTTCCATTCGCGGTATCAGCACCTTGCAAAATGCAGATGCATTGGTCATAGTTGATGGTATGGAACAATCTATCACCGATTTAGACCCAAACCAAATCAAGAGCATTACCGTTCTCAAGGATGCCGCCTCAACCTCGATGTATGGATCAAGAGGTGCAAACGGAGTAATTATTGTGGAAACAGAACGTGGCTACACCGGTAAATTTAAGGTTGATCTTAACGCTTGGGGCGCTTTCAGCAACCCAATTGATCTACCGAACTGGGTAAGTGCGGCTGAATACATGAAATTGAACAATGAGACTCGCGCCCATCAAAATCAAACCTTGCTCTTCTCCGACGAGGACATCCAAAAGGCAGAATCAGGTGAAACCAAAAGTGTAAATTGGCTGGACGAGATTATGACCCGAAAACCTTTTGCAAATAATACGACGGCAAACATCTCCGGTGGTGGAGGTGTAGGGACATTCAACCTGATGCTGGGCCATATCGGTGAAAAAGGCTTGAACGACATCGAAGGAACCGAAAAGTTCTCGGCCCGTTTCAATACAAACATCAATATCGCCGACAAATTCGTCCTATTGGCAGATTTCTATGCGCACCGGTTACAGGTCGATCGCCTGATGGCAAATGACAATGGCCACGGCCTCTATCAGATTGCTTGGAGAATGAATCCTACCCAACAGATCTTTTATGAGGGCACAGACCTTCCCGAGCATTATATCCTTCATAACAATATGAACCCCATAGCTTCTATTGCAAGAGGGGGAACCAAAAATTACCTGTACGACAGAAGTACAATTAACCTTAGACCTCGTTATAACATCAATAAAAACCTAAACATCGAAGGTAATGTTTCGTACATGATCAATAAATCTGCTAATAAGGCCGAACGCAGGACTTTCAAGTTCTATGATGGAGATGGTGCGCCAGTCACCATCTGGAACAATTCGGTTACTGCAGAACAAGGGGTCAGCTCAAGCCAATTGACTGCAAGAGCATTAGCAAATTATACCAAAGACCTTCGCGACGATAAGGACAAGCTTTATCTGACATTAGGTACCGAAATGATGAGCTACACTTACACAGACTATAGAGAAGAAAACAAAGCTTCTTTCTTTGGAAAACTCAACTACTCTTTCGATAACCGATATCTGATTGAATTGACAGGCCGTTCTGATGGGAGCAGTAAATTTGCTCCGGGAAATAAATGGGGCTTCTTCCCTTCTGCTGCGATTGCCTGGAATATGCACAATGAACATTTCTTTAGCTCATTGCGTGAAAGTGGCGCCATCAACAATTTAAAAATCCGTGCCTCTTACGGTTTGATCGGAAATGAAAATGTTGATCCCTATCTATGGCAAGAGATTGTAAACAACTGGGGCTGGACCATCCGCGTTCCGAATCCTGATTTTTCTTGGGAAAAACAAAAACAATGGAACATCGGTTTGGACCTGACCGCCTTGAACAATCGACTTTCATTCACCGCTGAGGTGTATGATAAATTCTCTTATGACCTAATTTACAACAACTTCCCTGTCCCTCCTCTTACAGGGTCCAACACATTGGAATCTGCGGTCAATATTGGCGAAGTCCAGAACAAAGGTTGGGAACTATCAGCAAAATGGTCCGATAAGGTTGGAAACATAAAGTATAATGTGAGTGCCATGTTATTCGATAATGTCAACAAGGTTTTAAAAGCGGGCTACAACAAAGGGGATACCCTGATCTTCAAAGGTGATAGCGATAAGATATGGTACAATGGCGCCGCAATCGATAACTACTATGGTTTTGAAGGCAACGGCTATTTCCAAAGCGCTACGGAAGTTGATAATACGGCAGCAAAACTTCCCAATACCCTTCCAGGTGACATTAAATACAAGGACCAAAACGGTGACGGTATCATCAATGACCAAGACCGTATTTATCTGGGCGATCCTTTTCCTCATATGAATTACTCCATTAACCTTGGACTAAACTATAAAAACTGGGATTTCTCGGTAATGGGACAAGGTGTTGGAAAAAGAAAAGGACGATTGGTAGGTATGGAAGGATATCCGGTCTATGTGGATGGGGACAGCAATTCCTTGGGAACTCCACGTAAGGAGTATGCAGATAATCGCTGGACAGAAGCAAATGCGAACGCACGATTTCCCAGAATTTGGAGCGGGAATAGTTCTAATGCCTATTTAAGTGACGTATGGCTTGGAGATGCCTCCTATTTCAGGATTAAAATGATCCAATTGGGCTATACTTTCCCAGGGATTGGCAAAAGCATCAAAAACATCCGACTGTACGTGAATGCTCAGGATGCCTTCACCTTTACCAAATGGGAAGGCCTAGAACCTGAAAGAGGTCTGGACAAATCCAAAACTGAAAACCAAGGTAACGGTGTGTACCCTAGAATGGCAACATACAGCTTTGGAGTAAGAGCAACCATTTTTTAACGAATGACTTTACTGAAATGAAAAAGACAATATTTGCACTAGCACTGATTAGCTCATTAGGAACAACGAGTTGTGAAAAATTCCTAGACAAAAGGGATCCGACAGCAACTAACTTCCAAGAGTTCTTCAACACTGAAGAAGATTTAAGAAGAGTTGTTTATAGCTCTTATAGAGATGTTTTCACTCACCCTACTGATAGAAGGCTTTTATTCTATATGTTAGATGGACGTTCAGACAATGGATATGCCCGAATTGAAACCGACCACCATGGTATCATGGCCAATGGAAACTATAACAGTAACTCCAGAGCTGCAGAGTATTATTGGACTTTGTTCAATAAACATGTTGGCCGTCTTAATACCTTTATCGCGAACGTCGACATACCTTATGTAGAAGATGAAAGTGTGCGACAAAAGTACAAAGGCGTCCTTGAAGGCCTGCGTGTATGGCATTACTTCAGGATCGTCTCGCATTGGGGAGATGTTCCATTTGTCCTTGAACCGGCTAACCTTGAAACGGCTAAACAACCATCGACTCCTAAAGAGGAAATCCTCGACAAACTGTTCCCAATGGCGGAAGAGATCGCCGCAAGATTACCAGAGAATGAAGGCACTACCAATGCCTACATGTTCAATAAGTACTCTTTCAAAGCCATTATCATGAGATATGCCCTATATTTTGAACGATATGATTTGGCTGCTAAAATCGCGAAAGAAATCATGGATTCTGGTAGATATGACCTACATGCTATATATGGTGATATGTTCAGGTATAAAGCTGACAAAACAAACAAAGAATTCATCATCAAATTTGACATGGAAAGCCATGACAACTCCGCAACGGCATCCTTTGAACATTTAGGTCCTCATTATCGCACCGGAAAAGGACAATCCTATATGGTACCGACAAAATCTTTAGTTGATAGTTACTGGACCCTGCAAGGCCGATCAATTGATCAATGTCCTTTACATAGCAAAGAAGAGTATGAACTGGATCCCAAATTGAATAGGGACCCCCGATATGCACAGAGTATTTTTGGACATGGAGATAAGTTTTCAGGGGAGGTTATAGATATCTATAATGTGAACAGCCCAATGTATTATCAGCAATTAAGAGGAAGTAAATCTGGCTATTGGTTCAGGAAATTTGTTGATGAAGCAGATGCATTTAGATCTGGCGGGAACATGACATTCCCGTTGATCAGATATGCGGAAGTGCTTTTGACCTATTCTGAAGCTAAGATTATGTCCGGAGAACCAGATGAGCTAGCGAAGGACAACATCAATAAAATCCGACAAAGAGCGGGATTGGACATGACTATTGCCGACGTGAAATTAACTGCCAAGACCAAACAACAGTGGATTGACCTCATCCGCAATGAAAGAAGGATTGAGTTTGCTGGTGAAGGAGTGCGATATGATGATATAATCCGTTGGAAAATTGCAGAAAAGGTACTGAATCAACCTGCAATGGGCCATACCAGGAAAATCAACAACAGCATGGAATCTTTGAAGATCGAAGACCGAAGATTTACAAACAATCAGTACTTATGGCCCTTCCATGAAAGCTCTCTCAAGGTAGAACCAAACCTGAAACAAAACCAAGGATATTAAAAAGTTCCTTAGCCCGTCCGGAATGGGCGGGCTAAATTATACAGCCGGATTATTAATAGTCCGCGGGATAGGTTTGACCAGGGAAAATACAGGTCATTTCAGACGAATAGTAATCAATTCGAACTTATTAAAAACATTTTGCCTCAATGGGTGTATAGAATATTTGAATATCCTAGCTGTTGTAATCAGTTTAAAAGAAAATTTTTATAAACCACTGAAAATAAGCAAGTTTATGGAGACGCATTTTCCATTGAGGGATTTATTATTATACAGAATATATAAGGGCAAAGAAATTCTTGACCTGGAATTCTTTGATAATTTCAGCAAAGACCTATCTTTTCTGATAGACAATCGACTGATTAGGAGGTCGGAAGTTAGTTCCGGAGATGCAATTTGCCCTTATAATTATGTGCTTACGGACGCTGGAAAAAGATATCTCTACAGGTAAGGCCATATTCACCTGAAGTTCCGACCCTTCCGATAGGGCTAGGTAATCTGTTATTAGCTGCTTTCTGTTACAACGGCATTGATAGGCATGTCTATTATGACCAGATGTCCTGTTTCAATTTTACTAGCGCATCAATGTAGGCCTTGGCATTCTCCATAGAGGTAAAAGCGGCCACAACTCCCCTATCTTTTTTATACACAGCATAGCCTGGATGCGCCTTGATGACAGGGATACTCGATCCTTCGTTGAATTTTTCGTCCATGATGGAATATATTGGTGGAGTAAAGTTAGAAATAAAAAAATATAACTGAAATGCCTAAATCGATTTCCTAAACCTTAGGTATTTGGTTCAATGGGATATCACCTTTTCATTATACGATCGCCCGTGGAAAGTAGGCTACTCAAATTTTAAGGATTCCATTTAACAACAATTGTTGCTCCTGAACCTATCTTCGACGAAATCTGTGATGCGCCTCAATTTACTGGGCACCGGCCAGACAGTCGAGTTCGTGAGCAAAATAACCTTGCACCGGGTAAGACTTCAGAGGTATTTTAATATTTATCAACGCGAGCCGGCTCTACCTCCAAAACCCATAACCGTGGTACAGGGCTAAAAATGGAATCATGCCTAAACCACACGTTCACTTGGTAAGCTGACCGAATGAACCTATAACGGTGCCTCTAGTTTTTTTATTCAGTTTATTTGCACTACATTTAATTACTTAATCATTTCTATGGTTAAGCTCTGTTTCAGCCCAATGGAAAGGACACCCATTGGGTTTTTCGCATTTGACTGCAGAACCTTTAAATATAAGCGATGGATAAAAGGTGGAGAGCCTATATTGAGCCATCATATTAGAGACAGGTATTTATGGACCGTGCCTTTCGAGTTGGGCAAAATTCACCTTAAGAAAGGAGTCCGCACTTCGGGTACAAAATCTTTTTGAACTCCATGATCAATTTTTCCTAGCGATAAAAAAGGGATGGAGGAACAACTACCGTGAATATTGGGAGAAATTTTTGTTGGGACAGAATGGCTGAAGGAGGTGCTTTTTTAAACACTATCTTACCCCATATGAACCATCGTTATAATTAGCATACTTGGACAATAAAACGTTATCTTTTTCATTGGCCCCTATTGTGCCCCAATTCTCAGAATAGCTTAAGATCTATTGACACTTGGACTTATATTACCCAAAGAAGTTTCCGGCCTGGGAAATATACAGATGGAACCTGGTTGATCTATCTCAACGGCGGGCCCAAAGTCCCAACCCTTTCACTCGAGGGAGCACGATTAGCTACCTTAGTCACCAATAAGATTAATGCCCTATTCGATATAAATATTTTATAAACCCAGAGATCGGAGGAAAACTTTCAGACCTTTTCGAAATTTTTCGAATCCTTTTGCGAGCAGGAATTGAGGGAATGTTATTGCATTGGTAATACGACCGAAGGGTTTAATATTACGCCCTCCGAACGCGGTAAATGGTCGTGGAAAAACGTTATTTGGAATAGCGGATCATCAATCTAATCTTCAAAATTTTTAAACACTTCTTCAATTCGGTTATTTTAAAACCTCTATACTTAAAATTTTTGATACCATCCGTTTTTTTGAGTTTTTCTTCGAGCATGCGCACCAACGTGGAGATAAATTGCGGCTCTAAAGCCTGATAGCGGGAAACTGCCACGGCAAAGACAAATAAGCCCTTCAATTGGGCACCCTTGATTTTTTTTACAGCACAAAACATAATTAAATGGTTTAAACAGAATGAGAGGGCTGGTCGCACTGTAAGCCATACCTGGCAACCTTTTCGACCATAATTCCCCGAAGCTTTTAAATTAACTTTTTGCATGCTTTACGGACTGATGTTGGCAGTCGAACTTTTCCCCGGGCCCGAATTGCGGAATTAACGGTAGGATTCCCAATCAATTCGATACGTGTGACCTGGCCCTATATATTTTCTATATTTTCTCTTGTAGATCACCCCATTGAGATTCATATTCAAGTGATTTCTTCATTTCATTATTGAATTCCATGCCGTAATTAGGCTGATTAGGCACTAGAAAGGTAGCACATCCCTAGGATTGGACCCTGCTCACTCTATCAGTGAAAGTCGTATTAGAACCGCTTTTCTTTCCTTTGGATAATTTTCCAATAGGGAATTGATGAACCAAACTGCTTTATTCCTAGAATGGTTGTGAAGCATCCAATTTGCATGTGTGAAAACAAATTCCTCAATATCTATTTTCTTTTCCTGAAATACCGATGGTTGTCTTTTCATAAAAAAACCGACTTGCTAACAGTCAGAAGGTTTAATAGAGTAGCGAAAATATTACACAACCTTCGGAAGAACTAAAGCCTTCGGGTGGGAAAGCCCTCATTCGTTCGACAATGGTCAATTAATCATGTCCCTCTGTTTTCACAATCTTATTATAGATTCCCAAAAGTAAGAATGGAGCTGCCCACTGACCGATAAAGAGAGCGTCCTTGTCATCTTCCAACCCACGGCATTTTATGGCTGCTGATATCCCCATAGATATAAGGGCGGCCCCTAAAAAAACTACTGATGGAATTTTTGCTGACTGAGTTTCAATTTCTCTGCTCACCTTGTCTTCATTTGCTGTAATTAATGCCATAATATAAAAATTAAAAGTTTACTATTATGGTACGAACAGTTCAAATACCAAAGCGTTTGAATTTTCTCATTTCAAGAAGTAGCCTAAAGCAAACCGCTAATTGTTTCAGGACAATGTCTCCTAAACCAGGGGGAAGATCAAAAAATTCAAGGAGCCCTCGAAAACATAGCGCTATCACCCCTGTTTCCCGACTGGCCCTGGAAGCCAAGGTTGGGGGTACATCTCCTCCCATAAAGTATGGTTAAATGCCAATAATGGAAATAAGGAGGCAGGGAATAGGTAACTCGAGCGCCATACAATGGGATACAAGCGATCTGTTCACCAGCTTTCGATAGCCGGACACCCCTAGCCTTCAACAATCAGATGGTACCTTCCATCCAATATAGGGATAGAACGAAAAGCTAAGAGCAAATTCAACTAAGTATCCTAAGCATCCGTTATTTTCTTTATCCGGACCTTATTGTACTGTTGTAAAAAGATTGGGAATGCATTATATGGGATATTTACCGCTAAAATGGAAACCCCTAATAGATAATATCCATAAAGAAGGCCAATGATTGCAGAAAGAAGGAAGAAAACCATGCAGGTCCAATGGTACCGTTCATACATTTCTATTGTCCTCAGGTACTTTTTCGCATGGGCCTTACCTCTGTTGCGTACAGGTTGATTTTTTTTCGTCAAGGAAGTGACGATATCCCCGTCCTGGACAAATTTCCTAATAAATCTCACACCGTACCTTTCATAGAACTTATGATCATCGCTTACAAGGGCCTTTTGCAGTACCCTTTGCGGGGCAATGGCAAAAATCAAAGCTATAGCAATTGAAATATACAGAAAGGGCTCTCCTGCCCCGACCTTGTGCCACAACCAGCATATGGGCATAAAGCTTAGAAACGTCCAGAAAAGATTAAATAACTGGTTTAGCAGAATGCGGTTATATTGGTTATTTATTTTGAACATCGGTTGAATTGTTTGTTAAATGCACTATTCCAGGTTACCTTACTTCAAGAGAACGAATGACCGATATATCCCTTTGGAGGTATAGTTGTAAACTATATGTTTGCACCTATCGAAGTCGTCATCCCCAAGAATTCCTTATCCCATGTTTGTTGCGCAGCAACCGTAAGGGTTATGCACATATTTGAAATCATAGAGATGGGAGGCTATGTTTGTGAAATGCTTTGGGGAACTCTAGGGAAAATTCTGTTCCTTCATTTTCACGGCTTTCAAAATTAACGCTCCCCCCCATCCACTCTACAACTGTCTTTACTACCCATAAGCCCATTCCATTCGCCCTTTCACCGTTCAAACCGGTCCTCTTTTGGTCATTGAACTTGTTGAACAACTGGGATTTCATAACATCGGGTATACCTATCCCGGTATCCCTGACGGATATACCCACTTTTTCTCCAAAATCAGTTAGCGATACCGTTACCGTACCTTCAGAAGGGGTAAACTTGAGAGAATTGGAAATAAGGTTGTTCAATACCTGAATAAGTTTATCTTCATCTATGTCCATGATGATAATGGGAAAATCTGTTCTGAATTCAAAAAACACCCCATGTTGGGGTTCCATTTTGGCAAACAGGTCCAGGAAGTTACGTATCACGGTCACTAGATCCACCTTCGCCATATTAAGGGGAACCGACAAAGAGGTGATAAATTCCTTCTTAAGGAAGCTCCTGATCAGCGACATGTTGCTCATACAGATGTCTTTTATTGCGGACAATGCGTTTTCCAGGACGTTTGGGTCTCCGTTCTCTAAATTCCCTATGGCTAAATCAGTAAGGTTCCTAAGAGTGGCGAAAGACCCTGCTATATCATGGCTCAATATATTGAGAATAGCATTTTTCTTTGCATTGTGGCTGAGTATGTTCTGCTGAAACTCAACCTCTTCAGTGAAGTCTTCGGCGAACCCAACACACTCTTGACATCCCGAAGTATCCATCGGATATATGGTAAGTCTCAAGTGCCTTACATTTCCGGCGACCCTAAACCTAACCCCTCTTTTTTCTATGGGCTTCACCCGTAAGCCCTTGAGTTCCCTTGACAGAGATTCCCTATCTTCTTGGTGGACATGTTCAAGGATATCCGAAAGATTGTGGGGAACCTTTTCAAGGCCCATAAAAAATCTAAATGAATGGTTCATATACCTTATGTTCCCTTTAATGGGATCGAAGGAAAAAATCATCAGATAGGCATTTTCCGACAACGTCAGGAGATAGTTTATAATACTTGCCATTTCATTCTTCTAATTGGTTATTAATGTCACTATCATTATAAATTTTTGTTTCCCCCAAAAGGATGACCTGGAGGATTATTCCATTCCGACATTCTTCTCCGGACCGTAGTCCTGGACCGACCCTAGCTTCCTTTTACGCCGCTTTAAGGGCAGTGTACTGTACCGAGTGAGATTTCCCCGCGCAGAACGCTCAGAACCTTGGTTTCCTCTTTTCAGTGAATGCGCTCAGACCTTCACCGAGATCCCCGGAAACGAAACATTCAGCAAAGGTTCGGATCTCTAGCCCGTATCCATCAACATTTCTGTCGAGGCTAGCGTTTACAGCTAAGATGGCCGCAGAAACAGCAGAAGCAGATCGGGAATATATCTTATTCAAGATGTTTTGGGCAGTTTCTTCCAACTCATATAGTTCCACAACCTTATTAACCACTCCCCATTGATAGGCATCCTGGGCATCTACCATATCACCAGTTAGGATCATTTCCAATGCCTTTCCTTTTCCAACCAGGTCGGTTAGGCGCTGAGTACCTCCATAACCAGGGATCAATCCCAAAGAAACTTCGGGAAGTCCCATTTTTGCAGAAGCCGCAGCGATCCGAATGTGGCAGCATAATGCCAGTTCCAATCCCCCACCCAAAGCAAAACCATTGATTGCAGCAATAACTGGCTTTGACAGATTCGCTATTTTATTCATCAGCTCATGCCCGAATTGCGACATAGCTTGTGCTTCCTCTTTGCTTTTGCCCAGAAATTCCTGAATATCCGCTCCAGCAACAAAGGCCTTTTGTCCAGCACCGGTTAAGATCAGTCCCTTAACGGATTCATCAGTTTCAGCCTGATTTACTGCATCCTTTAATTCAGCAATCGTATCTCGATTCAGAGCATTTAATTTGCTTTCGCGATTAATGGTAATTAATGCTGTCCTGTTCTTGATTTCGAGGGTAATATTTTGATAGCTCATATTAGAAATTAATGTTGATGGAAAATCTTACGCGTTCATTCCTGACGTTTGGAAGGCCATTGTAGGTCAATCTCCTCACATATTCAACCTTCAACACATTTAGGATATTGTCAATGCCCACCGTACCTTCCCAATAAGGTTGACCGTTAGGAACATTCGTCAATATCTCACCTTCCTTATTTTGGTCGAATTCAACCACATTATTACTAATATACGGGTTATTTCGGTCACTTAGCTTGCCATAGAACATCTGAACTCCCCAGACCTCACGCAAATTCAACTTCTTGATCAAAGGAATCTTGTTCAACAGGAAACCTTGCAACTGATGATAGACTCCAACCTTTACATACTTATCAGCCACAAACTCCATCGGGTTCATCATATCAAAATCAATTTCATGACGGTCCTCGCGCTGTTTAACATTTGGCAATTCCAACATGGTATATGGAAGTGTTCCCCAAATTTTACCACCGAATAACCTTAGATCTGCAAAACCAAGTTGGTTCAAGAAGAAACGCTTGGATGCAGCAGCAGTCAGCTTATCATAGGCATAGGTCGTATTCCAGAAGCCGTCCAAACTATGGGTATAGGTCAGATTGAAGACTGGATGTTTTTCAATAATGGTCTTCCTATTTAAGTTTCGATAATAGAACTTCTCAAAAGGCGCCCATCGCAAATCCACATGTGCCTCATTGCTTTGGATATGGGTCAACAATAAGTCTGGATTTCCAGAATTAATCAAGCGTAAGTCGCCGACCGTATTTTGATTTCTATGAGTTAGGCCTGTTGTGACACTAAAGTGGTTGCCAAACTCAATTACATGCTGCAGTTGATAAGCTCTCGTATCAAACCATTTTGTAGGTCTATTCCTCCGGATTGACCTGAAGAAACTATCGCCTTTTAAGAAACCTATCTGTTGACCAGGCTCCATGATATCATTCTGGATCGATCCTTCTAAATAATGGGCAGGAAAAGTTACCACAGAACTTCCGTTTAAAGAAACTGCGGATCTTAAAA
Organism: Sphingobacterium sp.; assembly: GCF_032065005.1. GTDB lineage: Bacteria > Bacteroidota > Bacteroidia > Sphingobacteriales > Sphingobacteriaceae > Sphingobacterium. Next base: position 491,493 of record NZ_DAMBMM010000002.1, read on the forward strand.
AATATTTCAATCGGGTATCGTCCAGTCCATAGGCCACATAACCTTCAAAATAGGCCTTGTCCGTCAGGGCTTGCGTACTTCTCCCCCCTATCCTGAATCGGTTGCCTTCGATATTGTTTTGACTGTAAAGATATTCCAATGGACCGATTTCAAACATCCCCAGATTATAAAACCCTTGGGACAAAAGATAACCTACGGCCAATATCGTTTTAAAGCTTTTCTTCTGGTTTAGGGTTTCAATATTCCGGTAAGTATTCTGTTCCGCATTATTCAAAGCAATGGGCCTGTTTGGAATGGTAATTTTTGCCTGAGGCAAGATTTCCGTCGGTGGTCCTGAAAAGACATCATTCGGGAATTTCGTTCCTAAATGATAATTGTTGTTGATAGTAACCCGATCAGCAAAGATCGTCTCACCTTTTCGGATACCAAAAGCCAGAAAAGTCCTTGTGCTGTCCATCAGCATCACCCCAGATTGGTCCTTTTGATAATGAAAAGCAATTTCACCCTCCTTTACCCAGTTTAGATTGGTTTCCTCATTGATCTTAAGGTTTGCTTTCTTAACAGCATAGGTCCCATCCATACTGACCTGTAGTATACCATTGAACAAAAGATCCGTTTTATTCCTTGGTTCAAACTTCAATTGGATAAAATACCCTTCATCATTGAAGATGGTATCCGTGATGTAATACTTATAAAACAACTTTCCGTTGTCTGCAATGGGACTCAAGAACTGTTTGTTCAGGATATAGATACTTTCATCATAAACATCGACCTGCTGGAACATATAGTTCAGGAACTCCTGGATATTAGGATTGTTGATATAGCGTTGGTCAAATTCAGTCTTTCGGTGAGAGGTAATTATCTTTTTAAACCTCGATGGGTCCTTTTTTCCATAAACTTTGGCATTACTCTCTTCTAAATACAGAGAAAGCAGCTTTTTCCCTTCATAACTGGTACTATCGATATTCCTGAACAAAAAGTTCAAACCCAACATTCCCTGCTTATTGGAGACCTTTGGATCTACGAAACCGAATTTAAGCTTATCATACTGATCAAACTCTAAACTATCCTTTCCCGACAACCTATTTTGACGCTTATGTCGAATGACCAGGTCTATCAGTTCAACAGCCTTATTGTTCCTGTTCCTATATTTAGACTTATGGCTGATAGAAACCGCCTCAATTTTATTGGCATCATGAACCAATTCAAAAACGAGATTAGAAAGTGAATCAGGAATATTGGCAATCAAGGTCTTGAAGCCCATCGCACGGATTTCAATCTGTTTGGATCTAGACTCCAAACTCAAACTGAAGTTCCCATTATTATCTGCTGATGTGGCTTTTTTGGTAGTTAGGTCCAGTATGGTCGCACCTGCAATTGCCTGCTTATTATCCTTATCCAATACTTTTCCGGAAATAACAGATTGGGCCAACGAAAGGTTAACCGTTAAGCAAAAAACTAATACAAATGCGCACAAAAAATAGAAGAAAGGGACACTTCTCATAATAAAACCTGAACTTTATAAAGATACAATTTGTTGTGAAAGTTCAAATTATTAAACGAAAAAAGGAGTCAAAATATGTTGTGACCTTTGAATTTAATATTAAATCTTATCTACGCGGTTAAGTTTTAAGCTCCCCAAAATGAGCTCATCATTAAACTGACCCAGAGTAATGCTGTTAAGCATCCTAGTCAGTTCCGACCGAATGGCCTTAAATTCATTATGCAAAGGACATGGATGTTCTTCAGAACATTGTGGCAAACCCATTCCGCAACCAATAAAAATATCATCCCCATCTATTGCTTTCACCACCTCCGATAGTTTCTTATTCATCTCTACTTCCGTCAGATAAAATCCGCCGTTCGGACCTTTTACAGATTTCACAATACCACCTTTACTCAACTCCTGAAGGATTTTCCCCAAAAAGGGCTCAGGTGATTGGATATTGCTGGCAATCTCTTTTATACCAACTTTTTTGCCTAGGTGCGTGGACTTAGCAATATAAAAGACGGCTCGAATGGCATACTCCGCTGACTTTGAAAACATACCCATTCTTCAAAATTAGGGATAAAAATTGACAATAAACCCTATTCTTTATCCTCCGACCTTTGCAACATCCTTATGTCAAAAACATAATAAAGGATAAAAACCTCTTTTATTCTTTTTATCTTTGTTTAAATTAATTCCATTTAAACTGAAAACTAGAAAACAATCAACGTAATGACAGAGAATCAAATAGCATTAATTAAAGCGACAGTACCAGTCTTGAGAGAAAACGGAGTATTATTAACAAGCTATTTCTACGACCGCATGTTTCAGCACAACCCTGAACTTAAACATGTCTTCAACATGGGAAACCAACAATCAGGGAAACAACAAACGGCCTTGGCTATGGCAGTCCTAGCTTATGCCGAAAATATTGAAAATCCGTCGGTTCTTTTAGGCGTGGTTGACCATATTGGCCATAAACATACCAGTTTGGACATCCGCCCTGAACATTATCAGATCGTAGGAAACCATCTGATCTCTTCCATTAAAGAAGTTCTTGGCGATGCAGCTACGGACGAACTGTTAGCAGCATGGACCATTGCTTACAACCAATTGGCAGATATCATGAGCGGTCATGAAAACGCTCTTTATAAAACAAAAGTAAATAGACCAGGAGGCTGGACTGGTTGGAGGCCATTTGAGGTCCGAGATAAAGTAATGGAATCCGAAGAGATTACCTCATTTTACCTGTATCCAACCGATCAAGGAGATATCGCTGCCCATTTACCTGGCCAGTACATCAGTGTTAGGTTATTCTTACCTGAATTAAACCTAATCCAACCGCGTCAATACAGTATTTCAAGTTCATCGAATGGCAAGTTTTACCGTATCTCTGTTAAGAAGGAAAAAGGAAGTCAACACCCTGATGGAATGATCAGCAATAGACTACACGACCATATCCAAGTAGGTGATAAGATCGAACTTAGTTCTCCATCGGGGAATTTTGTCTTGAACCAAAAGGAAACCAACAAACCACAGGTATTTATCAGTGGTGGGATCGGACAGACTCCCCTATTGGCAATGCTAGAGGAATTGATCCTGAACAAGAACAGTAACCAACCTATTGTATGGGTTCATGGTTGTAGAAATGAGCAGGTTCATGCTTTTAAAGACAGATTACAGGAGCTTTCTGCTATCAACCCAGCCTTACAGAATCATTTGTTCTATGAACAATTAGAAAAAGAAACCGCAGATGCAACATCAGGCGTTGTCAATCTCGAAGATATTCAGGACAAGGTCTTGCTAAATGGTGCCAATTACTATTTATGTGGCCCTGCAGGATTTATCCGCAAACATTACGAATTCCTGAAAGATGCAGGAGTTGACACTGAAGCAATCCATTTTGAAGAATTTGGACCCGCTTCCCTGTCATTAAATTAATTAATCTGTAGCCAAGAGTTCATCTTGTAAAAGGCACCCGGTTTATCTGGATGCCTTAATTCCTACAGAATAACCATTAAAACTGGAACTATGGAAACTAAATCTTTGAAAAGACATCCAGCATTAAGACCTCTTAGTAAAGAACATCATTTCTCGCTATTGATATGTTGGAAAATACGACGCGGCTTGGAACTAAATATCGCTCCTGAGCGAATTGGAAATTATTTGATCAATGCTTGGCATCAACAGATCTCCCACCATTTCGATATTGAAGAAGAATATGTCTTCCCTATCCTAGGTTCTGAAAACAAACATGCAACCGATGCCATTTCTGAGCATAGGGCAATCAAAAGATTGATATTGAATGAACCTCATACGGTCAAATCGTTAAACCGAATCGAAGAAAAACTAGAATCGCATATCAGAATGGAAGAAAGGCAGCTCTTTCCATTGATCCAAAGTATAGCAACGGATGAACAAATGGAACATATCAACTTAAAGCATGATCATCCAATAAGCGAAATGGCGTGGCAGGATGAATTTTGGAACAGCAAAGCCTAAAAAGATTTTAACAACTACACCTCAAAACAAAAGGTCAGGATATTTTCAATCCTGACCTTTGTTCTTTATATCTTCAATAAAACAACCAAAACCTTTATACAGGTCTCATGCCTATTTTCCAATGTCTATTTTGCAAACCAAATCAATGCATCTGGATAAACTCCCAATACAAATGTCAGGATTACGGCAAGCACAAATACAATCTGGAAATTGATCGGCATGCTTACGGTTGCATCTTCCTTCGAGCTCATGAAGTACATATGAACCACCACTCTCAAATAGTAGTACACACCTACAGAAGCATTGATTGCGGCCAATACCAATAATACGCTATGGTAATCATTCATAACGTTAGAGAACATCATGAACTTACCGATAAAACCTGCTGTCAAGGGAATACCTGCCAATGAAAGCATAGAGATCGTGATACAGAAAGCTAACCATGGATTTCTCTTTCCTACACCATTGAAGGATTCAAAACTATCAGATCCAGCCTGGCGTTTCACCAAGATCAATGCTCCAAAAGAAATGATCGAGGCCAATCCATAGGCAGCTGAATAAGTTAAGATACCGGAGGTCGAATTTGGCCCAATGGAAAGGATTGCAAAAAGCATATATCCAGCATGTGAAATACTGGAGTATGCCAACATGCGCTTATAACTTGTCTGCATCAAGGCAGTCACGTTTCCTATAAACAAGGTAATGATCACCACGGTCAATAGAACCGGAGTCCAGAATTCGTTCAAAGGAACCAATACCGTGCTAAACAATTTAAGGAAACCAGCGAATGAAGCGATCTTCACTACGGTACTCATAAAGATCGTAATCAAGATCGGTGCACCATCGTAAACATCTGGAGTCCAGAAATGGAATGGAGCCGCACCAACTTTGAAACATAATCCAACCAACAACAATAAGATACCACCATAGAACATCGGAGAAATACCCGTTGGATTATCAATAATATATTGTTTGATTACAGCCAAATCAAAAGATCCAGTCGATCCGTATAACAGGGTTATACCGAACAACAAGAAACCCGTAGAGAAAGCCCCCATCAAGAAATACTTCAAGGAAGCTTCATTTGATGCCTTATCCGTCCTTCTGATACCAGCCAAGATATACAAGGCCACCGACATAATCTCAAGGCCAATAAACAGCATGGCAAAATTATGGTATGAACAAACTAAAATAGCACCGGTTAGGGAGAATAAGATCAAGGAATAGTATTCTGCGATATTATCGGAAATGGACTTAAAGTACTCTTTCGACAATAACAGGATCAGAATGGTCAATGCTATACATAGCATCGAAAAAGAAAGAGAAAAATGATCAAAAATAACCATTCCTCTATATAAAGGCTCAGCCTGGACGTTCCAATAATAGGCCTCAAATCCAAAGGCAACCAACAAGCCTAATATACTAACAGGCAGTAATGCATTTTTAGCTTTGTACAAGCCTAAATACAAAAGCAGAATACCTAACAAAGAAAGCGTAATAATCGCACCCATAATATATCTTTAAACTTGTACTATTTAATTTGTTGTAATAACTGTGAAACTGATGCCTCTGAAAGATGCAATAAACCATTCGGAAGGACACCTATTAAAATAACTAGAATGACAATGATCGATAATAAGATCACCTCATATCCAGCAATATCTTTTACTTGAGTATGGTTATCGTTGATCTGACCTAACATGGTTTTTTGATAAAGACGAAGCATATAGACCGCTCCAAAAATCAAGGTTGTACCACCGATCACAGCATACCAAACGCCGTTGCCTGTTGCACCAAAGATGCCCTTCAACAACAAGAACTCACCAATGAATCCATTTGTTAATGGCAATCCTATTGCCCCCATGATGATGACCAAGAAAGTCACCGCTAGGAAAGGCATTCTCATTGCCAATCCGCCTAAATCAGCAAGATTCCTTGTTCCTGTCCTACGCTGAATAACATCGATAACAAAGAACAGTCCGACAACTGAAATACCGTGGTTGATCATTTGTAGAATTGCACCCTGCATTCCTTCCTGTGTCAAGGAGAAAATACCTGCAGCGATTAGACCTACGTGAGAAATGGAAGAGTAAGCGATCAAGCGTTTAGCATCTTTCATTTTGAATGCGATGATCGCTCCATAAACGACACCGATGATTCCCATGATCAAGGCAACATTGCCATATCTAGAAACCGCTTCCGGTGCCAAGGGCAATAACCAGCGCAATAGACCAAACAGACCCATCTTCAACATGATACCTGACAAAAGCATGGTTCCAGTTACGGAAGCATGTGTATAGGTATCGGGTTGCCATGAATGGAATGGGAATAAAGGGATCTTGATTGCAAAAGCAATAAAGAATGCCCAGAAAACCCAACGTTGGGCCGCATCTGTAAGATCCAGTTTAGTCAAGGTCGCCCATGACATATCCTTCCCTCCTGTTTGCTGATATAAATAGATAATCGCAATTAACATCAGTAAACTTCCGAAGAAGGTATAAACAAAAAATTTCAGGTTTATTTTGATTCGGTTTCCATCTCCCCACAATGCACAGATAAAGTAGATCGGGATCAAAGCTGCTTCCCACCCAACATAGAATGAAAAAGCATCAAAGGAGATAAACACCAATACCAATCCAGCTTGCATAAAGGATACTAAACCATAGAATCCACCCTTTTGCTCATGGCCAAAACTTGCCAAGATAATCAAAGGGACCAAGCCGTTGGTTAAGATCAACATAGGAAGGCTAATACCATCCAAACCGATCTGGAATTGAATCCCTAAGCTTGAAATCCAGTTCCAGCTTTGCGAAAACTGAATGCTCGCATCAGGCACAAAATTACAGACGAAAGGAATTGTTAAGCCTAATTGAATAAGTGACAAGACCAATGCCGCCCATTTCGCAGAGCTGTTCTTGATAAAGGCTAAAATAATAGCACTTATTACAGGTAAAATTAGCAGTATAAAAAGGTTGTCCATTGATTCCTAAATTCTGATCTAGATTGTAAATAATCCATAAAGCATGAAAGCAATAACTCCGATTACCATCATAAATATATAAAACCCAACATTCCCACTCTGGATTTGACGAATGCCTTTCCCTGAAGAAACAAACAATTCACCAATTCCATTGACCAAACCATCGATACCTGACTTCTCAACAACGTTATGCAAGAATTTGGACAGTCCATTCAACGGACGAACAAATAATGTATCATACAATTGATCAATGTACATTTTATGGTAAGATAGATTATATAGTCCGCCTTGTTCTGCTGAACCATCGGCCTGAGGAATATCTGATTTCTTGATGTACTTATTGTAAGCAACAAAAGCCATGATGATTGCACCCAATGCGGATGCACCCATTAAAATAAACTCTGTGCTATGCGATAAGTGGAATGGCTCTACAACCTGGTTGGTTTGTGTAAATACTGGACTCAGGAAGTTAGCCAACCATGCTCCACCGTGCAGTGCCTCTGGAACATTGATCAATCCACCTAAAACCGAAAGTACGGCAAGTACGATCAGTGGAATGGTCATTGAGCTGGGCGATTCGTGTAGATGATGTTTCTGGCTCTCTGTTCCACGGAATTCCCCGAAGAACGTCAGATACAACAACCTGAACATATAGAACGCCGTACATAAAGCTCCAATAAAACCTAATGCCCAAAAAATTGGACTCGCCAGAAATGCATAAGCAAGGATTTCATCTTTTGAAAAGAAACCCGACAATGGTGGAATCCCAGAAATAGCTATCGTACCGATCAACATCGTTGCATACGTGATAGGCAAGTATTTCTTTAGACCGCCCATTTTTCGCATATCTTGTTCCTCGCTCATTGCATGGATTACAGAACCTGCACCCAAGAACAATAGAGCTTTGAAAAAGGCATGCGTCAATACATGGAAAAATGCTCCGGTAAAGGCACCAACACCTAGTCCCAAAAACATATATCCCAATTGTGATACCGTTGAATAGGCCAAAACCTTCTTGATATCATTTTGGGTAATGGCAATAAATGCTGCTACTAGAGCCGTTGCTACACCGATGATCGCAATGATCTCCATGGTAACAGGGGACAATGTAAACATGATATTTGAACGAGCAATCATATAGATACCCGCAGTTACCATCGTTGCCGCATGGATCAAGGCCGAAACCGGTGTCGGACCAGCCATCGCATCTGGCAACCAAGTAAATAATGGAATCTGGGCAGATTTACCTGTGGCTGCTACAAATAACAATAAGGTAATGATCAATAGGGTCGAGTCACCCATGGCCAATTGACCTGCTGCAGGGAATACTGCCTGAAACTCTAACGATCCAAAGTTGACCAAGATAAAGAACATGGCGATCAAGAATCCCAAATCACCGATACGGTTCATGACAAAAGCTTTTTTCGCTGCCTTTGCATAATTGCTGTTCTTGAACCAGAATCCGATCAATAAATAAGAACACAATCCAACACCTTCCCAGCCAATGAACATGACAAGGTAATTGGATCCTAATACCAATAGCAACATAAAGAAGATAAACAGGTTCAAATACGAAAAGTATTTACCAAAACCTTCATCATTTGCCATATAGCCAACAGAGTATAGATGGATCAAAAATCCTACTCCGGTAATGATCAATAACATGATTGAACTCAAGGGGTCAACCAAAAAACTTATATTGAAACTAAAATTTCCTACCGTAAACCAGTTATATACTTCTTGGAAAATAACACCATCACCACCAGCTTGCCTTGCATCATAAACTTCCTTGAATATACCACAGCTAAGTAAAAATGAAATGAGGATTGTTCCACATCCAATTATTGAAATCAATGGTCTTGGTGTGCTTTTTCTCAGCAATCCAATCATTAGAAACCCTAATAAAGGAAGTAAGGGGAGCATCCAAATGAATTCTTTCATATACAATTCTCTCTAAAATTCTTATCTATTTTTACCACCTCAGTTTATTCAGGGAATCAATATCCACTGATTTGGTATTCCTATAAACCATAATAATTATCGCTAGTCCGACCGCAACCTCTGCCGCAGCCAAAGCCATAATAAAAAACACAAAAACCTGTCCGCTTGGGTCCCCACGGTATGCTGAGAACGCAGCCAACAATAAATTCACCGAATTAAGCATCAGCTCGATCGACATCATGATAATAATGACATTTCGGCGAATCAATACCCCAATAACACCGATCACGAAGATGATGCTACAGAATATCAAATAATGATTCAGGGGAATACCCTGCATATTTTCAATTAAACTACCCATTTTGTTTCGCTCGTGTTTCTTTCTTTGCCAATAAGACTGCTCCGACCATGGCTGTTAACAATAATATAGAGGACAGTTCAAAAGGTAACAAAAAGTCCTTGAACAATACCTTGCCCAAGTTCTTTACCAGACCTATATCCTCATGGCTCTTTACAAACTCATTATTGGTTTCCAGCACCCTAAATGCACCTAGGAACACTGCCAATAGGCACATCCCAGCTATTGCTCCCATAAATTTTACGAGATGGGATTTCATAGGTTCGGAATCTTTGTTCAGGTTCAATAACATCAGGACAAACAGGAATAAGACCATGATCGCCCCCATGTAAACAATAAAATTAACTACGGCCAAAAACTGCGCATTCAATAGAATGTAATGCACGGTAAAGGTGAAAAACGTAATAACTAAGTAGAGTACACTATGTACAGGATTCTTCGTGAAGATGGTCATCAACGCAAAGAATATCGATAGAAACGCTACAAAATAAAATATGGTCATAGGTTATGCTTGCTGATTTTGAGATAATTTGGTGATATCAAACTTTGGTTCCAACAACTTGTCTTTACCGTAAATGAAATCCTTACGTAAATAATCTGCAGTAACATGTTTCCCGTCTAGATAGATCGCCTCTTTCGGACACGCTTCTTCACATAGACCACAAAAGATACAACGCAACATGTTGATTTCATAAACAACTGCATATTTCTCCTCCCTGTACAGGTTCTCCTCCCCTTTCTTGCGCTCTCCAGCAGTCATCGTAATGGCTTCTGCAGGACAAGACAAGGCACATAGGCCACAAGCTGTACAACGCTCCCTTCCCTCTTCATCACGCTTTAAGGAATGCTGTCCCCTAAAGTTCTTGGAATAAGGCCTGATCTCCTCCGGATACTTGATCGTAGGGATCTTCTTGAAGAAGTGTCTTATGGTAATCGATAAACCTTTGGCGATAGCAGGCAAATAAATGCGCTCCCAAAAGTTCATCGGCTTTTGTTCTAATACTTTTTTCCTATTTGATAACGACTGCATATCTCTCCCGATTAAAAGTAAGTATCTTTAACAATGGTAATGATTCCTGTCAAAACGATATTGGCAATGGCCAATGGAATCAACATTTTCCAACCTAAATTCATCAACTGGTCATATCTGAAACGTGGCAAGGTCCATCTTACCCACATAAAGAAGAAGATGAAACCAAATATCTTCGCAAAGAATACCAATACGCCAATGATGGTAATCCAGTTTTCTGAAAGACCTAGATCATACATAAATGGAAAATTATAGCCCCCGAAATACAATGCTGCCATCAATGAAGAGGACACGAACATATTGATGTATTCAGAGAACATATAAAGACCCAATTTCATGGATGAATATTCCGTATGGTATCCACCGACCAATTCGGTCTCACATTCTGGCAAGTCAAATGGTACACGGTTACATTCTGCAAATGCACAGGTCATAAAGATCAGGAATCCCAAGGGCTGAACCCAGATATTCCAGTTTACAAATCCTGATTGTTGTGCAACGATTTCACCAATGGATAAAGTCCCGGTCACCATTAATAAAGCGATCAAGGAAAGTCCCATGGCAATCTCATAACTGATACTTTGTGAAGCCGCACGAATCGCTCCCATTAAGGAGAACTTGTTGTTCGATGCCCATCCACCAAGCATGATCCCATAAACACCAAGAGCAATAACCCCAAAGATGTAAAGTACACCGATATTTACATCGGCAACCTGTAAGCTGATCGCTTTGTCACCAATGGTCAAGGTTTGCCCCCAAGGAATTACCGCCGAACTGATACAGGCAGTGATGATGGCTATGGTTGGCCCTAAAATAAATAAGGTTTTATGTGCTCCCGCAGGAATGATTTCTTCTTTGAAAAAGAATTTACCACCATCACATAAAGGCTGTAAGATACCAAATGCTCCCGCTCTATCCGGACCGTGGCGGTCCTGCATAAAACCCGCAATCTTACGCTCAGCTAACGTGGAATACATGGCAATGACCAAGGTAACCACGAATATGATGACAACTAAGATTAATTTCTCTAAAATAAAGGCCGTTTCCATCTTCCCTATTTTCTATTTTAATTTTTCAGATCTTGCTAACTGCTCCACATTGGCTTCCTGCAATACAGGATTGTCCTTGATGACACTTGGAGGATCAAATTGATGGTAGTGGTTGGAAGCAATAACCGATTGATCGCTGATCTTGGTCGGCTCCTCTAAGATCCACTCATCTGTACGTTTGGTCTCAAACCTACAGGTATCACAGATAAACTCATCAACCTCATTATATTCATCCTTTCTTCCTGTCACACGGATCACATCGGGTCCTTTGTACCACAATGTCACCTTGCCCGAACATTTAGGACAATCGCGGTGCGCATCCACCGGCTTGGTAAACCAAACCCTGTTCTTAAACCTGAATGTCTTGTCTGTCAATGCTCCAACTGGACATACATCGATCACATTCCCAATGAAATCATGATCTAAGGCTTCGTGGATATAGGTTGAAATTTCCGCATGGTCTCCACGGAACAGAATCCCATGTTCCCTTTTATTTGTCAATTGATTCGCGACATATACACAGCGATAGCATAAAATGCATCGGTTCATATGCAGCTGGATCTTTTCACCAATATCAATTCGCTCAAATGTCCTGCGCTCAAATTCATATCTGGTCTTCTCAGCACCATGCTCATAGCTCAAATCTTGGAGCTTACACTCGCCTGCCTGGTCACAGACCGGGCAATCTAATGGGTGGTTGATCAATAACATCTCCACGACCGCCTTTCTTGCATCCACGACATCTGGAGAGGTAATGTTCAGCACCTCCATTCCGTCCATGACCGTTGTACGGCATGATGCAACCAATTTAGGCATTGGTCTTGGATCCTTTTCTGATCCTTTGCTTACTTTCACCAAGCATGTACGGCATTTACCACCTGTACCTTCCAGCTTAGAATAATAGCACATGGCCGGAGGAACGATCTCCCCACCAATCTGCCTAGCAGCATTTAATATCGTAGTACCCGGAGCAACTTCAATTGTTATTCCGTCTATCGTTACTTTAAAATTTTGAACTTCTTCTGCCATTGTTGCTTTTTGTTAAAATGACCCTAATTATTCCGTTACTGGAACCAATGGATCTGCATAATGTGCTAAACCGTAGTTTCTCTTCTGGGCCTCTTCTGGATGAAGGATATGCCACTCAAATTCATCCCTAAAGTGACGAATTGCCGCTGCAACAGGCCAAGCTGCTGCATCACCAAGTGGACAGATGGTATTGCCCTCAATCTTTTGTTGCACTTGCCACAATAGGTCGATGTCCGACATATCGCCATGACCCGTCTCGATCTTGTTCAGGATCTTTTCCATCCAGCCCGTACCTTCACGACATGGAGAACATTGTCCACAGCTCTCATGACGGTAAAAACGTGTATAGTTATAGGTATTCCTGACAATACATTGATCCTCATCAAAAACAATAAAACCTCCGGAACCCATCGCGGTACCACTGACAAAGCCACCATCTGCCAATGACTCATAGGTCATCAGGCGCCGTTCACCTTTCATGGTTTTTACGATCAGGTTTGCAGGAAGGATAGGAACGGACGATCCTCCGGCTACTACGGCCTTCAATCTTTTTCCATTTGCCATACCCCCACAATATTCATCCGAGAAGATAAACTCTTCTACTGGAAGCCCCATCTCAATTTCATAAACACCAGGCTTTGCAATATTTCCTGATGCTGAAATCAATTTAGTTCCCGTACTTCTTTCAATTCCAATTTTTGCATACTCCTCACCACCGTCGTTGACAATTGGCACCGTAGCTGCAATGGATTCCACATTGTTTACTACCGTCGGACAGCCATATAGACCGGCAACAGCTGGAAATGGAGGTTTAATCCTAGGATTACCTCTTTTCCCCTCAAGGGACTCCAACAGGGCAGTTTCCTCACCACAGATATAGGCACCCCCTCCTGGTTGTACATAGATCTCTAGGTCGTAACCTGTCCCTAAAATATTCTTACCTAAAAATCCAGCTGCTTTTGCTTCTTCGATGGCCTTCTCCATAATACGGATTTGAGGCATCATCTCGCCACGGATATAGATATATGATGTATGAGCTCCTAATGCATAGCTGGAAACGATCATTCCTTCTATTAAGGCATGCGGAATATAGGTCATTAAGTAACGGTCCTTGAATGTTCCCGGCTCCGACTCATCCCCATTGCAGACCAAATAACGCGGAACACCTTCTGGCTTCGCCAAAAAGCTCCATTTCATGCCTGTAGGGAAACCTGCCCCGCCACGGCCACGAAGACCTGATTTCTTAACCTCTTCTACGACGTCCTCTGGAGACATGCTCTTCAAGGCTTTCTCTACAGCTCGGTAACCACCATTCTCCCGATAAACAGCGAAGGTGTTGATTCCTGGCACATTGATATGTTCTAATAATAACTTACGTCCCATATTACTAAGCCTCGCTTTTTGATTTATTCTTTAAATCGCCGATCAATTGATCGACACTCTCTGCTGTCAGGTTCTCATAGAAGGTATAGCTCGGACCGATCTGAAGGACCGGGCCAAATCCACATGCCGCCAAACACTCCACGCCCCGCCAAGAGAACATCCCATCGGCAGTCACTTCTCCTTCTTTTACGCCTAATTTCTCTTCAATATGAGCCATGATCTTCTCTGCACCAACCAGGCAACATGGCCCCGTTCGGCAAACCTCCAGGACATATTTACCTTGCGGCTGTAGGAAATACATGGTATAGAATGTCGCCACCTCGAACACTTCAATAGGTTGGATGCTTAAGAAGGCCGCCACTTTCTCCATGGCATCCACGCTTAACCATCCATATTCCTCCTGTACGAGGTGAAGGATAGGCAATAATGCTGATTTTTGCTTACCTTCTGGATAACGACTTACCACTTCGGAGAATTTCCCCAAAAGCTCTGCCGAAAACTCGACAATCATATTTTCTTTAACACTAAGCATCTAATTCACCAGCTATTACGTTTAAACTACTCATATTGATAATCGCATCTGAAATCAACATTCCGCTACTCATCGGAGCAAACATCTGATAATTGATGAATGATGGTCTTCTAAAATGTAAACGGTACGGAGTTCTTCCGCCGTCATGAACCATATAGAAACCTAATTCACCATTTGCTCCCTCTACGGAATGATAAACCTCAGCCTTTGGAGCATCCCATTCCCCCATCACGATCTTAAAGTGATAGATCAAGGCCTCCATGCTTGTATATACTTGCTCTTTTGGTGGCAGGTAAAAATCAGGAACATCCGCATGGAAAATACCTTTCGGCTCTTTGTCTATTTTCTCCAAGGCCTGCTCGATGATTCGAAGGGATTGCCACATCTCCTCATTCCTGACCATAAATCGGTCGTAAACATCGCCGTTTGTCCCTACTGGAATATCAAAATCAAACTCCTCGTATGAACAGTACGGTGAATGCGCTCTCACATCATAATCCACGCCTGTTGCACGTAAGATAGGACCTGACCAGCTATAACTTAAAGCTTCCTCTGGGGTAACCGCGGCTACGTTGGAGGTACGCTCGATAAAAATCCTGTTTCTGTCAAACAACTCTTGGAATTCCCTCAAAACTGGCGGGAATCTCTTTAAGAATTCTCTGATCTTTTCAAATGCCACGTCGTTGAAATCACGCTCAAAACCGCCGATACGCCCAATATTGGTCGTCAAACGGGCTCCGCAGATCTCTTCATAGATTTCATAGATGAACTCACGTTCCTGCATCACATACAGGAATCCTGAAAAGGCACCAGTATCCACCCCCAAAATACCGTTACATATGATGTGGTCAGCAATCCTTGCCAATTCCATCACTATCACGCGCATATATTGAACGCGTTTTGGTATCTCTATATCCAAAAGCTTCTCAACGGTCATATGCCAACCCATATTATTGATTGGTGATGAACAGTAGTTCAAGCGGTCTGTTAAAGGGGTAATCTGATAAAAAGGTCTATGCTCTGCAATTTTTTCGAATGCACGGTGAATATATCCAATGGTGGAAACCCCACTGACGATACGCTCACCATCGATCTGCACGACATTCTGAAAAACACCATGCGTTGCAGGGTGGGTAGGACCAATATTTAGGGTCACCAAATCGTCTTGAGGATCATTATCATCAAAGACTGGTGCATTATGTGATATTCTTGAAATCGATTTACTCATGACATCCTCTCTTAACGTCCAAAATAAAAATCCTTTTTGTCTACACGGTTTGGATCTTCCAGCGGGTATTCTTTGCGCATCGGGAAAACTCCCAGATCATCCATATTAAGAATTCTCCTTAAATCCGGATGTCCTTCAAAATTGACCCCAAAGAAATCATAAGTTTCACGCTCCATCCAATTCGCACCGTTCCAAAGAACGGTGGCACTTGGAATACTTGGATTTTCCTTTTCAAGGAAAACCTTGATCCGAATGCGGACATTATGAACTAAACTATGGACATGGTACACAACAGCGAAAGGCTTTTCACGTTCCGGATAGTGGACCGCAGTAATATCAGTCAAATAAATAAACTGCATCGCCTCATCATCCTTGATGCTGGTCAACAGCTTTATGATATTTTCCTTATCGGTTTCGACTGTTAGCAGTCCTTTAGGTTCTGTTATATGGTTTACTGATTCCCCGAATTCTGCATTCAGTTTATCAATAACCATTTGATTAGTCAACTTATCCATTATCTGTTGCGATTCCGTACTTTTCTAATAAAGCCTTATATTCAGGCGTATTTCTTCGGTTCAAAGACTCGTTCTTTACAATATCTTGAAGTCTTAGTACTCCATCTAAGATTGCCTCAGGACGCGGAGGACAGCCAGGAACATAAACATCCACCGGAATGATCTCATCAATCCCCTGCAACACGGAATAGGTATCGAAAATACCTCCACTAGAAGCACATGCACCAACAGCAATCACCCAACGGGGCTCTGCCATCTGAACATAAACCTGCTTCAATACCGGAGCCATCTTCTTTGCAATGGTCCCCATCACTAGCAACATATCAGCCTGTCTTGGTGAAAAGCTCGGACGCTCGGCACCAAACCTCGCTAAATCATAGGTAGATCCCATCGTTGCCATAAACTCAATTCCACAGCAGGATGTCGCAAATGGCAATGGCCATAAGGAATTGGCTCTCGCCAAACCTATGGCTTTATCCAAAGTCGTTGCAAAAAATCCTGCTCCCTCTACACCAGGAGGCGCATCTGATAAGGTTATATTACTCATCTCTCTGTTTATTAAAGTGATCTTCAAGGAATAGGCCCAAGGCTAGTCCCAATCCAATGCCTTTTTCTTAATGACATAAATAAACCCTAAAAGCAATAGTCCCATGAAAACAAACATCTCTATCAACCCCTGAACGCCAAATTCACGGAAGTTAACTGCCCATGGATACATAAAGATCACCTCGATATCAAAGATGACGAACAAGATTGCTACCAGGAAATATTTGATGGAAAACGGCTGCCTTGCATTCCCGACAACCTCAACTCCAGATTCAAAAGCACTAAGCTTATTCTCTGTGCGCACTTTAGGACCAATTAAATGGGTACCGATGATTGTCGTAACACCGAAGCCAACGGCCACAGCCAATTGGATTAATATAGGAATATAATCTATAGGTGCACTTTGCCCTGCTAATCCTTCCATATCTTTAGTTTATCGCTATTAGTAGTCTAGCAAAAATAACAATTTATGTCAATAAAAAAAGTGAGGGACAGCCGTATAGCTCTGCTTTTTGTTATTTTGAAACATTATAAATAGTCCCAATGGACAATACCTGACGCTTGAACCAGCACCGTTCAGATTCCGCTAGATTTTCCACATCGGTAAGCGAGCACAATTTGGTGTGCCGCTCGCCATTCCGCAGGACAAAGACCTTGCTTATCCTAAGAAAGTGGTCTGGACACCTAGTTATTGGACCTACAGCCAAATTTCCCAAAAGCCTACGGTTATCTTGATCTACTACAGTCCGCCCTAATGAAGCTCCTGGATAGAACCTAATGCTATCGCCAGAAGATAGATTGCGCGCTAAAAGCTCATCCCCCTACATTGGAGCTGCAGCTATGCAGATTTGGGTACCGTGGGAGCCTTGCCATGGGACAGTAAGGAAACGACCTCTTTCGGTTAATTTCTTATTTCCCTTCTCATAAAAAGATAGTAGGATATGGCAAAGAGGGCCAAAGTTCCCGCTATTAATCCAGTTAATTGGGACCAAACTATCAATAAACTATCAATTATGGGCAATGGTGCTGGGATCGCTGCCTCCATCTGCTCAATGTTCAGCGGACCTAAACTCCTTACGGTTGGCATCAGGATGGAAGTACTCCCGTCTATGAACAATTGGCTTGGACTGACTCTCAATATATTCAGCACCAATTCCTGCCTTGAGAACTGCTCTTCTACTGACATGAAAGGTTTCAAAGGCAGCAGCTGCTGGACAATGAGTGATGTCAGCATGGGAAAAAATATGGTCAGGAACAACCATAAACTCAATGATGTGAGGGCCGCAGACGAGGGCTGTCTAAAAACTATGGACATCAATAACGAAAAGGCCAACCAGAACCCTAGGTAAACAATCAACAAAAAGATGAAGGCGAATATCCGAATAATTTCTACAAGCTGAACGCTTAATCCAGTCCAAATCATTCCGGTTCCAACGACCAATCCCGTTACACAAAGAAATAATACACTCAGGACAAATATGGGTGCAAAAAATTTGGCCAATAGAATATTGTCTCTGTAGATTGGCTGGGTAACAATTCGTGTCATCGTCCCGCTTAGAAATTCTGAATTCACTCTGTCAAACCCTAGGCTTATCCCAAGTAGGGGAGCGACGAAACTTATGAGTACATAATACGAAGGGGTTGAACCCGACGAGGTAAATATTTTGAGAAATGGAAAATCCGATTCTAAGAGATCATTGTTCTGGATCCAGGCCGGCACCTGTTCCACGACGTGGGTTATGGAACTCGTTAATATTAACAGAACTAACAAAATTAATATTCGGAACCTCCAACTTCTAACCATGTCGGCAATTTCTTTCCGTGCCAGAATCCAAAAAGGACTACTAAAATGACTTACACCAATTTGCGCTGTGCGTAAGGTACTATCGATATTCATCTTTATAAAAATTTAGGGTTTTCAAGGAAATATTGTTGGTAAATCTGTTCAAGGGTCAGGTTGTCCCTTTGTACCGACGTAATATCGTATCCTTTTGTGACAAGGATCTTTACGATGGAGGCAGTACATTC
Organism: Sphingobacterium sp.; assembly: GCF_032065005.1. Lineage (GTDB taxonomy): Bacteria > Bacteroidota > Bacteroidia > Sphingobacteriales > Sphingobacteriaceae > Sphingobacterium. Next base: position 510,103 of record NZ_DAMBMM010000002.1, read on the forward strand.
CTCAGAGGTAGTGATCTCGGCATGGTTTTCCGAAATTAAATCAATCCTCATGACGGGAAGCTCCCTTAAAAGCGTTTTCAAAACAGAAGGCCCCAGGGTCGAAACCTGGGTCTGAATACTGGTAAAAAAACCATCTTTTTTATTCAATGAATGGCCCAGATCGGCAATATTGCCACTCGCTATCAATTTTCCTTGAACAAATATCCCCACCCTGTCACAGACCTGCTGGACATGGTGCAAATTGTGGGAAGACAACAATACAGTAATGTTCCTTCTCCTGCTAAGGTCTTGTATAAGTGCCATGAATTCCTTAATGCCGCGGGGGTCTAAGCCCAACGTAGGTTCGTCGAGGACAATAATTTTAGGATCTTTGATTAGCACTTCTGCCAGGCCCAAACGCTGCTTCATTCCCCGAGAGAACGTACCCACCAACTTTTGCATATCCTGTTCCAGCCCTACCTGCTGGAGTAAAAGATGCGATCTTTCTTCTATTTCTTTTTCAGGAATTTGATTTAACCGGCCTATAAGCCTTAAATTGTCCAAAGGTGACATTCCTTCGTAGAACCCCACGCTGTCAGGTAAGTACCCAACCAATTTCTTAACCTCTATCGGGTTCCTGTTTGATTGCATGCCATCTACGAACGCCATACCAGAAGTTGGTTCGGTAAGTCCCATCATCATTAAGATAGTGGTTGTTTTTCCAGCACCGTTCGGACCTAGCAAACCGTAGATTTCTCCTTCATATATTTGAAGGTTCAAGTTGTCTACGGCTTTTTTATTACCATAATTTTTGCAAAGATTTTCAAATTCAATGATCGGTTCTTTCATTTCATGGAAGTTTACCCACAATAAGATAATGGATTATATAATTAGGACCTGATGGAAATTTGCTAGCGCCTGCCGAATTTCCTTATCAAAAAGAAAATGGAGGCTATCGAAATCAATATTATGGCAATCCCCCAAAGCCCCGTCCAAACAGAGGTCCTAACTTGGACCCTAATGGTACTTTCTGCAGATACATTGGCGTTCTTTGCAGAAACCTTAAGGACATAGTCACCTGCAATGCTCTTTTCAGGGACCTCAATAAGAGCCCTTACAGTAATGGACTTGCCAGGTGCCAATTCCTTGACTTGCGCATCCTCGAAGGTCACCGTCCAGCTTTTAGGTGGGAGACCGCTCAATTCAATTTCATTTAAAGGCAATGAGCCGGAATTTTTGAGTTCAAACAGTAGCTCCTTTTTCCTCCCAGCAACTAATTCCTCATTCAACTTGCCGGTAGGGGTGGAGAGATCTAGATTGAATGAACCTTTTACAACAGCCTCAAGCGGAAGTTTAAGGGTATCCATTTCGGAAATTGCGAGTATTTGAAAGGACGTTTTCCCCGGAGGGGCCAATAGAGAGGGATTTACCTCAATGTTTATGTCATAGCTTTTGCCAGCCGTCATCTCTAGGGAGCGCACGGGGGTTCCCTCGACCATGAAGTTAGCTAGCCACCCCGCGGGCAATTCGGTCTGGAGCATGTAAATCTTAGTTGTCTTGGATAAGTTTTCTAAGGTTGCATGGTACCTAAATGTTTCGTTCCGAGCTGCCTCGACATTCATCAAGCGACTCCGAAATGGAGCCTGCGTGGAACTGGTCTGGATGTGGCTGTTTTGGCTAAGCACATAACCCGACTGGATTACCATGCAGATTAAAAGGATAAAAAAAGGCTTGGCCTGAAATCTGGAAAATTTGGTTTCTCGTAACATAATCTATTAAACTATTTTAAATTGATAGCTTTGGAAAAAATGTCAAATGAAATGGAAAATCCCGTTTTTATAAAGTTTTGGCTAATCTAAAAATCAAATCCTTTAAATTCAAGTGTGAAGTGGTTTTTTTTACATTTTTTAAGATTTGAGGTAACACTGGCCGAGCAATTATTAGGGTATGGAGTCCCTATCTAGCAAGCCAAAACTCCATTTCGTCAAGTATAACGGTAATAGATTGTTCTAAATCACTCATTTCCACATGATCAATGGGCTCAATAGCTAAAAAATACAAGCAGTCTTAAGCCAGGTAACCTGGTTCTGGCAATCAGCGTCCTGAAACAGCTTTATGGAAGAGAATCAACCGATCGTAGCTTGGGCACGAATCAAGATCCTTTTTCCAATTGGCACAGTCCCTGAACTGTTTTTGAAGGAACCGCTCTGCATTGCACACCACAATGTGTGGCGCGATCCGTATGTTGTTTTCATATTGCCTGTTGAGCAATTCATTTTTTAGTTCATTAATCGTCACATGCCAAAAATAAATAAAAATGAAAGAAGCTCCATGCAGTTCAAGATTGATTTTTTAGCCTCCATGAACTTAGTCCAGGAATGAGAGATAGACCTGATTATCTAATCCTAGAACCATCATTTCATAATTTTGGTCTAATTGGGAGAATCACTCCACTTTATCTCGCCACTGGCTTGTTAGTATTTAGAAAAGCTGTATTGTCAAAAATCCCACAAGCGGATATGAGACCAGTTGTGATATACTAAAAAAGGCTGTGCCTGCCGGCCCGATAGATTTAGGGCAAGACTGGTCACTATACAGCAGGTAAACAACCCTAACCTTTACCAAATGAGCCTTTATTCTCCTGCAGAACTCACGGGACTGGTAATTATTTTGGCAAATACAGGAAAAATCTGGACAATTTGCCATTTTGCATAAACGCTAACTTATCAGGAAAGGTGAAGTAGAAAAAGGTTGATTGGCCTGGCAAGGGTATGCAAACCGCGCTTAAAAAGAAATTGATGATCTTGAACGAATGTGCATCCCATACAGGGGAATTTAGGTAATTGAAAAAAATCTGGCAGGTTCAAACTAAGGATCATTGGACCGGGCAAATCACATCTTAGGAAATACACAGTAGAAGATTGGGCAAGCGGACCAAGATGAAAAGGTCACAAAGTGGTCAAGTGCCCAGCTTTCCTCAATAATCATTTTAAATTAGGTTAGTCCCGGTATCAAATCCCCTTATCGCATAATCAAGGCACTTAATATAAAAGAGTTGAGGACTTCATGGAACAATATACGGATTTCAACCAAAACGGCGTAGGGAGATCAACGCTTGATGACCGTTAACGTATTTGGATTTGGATTTAGTTCCGATTTCATCGCCTGGCCATTCAAATCCAACCACGGTCAATCCTCTTAAATTTCTAAATAATATAGGAGGCCGCAAAAAGCGGCCTCCATTATATAATTCTTGTTTTAACACCCTTAAAGTGCACCCATCATCTGGGTTGCGAAGGCATCATCTGGTTTCAACTTCAATGTTTCCCCAAAATGCTGTTTAGCTTTGGCTGTGTCGCCTTTTAAGTATGCGAAGTAACCGATATAGTTATTGGCATCTGCAGCGTAAGTTTTGTTCGATTCATCTTCAGCTTTGCCGGATGCAGTGATAGCAGATAGCAATTGAGTGAATGAATCTACGAATAAACCTTTAGCGTTTTCTGGATCGTACATTACGTTATCCAAAGCTAATTCAGTTAATCCTTTGTAGTATAACGCAGGGATTTTGTATTTGTCAACAACTTCTTTTTTAGTTGATGCAGCTACTGTACCCAACGATTTTACTGCAGCCTCTAAATGTGGCCTAGCCTCGTTCATCTTAGCAGTAACTTCTTCAGGAGTCAATTCAGTACCTTCAGGAACGGTTACCAATTTAGAACCGATACCGTACTCAATTTGTCCTAAGTAGAAATTTGAATCGAAGAAGTAATCAGAACTATCATTGCTAGCTGGGATCGCGAAGATCTTAGATGCAATTTCGTTCTCACCGTTTTTGAAGTATTCAAAAGCAGTTTCTGAGATTTCTTCATCATAGTTCTCATCTTCTGTTTGTTTAGTTTCAGCTACTTTCAATAATTCAGCACCTTTTGCAGCATCACCTGCTACTAAGTTTGCCAAACCAGCGTATAAGTAGTCACGACCGATCAAACGTGCAGTATCAACTTTGCTGAATAAAGTAGTCATGTACTCCAATGATTTTGGATAGTCCTTATCTTGCAAGAAGGAGATATATCCTAAGTAACGGTATACTTTGGCATCAACACCTTCTACGGTTGATAATTCTTGAGCTACTGTTTTCAATTCATCGTAGTTACCAGAATAAACCAAGAAGTCAGCGTAACGTACTTTAGCGTCTGTTGAGGCATCACCTGTCAATGACAAGTATTTTTTATAGTTTTCAACTGCTTTTTGGTTGATTTCACGGTATTGCTCTTCTGGTGCTTTGATAGATGACAAATAATAAGTCTCTGCCAACTCACGGTAGATTGGACCATATTCAGGGTTTTCACCTGCCAATGTAGTCAATTGCTCTAATACTACGTCATAAGCTTGCGCTCTTCTTGAAATGATTGCTTGACCAATTTTTGGAGCCAAAAGGTTTCCATCGATTGCCAAAGCGTCACGGTAAGCTACGAATGCAGGGCTACTTTCACGTAAACCAGCGTAAGCATCACCTAATGCTGTAGGAATTAATGCATCCTTAGCATTCATTTCTTTCGCTTTAGTCAAGTATTCAACCGCTTTCTTGTAATCTGGTTTTGGCGCATCAATGTACGCTCTACCGATAAAGTAAGGGATTTCATACTCTTTTTTGCCTATACCTTGCGAAGCTTCTGAGAATTTCGTTTCAGCCGCACTCACATTTCCTTTTTCAAGGTCTACGATACCTAAACCTACAGTATTCAATTTTTCCTTAGGAGCGTTTGTCACACCTTCTTGGAAAACGATCTGTGCCGAATCGACCTTATCGTTGATCAAGTGGATTTGTCCTAGGTAAAAATAGTTTTCACCATCTTTTGCCTTTTTCTGAACTAAATTTTGCAACATAGCTTTAGCTTTGTCATATTGTTCAGCTTGAATTGCAGCCTTTGCATCTTTGATACTTTGAGCTTGTGTTGTTCCTGTAGCAACAGCTCCCGCAACTAAAAGGCTTAAAAATAATTTGCTGTTTGTCATAATCTGTTATTTACTCTTTGTTATAAACTAATTTATGTTGTCTTCTCGAATGATGATTTCCCGACCTGGCATCGTGACCGGCAAGAGTCCATATTTCAGAACAATCCGCTGCCCACGGTCTCCTGTCAAGAAAGCAGAAAATCCAATTCCCAATCCCAAATTTGGTTGATAGTTCAACACGTGAAACTCTGTCTTCAACGCATATTCATCGGTAGCAAACGTGGTCTGAGAAGGCTTGAAAAAACCAAGGTTTTTCCCGTCTTTCAAACTTTGAAGGCTTAAGATACGAATTTTATTTTCTTCTCCAAATTGTGAAACGCAATCTAAATATTGACCATAGGACATTACACCGATGCTATTTGCATCCGTTAATACCTCTTCTACAACCTCCTTGGAGGTCTTCATACCTTTTACAGATTGCCCTGAGACTTTATCCAACTTTGCAATTTCTTTTACGCGTCGAAGAGTACTTGAATTCACATTGTCAAAAACCAAACGTTTTCCCGTATTGGATTCACCCTTCAATAAAGATGTTAACGTCGGAATATCGATTGAAGTATCTCTAGCGCTCAAATTATTGAAAAAAACCACCCCATCATAGAAGGCCGGAAAAGTCCTCGGGCTAATTTTTCGACTGCTGAAACCCGCATTTTCTTCCTTGTTCAATAACCTGCTCAAAATCGCAATATCTGCCTCGCCTTTGATCAAGGCATTGATCGCTTCGCGTTCTGGCAATGGAATCAGTTTGATGTTCGCATTGACATAGGATGTCTTGAAAACCTCTACCTGTTCCAGCATGATTGGAAGGACTGCTTCATCAACAATGACCGAAAGTTCACCTGTCAATATATCATCTCTCGACGTGCCAGCGCCTGCTGTCGTGCTGTCGGCATTTTCCTGTCCTTTATTTCTATTTTGTGAACAGGAAATCGCTGTAGCCACGATCAGGAGCATCGCCAGTACATACCATAATCTACCCTTCATATTATCTTAGAATGATTTAATGCCTCAAGGATTAATTAATTCCTGAAATTATTTTGCCAAAGTCTGGCAAAACGCATAAATGAATAGACGATTAGGAGTATCCCGAAGATCTTTTTATAGGTTGGATCGATCTCAATTGGAAATCCGCTCCAAAAGATGATCAATAATCCCAACACAAAATAAAAGAGGAACATGAATAGTCCTAAAATGGACAGAAATCGCTGTGTGGGCGATTTCTGTCTAAAATTATTTCTTGTTGAATGATTCGACATATCGAATTACATTTGCGACAAGTCTAAGCGAATTGGCAATGAATAACGAACTGGAACCGGACGACCGTTTTGGATAGCTGGTTGCCATTTCTTTGATTTCTTCAATGCAGTGATCGCTGCTTGACCTGTACCGTAAGAAACGTCTTTTACCACTTTGATATCTGTCAAAGCACCTGTTTTGTCAATCACGAAGGACAACTCAACTGTACCTTTCACACCTGCATCAATTGCAGCTTGTGGATATTGAAGTGTGCTCGACACGAACTGGCGGAATGCGTTGATACCTCCTGGGTAAGATGCTGGAACCTCAACTGCCTCAAAGTCATAAACTTTGTTGGCATCGCCGTCCTCAACTCCTTTTGTACTACCCGTGATAGCACCTTCCACTTTCTTCGGACCGAACTCTCCAGTAGGAACACCTGATGCACCTGGGGTACCTTTCAGGGTAATACGTGCTGGAGTAGCGTTTTTCTCTTTGATCTCTTCTTGAGAAACAACCTCTTCTTTTACTTGTCTCGCATCAACAACCTTAGGCTCTGGGAAACGGATTAGGTCTTCCGCCGGTGGTTCCTCAGCGATACGTTGAGGTGGCTCTTCCTCTTGAGGTAGTGGTTCTTCCTCTTCAGGTGGTTCAGGGATCTCTAAATCCTCTAAAGTAACTGGAGTAACTTCTACTACTTCCTCAACAGGTTTCTCAGGAAAAAGCTTTATATCGAAGGCTTTGATAGCCGTGAAAGCAAGGACTACTGCCGAAACTGAGAATAAAGCGATGTTGGTAGCTTTTGGTGCGTATTTACGCAATGCATATGCTCCGTATTCTTTATTTCTATTCTCGAAAACGACATCTAGCCATTCTTTCTTAAATAAATCTAATTTTGAACCGATCATTTTTTTCCTTTTTGTCTGATGAATTATTCGTTATAGATTCCGTTTGTTTTCAAAACCTCAACTTCTTCAGGTTTGATTTTCGAAATCATGAAACGTTTAACATCAGTGATTTTCATTTCATCTAGTATATCAACGAGGTTACGTTGTACTGATCTGTCACTTGGACGGATTACGACGATTAGGTCTTTTCCTCCTGACACTTGCGGAACCTGAGCTTTCTTCTCAAGGACGATCTTTCTGATTCCTTCTTTGCTATAGTCTACTACAGCGGGTGCCGAGATTGGGTTTGCTAATTGTCCATAATACCAAGCGATCTTGTTATCTGATCCTAGCAATAAGGTGATCGAACGGTTATCTGCGATTTCAATCTCAGGGTTCAACTCATTCTTGTCCTTATTCTTATCAGGCATGTTAACATCCATGGCTTGTGGCTTGTTCAAGGAAGTTGTTAGCATGAAGAAAGTAATCAGAAGGAATGCTAGATCCACCATCGCGGTTAAATCTACACGACCTCCATTTTTCTTCGACCTAACTTTGCCGCCTTTTTTGCCGCCGCCGGAGTCTTGATTTAATTCTGCCATTTTCTCTTATTATTTTTCCTGACGTAAACCGGTAACAAAGAAGAATTTGTTTTGTTTTTGGTTTCTCAGTGTTTCAATAATCAAATTCATTACCGCGTACTTCTCTTCCGCATCTGCTTTGATCGCTACTTTCATCGCTCCTGGATCTGACCAGTTCTTCACTTTGGTCTCTTGGTCACGGTTGAATTCTACCGTTGCCAAGCGAGCCTGTTGAACCCAATGATACAACTCGTTTGAAAGTTCTTCGGTGCTATCCACGGGGATACCTGGTTGAACCTCTAAAGTACGTTTGTCATTTGGTAATGAAAGTAGGGCACGCAATTGCTTGAAAGGTACTCCAAACTCATCTAGTCCTTTAAACTTCTCATAATCTTGTTCTGAGAACGCAACACCATATTTTGCCGACATATTCTTAAGAGTTTTTACGCGAACCTCAGGGTTCTTCTCTCCAAAAAATACTTTCCCTTGGTTACCTACGGTGATAACCGCTAAGTTATCGTCCGGTAATTTATCCAACGTAGTGGATGCAGGGGTGTCTACGGGCATTACTTCTGGCTGACGTGCAGTTGCTGTCAAAACGAAGAATGTAAGAAGCAAGAAAGACACGTCACACATCGCCGTCATGTCGATCGATGTGCTGGCTCTTTTTACTTTTGCTTTTCCCATTTCTTTACTTCTTTAATGTGAACACTCTATTTCTTTTTAATAATGATGCGAAACTGTTGAACATTGCATAAAATAAATTCAACTTTTTTTCGAATCTTCTTATTTGTGGTTTGCAGCGTATGTTTGTACGATTGAGAAACCAGCCTCGTCAATAGAATATGTTAACGTATCGATCTTAGAAGTTAAGATGTTGTAGAAAATAATCGCGATTGTAGATGTACCGATACCTGTTGCCGTGTTGATCAAGGCCTCAGAAATACCGTTCGCTAGTTTTGCTGAATCTGGTGCACCACCTGTAGCTAAAGCCGAGAACGCTTTGATCATACCTGTTACTGTACCTAATAGACCTGTCAATGTACCAATAGAAACTAATGTTGCGATAACGGTCAAGTTCTTCTCTAACATTGGCATTTCTAAGGTGGTAGCCTCTTCAATTTCTTTTTGGATTGCTAATACCGATTTCTCTGTATCTAGTCCTGGATGTGCTTCAACATCTTTATATTTTAAAAGACCAGCTTTGATTACGTTCGCTACGGAACCTTTTTGCTTGTCACACTCTTGGATAGCTGAATCAATGTTACCTGATCTCAATAATCCTTGTACTTTTCTTACGAAGTTACCTACGTTTCCTGTTCCAGATGCTTTACCAATAACGATAAGACGCTCGATTGAAAACACCCATACCATTAAGAATAAACCTAGAAGAACTGGTACTACGTAACCTGCATGGTAAACCATACCGTAGTAGTTACCTGGTTTTGGTTGGTTCGCTGGATTCTCATCGATAAAGTTTGAAGGATCACCCATCACAAACTTGTAAACCAAGAAACCAATTACTAGACAAATGATAATTGCTAAACTTGCAAATAGATTACCCGCATTGCCACTCTCTTGTTTAGCTGGGGTTGTAGTTTTTGGTGCGTTTGCCATTTTTTACTAATTTTTAGATTTTTTACTGTTGTTTAATTATTAAGTTAAATTCAATTTAATGCAAGCTAAATGCCGTTATTTTACATTAATTCAAAACAAATATAGCATTTTCTGTTAAAAACAAAATTAATTTGAAGATATCTGATTATTTAACTTTTAGGCTGTGTTACCTACTCATTGACGTTCTTCAGCAGCTCTCAAATCAATGCTTCTTTTGTCGTATCACATAACGGTTGAATATTCCATATTTTTTACAATGAAAACCATTTTTTTTTTGAATTGCAAATTATCAAATCGTTAAATGTTAAAAATAAGTGAGTATTTACTTACAATACCGTGCGCCTTTGCACCCTCTATTTTTAACCAAATCCCCATTATTTCTTTGTTTTTTAAACGTTTACAGGACAATTCCATGTTTAACCACCAAAGGATTTAACTTGATACTTCTCCGAACTTAAATATTGTATAATTTTTTCTTTAAAATCACCTTGTATCAATATTTCACCATCCTTGGCACTCCCCCCTACGCCACATCGCTGCTTCAATTTACGGGCTAAATCCTCCAAATCCGAACCAGTCCCTATAAATCCCGTCACAATGGTCACAACCTTCCCCTTCCGCTGTTTCTTGTCCAAGCCGACCTTCAGTTTCTGCTTCTCATTGGGAAGCGTGTCCGCTTCCTCCATCCCATCCGAATCAGTATATTCATAATCATCTGAGGTCGAATAAACGATCCCTTCGAATCTTTGCTTCTTCTGTTTTGCCATAACTAACAAATAATCTTGAGAGCATTGCCCTGCACTTCTATATCAATCTTGTTTCCTAAATCCATCGGTTCACCATCCAAATGCAATGGCGCCTTTCCTTCCTGTTCGATACAGATCTTCTTCCCTGGTATTATTTCTACGTACTCGGACTGGTCCGCAGTCTTGTTGAAGAGATGGAAGATCATCATCGGTAATGTATATAACGGAAATTTATGCACGATACATACATCCAATACCCCATCGTTGATGGATGCATTCGGCGCAATGTAGGCGTTATTGCCATATTGTGGAGAATTTGCTACCGATATCATGAAGGCCTCCCGCTCGTAGACCTTACCATCAATGTTCAATGTGTATTTCTTAGGCTTATAATTACTAATAACGTTAATTATCGTGCGAAGGTACCCAACCGGCCCCCTAAATGTTTCGGAAGCAAAGCGATCACTCACCGAAGCATCAAAACCGATACCCGCAATATTGAAGAAACAACGATCCCCAATCTTTCCGCAATCGATGTCGACCGATTCAAACCGATTGATCCTGCGCAAAGCTGCCGACTCATTCATCGGAATGCCCAAATAAAGCGCCAATCCATTCCCAGAGCCCTCAGGTACAATCCCCAAGGGAATATCACTGCCCAACAAGGCCGTCCCTATTTCATTGATCGTGCCATCGCCACCTACGGCAATGACGGCATCGTACTGCTCATCTATCGCAGATTTAGCGAGTTCATAGGCGTGATTAGCGTGATTGGTAATCTTAAACGTCGGGTCAAATCTGTTTAAATCCAGTACTTCGAGTACCTGTTTATTAAACGTTGTCTTCTTCTTCCCACCAGATACTGGATTGATTACAAACAGTATGCGCTTCTTTCTCATTTACGTCATTTAATTCCGCTAAAGATAATAATTTGGATGAAATACTTTTTAAATATTGCAAAGTATCGTAGCTTTGTGCAACACAAAATGTGGACTGATTTGCATTTAGCATTATCATAATGTAAATGGGAGATTGCAACCACAGTAAAAAAGTGCTAAAACCATTCGGGACAAATGATTTTTCACATACTGCCTGCTATTCCCTTCAAACGTTTATTATTTTTATGGCATATTTATTTACCTCCGAATCGGTATCTGAAGGACATCCTGACAAAGTCGCAGACCAGATTTCGGACGCTTTAATCGACAACTTCCTCGCTTGGGATGAAGATGCCCGCGTAGCTATTGAAACCTTAGTTACTACTGGACAGGTGGTTTTAGCAGGTGAAGTGAAGTCCAAAATCTACTTGGACGTTCAAAAGATCACTCGCCAGGTTATAGAAAAAATCGGATATACCAAATCCGAGTATATGTTCGAAGCGAATTCCTGTGGAGTTCTTTCGGCAATCCACGAACAATCCGCCGATATCAACCAAGGCGTAGATCGTATCACAAAACAAGAACAAGGTGCTGGTGACCAAGGTATTATGTTCGGTTACGCCAATAACGAGACCGAAAACTATATGCCCCTGGCATTGGACCTTTCCCACCGTCTATTATATGAACTTGCAGCTCTAAGACGCGAAAACAACGAAATCCAATACCTTCGCCCTGATGCTAAATCACAGGTAACCTTGGAATATGATGACAACCACAAACCGGTCCGCATCGACACCATCGTGATCTCAACCCAGCATGATGACTTCGCTTCTGAAAAGGAAATGCTGGCGAAAATCCAATCCGATATTGAAAACATCCTGGTTCCTCGTGTGAAGGCTCAATTGAAACCTGAGTTACAGGCCCTGTTCACGGAAAAGATCAAATACCACATCAACCCTACAGGTAAATTCGTAATCGGTGGACCTCATGGCGATACCGGTTTGACAGGTAGAAAGATCATCGTCGATACTTACGGCGGTAAAGGTGCACACGGTGGTGGTGCTTTCTCTGGAAAAGACCCATCCAAAGTGGACCGTTCTGCAGCTTATGCCACCCGCCATATTGCAAAAAACTTGGTGGCAGCGGGTGTAGCCGATGAAATCCTGGTACAGATCTCTTACGCTATCGGTGTAAAAGACCCTATGGGAATCTATGTGAATACCTACGGAACCAGCAAGGTGAACAAAACCGATGGAGAAATCGCCCAGATCATTGCTGAGCTGTTCGACATGACTCCGTACGGAATTGAGACACGCTTAGGTCTCCGTAACCCTATCTACGCGGAAACCGCAGCATATGGCCACATGGGAAGAACACCAAAAACGGTAAGCAAAACCTTCGAAAACTCGAATGGTGAAACCAAAACTATGGAAGTCGATCTTTTCACTTGGGAAAAGCTAGATTTTGTAGAACATGTAAAAGTTGCTTTTGGTCTATAGGGCGCGGTCCTGATAGTGAGTCTTATTGGTCGAAGATCCGTTCACCGAAACGTAATTAACCTATGCGCTTGAGTATTTCAGGCGTATTTTTTTTGCCTAAACTCCCGTAATCTTCTTACAGATTTTCTTCGGGCTCCTCCACCTGGATTTCTTAGGTTGTCACTTCAATGGTTGATTTACATCAATATCCAGACTTAGCAAACAGCCCCCCTTTAGAGAGGCTCTACGCAGCATGCTAACCTGAAAGTGCGTCCTTTCTGAAACCATGGTAAGGGAACTAACCCTAATCCTAGTATTGCCGTAATTTTAATGGTTCCAACGACCGCTTGGCACTTACATTCAGCATCTTCCCGATATAATCCCAATAGACATTGCGGTTTATACCTGTTCTGCTACCTTAGGTAATCTACTTTTCTAGTAGACTATTTATAGATTATCTAGCCACACATGACCGGAAAAGGTTTTTTTTAAAGGAATACCTAGGACCAAATTAATACCTAATTCAAATTGAACTGCCCTCTGGTCACAAACATTTTACTTGGGAGCTCGTTATAATAGTATACAATCTTAAACCAAAAGTAGAAAATCATGAAAACGTCAATCAATACAGCAATTCTAGAAAGCACCCCCATTCTAAAGAGCCTAGCCTGCAAATTTACAAATGACCCGGAAGAAAGGAACGATCTAGTCCAGGAGACTTTCGCTCGTTCCCTCAAATCATTGCAAAGCCTCGTCGACACCCCAAAATTAATTTCTTGGCTATATGTCATCATGAAGAACATTTATTACAATCAATATCGAAGAAAAGGGATCCGTAGGAACGTTGAGGCAGAAATCACAAATAGTGCGGCAGATAAGGGAAGCTCCCGTAACGATGCCGAGTCAAAATTCGTCATGGACGATATCCAGCTAACCCTTAGGTCACTCTCAAGAGAAAATTACGCTCTGATCAGCATGTACCTGGAAGGTTACAAGTATCATGAGATAGCTACCTATTTTGAACTTAAGGAGGGAACCGTAAAGACCCGGATCCATACTATCCGTAAGGACCTTAGGAGGAAACTCCAGGTTTATAGGGCAAAGCCAGGAGATCACCATTGATGCTTTATGCCCTGAAAGCAGAGCCTCCCCACCATAGAAGGGACCACAGGGATGTTCGAATTAAACCATTCTCCCGATGAGGCAATTGATGCCATTTCATCTAAATTTACATCAAAAGCGTTACAAGGTCCTCTGAAAGAAAGTAAACGCAAAATCAAGGCATTTTTAATGGACCAGGCCCTATGGGTCATAAAGGCATTGCATATGCAGACGAAATTCTTTACGCTGCTGCAATATCACCTCTCTCTATCGCTAAGAATATACCCAAAAAAGCAAATTGCAGATCCTTTGAAGGCTATCAGCCAAGTGGTCCAAGAGGGCTAACAGCATATATTAAATGAATATCCAGCTATTATCAGTAGCGAAATAAGGGACTTTTTTGAAGGTTCATAACAAAAAGATGAAAGCTGACGAAAATGGAAACAAGATCCAGCACACAAGGGTTAGAGGTCGAACGACCTATTATACCGAAAGGCAAAAAGTCCTCCAGTAATGAAAGAAATTCAAAACCAGGTTTAAACAGAAAAAAGACCTCACGAAATCTTTAAAACTACTTTTTACTTTCGGCATCTACTTTTGTGGCTTTTCTGGGGTCTTAATTTTCTTCCGAACGGTGTCCAAACGTTTCCTCCATGTCAGGATATGAGGTTCTTCATAAATAGGCAGACCTTTATCGTTGAGAAGACCCATAGATTTAGCCAGACTCAAACTGAGCCGGGCAGATTCATTGTGTGCTTTCTTCCAGGTCAGCTGATCCTTCTTAATATCCTTTTCATATGCCCCAATGGCCTTTTTTATAATGGCCAATTCCTTTCTATAATCCTTCAGCTTTCGGTATAGAATCATTAACCGGTTATAAGCTACTGCATTCAATGGGTCTTTGCTTACAACCAGACCATAACCTTTTATGGCATCGTTTGTTCTGCCTTCAAGTTCCAGGGACCGGGCTTCCCTTAACAACTCATTTTTAGATTTCTTAATTGCGGCCATACTCATTTTTATCGCCCAACATTATCCAAACCGGCGCATGATCACTTGACTTCTCCCAGCCACGAACATGACGGTCGATTCCTCCTTCTAATAGCCGTGGCGCAATTTTCGGACTAAGCAATATGTGATCCAGCCTTAACCCCGCGTTTCGGCCATAGGCATTCCTAAAATAATCCCAAAAAGTATAAACCCCATCCTCTTTAAAAAGTAACCGGATCGAATCCGTCCACCCTTGACCGATAAGCTGTTTAAATGCCTTTCGGACCTCGATCCGGAAAAGGGCATTTTCTGAAAACTTTTCCGGCTTATATACGTCCCGATCCGTTGGGATAATGTTGAAATCACCGATAATCACGACCGGAACTTCCATTTTAAGTAAAATCTTTGCCCGTTTCATTAGACGTTTTATCCAAGCCATCTTATACTCAAACTTAGGCCCCGGATAGGGATTGCCGTTTGGTAGGTAAAGACAGCATATCAATACCTGATTGATAATAACCTCCAAATACCGGCTGTGGCCATCCTCTTTTTCGCCCGGCAACTCTCTTGTTACTTCGACAATCTCAAACCTGGACAAGACAGCCACGCCGTTCCAACTTTTCTCTCCATGCCAGATTGCTTGGTATCCTGCGTCCTTGACCGCTTTTAATGGAAAGCGCTCCTGCGGCGCCTTTAATTCCTGGAGGCAAACTATATCCGGAGATTCTTCTTTTAGCCATCGAAGCAAGACCGGAAGCCTCCCATTAATACTATTTATGTTGTATGTCGCAATTTTCATTTATAAATCTTTAAATTCCAATTTGTCTTTATATTATCAAATGGTCGGGCAGCTTCTACAGACTGGGATGTGTGAAGTTTTTTTCCTACCTCCGCACTATCTAATATACAAAAATATTTACGAGGGATATCCAGCTCATCCGCAGTCATGTCTTCAAAGTATTCATTCAATTCCTGGCCCTTCGACTTAAAGCCTCGCAATCCATTTTACCTCATATGAATAGTTCCATTTCATAAAATTTCCCTCGTTACCGTACGGAACATTGTCCTGATATTTTGGGCAATCCGGATTTTGGAAATGTTATAGCTTATTTTTTCTACATATAGAACAGTACCAATTACGTATCGTTTCAAAGTTGTGCCAAAGTTTTGAAATTTCAATTGTAGGATGGCTACAATGCTTCAGTTGTTATTGACTGCAAATCGACAAGCCTGTTGGATATGATGATAGTGTGCCAGCCAGTGTGCAATATTATTTTCTGAACCAAATATGTTCTGAATGTGTTCATTCAGAACATAGACTAATAATTGGTTAAATGATCACAAATTCTAAAAAATAAAATATGAAAGCAGCAGTATTCCATAAGCCCGGAGACATCAGGATCGATAACGTGCCTGATCCGGCTATTCTCGATCCAAGGGATGTAATTCTAAAAGTAACCGCGACCGCAATATGTGGCTCCGACCTGCATATCTTAAGTGGAGCAGTTCCGCAAAAGGAAAATCTCATCATGGGACACGAATTTATGGGGATCGTTGTAGAGACAGGGTCCGAAATAACAAATCTCAAAAAAGGCGATCGTGTAGTGGTTCCCTTCCCGATAGCTTGTGGAAAATGTTTTTTCTGCACACATGAAGCTTCTCCGGCCTGCGAAAATTCAAACTTTAAGCATTACGGACCAAATGGGGATATGATGGATCAAAAAGGGGGTGCACTCTTTGGTTATACGGATCTGTATGGAGGATATTCTGGCGGACAAGCTGAGTACGTAAGGGTTCCATATGCCGATATCAGCCCGCGTGTTATTCCCGATCACCTCACCGACGAACAGGCTCTGTTCCTAACCGATATTTTTCCTACAGGTTGGTCCGCAATAGATTGGGCAACCCTGAAAGGTGGCGAAACTGTTGCGATCTTTGGATCTGGTCCCGTAGGATTGATGGCTCAAAAAGCGGCATGGCTTAATGGTGCCGGTCGGGTCATAGCGATTGACCCTCTGGACTATAGGTTAGATAAAGCCAAAGTAGCCAATAATGTTGAAACCTTAAATCCTCACAAGGTAGATGTTATTCAAGCAATTCGTGAAATGACTGACGGAAGAGGCGCTGACGTTTGCGTAGATGCAGTAGGATTCGAGCCGGAACGAAATTTTATGGATAAAGTCAAGGCAACGATTAATTTTGAAAAGGGATCAATTAAAGTATTGGAGATGTGCTTTGAAGCTGTCAGAAGGATGGGCACCGTATCTATCATGGGAGTTTATGGTTCGCCATATGATAATTTTCCACTTTATAGGATTTTTGATAAAGGTATCACCATAAAGCAGGGGCAAGCACCTGTTTTAAATTACATAGATAAACTAATTAACCTAGTCAGCGAAAATAAGGTAGTTTTGGATGATATTATCACGCATACGCTGCCTCTAACTGAAGCTGAGCATGGTTATAGGATTTTTAACGAAAAGGAGGATGATTGCGTAAAGGTAGTATTGAAACCTTAGAATTCTGTTTTACGGAAAAGTCGGTCAATGAAAGACCGTATAGCCGACAATTGCTGAAGTCGGAAGAGGAATGTCTGGTTAAAGTAACCAGACTTTATGCGAATGAAGGAAATACATCGGTTCAGAATTACGATTATGACTTAAACTTCCAAATGTTCTTGTGCAAATTATATTCTTTATAAGGTATCTTTTTTATACTCAAGCATTTTCTCGAAGGTCCTGGCAATGATTTCAGTATATTCCTGCTGAGCTCTTGATCCAATGAGAGCTGGCTGCAGCTCTGCTTTTTCAGATACTATTATCTGCATCTTATATGATATTGCAAAGTGTGCATATAGCTGAAAATCGGATTCTTTAACTGGAGTTGCGTAACCGGTAACGCCAATGCCAAAATCAGTATTGAAAAAATGTGATGCCTGCAATGCCATGTCTTCTGCGATCTGTGAAGAGACACAATCGCACTTTCTGGCTTCCCCCTCATCAATTCCTAGCAGATTTACCTTTTCATCAAGGGTATATGCCGTAATCCCTCCTCTAAAATTATCTGAAGCATTTAGGATCTGGGAAAGCATAAACTGAAGCAGCCCCGCAGTTACGCTTTCGGCAGTTGCAACAGTTTTCTTATCGAGGAGCTTGCCGATACTTTGAATTATTTCTTTATTTAGTTCCATGATCCGAGTTTTTAAATAGAATATAGAATATCACTTATCACCTGAAATTATTATTTCGAAGCTGGAATAAATAATTGCAAGCCTTAAGATTTGGTAATCATTGAAGACGCCTATTTCGGAAGGAGAACCGCACGGGGTACAACCAGCCCAAAAAAATCTTGATGAATAGTTTGAATCTAAAATATAATCGGGTTAAAATTTTTCCATAACATTTAGACCTTATTCCTGAAACTTATTATCAGAAGGAAATGTTCTTGATCAACTATAATTTTATGATATGAAAAATATTTCATTTCCAAAATAACAGCGATAAATAAACTAGGATATTAGACCTAAAACTAACTATAGCTAATCTAAGCAAGAAATTTAGTTAACTTTGTTTTCCACCTGAATATTTCAATTACCATTTAAATTTTAACCGGTATTCAAGTTATGCCCCTTCTTCATATATCATATGTTTATCTTGTGATAGTTTTAAATCATACATTAGTTATTCTTTATAAACCGTTCCATCGCTTTATTCAGATTAATAGCTCGCCACCCTCCCATACCAAGTTTAATTTCTGTAACTGGCCAGCTTAGGTTATCCAATCCCGACGATCCCTGACCCGCCACCATAACTTCTTTAAGGTATAATGTCCTCAAAATTGCGGTAATCAAAAGAGTGGTCCTCGAACATCATTGCCAGTCCTTTACTTCGGGATCTGTAGAGGGACTTTGGGGTACAGCCCGGCTATTGTGAATGCAGTCCATATCCATATAAAAATCGTAATTAAGATGTGATGAATGAATATTCCGAATAAGCAATGTTGTTCCGAAGTCAGACTCGCTTGGTGTTTATGGCTTTACTCCACTGTTTTTTTTTGCATCTTTGGCATGACTTTGAATCATTTGCAAAATCAGATACGACATGGCCACAATACATACATGCAAAAGGTCCTTGTTCTCTAGACACATCCACTGATATAAATAATGAAGGGAATAACGGAAGCCCATATCTGACCTGATCTTCGGGATAAAACAGAACGCTAAGAGTCCCGTCAATTTCCAAAACGCCTTCCTTAACCTGTCCCAAATGTTCTATATTTAAATTTCTCAATTCTGAAAAAAATTCCATTTGTGAAAAGTTGTTGTCATTTTCGTGCTTTATGTCGAATTCTCCATTTTTTACTACGGGCAGGACTTTCCCCTCCAATAGATGGGTTAATTTCTCAGATCTGTATGCAAGCCATATGATCAATTTATAAACCAATATTACACATGTAAAAACAACAATGGCATAAAATATTGGTAAGTCTTCCTGGAACATCGGGTCACCCGCGGCTGATCCAAGGCTGATAATGATGGCCATCTCAAAGAGGGTCAATTGCCTGACTCCGCGCCTGCCAGACAAACGGAGCACAATTAAGACCAACAAGAACATCACGATTGTTCTCAAGAAAATTTCAAGAAGGAAAATACCTTCCAAATCCCCTGCGAAAATATTTTCTATTAATTCCATAAAACATTGTTTTGTGCCTTTGAGCAACCTTGCCCGAAGAGGCATCTTCCCTTAGGTCCATTACTTGACTAGGTCTTTCGGTGGACTTGACCAGGTGGACACCGCTCCAGCGAAGTTCAAGGTCCCCATTGTTATGATGAAAGTCCTGCCAGGATCCGAAAAATTGAACATCATGGGAACCGCTATGAGAGACAGGCCTACCAGTGCATCTAGGGACAAATGGACCCGCATAGATAGGAACCTCACGACACCACCTTCAAAATACGTAAAGAATGAGACCATAGCTATGGCGGCCCCCGAAAGAAGGCTTATGGTTTTGGCCATAGGTTCATGCTGAAAACCAAAAATCCATGGACCTCCTAACAAGGTAACAGAAGCTAGGTAATCCAAAAAGGCATGGGTAGAAGTACTAATTGTTCTTTGCATCGCTCTTGAGATATATTTTCAGTCACCTTCCTTCAACATACCAAGGGCGTGGCAGCACGAAGGAAGGGGGTTATTACTATTTCCGGAAATCCGTAATATTGGGCCTCCATCCTAGGAGATCTCCGGTACTATACCCTGCCAAGCACAGCGGTTCTTTCCGTCCCTTTCCAAAATATTTAAATCGCTTGGGTCCTTAAATACAACATGGGCTCGGTTTTGCCGCAAAAGGTCCTAATGGGAAAACGGTCATGTTTGGTATGTTCAGAAATGATCAAGTATTAGCTTCCTTCATCGCAATATCAGTCAGCAGGGCATCTGTTTCCTTTTCTTCCGCCAGGGTCCTCCCCAATGTTTCCTTCGCCTCCTTGTGCCCCATAAGGCTTGCATAGGTGACAAGGCACCCATAACTTGCGATTTCATAATGCTCGACCTTTTGGGCGGCGGCAATCAGCGCTGCGTCCAATACTTCGGGGCTGTCCTGGAATTCCTCTATGATTTCCTCTGCCTCGGACAGCAGCCCCTCCATTGCCTTGCATTTCTTACCACGTGCAGTGAGACCAACCTGTTCGAATACTGTTTTCAACCTGTCAATGTGACCTTCTGTCTGTTCGTAATGTGCCTGAAATGCCTTGCGCAGATTTTCCCCCTTTGCAGCATCCTTCAATTTTTTGAGACCTTTTAGCAACTGGCGCTCTGCGCCAAGTATATCCCTAAGCTCGTCTACAAAAAGTTCGTGTAAATGTCCATTGGGCATCTCGCCATTTCCTTTCTCCTGTACCATGATTTTTGTTTTTAAAATTGTTATAAAATGTATCACCCATAGAACAGCTAAGTTCCAAATCAGTTCATTTTTATGTGAGAAGGATTTTCATTCCAGATTTCAGGGGGCTGGATCGGACAGTCGTCCATCTACTGTTGACCAGGAATATTGGTTCCATGCAATATGGATAGGGCCGCAAAAAAAAGCAAATGTGCGGGAAAAAAAATTTATACCTATCATAGGCCCCAGGCTGCAAATTATTTGCCCGTTTCCATGTGGGCACTGTCCACCGGTTTGGACTCTGGGGATCCCTTTTGTCTCAGGAAAATGGTCAAAATTACTATAGATGCGACGGACAGGAACTCACTTTGCCAATTCTGGAAGGTCTCAAACCAGAACGTGGGCTCACCCAAATATTCGTTCAGGTCGATAATTGGCTTTCCCTCAAGGGCATTTTCCTCCATTTTTCCCGTGTAGCTACCATACAGGTGCATCACCCAGGAAAAAAGAAAAAGTAAAATAAAGGCAATTGAGAGTGAATTTTTATAGACAACCAATCTCCAGCCACCCTTTTTGACCACGTTGGGGGCACCGGGCCGATTTTCAGGTTCCCTGTCGACCTCCTCTTTTCCCTCGATTTTCTTTGATTCGGCCGAACCGATCTGCCGCAGGAAAATGGTGAGGATTACATATAGGGCCATTTGTAGGAATTCACTCTGGAAATTTTCAAAGGTTGCCGAAATAAAGTGTCCACTTCTCAGATACTCCATAAGGGGCAGGGACTGTTCCCTGTCCTGGTATTCAGAAAGGAGTTCCCTCCAGCCGAAAAATACCTGCGCAGCGAATGAAAGAATGAACAAACCTATGAAAACGACGGACAGACTGTTTTTATACCAAAAGTTTCTTTTCATGTTGTATACTGTGTTAAATTCGGAAAGGTTCCTAGATCAGTTGCTTTAACGGTTTAATTTTCACCTCCGCAACTGAAACCCGTCGGTCCAATTGCAGGATGTAGGCAATCAGGTCTGCAATGTCTTGGGAATCCAGCATTTCGCCCTTATTTTGGAGCTCGCTTTTCTCCTGGGGGTTCTGGGGCTGCATATCGGTGCTCACTGATCCGGGCTCGATCAGGGTTACGCGGATATTGTATGGGTTCACTTCCTTTCGGAGCGCTTCAGTGAAACCCTGGATACCCGCCTTGCTGGCTACGTACCCTGAACTCCCGGCATCGCGGGTATCAGAGCTCATAGAGCCTATATTAAGGATATCACCTTCTAGCCCATTGTCCTTCATCCGTTGGGCAAAGAAACCGGATAGGTGCATATAGGCGACCAGGTTTGTTTCTATCATGTGGTTGATTTCCCGGACTTCCACCCCGACAACTCCGCCGAATCCCATACCGGCGTTGTTCACCAATATTTCAAAGGGACCGTGTTCCTGCCAAATGTCATCCAATAGTTCCTTTGTTCCCTGCATTCTGCTCAGATCGTGGATAATTGGGGTGATCAATCTTTCCAGTCCCCTCTGTTCTGCATCCCTGAGGACGTCGTGCATCTTAGCGCTATCTCTTCCTACGATAAACACCCTATATCCCATTTTGGCCAGCAAAAGGGCAGTGGCCCTGCCTATCCCGGATGTCCCACCCGTAAGAAAGACCTTTTTAGTTTGAACTTGTTCTTCCATATTTAAAATTTTCAACCTTATATAGGTTCATGTATAGGTAGTGAACAGTTTCAAGGACATTTGGTTGGGAGAGAATATTAGGACTTTTGTGCGTCCGCCAGGCTTTTTCTAATTAAAAGCCAAAAAACGGGAAAATTGATGTGGTGTGTGAAAGTTGCCTATTTGATTCCTTTTATCTAATCATCCTGAATAATAAAAATTTTTTGAGAAGTTGCGATTGTTGAGATCAGGTTTTCCGCAATGGATACTTGCCTGTTGCATGGGCGACGGCCGGAAAAACGAACCAAACCGTCATAAATGGGAAACCGCGATAATAGCTATCATGATGGATATCTTATTTAGGGGGAACCGCTGTTAACTCTAGGACCTGAAAGGACGAATGCAGAAAATATGGTTTTCTGGGCATCATATATGAGCCCTTTTTGGAGAGTCGACGTGCCATTGTTTATGGCGCATCTGAGATGAAGTACGGCCGGACTTACGGATTTAAGCGTTACCCCAGATCTAAAAAGCCGGAAACAGAAGCCTAGGCGGGCTGGACAGCGGGGCGGACCCAATAGTGGGAAGTCCGCCCATCGATCCATCCCCCTAAAGAATAAGGGGTTATTTTACTATGCTGTTGTCGCCGAAGATGTCGGAATCTGACGGTCAACCTTCTTAACCAAACCCTGAAGTACGTTACCCGGACCGACCTCTACGAAACTTTCAGCACCATCTGCTAACATGGTCTCTACAGACTGTGTCCAACGTACTGCACCAGTCAATTGGGCTATAAGGTTGTCTTTTATCGCTGTAGGATCTTGATATGGCAAGGCATCGTAGTTCTGGTAAATAGGACAGACCGGAACCTGGATTTCAACATCCAAGATAGCAGCTTCCAATTCCTGTTTTGCTGCCTCCATCAAGGGAGAGTGGAATGCACCACCTACATTTAACTTTAATGCACGTTTAGCACCGGCTTCCAATAGTTTTTCGCAAGCTTTGTCAACGCCAGAAACAGATCCTGAAATAACCAATTGTCCTGGGCAGTTATAATTTGCTGCAACAACTATATCATCAACTTGTTCACAAACCTCTTCTACAATTACATCATCCAAGCCTAAGATAGCAGCCATGGTTCCCGGTTCCAATTCCGTAGCTTTTTGCATGGCATTAGCACGCTTAGAAACCAATTTCAATCCATCTTCAAAAGATAGTGCTCCAGCAGAGACCAACGCAGAGAATTCACCTAAGGAGTGTCCTGCAACCATGGCTGGCTGAAAGCTATCGCCTAATGCCTTTGCTAAAATCACAGAATGCAAAAAGATGGATGGTTGGGTTACTTTAGTTTGTTTCAGGTCCTCTTCGGTTCCATTGAACATGATGTCGGTGATACGGAAGCCTAAAATTTCATTGGCTTTTTCGAATAAAGCCTTTGAATCTTCGTTTGAGTCGTATAGGTCCTTACCCATGCCCACAAATTGTGCACCTTGGCCAGGAAAAATATATGCTGTTTTCATATGCATTAGTTTAATTCAACAAAAATATACTTAATCTTCGGGTAGAAAAGAAAGAGATGAAAGATTTTCTTTACTGAAAACCTCATTTGCTATATCTAAAATCTCTTTGGAGCTTACCAAATCAATTTTATCAAAAACTTCTGGGAGACCAACCACACGATCATAATCTAAGATGTTTTTTGCTTCTGCGATCAATAGGCTCATCCTATTTTCTTCTGCGAGTGCAATCTGACCCTTGAACTTATTCTTCGCCTTTTCTAGCGCCTGTGCACTCAATGCCTGTTCCTTTAATTTAGTCAATTCCTTGTAAATCAGCTTTAAGGTCTTATCCACTTTCTCCGCATCCGTACCGAAATAGATACTGAACAAGCCGGTGTCTGAATAAAGACTGTAGTTGGATTCTATGGTATAGGCAATCCCGTATTTTTCACGGATATTGAGGTTCAGGATATTGGACATACCATAGCCACCTAAAAGATTGTTCAATAGTAAGAGACCGGTTTTTCTGTCATCATGGATTCCAAAAGCTGGCCCGCCCAGTACCACATGGGCCTGATTGATGGGTCTCTCTTTTTCGATCAAGGAAACTTGGGGCTTCAGCATATCTTCGGCCGTATGGATCCATTGATGGTTATTTGGATTGCCAAAGCATTTATTGGCTATCTTGAGCACCTTTTTATCGGAATAATTTCCTGAGATGGCAATTACGATCTTGGAAGCGTCATAATGTTGATCAATGAATCGCTTGATATCGTCTTTTCGAATGGCCTTTAAGTCATCTTCAAGGCCGAGGATATTGTGGCCTAGTCCAGTGTCCTTGAAGACCTGATCTTCAAAATCATCCATAATGGACTCCTCGGGACTATCGAGATAGGAAGCCATCTCATCCAGGATCACCTCTTTCTCCTTATCCATTTCCTCCTCCGGAAATACCGAGTGGAATAAGATATCCTCGAACAGGTCCAGTGCCCTTTCCAGATAAGGATTTAGAAAGGAGGCATGGATACAAGTATATTCCTTGGTCGTATAGGCGTTTAAGTCGCCCCCAACGGACTCCAATCGATTTAAGATCTGATTGGTGCTCCTACGTTCCGTACGCTTGAATAACAGGTGTTCAATAAAGTGAGCCGTTCCAAACTTACCAAACTCCTCATGCCTAGATCCGGCATCCACAATCAAACAAATATGCGTAATGGAAGAGGAATGAGGCTGAAACAAAACTCGCAACCCGTTGTCAAGTTGGAATATCTTATGATCCATATAGAAAAATTGAATGACAAAGGTAAGGAATAGTATTTAGTATTAAGTATTTAGTAGTTAGACCGATGTTTAACAAAGGAACGGCCTATTTACTTAAGCCGTTCCTTTGTTTTTTATCTAAATACTAAATACTTTCTACTAAATACTAGAGTGTTACATCCTAGGTCTTCTCATTCCTGGAGGCATGCCGTCGTTGTCGGTTGGGGCTACTCCGGAGAATTTTTGGAGCTTGAATGTGAATGTAAGCATGAAGTAACGACCTAGGCGGTTTGTTTGCCTGTCGATGGTCATGTTTTCTTGTACGGTCCTTGAAAGGTTGGTTTGCTCATTCAGTAAGTCGAATGCTTGGAAACGGATGGTTCCGCGTTGGCCTTTCAAAAGTCTTTGTTCGATGTAAGAATTGATGATAAATGGATTGGCATTTGTCAATGGTCCATATCCACTATTGAATGACTTGGAAAGGTCAGCACCAAAGATGGTAGTTGGTGTGATGTTCACCGATCCGATCAAGGTAGGTGTCCAAGAAGAAACGTTATTGTTAAAATCACCAAGTGAGTTTCTCGTGTAGTTATACGAGTATCTTACTCCAGGATTTAATTCAAAGTTTTCAGATGGATTATATCTGAACATCAATCCTTGCATAAATACCCAGTTGTTGGAAATATTCTTCATCCCTTCGGTCGCACTCAATTCTCTAGCGGTATAGGAAATGTTCTTGTTATAGCTCACCCCTCCCATCAACATCAAGTTGTAGGTTTTTTCCTTCAGCGATTTTCCGAAGTGGTAAAATGAGTTTAAGTTATATACCGGATCTTCTTCATTCAGGTACCTAGTTTCGGAAATCAAACCACCTGTAGGGTTGTTTTCGCGTTTTACGAAGGATACGATCTTATCTGAAGTCAAGTTACCATTAACCATCGCAAAGAAGGTGTTCCCTTTTTGGAAATCGCCTCCACGGAACCTCAACATCATTCTATGTCTGAATTCAGGATTCAGGTTCGGGTTACCATATACGATGTTGGTAGAAGAATTACCGACTGCATAAGGGAGAATCTGATTGATATTAGGTTCTGTCGAAGACCCGTTATAGTTGATGCTCAGGTTCTTTTGTCTAGAGAACTTATATTCAAATCTTGCGATAGGCATCCAGTTCAGGTTTGAACGATCGATAATTGCATTATCAGCATCGCTTGAGGCCCTACCTTTTAATAGTGACGGCTGAACCGCAGCACCAATGGAGTATTTTACCTTATCGTTTTCAAAAGCATAGTTTGCTCCAATTCTATGTGTGGTAAAAGAATAATCTTGATCGTAGTGATAATTAAGGATACGATCATCTAAATTAGGTAATGCATCTCCTTCTTCATCAAAGGCATCCTGATTCTGTTTATTGTTATAATTGTTTTTATTGAAGTCGTACTGAATTTCAATCTTTCCATGCTGGGATACTGGTTCTAGATAAGATACACTTGCCCCTGCATTCCAACTTTTGTTGTTGACTTCACGGATAGTTTGTTCGTAGATTTCAGCCATGCTGGTATTGGCGTTGTTAGGATCTTGTATTAAGCGATCCAATACGCCTTGGTAATCTTGGGTAGTAGCGGCATTGTCATAATTGAAGTTCATGAAGAAATTCCTTCCTTTATCATTTAACTTTCTATTATAAAGACCACTGATACCAAACCTAGGAGCATCCAAGCTTCCACTTTCTACCCTATTGTCCTTGGTTTCCGTGTTTTCCTGGAAATCAAACCAGTTACTTACAGAATTTGAGTTTGAAGTGGTTCCAGAAAACCCTACCTGAGGAGTTAATTTGATATAATCCTTATCTGAAATATTCCATTCTAAATTTGCTTCGAAACGATGGCTTGAAACAATGTTATTTGCAGTGGAGTCAGAACTTTGTTCCAGGTTACCACCATCAGCACCCATGATATAGTTTGTCAAACTGTTGGTCAAGGTTGTATTGTCATCTCTACCAAAAGAGTAGCTACCATAAACCTTAAGCTTTTCAGAGAAGTCATGACGGATATTGACCCCGATGGATCCCACATCGGTTAGGCCCGATGCGCCGCCAAACATACCCCCGCCGCCACCTGGTCGGCCACCACCCCCTTGACGCATCCTTGCACCACCGCCAATGGTGCGGAAGTCAAACAGGGACGCATTCACGTTGTTTAGGTTACCCAAGATAGAGACTTGAGTTTTATCGGTCATCCCCATCCACATACCCGTGGCTTGATATCGATCTTCAGAACCGTAACCGGCACGAAGGGTCGTCATAAAGCCTTTATTATATTTAGGATCGATCTGGATATTGATGATCTTTTCGGATTCACCAGATTTATTTCCGGTCACATTGGCCATGTCACCATAGTCATCTACAACCTGAATTTTTTCGATAATATTGGCCGGAAGGTTTTGCGTAGCGGTTTTCACGTCTCCACCGAAGAAGTCTTTCCCGTTGATCCTGACTTTGGTTACAGTTTCACCTTGAGCCGTTACGTTACCGTCTTTGTCGACTTCAACCCCCTGTAATTTCTTAAGGGCGTCTTCAGCAACCGATCCTTCGCGGAGTTTGAGGTCTTTGGTAGAATATTCTACGGTATCCCCCTTTACCTGCACTGTCAGGACACCTTGGATCACCACCTCTTCGATTTGGTTTTCATTGACCGCCAATTCAAAACTAGGGATTTGGATTTCCTTTTGCCCTTCAGGAAAATCCACTTCCTTTTCAAAAGGTGAGAAGCCTAGGCTGCTAACCCTGATCTTAAATTTTGTGGCTTTAACATTTTCAAAGGTATATAAACCAGCATTGGTCGAGCTAGTCGCTATGGTGTCAGATGCCGTTATCAACCGCACTGACGCTCCTGATATGGGTCTTGATTCGGTATCCCGAAGCATCCCCGACACAACACGGCCAGATTGACCGTACACGGTAATTCCCATCGCCATGAAGCATAAGCATATCAAGGCTTTCAATAATCTATCCATATATCAATTAAACTAATTCTAGTTCAGCGTCCCTAAGATCCAAGCATCAATCTTGGTCTTATACGGACTTTTAACCGTCGGGCTGTATCGACCGTACATCGATCCCCTGGGGTCAGGTCTGCTCTTGATAGTTTTCTGTAACATGGTAAATCTGTTGTTAATCATGATTTGGATAGCAACTGGATCTTTTAGATCCTTGATACCAATTGACTGAATCGGAATTTTTGATTCATAAACCAAAACATCATTGTCCATCAATTTTGCCAGTGCCAGCACGCCATACGTATTTTCGAATGACAGCCTACCATCTACAATCCGAGCAAAACCCTTCACGCCATACCCCCTGCTTCGCTTGATCAACTCTTCGCGAACATTCATATTCGGGAGGTTTTCATCGTTTACCATTGCCCTGACTGACTCGCTGTCTGGAATCGGAAAGATTAAAATTGCCCCATCTTTCTTTTTTCCTTCAGGGTTGATATTCACGATGATACCATTTCGAGCTGCTTCCTGTTGCAAGGCAAGGTTCTTGATTTGAACTGCGGTGTACAGATAGTTAGCGTCGTTTGTAACAGCAAAGCTCCAGCTGGAATCTTGACCTATTACAGATAGCTGATTTTCCCATTCCTTGAGGTCTCCGTCGACCTGGACTTGGAAAGTGGGTAAAATAGCATATCGGTCTTTTTTCTTCTGCGCCAACAAGTTTGAACTAGCAAAGATTAGAATGGCAATAATGATATTCCTTTTCATACAATTCAAGTAATCTTGTATTTACCAGCAGTATAAGAAAAAAAATTATATTCCCGAATACATAGCAAAGAAAAACACAAGAAGTGTAAATTAGTGTAAAACGAGGTTAATCACGGAGTTGTTACATTTCTTTGGGGTAGTATTTAGTATAAAGTATTTAGTATTTAGACTCTAGCTTCGGCCAGATTTTCAATGATTTTAATATGGTTTTCTTGCCTTTAAAAGGATAAATCTATGGTTGATACACCAGTCTAAATACTAAATACTAAATACTACCTTTACAGCATGAATTCAATTACTTTACTTTCAACTTTTCAGCGGGATTTTATTGAAGCGGGATGTGATGAGGCTGGCCGAGGTTGTTTGGCGGGGCCAGTATTTGCAGCGGCTGTGATATTTCCGGCGGATTATTGTAATCCCGTATTGAATGATTCCAAGAAGCTCTCGGAGAAGAAACGCATGGAATTAAGGCCAATTATTGAGCAGGAGGCCTTGGCTTATGCCGTTGCGAGTGTTTCGGCTGAAGAGATTGATAAGATCAATATTCATAAAGCCTCTTATTTGGCTATGCACAAGGCTTTGGATATGCTTGCTGTGAAACCAGGGTTCCTGATCATTGATGGCAATAAATTTATTCCTTATTCCAATGTTCCTCATTCCTGTATTATTAAGGGTGATGGCAAGTACCTCTCCATTGCGGCAGCTTCGATCTTGGCAAAGACCTATCGCGATGAGTACATGGAAAACATTGCTGTTGATTATCCGGATTATGATTGGATGCAGAACAAGGGCTACCCGACCATAAAACATAGGCAAGCGGTCTTAAAGTTGGGATTGACCCCTCATCATCGAAAGACCTTTAGGGTCACTGATCCGCAGTTGACCTTGTTTTAAGAACTCGCTTCAACACTTTTCTCGTGGCCAACGAATAAAAAAGGAGATTCTCTAATAAAGAATCTCCTTTTTCTATACGCTTGAGCCGTTTTATTTGGCTTTTTCTTTTCTATGTTTGATGGATAACCAAATTGCAAATCCTAGACCTAAAACAAGGGTAATGGATGCAATCAGTGAAATGATATTGCTGATTCGCATAGAATTTGGTGCAAAAACAAATTCTACCTTGTGGTTACCGCCTGGTAGGGATAATCCTCTCAATAGGTAATCAGTTCTGATGATAGGCACTTCTTCGCCATCAACGTAGGCTTTCCAGCCTTTGTCATAATAGATTTCAGAGAATACCGCAAAGACATTGTTCCCAGCCGAATATTCATACTTCAAGGTATCAGGATGGTAAGATGTCAATTTGATTTCAGCGTTATTTGGCTGACCAATAGATTTGTCACCTAATTGGCCTTTCAATCCTTCGTTTACAATGGCCTCTTTTTTCGGATCAAAGGTTCCCAAGGCATCCATCTCTGCTTGGTTGCTGTTGACAAATTTAACATTGTTCACAAACCAGGCATTTCCTAAGGCAGAGCTTCTGCGTTGGATCCTGTCTGAATTGTTGCTTTGATCTTTTGTGATGACATAACGGACATTCAACATGTCCAACACGTCTTCATTAAAATTGCCATTGAATTGATGTTCCAATAATTCTTGGAAGCGCATCAATTTGGCGGCATGATATCCACCGATGCTCTTGTGGAAGTATGAAGCACTGGCATCATTGAACGGACTTGTCGTCAGATCAAATACTCTATAAGAAAGGTCTTTGTCCAAATGTATCAATTGATCAACTTCTCTTTCAGGGATCGGTTTCTCATAGATGCTCTTGTCAACAAAAGATTCAGTGTTTAAGTATCTTTTATCCACTGACCAAAGATCTACAAGGGTAATAACAGCTACCGCAGCAATCAAGATTCCCGCATTAAGTTTTTTCTTAACGAAGAACCAAACGAAGGCGAATGTCAATACCACAATAAAGAAAGAACGCCAAGCATCATTAGAAGCCATATCAGCGCGGTCCTTCAACAATGAATTGGCCAATTCACTTGCTAAACTTGGGTCTTGAATATATTGTTGCAATGAGGCAACATAATCCTGATGGTTTGAAATACGTAGAGAAAGTAAACTTGGCATCACTGCAATAAGCAGACACAGCAAAGCAACGGCTCCACCGGAATACAATACTTTTTTATCTAGATCTTTGATTTCATTTCCACGGGTAATAATCTCGTTCAATCCCATGATTGCAAGAAGCGGGATCAAGACTGATGGGATAACCAAAATTGATTCTACAGCCCTGAATTTGTTGTACATTGGGAAGTAGTCAAAGAATAGATCGGAGATAAATGGTAAGTGACGACCAAAGGAAAGCAAAATAGTCAGCAAGGTTGCTGCTAAGATCCACCATTTTAATCGGTCTTTTACTACGAATAGCGCTAGGACAAATAGGAAAATTATGCCTGCACCAAAATACCAGGGTCCAGAGGTAAATTGTTTTTCACCCCAATAAGTAGGGAAAAGTCTATTCGCATACTGCAGAGCTTCTTCTTTGGATGCGCCAATTTTCTGTAAGGTTTTAATGGTATTGGATTCTGGGGTTAATGTACCTCCAGAACGGCCACCATAGGCATTTGGAATCAAAAAGGTAATATTTTCACCAATACCTTGGCTCCATGCATAGGCATATTCCTTATCTAGACCGGCGGCAGATTTACCAGAATCATCTGTTTTGCTGATATTCGCTTTTCCGCGGATGGTTTCCTTGCTATATTCATAAGTTGGGAACAACACCGAAGCATTGACCAAAACGGCGACAATAACTCCGATCAGCTGCAAACCTGTAGCTTTTAAGAAATTGTTCAATTTTTTGTCACGGATAGCGTAGTATAACTCAAACCCTACCAATACCAATAAGGCAAGGAAAAGGTAATAGGTCATCTGGATGTGGTTTGCCCTGAGTTCAAGTGCCAAGAATAAGGCCAGTAAACTAGGTCCCCAAAACTTGCTGCCGCGATAACAGAGGATAACCGAACCGATAATAGGCGCGAAATAAGCGATGGCATAGGCTTTATTGATGTGCCCAGCTTCGACATAAATCATATTATAGGATGAAAACGCGAGTGCGACGGCACCAATGGCCGCGACCCAAGGTTTCATTCGCAATACAGCAAAGAGGAAATAACCACCTAGGAGGAACATGAGCAAAACATCCGCTGGCGGAGGAAATATAGCTCGAATAGCAGGTCCGATGTGGGTAGTGATATTATTGGCATGATCATACCAAATCTGATAGGTTGGCATTCCTCCGAACATTGAATTCGTCCATAATGGAGTCGTACCGTCTTTTTCTCTATAATCAAAAATTTCTTTCTGACTGCCACGAGCTTGCATCACGTCACTTTGTAGTAAGGTTTTGCCTTGCCATACTGGCGTAAAATAAAACACCACTAGAAGCAAGAAGATGCCTATAATGATTAAGTGATTCTGATTTTCCTTAAACCAAGTTTTCATCTAGTAATTAATAGGATTATTAATGATATAGCTCCAAAAATATAGAATAGATGTGAGATATGAGATAAGAGAAATGAGAAAGTTGAAATAAAACATGAGAAGCGGATCGGATTGGACGGCTTCTTACACAGATTAATAATGTTTAGGTAAGGATTTAGGCTAAAGTTTATTTTAGCCTTTCTGAATCAAATCTTTAATATTTGCCAGTTCACCAAACAGCACCAGAAGATCATTTTCCATTAATACGGTATCGGATTTTGCAATCCCTGAAGCCTCCTTGTTCACCCGAGTTGAACCATCCTTAGTGGTTTCATTTTCTACATGGACAGTCGTCAGGACAATAACCTTGTATTTATTGGTCAGATCGGCTTCTTTTAAGGTCATTCCTACGTATTTGCTAGGAACTTTTGTTTCGATGATACTGTATTTTTCAGATATCTTAAAGGAGTCAACGATATCAATATTATCCAAACGCATCGCTAAACGCTCGGCTGCCTCTTCTTCCGGCATGATATATTCATCAATGTTCATCGCCTCCAGGACAGTCTTTTGCAGATCTGAAACTACCCGCCCGATGATCCGCTTTACTTTCAGTTGTTTTAGAAGGGCAACCGTCATCAAACTTGCCCCTTCTTCCTCCCCGATCGCAACAATAACGGCATTACTTTCACGTAAGGGCAATGAACTGACCGCATCACGGTCGGTACTGTCCAGACACACGGTATGGGTAATACGGTCCTTGGTCTGTTCAACGATGCTCAGGTTCTTGTCAGCCGCGATTACTTCATGTCCTAGCTCGGTAAGATGGATTGCCAAAGATCTCCCAAAATGCCCTAATCCTAAAACTATATACTTCATAACTCTTAAAACAATACTTTTTCAGTTGGATAAATATAACTTTTGTTCTTTGTGTTTTTAATAAATGCAACCAATAAGGTCAGCATTCCGACCCTTCCTACAAACATGGTAAACATTAGAATGATCTTACTTGTTGCCGTTAAGGAGGAGGTAATTCCCAGGGATAACCCACAGGTTGTATATGCAGAAACGGATTCAAACAACAAAGGAATCATCTGTTGATTTGGATCAGAAAAGTTCAATAAGATAAAGCTTAAGGTAATGGTCAGAACCGATAGCAGAATAATGGCAAAAGCCTTATTCACTGATTCAGATGCTATTTTACGTTTATAGATTTCGATGGATTCTTTTCCTTTGGCAAGGGCCACAATGTTCATCAAGGCGATGGCAATGGTGGTTACTTTTACCCCACCCCCTGTTGATCCAGGTGAAACCCCGATCCACATCAGGGTCACGAACATGATCAATGTGGGAATATTGATAAAGTTCAAGTCTACACTATTAAATCCAGCTGAGCGGGTAGAGTTGGCCATGAAAATCGATGTCACCCATTTTCCAAAAGAGGATTTATCCGCCATCAGGCTATGATTTTGTTCCAGAACAAAGAAAGAAAGTGTAGCCAAAAGGATAACTGTGACATTACAGACTACAATAAACCTGGAATTGAATGAAAAAACCTGCGGTTTATATCGATAACTTTTTTTCTGTATCAATCTACGGACAATAGATTTCACTTTTTCCTGAACCCAGGTATAAAGGTTGAATATGGTTCCAAAACCGAAACCTCCTAAAATAAACATGGATGCTACCGCCAGTTGAAAATTATAGTTGAACCGGTATTCATCGCTGGTAACCCCTTCTTTAATAATGGTAAAACCTGCATTACAGAACCCTGAAATGGCATGAAAGCAAGAAAAGAAGATCATCTCTCCAACAGAGTCAAAATATTTTGCTTCCAATGAGGCAAAAATCATAATGGCACCGATCAGTTCGAAAAGAAGGGTGATAAAGATGATGGTCAGTAGCGTGGAGATTACAGAATTCAGTTTGTTTTCGCCTAAGATCTCCCCGAACATCAATTGATTTTTGAAGGAAAAACCTCCTGAAAAGAAATACCCAAAGAATCCCGTAAAGGTCATGATCCCTAAGCCACCTACTTGGATCAAGGCCATTATGACGGATTGCCCGAAAAGGGAAAAGTTGGTCGAAATATCCGTTGTGGAAAGCCCAGTGATACAGACGGCGCTTGTGGCCATAAAAAAAGCATCGACAAAACTTAATGGCGCTTCCAATGTCGTACGAGGCAGCATCAAAAGAAACGCACCAAGGATAATCAATCCCAAGAAACTGATGACAAATAATATGGTCGGATTGAAGTAGAAATTATCAAAGAAAAGGCTGTTTTTCGAAAGTTCTGAGAGGAATATAATGGCAATCCCAAGATATAGCCATTCGTCTTTAGCAAAGGTAGATAAGAAACCACCTGTAATCCTCGAAATCGTTATTAACAGGAAATATGCACTGACCAGTACCCCTGTATAGTGCGATATATTTATTCGCCGAGCTACGAGTATTGACGAGGCCGTTCGGATGATCTCAAAAAGGAAAAGACCATAATATAGAGCTACGACTGCATCCCTGGTAATTACTGCAATCTCGGGATCCGTAATGTAACCTACATGCACAACCATCGTGACAGCACTGATCAAACTCACATAAAAAACAATCTGATCTACGCTTTTCTTTTTATAACGAAATATATATTTTAGGAAGCTAAAAATCGAATCCATCAAGTTACAAACATATCAATATCTTCATTAATGAACGGCCCATTAAAAAAAGCTTTCACGTGAAACTAATTTTTCTTTTCTTCTTTTTCTTTATCTTTCTTTTTAAACAACCCTTTGATGAAATTCCCTGTACGCTTGACTACGCCCTTGGTTTCATCAACGACATCCTTACCTTTTTCAGCAGCTCCCATCAGTTTTGCCTCGCGTTCTTTGCTGATTCCCGCACATTGCTTGATCCCGTCCAGAAGGCTCTGCCATAACGTTTTGAAAAAAGTATGTTCTGGCACACGCTTATAATTTACCTTGCCAATATGGTATTTTTCATTGGCATCAGGATTACTGTCATTGATCAGGATGTTGTTGACCACAAAGGATAATACCCCCTTTTTCGTTTTACTCATTCCTGGATCGACTGCGTTCATCAGGTTCAATTTTAGGTGGTCATAGTCAAATCTAAATTCCCCCCAGTTTCTATGGTCGTTGGCCTGATAATTAAAACTGATGCTTCTTATATTTCCTGAGGCTATTTCAGCATTCAACAGAGGGGTCAAAATCTTATTGAAAGCTGGAGCCTGCATCCTTCCTAAAGAACCTTTATAGGTATGATAACCATCTTTGCTCAGCATGTCAAAGCCAAACTGGATTTTTAACAGACCGGCGTTCATGATCCTTGCCTGTAGATCCGCCCGCATAAATTTATTTTTCACCAACAATGTACTGTCATTGGTGACATTGGTCAATGTTCCTTTGGCATGATTAAAGGTAATTACACCTTCTTTATTGTATTTCGCAGAATGTTCGCCATAAAGTACATCTACATTATCCACAAATACGGAATCAATCCTAATGACCTGTTTAACTTTCATTAATTGCTGCTGAGGGGATTTCCCAATCTTTGAAACACTCTTTTTAGGATACCTCTTATCATTATACAAGGAAACTGAACCGTTTTTAATCTGCACATGTTGCGCAATGGTCTGCTGGTTGTCAATCAGTTCCTTGAAGTCCAATTTTTCAAAACGAAGGGTGTCAAACTTCATGACCGCCATGGTTATGTTTTCATTTCTGGCCTTGAAATATGCTGCCTTGCTCATTTTTGGGGCATACTCCACCTTGGTCAATAATACGTTTTGATCCTGAGTATTCATGATCAAATGGTCAAACTTGGCTTTGTATATGCCGTTGGAGAGTTCATATTCAAACTTTGGCACTTCTACCTCGACCATCTTGGTGTAAAAGAGGCGGGTCGTATCATGTATTGAGGCCTGATCCACCAAAATATCGTGCACCTTGATGCCAATACTATCCAGAACAATATCGCTGGATTTGCCCTCTTCGATTTTCGAGAATTTAAATTTTACATTGTCAATGTGAATGTCACGAACATTGATGGAACTAAAAACATCTTTAATGTTATCATATAGCGTCTTCGACTGTTGCGGCTGAATGGTATCATTATAAGCATGACGTTCCGATATCATATGGATATCAGGGGAATCAAAATTGATTTCCTTGATATACAGTTTCCTGTTCTTGATAACATCCCAGATGTTGAATCTGCGGACCTTCAAGGCTGAAAGTTTGATATGATAACGGCTATTCGGCGCCTCCTTAGTGAGCACCATTTTCCGATAGATAGCAGAATCAGGAATCAATTCTGCATTTTTTAAGGTGACATTTCCCAGAGCCACATTGAGGTCCAAATCATCATATTTCAATGAATAAAGACCATTTGTAGCTTTAGAAACTGTTTCCTTGAGTTTTTCCTCTACAATAGGTTTCCAATTTCGGCTATAATACCAGCCAATTCCCAAAATAGCCAAAATTAAGACGGCTATAATCCCAATAATCCATTTCCAAATAGGTTTCATAAAATTCAAAAAAACGGTTTATCCCCAGCTTGTGTTATTTCCTAACAACAATATAGCCAATATGTTTATTTACTGGAGAATATATTTAAATAGAATTAAATCAACTAACTGAAAAAGAACAAAATAACTACAAATCTTCGGGAAAATTTTGAGGGAATTAATTCCTGTTGTTTTCGTTATTGTAGATACTCAGGTAGCTATCGTAGCGTGAGGGTTCAATTTCACCATTTTCCAATGCATCCAAAACTGCACATCCCGGTTCATTGATATGTCTACAATTATGGAATTTACATTGGTTAAGGAAGTTTCGCATTTCAGGGAAATAATGGGAAAGTTCTTGGGGTTCGATATCCACGATTCCCAATTCTCGAATACCAGGAGTATCGATAAGCTTCCCTCCGAATGGAAGGTCGATCATCTCTGCGAATGTGGTTGTGTGCTTTCCTTTATCTGACCAGTCGGAAATATTACCGGTTTTAAGATCGGCTCCTGGAATAATAGCATTGATCAAAGTAGATTTTCCAACGCCCGAGTGACCAGAAATGAGGGTAATCTTATCTTTTAAGACTTCATTCATTTCTTCTATATTTTCCTTTTCCAATGCGGATACGGTATAACATGGGTAACCCAAGTTTTCATAAATGGCCATGTATTCCGCCAGAATCTCAAGGCCCTCTTCAGAAAAAAGGTCCAATTTGTTGAATACTAGTGCCGCTGGAATCCCATAAGCTTCAGCTGTTACCAAAAATCTATCGATAAAGCCAGTTGATGTAGGCGGCGAGGCCAAAGTAACCACCAAGAGTGCTAGATCTAGATTTGCACCAATAATTTGAGTTTGCTTGGAAAGGTTGACTGATCTACGGATGATATAGTTTTTCCTAGGTTCAAGTTTAGTGATAACCGCGCTTTGTTGGCCATGCTCAATTTCAAACTCCACCCTATCCCCAACAGCAATGGGGTTAGTTGTTTTAATACCTTGGGTCCTGAATATTCCTTTTATCCGACATTCATATCTTTTTCCTTCATCATCCAAAACTTGGTACCAACTACCGGTAGATTTTGTTACAAGTCCGCGCATATCAATTTTCCATGTTATTTAAAAATACAAGCAATTCCCGCAAAAATGGAAAAAAATAATTAATCTTTGCGTCTATTTGAATTTGTTAACTTTGTTATACAGGTAAAAAAACGAAGAATTTGAAAAAGTTATTTCTTTTAGACGGGATGGCATTAATTTACCGTGCATACTTCGCACTAAGTAAAACACCCCGCATTACATCATACGGACTAAATACAGGGGCAATTATGGGTTTCACCAATACCTTGCTCGATGTTGTAAATAATCAGAAACCTAGTCATATTGCTGTTGTATTCGATACTGCAGCACCAACCAATAGACATTTAGAGTTTGAGGCATACAAGGCTCAACGGGAAAAAATGCCCGAGGATCTAGCCGCTTCCATTCCTTATATATATCGCTTGATCGAAGGGTTCAATATCCCGATCATTACCATGGATGGCTTTGAGGCTGATGACATCATTGGTACTTTAGCGAAAAAGGGTGAAAAAAAGGATTACAAGGTCTATTGTATGACCCCTGACAAGGATTTTGGCCAATTGGTTTCGGACAATATTTTCATCTATAAACCTGCACGTATGGGTAATGGCGCCGAAACTTTAGGGGTTCCTGAAATTTTGGAGAAATGGGAAATTAACAATGTCCATGAAGTCATCGATATTTTAGGGCTATGGGGTGATGCAGTTGACAACATTCCAGGGATACCGGGGATTGGTGAGAAAACCGCTAAAAAATTAATCCAAGAATTTGGGTCTATCGAAAACCTGATCCAAAACACAGATAAACTGAAAGGTAAACTGAAAGAAAATGTAGAAAACTTTTCGGAACAGGGCTTGATTTCTAAAAAGCTTGCTACCATATTGTTGGATGTTCCAGTAGAATTGGACGAAAAAGCATTGGAATTAGAGAAACCTAATAAAGATCTGTTAGAACCTCTGTTTGTTGAATTGGAGTTCCGGACCTTAGGAAAAAGAGTTTTTGGAGACGATTTTAGCATGGTTGAAAATTCGGCACCAAAAGCTGGGCAAATGGATCTTTTTGCAGTCCATAATGATGCAAACTTAGAAGGTTCTAAGGGCAATCAATCTGTGGAAATTGTTGAAAACCCAGTTTTTACCAACCTTCAGAATACTGCACATCAATATATACTTGTTGACAGCGAAGAAAAACAAAAAGAACTAGCACTGCAATTAGCTAAAGAGGAGGCCTTCTGTTTTGACACAGAAACAACCGGTTTGGATGCTCTACAAGCGGAATTGGTAGGGATTTCCTTTAGTACCAAGGCTTATGAAGGTTATTATATTCCAGTTAGTGCGGATCAAGATGAAGCGCAAAAAACAGTGAATATTTTCAAAGAGATATTTGAAAATGAAGGCATTAAGAAAATTGGACAAAATTTAAAATATGATATCCTACTTCTATCCAGATATGCTGTTGATGTGAAGGGTGAGTTTTTTGACACAATGCTTGCCCATTATCTCATTGATCCTGACACTCGCCATAACATGGATTACCTTTCAGAGACTTATTTAAACTATACTCCAGTTTCTATTACCGATTTGATCGGAAGTAAAGGGAAGAACCAGGGAAATATGCGGGATGTGGATGTCGAGTTGGTAAAAGAGTATGCTTCTGAAGACGCTGACATTACATTACAATTAAAAAACAAGCTAGCTCCTCTCCTTGAGGAAACATCCACCATAGCGTTAGCTCAAAAGGTTGAATTTCCATTATTAAAGGTGTTGGCAGAAGTAGAAAGAAATGGAGTAAAAGTTGATGTAGATACCTTACAACAGTTTTCAAAAGAAATTGAAAGAGATGTAAAGGTATTGGAGCAACAGATTTATGAAAAAGCAGGTGTTACCTTTAATATAGCCTCTCCAAAACAACTTGGAGAAGTACTATTTGACAAACTTCAACTAGATCCGAAAGCTAAAAAAACAAAAACAGGTCAATACAAAACCGGTGAAGACGTTCTATTAGCTTTGGCAAACAAATCTGACATCGTACAGGATATTTTAGATTTTAGACAGCTTCAGAAGTTGAAATCCACGTATGTGGATGCCCTGCCAAATCTGATCAATCCCAATACAGGATTAATTCATACCTCCTACAATCAGGCTGTGGCAGCCACTGGAAGGTTGAGTTCTACTAATCCTAACTTACAGAATATCCCAATCCGTACGGAAAGAGGAAGGGAAGTAAGAAAGGCCTTTATCAGCCGGAATGAAAACTGGACATTGCTTTCTGCCGATTATTCTCAGATTGAGCTAAGGATTATGGCCGAATTGAGTCAAGATGTTAATATGTTGGAGGCCTTTAAACAAGGATTAGACATTCACAAGGCTACCGCGGCTCGTGTTTATTCGGTGTCATTGGAGGAAGTTAATTCTGATATGAGGAGAAATGCTAAGGCTGTAAACTTTGGGATTATTTATGGACAGTCTGCATTTGGTCTGTCACAAAATTTGGGAATCAGCCGCAAAGAAGCTGCAGAAATCATTGACCAGTACTTCACCCAATATACGGGTATTCGAAAATATATGGGCGAAGTGATTGAATTTGCGAAGGAAAATGGATATGTGGAAACTATATTGAAAAGAAGGCGTTATCTAAGGGATATCAATTCTGCAAATATGACGGTTAGAGGTTTCGCAGAGCGAAATGCCATCAATGCTCCAATTCAGGGTTCTGCAGCAGATCTGATTAAAATAGCGATGATAAATATCCAAAAAGATATTGCAGAAAGAGGACTCGAAGGCAAAATGATCATGCAGGTACATGATGAGCTTGTATTCGATGTTCCCAATCATGAAATCAGTGAATTCAAATCCATCATCGAAAATAGGATGAAAAACGCTATTGAGATGCAAGTGCCAATTGAAATAGAGATTGGTGAAGGAAGAAATTGGTTAGAAGCACATTAAACATAATGAAGGTACTGAGTAATCTTTTATTCTTTATTGTAATTTTCTTGAACAGCTTCGCTCAGGACCGAAGCCCTATTTTTTTTGAAAAATCTGGAGAAAACCTGGTCCGATTTTATTTTGACAACAATTATTATTTGGTTGATAGAGACTGTGAATTTAAGAGCATTGAGCGTGTAGCGAGTTTTGATCCGGCAAGCAGTAAGTATATCGGTTCATTTACAGATTTTGATCTAGAAGGCAGGCCGATACTTGAAGGCTCTTATGTAGATGGGAAAAAATCTGGATATTTCAAGTCCTATCACCCCAATCGATCTATTAAATGGGAAGCCACATTTGTGAATGATAGACCCCAAGGTAATTGGAATTACTATTATCCAGATGGAGCATTAATGATGGTTGTAGAATTTTCTCCTGACTATGTGAAAATCATGGAGTTCAATGATACCCGTGGTCGGAAGATTGTAGAGGGAGGAAATGGTAGGTTTGATTTCAACGTTCCTTTTCAAGGCTATAATCCATATGGCTATCCATTTGTAAAACACAAAGGAAAATTGAAAGACGGTGTGCCAGACGGAATTTGGCAAATTTATTATACCGCGGACAAATTAGCTGATTTAGTTGCTGAGGAAGTCTACTATAGAGGGGTTTTCAAATCCGGATATGATATTATCAATGAAACTGAATACTCATCTCCTATTTTCAGCGTTCTACCGGTCGAGAACTTCTTTAGGGCGGAAAAGTTCATTTCCAAAGGCTGTAATTACGATGAAATAGCGGGTTATAACAGCTATTTAACTGATTATCTCACCCAACCTTTTCATTCTTTTGAATCGAGAGCACCTATTGAGGATAATTTCGAATATAAAGTTCAAGTAAGTAAGGATGGGAACCCATCAAAACTAGAGATCATAGATGATGTCCCTGAGGAGATAAGCAGACCATTTAAGTTGGTTTTAAATTCCGTTGAGCGATATATTCCCTCGTTTGTAAATGGGGAATACATTCAGGATGAGATTACTGTAAAGGGCAAAGTTTCATCGGATGAATCTGGAAAGATACAATTCCATAGCTTGAACATTGCTAGAAAGAATGAACAATAGGACATTAATAGAGAATAATTATATTTGCACAAATATTTATTTATGAAATTTCACAAGGAAGGCTATACCAGTTTAGCATTAGTAGTATTATTTATTTTTATAATAAATGCCGTTGCGCATTATTATGATGCAGGTAGTGTTGTGAAATGGATCATATATATTGTTTCAGCATTTCTGTTGATTACGATTGTCCAATTTTTTAGGAGTCCAAACAAAACCATAACAATCGATGATGGGATTGTGTTATGTCCTGCTGATGGTAAGGTTGTAGTTATTGAAGAAACAGAAGAAACTGAATATTTGAAGGACCGTAGAATTCAAGTTTCGATTTTTATGTCTCCTATCAATGTACACGTCAATCGAAATCCTGTATCTGGAATAGTATCCTTTTTCAAATATCATCCTGGGAAATTCTTGGTAGCATGGCATCCAAAATCCTCTACAGATAATGAAAGAACAACCGTAGTTGTTAAGACCGGATCTGGAGTTGAAGTATTGTTCCGTCAAATTGCGGGAGCAATGGCTAGAAGGATCGTTTGGTATGTGAAAGAAGGTCAAGAGGTGAAACAAGGTGAAGAATTTGGATTTATTAAATTTGGATCAAGGGTGGATTTGTTTTTGCCATTGGATTCAAAAATCAATGTAAACATTGGGGATAAAGTTACGGGAGGTAAATCAATTATTGCCCGTTTTTAATCTCCATCAAGGAAAGATCACCTTTAATTAGGTAAATCATGAATTTTCGCACCCTAATCCTTGTCATTAGTTTTGTTTTTTCCTTGACCCTATCAGGAATGAACTACTATTATGAGAGGGACTTACCAACTTTCACCTTTATCCTGATCCTGAGTTTTGTCCTTTCATTCAGTTTATTAAACTATGTTTTTCAAAAATTTGTATACGAAAGAATAAAATCTGTATACAAATTGATCCACAACCTGAAGTTAGGCAAAGAACTGAAAGATGCGTTGGGCGACCACAAATCTGAAGATCCGATTGGAGATGCGGAGAAAGAAGTAAGGGACTGGGCCAAACAAAAAACCATAGAGATTAACCAATTAAAAGCTCAAGAAAAATTTCGAAAAGAATTTCTTTCGAATATTTCCCATGAATTCAAAACCCCATTATTTGCGATTCAGGGATATATAGAGACACTTCAAGATGGTATGATCGAGGACAATCCTGAAATGGCAGTTAATTTCCTGAATAAAGCCTCTCGAAATTTAGATCGTTTGAGCTATCTGATCCATGATTTGGATGAAATAGCAAAACTGGAATCCGGCGAGATCTCAATTGCAAAAGAAAAATTTGACCTCATTGCCCTTATAAAAGAGACTATAGATGATTTGGAATATAAAGCCAAAGAAAATAATATAACCCTTGTTTTTAACCCTAAAGGCAATAATCCGATCAATGTAAAGGCTGATAGAAAGAAAATTCAGCAAGTTTTAATCAACTTAATTGATAATTCTATTAAATATGGATCCAAGGGAGGTAAAACAAATATCAAGGTTCACTTATTAATAGACCAGGTACTGATAGAAATTACGGATAATGGTCAAGGCATTGAGGAAAAAAATCTACCGAGAGTATTCGAGCGATTTTTCAGGACGGATAAAAGTAGATCTCGAGATATTGGTGGATCAGGATTAGGTCTTGCAATCGTTAAACATATCATAGAGGCGCATCAGCAAAATGTGCATGTTAGAAGTACTGAAGGTATAGGTACTACCTTTTCATTTACCCTTGAGAAAGCTTAATTTAAGCGATTTATCAAAACTTAACATTAACTTAACATTAAGTGCATAATTTTGCGCTACTTAAAATACGAGTTATGTCTTTAAATAGCATTTTTCAATACTTCGTCCCGAAGGACAAGAAATTTTTCCCATTATTTGAACAAGCCGGATCAAACTTAATTGACATGGCTAAGCTTCTAAAAGAAAGCGTTCATACTACAGATCTTCAGCTTAGAAAAGATAACTCCAAATTATTGGAGGATCTTGAGCACAAAGGAGATAATCTTACACATCAAATCCATTTAGAATTAGGCAAGAACTTTATTACTCCATTTGACAGGGAGGATATTCATGCCTTAGCTAGTTCATTGGATGATGTTGCTGATTTTATTCATGGAGCTTCCAATAGAATGGAACTTTATAAGGTTACAGAACCTAGCGAGGCTATGAAAGAAATTTCAAGCTTAATTCTTGAAGCAACAGAACATGTAGCAAAAGCTCTATTTGAGCTCAAAGATTTAAAAAACATCAGAAATATTACTGATTCATGTGTACGCATCAACAGTGTCGAAAATAAGGCAGACTATATTTTTGACAAAGCTGTTGCCGAGTTGTTTGAGTATGAAAAAGATGCAATCAACCTGATCAAGAATAAAGAAGTTTTATCAGCGATGGAAGATGCAACTGATAAATGTGAGGATGTTGCCAATGTATTAGAAAGTATTCTTGTGAAGAACGCTTAATTTATTAAATAAGAATTCACAACAATATTAAATTATGGGTATAACCACATTATTAATTGTCGTAATCGTTCTGGCTATTGCGTTTGACTACATCAATGGTTTCCATGATGCAGCCAATTCCATTGCGACTATCGTATCGACCAAAGTATTGACTCCATTTATGGCAGTACTATGGGCCGCTTTATTTAACTTCGTTGCTTATTTTGTTTTTACTGACCATAAAGTAGCTAACACCATTGCCAAAACGGTCATTGAAGAATACATCACCCTAGAGGTTATCTTTGCTGGACTTGTAGCCGCAATTGCATGGAACCTTTTCACCTGGTATTATGGAATCCCCTCAAGCTCAAGCCACACTTTGATTGGTGGATTTGCGGGATCAGGAATGGCATATGCTTTATT
Source organism: Sphingobacterium sp. (assembly GCF_032065005.1). Lineage (GTDB taxonomy): Bacteria > Bacteroidota > Bacteroidia > Sphingobacteriales > Sphingobacteriaceae > Sphingobacterium. The sequence goes on from NZ_DAMBMM010000002.1 coordinate 554,642, forward strand.
CTTAGGAGCAAACCCCATGGAAGCTATTAATTTAAGTGCAACATTAAAAATTGTATCATTTATTGTCTTGGCTCCATTGGTTGGTATGACCATTTCCATTATCATTACTTTAATCATTATCAACATCTGCAAAAAAGCAAGACCAGCAGTAGCCGAGAAATGGTTCAAAATCCTTCAGTTAGTTTCATCAGCAGGATTGAGTTTTGCCCACGGTGGTAACGATGCCCAAAAGGTTATGGGTATTATTGCAACAGCTTTGATTGCACAAGGGGTAATTGGAAGTTTTGAAGAAATGCCAGAATGGGTACCATTAGCATGTTATTTTGCAATTGCAGCAGGAACGATGAGTGGTGGTTGGAAAATTGTAAAAACGATGGGTACTAAAATTACAAAGGTTACTCCATTAGAAGGAGTAAGTGCAGAAACAGCAGGTGCTATCACTTTGGGGATTACAGAACATTTTGGTATTCCGGTTTCAACAACCCACACGATCACTGGTTCTATTATCGGTGTTGGAATAGTAAAAAGAGTTTCTGCTGTTCGATGGGGGGTTACCATTAGTTTATTATGGGCTTGGATTTTAACTATACCTGTAAGTGCATTGTTAGGCGGGTTAACCCTAGCTATAATTCATTATATTTTGTAGTAAATATCATACAGGCATCTGTTATTATGCTCGTATTTATTGACAATTAATAAAGTTTTGATAAAAAATTTGTGTTATTTAATGTTAATAAGTATTTTTACGCGGCAAAAGGACCTGTAGGTAACATAAAAAAAGGGCTTTTTACAAATTAACATTTTTTGGCATTGTTATTGTTAAGTTATGTTAAATTGATTTTTACAACTAGAAACAATTAAAAATTTTAATAACCTTAAAAAAAAGAGTATGAACTATTCTACAATTAAAAAAACAGCTGTTGCAGCTTCTTTAGTAGCCGCTTTAGGTTTCGCAGAAACTGCTCAAGCACAAACCCCAACTGTATTTGGTGGTAGATCACAATACAGAACTTGGTCAATTGGTGTTCAAGGTGGTATCACTACTCCTAACACTATTTTAGGTGGCCAAAACGGTTTCGGACAACGCGTTGGATATTTCCAAAACAAAGTTGGTGAATACTATGGTTTAACTATCCGTAAACAATTCTCTCACTTATTCGGTTTAGAATTAGAGGGTAACCGTGGTCGTATCAAAACTTTCAACCATGACTTAGTAACTGCTCCAGAAACTGCAAACGGTGCAAGATCTGCTGAGACTTCAGTTAACTGGGCAGCTAGCTTAAATGGTGTATTCCAATTAGGTACTATCGACTTCATGAGAAGAGAAAATGCTGTTAACTTCTACGCTAAAGTTGGTTTAGGTGTTATGGCTCACAACCCAGTTCAATTTGCAAACAACGATTTCACAGGTACTGAAGTTTACAACAACGAAGGTAAATGGGGTCAAGAAATCTTTGGTGACCGTGAGGCTACTGGAGACCGTGACAACCGTTTAACAGGATTTATCCCAGTTGGTGTTGGTGTTAAATTTAAATTATCTGAAGTTGTTGCCTTGAACTTAGGTTACACAATGAACTTCACTGATGATAACTTATTATACGGACCAGTTCGTTACGACGGAAAACAAAAATTCTCTAACGTATATGGTGGTTTAGAGTTCACTTTAGGTTCTCGTGATAAAGAAAGCTTAACATTCACTAACCCAGTTGCTACATTATATGATGAGTTGAAAGACCCTTCATTACGTAACGAGGTTGAAGCATTGAAACAACGCGTATCTACTTTAGAAGGTACTGTTGATCAATTAAGCAAAGACTCTGATGGTGACGGTGTATCTGATAAATTTGACAAATGTCCAGGAACTCCTGCAGGTACAGTAGTTGACGGATCAGGATGTCCAATCAAATTCCCTGAGCCTCAGCAATTAACTGACGGAACTACTTCAGGATACTTCGCTCCAATTCAATTCGAATTTGATAGCTCAGTATTGAAAACTGAATCTTACTCTACTTTAGATAAATTAGCTAAAGAATTGAAAGATAGCAATGGTTCTGTTTCATTAGATGGTTATGCATCTGCTGAAGGTACAGAAGCTTACAACATGAACTTATCAAAAGACCGTGCTAATGCAGTAAAACAATACTTAGTTAACGCTGGAGTATCTGCATCAAGCATCAACGCTACAGGATACGGTGAAGCTAACCCAGTTGCTTCAAACGATACTGAAGAAGGTCGTGTTCAAAACCGTCGTGTTGAGATCAAAAAATAATTGTTAGAAATAACAATTTGAAATAATAAAAGCCAGCTGTTTCAGCTGGCTTTTTTGTTGTTTTACACAAGTAATTACATTGTAATTACTTTATTAACTTTACTTTTGCAGACTAGCCCAGTCTAAAATGTGAATATGTTGAAAACAATTACATATTCAGATGTTCAAAAAATAGTATTTTCATTTAGGAATTGGAGAGTACGAATAAAATTTAAAGAGGAGAATAATGGAAGAAGATTTTGAATTTGGAACCCCGGAAGAACAAAAATTTTCGGTGGATCGTTATGAGGAAATGCTTCGAAATGAAGACCAGTACTTTTTTGACGCAAAAGCTTTTGAAAGCATTATTGACTATTACATTACTAACAATGATCCAATAAAAGCTTTACAAGTAATAGAATTTGCATCTGCCCAACACCCATTCGAAACCTTGTTCTTAATTAAAAAAGCTCAGCTATTGGCTTCAACTTTACAGTATGAGCCTGCGTTGGAGGCTTTAAACAAAGCTGAATTATTAGAACCTTCGGAAGGTGACATCTATTTAATCAAGGGTACAATCCTATCTGCACTCCAGGAACATGCACTAGCAGAAGAAAACTTTTTTAAAGCATTAAATCTAAGTGATGCTAAAGATGAGGTGTATTACCAGATTGCTGGTTTATATCAGATGCAGGGTTCTTACGAAAAGGCAATATCATACCTGAAAAAATCCCTTCAAGCGAATAAGGATAATCAAGATGCACTTTACGAAATAGCATTTTGTTATGATGTATTGGAACAACAGCAAGAAAGCATACAATTCTACAACCAATACATCGATACAGACCCATATTCATACGCTGCATGGTATAATCTAGGAAATGCTTACCATAAATTAGGTGATTTTGGAGCTGCAATTGACGCTTATGACTATGCTATCTTGATCAATGAGAATTTCTCATCTGCTTATTTCAATAAAGGGAATGCCCTAGTAAACTTAGATCGCTATTCAGAAGCAATTGAAGTCTATAAACAAACATTCGAGCACGAAACTCCTAATGCAGATACTTATTGTGCCATTGGGGAATGCTATGAAAAGTTGGAATTGATGGATGAAGCGAGGCAATACTATAAGAAAGCTGTAAAACTTGACAGCAATCAAAGTGATGCTTGGTTTGGCATTGGAGTAACGTTAGATTTTGAAGAAAGATATTTTGAATCGCTTCATTTTTACAAGAAAGCTTTAGAAATCGATGATGAAAATCCAGATTATTGGTTTGCTATTGCCGATGCACGATATAAATTAAAACAATTTGATCAGTCAATTGAAGCTTATTCCAAAGTTGTTGAACTAAACCCAACAGATGCTGAAGCGTGGTTGGACTATTCATCCCTATTATTTGAGCAGACAAGGCTAGAAGAGGCTATTGAAGTAATTTCTGAAGCCATCAAATGTAACCCTGATGAAGCTACACTTTACTATCGGATGGTAGCCTATATGTTTGCAGCAGGGAAATATACAGAGGCATTGAGTTTCTTGGAACTTGCCTTAAATGTAGATCCAGAGAAGCATTACATATTATTTGAGTACTTGCCTCAATTACAGGGAAACCAAGTCATTGTAGACATAATTAAAAAATATACAGAAGGAAGATGAAGCAATTAGGATTAATTGGCTATCCCCTTGGCCATTCATTTTCCAAAAAATATTATTTAGAAAAATTTAGAAACGAGGGTATAAAGCATATTGATTACGATTTATACCCTCTTTCAACAATCGAAGAATTTCCGAGCCTTTATCTCAATAATCCCGAATTTTACGGAGTCAATGTAACTATTCCTTACAAACAGGATGTGATGCAATATTTAACGGAACTTTCAGATGAAGCTAAAGAAATCGCCGCTGTGAATTGTATACAAATCCGACATGAAGCAGATGGTGTTAAATTGAAGGGATTCAATACAGATGCTTATGGATTTGAAAAGTCATTGGAACCATTATTGAAACCCAACCATAGCAAAGCATTAATATTTGGAAATGGAGGAGCAACAAAGGCGGTTGCATATTCGTTAAAAAAGCTTGGCATTGACTTTAAGATCGTTAGTCGGACTAAGTCAGAGGATAACCTTTCCTATGAAGATCTATCCGAAGAATTAATCCAAAACACGCCCCTATTAATAAATTGCACGCCATTAGGAACATTCCCAAAAACCGAGGAGTGTCCAGCCTTGCCATACCACGCAATCAGCAGTGAACATTTATTATATGACCTTATTTACAACCCTGAAGAAACCTTATTCCTAAAAAAAGGAAAAGAAAGAGGGGCAGCTATTAAAAATGGTTACGAAATGTTGGTTTTGCAAGCAGAAAAAAACTGGGAAATCTGGAATCAATAGGAAAAACCCAATTGCTTAGAAATATTTCCTATTTTTGGACATGCTACATATCAAGACATTTGTATTCAATCCATACCAGGAAAACACCTATCTAATCTATGATGACAATAGAAACTGTATCATTATAGATCCTGGAATGCACAATTATCAAGAAGAAAACCATCTGAAAGATTATATTGAAAACAATGGTCTAAAACCAATCCATCTTATCAATACCCACGGTCATATCGACCATGTGTTGGGCAACAAATTTGTATCTGAGACCTATAATCTAATTCCACAGTTCCATGAAGGTGAATTACCCTTAGTGATACAGGTACAAAACTATGCTCCTCAAATGGGTATCCGATATGAACCATCGCCCATTCCTGAGACATTCTTAACAGAAGATGATACTATAAAGATAGGCGATGAAGAATTATCCCTGATCTTAGCACCAGGTCACTCACCTGCCCATCTTTGTTTATACAGTAAAGAACATAACTTTTTGATTGGCGGCGATGTCCTGTTCAAGAGCAGTATCGGACGTACAGATCTTCCAGGTGGCAACCATCAGCAATTGTTGAACAGTATTGCTACCAAAATATACACACTACCTGAAGAAACAGTAGTATATCCTGGTCATGGACCGACAACCACTGTTGGAGAAGAAAAAAAGACTAATCCATTCATCAGAGCATAAAAAAATGAAGCTCCCCATATTCTTTGCGAAACGATATCTTTTTTCAAAAAAGTCAGTAAATGCGATCAATATCATTTCATCGATCAGTATGATCGGGGTATTGGTGAGCACAGCTGCTTTGGTGATAGTTTTATCCTTTTACAATGGATTGGAGCGCTTTATTCTTTCACAGTACAGCACTTTTTCTCCAGAATATAGGATCGAACCATCCTCAGGCAAGGTGTTTTCCACCAATAGCGAAGCCTTTAAAAAACTTCGCGCATTACCAGAAATCACTTCATATAGCGAGGTGTTAGAAGACAAGGTCCTTGCTGAATTTAACCAACAGCAATTTATTGGGCGATTAAAGGGCATTGAACCCAATAGCCTACATCAAATCGCCAATGAAGATATGTTATTGGAAGGCAAGTTGGAAGTCAAGGAGGACAGCACGAATTATGCTATTTTAGGGACCACGGTCCAAGCAAACTTACAAGTTCCGCTACAAGGAGACGAAAATCAGATATTCCTCAATATTCCTGACAAAAAAGCATCTCCAAACAATATCAACCCATTGGAAGATATCAGGACACGCGTAATAAAGCCTAATGCCATTCTCGGCTATCAACCCGGCTTCGAAGATTTAATCATTGTCCCCATAGATTTTGCGAAAGATTTGCTCAATGAGCATGAAGGCATTTCAGCGATTGAACTCTATGGGAAAAACGACAATTCTACAAGCTTACAAAAGGAAATTCAAGCTTTATTAGGCAAGGATTTTCAGGTAAAGAACAGAGAACAACAGAACCCTACCCTTTACAAAACCGTACGATCAGAAAAATGGATCGTTTTCTTTATCGTGACGATTATCGGAATCATTGCAATATTTAATATCATTGGTTCCTTGACCATGTTGGTGATCGACAAGAAACAGGATATGGTGGTATTGAATAGTTTAGGGGCCAGCAATAACCTCATCCAAAACATCTTTTATTACCAAGGCATCCTCATTGCGTTGATCGGAAGTGTCACGGGCGCTTTCTTAGGATTGGTTTTCTGTTTATTGCAGGATCATTTCGGATTTGTCACAACCAGCGAAGGCTCATTGTTCGACGCCTACCCTGTAGACATTCGTTATATGGATTTGGTGCTGATCTTCATTACGGTAATGGCGGTTTCCACTTTGGTTTCTTACATGGCCTCTAGGCTAAACATCAGAGGCATCAATAAGCGCGGAGCGCTAGAGTCCAATTAATACTTCAGTCGCTGTCTACTAAAATCACCACGCTTGATCTGGTTGATCAATGAACCCCAAGCAAAAGGATTCAACAGTGGGTTAGCCATATTTTGGTTGATGGCCTTATTCGACATATTGATATGTCGCTGAAAGTTATTAAAAGTTTGGATTTCTTCAGCACTTCTAGGGACAATCTTAGAAAGAGATGCCAAAGCTTGAGGAGAAAGGTTCCTTTTTGCGGTCATTACATCATCACTGCCAATATTCAAGGCCAAGAACTCCATATTGAACTCTTCAATACTTGCCCATGGCAATGGAGGACCGACTGTAACCATCGGCAATTCCTCTACGGTGGGTGTCAATTCGATCTTGACGGTATATTTATCACCATCGACATTAGGAATGGTAATCCTCACTGAGCGGTAACCAATAGATGAAAAAACGATCTCGTCTCCGGTATGTCCGACAAAGGAGAAGTAGCCTTCATGGTTCGCTGAATATGTTTCATTCCCATAACTTTCATTTCGAATGGTCACATAAGGAACGGCAATATCCGTCTCCTCCGCTAAAATATACCCAGAGACCTGTACTATTTTATTGTTCTGAGCTTGGAGGCTCAAACCAACTGCCAATAGTACAGCAAGCAAGATATATTTCTGTAGGAATTTCATTTAGCAACAAAACTAGGGAAAATCATACGTAAGACGCTGTTAAATTGTGTTAACAGCATCTAATATTTTTATTACAATTGGTTGGGGTTTATCGCATTGGGATCATCCATATCCGTGATATTGATTGCTTCCACAGCAACAATCTCCGGAACGGCCTTTTTAATCGCTTGTTCTAAACCTGCTTTAAAAGTCATTATACTCATTGAACAATTTGCGCAAGTCCCCAACAATTTAAGCTTCACAACGTTGTCTGGCGTAATTTCTTCAATAGAAACGTTACCCCCATCAGTCTGTAAATAAGGTCTGATGGAATCCAATGCTTGCTCTACTCTTTCAAATAAGGTCATTTTAAATCCTGATAAAATATATTAAACGTAAATATAGTTATTATTTTAATTATTTGTGACATGGCCTATGCTAATTCAACATTCATTTGACTTAACAAAAACCCCCAATTTTAGCCTCAATACCTTCAATCTCAGCAAAATCGGCCACTTTAAGTTAAAGATTGTTAAAACCAAGTTAATCCAAGAATTACCTTATTGAAATCAAGTATTTTCGCGTATCATTAAATAATTGAAAATTAGTATTAATTCACGTATCTTTGTGGGATGTTTTTAAAGAATCATGTATTTAGCCTAATTGTCGGCTTGTTTCTTTTATTGGGCTTGGGTAGTTGTAAGAGTAAATTCGAAAAACTACGCGCAAGCAATAACGTACAAATGAAGTATCAAGAAGCTGTAAAGTACTACGAAAAAGAGAAGTACTCTAAAGCTTTGACCTTATTTCAAGATCTTTTGGCCAAATACCGTGGCACAGCTGATGCTGAAGATCTAAACTATTACACGGCTTTTGCTGCCTACCGTCTGAAAGATTATATCTCAGCAAGATTTCACTTTAAAAACTTTGCAGATAATTATCCGAACAGCCCTAGAGCTGAGGAATGTAGATTTATGTCAGCATACTGCTATTATTTAGATTCTCCACGATCAAATTTAGATCAAGACAATACTCGTAAGGCGATTGACCAACTTCAACTCTTTGTGAACCTGTACCCAGAGTCGGAACGAGCAAAAGAGGCTGGCGATTTGATCCAAAACCTTCGTGACAAATTAGAGAAAAAAGCTTTTGACAATGCCAAATTGTATTTCAATATGGGATTGCCTGATGATTACCGTGCTGCTGTGATCGCCTTGGAAAATGTATTAAAAATATATCCAGATACCAAGCACGCAGAAGATATCGAATATCTATTGGTAAAATCACAATATCTTTTTGCCGATAACTCCTACCCTCACCGTCAAGAGGAAAGGTTCAATCAAATGATTGATTACTACGACAGTTTTATGGAGCATTACCCTGAGAGCAAGTACAACAATGAGTTGAACGGCCTTCGCGGAAGTGCGGACAGAAAGATTGCCTCTGCCCTGAAGATCATGGCCAATGACGAAAAAATGAGGAAGCAACGTGAAGAAGACTTAGGTATTGCAACGCCAAATGGTGTTCCGATCGAGACCGAGAATAACAATCAACAATAATCTTTAGTACATCCATTTTTATTTATATATGAATCAGAATAAAAATACCGTTCCAAATTCAACAGTAACTCGCGATTTAAGAGAGTTAGACCAAACTACTGATAACCTTTACGAATCTATCGTTGTTATCAGCAAGCGTGCTAATCAGATCGCTGTAGATATGAAAGAGGAGTTAAACCAAAAATTGTCAGAGTTTGCTAGCAGCAATGATAATTTAGAGGAAGTGTTTGAAAACCGTGAGCAAATTGAAATCTCTAAGCACTACGAAAGATTGCCAAAACCAACTTTAGTAGCTATCGACGAGTTTTTACACGAGAAAGTATATTTCAGAAACCCATCTAAAGAACAAGAGTAAGCTATTTACCATGTCTTTAAGAGACAAACATATTGTAATTGGTATAAGCGGCAGCATCGCCGCTTATAAGATTGCAACATTGGTAAGATTACTGAGAAAAGCAGAAGCCTCCGTTCAGGTTATCATGACCCAGGAAGCTACTCAATTCATTACTCCACTTACTCTTTCTACCCTTTCCAATAACCCCGTTTTCGTCGAATATTACGACCAAAAAACTGGGGAATGGAATAACCATGTCCATATTGCCGAATCGGCAGACCTCATTTTAATTGCTCCAGCTACTGCAAATACTTTGGCAAAATGTGCCCAAGGTATCTGCGACAACCTTCTTCAAGCAGTTTATCTTTCTGCTAAAAGCAAGGTTTTCCTAGCTCCGGCAATGGATCTGGACATGTGGATACACCCTTCTGTCAAAAACAACATCCAATTGCTCCAATCCTACGGAAATGTGATCATCCCTCCGGGAAAAGGAGATCTGGCCAGCGGACTGGTAGGTGAAGGTAGACTGGCAGAACCGGAAGAAATCTTCCAGTTCATCCAAGACTATTTCGAATCCAATAAACCGCTTTCAGGCAAGAAAGCCCTGGTCTCAGCAGGACCAACCTATGAAGCTATCGATCCAGTTCGTTTCATCGGTAATCATTCCAGCGGAAAGATGGGTTATGCAATTGCGAAGGAACTCAACAAGCTTGGCGCTGAAGTGACCCTAGTCAGTGGTCCAACAGCATTGAACACGCCAGAGGGCGTAAAAAGGGTCAACATTCAGTCTGCAGCAGAGATGTTGGATGCATGCAGCAAATACTTTGATCAAGCCGACATCACCGTCATGAGCGCAGCCGTTGCGGACTATACCCCTACCGAAGTTGCCGATCAGAAGATCAAGAAAAAAGCCGAAGACTTCAGCATATCCCTTAAAAAAACAACAGATATCCTAGCTAGCCTTGGAGCAAAAAAGACAGAAAAACAGACGCTGGTTGGATTTGCACTAGAGACCAACAATGAGTTGGAAAATGCAATTGGCAAGCTGAAGAGAAAAAACCTAGATTTTATCGTACTCAATTCCATGCAAGATAAGGGAGCTGGTTTTGCACACGACACCAATAAAATCACGGTCATCAATAAAAAAGAAGAGATCCTTTCATTTGATCTAAAAAGCAAAGAGGAAGTGGCAAAGGATATTTGCGCTTTGATCTTAGCCCATCAAAATCTATAAATTATAGATTTGCTATCCTCACTTCCCTTGGGTAGTAATTATTGATCCTGTTTCCCAATACCTTTACCCAGCCTAAAGAAACACCCTCATAATTAATCAAACACCAACCTTTTTTCACCCCATTGAACAATTCAATGTCCAACTGTTCCTTTCTTAGGAAATCCTGGGCATCTGATAAAGAGAGCTCCACTGAAGACAGATTTTTATCTCTAAAAACACTCAATGCCAGATCATGGGATGGAACAAGTTCCTTTCCTATCCACTTCCCTACCATTGTTCCTGCATTTTTGAGGTAAAGGACCTGTTGTAAGGCCTTAATACTGGCTTCTAAATCTTTGGGGAAAATGTGGACATTTTCATTATGCATTAATGTGGAAAAGTCCTTTTCATTTTCAACCCAGCCAACCAGGCAGTCTTTAGGAACAGGAGATTTCTCCATTTTCATCTTCTTGGTCGAGAATGTAGGTTGGATATTCTTTACCTGCAGGATGCCAATGAAAAATCCTTCTCCTTTAGTTTTATGCGGGTAAAAACGATAGCCCGTAGCCTTATGTTTTTCAGATTTGGTCTGTTCTATCCCCCAATCAGGATCAACCGGGATTTCTATGCTTGCTAGGTTATATTCTTCGATCAGCCAATCCAAAATATCTTCATTTTCCTCAGAAGAATAAGAACAGGTAGAATACAGTAAATAGCCATTGCTGCTCAAACAGGATACGACTTCAGATAAAATCCTTTGTTGCCTCTCCCTGCAGAGCTTTACATTCGCTTCAGACCATTCATCAATACTATCTTCATCCTTTCGAAACATGCCTGAACCCGAACATGGGGCATCCACCAACATGAGATCGAAGAACCCTGGCAACCTTCTGAATGCTGAAGGATCGTTATTGCACACCACCACATTTGGGAAACCCCAACGCATCAGGTTTTCCTGCAGGATGACGGACCTACTCTTTATGATTTCATTTGCAACCAATAAGCTATTGGGACTGATCTGATCATTGATCAATGTAGATTTCCCACCGGGTGCAGCACATAGATCTAAGGCCTTGATATCCCTTTCCCGAAGTTTTAGTTCCTTCAAGATATGACTGACAAACATAGATGATGCTTCCTGCACATAATAACAGCCAGCATGAAATAAGGGGTCCAAGGTAAACTTTGGACGTTCATTCAGATAATACCCATTTTCACACCAGGGGATCCGGTCGGCAAGTTCAAAGTCTAATTCTGTGGGTTTTTTAGGATTTAAGCGTATGGAGGTGAGTTTTTCTCCGCTTTCATGTGCGGCTTTAAAGGCTTCTTCGTCAAAAAATGGATTTATACCTAATCTTTTTATTAAGGAATTCGGGAGAATATTACTCATATTATGCTAATAAATCTATGTAAATTTACAGGAATTATTTTTTTCCTTTAATATTTAGAATGAAAGAATTTAAAAAATATTATATCATACCTGCTACACCTGAGGAACTTTACAGAGCATTGACGACTGAAATAACCATCAGATTATGGACTGGCGACCTTGTAGAAATCGATCCAGTTCCCAATGGAGAATTCTCCATGTGGGATGGAGCCATACAAGGGAAGTTCCTGGAATTGGAACCGTTCAGCAAAATTGTCCAAGAATGGTATTTCGGCGAGCAGGAAGACCCTTCCATCGTGACCCTGAAACTCCATGAACATAAAAAGGGTACTTCATTAGAAGTAAGACAAAGCAACATTCCTGACGAGGCCTATGATGATATCGTTGATGGATGGGATGATCCCTATATTTCATCATTGATGGAATTTTATGACGAAGAAGAAGATTAAGACCCTTCAAAAAAATAAAAGCCATGTCAAAGGACATGGCTTTTATTTTGTTATTTATTAAGCTTTTATTTCTGTTTTTCTAAGAAAGATACCAGCGATGCAAACTCTTCCAAAGTCAATGAATTGGCCAAACCGGCCGGCATCATAGAATTCGGCATTTCTTTTCTACTTGCCACATTGCTTTTGTTGATGGTATTCACATTCCCGGCAATATCTCTCAGTACAAGCTTGCTCGCTGTCTCCTGAGTCACAAAACCCATGAAATTCTTCTTGTCCTTAGTCGTTACCAAGACAGTGGAGAATCCTTGGGAAATTGATGCATTAGGTCTCAGGATCGATTCCGCAATCTGCTCACGGTTCATGATACCACCGATCTGTCCCATAAATGGTCCCTTCATAGCCTCGCCTTTATTGACACTGTGACAGGCATGGCAACCCTGTTTGTTAAACAAAGCTTTACCTTTCGTAGGATCTCCCTTTACTTTACGTAGTGCTATCATTACTTCTTCGATAGAAGTTTTACCTACCTGTCCTTTTTGGTTCTTGATTTTCTCTAGGTCAACTTTCTTCTCTGCAGGCTGTTTTTCAGCTATTGCTTTTGGTTCTACAATATCAAATGCAGCAATCTCCATCCTGAATTTTTCATTTAGGTCAGCAAAATACTGTTTTTTGGAACTACTGCTTTTTGCTCCCTCAGCAAGCAGGAATTTTTCGATGACCGGTGATGATGCCCAATCAATGGCTTTATAATATGGACCATGCGAATCCGGACGGGTTCCCCACCACCAAGAAGCATCATAGTCCGCTTCTTTTTTATACAACCTGGCAAGGGTAACCAAAATTTTATCCTTTAATTTTTGATCCTTTGTTTTTCCATAGGCAGCGATCAATCCTTCTACGGCTCTTGGATCATGCATATAACGCAATGCCCATAATGCCAGATCAGGGCTCTCAGTGCTCAAAAATCCTACAGCAGGATTTACGGCATTCAAGCGAACCAATGCTTTTACGGCCAAATGAGGGAGAATAATTGCTGAGTTAGGAACATCATGAGGACCTTCCTTTCCTTTCGCAGGAGCAATGAACGATGCTGGGACAGCCACTTGTAGCAATGAATTGGCCACTTCTGGACGACCCAATCTACCTAATGAAACAGCAGAAACGGCCTGAACCCTTACTGATGGATCTTTCAACCCTTCAACAAAAGGATCTGTAGGCACTTGGTCCACTGTAGACAAACGATCGGTCAAGGCGCGGTATGCAAATTCCCTAACTGTTGCTTCCTTCGCAAGGTCTAACAAGGCTGTAACGCCTTTTCCTTTAGCTACCTGTGCATAAGTGTAAATACCAGCCACTCGGCTGCTCAAAGGCAAATTCTTGTCTTGAGCAGTCTCCAATGCAGCAGCTGCGGATTCATCAGATGCTCTAGCTACCAATTCTTGGGAAGCATATAACCTAATCGTGGAACTTCCAGATTTCAACAGTTCCTTCAAATCAGCTACCGAAGCATTCTTGATTTCTGGAAAGGCTTTGTAAGTCCATCCTTGAGGAACGACACGAACGATATAACCTTTATCAGGATTACCTGAATAGCCTGCGCCGTCCCATGCCGATAGGTATAATCTACCTGAACCATCCACATCTACATCCGTGATCTGCGGCAACTTGATGAATTCTTCTTCTTTCTGTTTGAAACTTGGCCCATCTGGCGTCACATGATGCATATAAAGGAAATTCCTTCCCCAATCTGCCATCATCGGCACCTTATTATATTTTTCTGGCCAAGTATCCTCATCCAAGTATAAGGATCCTGTACCAGAACCACCACCCAACATGGCTAGTGCCGGAATGATCTCTTCTGTAAAGTTTTGGAACAATAAAGGATAACCATATTCACCAGATTGGATCTGATGGGAAAATCGGATATCCCATCCGCCACCATCATTGGTATTATCCCTAGTGAAGATATTCATAAATGGATCGATTGCAACATCATAAATATTGCGCAGGCCATGTGTATATAGTTCCATTTCGGTACCATCAGGACGAACCCTCAAAACACCACCGCCCAAATTGGTCAATTTCTTGCCATCTGCACCCGTTGCATTATGGAATCCAAAATCTCCAACTGCGATATAGATCCAGCCATCGATTCCCATTCTGATACCGTTTGTTGCATGGTCAGTACCACGTTCTTGAATATACTTGGCATTACTTAGGCCATTGATCAATACCTTAGGATCTCCATCTGCAACACCATCTTTATCCTTGTCTTCAAATACCACAAGGTCCATACCTGTTGCAATACCCGACTTGGAATCAAATGTCGTGTGCAGGACAAATACTTGGTCGCCTAGGACAAAGATTCCCCTCGGGTTATCCACGCGGGCGAAATCTGTATGCTTGTCCATGCTGCCGTTATTATCCGAATCCACAAATCGGCGGATAAAGCCTTTGCCCATATCCTTACCCAGAGATCCGATCATATCTACACCCACAAAGACTTCTCCCGTAGGAGCAACTGCTAGGCAGGCAGGCGAAGGTGTAAGATCCGGACCGGTAAATTCGGTCATGATCAGATCCGATGGAGCACCAGACATGGTTTTTAAAGTATCCTGTACCGATCGGGTCCCGTACTGCTTAGTGAAATTGTTTTTAGTTTGAGGTAGTTCTGAGTTCTCATTAAAATTGGGGAACCCCAACATTAATGGAAGGAGAAAAAATAAATTAAATGTTCTTTTCATTCTCAATGATAAATATAGATTGATTGTATAGCGTATAACTGGTCTGGTTCCCAATTCTGGAAAGCAAGAAGCTATAAATACGCAGGTTTAAGTAAGATTTTAATAAAGTTAACTGGCATAAGAGCTTAAATAAGCTTTATTCTATATCACAATTCACACTTGGTTAAAATTATACTAGAATAAAAATGCGAATTATATTTCAAAGGAACTAATTCGATTTTAACTATATCTTATTGGATATTGCTATGAAAAGGATGGGTGGAAAGGGGGTGATAGGTCTGAAATGGAAGGGATGGGTTGGGGTTGGATGGGTTGGTTTTGAACCAGGATGGAAAGGATGAGAGGATGGGCCAAGATTTGGGAACGAACCAGGATTAAATGGATGAGAGGATATTCCAGGATCATAATGGACAATATGGCTCCCGAACGGCCCCAATACCGTATTGCGTATCACAATGTGCCCTTAGCTGACCTTGACCGTAATGGGCAATATGGCGACGGAACGGACCCGATATCGTATCGGCTCCTTATTACCAATTGCCCCTAAAAACAGAAAGCCCGCTGTCTGTTGACAGCGGGCTTCTTTATAAAAT